>JAVRCJ020000028.1:36835-98729 GCA_034530875.2 Nostoc sp. DedSLP01
TGGCACTAACAACCCAATTGCCATCAGGACTAAAGGCGACAGAATTCACTTCTTTTTCATGCCCGCGCCAAGGTTGAGTGATGGCGTTGCCTTCAATATCCCACAAGCGCACTGTCGTATCATTACTGGCACTAACAACCCAATTGCCATCCGGGCTAAAGGCGACAGAATTTACCCAATTCTCATATTTGCGCTGCGATCGCCTGATGACCCGATCTTGTAGTATTTGATGTAGCTCCCACAAACGCACAGTTTTATCGCCACCACTGGCAATCAACTTGCCATCGGGACTAAAGGCTAGGGAATTAACCTGTCCTTCATGTCCCCGCCAAGGTTGAGTAATGGGGTTGCCTTCAATATCCCACAAGCGTATTGTGCGATCGCAGCTACCACTAATAATAAACTTACTATCAGGGCTAAACGCTACAGAATTTACGCGTCCTTCATGCCCGCGCCAAGGTTGACCGATGGGATTACCTTGAATGTCCCACAATCGCACTGTAGAATCACTACTACCACTAACAATAAACTTGCGATCGGGGCTAAAGGCGACGCAAATAATTTTTGCCTCATGTTTGTGCCAGGGTTGAGTGATGGTGTTACCTTGTAAATCCCACAAACACACCGTTCCGTCAAAACCTACACTGATAATAAAATCGCTATTGGGGCTAAACGTGACGGAAATCACTCCTTCTTTATGTCCGCGCCAAGGTTGAGTAATGGCGTTACCTTGTAAATCCCACAAACACACCGTTCCGTCAAAACCAACACTGACAATAGAATCGCCATTTGAGCTAAAGGCGACGGCAATAACTCCTTCCTCATGTCCCTGCCACGGTAGAGTAATCAGATTACTTTGTAAATCCCATAAACACAAAATTCCGTCAATACTGCCACTAACAATAAAGTTGCCATCAGGACTAAAGGCTAGACAATTTACCTCTTGCTCGTGTCCCAACAAAAATTGAGCAGTGGGATTGCCATTGATATTCCACAAGCATACCGTAGAATCACTACTGCCACTAGCAATAAACTTGCCATCAGGACTAAAGGCTAGACAATTTACCTCTTGCTCGTGTCCGCGCAAGCAATTTGCTTCTGTGGGCGTGTTTGTTGCTTCCTTTAAGCTTCCCAAAACGGCAGCTAAAAGCTGGTTTGGGTATTTCTCTAGATTCTCGCCTATTGTTTGAATTGCCAGCACCAAACCTTCTAGCGGTTGGACGGGAAGTAAATTCAAAACCCTGGCGGATTGTTCGCGCAGTTTTAATTGTGTCAGTGCAAGATTTAACTTTTGAATCTCTTGTTCCTGTTCTCTCAAATGGGAATCGCCCCATCCAACACTAAGATTAATAAATTGATGAGCTTGTTCGCTGAAATAACTAAATATTTGCTCTTTTAGTTCTTGATAAGTCTCTATTTTCAGAACCCGGTTTTGAATATTTTCGTTTTTCCACAGTACATCGAGAGTGTATTGCAGAAGTGGTAAAGAATCATCTTGTTGGTGAAAATCATCAATAATTTGCTCGATTAGTCCTTGTTCAAAGGTAACGCCATGTCTCGCAGCAGGTTCAGCGATCGCTAACTTTAATTCGTCATCGCTCATTCTAGTGAGAATACAACTATAGCGATCGTGAATCTTCGCAAGTTGCGGATACTCACTAAATCTATCCAAAAAATCAGGCCGCATTGTTAAAACAATTTTGACAGAGCTATCCTGCTGCTGGCTCAATTGAAATAGACTAGCAACAAATTTGTCACGTTCTGGCTTTTGAGTTTTCGTAAACAGTTCTTCAAATCGGTCAATAAAAATCAGAACGCGTTCGTAATCTTGTTTGAGTAATGTGACAATTTGAATTAAGGTATTTTCTTTTATTTCTCCTGCAATATCCGCTATTTGTGATTTTTTACCATAAGTAAAAGCTAGACACTTATAAAGAGATTTAAAAGGATTTTTATCTGGTTGAAAAGTAATATTGATTAATGAATTTTTATAAGACCCTAAATAAGGAATTAAACCTGCCAGAATCAACGATGATTTGCCAGTGTATGCGGCTCCTAAAAGCAAGAGTGCGTCATCTTTTTTTAAGCGATCGCTAATCTCGGTAATCCACTTATCCCGTCCAAAAAATTTGTCTTTATCTTTAATTTCAAAAGTTTTTATCCCTAAGTAGGGAGAATCTATTTTGAGTGGACGACGATGAATGTCCTCAGATTGACTGTCAGAAAAAAAGTTGTATTCAGAAATACCTTGGACGTGACATCCAATATTTATATCGCCTTCAGAACTGTTAACCATCTTATCTCCTTACCTTTGGACACCCCTGGCTAAATCTTTCCCTCAGTTATAGTTCCTCGTCCAATCGTTTTGACACTCCCTGAATTGGAAATTCGAGGATTCTTGCTTTACAGGGACTCCAATCGTAAAAAATTAAGATTTTAAACAGGTTTATTCAGCAAAATTACTTAAATAAATTTCAAAAATATGTAGTAACTTTATCCTAAAATGCCGGGAATGACAAACGGGATGGAACTTTTTGATAATCTACACCTTGCTATGTTTAGCGGCAAAGGTGGAGTCGGAAAAACAACAATCTCCTGCACCTTTGCATATCGTTGGGCGCAGAAATTTGTCAACGAGCAAATTCTTTTAATCTCTACCGATCCGGCTCACTCTCTTGGAGATGTCTTACAAGTCAGCGTTGATGACATCCCTCGTCCCATAGCGGAACTACCAAACCTACTAGTAAGGGCGTTGGATGCAAAGCTTTTGCTACAAAAGTTTAAAGAACGTTACGGTCAGGTATTAGAACTGCTAGTGGAGCGAGGTAGTTTTGTTGAAGGAGAAGACTTACATCCAGTTTGGGATTTAAATTGGCCTGGACTGGACGAGTTGATGGGTTTGTTAGAGATCCAACGCCTTTTCAACGAGCAGCAGGTAGATCGAGTAGTAGTTGATATGGCTCCTAGCGGTCATACTCTCAACTTGTTTGGATTGATGGATTTTTTAGACACTTTCCTCCACTCTCTCGAACTATTTCAAGAAAAGCATCGGTATATTAGCAAGACCTTTGCTGGAAGTTACAAACCCGATCGCGCTGACGAATTTTTGCAAACTCTAAAATCTGAACTTTCCCAAGGTCGTCGTCTGCTTCAAGATCCTAAGCATACAGCTTGTTTGTTAGTTGCGATCGCCGAACCAATGAGTTGGTTGGAATCAAAACGATTCCTAGAAGCCTTACAAACCATGCAGATGCCTTGCGGAGGGTTGTTTGTCAACCAAGTTCTTACTAGTGCGACTGACCCAGATCGTTACCAAGAACAACAACCGCTCATCGGCCAGTATACGGATCTTGCTAACGGCAAGCCGATTTTTATCGTGCCACAGCAAGATAAGGAGCCTTTAGGGATTGTAGCCCTCAGCCATCTCATCGACCAAATCCATGTTCCTCAGCTTGAACCGCCATCTCCTATCGATCTACTCCCAGTTCAATGGCCGGAAACAATTCCTCCTAGCTTTGGAGATTTTCTCAGCCAAGGTCGCCGCCTGTTACTAATTGGCGGTAAAGGTGGAGTAGGCAAGACCACAGTAGCAGCTGCGATTGGTTGGGCTATGGCTCAACAACATCGCGATCGCAAAATTCGTATGGTTTCTATCGATCCAGCCCACTCCTTGGGTGATGCCTTTGGTCTGAGTTTAGGACACGAACCATATCAAATAACTGCTAATCTTCGAGGTCAGGAAGTAGATAGCGATCGCCTTCTGGAGCAATTCAGAGCCGATTACCTATGGGAACTGGCCGAAATGATGAGTGGCGAAACCCAAACAAGCGAAGCCATTGAAATGGCCTATGCTCCTGTTGCTTGGCGCAAAATTGTCGAGCAAGCTTTACCAGGGATTGATGAAATGCTTTCCCTATTAACAGTAATGGAATTGCTAGAGCAACAAGAAGAAGACTTGATTATTTTAGACACTGCTCCTACAGGTCATCTTCTGCGTTTTCTAGAAATGCCAACTGCACTAGCAGACTGGCTAGCATGGATTTTCAAACTCTGGATTAAGTATCAGAATGTTCTTGGTCGTACAGAGTTTATGGGGCGTTTGCGAACTTTGCGACAGCGCGTAGTCAAAGCCCAAAAAGTGCTAAAAGACCCACAACAAGCAGAGTTCATTGGGGTTACACTTAACCAGGCTAGCGTACTTGCCGAACAACAACGCCTATTCAAATCTCTGCAAGAAATAGGTGTAAGCCAGAATTACCTTGTTCTAAACCGCTTTAATTCTACAGCGATCGTTAATTGCGATTTTCCAGGTTTAACAATGGTTCGCTTACCAGTGCTTCCTCGCTCAGTTCAGCCTTTAGAACGCATCCAAGCAGCCGCAGCCTGTTTATTTTAAGTGTTAATTAGACTAAATACTTTCATACCCAGAGAGAAATTTATTATGCATCGCACTCCAAATCGCGGACAAATTCAAGCCAAACTTAGCTCCATGCCTCCTCAACGTTCACAAGCAAGAGTTTACTTAAATGCTTACAAAATGATGTTGGAAAAAGAGCGTTTAGAGCAGGAACTACAGAAGCTCGAAGCACGCCGACATCAGATTCAGCAGCGTCTTGCTATTTTAAATAGTCAAATCATTGCTGAAGAAGACATCACCCATCAGCAAGCAAATCCTGAGTTAGAGGACAATACACCCAAATTCAACACCATAACATTGGAATACTAAGTACTAAGATTTCAGCTTGTCTATTCTTCGCAACTTCCTTACGCTGTCGAGATTGTTGTCTCTGATAATGAATTTTATTCTTCGCTTATTATTACACCATGAGAAGCGTATAGGCTAAATCCATCAGCAAATTGCACAGCAGCTTTACCCTCAGCATGAAGTCTTTGTTGATTATCGAAAGAGATTTTAATAGGACGATTGCAAATTATAGCTATTTGCTCAAAAGGGATAATTAAGCCACAATAACTAACTAATGCTTGAAAAACCTGCCAGATTTTATTGGAATGAGCTAAGTCTAAAATGGAAATGCAAAAGTCAAAGCAACTACCATAGCTTATCCATTGTTCTATTCTCAGCCAAGGCTCATATATATGTTTCTCTATTTCTGAATGCAGCATTATATAAAACCAGATTTTACTAGAAAGTTCTTCTTCTAGCTTTTCTTCCCAAACCTCTAAAAATATACTGAGTTCATACCCACTTCTGTTTATTAATTCTTCTTTGAGTTGTTCTAAAAGCTTGATATTAAATTGGTTAGAGATTCCACGCCCTAGTTTGTAAGATGCTAGTATAATCTCTTTTGCTTCTAGTGGGCTATCACAAAAAATCACTTCTGGTTCAGATAAATTAATTAGAGCATAAGCTTCTTTAATAGCATTTTCTGCCTTTTCTTCATCTATTCTTTCAGTAGATAGCGCAATATTTCTCCACTTCTCTTGATAATGGGGAACCAAGGCTTTTCGTTCTGGAGTTAAAATTTCAATCATTATATAAAATGTGTAAAAATATGGAGAACAAAAAACAAAAATTTACTGTTGAAGAATTGTTGAGGTTCTTATTTCTACTCCATTCCCTAAAATTAGCCAGATCGCTTCACAAGGAATGGATAATCAACATCTAAAAGCCAATTTTTATCAATAAATTCTAGATTTTCATCATAAACAAGAACCAATTCACCAAGTTTTTAAGCATTGTTACTCGCAGTTTTCGTATTATCAACAGAATCAGCTATGAGCAAAAACTTTAGTTGTAAAAAACGTTCTTCGTGAGTAACGCCTATTGAACTGCTAACTAATTCGGCTTCTAGGGTACGAGGTAATGTAATTTTATCATAATATTCATCTTGTTCATCCCAATAGCCACACACTTTATAATCACATTGATCGAGATGTTCTTGAACAAGAAAATTAGCATCTAAACTTTGTAATATTTCAGTTAAATCTTGCCAAACTTGATAATTTTTTAATTCGAGCCTTGTCATAGTTATGTGGGTTTAATGTTCTGTTACCAAACCAGGGAAGTGCAATATAATTCAAATGTTTACAAGTTGACAAGTTAGATTGTAAACCAGTAGAAAGTACACTGTTGGGGCAGTAATTTATTTAGTAAGCTGGGAAAGAATTAACCGAAATGGACAATTATGACAATTTCTTGCGAGAGCTAAAAGAACGCATACGCAACGCCCAGGTACGAGCGGCATTATCTATTAACCGCGAATTGATATTGCTCTATTGGCAAATTGGGCGAGATATTCTTCTTCGACAACAACAACAGGGATGGGGAACAAAAGTTATCGAACGTCTTGCCAGGGACTTAAAAGAAGCCTTCCCAGAGATGAAAGGATTCTCAGCACGTAATCTTAAGTATATGCGGGCTTTTGCTGAAGCTTACCCAGATGAACAAATTGTGCAGCAGGCTGCTGCACTAATTCCCTGGTTTCATAACTGTGTAATTTTAGAGAAAGTGAAAAATAATTTTGAGCGAGAATGGTATATCCAGAAGACCATAGAAAATGGTTGGAGTCGCAATATTTTAACTCTACAAATAGACAATAGACTTTTTGAGCGTCAGGGAAAAGCTGTGAATAACTTTGATGCTATATTACCCTCTCCTCAATCAGACATTGCTAAAGAGACTTTAAAAGACCCTTACGTTTTTGATTTTTTAACTTTAGGAGAAGCAGCACAAGAACGAGAAATAGAAAAAGAGCTTGTTAAACATATTACCCAATTTCTTTTAGAATTAGGTATAGGATTTGCCTTTGTTGGGCAGCAATATAATTTAAAAGTTGGAAATGAAGATTTTTATATAGACCTACTTTTTTATCATGTAAAATTACATTGTTTTGTAGTAATTGAACTGAAAACAGGTAAATTTAAACCTGAGTATGCAGGAAAAATAAATTTTTATCTTTCGGCTGTAGATGATTTACTTAAATCTCCTCTAGATAGTCCTTCAATTGGTTTAATTTTGTGTGCAAGTAAGGATAATATTATTGCTGAGTATGCACTGCGTGATGTCAATAAACCAATTGGCATTGCTGAATGGCAAACTAAACTTACTAAATCACTGCCCAAAGAGTTACAAACAAATTTACCAACTATTGAGCAGTTGGAAGCAGAATTGGAGAATTTGTCTGTAGAAGTAGATAATGAAGAAAAAGAGTAGTAGTGTAGATTAATCTACAATGCTTGCTCGAATATCTTTTAAAGTCATCATTATACCGTCCCGCAAGCCCCAGACTCATTAATCCGAAAAGTATAGTGGATTTTGCCTGGATGCTGTTCGCGACACCGTAATGAAACTACTTCTAAATCTTTATCAACAAAATATTCTCCACTATCCGGTTCAACTGCAACAAACCAGTTGTAGTGAGTTTCAATTAATTCTGATTTGACTCGCTCAAAAATAGGTTTACAACGTTGATAAAAAACCTCGCGTTCGGCTTCATGTCGTGCTTTTTGTTCTTCATTCCACTGAATTTCAGGGAATATTCGTCCCCTGTGTGCGGTACGGGTGGGTTTGGTTTCAGTCATGGCTGATTATATTCTGAATCGCGATACTTATATTTTCTCTCATCCACACATCGCAGATTAAATTCGATGAAAAAAGCCTCGCGTTCGGGGGTGTAGTTCCTCCTCTGCCTTCTGCATTACTCTTGTGTCTCATCGCCTTCCTGCTTTTCGGCTTCCAGAATTGCTAATAAAAGAGCTTCTTCCTGAATTTCAAACTCTTCTTCGGGAATTTCTCCCATATCAAAAGCAAGTTGCAGTGCAAGAAGCTGCTTGCTGAGATTTTCTTTATCATCAATTTCAGTACTCGCTTGTTCTAAAATTTTTTCCCCAAGCCACGTTACCCCCATTAATGGGCCGGTAATCGGTAATAGTAAAAAGCGCAGAACCATAGTAATTTACACTTGTGTGGATTTATTAAAGCTGTCCTCGCAAGACCGTAATCATGCTGATGACATAAATATTAAACATTACTAGTCTTATGTTGATGCCAAAATGCGTAGGATTTGACTCCAGTTAAGGCTTATTGACATCTGTATTTTATATTCCCGATGTGCAAAAAATTACTTTTACATAAAATTATTACTTACGAGGTACTTAGAGCTTGACAACAGTATTAAATGCATCTCCCCAACGATTTGTCAATACCCCTGCTATTCAACGCATCGCTCAACGTGCTTTGCGCTATCTACAGTCAGGTTTTTCAGTACATTTACGTGGTGCGGCTGGAGTCGGAAAAACTACTCTGGCAATGCATCTAGCTGATTTGCTCAACCAGCCTATCATTCTCTTATTTGGAGATGATGAGTTTAAAACCTCAGACTTGATTGGTAATCAATTAGGTTACACCCGCAAAAAGGTTGTTGATAACTTCATCCACAGCGTTGTGAAAGTTGAGGATGAACTCCGACAACACTGGGTTGATGCCCGATTAACCCTAGCTTGTAAAGAAGGATTTACGCTGGTTTACGACGAATTCAATCGATCGCACCCGGAGGTAAATAACGTTTTACTTTCCGTACTTGAGGAGAGGTTGTTAGTCTTGCCAACAAACCAACATCGAGCCGAGTATATCCGGGTTCATCCTCAGTTTCGGGCAATCTTAACATCAAATCCTCAAGAGTATTGTGGAGTCCATGCAACTCAGGATGCTTTGATGGATCGTGTTATTACCATCGATATGCCTCCACCTGATGAACTAACTCAGCAGGAGATTGTAATTCAGAAAACAGGCATAGATTCTGAGAAAGCAGACAAAATCGTGCGCTTAGTGCGGATGTTTTGGAGTCGTTCTGGCTCTGGACAAGGCGGTGGCTTACGTTCCTGTCTGATGATTGCTCGAATCTGCCACGAACACGAAATTTCTGTAAACTTTGAAGAGCCTAACTTCCAAGATATTTGTGCTGATATCCTGCTGACTCGCACAAATCAACCTCGTATGGAAGCAACTCGGCTACTGGAAGAGGTTTTGAGTGAATTGTATCGTAGTACAAATACTCAATCTCAGCCGGCAGAAGAGATAATACCAGACAGACAAAATCAGATTGTATTGGAACAACGAGTACCTTACGAGCATGAAGTCTATAACTACCTGTGCAAGTCTCCAGGAAGGCGTTTCTCTGATTTGGCAACAGAATTAGGGATCGATCGCAGTCAAATTGTAGCTGCACTCAAGTCTCTCAGAGAGCAGGGAGTATTATTGCAAATGCAGGGTAATACTGAACTGCCAAACATATCACAAGTGGCTTTTGATTCTGTCCATTTAATAAACAAATGAGTACTCATACTAACCGGGGAGTTATCACAGCAACTCAAGGTTCTACCTTGGCAGATATTCTCGAACGGGTTTTGGATAAAGGCATTGTGATCGCAGGAGATATTTCTGTTTCCGTCGGCTCTACAGAACTGCTCAACATTCGGATTCGTTTGTTGATTTCTTCTGTTGATAAAGCCAAAGAGATTGGAATTAACTGGTGGGAAAGCGACCCCTATCTTAATAGTCAAACTCGCACCTTATTAACAACTAATCAACAACTTCAAGAGCGTATTGCCAGTCTAGAAACAGAACTGCGATCGCTCAAAGCACTCAATCCTATTAATCATCAGAATGCAGGCGATTAGCAAATCAAAAGGTTCCGATTCCGGTTTAGCACCGTTGTTACTGACGGTTGTCGAACTGATACGCCAACTCATGGAAGCTCAGGTGATTCGGCGTATGGATGCTGGCAACCTCAGCGACTCTGAGTTAGATCGGGCAGCCGAAAGCCTGCGACAGCTAGAACAACAGGTTGTTAAGCTTTGCGAGGTGTTTGATATTGACCCAAGCGATTTGAATATCAACTTGGGTGAAATAGGAACTTTACTTCCCCAATCTGGAGGATACTACCCTGGCGAAACCTCTAGTCAACCCTCTATTCTAGAACTCCTCGATCGCCTATTAAATACAGGTGTGGTGGTTGAAGGTGACTTAGACTTAGGGCTGGCTCAGTTGAACTTAGTTCATGCCAAGTTAAGACTAGTACTCACTTCTAAACCCCTGTAATACCAATTTTGGATTTTAGATTTTGGATTTTGGATTAAAAGCCTTTGCTAGGAAGGTGTTCCAAGAATTTCAAACAATACTTGCTATCCCATTTTGGTGTAACTTTTTTATCTACATTCTTCTTGGTAATACATTGTTATGAGTTATGGCTTTTACATTTACGGAATTTTGACCTTGCCTGCTCCGCAAGATTTAAATTTAGAGGGGTTAGATCGGCAAGCCGTACAAATAAAAATTTTAGATGGTTTTGCAGTAATTTACTCCGAAGCACAGCAAGAGCGTTATTTAGCAAGCCGTCGTAACCTGCTAAGTCATGAAAAAGTCCTTGAGGAAATCATGCAAGCAGGCGATGTCTACGACGGGCTACGCCAACGCAATTTACTCCCCGTGCAATTTGGACTTTTGGTTTCTAGCTGGGAAACGTTTTCACAACAATTAATTCGTCCTCATCAAGAAGAATTGACGCAGTTGCTAGCAAAGTTATCGGGTCGCCGAGAAGTTAGCGTCAAAGTTTTTTGGGATACCGAGGCAGAAATTCAGGGATTGTTAGCAGAAAATCCAGATATCAAAACTGAAAGGGATAAGCTAGCGGGTCAACCTCTGAATATGGAGCAGGTAATCCAAATAGGACAAGCCATCGAACAGGGAATGAGCGATCGCAAACAAGACATCATAAATTTATTTCAAGGCACGCTTAACTCCATTGCGATCGATGTAGTGGAAAATAATCCCCAAATGGACACAATGATTTACAACGCAGCTTACCTAATTCCTTGGGAAGCAGAATCACAATTTAGCGAACAGGTTGAAGCACTCGATCGCCAATTTGAAGAACGTTTGCGAATTCGCTACAACAACTTCACTGCCCCCTTTAACTTTGCTCGTCTGCGATTATTCAGTTCCAACTAAACAGCAATAAAATTGAAAATCAAAAATTATTAGACCTCTTGCATCAATCACATTATGACTACTAAACAGTTTATTTCTCTGTAACTCTCCGCGCCTCTAAGCGTGCCACTTGCTTCAAGTCGGGAAACCCGCCCAACGCAGTGGCTTCTCTGCGTGAGATAAAAAATTCTTGTTTTTAACATTCGTGCAAGAAGCCTATTGAAATTAAATCTTTCTCTATCTTTTATTTAACTAAAATCAATGGACGACATATTTAAAGGATTTGAACAGCTATTAGAAATTGCCAAAGCATTAGAAGAAAAAGCAGAAAAAGGCGAGTTAAAAACTTCTATTCAAATTCGCTCTCATAATCTCAGTAGTATTCCCCGACAAGGCAATATTCCGAGAACAAGTAATTCCAGCCGAGTCCGATCCAATTCCAACGATGCAGCTACACCAACGGATGATGCTGAGGTCACTCCCCCATCAGCCCGGACAAACTCAAAAACTTCCTGGCAAGATGTCGGCGGCTTAGGTGATGTTCTCAAAGAAATCAGAGAGTTAGTTGAAATTCCCCTGAAACGTCCAGATTTATTGGCGAAATTAGGGTTAGAGCCTCCGCGTGGGGTTTTGCTAGTCGGCCCGCCAGGTACGGGAAAAACTTTAACAGCCCGTGTTTTGGCAGAAGAGTTAGAGTTAAACTACATTGCCATCAATGGCCCAGAGGTGATGAGCAAGTATTACGGGGAAGCAGAAGCTCGTTTACGAAGCATTTTTGAGAAAGCAACTCGTTCTGCTCCCTGTCTAATATTTATTGATGAAATTGACAGCCTTGCCCCAGATCGCAGTCAAGTAGAAGGTGAAGTTGAAAAAAGACTAGTGGCGCAGTTGCTTGGGTTAATGGATGGGTTTGCCAAAACCGAAGGCGTACTCGTACTAGCAGCAACAAACCGTCCCGATTATCTCGATCCGGCACTGCGTCGTCCGGGACGCTTCGATCGCGAAGTTCATTTTCGCGTTCCCGATCGCAATGGAAGATTGGAAATTCTCACGATTTTAACAAGTGCCATGCCCTTGGAAACTGCGGTTGATTTAGGAGCGATCGCCGATTTGGCCGTTGGTTTTGTCGGTGCGGATATCAAAGCACTTTGTCAAAAAGCAGCCTACATTGCCCTTCGTCGTCAAGTCCCCTCACTCAACAGTCCCATTCCTGAGAACATGGCTGTCATGCAGCAGGATTTTCTCGAAGCAATTAAGGAGATAAAACCCTCAGTTCTCAGGTCTGTAGCAGTTGAAGCGCCGAGTGTCAGTTGGGATGACATTGGTGGTTTGGATGATGTGAAACAAAAACTTCAAGAATCTGTAGAGGGCGCACTTCTCTATCCCGAACTATACGAACAAACCAAAGCCCAGCCTCCCCGTGGGATTCTGTTGTGGGGGCCGCCGGGAACGGGAAAAACCTTACTGGCAAAAGCGATCGCTTCTCAGGCTAGAGCGAACTTTATTGCTGTGAATGGCCCGGAATTACTCAGCCGATGGGTAGGAGCCGCAGAACAAGCAGTCAGAGAACTCTTTAGCAAAGCTCGGCAAGCAGCGCCTTGCGTTGTGTTTGTAGATGAAATCGATACCTTAGCACCAGCACGGGGAAGATTCAGTGGTGATTCTGGAGTTAGCGATCGCGTTGTCGGTCAACTGCTCACCGAATTGGATGGGTTGCATGAATGCCCAAAAGTACTGTTAGTAGGAGCAACCAATCGTCCAGAAACCCTCGATCCTGCCTTGCTCAGAGCCGGAAGATTGGACTTACAAATCAAAATCGATTTGCCAGATAGAGCCAGCCGATTAGCGATTTTACGAGTTCACAATCTAGATCGCCCCCTGGTTGATGTCGATTTAGAAACCTGGGCGACAGTTACCGAAGGTTGGAATGGCGCAGACTTGGCTTTGTTGAGCAATCAAGCTGCTTTAAGCGCGATTCGTCGATATCGCGCTCAAGGATTAAGCGACTCCAGCTTGATTCAGATAACAAATGATGATTTTCAAGTTACATATCAGATGCTTGCTAATCAGCACCAATCTGAATAGAGGCAGAAGTTCACAGCCAAAGCTACTTAGGTAAAACGCTTAATACATTGCTTTCTAAATTAGGCAAACCTCTGCGTACCTCTGCGCATTCCTTCGCGCCCCTCTGCGTTAAAAAACATTATTTTTGTACCTCATTTAACAGCGAATCGCTATAAACAGAACAACTAAAACCCTCTTCCCTCCTGCCCTCTGCCTTGTCTCAACGATCGACATTCACAGCAACCTACTTATGTCAATATACGCCTATGCTCTTCTAGTACCGATCGCCTCACCGCTTGTTCTACCTGTAGGGATGGAAAGGAATACCGAACTTGTTTACTCTTCTGGTTTAGCCGCGATCGTAGAGCCGGAAATCTCACTGGAAGCATTACAAGCAACAGATGAGCGTTTACTTCAATCTGTGTTAACCCACGATCGCGTAATTCGAGAACTTTTTCAACAAACTCCCCTTCTCCCCCTACGCTTTGGCAGCGGTTTTAACTCTCAAGAAACACTGTTTAATCATCTAGAAAAGCACCAACAGCAATATCTACAAACCCTAACCCAGCTAAGAGACAAAGTTGAGTACACTTTAAAAGCTACACCCTGTAATTTGCTTGACGACTCTGACACTATTGATGCTAGGGGAAAAGCCTATTTATTAGCTAAAAAACAACGCTACCAAACACAGCAAGCATTTCAAGCACAACAATCCGAACAGTGGGAACTCCTGAACCAGTTAATTCTCAAAACATATACAAATGTTACCTGTGAAACTCGACAGCCAGATGTGCGACAAATCCACTTTTTAGCACAGCGCAACAATTCAACGGTCAGTACGCAGCAATTTTCTCTTTGGCAAGTACAATCCTCGCATTGGCAATTAGCACTGAGCGAACCTCTGCCGCCGTATCATTTTCTCCAAAATACTCTCATATAAATTCATAAAAAATAATATTTAAAGCTTGTCAAGAAAAATCAAGACGAGATGATTTTTTCTTTTATTTTTGTTGTCTAAAAAATATTGTTAACTTTTTAGTATTTTTTTATTTTCTTTTATTTATCTTATGTTTTTGGGAACACTAAATCCAGGAAGAATAAAACACATTGTGTAAGTTTTACCTACTGCTCGATCCGAGCAAGATGAAAACAATAATTAGAGTTGTGAGAGGAAAAGAAAATGGCTGTTGAAAAAGTTAACTCATCTTCAAGTCTGGCTGAAGTTATTGACCGCATTTTAGACAAAGGAATTGTAGTTGATGCTTGGGTACGTGTTTCTTTAGTTGGTATTGAATTGCTAGCAGTTGAAGCTCGGATTGTGATTGCTTCAGTTGAAACTTACTTAAGATATGCCGAAGCAGTTGGTTTAACATCTCAGGCTGCTGTTCCGGCTGCTGCTTAACACCACATTAAAAAGGGAGTCTTCATTCATGACTCCCATTTAATGTTTCTAGTTAACAAAATAGGAGATTTCAGCTGATGGCTCTCAAGAATTCATGGGAAAAAGAGCGACAAGAGCGATTGCAAATAACCGCTGAACGCCGTCAACAAGTTAACCAATGGAAACAACTAACTCAACAAGAATTGCAGCTGCAAGCAGATTTGCTTCATCAAGAATTGAGCAGTTCTGTTACTAGCCTTCATAACAATAGAAAGTTACAACAGCAGCAATTTCAGCAAGAGATTGTAGAACGGCAATTAGAAATATTGCAAATAAAAACAGATGTCTGCCAACGCCAGCAAGAATACCGCCAACAGCGGGCAGCAAAGGCTCAGGCATTGTTCCAAGATTTGCAAAATTTCCGGGAAATTTTACATAAAAATGTTTGGGGCAATCGCACTCGCGAACAACCAGTTTCCCCGCCTCCTGCTAAAACAGAAAAATTAGTGGCAACGGTTCCAAAATGGTCAATATCTCGTTCTGGAATTAAAGCCACTGGTTTTCGTCCTCCCGTCAATACCATGACTAGAAAAATGCCTGCGTTGAATGCAGATACTAAATCTAAAGTGCAGCAATACATTCAGCAATCAGAAGGAGCTACTCTAACAGAAATTGAAGATGTAATAGGCTTAACCAGGGTGCAAACAATAGATATCCTGCGCTCCTTAATCAAGCAAGGGATACTAGAACAACGCGATCGCCAATACTTTATTCGGTAACAAGCAATTTCTTGACAAACTGGATTCAAGCTCATTTTTTGTAATTGCAGACTAGCGGTTAGGCCATCGCTTGTGGCTTTTGCCTTAAGCAGGCATAGTACGCAATCGATAAGCATTAAAGCTGGTCTATGCTTTGTAATATTCAACATTTCCATCTTTTTAAGGTCTGTATTGACAAGCAATTGTCTCAGTACATGTAACATTGCAAAAGTAATATAGATAACTTTTTTCTAATTAAAAAAAAGAGCTTAAATCTTTGTTCGAGCTTCCGGCTTTGAACTTTAAAAATGTCTGGATTGGAAAGGAATATAACAAGCTGGGGTAGCTCAATTGAAGTTTTGAAATTTGCTATTGGCGATCGCAGGATGAGGTTAGTAAGCTTGATTGTTTGAGGAATTTTAATCTAAATGCAAAACTCAAGATATATAAGGAGGTGCGATCCATTGTGTATCAATTGATCGAGCAACTTCAAACTAAATTATTCACAGGCAGGCTGAATCTTGAGGCAAGGGACGGGCCGACTTGGACGCTATATTTTCGTTTAGGACGATTAATTTGGCAGGGTGGCGGTTCTAATGCCGATGAGCGATGGCGACGGCACTTGTCGCAATACTGTTCTAATCTGGATGTGACAAAGTTGCAGGGGCTTGTCTCTCCCCAGGAAAGTTATCGCGAGTATTGCATTCTTGGTAAATTGCGAGAACAAAAATTAATCGAACAACAGCAACTTGTTAGCCTGATTACAAGCTTAATAGCTGAAGTCCTGTTTGATATAATGCAGTACATTGAAGCCAAAAGAAATAGCAACAATCCAGCAGGGCTGTTGTCACCTAGTACCGTTGTTGGTGCAGTTCCTGGCTTTCTCCTAGCTGTAATACCAACTGAGGAAGTCTTGAAACAGGCTACACAAGCTTGGCAAGAATGGCGAGATGCAGGATTGGCAAGTTACTCGCCTAATTTATATCCTGTCATTGACAAACTTGAGCTACTCCAAGGACAAGCATCCTCTAAACAGATTATTGCTCTAGTTGATGGCACAAAAACTTTACGAGGTCTAGGGCAAAAAACCAATCGGGATGTCTTAGCTTTGACTCGGTTCTTGATGCCATTAATAAAAGCAGGGGCGATCGCTTTTTCACCCACCCCAAGCCCCAGAAAGGTTGGGATTAGTCAAGAAACTGGCAACCCACCCAGTGCAGTTAATAATCCCAATTCTTCACCCAAGACAGAAGAAAACACTGTTATACAAGTTGCACCCCCGGCGACTAGCAAACAAATTGTCAGTCCGTCCAATCCAGTTAATAATCCCAATTCTTCACCGAACAGAGAAGAGAACACTGTTATACAAGTTGCAACCCCAACGACTAACAAACAAATTGTCAGTCCGTCTAGTACAGTTAATAATCTCAATTCTTCACGGAACACAGAAGAGAACACTGTTATACAAACTGCCCCTCCAGCAGCTAGCAAAGCAATTATTGATGCCTCAAGACCTTTAGTAGCCTGTGTAGATGATAGCCCAGTAATCTGCCGCAGTTTAGAGGAAATTCTCAGCCAACAAGGTTACCGCTTTGTTGGCATTCAAGATTCCTTGACAGCAGTTTTAAAGCTAATTAAAAGCAAGCCCGACTTCATTTTTTTGGATCTTTTGATGCCAAAAGTGAATGGCTATGAAATTTGTTCTCAAATTCGTAAAACTCCAAGCCTTAAAGATGTGCCAGTCGTCATCTTAACCGGGAAAGATGGAATAGTAGATCGGATGCGAACAAAATTAGTCGGGGCAACTGACTTTTTGGGTAAACCCGTAGAGGCAGAAAAAGTACTTAATATGCTGCACAAGTATTTAAGCGTTTAGGTTAATTTCAATCTCTTTTTCTGTGCCTAGAGCGTCTGGGCGTGAGACAAAAAAAGGTTTCCTGCCTTCTGCCTTATTTTCAAATTCTCAATTAAATAGTTAGGAATAAAAATGAAAAAAGTTCTATTAGTTGAAGATAGCCTTACAGAATCCGAAAAGATGACACGTTACCTGGAGCAAGGAGGATATTCAGTTTATGAAGTTCGCAGTGGTGAAGAAGCTCAACTGCGGTTGAAACAACAAAAACCTGACTTGATTCTACTGGATTTGATTTTGCCAGGCCAAAGTGGATTTGAGTTCTGCCGCAAGTTGAAAGCCGATCCGATAACAAAAGCAATCCCGGTAGTGATTTGCTCAACTAAAAACACAGATGTTGATAGAACTTGGGGCAATATGAGTGGTGCCGATGCCTATTTAGTCAAACCTGTAGATGAAAATACCTTGCTCCAGACTGTTAGTAAATTTATTCGCTAAAGGAAACTGGGGCAATGGTACAGGCCAACGATCGCTTTTCTTCACTACCCATTCTGGAAAACTCCCCCCAAGGAAACAACCAGAGGTTTTTAAGATTTCCGTTAAATGGAAAGGTAAATGGGTTACTCCCACTAGCTGATTTGCGGGGAGTAATTCAAGTTGCACTTACAGAGATTTTACCAGTACCGCAGGCCGCAGAATTCTTGTTAGGCATCATGAATTGGCGGGGAGAAGCTATCTGGATTCTCGATCTAGCAGGTTTACTGGGAGCAACACATTGGTGTCGGCGAGACAATATACGCAACTCTGGCATGGCGATGCTGGTTCAAGTCCAGAATCAAACTGTCGGGTTGTTGGTGGAGCAAGTCAATACCATTGAAGTTTACGATTCCCAAGAACGGTTAGCGATTTCGGCATCGATGTTACCCGCCCGACTCAAATCTTTCTTACAGGGTTACTTTATGGATGCTCAAGGTAGCCCTTTGATGTTAGTTGACACCCATGCTGTGATTCAAGCCCTTCAGTCTCTTTAACACTAGACCTCTTGCAAAAATAGTTTTGCACTCTTGGAGGGAAAGGGTAAAGGAAAAAGGGCAAGGGGGAAAGGGGAAGGGGAAAAGGTAAAAACCGAACTTCGTCCCGCTGCGCTAACGCCCCGCACTTCGGGCCGCTACGCTAACGTGGGCGACTTGTTCATTCGTTTTCCCTTTTCCCTTTAACCTTTATCCCCTTACCCTTTTCCCGACTTCTACAAGAAGTCTACTCTGCATTCTACTTATTAACTCCGACAACTTTAATAGCAAGAAAGATTATGGTAACGCAACCCAATCTTACACCCAACCAACCACACTCAACTTCCAGCAACGGTCATAAAGAAACTGGTAACGGGCATACCGTTATACCTACACAACAGCAAGTTATCTCCACTTTAGAAGAATTACGAACTGAACTAGATCAAGCTGATTGGGTGGAAACAGGGCCATTGCGAGACAGAATTCGCAGGTTAAAAGAATTGGTAAATGTGTTGCCATATCAAGATGCAGGAGATGGATTAGAGGTAGAGCAAGTACAGGCGATCGCCAGCAAAATCCGCCAATATTCCGATCTAGATACTTTGCTTGCTACTGCTGTCATGGAGGTACAAAACGCCCTGCAAGCCGATCGCGTGGTGGTGTATGAGTTTACGAATCCAACGCTGGGGATAGTTGCTGCGGAGGCGATGAGAGATGGTTTTACCCCCATGCTGAAGGAAAAACTGCCCGCCGTCACCTTTGGGTTAAGTTCTACCAAGCTTTATCAACAAGAAAAATTAGTGGCGATCGCAGATACCTACACTGCAAGCTTGTCTCCTTACCAAAAGCAGCTTGTAGATCGGTTTCAGATCGGGGCTTGTTTGAGTTTGCCAATATTAACAAAAGATGGGGTTTGGGGTTTGTTGGTAGTGCAGCAATGCGCTGCACCTCGTCAGTGGCAGAATGCTGAAATTAAGTCGCTAAAATTGCTCGCGCAGGAATTAGAAGTGCAACTGCAAGTTGCCGCGATTCAGGCTACATTGCAACAAGAAGTAGAAAAAGACCAAATCCTTACCGATGTAGCGAGTAAAATTCTCCAATCCAAAGATGTGGATACCATCTTTCGCATTGCCACCCAAGAAGTGCGGCAATCATTAAAATGCGATCGCGTGACAATCTATCGTTTCCAGCCAGATTGGAGTGGGGAATTTGTTGCTGAATCTGTTGGATCTGAGTGGGTTTCTCTGTTAGAAGAACAGCGAAACAACCCTGCAATTGTCAAGAACGTTAACTATTGCAGTGTGAGGAACTTTGCAGACGAAGGCGGATTAGTTGGGACAACAGGGCGATCGCACGATAGCTACATTCAGCACACCCAAGGCAAAACTTTCCATCGCGGACAGGTCTATCGAGTCACTAATGATATCTACAGTGCTGGTTTTTCTGACTGCTATATCAAAGTTTTAGAAAGCTATCAAGCCAAAGCATACATTATTGTTGCCATCTTCCAGGGAGAACAATTATGGGGCTTACTTGCTGCTTATCAAAATTCGCAGCCTCGTCAGTGGAGAGATAGTGAAGTGCGACTGATGGTGCAGGTGGCATCTCTGTCTAGTATTGCTATTCAACAGTTGCAATATCAGCAACAACTTTATCAACGCTCTGAGGAGTCAGCCAAACTTGTTGAACGAGAACGTACTGTTTTCGGCATCATTGAAAAGATTGGGCAAGCAACGGAGCTTCGCACCCTTTTCCGCACTGCAACCCAAGAATTGCGCCGATTTTTAAAATGCGATCGCGTAGTCGTTTATCAATTTTATCCAGACTGGAGTGGAGAAGTTATCGCTGAATCTCTAGCTGCTGGTTGGTCGTCCCTGTTGGATATTCAGGAACAAGAAACCATTTTAAAAACAGGCATGGTATCTTCCGAGCGTTGCAGTGTGAAGGAGTATGGCTCCCCTGGGAAACTCGATCCCGATACATATCTCAAGGAAACCCAGGGTGGAATCTACGCCAAAGAAAGGCGCTTCCGCAAAGTCAATGATATTTATGCTGCTGGTTTTTCACCTTGCTATGTAGAAGCATTAGAGAAATTCCAAGCCAAAGCATACATCATTGTTCCCATTTTCCGCACTGGTAAGCTTTGGGGTTTATTAGCAGCCTATCAAAATTCTGATGTTCGCAAATGGACTGAAGAAGAGACTGGTGCTTTGTTGCAGATTAGCGAACCGTTGAGTATTGCCCTCCAGCAAGCTGAATATATCGAACAGCTACGGTTAAAAAATCTAGAAATGACCCAAGTAGCTGAAGTGGAAAACGCCATCGCGCGTATGGCGGAGAGAATGCGTCAGTCCCAACAGCTAGAAACGCTCTACCGCACTACCTTGGCAGAATTGCGGCAGTTATTCAAATGCGATCGCCTAGCAATATATCGCTTCAACTCTGACTGGAGTGGTGAATTTATCGCCGAATCTGTAGGAAGTGACTGGATACCTCTAATTGGCCCCGATGTCAAGACTATCTGGCAAGATGAATACCTACAGCAAACCCAAGGCGGGCGATATCGCCACAATGAAACCCTTGCCGTCAATGACATTTATACTTCTGGTCATACCCAGTGCTACATTGACCTACTGGAGCAGTATCAGGTTAAAGCTTACACCATCGCCCCGATTTTTACTGGAAACAAACTTTGGGGTTGGTTAGGAGCCTATCAGAATAGCGGCCCGCGACAGTGGAATGCCGATGAGGTGCGGTTACTGAGCAAATTGGGCATTCAGTTGGGTTTAAGCGTGCAGCAAGCCGAGTACATCGAACAACTGAAAACCAAGAATGCAGAGTTGGCGCGCACAGCAGAAGAAGAACAAGTGCTGACAGGGATGGTAGAAAAAATCCGTCAGGCACAGGATACAGACACAATTTTCCGAAATTTGCTGCCAAGTTTACGCAAACAACTACAGTGCGATCGCCTAGCAGTATTTCGTTTTAGTCCTGACTGGAGTGTGGAGTTTGTTGCCGAATCCGTAAAAGACCAATGGTTGTCTTTAGCTGGTTCCGACATCAAAACGATTTGGATGGACGATCACTTGCAAGAAACTCAAGGCGGACGCTATCGCAATCATGAAACCTTTGTTGTCGATGATATTTACGCTGTCGGTCACGTTCAGTGCTACCTAGAGATATTAGAAAAAATCCAGGCCAAAGCTTACACGATCGCTCCTATCTTTACTGGAACGAAACTCTGGGGCTTTTTAGGAGCATACCAAAATACTGGCCCCCGACACTGGAAGCCCAAGGATGTGCAACTTTTGAAAAAACTAGCTGTGCAAATGGGTATAGGTTTGCAACAGGTTGAGTATATCGAACAGCTCAAAAAGAAGAATGCAGAGTTAGCCAGAACCGCAGAAGGGGAACGAGCCTTAACAAGGTTGGCAGAAAAAATCCGCCAAGTTCAAGAGCTAGATACGATTTTCCGCAACGCCTTACCAGAATTGCGATCGCACTTAGAATGCGATAGGCTTGCAGTGTATCGCTTCAATCCAGATTGGGGTGGGGAGTTTATTTCCGAATCCGTAAGTCGTGAATGGGTAGCTTTGGTTGGCCCCGATATCAGGACTATATGGGAAGACGAACACCTCCAACAAACCCAAGGCGGACGCTATCGCCACAACGAGACGTTTGTAATCAATGACATTTACACTTCTGGCCATGCCCAGTGCCACATAAAAATTCTAGAGCAATTCCAGATGAGAGCCTATATCATCACCCCGATTATTGCCGGAAACAAGCTCTGGGGTTTGTTAGGAGCATATCAGAATGACGGGCCGCGGCACTGGCAAGATAATGAAATCAACTTGGTAGCGAAAATTGGTACGCAGTTTGGAGTTGCCGTTCAGCAATCGCAATACTTACAACAAACCTTAAACAAGAATGAGGAACTGATAAAACTGGCAGAACGGGAAGTAGCAAACGCCCGATTTTCCTATCGCTTGCCAAGTCGGTTAACAGAGATGGCCCAAACTCATGGTGATGTTCTGGAATTTGTCCAGTTTGCCACCCACGAACTTCGTCAACTGCTGAAAGTAGATCGAGTTGGAGTTTACCGTTTTGAGCCTGATTGGTCGGGAGAATTTGTAGTTGAGTCTGTAACCGGGGATTGGCCGAAGCTTGTGGGGACTAGCCTTGCCAAAGTTAGAGATACCTATCTCCAGTACAACAAAGGCGGGCGTTATGCGCGCAAAGAAAGTTTGCGGGTTGAAAATATCTATACTGTCGGTCATGACGAATGTCACATCCAATTGCTAGAACTGTGGGGAACTAAAGCCTATATGATTGCGCCGATTTTCCAAGAAGATCGGCTATGGGGTCTGATGGGAGTTTATCAAAATAGCGCAGCGCGCCAATGGGAGCAATCAGAGGAGGATGTTCTCAACCAAGCTAGCGTCCAGATTGGTATTGCCCTGAATCTGGCAGAGTACTTAAAACAAGTGCGTACTCAAGAGCAGCAACTAGCAGAAGCCGCAGAGCGCGAACGCACTGCACGGGAAAAACTCCAACAAGGAGCAGTACGCGTTCTCATGGCTTTGGAACCATCCTTCAGGGGCGATCTCACCGTTCGCGCTCCCTTATCTGAAGATGAAATTGGGACGATCGCCGATGGTTACAACACTACGATCCAAAGCTTGCGAGATTTAGTGCGACAAGTGCAGATTGCTGCCAGCAAGGTGAGTGAAAATTCCAGCAATAACACTACTTCAGTAGTACAACTATCTAACCAAGCTCAACAGCAGGCACAACGCCTCGAAAACGCTTTGGAACAATTACAAATGATGGTAACTTCCACCCAGGTAGTTGCTGTTGATGCCCAAAGAGTAGGACAGGCGGTTCAAGAAGCGAATAGAACCGTCCAAGCTGGCGATTCTCTAATGGAAAGAACTGTAGATGGTATTTTGGAGATTCGGGAAACCGTCTCCGAAACAGCGAAGAAGATTAAACGCCTCGGTGAAGCTTCTCAAAAAATCTCAAAAGTAGTCAGCCTGATTGAAAACTTTGCCACTCAAACTAATTTGCTAGCCTTGAATGCGGCGATTGAGGCTACCCGTGCTGGAGAGTACGGTAAAGGCTTTGCGGTGGTTGCAGATGAAGTTCGTTCCCTGGCTTATCAGTCAGCGAGTGCCACCACAGAAATTGAGCGACTCGTGCAAGAAATTCAAAGTGGAACCAACGAAGTTACCGAAGCAATGGAAGTCGGGATTACCCAAGTTGTCCAAGGCTCGAACTTGATTGATGAGACTCGTCATTCCCTGATTGCGATCGTGGCAGCTACCAACGAAATTGGTGGACTAGTGCAAGGAATTACTCAAGCAGTTTCCACTCAAAGTCAGCAATCTCAGATATTGACAGAAGCGATGATGGATGTATCGGCGATCGCTCGCAAGACTTCGCAAAGTGCCATCCACATTTCCGAGTCTTTTGAAGAACTACGGATGACTTCACAACAACTGGAAACCAGCGTTAGCCAGTTCAAAGTTGACTAATACCAATTCGCAATGGGCTTCGCTAACGCAATTCGCAATTCGCAATTAAGAAATCTAGCTCCAGTAAGACTTTCCTGATTTCCATCTGTTGCCTCATTTTAGAGAATTGGTATAATTTCGCAAAACTGTTATGAACACCCATCCCAGTAATCAAGAGCAGTTAGAGCAGGCTTTTCTGGCTGAAGCGGCAGAGTTGTTGCAAACCATCGAGCAGAGTCTCATCGGTTTACTTGATGAAAAAACCACAGAAAAAGTTCACGCCTTGATGCGAAGCGCCCATACTCTTAAAGGGAGTGCTGCCAGTGTTGGACAGGAAACGATTAAGACAATTGCCCATCATTTGGAAGATGTATTCCAGGCGTTATACCCTCAAGAACTGGAAATCGATCCAGAATTGGGTGCTTTGCTTCTAGATGCTTATGAGTGTTTGCGAACTCCCTTGAGTGCAACCTTAATGGGCTTATCCTACAATGAGGCAGAAATCCTCGATAAAACTGCCTCAATTTTTGCCCAACTCCAACATAAACTAGGCGACTTTTTTGGTCGTGAGGCTCCGCTTCCCAGTTCGGAAGAACTTGGCTTTGATGTGGTAGAGTCTATCTTTTCCGGGAGCGTAACCCAGGATTTGCAACAGCTCGAAGCTGACATTCAAAGCCAAGATCCGCAACAAATTCAGATAACACTCAACTCTCAAGCAGAATTTTTTGCCGAACTAGCAGCATCTTATAGCTTATCTGGATTGGAAGAAATTGCTCAGGCGACCCTAAACGCGCTCAAAGCGCATCCAGACAAAGTACTGGAAATAGCTCAGGTGGCTTTAGAAAATTTTAAAGCAGCTCAAGCAGCAGTACTAGCAGGCGATCGCATTCAAGGCGGAGAAATATCTCCACAATTGCGAGAATGGGCAGGAATAACTACTCCTGTTTTAGAACCGCAAGGGCAGCCAGTTGCGATCGCTGCCCCACCAACACAAACGACTACAACTGAGAATCAGCCATCCCCCCTTCTCAGTGCCAGCGAAGCGGAATCAATTTGGTCGTTTTTTCCGAAGCGGACTGATAACGCCGTAGCGAAAGCACCAGAGGTACTCGAACCAATTTCTCAGGATTCGGTAGTAGCCCCCTCTGCCATAGATCGGATTTTACAGTCAATCTGGATAGGAGACCCACAGACATCCTGCCGATACACAGACTCAGAACGGCCAGCCTCTCCACCACCAGCACCAAGCCTCCAGGCTCAGTCATCGGCATCACTTCCCAGTATCCGAGTTGCGATCGAACAACTCGATCGCCTCAGTCATACGATTGGGGAATTGCTAATCAACGAAAACCAACAAAACCTACAATCTAACCACATCCACAAAGTAGCTCAAGAGACTCTACTACAGTTTTTGCACTGTCAACAACAACTTAGTAAAGTTTCTACTTGGTCGGATCGACAACTGCTTCCCGAACGCGCAAACCAGCGATACCCACGTTGCTCAATTGTCCGTCCTTCCCCAACTGCCCAGGCACAATCTAATTTTGATGCCTTAGAAATGGATAGCTATAGCGAGTTGCACATTCTCCTGCAAAATCTCACAGAAGACATGGTGCAATTAGGAGAACGGATTGAGACTTTTAATACTTTAGTTCAGCAATCTCGCTTCAGTCTCGGCAAGCGCAAACAACTGCTCTCAGGAGCGCAGGAAGATTTGCTGCAAGCGAGAATGGTGCCCCTGGGAACAGTGTTAAATCGCTTTCCCCGCCTCTTGCAACAGATGGTAGCAACTTATCATAAGCCTGTTGAACTCAAGCTTGGCGGCACCAAGGTACTGGTGGATAAAGCCATTTCCGAGCAGTTGTACGATCCTTTGCTACACATGATTCGCAATGCCTTCGATCACGGCATTGAACCAGTAGAAACCCGTAGACAGCAAGGTAAACCAGAAACCGGAACAATTACAATTCAAGCCTATCATCAAGGCAACCGCACTACTATTGAGGTCAGGGATGATGGTCGAGGCTTTAACTGGGAATCCATTCGTCAACGAGGTATAGAAAAAAACTTACTAACATCGGAACAAGCCGCCTACGCCTCCGAAGACCAACTAGCAGAGTTATTATTTGAACCGGGCTTTTCTACCGCTAACCAGGTTGGTGAGTTATCTGGTCGCGGTATCGGCTTAGATGTCGTTCGCACGCAATTGCAAGCTTTACAAGGTTCGATTTTGGTGCGATCGCTTTCAGGGCAAGGAACCACTTTCACCCTGCAATTGCCCCTGAGCTTGACAACGGCACGCTTGCTCGTTTGTCAATCTCAAGGTATTACTTATGCCTTGCTGTCTGAAGGAATTAGCCAGGTTTTATTACCGCAGCCAGACCAGATTCAAGTCCAGCAATCTTTACACGGGCAAGGTATGCAAAAATTCTGGCAGTGGGGAGAAGGGCAAAATCAGCAACTAGTTCCCATCCGCCCGCTTGCCAATTTGCTGGATTACAAATATCCTTTATTCACCCAAGACAACAATTTAACCCTCAGTCCTTTTCCAGTCAAACAACGCAACACTGTCGAACCTCTGCTGCTGTTGCAAACAGAGCAGCAATACCTGTGTTTGCAAGTTGATCAGATTTTAGTCGAGCAGGAATTAGTAATTAAATCCCTCGGCAGAGTCGTGACTTTACCTAGTTACATCCAAGGTTACAGCGTCTTGGGAAATGGTAGCCTCACCCTCACCGTTGACCCGTTGGAGTTAGTTCGTCAAACCTGGGAGACAGATATAATGCCGACTTCCTCGGCATCAAGTCTTACAACTAAACTCTTGCCTGCGCCTGAGCCTGTTCTTACTCTAGAGGGGCAGCAATCCGAGCTAACGATAACACAACCGCAGCAACAGCCAATAGAAGTTAATACAGCCGTTGCTCAACCTAATCGACAGACGGTGTTAGTGGTGGAAGATTCGGTTGTCCAAAGGCAAAGTTTGGTGCAGACGCTTCAGAAAGCCGATTATCAAGTGTTGCAAGCAGGCGATGGTCGAGAGGGGATCGCCCAAATGCTTCAACACGGTAATGTCAATTTAGTGATTTGTGACATTGAAATGCCACGTATGAATGGATTTGAGTTCTTAGAACACCATCGCCAAGACGAGCGTTTGTCCGGGATTCCTGTGGTGATGCTAACTACTCGTAGCGGCCAGAAGCACCGCCAATTAGCTTTAGCTCTAGGGGCGAAAGCTTACCTGACCAAACCCTATTCAGAGCAGAACTTCCTAGCCACCATCGCCGAATTGGTTAATGGGTAAAGGCGAAGGGGTAAAGGGGAAAGGGTAAAGGGTAAAGGGGAAGGAAGAATGGAAAGGAAAAAAATTGAAACTTTTGAGGATTTAAAAGTATGGCAAAAAGGTATTGACTTAGTTAAGCAAATATACTTAAGGAATAAGGAAGGTGAACTGAGTAAAGACTTTGGTTTAAGAGATCAGTTGAGACGTGCATCCGTATCAATACCTACAAATATTGCAGAAGGATTTGAACGATATTCTCGCAAAGAATACTTAAACTTTCTAAATATTGCTAAAGGGTCTGCTGGTGAAGTTCGCAGTCTTTTAAAAGTAGCGTTAGAAGTGGGCTATCTAGACCAACCAACTTATACACAACTTTCTAATCAAGCTATAGAGTTGAGCCGTATGCTATCTAATCAAATTCAATCTATAAATCAGTCATTAAAATAATAAATCTTTCCCTTTCCCCTTTACCCTTCTTCATGAATTACGAATTACGAATTAGTATTTATGCTTAACACTCCCTTTCCGTTTAAGCGATTATCTGGTGCTGTGACCGAAAGCGACTCATTACGAGTCGTTGTTTTTGCGATCGCAGACTATTTATTTGCCTTGCCAGTTGGTGCAGTTCTCAAGGTGATTGCTTGTCCTCCTATTAAGAGTACGGTTGAAAGTGGGATCGGGATGGTCGATTTAGGAGCGCAAAGTATTACGATTGTGGACTTACGCCAGAAATTAATTCCGCAATTACAAACCCAACAGACACACCAAGTTTCTGCGGTTGAGACTTCAGGGCGCTTTTTACTTCTGACTCAAACCCGGACTGGAGAACTTTGTGGCATTCCTGTGGACAAGCCCCCTGCTTTAATCGATATTCCTTTGTCAGCTGTGCGTCCAGTGCCTTGGTCTTATCGGCAAGTGGCAGAGTTAAACTTTGTTAGCCACATGGCTGTCTTGTCTGTAGCACCAAATGAAGAACCACTCAAAGTCCTGCTTCTAGGCATGAACCAGATATTGGCTGATAAGTTAGGCTTGCCTGGGACAACTTCAACCTTGGCTTCTGGGTTGACATCATGCGAACAACGGCAAAGATTTCTGCGTTTTTCCTTGGGCGATCGAGGAAGTGGATTAATACCATTCCACTCAGTAGTGGACATGATTCATATCTCTAGCCAAGAAATTTCTCCAGCCCCGGCCTTACCAAGTTGGATTTTAGGTTTCTATAATTGGCAAGGACAGATGCTGCGGCTGGTTGACTTAGAACATTTGCTTGGTTATGCACCGCTTTTTAAGCGACAGTCACGACCAGAAAAGCCAATAGTTCTGGTTGTTGAGCTTCAAAATCAGGTAGTCGGGTTTTTAGTCGCTCATGTCTTAGATGTAGAGTGGCAGGATTTACAGCAAACACAATCGGCACCAACCGACTTTTCCCCCAACAAACTACTAAATTTTGTTCGAGGTATTCTGCCAGGCGATCGCTGGATTTTAGACACCAAAGCCATCGCCCAGACATTGCAATGGCAAACCCACTGATTTAACTTGATGCTGCCAAGGAGTTTTCTGTGACGATCGCAACTTTAGACCCTAATTTTGAAACCCAGCCTGACAATCAAATCCAGATAGAAGAAATTTTGGCTAATGTGGCTGTACTCAAAGCAGTCTTTCAATCTGCTAAGGGGCCAAAGGTCGCTCAATTGCAGCACAAGGTAAGTCAAATCGAAGCTTTTATCCAAGCTTTGGCTAAGGATTCGCCCAGTGACAATGATGACAATGTGCAAAGGGCTTTTCAGTTCCAGCGAGAACAAATGGCGGCAATTGCTCGGCAAATGCAGCAGGCAAAAGGCCAAACTGCACTTTTGGAAACTACAGTCACCGCCGTGCAAGATGTTCTCAACGCCGATCGCGTCCTGATTTATCGCTTTGAGGAAGATAATCGCACTCGAGCGATCGCTGAAGCCACACAAGCGGGTTTGACATCCTTACTCAACCAATCCCTACCGATAAATTTGTTTGTTACTAAACCTGATGTTAGTGACCCAACTGAAGTCTTAGAACTAACCCCGCGCCAACAGCAATTTTGGCAACGCTTTCAGGTACAAGCGAGTCTGTGCTTGCCCTTGATTGTCAAACAACAGCCTTGGGGTTTGTTAGTTATTCATCATTGCCTTGCACCCCGAAAATGGCAGGAAGCAGAGCGCAGTTTACTGCAACAAGTAGCAATGATGTTGACAATTAACTTGCACTCGGCTGAAATAGTAACTCCACCTGCTCAACATTTGTCATCGCCTCCCCAAAAAGCTGAATCTTTCGATCGCTCGCAGTTACTAGTGCCATTGCAGCAGGTGAGCCAGGCGGTACAAGAAGGAGTAAGAATCGCCGAGCAAGAGCGCGAGTATTTAATGTCTATTCAAGATACTGTTGCTTTTACAAATAAACAGCTGCAATACCTTGGGGAATTTTGCCAGCAAGCTTCTGGCTTTGTCGGCCTTGTGGAAGGTTTGAGTAGCAAAATTCAGATTTTGTCCTTGAATACAGCTATTGAAGCAACAAAAGCTGAGCAGGAACTAAGTTTGCTGGCTGCTGCGGAACAGGTGGAAATTCTCGCCCGCCATGCCCGCGAAAGCACCCTAAATATAGAGGAATGGTTTCAAGAACTCCAAGTGGTAGCAGCAGACGTTGCTTCTGCTATCGAACCGTGCGATCGCCAAATCAGTGCAGGGCTGGAGTCAATCGCGCAAATCCAGGAGCAATTTAAAGCGATCGCTGACATCGCTGCTTGTACCCTCAAATCAATAGACCTCTTGCAAAAGTAACTTTTGTAAGAGGGGGGAAAGGGAAAAGGTTAAAGGAAAAAGGGTTTTTATGAGCCGCTTTCCCCTTTACCCCTTACCCTTTTCCCCACTTCTGCAAGAAGTCCAATGTCGAAGCCATAGAATTGTCACAAACCAGGAGTTTCGATGAGTACCGATTTTGTCCCCCAACCGCAGAACGACGATCGCTTTCTAGAAGAAGCGATCGATCTGTTACTGTTCTTGGAGCAGGAGTTGCCTAACTATACAAAAGACAGTAACCCCGGTACAGCTTTGGCTCTCATGGAAGCTGCTGGCTCTGTGCATTCGATTGCTATAGCAGCCGACCTAGATGCCATTGCCATAGTTGCGTCTGCACTAGGGGAGATTTTTCAGCTTTTGTATCAGTATCGGGCAACTGTCAACGCCCCTATCGCCTCTTTGTTGTCAGAAGGATTAGATTGCCTACAGATGCTACTGATGGCATTTTTAACAGCCTCAAAAATTGACGAAGTAGAAATTCTCCAGCGTATGTCTGCTATTGTTGCTAGTCTGCAAGCAGAGTTTGGCGATCGCCAACAAAGTGTTATTCACCAGGAAACAAACATTGAGACATCGGGATATCAACCAGTTATTCAGTTTGGCGATTCCTTGACCGAGGTAGAATCTTCTGCATCTCTACCAGAGCAAGTTATGGTTAAAGACAAGGAAAGTCTTGACAGGGAACTAATAGGTGAAATTAGCTCCCAGTCTGGCAGTCTTTGTCACGTAGATACCGAGCAGTCCGTCAAGGTAGGGGAACTAGCAAACCTAGAGGATTATGGGGAAGAAGATTTTCAAGCTTGGTTGGGGGATTTTTTTCTGCCTACTGAAACATCTGAAGCATCCCTAGTTAAATCTTTGAGCGATCGCCATACAATCTCTTTGCAAGAATACATTCCCACCATTGTTGCAACCAGTATTCCAACCGCCACACCCATCAATATTCAGCATCTCGAACAACTAAACGCGCTCCTTGCAACATTACTAACTACCTATAATCGGCAAATTTCTCAGGAAGAAGAACAGCAACATGCGATCGGCCAATTGCTCCGACAAGTTAAACGATTACAACGCCTGCTGGACAATCTACAGGAATGGTCGGGACGTTTAGCAGCCATTTCAGATACTCTTTCTCCTCTAGCTGCTTCTCGCTCTCAGCAATTATACGGTACTCTGCAATCTGTTTTGACCCAAGCATCTCAGGTGACATCAACTGTTCATTCCCTGAATAACAATCGTCACCAACTCAAACAAGAACTCATACAGCAGGAAAACTTAGTTAACCGTTCTGCTGATTTAGTCAAAAAAGTTACAACTATTCCTTTAAAATTAGCCTTAGAACCGTTGCATCGGCTTTGGTCTCAGTTACAAGCTTTACAAGATAAGTCTGCTAGACTACATTTACAAATTAGCGATATCCCAGTCGATCGCACGTTTAGCGATCGCCTCCGTCTCCTTCTGTTGCATATAAGTTGCTATTTACTAGAGCAAAGTATAGAGTCTTGCCAAACACGCCAACAGTTAGGTAAAAATAGCAACGGTATTATTGAATTTCAAATTTACCAGCAGGGAAATCAACTATTTATTGATGGCTGTGATGATGGCGCAGGACTTAACTTATCGCAAATCTATCAACAGGCTTTAGCTCAAGGATTCGCTCTGACAAAACCAGAGGATATTCTACAAGCAAGTCAGCTGAGCGAACTAATACTTGAACCAGAGGTTTCATCTGTTTTGTGCGATCGGGCTGCCTTAGAGTTAGGAGCAGAATTAACTGAAGTTTGCAAGCAATTAACAGCTATTCAGGGAAGAATAGTATTGAAGTCTAAAGCTGGACATGGTACAGCCTTCTCGCTGCAAATTCCCCTCGAGCAAAAAATTGCTCAACTGATCGTCTGTGAAGCCAACTCTAGATTCTATGCATTTGTTGCCGATTCGGTAGAGCAGATTTGTTTATCCGAGTCCGAACAAATTCTCCAAACTCAAGCGGGACGTATGTTATTTTTGCAGTCTTCTAGCACCAGTGGCTTCCTGCGTGGCGATCGCGAGTATCCAACAACAGAAATGCTCGTTCCTATCCATTCATTGACTGATGTGCTAATTTGCCCTAATCATCTTCCCACACCAGTTAGCACTTACAGTACAGAGACACTCAATGTTTTCAAGCAGAATAAGCCGTTATTAGTATTTCGTTACTTAGAAAAACGATGTGCTTTAGAAGTAGATTGCATCATCGGCAAGCAGTCCTCTGCGATCCATCCTCTAGGGGAAACAATCCCAGTTGCTCCTTACATACTAGGAACTAGCGTTCTTGCCAACAGGCAACTTAGCCTAGTTTTGGATGGTCGCCTTTTCACAAAATCTCTATTGTAAAGCCAAAGTTTTTATTTAGTCACGCTTGTCATTATGTCCTAAATCTATATGACTACGGCTATAACAAGCGTAGCTGATGGCGATCGTAAGGCTAACTTTGTGAATTTACAGGGGTTGTACATCTGTAGATTCACAAATTAGAGGTTGTTGCGATCGCCTAACTAGGCACTGTGCAACTTATAGCAGGAGGCAGAAGGCAGGAGGCAGGAGGGAAAGTCTTACTATTTCCAGCATTCAAGCTTTGAAAATGTCCTAACCTTATGTGGCTACAGCTAGAACTTGATTCTTTCACATTCAAAACTGCCACCAATTCGTAATTACAAATTACGAATTAGTACAAGTTATGTTGTTTAAAAATTTGCCAGTTGTCGGTAGCGTTCTTGAATTTCCTGAATCGAAAACAACGCTTCAAACTTCAACCCAGCTGACTGGTACAACTCCCCTCCCCCTTGGTGTCTATCTACCAGTGCAATTACTTGATTAACGGTATAACCTGCTCCTTGAAGACGCTCAACTGCTTTAAGAGCAGATTGCCCAGTCGTAACAACATCTTCCAAAACTACTATCTTTGCTCCTTCTGGTAAATTAGGGCCTTCTATATAAGCTCTCGTCCCATAACCCTTAGCCTCCTTGCGAATAATCAACGCTGGTATTGGTCGATTTTCATACACAGAAACCACGCTTACTGCTGTGACAAGGGGATCGGCCCCCATTGTTAAGCCTGCTACAGCCTGCGTATCTCCAGGTAGTAAAGGAAACAGCAATCTTCCAATTGCCAAAGCTCCTTGGGGGTGGAGTGTTACCTGCATCTTATTGACGTAATAAGAACTACGTAGCCCAGAAGCAAGAACGAAATCACCTTCTTGATAAGCCAGTTGAGAAAATAAATCTAATAGCTTCTGGCGCAAGTAACCCAAATCAGGGGTAGTCGCCCAAATATTTGAGTCAGTAAGAGTTTCAGTAGGATACGTCATTACAAAACATTAAAAGTTGTGCTACACCAAAGGTTGAACTGATAACAGTTCTGAAATTAAGCATAAATTAAGATTCGCCAAAAATCTGAGGAGTAAGGAACGTGGGTATAAAATTAAAAGCCTTTGGTGGTTTATTAATGGTGCTTGCTACTACTATTGCTTTTCCCTCTGTTGTAGCCGCCCAAACACAAACACCCAAAAGTGAAACTACAAGTGATGTATTTGAACGAGCATTTTTTCGATACGATCGCAACTTCTACGACAATGGCAGCATCAAGCGTCAACTAGACTCATTTTTCGGAGCTGGGCCCAGTTTTGGTGGTTCCTTCCCAGAAAATGAAATTGCCCGTGATGGTCAATTGGTTAATACTTTATATCACGATGCCCTAACTCAGCAAGCAGGCAACGATCCTTATATTCGCACTCCTGATTTACCAAATCCCTATGACACATCCCTAATGATGTCTCCTCGCTTTAATACCAACAAGCTCAAAGTTGGAACTGAATTCAGGTTTTAAAATTTACCACCTCGGTAAGAGGCAGGGGAGCAGGGGAGCAGAGGGGCAAAGGGCAAGGGGCAAAGGGGAAAGGGAATAAACGCTACCTTTTCCCTTTCACCTTTTCCCTACCCGAAGGGTTTTGCACAATGCCCCATGGCCCTTTATTTTTTGATAATCTTCAGTGCGCCCTGCTGGAATCGAACCAGCCTGAAGACGAATTATGAGTTCGTTGCCTCCCCAATCGGCCAAAGGCGCTTATTTTCTTTGCTGTGTTTAGGTTTGCGATAAGGGAATTACTTAAACCCTTAACTTTATTTTATTTGCTAACTTTAGAGTTAAGTAAAGTACCTTACGTACTGAATTTTAGCAAACTGTCCAATGTTAGCACAAATTCATTACCTGTGAATACTCGACAATAGTTTACCAGATTTTTATACTACATAATCTAATCATAAAATAGTGCAAACTAATATTGATTAAGTTCCTTTAAGGATTGACGCCTAGAGCTTCATTATTCTTAAAAAAACCAGCATTCTTGTGCATTAGCTTGTCAGCAATGAAAATAAATTCTACTGTACTTCTTACTTTGATTTTGTTAATCCTGATGTTGGGAGCAGGTTCTGTAAGCGCGTTATTGGGGTTTGAACTGGGAAGTTCAGCACTCAAAGGCGTTACAACACCGGATGGACGTCCCACGACGAAATTTGCCAGCAACAAAGCAAATAGCTCCCAACAGGGAGGGGTAGTGCTACTAAAAGAGGAAGAAATTCTGAAAGTTGTCAAGGCCCGAATTGAGGGTAAGACCAAGGCCGCTAAATCGGAAAAGCTAGAGGAAGATGATGAAGAAACCAATAGCAGCAAACAAAAGCCTGAAGAAAAACCTCCAGAAGTAGTTGAAGAAAAACCACAGCCAGGTTTTCCAGTGGTTACCCAGAGTGAAGGTGTAACCATGTCTGTGCAATCTGCTCGCTACTCTGGTGGCGATTTGCTTTTGAAAGTAAAAATGCAGAATAAAGGTAAAGATTCTGTGCGCTTCTTGTATAGCTTTTTAGATGTGACCGATGATAAAGGACGAACTCTGAGCGCTAGTACAGAAGGTTTACCAACAGAATTGCCTGCCAATGGGCCAGCATTTACAGGTACGGTGAGCATTCCCACAGCTTTACTTGATGATGTCAAGAAAATATCACTTGCTTTGACTGATTATCCTGCTCAAGAATTAAAGCTAGAGGCAGCGAATATTCCTGTAGAAAGGTAGGAGGGGCAATTTGAGATTTGAGATTTGAGATTTTAGATTGGGGGACTTAGTACTAAGCAATTGAACTAATCCCCAATACCCAAAATTTAATCCAAAATCCAAAATCCAAAATCTAAAATCCAAGAATCAAGGGTGTGAATTTTACACAAGCTTTGGCGGTGAGTGGTTTTCCTAATTTAATTTGGACGGAGGCAGGGCTGCGATTGTTGTCAGTTTTACTGCTGATTGCCATAAATGCGTTTTTTGTGACGGCGGAATTTTCAATGGTGAGCGTGCGGCGATCGCGTATTCACCAGCTAGTTAAAGCTGGGGATGTGCCAGCAATCGCTGTGGAGATGCTACAACGCAGTATTGACCGACTGCTATCTACCACCCAGTTAGGTATTACTCTCTCTAGTTTGGCTCTGGGATGGATTGGCGAAAGTACTATTGTCGTCTTGGTGAATGCCTGGTTAAAATCCTGGCCTCTACCCAGTAGGATGACTACCTTCATCGCCCATTCTTTTTCAATTCCCATCGCCTTTTTCTTAATTGCCTATTTGCAAATTGTTTTAGGGGAATTATGCCCTAAATCATTAGCGATGCTGTATTCAGAACAGCTAGCTCGATTTTTAGGGCCTCCAGTCAAAGCGATCGTTCGTTTTTTTGGGCCCTTCATTTGGATTCTCAACCAATCAACTCGTTGCTTGTTGCGAATTTTTGGTATCCAATACACAGGCCAAGGGTGGAGACCGCCTGTAACTCCCGAAGAATTGCAAGTGATTATTTCTACAGAATGGGGTTCTACAGGTTTACAACGTGCCGAGCGAGAACTGCTCAATAATGTTTTTGAGTTTGGAGATGTCGTAGCTGAAGCTGTAATGATCCCCCGCACCAGTATTGTGGTGTTGCCAAAAGATGCTACTTTTCTGACATTACTCAAGGAAATGGCTGCTACAGGTTACTCCCGCTATCCCTTAATTGGTGAATCTTTGGACGATGTTCGCGGTATTGTTTATTTTAAAGATTTAGCGCAACCTCTAATTGTAGGAAACCTGACTTTAGACACGCAAATCCAACCTTGGATGCGCCCAGCTCGGTTTGTTCCAGAACACACGCCTTTAAGCGAACTTTTGCCAATGATGCAGCAAGAACAACCAGCTATGGTCATGGTCGTTAATGAGTTTGGCGCGACAGTGGGACTCGTGACCATTAAAGATGTCATTGCCGAAATCATTGGCGATGCCAGCGAAGCCGAAAATAACGACGATTTGCTAATCCAGATGTTAGATGAGGATAAATTTCTGGTACAGGCACAAATCAACCTCGAAGACCTCAACGAGCTTTTACATCTCAATTTACCTTTGACAAGAGAATACCAAACACTGGGAGGCTTTTTGCTGTATCAACTACAGAAAATTCCTGCTAAAGGCGAAACCTTCCATTATCAAAATCTTGAATTTACTGTGGTGTCAGTTGTTGGGCCGCGCCTACATCAAATTCAACTGCGGCGCTTACAAGAGTTACCAGTTGAGAGTTAAGAGTTGAGAGTTAGGAGTTAAGAGTTGAGATTTAAGACTTTTTTATTCATAACTCCTGACTCCTGACTCCTGACTCCTCACTTAAAAACTATAAGCCAGTGGATCGACGAGTCCCAATTCGGCAAAAGCTGCTAACCGTAAAAGACAAGAATCGCACACACCACAGGCGACATCACCGCCGGCATAGCAAGACCAAGTTAGTTCCCAAGGAACTCCCAATTGGTTACCGAGTTGAATGATTTCAGTTTTCTTGAGGTTAATCAGGGGTGCAATGATGTTAATTGGTTGTCCCTGGCGTCCTTGTTTGGTTCCCAACCGAAAAACTTCTTGCATAGCTTGGATATAATCGGGGCGACAGTCAGGATATCCTGAATAATCTAAAGCGTTAACGCCGATATATACGCACTCAGCTGCGATCGCTTCGGCGTAACTCAAAGCAAAGCTTAAAAAAATCGTATTACGAGCCGGAACATAAGTAACAGGAATATTTTGAGCCATTTCATCCAAGGATCTTTCCTGTGGTAAATCAATAGCGTCATCCGTAAGTGCCGAACCGCCCCATTGCCTTAAATCAAAATTAACCACCTGATGTTTCACAACTCCAGCTTTTTGACTTACAAGCAAGGCTGACTCTAACTCTCGTCGGTGTCGCTGCTGGTAATCAAAAGAAATGGCATAACATGAAAAGCCATCTGCCTTAGCTTTGTACAAAATTGTGGAAGAGTCCAATCCCCCAGATAACAGAATTACAGCTTTCATCTCGGTTGCAAATTTGGTATCTCAAATTGCTAAATCACACTCCAACAAGATGCAAGGAAGGAATACCAAAGTTACTCCATAATTTCTATGAGCGATTGTAAACACCTTTGCACCCTAGATCTTCAAAAAAAGAATCTATTACAGTTTCTCTCAAAAAGCAGCGCGATATCTCATCTTCTCTATGAGAGACTACACCACCGGACAATCTTGCTAGCTTGACTCACCCTAGTAGTACGATAAGCTACTAAATACCTACAAAAAATACAGCAAATAGCCATACAAAAATTGTTTCAGGCGATCGCTAACAGCAATTATTAATACCATTTTTTGGCAGAAAAAGCATGGTATTACTGGATTATTATTTTGTAATTTTAATGCTGCAACTTCGATTGTCATTAATTGCCTAACTGTAGGCTGACGGAAAATCTGGCCACAAAAAAATCACCCTTAGAATTTTTGAGAATTTATACTTAAGTCTTCCCTGATATTCTAAAGTTAATAAAAAGACACATATTTTTTTGTAAAAAATGCAAAATGCAAACCAACCCCTAACTATCTATACAAAAGATAGCTGGATTGCGGGAACCGATCGCAAACTTTGAAATTCTTCATAAACATAGGCTCTATGTTACCATCTGGATGGTTTTAGACGGATCGTAACTGGCTTTCTTTGTATAAACGCCAACGGCCGTAGCGTCTCTTAATTTGGTGGTTGAGGAGAGAATAATAGTGCAAAATAGCATGTCACTGGCAGAACCGAATCCATATACACAGCGCAACCAGCCACGACCAATCCGCATAGGCGTGATTGGGGTGGGCAACATGGGACAACACCACGCCCGCGTCTTGAGTTCAATGAAAGATGTTGAACTAGTCGGCGTGGCAGATATTAACGTCGAACGAGGTTTAGAAACTGCCAGCAAGTACAAGGTGCGTTTTTTTGAAGACTACTGTGACTTGCTACCCTTGGTGGAAGCAGTTTGTATTGCTGTTCCCACTCGCCTGCATTATGCGGTGGGCATTAGCTGTCTGTTAGCCGGAATTCATGTTTTGATTGAAAAACCGATCGCAGCCAGTATTTCTGAGGCAGAATCCCTAGTCAATGCCGCAGCTGAGTCTCAATGTATCCTGCAAGTAGGTCATATTGAGCGCTTTAATCCAGCATTTAGGGAACTCAGCCAAGTGCTGAAAACAGAAGAATTATTGGCATTAGAAGCCCATCGGATGAGTCCTTATTCAGACCGAGCAAACGATGTTTCGGTTGTCCTGGATTTAATGATCCATGACATCGACCTGCTTCTGGAATTAGCAGCTTCCCCAGTGACCAAGTTGACTGCTAGCGGTACTCGTGCCCTAGACTCAGGTTATTTGGATTACGTAACTGCCACTCTAGGCTTTGCTAATGGTATAGTCGCCACCCTGACAGCCAGTAAAGTCACTCACCGCAAAATTCGCCGGATTGTTGCCCACTGCAAAAATTCATTCACTGAGGCAGATTTTCTCAAGAATGAAATTTTGATTCACCGACAAACAAATCCTAACTCTCTTACTGACCATCGACAAGTACTTTACAGGCAGGATGGCATCATCGAAAAAGTCTACACCAGCAACATTCAACCTCTGAGTGCAGAATTAGAACATTTTGTCAACTGCGTACATGGCGGCAATCAACCCTCAGTAGGTGGCGAACAAGCTCTTAAAGCTTTGAGATTAGCTAGTTTAATTGAGCAGATGGCCTTGGAAGACAGAGTTTGGAATCCCTTAGACTGGCAATCGGAAGCAAGAGTACAAGCTTTGACGCCGACAGTCTAGAACGAGAAAGGCGGCACAGGAGCAGGGGGCAGAGGAGCAGAGGGGCACAGGAGAGAATAATAACTCCTAACTCCTCACTCCTAACTCTTGATTCAGCACAGGCTAAACACGCCACTGCGGCAACGAACGGTACTCAGCACTCTTCATGCCTAATGTCCAATGACTCAGAACCCTAGAGTGTTTTTTCTAATTTGCCATCAAATTTTTAGATCCTCACTAGTCCTTTCAAAAAGCGGGCTAAGGGGGATCTAATTATTTAGAAAACAACTTCTCTTGGAAAATAGCGAGATGGGGAGATGGTGAAGTGTGGGGAGTGTGAGGAGTGTGGGGGGAAAGATTTCTTCCCCATCCTTCCACACCTCCCACACTCCCTGCTTGTCCAATGCCCAATACCCTATTGGCAATAAAAAACTAGTACAGTAATTTTTAGGAATTAACTTAATGCTTGAATGGATAACTAACACTATCAACTCTTTAGGATATTGGGGAATCTGCTTAATGATGTTCTTAGAGAACCTCTTTCCCCCTATTCCTTCAGAATTGATTATGCCGTTGGCTGGATTCACAGCAAGTCCATATCAACCAGGAGGTGCAAAACTTAATATCGTTGGGGTGTTTTTTGCAGGACTTTTGGGTTCTGTATTGGGCGCTCTTGTTTGGTACTATCCAGGTAAGTTTTTGGGCGAAAAGCGCTTGAAACTTTGGGCAGACAAATATGGTAAATGGTTAGCTATATCCAGTAAAGATATTACTAAGGCTAAAGGCTGGTTCGATCGACAAGGTACCAAAGCAGTATTGATTGGTCGCCTTGTACCAGGAATCCGCACTTTGATTTCTGTCCCCGCAGGGATCGCTAATATGCCCTTGCTACCATTTCTGTTTTATAGCACTATAGGTAGCGCAGCTTGGGTGGGTTTGCTAACATACTCAGGATATATATTAGGTAGTCAGTATGAACTTGTGGATGAATACCTTGCTCCTGTGTCCAAAATTGTGCTTGGGGGTTTGGTTTTAGCATTTATTTTCTGGGTGTTGAAGCGTCAGCGAAGACGTACCAGAAGATAAACAGGGGCGCTTTTGGTTTGAAAGCAGTGAAAGCAGGGGTTACATCTGGCCAAAATTCGCCTACACTATGCCAAATAATACTAGATGTGCAATTGCCAAAATTAATTTTTGGCGTATTTCTAGCTACACTTGACGCAACCTAGAATTTCTGGTTGCCCGCATTTTTGTAAGATGAGCATGACAACTTTTTACATTTAAGTTAGAACTAGGAGCTTTCATGACAGACCAACCTTCCGCCGCCACCCCAATGAATTCCGCTGCCATACCCATGAATAGGCAGCCTTTAGCATCGACGACTCCCATCAATGCTGTTAATAATAATCCTCCTTCCACTAGCAGGACAGGTGGTGGTTCTGGGAAAACCATTCTCAGTGTTGATTTAGGTAGAACTTCTACAAAAACTTGTGTGAGTCGGGAACCCGGCAGTGTGGTTTTCGTACCTGCCAACGTGAAGCAAATGTCAATAGAACAGGTACGTGGCGGTGTTTTTGAAGCCCGTGCTACTGACCCCCTAATGGATTTGTGGCTGGAATATCAAGGCAATGGATATGCTGTAGGTCAACTGGCAGCAGATTTTGGAGCGAATTTAGGAGTAGGACAATCTAAGGTAGAGGCTGCACTAATCAAGGTGTTAGCATGTGCTGGCTACTTCAAACTCAAAGACGAGATCTCAGTTGTTTTGGGACTGCCTTTTCTTTCTTTAGAACAATTTGAGAAAGAAAAAGCGCAGTTAATCAGCCAAGTAGGTGGCCCTCATGTGTTAAACTTCCGAGGTGAATCTGTTTCGCTGAACGTCAATAAGGTTTGGGTGATGCCAGAAGGCTACGGCAGCTTGCTGTGGTGTGAAGCTCAACCGAAGAAAAGCCCAGGTAGTCCCGATTTTACAAAAATATCGGTGGCGATCGTTGATATCGGACATCAAACTGTCGATCTGTTGATGGTAGATAACTTCCGCTTTGCCAGAGGTGCTTCTAAGAGCGAAGACTTCGGGATGAATAAGTTTTATGAACTGGTAGCTGCTGAAATTGAGGGAGCAGATAGTCAATCTCTGGCACTCATTTCCGCTGTTAACAAACCCAAAGGCGAACGCTTTTACCGTCCCAAAGGTGCTAGCAAGCCTACTAACCTAGACGATTTTCTGCCGAATCTCATTGAAATGTTTTCACGGGAAATTTGCAGCCGCGTGCTAGCCTGGTTGCCAGAACGTGTTACCGACGTGATTCTTACTGGCGGTGGCGGTGAGTTTTTCTGGGAAGATGTTCAACGTCTGCTCAAGGAAGCAAAGATTAATGCTCATTTATCTGCACCTTCTCGGCAGGCGAATGCTTTAGGGCAGTATATTTATGGAGAGGCGCAATTATCTGCCGTTCGCGCTGCTAGGGCTTAAAACTAATGTTCCAATGGTCAAAAAAGGTAGTTAAATCCGTCACGTTCAACCCAGGGCTTGCTGATGAAAGCTTGCTAGCGCAAGTAGAAAGTTATTTGGAGAAACAACCCGAAAAAACTTTTAGCGACTTATGCAAAGAAGCCCTGTGGCAATCCTTATGCGTACCGGAATCTGTACGACCTGCTCCAAAAACAGCAGCCACAATACCGATTGAACAACAACCGATTGAACAACAACTCGGTGAGCTGCAACGTCAAGTAGCTGGCCTTGAGGAACGTTTTTTTGCCAAGGGATCTAATCGTTTGGAGGCGTTGGAACACCATCTGCTGCAACTTTCTCAACAAGTGGCACAACTGGCACTCATTGTTAATGAGCGATCGTTTATTCAGTCTCCAAGTCAAGTAGAAGTAGTAAATAATACTCCTTATACTGTTCCTGCCCCTCCTCAAGAGGTTGACCCTGTAATCAGTCGCCTTAGTCAGTTTCTCGATGATTTTTAAGAAAAAATCACGTTTTTGAGCAGTTTTTTGCTCCTGTTATCAATCCTTAATAGTGTTTACTATTAAGGATTATTAATATTTTTATATAAAGATAGACATGATTGAGATTTGTGTATGTTCGCGATCGCTAACAATGGCAAATTATACTATCCAATAGCAAAATTTAATATAACTTGAGTTCGGGTTAATTAGTTGATCGCTTCAGCCCCCTTGTCATCTTGTCAGGATGCCGACCTTTTAGTAAAGCAACAGGAAAGTCTTCAGATTCAAAGCTGAAATAAGGTGTCTGTTCTTTTTGACACAAAGTACGAGCGCTAATAGGTACTCGGTCGCTGAGATGTTTCATGAGATGAGAAACTTTGACAAAATTTTCATGAGGCTGATTGGCTTCTCCCTTCATGGCTTCAATAAGATGGTAAGTGTAAATACTCATTTGTTTATCAGGTCTAATCCAGGAACTTTCCTCACCTTGAGATGAAGTAAAAACTACCCGACCTTTACCTTGTTTTAAGTCATTAATGACACTCTTTGGAATAGGAATTTCCTCAAAGTCAGAGGGAATTTTTTTAGCCGTCGCCATTCCTGCTGCATGACAGCTATCAATGATAACCAAAAGTCGTTCAGATTTAATCTGGCGCAAGGCATTAGTGAATTCTTCTGCACTCAAAGATGAGTTTTCAAGGTCAAAAGGGTTAATATCATGTGGTAACAAATAGTAACAATTTTGACTTCTACTAAACCACCCATGCCCTGAATAATAAACAACTATCGTAGCTTTTGGGTTAGCTTGTGCTTTTTCTTTGAGCCAGTTCAATTGTTCCAAAATTTTACTGCGTGTAGCTTCTCGATCGTGCAACAGACGAACATGCTCTGAGTCACTAGGATAAGCACAAAAATTAGGGTCAACTAAAACTTGATGAAGTGCTTGACATTCAGTAAATCGAAGTGAGTACATTGATATAAATAGATCTAAAATAGTCTTGACCAAAACCTTGGTTCATGAATAAACGAAAGGGTTAGATTTATCGTTTGATTTATTTATCAAGGCTCAAAGCGATGTCCATGACGGGCTACATCTACGCATCCCTACATCCAGAAATTCGCCCACTTTTGTGTTGAAACGCCCGAATATTACTACTACATGTTAATACTATATGCTTTTTTTACTTTATACACTGTATAAATGCTAGAATCCTCAGGTAGACAGTTAGGATACCTAGATGGCAGTTGTAGCTAACTCAATCAAGTTTGGCACAGACGGCTGGCGGGGCGTTATTGCAGATGAATTCACCTTTGAACGCCTAGCCCTGGTCGCCCCAGTTGCTGCAAAAGTATTATATAATACATATTATTCTACGGTGGGTAGCCGGACGATAATTGTCGGTTACGATCGCCGCTTTATGGCGGAAGACTTTGCTCGTGCTGCCGCCGATGCTGTCACCGCTATTGGATTTGATGTTTTACTAAGTGAAACCTACGCCCCAACCCCAGCTTTTAGTTGGGCAGCAAAACAACTGAATGCATTAGGGGCATTAGTAATAACAGCTAGTCATAATCCAGGAACATATTTAGGTTTAAAAGTCAAGGGATATTTTGGTGGCTCGGTGTCGCCAGAAGTCACACAAGATATAGAAGCACTGTTACCCGAAGGAGTACCATCGGCAGCGACTCCAGGCAAGCAAGAGAAATTCAACCCTTGGCCGAGTTACACCCAAGCACTCGAACGTAAAGTTGATATTGCCAAGATTAGAGAAGCGATCGCCTCTGATAAACTGACGGTATTTGCCGATGTCATGCATGGTGCTGCGGCTGGCGGGTTGGCACAACTTCTAGGGGATAAAGTTAAAGAAATCAACAGCGAACGCGACCCTTTATTTGGTGGCGGCGCGCCGGAACCTTTGCCTAAATACCTTTCCAAACTATTTGAAGTTATCAAAACTCATCGAGAAACCAATAAATCAGGTTTGTCTGTAGGATTGGTATTTGATGGAGACTGCGATCGCATCGCCGCTGTAGACGGGGAAGCCAACTTCTTGAGTTCTCAAGTGTTGATTCCGATACTCATCGACCACTTAACCCTACGGCGCGGCTTTACGGGTGAAATAGTCAAAACTGTTAGCGGTTCTGACTTGATGCCCCTTGTGGCAGCACTACATAAACTGTCAGTATTTGAAACACCAGTTGGGTATAAATACATCGCTGACAGAATGTTAGCAACACAAGTTTTACTAGGCGGTGAAGAGTCCGGAGGAATTGGCTATGGTAGCCATATTCCCGAACGGGATGCACTGCTGTCAGCATTGTACGTCCTAGAAGCGATTGTAGAATCTGGTTTAGATTTAGGCGAATATTATCGCCACTTGCAGCAACAAACAGGATTTACCTCAGCATACGATCGCATTGATTTACCCTTAGCCAGTATGGAAGTGCGATCGCGTCTTTTGCAACAACTACAAACCGAACCTTTAAAAGAAATTGCCGGGAAAGCAGTAATTGATTGCCAAACAATCGACGGCTATAAGTACCGCCTCGCAGATAAAAGCTGGTTAATGATTCGTTTTAGCGGCACTGAACCAGTTTTACGCCTTTATTGCGAAGCCCCAACACTTGAGCAAGTGCATCAAACTCTTGCTTGGGCGAAACAGTGGGCAGAGTAAAATATTAGTCATTGGTCATTAGTCATTAGTCCTTTGCAAATAACTAATGCCCAATGCCCCATGCCCCATGCCCAATGCCCCATGCCCAAATTATTAGTAGTAGCGACAGGAAATCCAGGTAAATTGCGGGAAATGCAAGCTTACCTGCAAAATTCTGGCTGGGAATTAATCCTTAAACCTGAAGAATTAGAAATTGAAGAGACAGGCGAAACTTTTGCCGCTAATGCCTGCTTGAAAGCATCACAAATTGCCAAAGCGACAGGAAACTGGGCTATTGCTGATGATTCAGGTTTAGAAGTAGATGCTTTAAATGGCGCACCAGGCGTATATTCAGCACGCTACGCGAAAACAGACTCAGAACGCATTGCTAGGTTACTCAAAGAATTAGGTAACGAAGTAAATCGCCAAGCGCAATTTGTTTGTGTAGTGGCGATCGCTAGTCCGGATGGGGCGATCGCATTACAATCTGAAGGTATTTGTCGTGGTGAAATTCTTCATACACCTCATGGTAATGGTGGATTTGGCTATGACCCAATTTTTTATGTACCAGAAAAGCAATTGACCTTTGCCGAAATGACACCGGAGTTAAAAGGCTCAATTAGTCATCGAGGCAAGGCTTTTACAGCTTTACTGCCGCAACTGGAAAAAATTAAAAGTTAGGATCTTTTAGTCCCTTACCAAATCATAGATTTGGGGTCTTTAATCAGTGGCGGGTCTAAATCCCCCACTGATTGCATTCTGAATTCTGAATTCTGAATTCTGAATTCTGTTTTAAACCGCTTCTGTGTTCTTTTCGCCGGTACGAATCCGAATCACTTGCTCAACAGGCGAGATGAAAATTTTACCATCGCCAATTTCACCAGTGCGGGCAGCAGTGATAATTTTATCCACCACCATATCAACTTGATTATCTTCAACTACGATTTCCACTTTGAGTTTTTGGAGAAACTCAACAGTGTATTCCGAACCGCGGTAACGTTCAGTTTGACCTTTCTGGCGTCCGAACCCCCGGACTTCAGAAACTGTCATGCCAACAATCCCAGCATTAACCAAGGCAATTTTCACTTCATCAAGCTTAAATGGGCGGATAATAGCTTCTACTTTTTTCATTTCTTTGACTTTTGATTTGTACTAGCTTCGTTTATCTATCTAACCAGATCTGTTGTCTGAAACTGTAACTAGTATCGCCTTTACTAAAAGATATGTAATATTTGCCACTTTTTTCAAATTGTAAATGCCTGGCGTAAGTGCTTTTGAACCCAGAAATAGCCTTGATTAAGTAATTTGATAATTCATGAACTTGTAACATGAGGAACTTGCCATCAAATTAGCATTTTTTATGTGGTGTGTGTGAGCTAAAAATAGATAAATTCTGCTATTGAGTAGATCCGCTAGGCTCTTCAAAAGAGCAACGAAAGAGAAATTATACAATAGTCACAAAGGTTGCTGCTGACTGTGGGAGTGTCAACTAACGTTTTTGATGTTCAAATAAGGGGCGCACAATTAAATATCCAGCAGTGAAAGCTGTAAGCATAATTAACAAGATAGTAATAATTAACCACCAACCGTTAAGCTGCTTGCCATTGAGCTCAGCAGTAGCATAATAAGCTACTTCTTGTTCTTCTATAAAAACTGGATCTGGTATCGGGTAATTTATTTCCATCGAACGTGGAGAAAACTCCTGACGTTTTTTTTGAGGTGGACGCGGATGAGAAACCTTGTGAGGTGGAGGTACTGGTGTTACTGGCTGCTTAGTGGGACTTTTAACCTTGCCAGAAGGTTGATAAGCTTGCTGTTTAGTAAATATTGCAGATGAATCGACAAAATTTTGTAAGTGTGAAAAAGACTCAACGACTTTAAAAATTTCTTGACGTAACACTTGATTTTCTTGTGCTAATTGCTGATTTTTTGTCGTGAGTGCATCTAGCTTTGCTTGAGCTGCTTGCAACTCCATTGCCAATTCCCGGTATACAGATAGTGGTACAGAGGGATGGTAAGCTTGGCTAGGCTGCGTTGGCGAATTTTTGTGAACAGAACCTGTGGTTGTTCGCATTGGGGCTTGGTATTAAAAATTAAAGTGATTAGATTGTACAGAGATGCTAACAAAGATAGTCAGTCCTTAAACTATGCCCAAGAATAATAGAAAAATGTCGAGACGGCAAAGATTTTTTATTGGGCATGGGGCATTGGGTATGGGGAAAGGGTAAGGGGGAAAGGTTAGATTTATGCCTTTACCCTTTACCCTTTAACCTTTTCCCCTGCCCCTCTACCTTTTCCCCATCTCTCCATATCCAATAATGGGAAGAAATGCCCCACAGGCCCTTGTCCTTGACCAATATCTAGGGCGTAAGCGAGTGCAGTAGTTACATATTCCTTGGCTTGTTGCACTGCTTGCCATAAATTCTGCCCCTTTGCCAGATTAGCAGCGATCGCAGCAGATAGCGTACAACCAGTACCGTGGGTATTTGTTGTCTCTACTTGCTGGCAATTTAAAACTTCTAACTTTTCTCCATCAAACCAAATATCGACACCACACAAATTTCCTTGCATACCTCCACCTTTGACTAAAACAGCTTTTGTCCGTAAGGTTTTGTGAATAATTTCGGCAGCCGCTTGCATATCATCTAAGGAATGAATTTGTAAACCGCTTAAAATCTGTGCTTCGTACCGATTGGGCGTAACGATCGCTGCTTTGGGAATCAGGGTATGGCACAGAGTCTTCACTGCATCATCATCAATCAATTGTGCCCCAGTACGTGACACCATTACTGGATCGACTACTAGATTATTAATTTCCAATGCTTCTACTTCTCGGGCCACAGCAAAGATAATTTCCTGATTCAGCAACATTCCTGTTTTGGCTGCTTGCACGCCAATATCTTCAACTACTGCCCGAATTTGCGCCACAACAGCTTCTTTTGGCATAGCGTCAACCCTCATGACTTCCAGAGTGTTTTGTGCGGTGACGCAGGTTATAGCGCTAGTACCGTGGATGCAATGAAAAGCAAAGGTGCGTAAATCAGCTTGAATTCCTGCACCGCCACCACTATCTGAACCAGCAATGGTTAAAGCAACAGGTATTTTGGATATGATTTCAGCATTCATATAAGATTCAATTTACTGAAATACAGTAACAGGGGTGTTTAACGAAGGCAGGAGGCAGGGGGCAGAAGGCAGGAGGCCGTTTTTGTAACGAGAATTTATACCCCATTCCAAAAACTTTGGACGAAGTACGGTTTTAGACCAGATTGTTTCGATAAAGTCATCTTTAATATCATTTGATTAAATTGTATCCATTGCAACGCCATTACTTGGATCTGACTAATCCTTTTTGAACTTTTCACAAGCTGTTTTGAATGCTGAAATCTTCCCTTAGCAGTGTAAAGCTGAAAGACAAAAAGGAAAAGGTTTTGTCTTTTTCCCTTTTTCCTAGCCCAAAAAAAGCAATTTTGGCTTGTCAGACTACCAAAAACGATCGAGATTACTAGTAAGAAGCTCGTTGTTAGGCGATCGCTTTGGCTGCCAACTAAATTTTAGAGTAACTTCATCAAATCCTTGCACAAAGCGCTCTTCGTTCCTATATTGCGCTGAAAATTGACACGATTCCACACCAAATGTCCATATATTTTTGCCTTTTGTTGTAAAAAATTTAACAAAATCTGAGTATTTACTGATATCAATCGCTGTTTGTGAAGGTTAGTCTAAATTGAAGTATCACAATTCGCTTACACGGATTAAAACAGGTTTGATTAAGTTGTTATATTAGTCCCCTTAAGTTCAGGGGTCAATTTACTAAAGTTTAAAACAATCAGCTTTGACCATTCTAATTTTAAGTCCCCAGTTAGCAACCAGGGGTGCGCTCTACCATGCAGATTTGGCAACTTCTGACTTCAGACAACGAATTAAGTTCAGAGGAATTAGATCCATACTATGAAGCGATCGCCATATCGAAAATATAGTACCAGCAATCCCAATGGAGATCCGATTGAATTCGACTCTCAGGCGATCGGACGAACAGACTAATTGTCCGATTACCCTCAACAACAACCTGATGATTGATGGTATCGATATCCCTGGTTTAACTATCAGCGATTAATAGAAAAAAAGTTTTTAGTTTGACAGCAGCATTTTGACGATCGACGCAATTTGAAGTTGCGATCGGACAACTATAGCTGTCTCACTACCAATTCCCTTGTAAATATTTGGAGTTAACCTAATGGCTGGCACAACATACTACGTTTCTGGAACAGGTAGCGATAGCAATAATGGCTTGCAAGAAGGAACTGCCTTTCGCACTCTGCAACAAGCTGCAAACTTAGTAAAAGCAGGCGACACGGTATACGTCATGAACGGTACTTACGAGCAGAGTCAATATCCCTATAATCCCATACTCAGTATCAATCAAAAACACGGCACACAAACAGCACCAATCACATTCACCGCCTATCCCGGCCACAATCCTCTAATCAAATCAGTTAATTTTAACGCCGTCAGCATTATCGCATCGTCCTACGTTGTCATCGAAGGTCTGACAATCGTTGGTGCCAACGACAAGATTACATTAGAGTATGCAGAGTCTGTAAAAGGCGATTTAAATAATCCGCTAACCAATGGTAATGGTATCTATATCCAACCTGATAAGAATAATAACAGCTCTCACCACATTACAATTCGTGGTAACACTATTTCTAAATTTCCCAGTGGTGGAATTATATCCAAAGAGGCTGACTATATCACAATTGAGAACAATACTGTTTCTGAAACATGCTGGTATAGCCCTTGGGGAGCAAACGCTATTTCTGCTCTTGCTAACAGAAATTTAGATAACAATACTAGCGATTACAAATTCATCATTCGGAATAACGTCAGTTACGACAATTACACTTTCATTCCTTGGTGGGATAGCGATACAGGTAAGGTAACTGAAGGACATGGCATTATGATTGATTCTGCTAATAGTCTGGGCTTGGATAATCAGCCCTACAAAGGAAAAATTTTAATTGCCAATAACCTTTCTTACAACAATGGTGGCGCTGGTATCCAGGTATTTAAAAGTTCCAATGTTGATGTAGTTAACAACACAACTTACCAAAACTCCCAACACCCCGATCTCGCGGGCTGTGGTGAGATTTTGATTAGTGGTGGAGCATCAAATGTGAACGTTGTAAATAACATTATGTATGCGCGGTTAAATAATTATTCGTATGTTGTAGGTGGCTCAACTACAAACATCAAAGCCGACCATAATTTGATTTACAACACTGATAAATACAGTACAAAAGGAACTAATTTCATTCTGGGTAAAGATCCGCTATTTGTTGATGCTGCAAATCGGAATTTTGCCCTCCAAGCTGGGAGTGCTGCAATTGATAATGGTTCCGACACCTTCAATGCCATCACTAAAAACGTGCTTCACGATGGCGATGGTAATGGGATTGCAACCGTTGACATTGGTGCTTATGAAGCCCCAACAAGTAAAATCCCTACTCCTGAAATTCAAGTTCTCAATGGTACAGTTGACATTGCAGATGGGAGTACGACTGCAATTAGCTTTGGCGAAGCGATCGCTGGCAACACTCTGACCAAAACCTTTACCATTAAAAACACCGGTTTAGCTGCACTCAATCTCAGCGAACTCAAACTTCCCAACGGATTTAGCTTGGTAGGGACTCTCCCCACGAGTCTGGCTGTTAATGATTCCACCACCATCACAGTGGCACTCAACGCCACTACACCTGGTACATATAGTGGCAATCTGATTTTAAGTAACAACGATAGTAACGAAAGCCCCTTTGATTTTGCTATCAGTGGCATTGTTAAACCTGTTCCCGTGCCTGAAATTCAACTTCTCAATGGCACAACTAACATTACAGATGGAAGTACGACTGCAATTAAATTTGGCGAAGCGATCGTTGGCAATACTCTGACTAAAACTTTTACGATTAAGAACACCGGTACGGCTGCACTCAATCTCAGCGAACTTAAACTTCCCAACGGATTTAGCTTAGTTGGAACTCTCCCCACGAGTGTAGCTGCGAATGCTTCAACTACCATCACAGTGGCACTCAACGCCACTACACCTGGTACATATAGTGGCAATCTGATTTTAAGTAACAATGATGGTAACGAAAGCCCCTTTGACTTTGCCATCAGTGGCATCATTAAACCTCCTCCTGCGCCTGAAATTCAACTTCTCAATGGTACGACTAACATTACAGATGGAAGTACGACTGCAATTAAATTTGGCGAAGCGATTGTTGGCAACACTCTGACCAAAACCTTTACGATTAAGAACATCGGTACGGCTGCACTTAATCTCAGCGAACTTAAACTTCCCAACGGGTTTAGCTTAGTAGGAACTCTCCCCACAAGTGTAGCTGTGAATGCTTCAACTACCATCACAGTTGCACTCAACGCCACTACACCTGGCACATATAGCGGCAATCTGATTTTTAGCAACAACGATAGTAACGAAAGCCCCTTTGATTTTGCCATCAGTGGCATCATTAAACCTGTTCCTGTGCCTGAAATTCAAGTTCTCAATGGTACAGTTGACATTGCAGATGGGAGTACGACTGCAATTAACTTTGGCGAAGCGATCGCTGGCAATACTCTGACCAAAACCTTTACGATTAAGAACACCGGTACGGCTGCACTCAATCTCAGCGAACTCAAACTTCCTAACGGATTTAGCTTGGTAGGGACTCTCCCCACGAGTCTGGCTGCGAGTGCTTCCACCAGCATTAAAGTTGCACTCAACACCACTACACCTGGTACATATAGTGGCAATCTGATTTTAAGCAACAACGATAGTAACGAAAGCCCCTTTGACTTTGCTATCAGTGGCATCGTTAAACCTGTTCCTGTGCCTGAAATTCAAGTTCTCAATGGCACAGTTGACATTGCAGATGGGAGTACGACCGCAATTAACTTTGGTGAATTCATCGCTGGCAGCACTGCGAGCAAAACCTTTACGATTAAAAACATCGGTACGGCTGCACTCAATCTCAGCGAACTCAAACTTCCCAACGGATTTAGCTTAGTGGGGACTCTCCCCACGAGTGTGGCTGCGAATGCTTCCACCACCATCAAAGTGGCACTCAACACCACTACACCTGGTACATATAGTGGCAATCTGATTTTAAGTAACAACGATAGTAACGAAAGCCCCTTTGACTTTGCCATCAGTGCCATCGTTAAACCTGCTTCCGCGACTGAAATTCCAGTTGTAAATGGCACTGAGAATTCTGAATATTTAAAAGGTAGTGGCTCAGCTAGCAAGATTTATGGTTTTGGAGGCCAAGACCAAATCATAGGTAATGTTGGAAATGACCAGCTTTGGGGAGGTGATGGACTAGACACTCTGTGGGGACAAGATGGCGATGACTTACTCTACGGTGATAGTGGCAATGACCAACTTTGGGGCGATAACGGCAACGATACTATATTTGGTGGTATCGGTGATGACAAACTCTACGGACGTGCAGACAACGATTGGCTAAATGGTGGTAAAGGCGCCGATGTACTCACAGGTGGTTATGGTGCTGATACCTTTGTGTTGGCTTTGGGTGAGGGTACTGACACCATTGTTGATTTTGAAATAGATAAAGACAAGATTGCCCTTTTAGGTGGTCTCCAGTTTGGTCAATTATCGATCCAGCAAACAGGAACTCAAACCTCCATTCTCAATAGTGCTGATAATCAAGTTTTGGCGAAGTTGGATAATATCAGTGCAAGTACGCTCTTGGCTCAAGCTTCTACAACTTTTATCACAGTTTAGTTCTGCTGTTGTGACAACTAACTGTTTTTAAAGCAGGTGTAGGAGTAATACGTTTCGGTTAAAGGTAAAAGACAACCTCCGGAAGGGAAAAGGTTAAAGGGAAAAGCAGAGATCTTCCCTTTAACCTTTGTCCTTTGCCCTTTGCCCTTCTCAGTGCTGATTAGTTTGCGATCGCAAACTTGCTAAAGCTAAATCCAAATACTTTGCCCATTGTGCTGCCAAAGGAATTTCTGTAAATGGAACCCGCACTGAATCAGCGGATTGAGAAAATAGAAATTCTAGCTCTATTGAACGACCTTTTTCGGGCAGATTTTCTATATTTACTGATTTGTCGTCTATCAAAAGAGATACTTTTTCAACATCAGCTAAAGAAAATGTTTCTAGCTTGATTGGACCTTGAGGGGTAGGTTTACCCCAAGTAATAGAGTTTCCTTTTTGACCCAAAACTGAATAAATATCATATTTAGCGCGTTCAAATTGTTCTGCCCAGGCACGATAGGCTTCAACTTTTTGATATTCCTTTGAACCTTGCCAAGCTAGCCAGAAAAACATTGCTAACAGAGGTAACCATAAAAGACCATGTTCCATCGTTTCAACAGTCCTAATGAAGTGAAAGTAAACTTAAAGTGCAAATTACACCAACAAGGGACACAGATAAGTTATGGTAGTGAGCAAACTGGCAAAAAGCGGTGATGAGTTAATATGAGAAAGCTTATATTATTGTGCTTGTTTGTCATTGGGTTAGTAGCTGCTGTATTTGGGTTCCTGAATTATCAGGGATTAGCAGCTAAAGGCGAGTTTGAGACGATTGTGCTTGATTTTCGGGAAGATATTCCATCAGAAGTGGTGCAACAGAATCTCCAAGCGATCGCCAAACAATATAACGTTACACCCCAATTAGACAACAAATTTTCGGCGAAGGATAATGTGTATATTATCAAGGGCGATCGCCAGCGACTCCAAGAACTGAAAAAATCTGAGTTTGCCCAAGCTACAGAATTCATAGAGCCAAATTATATTTACAGAAAGATTCCACAACCAGGTAAACCCGCTTGGTTAGGAGAACTTTTGCGTCCCCAAGAAAATGATGAAGTCACTACTTCCTTAACTGGCCCCAATGACCAATATTACAGCAAGCAGTGGAACTTGCACGCAATTGGTATCGAAGGCGCATGGACTCAAACCAAAGGTAGTGGCGTCACCGTTGCGGTAATTGACAGCGGCATTACCAAGGTGCGCGATTTATATGAAACCAAATTTGTTAAAGGGTATGACTTTGTAAACGACCGAGAAGAAGCCACAGACGATAACGGTCACGGTACCCACGTTGCCGGTACAATTGCCCAAGCGACAAATAACAAATATGGCGTAGCTGGAATTGCTTATGAAGCAAATCTCATGCCGCTGAAGGTACTGAGTGCTTATGGTGGCGGTACTGTAGCCGATATTGCCGAAGCGATTAAATTTGCTGCCGATAAAGGCGCAGATGTGATTAATATGAGTTTGGGCGGTAGCGGTGAAAGCAAATTGATGAAAGATGCGATCGACTATGCCCATAGAAAAGGTGTAGTCATCGTTGCCGCAGCTGGGAATGAAGGTGCTAATGGCGCAAGCTATCCAGCCCGCTATCCTCACGTGATTGGCGTTTCCGCGATCGGGCCAGACGGCGAAAAAGCACCCTATTCTAACTTTGGTGCAGGGGTCGATATCTCTGCTCCTGGTGGTAGCGAAGCCGGGAAAATTCTTCAAGAAACTATCAACGAACAAGGCGAAGGCGTATTTCTTGGTTTCCAAGGTACAAGCATGGCTTCTCCCCACGTTGCTGGGGTTGCTGCATTAATCAAAGCTAAGGGTATTAAAGAACCGGATGAAGTTTTAAAAGTCCTCAAACAATCAGCACGAGTTATCCAGGATGATAGTTTGAACTATTATGGCGCTGGACAACTGAATGCAGAAGCAGCAGTCAAACTAGCTGTTGAAGGGCAAATCAGTTTTCAAGATTTCTTCCGCTGGTTACGGGATAACGGCTATCTTAATCCCGGCTTTTGGATTGACGGTGGTGCAGTAGCACTATTACCAAAGGTTTTAATGGTAGTTGGTTCTTACCTACTAGCTTGGTTTTTACGGGTTTACTTCCCCTTTACTTGGAGTTGGTCTTTAGCCAGTGGCTTAATTGCTGGCAGTTCTGGGTTATTCTTCCTCAAAGGAATCTATATCTTTGACGTTCCCCAGTGGCCTTTCAGAGTTTTGGGCAGTTCAATTCCCGAACTCGGCAATACCATCCAGGGAACTGACGCATTGAATCCCTTATTTGCCAGCGTATTAATTCCGATTGTCTTAATGGCATTACTATTAGGACATCCTAGCTGGAAATGGTTTGCGATCGGTTCGACACTGGGAGTAGCAGCTTGCTTGACAGTAAGTGCTATTTATGACCCAGCAGTTTGGGGATTTGGCAACATTCACTTAGCGCGCCTATTCCTCATCGTCAACGCCATACTTTGTTATGGACTCGCTCGTTTAGCATTGCAAAACGAACGAAAAGCAGCATAAATAAATGGGATTGGGGCATTGGAAGTGTGAGAGGAGTGACAGCAGAGAAAAGCATAAATTCTCTTTCCTCCTCACACTCCCCACACCTCCCACACTCCCCCATCTCCCCACTCCCTATTCCCTACTCCCAACTCAGCAATATTTATGAGCATCACACTTACAGGTACAATCCAGCACCGCGATATTGGCCCTGGCGCATGGGCGTTAGTTACAGAAGACGGCGTTACTTACGAAATCCTTAGAGGGGCTGATAAAAATTTACTCAAAGCTGGACAAAAAGCAAAAGTTAAAGGACAGGTGCGTGAAGACATCATGACAACTGCCATGATTGGCCCTGTCCTAGAGGTTAAATCTTTTGAAGTAGTTAATTCTGATTAGTTGTAGAGTCGAGAACCTGTTGGAGACGGGTTCTAAATTCGCCTTTGGGATGGCCTCCTTTGACTTCACCGACAATTTGAAATTCCCCTTCTGGAGAATTGCAAATGATGTAAGTAGGCCATCCCATTTCTGATTTATCAGGATACTGAGTCAATAAAATCTTGCGATACTTGCGGTAAGCAGCTGTATCCTGCATTTTCACATCGATAAATTCTAAACCCAGTTCTTCAGCCACTTTTTTGTCATAAAAAGACATTTTGTGGCAGATGCCGCACTCTTCAGAAGAGAACTTAATTACAGCTAAACTCATGGGTTGGCAACTCTTTGGTTATAGGCTAGACATTATAGCATAATGCCATGAGATATACCATATAGGTTGTTATTATTGACAATAAAAAGGGGAGTGGGGAGATAGGGAGATGGTGAGATGAGGAGATGAGGGGATGGGGAGACGCGGGGACGCAAAAAAAAGTAATAACAAATGACCAATGACTAATGACTAATGACTAATGACCAATGACTAATGACTAATGACTAATGCCACATTTTTGCAGAAGTCGAAAAATTAAGAAAGCAGAAATCTGGAAAAAAACTTAAGAATGTGATTAAATATCATGACGATCATTTTAGAGTCGCCTCTCTAGCTAACAATAAGAGGAAAGCGATTCAGGGATTGAGCGAGCAGGTTTGCTTGTCCTGGGAACAGGAAGATGCTCAAGGTCTACCAGGAGTAGTAACAAGGTACATTGTATGTGGGCAGGTTATGCAAGCTAGCGATGTCTAAATGACAGGCTGCTAGGCTTATTTGCATAAAAAAACCCCCAGTGGGTGTTATCCAACCAGGGGAGTTAGTTATCAGGGTGCATCTACCAATTAAATGTTCTGAGATTGAAGACCATACTCCGGATAAATTTGTAAAAAACTCAATTATTTTTTAAAATAAAAAAACCCCAGTTGGTGTTAACCTACTAGGGGAGTGAGTTATCAGGGTGCATCTACTAAGAATGTTTTCTAGGACAAGCCACTGTCTTCCGGAGAAAATGCTTAAAATCTTATTTGGTGGCGATGTCTAAGGGTGGGCTACGCCTACGCAATTAGAAAAAACCCCCAGTGGGTGTTAGCCATCCAGGGGAGTTGAGTTATCAGGGTGCATCTACCAATTATTTGTTCTCAAGTAAAGGGCTATCCACCGGATAAATTATGGAGAAGTTGAGATTATTGTTTGCTCGCCAGAAAAAAAACTCTCAACAGGTGTTAGCCAATCAGAGGGGTTAGTTATCAGGTCAACCAATTTTCGATTTTGCGAAAAGTTCAGCCAGTAAATTCAGTGGGTTTCCCAACTTGTGCAAACTGGCTTTGAGCGTCACCTTACGGCAATAGCGTAGCTAAGCCGAGTCTGCTAGAATCTAGCGACTTTTTGAGACGCTTTCATTAGCTTACTTGCCCTAAGGGTAGCCATCCCGCGGGGTAAAAAGCTTTTTAAGAGAGATTGCGATCGCTTAACTCAGCCGAGTCTCTAGCATCTTCATTGGATGCAAACAGACCGCCAGCTGACGCGGTTTGAGGATTTTAAATTTGAGATTTGTTCCGTCCGCTAGGGACAGCCCTGTGGTAGACGGCTTTACCAACATCAAAGAGCCACCAGCTGCACAATAATCAAGCATCTTCCAACTTCAGCGGGCTGGCATCAAGTGGTATCAGGGCATCTAGCTTACTTGTTTGTAAAAGTACTGAAATAATTTTTAATTTAAAATCTCAAATCTCAAGGTACGGCTGAAATCTAGGGATTATTCAATGATTAGTGCCCTGTTCTATAACTAGGTGTGTGATGAGTAAAAAAAACCCCTAGTGGCTGTAAGCTTACCAGGGGAGCTAGTTATCAGGGTGCATCTACCAATTAAATGTTCTAGGTTGAACCACTATGTTCCGGATAAATTTCTGAAAAAAATTAATTTTTTTGGCTGTCAAAAAAACTAGTAGACTTTGCGGGCGATTTGCCTACCTTTAAGGCAGTCTCAATGAAAAAATTTTCATAACAGTGTATGAAAAACGAATATCCCTACACCCTACACCCTTTTTCAATTCATGGGGCTTAGCCTGAAGTCTTGTTAATTAAGAGGATAGTTGAGTTGTTGCGGTGCTGTAATAGTGGATATTCACTGAATTAACAAAGTTAAAGATTGAGGTTCATCCATCTGCCAACCAAGTATTCTCAGGTTAAGCACCATTTCCTAGTAAAGAATATCTGCGTTATGTCAAGTTCGCTTAGTTACTTGTAATTTAAAACTCTCTGCATCAAAGCGTTGTGGCATCTGGGTGTGAGCCTTTACTTTGAAGAAGGCAGGAGGCTTTTATGTTCCGTTCTCCAAAGGGATTCAGACCCCCCCTAAACGAGCAACTACCAAATTTTCAATTTGGTGTTCTTGTTTTAAACCTTTTCCCTGATTAGTCGCGGCAGGAAGCTCTAGAGGGCAGTTTTCCTCCTGCCTCCTGCCTTCGCTGATAAATTTGCAGATGAACTTGATATTAGAAGTTACTGTTATTTGCCAAAATAAAAAAACCCCCAGTGGGTGTTAGCCAACTAGGGGAGTTGAAGATCAAGGTGCATCTACCAATAAAGTGTTCTAGACCCAAGTAATCCGATCCGGATAAAGTTGTAAAGGCAGAAAAAGCAGAACAACTAAAAATCAGAAACATTCAGGGGTCGGATGCATCTAAGTTATCAGAGGGAGCGAAAAATCGACTTGAAACTTTCGCGTTTCAAACCGAATTTAGGAGGCAGACAGGAGAAGCTGTGAACCAGGAATTCCACATTTCGGTAACTCCTGTAGGGCAAAATGACTATTTGGTGCGGACAGAACAAGTCGCGCCTGGAGTGCCATTGGCAGAGGAACTGGTAACTTGGCCTGTAGCTGATTGGTTAACAGCTGCTGGGCATTTGATGAATGACCCGTTGAAGTCGGTGTTACAAGGGGATGCGTTCCCCTCTAGCGGGCGGGAAAGCGATATTGCCAGAAACTCTGTAAATTTGGTGGCGTTGGGTCAACAACTATATAATGCCCTATTTCAAGGTACTCTCAGAGATAGTTGGATTACTGCCCAAGGGATTGCCCAGAACCACCAACAAGTACTGCGCTTACGCTTGGGGCTGAAAGATACGAGGTTAGCTCGTTTGCCTTGGGAAGTGATGCACGCAGGCGATCGCCCTTTGGCCACCGGGCCTTATGTCGCTTTTTCTCGCTTCCAAAGTGGAATTTTGGGCGCTTCTCGTTTGCGATCGCCAAATCCTTTTACACCGCTAGAAGAAACTAGCGTCAAAGTGTTGATGGTAATTGCTTCCCCTTCAGATCGAGTCCGTCTTGACCTACTCAAAGACGAAGCAATCAAACTCCAAGCAGAACTTGCGCGTCCACTAGCACGACTGAGTGAGACTAGCAATCATCTACCAGAAATTGAAGTCACTGTCTTAGACCAACCAGGAAGGGAAGAACTAACTCAGGCTCTAGAACAAGGCAGATACGACGTTCTCCACTACTCCGGTCATAGTAACTTAGGCCCGAATGGCGGAGAAATTTATCTTGCCAGTCGCAGAACTGGATTAACGGAAGTTCTCACTGGAGACGACCTGGCGGGTTTGCTGGTTAATAATAACATCCAAATGGCAGTATTTAATTCCTGCTTAGGGGCTTACAGTGCTGCTTTTACCAGTTCTGAAGATACTGGCGAACGGAACTTGGCAGAAAGTCTGGTGAAGCGGGGAATTGCCAGCGTTTTGGCAATGTCAGAGCGTATTCCTGATGAAGTCGCACTGACGCTGACGCAATTATTTTACCGCAACTTGAGCCAAGGATATCCAGTAGATTTATGCGTGAGCCGGGTGCGCCAAGGATTAATTTCTGCTTATGGTTCTCACCAAATGTACTGGGCGTTGCCAATTTTGTATCTCCAGCCTGAATTTGACGGTTTCTTGAGCCACGAACCTGTTTTACCGGAAAGCCCAGAGCCGCTGAATCAGTATAATTCGTCTTTGGGGCCAATTCCCAATTCTATGTATGCTGCGATCGCTGACGATGCGGAAATGCCTTTAGGAATTGAGGAAATGATTCCTGCTGATTTGGGGCGTGACTCTTCTGGCTTGGATTGGTTAGGCGAAGATACTTGGGGCGATCTAGTTGATGAAATTGAGTATGATGACCCAAGTTATGCAGAAGATTCTGCCATTGTTTCAGATTTGTTTCGGCAGTTGGATGAGCAAAAATCCTCCACAGAAATAGAAGCAGAAACTGACGACAATAGCCTGGAAAATAGGCACTCACAAGAAATTACTTCCCCTTTTGAGGAAACAGATTTATGGGGAGAAGCCCCAGTACAGCCTCCTCAACCTATAGCGAACGTAGAAAGCAATTCACAAAATTCTAATTTTTCCCGGCCGCAACCAAGTCCATCGCCATCTAGAATTCGTAGTCGGCGGCGGAAGTTGTGGCCTGTTGTGGCTATTGGAGGAATAAGCGCGATCGCCATTGCGATCGGTTTAAATTGGTGGCAAAATCGACTCCAAGTAACTCTGCCGAAAATACCACAAATTGCTAGCGAGTCTTTACCCATCGGTAAGCAAGCGAATATCGATTTAGAAACAGCACCAACTGGAATCGTCACCGCCACTGCTACTGAAAAATTAAGTCAAGGAGATTTACAAGCTGGCTTATTTGCTGTTGAGGAATTACTCAATCGTGGTGCTATTACTGCGGCCGAAACTGCTTTGAAACTAGTTACAAACGACCAAGCTAACGAGCCATCTGTCAACTTTTTAAAAGGACGATTAGCATGGCAATCAATCCAGACTGGAGACAGCAATTATAGCGTTGATGATGCTCGTCGCTATTGGGAAACTGCTGCCAAAGCCAAACCAGATTCACTTTTGTATAATAACGCTTTAGGATTTGCTTACTACGCAGAAGGTAATTTGAATCGAGCGAATGATTCTTGGTTTAAGGCTTTAAATTTAGCCCTCAAACCACAGAATACAAGTTTAAACGCAACATCGACAAAGACGCCATTACCTCAAGATGCTTTAACTTCTTATGCTGGTTTAGCTCTAGGATTATATAAATCTGCACTTGCCCAATCTAGTGCCAAACAAGCACAATATATGAATGAAGCGATTAAGTTACGACAAATGGTAATGAAGTCCGATCGCGTAAATTTCCAAGTAGATAAATTAGCTAAAAATTGGCTGTGGACGGAAAAAGCAATAGAAGATTGGCGATCGCTCCTGAAAGAAAAAGTCGTGAATTAATGATTGCGACACAATTGTTACGCATCTTTGGCTGAAGACGCGATGAATCGCGTCTCTACCATCGAATTTTTCCTCCTCTGCCTCCTCTGGCTCCCCTGCTTGCCTAAATGTATCAATCTTAAGGTGAAATGGTATCAGTTATCCCTCTTCTGTCACTTTCCGGGTATTCTGAATAAAAGAATAAAAAAATAAAACCCTGAAAGGTAAGTGTGGCAATGGATGTAGAGTTACAAATTCTGAAACATTTAGCAAGAGATGCTCACCCGACAGTTGCCATCATAGATGAATATTGTGCAGAGTATAAAGGTCTGTTTAAAGAAGTAAGAAATTATGAATGCTTCAAATATTTACACATGGGGATAATATCAACTATAAAACGAAAATCGTTACCAGAGATAGCAAAGGTAGTGAGCATAAATTCAGCCCAGTCATTACATCATTTTCTAGCGAATTCAGATTGGGCAGTAGATGAATTAAAACAACGAAGATTAAATAAACTCAAGCAAGCATTGAATGGGCAGGCGATTACAGTAGTAATAGATGAAACCGGAGACAGGAAAAAAGGTAAAAATACAGATTATGTGGCTAGACAATATTTAGGAAGCGTAGGAAAAGTAGATAATGGGATAGTTTCAGTTAACGCCTATGGAGTTTATGCTAATATAACTTTTCCATTAGTCTTCAAAGTATTTAAACCAAAAGGAACCCTCAAGGAGTCAGATAAGTATAAAACTCAAATAGAATTAGCATCAGAGATAATTACAGAATTAATGGAATCAGGCTTCAATATTAAATTAGTATTGGCTGATAGTTTGTATGGTGAAAGTAGCCAATTTCTGAGAAAAGTAGCTGAATATAACTTAGATTATGTGGTATCAATCAGAAGTAATCATGGAGTCTGGTTGCCAGCAGGGCAAAGCGTTAGAGCGAACAAGTGGTGTAAATTTAAAAGAACATTTAGCAATCAAACATCAGAGACTAGATATATCCGAGAAATAATTTATGGAAAAAAAAGAGCCATAACCTACTGGGAAATAACTACTGACCCAGAAACCATGCCAGAAAATTCTACCTCCTTTGTAATGACGAATCTTCAAGGCAATTTGAAGAAGACTTTAGGCGACCTCTATGGATTAAGAACCTGGGTTGAATATGGATTTCGACAATGTAAACAGGAACTAGGCTGGACAGATTATCGTTTCACTAATTTCCAACATATTGAGAGATGGTGGGAGATTATTTTTAGTGCTTATACGATGATTAGTTTACATTCTCCAGTCTTCTTAGGCTTCAATCAATCTCATCAACTTGAGACTGAAGCATAAGAAAATAATGATATTGATTTTTCTAATCATCCGCAATGGAATCATGAATCTGGATGGAAAAATACTTTAAATAATCTGCGTCTTATTATCCAACCACTTTTACTATTTTGGTTAATTTAT
>JAVRCJ020000029.1:0-93909 GCA_034530875.2 Nostoc sp. DedSLP01
AGGTTTTGGCTTTAGACAAAACCGGGGTGGGGTAACGCGGATGGTGATATTGAATGAGTGGATTCAAAACTACGTCATGATAAAGGTTTCACGTTAAGTTGACACGAATGACAACTGTACGCCCCTCAGCGGATTAATTAGTTGTTTTTCACATTACGCGCCATATTGATATAGTAATCATCAACTTTTTTGGCATTGGAACGGCGCCGGGTAAAGGTGGGAGTTTCAAAAGTGGTATTCTTCTGAACCGTTTGAACCGGCTCTTTAGCATCAGCTTCCTTTATACCTTGCGCTCCATCGGATTCTAAGAAATAATTAGAGCTATTCAATCCGAAACTTTTGGTAAAAAAGCCAAAGAAATTTCTGACCAAATCAAATAAAGGTTTGAAAACAAGAGATAAAAAACCTTCCAAACGAAGGAAGAAATTGCGAACAACTTGAGGTAAGGTAAACATCGCAGTACCCTCCATGATTGCTTATTTTTATTCTGGCTTATCTTCATGATAACAATCACCGCTGTATGTCCTGAAGAATTGTCTGTACTGCACGCAGTTCAACCTAACTCATGATTTCGCATTTATTTTCTCCAACAGCTGAGCGATTTTCGCAGCTTTTTCAGGTTGGCGTTGTTTCTGCAATAATTCTTTGGCTTGTAGCAAATTACTCTTAGCCTCTTCTGGTTTATTTTCCTGCATGAAAATATTTGCTAAACGCAAGTAAGCATCAGGATTTTTGGGACTGCGGCGAATTACTTCGCAAAATAATTCTTTTGCCTCTTCTACTTGGCCTTTTTGGTTTAAAACATCTCCTAAAAATAAGCGCACTACATCATTAGTAGAATTGAGAGAAATGACTTTGCGAAAAGCTGCTTCTGCACCTTCGTAATCTTTTGCTTGAGCAAGATTGATTCCTTTTTGAAATAAATCTGAGGTAATTAAAGTTTTCCAACCGAAATACCCAAGGATGACGAGACTGAAAACAACTAAGCTTCCAGCAAGAATAGAAAGAATTGGCGAGTTTTCTAACATTGTCTAAGCCAAAAGACAGGCGATAGGAAAAATCAGATATTCGATAAAAAAGAGTTTCCAGATAAATTGATAAAACTCGGCGATCGCAGTTTTATCTTCTAAGTCTACCTTTAAACTCCGCAACCACATCCACAGCAGCAATCCTGAGTGAGTAATGACTACAAATATCGGGTTAACCGAAGCGATACCTAGTACCGCCACTAAAATGATGCCCAAATAACAAACAGTGATTACCCAAAGGGCGAGATTAAACACAGCTTTAGCGCCGAGTTCGATAGTAAAAGTAGAGATATTGTAGAGGCGATCGCCTTCAATATCGGGTATATCTTTAAAAATGGCGATCGCAAACGTAAACACCAAAATAAATAACGTCAACGCCCACACCGCAGGTACAATCGATTGGCTTTGTTGGAATGCCCAACTGTAATGTAAATCCAATCCCAAATTGACAATCGTACCGCGCACCGAAAAAATACATAGCGCCGCCCAAAAGGGAAACTGCTTCAAACGAATTGGCGGTAAAGAATAAGCAGTACCAATTGCCAAACTAATTGCCACCATCCCAAACAAAAACGGCCCGGTTAGCCACGCTACAACTAGCGCCAAAATCCCAGTAATTCCTACAATTAATTGCCCAGTTTTATGCGAAAATTCCCCAGAAGCTAAAGGTAAATGAGGCTTATTAATCTTATCAATTTCAACATCCTCTAATTGATTCAGCCCCACAATGTAGACATTCCCACACAAACAAGAAATCCAAGCGCCGAAGAGAGGGAGTAGGGAGTGGGGAGTAGGGAGTGGGGGAATAGTACGATTACTAACGGCAATGGCAATTAAAAACAAACCCAACACGCTCAGACTTGTACCGATAATCGTGTGCGGGCGAGAGAATTTCCAGAAAGCGTACAACCAATCATAAGAAAATGGAACGGGTTTGTTTGACAAAGAAGTGTTTTGAGAAATCTGGCTCATGAGTAGCTTGAATACTGTATTCCGGCTTACTCTTAACCATTGTCACAGAAATTGGGCATTGGGCATAGGGCATTGGGAATGGGGAAAGGGAAAGGGGTAAGGGGAAAAGGGGAAAGATTAAATTTATTCCTTTTCCCTTTTCCCTTTAACCTTTTCCGGCACCTCCCCAACCCTGTGCGATCGCCTTTCTCCGTGGGCATCATAACAAAAATCACCACGGTAAAGATCCGATGGCATATCAAAACATTACCGCCTCCCTTTCCCCAGCAGATATCCAAGAAATTAGAGCAGCTTTAGCGACTATCCAAGCAAAGTTGCCTTTTCTCGTAACTTTGAGTGTCGAAGAACGACGCAAGTTATTTAAGATGGGGGATAAAAGCCTAGCTTTTGTCAACAATAGCTTGACTGCTGCCCAGACTAACCGAGAAATTCTCCCAGCCAGCTTTGATGTAGAGGAATTTGTGCGGGATTATCAATTAGCTGCCACACTCACCGAACTGTTGATTGGACTGCGCCAACTCACAGAACAAGTAGATGATACTCTAATGGCAGTGGGAAGTGAAGCAATGGGTAGTAGTTTGACAGTATATGATTATGTCAAGACTGCTGCAAAAAAAACTCCAGGGTTAAAAAGTATAGCTCAACAATTAGGCGATCGCTTTAAAGCTATGAAGAGTAAACCTGCTAAAGCTGCTGCTAATTCATAGGCTGTAGTTCAACGCACAAGATAAGATCCCCGACTTTTTTGAAAAGTCGGGGATCTGGCATTTAGACGCAATTTTAATCTTGTAGTGCAATATGTAAATGAATGAGTCTTTGATACTCGTGGACGAGTCTTTGATACTCGTGGACGAGTCTTTGATACTCGTGGACGAGTCTTTGATACTCGCGCGAGAGTCTTTAATACTCGTGGGCGAGTCTTTGATACTCGTGGACGAGTCTTTGATACTCGCGCGAGAGTCTTTAATACTCGCGCGAGAGTCTTTAATACTCGTGGGCGAGTCTTTGATACTCGTCAATCGAAATTAAGGCGCTTCCAACTACAAAAATATTTAACAATTCTTGTGGGATGGGCGTCTCGCCCGTCCTCTCAACTGTGGAGGCTAGAGGTTTATCTCACAACATCTAGCTTTTTCAATCAGGAATTACAAATTGCAGACTTGATATTATAGCCATAACCGCGCCTAATGTGCCACCTTGCCCGATATTATGCTCACCACATCCCGCCAGAACAGCAAGCTCTCCTTTTTTTTCATTTTCTGTTTCACACTACTCCTGACTTTCCTCTTCTCTCTACCTTGGGTAAACGCCAAAGAAACCCCCAAACCCAAGCCAGAAGCATGGCAAATTAACGGTATCGTCGCTGCCCTGGATGATGGACATGACACAGTAAAGAGCTATGCACTTTACAAATTAGTTGAATACGATCTAAAAGATTTAAAATCTCTGGGAAAAAAACCGGAAGATATTGCTCAAAAAGCTGCCAAAATCCTCAAGGATAAATCGGTTAATAACTCTGCTCGTTCCCGTGCAGCAGAGGCATTGGGAAAACTAGGAGAGGCTGTTAAACCTTACGCCAAAGACATCGCTGACATCCTTAAAGATAAATCCGTTGACGACTCTGTTCGTTCCTATGCAGGAGAGGCATTGGGAAATCTAGGCGAGGCTGCCAAACCTTACGCTAAAGACATCGCTGACATCCTTAAGGATAAATCCGTTGGCAATTCTGTTCGTGTCGGTGCAGCTTATGCTTTGGGAAATTTAGAGGAAGCAGCTAAACCCTACATCAAAGACATCGCTGACATCCTTAAAGATAAATCCGTTGACGACTATGTTCGTGCTAGTGCAGCTTATGCTTTGGAAAATTTAGGGGAAGCAGCCAAACCCTACGTTAAAGACATTCTCGAAATCCTCAAAGATAAAACAGTTGATACAAATCTTCGTTACCGTGCAGCACAGGCATTGGTAAAGTTGGGAAATACAGCCAAACCCTACATCAAAGTCATCGCTGAAATCCTCAAAGATACATCCTTTGATGACTCTGTTCGTAGAGATGCAGCTTCTGCATTAGGAAATTTGGGAGAGGCTGCCAAACCTTATGTTAAAGACATTCTCGAAATCCTCAAAGATCGAACCGTTAAATCATTTGTTCGTGTCGGTGCAGCAGAGGCATTGGGAAATCTAGGAGAGGCTGCCAAACCTTTGGCTAAAGAGATTGCTGACATTCTCAAAGACAAAACCGTGGACGACTCTGTTCGTGCTAGTGCAGCAAAGGCATTGGGAAATTTAGGAGAAGCAACCACACCTTATGTTAAAGACATTGCTGACATTTTCAAAGACAAAACCGTGGACGACTCTGTTCGTTCCGGTATAGCAGTGGCATTGGCAAATCTGGGGGATGTAGCCAAACCCTACGTTAAAGATATCACTGGCTTCCTCAAAGATAAAACCATTGACGAGTCTGTTCGTAGAGATACAGTAGAGCTATTAGGATATCTGGGGGATGCAGGCAAAGCCTACGTCAAAGATATCGCTGAAATCCTCAAGGATAAAACTCTTGAATCAGATACTCGTTATCGTGCGGCAGAGGCATTGGCAAATCTGGGGGATGTAGCCAAACCCTATGTCAAAGACATCCTCGACATTTTCAAAGATAAAACCGTTGACAAAGAGACTCGTTCCCGTGCAGCACAAGCATTGGGGAAGATGGAACAACTCAACCTGAATAATATTGTTGTAATTCTGGATAGCGTCTATTACGCAGGTCAATCAGAATTTGCACAGTGGCGATTTTTGACATATTTTCTGGGGGGCGGCACCGAAGAAGTAATAAAGCTACTTACATGGCTGGGCTTTCCTGACACTAAAACAATTCCCGCTTCATTAAGCCATGAAAAAGGTGTACAAACTCTCAAATTATTTGCCCAAGCTTGGAAACCCAGTGAAGATTTAGCACAATTACGAGATGATTTAGCAAGGCAAATTGCTGTAGTTTCCAGAAAAGTCTCTTGGCAACCGCAAGATATTCTCTTGTTAGAAACTCATTATAACAACCTGAAAAACGCCGGATACAACGAAGCTGATTCACTGCAAGCAGTCATAGTTAACTTCAAGGGTTGGCAGTGGTTTTTCAATGCTAGAACGACAATTTTAATTCACGCTGCTTTTTGGCTTGCCCTCATCTTTGCCTACCCCAAATTTCCCCAAGTCCAAGCCATCTTCTTCTGGAACCCTTGGGTACGTCGTATTCTTGGCGTCGGCTACGTCGGCTTTCTCCTCACCTGGTTTCCCCCCTTCCGCCGCAAATTATTTGAACCCTTCAAACCTTCCCTCTTAGCCGATGCCGGGTTAGATAATTTTCACGATCGGTCCTACTTCCCAGAATCTAAAGTCAAAATTCCCGCCTCAGGAGACATCCTCCCCATCACCGCAGCCCTCCCCAGCATTAAAGGACAAATTATCTTAGAAGGAGATTCCGGCTTAGGCAAGTCGATGTTTCTCCGCCATCTCTTAAAAAATCAAGAGCGCATAGTCGTTTATCTCCCCGCCCAAAAATGTCATAAAGGCGTAATTGAAGCCATCCAAGACAAGCTACACGGCCAAGCCCAAGACGCCGGCTTCCTGAAAAACCTGATTTACAGTGGCGCCATAGATATCTGCATCGACGGACTCAACGAAGTCACCGCCGAAACCCGCGCCAAAATCACCCAGTTTGTCGAAAGCTATTTCCGGGGCAACATTATCATGACAACCCAGCCCCTAGAGTGGACGCCCCCCTCAACAGCCAAAACATATTACTTGCAGCCCCTCGAACAACAACAAATTCAAGAGTTTTTGCTCTCCCGTCAGCCGCGACTCCCCAAAGATGCCCAAGTTCAAGGTGCTGATTACGAAAAAGCCTGCATCAACTACCTAACAGAAGCCCTCAACAACCAGCAACCCAAAGAAGAGTTAGACGCCGCCCGCCGCATTCTCTCCAACCCAATGGATTTAACAGTGGTCGCGCTGATGCTATCACAAGGCAAACAGCCAAACTTATTTCGCCTGCAAGAACAGCAATACAATTTAATGGCGGCAGAATACCTCAAAGAATGGAATCAAGAATTTCCCTTAAAGAAATTCTCCGCCGCCGTCTACGAAATGCGAGTCCAAGACAAACAAGCCTTACCCGCCGATGAATTTCACCAAGTCGTCATGTCCTTGTCAGACGAGAAATACAAAATGGTAGTCACCCGTCAGTGGCAAGATGAAAAAGGCGAAGCCAAAAAAGAATGGTGCTTCCGCCACGATAAAATCATGGACTTCTTCCTAGTACAAAACTTCCTCGGCGACAGCGACACCGCCGAAGGACTCTTAGTTGATAGAATGGGCGACCCCCGATTTCGTGGCGTTTACTTCCAGCTAGCAACCTTACTCCCCTTAGATGCAGCCAAAGAACTGCGGGAAAAGTTGATTCAATACGCCGCCGACACCAAAGACAACACCGTGAGTAATACCTTCGTGCAGTTGTTAAGAACGAGATAATTCGTAATTCGTAATTTTTAATAAGTAGTATGGCAAGCTTAAAATGTTGCCACGCCATTAGGTTGCTGAAATGGCTAGAGGCGCTATTTTGTGTAAATCGCCTTTTCGGACACGACGGATAATTCGGGCGGCCATCTCTGCTCTATCGATTGATTTGCTAATATAATCATCTGCTCCCATAGCAAAAGCCAAATCAATTTCTTCTTTGGTTGTGTGTGTTGAAACAAAGACAATGCTCAGATTTTTCCAGTAAGGATCTGTCCGTACTACTTGACACAAATCAGCACCATTAAATTTAGGCATCTTCATATCTAAAACCAGGATATTTGGCTGAAAATTAGTTAAAACTTCCCAAAATTGTTGAGGGTTATTTAAAGCTTTTACCTCACATTCCAAGGAGGAGAGATAATTTGACAATGTTTCTAATATTACTAAATCATCATCCACCTTAGTAATTATTGATAAATGGAGTCTAGATAATATTTTTAACAATTTGCATTTGAATAGGCTATGGTAGGAGCATACAGCTAAGTAGAAAGGCAAAAATAAACTTAACTGTATGAATCAAGTTTAAGATAGTTGAAAATGCCTGCCTCCTGGGCAATTTAAATTACAATTATTTATCGAAACAATCAGGTCTAAAACCGTACTTCGTCCAAAGTTTTTGGAACGGGGTATAAATCCTCGCTACAAAAACGGCCTCCTGCCTCCAGCCTTCGTTAAACCTGCCTAATTATTGAATGGCTCAATCCTCCTACTTGCATATACCAGAATATAGATTACCTCTTGAGTATCCAGCCTTTACATTAGGAAGTAAGAGGATATTTAGGAGATTAGTAATTCATGTCTGACGAGCAGAGATTAGAAGAAAAATTATTATCTGAGGAAGCTGAAAGAAGGATATCTGAAAATCTTGATAATGTAGAACAAATAGAAATAGATGTACAAACCGATCTGTTGAAAATACTTCAGGGTCAAGCAGATGGGGTTTCAGTTGCAGGTGAAGGATTAGTTATTCAACAAGACCTCCGCGTACAAGAAATAAAACTGCAAACAGAAGCTATTACCCTCAATCCCTTAAGTGCAATTTTCGGCGAAATAAAACTCGATCGCCCAGTAAATGCCATTGCGAAAATGACAATGACAGAAGCAGACATTAATCGCGCTTTATCGTCAGATTTTATCGAAAAGCAGATGCAAAGCTTCGAGTTAAATGTAGATGGTGAAATTGTTAGTTTAGAAGCCGAAAAAATTCAATTGTTTTTACCTAGCCCTGGCAAAATAGAATTTAGAGGAAAAATTTTATTAAAAGAAAGGGGAAATACTCGGCCTTTAGCTTTCACTGCGATCGCTCGTCCCCGCAAACATTCACAACCCGTAATGTTAGAGAGCTTTCACTGTACTGAGGGAGAAGGTGTTTCCATAGAATTCATTACAGCATTAATGCACAAAGCCAAAGAATTAATGAAAATACCATACTTTAAATGGGATGATATCATATTTCGCATCAAAGATTTAGAGGTAGAAATTGGTAATTTAATACTTAAGGTAGAAGCCCAAGTAAAACAAATACCCTCATCAGATGTAATACCTCTTTAGTAAGATTGACACTCATCAAAGATAATTTTTGTTACTGATGGCTGATTTAAGTTTGCCCAAAGTTTTTTAAGCTTTATAAAGCTAATTAATTTCAAAGTAACAACTATGCAAGAGTATGATGTTGTGCTGATTGGTGCTGGACATAATGGGCTAGTTTGCGCCGCTTATTTATTGAAAGCTGGTTATAGCGTCCTGTTACTAGAAAAGCGTTCCGTTCCAGGTGGTGCAGCAACAACTGAAGAGTGTTTACCGCAAGAAGCTCCTGGATTTAAATTTAACTTATGCGCTATTGACCATGAGTTTATTCACTTAGGGCCAGTAGTTGAAGAATTAGAACTAGAAAAATATGGTTTGCATTATTTAGAGTGCGATCCAGTTGTTTTCTGTCCCCATCCTGATGGTAAATATTTCTTAGGGCATAAGTCGGTGGAAAAGACTTGTGCAGAAATCGCTCGTTATAGCGATCGCGATGCTAAGAAATATGCAGAATTTGTCGCTTATTGGCAGAAGGCTTTAGGTGCAATGATTCCCATGTTCAACGCACCGCCGAAGTCAATTATTGACATCCTTGGTAACTATGACATCACAAAACTCAAAGATTTATTTTCTGTCATTGGTTCGCCAAACAAAACGCTGGACTTTATTCGCACCATGTTAACCAGCGGTGAAGACTTACTTAACGAGTGGTTTGATTCAGAATTTCTCAAAGCACCACTAGCAAGGCTAGCGGCAGAACTTGGTGCGCCGCCATCACAAAAAACTCTGGCGATCGGTGCAATTATGATGGCAATGCGCCATAATCCAGGAATGGCTAGACCCCGTGGCGGAACTGGCGCACTCGTACAAGCTTTGGTGAAATTAGTCCAAAGTAAAGGCGGCGTCATTCTCACAGACCAGCATGTGGAAAAGATTTTAATTGATGATGGCAAAGCTGTGGGCGTGCGAGTCGCTGGCGGTACAGAATATCGTGCCAAACATGGGGTGATTTCTAATATCGATGCTAGGCGGTTGTTCTTGCAAATGACAGATAAAAGCGAAATAGATGCAGCCGATCCTGACCTATGGGAAAGATTAGAACGCCGCATCGTTAACAATAACGAAACTATCCTCAAAATCGATTTGGCTTTGAACGAACCACTGCAATTTCCCTACCACGAACACAAAGATGAATATCTTGTTGGATCGATTTTAATTGCAGATTCAGTGACTCATGTAGAACAGGCTCATAGTAAATGTACCTTGGGAGAGATCCCCGATGCTGACCCATCAATGTACCTAGTGATGCCTAGCTACCTAGACCCGACATTAGCACCAGCAGGCAAACATACTGTGTGGATTGAGTTTTTCGCACCTTATCAAATTGCGGGCGCAGAAGGTACGGGTTTAAGGGGTACTGGTTGGACAGATGAATTAAAAAACAAAGTTGCAGACAGAGTGATTGATAAATTGGCGAATTACGCGCCAAATGTGAAAAATGCAACTATCGCTCGTCGTGTAGAAAGTCCAGCAGAACTAGGAGAAAGATTAGGTGCATACAAAGGAAATTATTACCATATTGATATGACTTTAGATCAAATGGTATTTTTCCGTCCCTTGCCAGAAATAGCAAATTACAAAACCCCAATTGACAACTTATTTCTGACAGGTGCAGGAACTCATCCAGGCGGTTCAATTTCTGGAATGCCCGGGCGCAATTGTGCGCGTGTATTTTTGCAAGCAAAGCATCCCATCAGCCAAACTTTGAAGGATGCAACAGACTCGATTAAGTCTACTATCGGGTCAGTATTTGGAATTATTTAAGCATTATACGCACAGAGTAACTATTAGTAAGACATACATTTATAAAATGTATGTCTTACTGATATTTATAGCGTTTTTAAATTCAATCGAATGCAGCTTGGCAAAATAAATCGAGGATATTTTCTAAGTATTAATTAAAGATAATTCCTTAAGTCCATCTCGATAGGCTGATACGAAATCAAGGGTTTTTAAATTAATCAAAAGGGAAATTAGGATTCCAAATGCCATCGCCATTAAATACAAATTAAGGATATAGGAGTCCTATTTGATTTATGAAAAAATCTCAGTATCTGTAGGGTTTGTTATGGCGTAGCCTAACGCACCTAAATCTTTAACTGATGCCGTACCCTCAGGCTAACGTAACGCCAGTTCCTTCAAGTCGGGAAACCTGCCTACACGACTGACTCCCCTACCTATATTTTCACCAAATCAAAATGGAAACTAGCATTACAACTGCGATCGCTAGATACATAGCAACACAAATCACCGTTTTTTAGCTCAAGTGGCTCTCTAGTAAGCAATTGCTCGATGCGTATTGAATATGTTATTATGCACTAAAATTGAGATAAAAAAAACAATTATAAAATTTCAGTAAAGCGTTTTTTTGAGAAAATCAAGACATAAATGAGTAAAAAGTAGTGTATTTTGATAAGATTCAAAAAATAACAAATCTGAATAACAGAATTATAAGTTCTGTAGATATAACATGGTCTTGAGATACGGGGTTGTTGCATCTAGCTTAATAGCTTTTTTTGCGTTTGGCTGTAGTGATGGGGTAAAGTCATCGACAGCAAATACTACACAATTTGTACAGGAAACTAATGTAACCCAGCTTTTTGTAGAAGCGAAGGCTACTCAAAAAGCAGAGGCTTTGTTTGCTCAAGGCAATAATTTATTAGATAAACAGCATTACGAAGATGCAATACAGATATACGACAAAGCGATCGCAATGAAAGCTGACATTCCTGAAACTTGGATTAATCGGGGGATAGCTTTAACATCGTTGCATCGCTATCAAGAAGCGATCGCATCTTACGATAAAGCGATCGCCATCAAGGCTAACAAAGATGAAGCCTGGTATAACCGTGGCATAGCCTTAACATCGCTGCAACGCTACAAAGATGCTCTTGCATCTTACGATAAAGCGCTGGTCATCAAGCCTAACAAGTATGAAGCTTTAACTAACCGCGGTATTGCATTGACAAAATTGCAACGCTATCAAGAAGCGATCGCATCTTATAACAAAGCGATCGCCATCAAACAAAATTTGCACCAAGCGTATTACAACAAAGCTTGTGCTTATGCTTTACAGGGCAATATAGAATTAGCAATTGAAAACCTAGACCGAGCAATTGAACTTGTTCCTGGAAAGTACAAAAAGTTAGCTAAAACTGACCCTGACTTTAACAAAGTGCGCAGTCAAAAACAGTTTCAGGAATTACTGCAATAGACGAGTATTAGGGAACCAGTGCTATGAGGGAACGCTGCTAATATTTTCAGTCCAGTTAAAACAAGAAATAAAATGTCCGTTTGCTTCTCAGATTTTTGATTGCCAGAAGCCAACTTACCGGAGATTTTTATATGGCATATACTCCAGCTAAAACACTGAGCTTCGAGGAATTCATCACTGAATATGGGGACAATACACGTTATGAACTAATTGATGGAGAATTAAGAGACATGGAACCTACAGGCCCTCATGAAGCTGTTGCTGGGCAAATTGCAGGTAGAATCTATGTCGAAATTTTTAATTCTAATTTTAACTGGATAGTGCCAAAAACCTGCCTAATCAAACCACCTGCGGCTGAAGCTACAGCTTTGCGCCCCGATGCGATCGTTTTAGATCGAGAAAAATTGAGTAATGAACCCCTTTGGCAAAAAGAACCGATTATTTGTAACGGCAGTACAATTAAATTGGTTGCTGAAGTTGTAAGTACAAATTGGCAAGATGATTATGCCAGAAAAGTGGAAGAATATGCTTTTCTGAACATACCTGAATATTGGATTGTAGACTTTCGTGGATTAGGCGGTTTACAATTTATTGGTAATCCCAAACAACCTACCTTCACAGTTTGTCAATTAGTTAACGGTTTGTACGAACAGCACAAATATCGTCTAGGAGATACTATTTCATCTTATTTGTTACCCAATTTACGGATGAAAATCGACGATATTATGCCTATCTAAGTTAAGACAGAAAGCAGAAGAAAAAACAGCTTGAATCTCGCATTAATGCAAGGAATGTGCTAAAGCATAAATCTCGCCGATTTGCCAATTCAAGACAGTAAACGTTGCTGAAATTGCAAAGCCTTTTGAGCTTCGGGAATATTTGAAGCTAAAATTTTTACTAGTTCTGCACGAGAAAGTTGTCCCGAAGATTTAAGAGTTTTTTGAACTAGAAACTTAGCTATGGGGCCAATTAAATTAGCCAACTCCTGCTCGCACTTTTCCACAAACTTGTCAGTGATGATTTCCGATTCTTGGTTTGGTAGATTATTTGAATTAATGGTAGAGCGATCGGATTTAACAGTTAATTCTTGCAGTAAAGTTTGTTTCTCTAGTAAAAATGTTGTTTTTTTGTGAAAATCAGCTTGTTGATTTCCTCGCAGATGAAGTTCTAATTGACTAATTAATTCTTCGCAACTGCGCGCAGAGGCCGCAACTTGTTGTAATAATCTTGGGGCAACAGGGCCGACCATTTCTAAGAGAATTTTTTCTAATCGGTTGTAATATTCAGGAGACAAGATAGAACTAGAGGCATATCCAATTGAATTTTGTTGAGTCAGCGAAGCTTGAGGAGGTTGTGTAAAAGATGAAAATTGAGGCGATTGGAATTCTACTTTGTTATCAAGATGCTCAAGCACTTGTAGAACTTCAGCAGCAGATTGATAGCGCTGTTTAAAGTGGTGTAAGACCATTTTTGATAACACAGATGCCAACTCAGAACTGACGTTAGCATGATGCTGCCAAGAAATTTCTCCTGTATCTGGGTCTTCCTCAAAGTTGATTGGATGTAAACCTGTCAGCGCTTGGATAGCAATAACACCCAAGGAATAAATATCACTGTTGGGGCGGGGTTTACCTTGCCCTTGTTCTGTAGACATGTACCCTGGAGTGCCAATAATAATACTAGCTGTGGTTTGTCCGGGAACTGTCAGCAGTTGAGTTTGCATTTGTTTGACTGCACCAAAGTCAATCAGCACTAACTTGCCGTCTTGTTGTCGCCTAATTATATTATCTGGCTTGATATCTCGATGAATAACGTTATGACTGTGAACAAATTGCAGAATACCTAATATTTGTTTGAGGAGTTCGATTACTCCATCTTGCGTCCAAAGTTGATTGGGGGACAACTCTGCTTTGAGAGTATGCCCTTGAATGAAATCTTGGACTAAAAAAAACTCTTGGTTGTGTTCAAAATAGGCTAAAAGTCGAGGGATTTGGTTATGGTTTCCCAGTTGTTCTAGTGTTTCTGCTTCACTACTAAATAGCCGTCTGGCAGTTTCCAGAAATTCAGGGCTGCGAGTTACGGGTTTGAGGTGTTTGACTACGCATTTCGGGAAACCAGGTCGGTGGGTGTCTTGGGCAATGTAGGTTTGAGCAAACCCTCCTCCACCTAAAACTTGAAGGACTTGGTAACGTCCATCTAATAACTGTCCTAACATTGTGTTACTTGCTTAAGTCCTCACATTAATCTTGGCACATACCAGCTTTAGCATCTTGCAAAACTATATTTTGCAAGATAAGAAGAAGGGTAAGAGGCAAAGGGAAAAGTAAGGATCTTTCCTTTCCACTCTCCCGCTTAACCTTTTCCCCAGAATTATTGTGCCCGTTCTAGTTGGTCGTGAATCTCTTTTAACTCAGAAAGAGTACAACGCAAACGAGGATGTTTGAAGTCTGTCAAGTCAAGCTTGTCCCAAGGGATGCGGTAACCGCCATGAATCTTACGCGCGCCTAGCAAATGTAAAATACTCAAACCCAGTCTCCAAGCTGATAAACGCTCTAAAGCTGCGATGGGGCCAGCCAAATATTCCTGAATCACCCATTCATCGCCTTGTTTGTCAACTCTGATTTCCTCAATCCGCCCGATTTTTTTTCCTTCTGAGTCTAATACTTGTTTGCCTAAGAGCATTTCTAGATGAATTTCATGGCTTGCCATTACTCTGCTCCTGGGATTTTGCCAATAAAATTATCCTGTAGCCACTTTTCGTAAGCGATCGCAGGTGTCTGTTCGCCATCTAAATCGACATCTACATCAATTCCCACATCCACTACCCGAGACCAAGGTATGCAAAAAGTCTCACCGCGTTTAGCTCCCCATCGGCTTTGAATCGCTACAACTAAGCGTTCCCAACCAGGATGCAGTCTTCTGGCCAACACAGGAAAACCAACCTCGATATAAGCTAAACGTGGCGGCTGACCCTCTCGTAATTCAGCTACAATCCCATCAACTCTACCTATTTTGCATTGATTGCGATCGACTAATTGATTATCCAAAACATCTCTAAACAAATCCATTTCACCCTCCCAAAAACTCTAATGGAATTGCCGTAATTGCCAAAACAAATGTCAGGATAATAATAAAAATCACAACAGTGTTACTTAACCAGCCATTACGGTGAGAACCTACATAAGATTCATCGTTAAGTAATATCAGAAATGGCAATACAACCAACGGTAAAATCACGGCTGTTAAAGCCATAGAAAAGAGAGTCAACTGCAATGGGTCAATACCAATTACCATCAGCAGCGCTGCTAGAAATATAAAAATGGTATAAACACTGCTAAAACGGGCAGCTTGTTTGGGGTGTAAGTTTTCGCCCCAGTTCCAACCGAATGCTTGAGCAACGATGTATGCAGTATCGAGGCTGATTTCTAAGGCTGCACCCAAGCAAGCAATACCTAATGATGCTGCAAACAACACAAAGCCCCAGTAGCCGAATGGTTGTGTTAAAGTCAGCGCCGCTTGTTCGTAACTGTCAACAGCAATTCCTTGGGGATGAAGTACCAAAGCTGCAACTATCAGCACGCCCAAAGATACGATGCTACCAAATCCCATTCCTAGAACTGAAACAAGACGATTAATGCCTATGTCCTCTTTGTCCCACTGATTTTCTACAGCACCTGAAGAGTAAAAGTAAAACAAATAGGGACTAATTATAGCGCCCAAAATGCTAACGACGATAAACAAATAATGTGAGGTGTCTTCTTGAGGTAAGGTTGGTAATAAACCAGAGCCAATTGCAGTTAATGAAGGATGTAACTTAATAGTTGCAAAAACAAAAGCAAGGGTAATCAATCCTAATATGGAAATGCCATTTTCAATAATGTCGAAATTGCCTTTCCACAGTAGCAACCAGATGACTAAAGCCACAGGTAAAGCCCACCATTGAAAACTGATGCCTGTAAGTAATTGCAAAGCAATACAAACGCCACCAATTTCTGCTGCCAATACTAAAAAGTCTACAAAAATTTCTGCTATTAAAGGAATAATTAAAAAGCGGAATCCCAAACGTTCGCGTACAGCATCCACTAATGTATGTTTGCTGGCAGCTGCTAGACGACCAGACATTTCCACTAAAACAATTACACAAATCGTACCCAAAAGGATCGCCCAAATGAGTTGAAAGCCAAAGGATGCTCCGGCTTCCGCTGCTGTGGCGATCGCTCCGACATCTAAAAAACCTCCTATGCTAGTAAGAATACCCAGCGCAACTTCCAACAGTTTTCCTGATTTCATGGCTGGTTACCTACTGTTTTAGCTAGGCTACGAATTTCCTGTTCTCGTTCGGACAATTCCCCAATTTCTCGAGTTAACGCGTTACGGTCTTGCCGGCCTACAGTCTTTGCCATCTGCTCGACCGTTTCTGTTAGCTTTTGTACTCGAGCGATTACCGTATTTCGGTTTTCTGGAGGAGCTACTTTTACTAGGGTATCGATTTCTTCGTGAAGTTTTTTTCCGGCCGTTTCCAATGTCCGTTGGGCGTAGGCTTGGGGAATACTACCCTGTAGCCAGAAGTCACCTACCTTATGGGCGGTTGCTGTCCACGATGTCACAGTCTTTAATTCATTTGCCAGTTGTTGAGTAGAAGGCTGAGGACTACAAGCCGTCGCAGTAAATAATAATAGTAATAATTCCCAAGCATTGCGCGAACGCATATAGTCTAGCTTTGCCTAAGTTTCAAAGTAATAGCTTAGATATATCACTATTATTGATTTTTTCTGCTAACCCGAAGATAGAAAAAGTTTTATTGCAGAAATTATAGAATAATTTAGTAATTTAGAAGATACTATTAAATATTTGGCAAATCTGCATTATCTTAATACTTGCAAAACTACGCCCACTTCTACTTATGCAGTTTTATTTACAAAATAAGTGATTCCTCTAAAGTTCAATTTGTAGGCTACTGGTGCTTGAGCAACTTCTACTGCTTGGGAATTAGGATCGACACGATAGCTAGCGCCACGGTACATTAGATTGTAAGCTGCCCCAATTTTAGCAGCTGGTTGAAAAGGCTGTTGTGTTTTTTTGCTGCTAGCTTTGGTTTGGTCGTATTCATAGCTGAGACCGCGATAGTAGAGTTTCATAATTTTGCCTCCTGAATAACTGTTGTTGAACAATGTTGATGAGTTATCAGAGGTTAATTCAAGAGTTATGCAAAAGCTAACGTCAACTTACAAATTTTAAGTATAATTCGTGCTATTAGCTTTAAAATAAGTTATTTTTGTTACTATTGCTTGATAATTATAACTATTGTTTTTACCTTCTATTTTATAGAAATAAAGGGAGTTTTGTCTTTGTCGATACGAATTACCTCACCCAATCAAGTAATAAATTAGACTTGTTAAGTAGAAGGCAGAAGGCAGAAGGCAGAAGGTAAAAACCAGTTGAATAGAGGATTTGAAAGATTGACATTTTACATTTAATTATGTCCACCTACTTAAAACTTTAAGAGTAGAACACTATAAATGTCCTACCCCTGATGTTACAAACTAGTTTGTGTTATTAACAGCTTTGTTAATGTCCAAAAATGCGATCGCATTTCCGGCTAGCAGTTTATAAGCGCGAATGCAATCTTGGCGAACACAGTGCTGACTAGACAAATTTAAAATCTCTGGACACGCTGACATTGGTGGTATCTTGAACGTTAGCAATCCATTCACTGCCATAGTAAATTTGTGTGTCTAGAGCCGAAGTGCCGCCATAGTCTGAAAACCCTAAAGAGTAATCACTGGAGCTACCAGTGGTTTCAATGTAATCAGAAATGTCCCAATCAACAATGGTAGCGTAACCAAAACCTTGGTAGGAAACACCCCAACTACCGCCAAGAACGAAAGTATCAGAACCAGCACCACCAGATAGGGTATCGTATTCTACGCCACTAGTTGCATAACCATCAAGGCGGTCATTGCCGACGCCACCAACGAGGTAATCATCCCCAGACCCACCATAGAGACTGTCGTTGCCGGAGTATGTTGGATTCAAACCGCCATACAGGGTATCACTACCTTGTCCGCCGTAAAGTTTGTCATCCTGGTTACCACCGTACAATACATCGTCACCATCATAGCCATACAGCGTATCGTAGCCGTCGTAATCATTGTAGCCAGAGCCATAGCCTGAAGAGGGATAGCCGTAGATAATATCGCTACCATTAGTGCCTGAAAGTATATCGCTAAGGGAAGTGCCGTAAATAGCCATTTGAGTTTCTCCTGAGAATTTGGATTTTTTATTTGTTGTTAGTAAATTGCTGATTCAGCCAGCGGTTATTGCTGATGCATAAAAGGCAATTTCCTCTGCTTGAGAGCGTTAGTTGTTCTTGCGATTTTTTGGATAGCAAATCCTTCATCCTGCCCAAAATTTAAAGTTTTTCAACTATGGCACTCATTGGAGTTCATCATTTGCAAACAAGAATTCTCTGTTTTCACGCGATCCCAATGAGCGATATAGCTTAAAGACAACTAGCTATTCTTTTAATTCAATTATTTCTTGACACCCAAAAAACCGTTATAGATTGAGTTTGTCGTTTCAGCCCATTCAACTCAACCGAAGCTTAGGAATTTAAGAACTAACTTAAAGGCTTTCTAACTTCGTCGTTTCTAAACTAGGTAGAGGAATTATTTCAGCCGTTGCCAAACTTTATTACATGCTTCTTTTTCTTCGCTAACTTCGGTAAAAACCATCTTAACTTCAGCATCTACAATTACAAAACTTGATATTAGCTTGTAGCTCATATACAGTTGCAGTTGTAGCTAACAGAACAATAGCGGTTGCAGACATCGCAAAATCTGCCTTGCCTTTACAATAGTTAAAATCTTCTCTGCGTTCTGCCGAAACACCTGAATTACGAACACAGACATCGGTGCATTTGACAATACTTCACCTTGTTTCCATCAGCCTTAGGCTAAAACTCAGCAATTAGCGATCGCCGTTTGAATAACAACCGTAAAATTACTTAATGTGTATTTTATAAGAAAGCAAGTAACATAAATCTAACTGGATAATTTTGCTTTATTCACCCTTTTAATTCTTACCTGGTTTAGATCTAAAATAGTCCGTTGTATATCTGTTCCCTAGCATAATTCTTTAAGAAATTCTTTAAATGAGTTCAGCTTTTACCATCGAGACTCGATCGAGATGTAGGTAACTTTGTGCTTTCGTAGCTGAAGTTATTTTCTCGTGAAATATGTCAGTAGTCTCATGTTTGCTGTTGTATCTTAGCGATGCAATACAGAGAGTTATGCTAATCCATAAAAAATAGATTTCTCAGCTGCGAGGTTCCCAATGAAATCTCAACAAAGGAGCCGTAGACGTGGTGTAATACTGACGCTACAAGGATTGCAGAAACTCCAAGATGCAAAATCTAAATCAGAACATTATGAAAATTTTGATAAACATTATACTCGTGAAGCCTTAGCCTTTCGCATAGGATTAGATCCAGATACAGTGGCAAAGGTATTTGACTCTCAAATAGGAGTAGATCGGCAAACGCTAAAATACTGTTTTCAAGCATTCAACTTACAACTAGAACCTGATGACTATCAGTTCGCCAAGCCAGATATCAAGCCGCAGCAAGACTACACAAAAACTCAAAATCACATTGATTGGGGAGAAGCACCAGATGTATCCCTTTTTTGCGGGCGTCAGCAAGAACTGGCAACCTTAAAGCACTGGATTTTAGCTGAGTTTCATGAGCCAGTACCCTGCCGCTTGATTACCCTATTAGGTATGGGTGGGATCGGCAAAACCTGGCTATCTGTGAAGCTGGCTCAACAACTCCAGAATCGGTTCGAGTTCGTGATTTGGCGATCGCTACTGCCTAATTCTTCAGCTAGCGATCTCTTAGCAGATCTGATTGCCTTCTTATCCGATGGAAAAGAAACCGAGCTGCCAGAATCATACAATCAAAAAATTTCACGGCTAATTCATTATTTACAACGTCATCGTTGCTTGCTAGTTTTAGATGGTGCTGACAGAGTTCTCCAAGAATGTCCCACCTCAGAGATTGCCTGTCGAGACTATACCAGGTTACAGCACCCAAGCATTGGGGAATACTGCGAGTTGTTTAGAAGAGTCGGAGAAAGTACCCATCAAAGCTGCTTAATTTTGACTAGTCATATTAGATCCCATGAAATCGCCGCCCTTGAAGGAAAGACGCGGCCTGTGCGAGTATTTTATCTCCAAGGATTAGAGCTTACAGATATACAAGAACTTTTCCAAACAAAAGGAATTTTTAGAGGAAAGCTAGAGGACTGGAATCAATTAATCGAATCCTATGCAGGAAATCCTTATGTTCTCAACCGCATTGCCACAACGATTCAACAATTATTTGATGGCAGCATCAATGAATTTTTAAAACAAAAAGTTACAGTTTTTAACGGTTTAGACCGAGAATTTGGACGTTTGTCGGATGCAGCGAAAGCAACGATTCAATGTATGGCACTCAATCGTCAACCCATTTCTTTTTCACAGCTACGAACTAAGATACCATCTTCTATTTCATCCCCAGAACTCCTAGAAATCTTGGAACTACTGCAAGCGCGATCGTGGATTCATGCCAAATCAGGTCTGTTCTCTCTGCAAACGATGATTGTTGAATATGTCAAATCTTTTATTGTTGACGAGAAGATCGCCAAATTTCAGCCGAGTGCATTTGTGGATCGAGAAAATCAATGTCAGGTAGCAAGCTAGAACTACTAGGGGAACTTTTGTCTCTGATTATGTTTCTTTGATGGCGTAGTCAGCCATAGGAATCGCCAGCTTAAAAATTGTGTTTCTTAGCCGTTTTGGCAAAATTTTAAGTACTATTACTGATTGACAAATTGTTTATGACCTTAAACTGTTAAGGATGGCTTCCAAATCCTTTGCTCCCGTATGCTTACCCTTTTCATTCGGAGGTTACGTGGTTAACAATGGGTTGAATGTTTTTGAAATGATTCAATCTTATGCCTAGAACTCCAACTGAATACGCCGTATACCTCTTACTAGAAAACGGCCACCGAGAAGAAGTACGTTTTCCTACTATTCAAGAGTTTCAGAAGTGGTATAGCGGCGAACTCGTGCCCAAGTCTGCTTCTAATGACTTTATTAGCGTCCCGATTAAAAATATTCAAGGCGAGTATATGGTAGTAAGACCTTCTCGGATCGTGGCAATCCGGGTAGAACCTCTTTTTAGTTCCAGTGTTGAAAGATTCAACTAAATGATGAGAAAAACCCTTGCTTTGCTTTCCTTAAGTCTGGGAATTGCCTTTGTAAATCCTTTGTTGTCCGTTGTTGCTCAGGTTCCTAATATACTTCCCTTTCCAGCACCAACTACTCCCGAACTCCCGCCTCTGCCAGCGCCAAACACTCCAGAGGTAACGCCGCCGCTAAAACTAGTCGCGATCGCAAGCGATTGTACGCTGCGGCAGAGTTGCTTGGGTTGGGACGATCGAATTTGGGGTCAAAGGGGTAAAACAGGCGATCGCCAAGCGCTATTGGCTTCCATTGACAACAGTTTGCGTTACTTAGCAAAGGATGAGGCGATCGCAGCATATCAAAATTATCCCATCCCGGAAATCACGCTGGATCGCGTCCGCCGGAGTTTATTACGTTTTCGCCAATTGATTGTCAGTTCTAAATCTCCAGCGCAATTACAAGCTGCTGTCCGACGGGAGTTTGATTTTTACCAGTCCGTAGGTAACGATGGCAAGGGTACTGTTAAATTTACTGCTTACTACGAACCTGTTTACACCGCTAGCCGCGTCAGGACTGCAACATATAAATATCCGCTTTATCGGCTACCGCCTGATTTCAGCCAATGGCCAAAACCTCACCCAAAACGAATTGATTTGGAAGGAAAAGATGGCTTATTAGGGAATAAAAGCCAATTGCGCGGTTTAGAAATACTTTGGTTCCGCGATCGCCTGGATGCATATATGATACATATCCAAGGTTCTGCCCAAATTAAATTAACTAATGGCAAAATAACCTCCGTAGGCTATGCAGGTGGAACCGATTACCCTTGGACTAGTATCGGCAAAGAACTAGCCAAAGATGGCAAACTTCCCCTAGAAGGATTGACAATGCCACGTCTGATTGCTTACTTCCGGCAAAAACCCCAGGAATTAAGCAATTATCTACCGCGTTGGGAAAGGTTTATTTTCTTCCAAGAAACAGGGGGTAGACCGGCAACCGGCAGTATTCACGTCCCAGTCACACCAGAACGTTCCATTGCCACAGATAAGTCTCTCATGCCTCCGGGAGCGCTAGCGCTAATTTATAACTCATTTCCCTATCCCGCCGCTGGTGGCAAACTCCAAAATCGTACCGTCAGCCGCTTTGTGCTTGACCAAGATACAGGAAGCGCCATCAAAGGCCCGGGACGAGTAGATTATTTTATGGGATCTGGAAAATTAGCAGGCGATCGCGCTGGCATCACAGGCGGTAATGGTTCTCTATATTATCTATTGCTCAAGGAATAGGTATCGGGGACTGGGGACTAGGGACTAGGGAAGAGTTTTCCCAGTACCCAATCCCCAATCCCCAATCCCTACTTAATACGGCGGATAAGCAAAATCATCTTCATCAGCATATACATAAGAACTAGAAACTCCTGCCATCGCCATTTTTGGTGTTTCTGATTTTAGAGGTTCCTTGCCAAATTCTTTGTATTCTTCAAAAGCCTTGCAGATAATTGCAGATTCCGCAGAATCGGAAGCAATTAAATATTGTGTTAAAGTCCCTACCGTGGGATGTTTGTAGTCTACAGTTGAAGCTACCAAAACTGTATTTGGTTCGATGCCTCTTTCTTCACACTCAATTATCGGGGAAAAAATCCCGTGAGCGTGGAACAAGGGGCCTTTTGGTGTCAATGGTTGTTTGCGATAAATAGCATAAGCCTTTTCTAATTCAGCAACGAAACCACCAACTACTCTTCCTTGTTGAAATTCGCAGTAAGTTTTGCTAAAACTGGCTCCAGCAGCGCCATTAAGTGTTAATTGTAGTGGTGATTGATGTAAAAACTTTTTATTTTCTCCCACTATAAAAATTAGATAGCGAGTAAAGGTTTTAAATTTCAGTTTGTCTGCTAAAAAAGCATCATAATTATCTTTGAGCGTACCCAGTTTGAGGCCAGTTTCCCGGTCTTTGACAGATAACGGCCCCCGACGGACTATAACCAAACGTGGAGTAGTGCTAATAAACACCGTTTCCACTCCAGAGCTAAATTCATGCTCTACCTGCTGCCAATTTTCATCTGGCACAAAACCGACAGCATTAGCATTATCCAACTTAATTGCCAAACCGTAAGATTGTATATCTGTGCCATACCGAGGATTAATCATCTGACACCAGGGGATGACTTGAGAAGGCGGTGCATTAAATTTCTCGTCTTCAAAGTCGAAATTAGCAGATGCTTTCATCGTTTTAGGCTATCAAAGTGTTTTCTTGAATTTTATCGGCTGTGAGTCGATATTGGGCAGTCAGTTATATAGTCCAAAATTTGGAAACAACTGTGTTGCGGTGATTCGATGGCTATGGAGGTATTTTTCACCCCAGAAGACTGCCGAAAGTCCCGTTCAACTGCCATAGTAGTTTTTCCAGAGTAAGGCAGAATCAATCGATGTTGCAATTGTTGTTTCCTTTTTTAATTATTCCTTATACCCCAATACGCTTGGTTTTGTGGAATTTATCTGTTCAGGCAGGCAGGGGAGGCAGAGGGAGCAGAGGGGACAGAGGGAGCAGGGGAGGCAGGGGGCAGAAATTTTATAATTTGGGAAATTATCCCTGATTGGACAACTCTCAATTCAATGAAAGTTACGGTAAAATACGCAGACTCGTATCAAGGCTGTTTTGGCGAACTCAAAGCAGCGAGGGTCTTTAAATCAGGGACTTCTAGATCGGGTTGACTGAGTGCTGATACAGTCGCACCAACTCCCAGTTTACCTGCTCGACGGTTCACCCAAACTGTTGATAGCCCTAGAGATTTGGCAGCAATGATATCGTGATAAACGCTGACTGCAACATGTAATATATTTTCTAGTGGGAGATTAATTCTCTCAATGGCAAGTCTAAAGTTGTTTGCAGAGGGTTTATAGCTTTTTGCCTGTTCTGCTGTGATGATTTCATCGAATTCCACTTGCAAGTGCTTGGCCGAGAAAGCAAAGAGATCGTCATCTACGTTTGATATAATCACCAACTTAAACTTTTGCTTGAGGGTTGTGAGTGCTTCAACTGTATCGGGAAAAGGTAGCCAATACTGAATCGAATCACCAAGTGAATTGATTTCCTCGGCAGTTGGCTCAAAGCCAATTCGCTCGCCAAATTTCTGAACTACTCTCCTCAAAACTTCTCGATATTTAATATATTCTCCTTGCTCGAGTTCTGCTTCAAATTCTGCAAAAAGTTCGAGAATTCGATCGTCATCTAAGTCGCTGTTGTGTGCCGCTAGCAGTGGCTTGAGTGTCCCTAAGATGCCGTTTTCCCAATCGATTAGGGTTCCATAACAATCGAAGGTTAAAGCTTTGTACTTATTGAAGTCAATCACATTTTTATACTCCACAGATTGATAAATTCTATTCAGTTTTCACGAGCACAAAAACGGGCGAACTATTAGCGATCGCTATACTTAGCTTTCTTCATGTTGGCGAATATTTCTTTTATATCAAAGCAGAGTTTCAGTAAGTAGACAAGAAAAAATAAACTGCCTGAAGATAGATAAATAGCTAAATTGGCACAATAAAACTTAAGTATGTAAAGAAAAATTAAGTAAGCTAAAAACCTTTTAATTAGCAGCTTTTACCTGGTTAGTACAATAAATTTTTAGTTTGGTATAAACGTGTCAGATAATGTAATAATACTTAGGAGATTTTTTCTAAAGATAGTTTGTATGGATGCGAAGTTTGAGGATATAAAAGTCAATGCCAGTAAAAAATTAAACTCAACTCAACAGCAATCTCATAGCAAACTATTTAGACCTTTTTCGGTAGCAGAGGCAGTGGTTAAAATCCTGGAAGAGATGGGAGTGCAATATGCCTTTGGTGTTTCTGGAGGTGCGATCGCCCCAGTATGGGCTGCACTAACCCAAAGTTCGATTCAGGTGTTGCACTTTCGCCATGAAGCCGGAGCAGCTTTTGCAGCCATTGAGGCGTATTTTGCTAGCGATCGCCCGGTTGTAGTGTTCGCTAGTACAGGGCCGGGGATTGCCAACGCGTTGACAGGGTTTTTAGCTGCTCGCTGGGAGGATGCTAAGGTGATTCTGGTGTCAGCTTCGACGTCGGCACCACAGCGAGGACGTTGGGCTTGCCAAGAAACTAGCATATACACTATGCCTAACGCAGGTATTTTTACTCCGGGGCCGGTATTTCATTATGCGACGACCCTCGAACGCAGTGATGAACTGCCAGAGGTTGCTCGCAGGCTTGCCCTTGGGTTAGGACAACCAGGAGGATTTGTAGCTCATATCAGCATTCCAACCAATATCCAGACAAGTTCGCTCCAGATATCATTGCCACGAGTAACTCTGTCTGGTGGTGTGGCAACAGCAACTGATGAAACAATTGCCGAATGTGTCAAGTTACTATCTGAGGGTCGGTTTGCCATTTGGGTCGGTTTTGGGGCGCGGGCTGCGGCCAAAGAGATTTGCCAGCTTGCTGAAACAACAGGGGCTGCTGTAATGTGTTCGCCACGCGCCAAAGGTATTTTTCCTGAGGATCATCCTCAGTTTGTAGGCGTCACAGGCTTTGGCGGGCATGACTCGGTTTTCAGGTATATGCAGGAGTACCGTCCTCTACGTACCTTAGTTCTGGGAACGCGCTTAGGGGAACGCACATCACTCCTGTTGCCGATGATGGTACCCCTGCGGGGCTTTTTGCATGTTGACATCGACCCAGAGATACCAGGAACTGCATATCCATCTGCTGAAACCTTTGCCATTTCCTCTGACATTAGGGTGTTTGTGAAGGCTCTGTTGAAAAACTTTTCGCAGCATCCTACTCAATTAGCAAAACCGATACTGCCTAGACCCGAACGCAGTACGATCGATCCACGTGCATACGGAAAAGTGCGTCCCCCAGTACTTATGGATGCTATTCAAAGACTTATTGTTGACGGAAGTGATGTCTTAGTGATGGCCGAATCAAGCAGTTCGTCTGCTTGGGGAAATCATATACTGCGCTTTGCCAAGCCACATCGTTACCGAAACTGTAGCGGTTTCGCCTCTATGGGGCATATTACCACTGGTGTTGTCGGTGCGGCACTAGCTCGTCGTGGCAAGGCTGTCGCCATCGTTGGTGACGGCGCTATGCTAATGAATAATGAGGTCAGCACAGCTGTAAAATATCAGATTCCAGCTGTGTGGATAGTACTTAATGACGGACACTACAACATGTGCGATCGCGGAATGGCAATGTTGGGCTTTGAGGGTGTGGATGCAGAGATTCCCGAGACCGATTTTGTCAAGATTGCTTGCGGGATGGGAGCCGATGGTATCCGTGTCGAAAGAGAGTCTGAGATCGAGGCGGCTGTTGAGAAAGCAATGGCAGCAAAGGGCCCGTTTGTAATTGATGCGATCGTCGATCCTACTGAACCTGCACCAATTGAAAGTCGGATTCTAAATTTAATAGCCCAGAACGAAAGTAATTATTGCTATTAACTTACTTGAGAGTGAAAATAAATTCTTTATGGCACAATACCCAGTAGGCATTCGTTCGCTTGCATTGACACTACCCAGCATTAAACGCACCAACGATTACTATAAAGACAAATATCCAGAATTAGTAGAACAGGCAGAGCAAAAAAGCTTGGCAAGGTTGTTTTCGCTGGCTGGCTCCACTCCCATCAACGAGTTTGATTTAGAGATGATACCCTATCTATCAGATCCCTTTCGGGGTACTGTTGAGCGATATGTACTTGGAGCAGGCGAGACATCATTGACGCTAGAACTGCAAGCAGCAAAAAATGCCCTTGAAGCTGCTAAGCTTTCACCTGATGACATCGATCTGATGCTAGTCGGTTCAATTTGGCCCGAACAAATCGGTTTTGGCAATGCAGCTTTACTTGCCGGACAGCTTGGCTTGAAAGGTGCGGCTTGGAATATTGATGGAGCGTGCGGAGTTACACCAGTTACACTGCAAACTGCCTGTGCCCTAGTAAGAGCAGGAGAATACCGTAATGTATTAGTAGTCATCTCATGTACGTACTCTCGCTTTTTTGATGAGGACGATACTGTTTCCTGGTGTATGGGCGATGCTGCGGGAGCTTTTGTTATCGGTTCTTTGGAAGTAGATCAGGGCGTACTTGGCACAAAGACAATTCACACATCTGTATTATGCGACACTCTCATACCTCAACTGACTCAAGACAAGCATGGTAACCCGCAGATTCGGATGAAAGTAGCCAAGAGCGCAAACCGATTATTTCGTGAAATGTCTGTCGATCTTCTGCGTACTTGTTGTGAGGGTGCTGTTGCTGCTGCTGGCGTAACTTTTGAGGAAGTAGACTTCTTCCTTTTCAATACAGCCACAGCCTGGTTCGCAAAGTTCTGCACGCGTGCGTTAGGCATTAACCAAGAGCGTACCATCAATCTCTATCCACAATATGCAAACATTGGACCAGCACTCACTGTAGCCAATATGTACTATGCAGCAAGGCTAGGAAAAATTCGCGAAAACGATTTGGTTTTGATCTACGGATTCGGTGTAACTGGTGTTGCCTCTGCAAGTGTGATGCGCTGGGGGAAAGTAGCCTTAAGTCCTGCTCCTTCAAATATTATTGAATCTGATTTGGCACTGACAAGTTCTAAATTCCCAAGCACAGCTACCTCTGCCCCCTCTGCCTGCCTGAACAAATAAATTCTTTAATCCAAGCGTATTGGCTTATGCCTGTTTTTAAAGTTCTCAATGGGTAATGTCGAGAGTAGTGAAATAGTAATGTGAATCTGGGGATTAGAGTTATGGCGATCGAGTTTCAGAACATCCTGATCTGGGGACGTTCTACAGAGGAATATACTAGAATGTTTGGTCTGACTTTTGAAGATATCAAACTGAAAATTCTTGACTGTGCAGGCGGCCCCGCAAGCTTTAATGTTGAGATGACTCGTAGAGGAGGCAACGTTGTATCTTGCGATCCCATATACAAATTGGATAAAAGCGAGATTGCTCAACGCATCCAACAAGCTAATGGTGAAGTTATAAATGCGTTACAAGGAAATCCAGATAATTTTGTTTGGCAGGATATTCAATCGCCAAACCAGTTACTAAAGATGAGAAAATCCGCTATGCAGAAATTCCTTGAAGACTTTCCCTTAGGAATTCAGGAGAAACGTTATATTACAGGTGAGCTACCTACTTTACCATTTGGCGATCGCCAATTTGATTTAGCCTTGTGTTCTCATTTTTTATTCATGTATTCTCAACACCTATCTCAAGAGTTTCATCTCGCTTCTATTGTAGAAATGTGTAGAGTTGCTATAGAGACACGCATTTTTCCACTGCTAGATACCTCTGGAAAGCCATCTCCATTTTTGCTGCCAGTTATCAACCAACTGAGCGAGCAGGGATATGAAGTAGAAATTAGACAAGCATCCTATGAATTTCAGAAGAATGGAGACAACTTTTTGCGTGTATTGAGAACCTCGTTGAATTAGTTTAGTTTTGAGCGAAAGAATATATTGCTCATCCATCCTTAAAATCAGTAGAGGAACTGAGAAATTATTAAATAGATTATTAAATAAAAAAGTTAATAATTAAGTCGAAGAGGAAAATTAAAAATAAGGGTAATACTGTTATTGAAAGTTATAGCCATAGTCAGATATATTAGGAGATTTTAAAAGCTTGAATGCCAGGAATAGTAATACTTTTACCTCCTGCCTCCTGCTATAAATGCGTGGTAGGCGATGGTAATTTAAACTTATTTTCGTTTAAAACAAAATAGAAATTATTCTTCTGTCACAACTGCTCCCAAAGCTTTCAAAGAGGATTTTTGAGCTTCTGTTACGCCTGTAATAGCAGTGATGTTTATACCTTCGTAAGGTCTTTCATTCCTCAAAGTTTTTAGGCACTCACTAGTTTTTATATCCCAAAGCTTAATAGTGTCATCTTGACTACCACTAGCCAGGATTTCACCAAGGGGACTAAAGGCTACTGACCAAACTAATTCTGTATGCCCTTCCAAAGTTTTGAGACATCGACCAGTGTTGATATTCCACAGTTTTACACTTTGGTCATCGCTACCGCTTGCAAGTATGCGACCATCTGGACTAAAAGCAGTTGAGTATATAGAACCGATATGTCCCTTGAGAGTTTGAATGCATTGCCCAGTGCTGACATCCCACAACTTCACTGTTTGGTCGCTACTGCCACTGGCTAGTAAGCGACCATCAGGACTAAAGGCAATTGACCAGATCAAATCATGTTCCTTGAGAGTTTGAACGCATTGCCCGGTGCTGACATCCCACAATCTCACTGTTTGGTCGTGGCTACCGCTAGCTACAATTTGACCATTTGGGCTAAAGGCGACAGACCATATTCTATCTATATGTCCCTCCAATATCTGAATGCAGTGCCCAGCATTAACATCCCACAGCCTCACTGTTTGGTCGTCGCTACAAGTGGCAAGGATATCACAGTTTGGGGACAGAGCAAGTGATGTCAGCCAATTACTATGCCCTTGCAAAGTTTTAAGACATTCCCCAGTTTTAATATTCCACAACTTCGCAGTTTGATCCTCACTGCCACTAGCAAGGATAAGATCGTTGGAACTCAAGGCCACCGAGGTGACTCGATTGCTGTGTCCTCGGAGAGTTTTGATATACTGACCGCTAAGGATGTCCCAAAGCTTTACAGTTTGATTCCCACTTCCACTTACAAGCATATTACCATCAGAACTGAAGCAAACTGACCATATTCCATTACAATATCCCTCCAAGGACTTAATACATTTACCTGTGCTGATATCCCACAGCCTAACCGTTTGGTCATCGCTCCCACTTGCCAGTATCCAACTATTTTGATTCAAGGCAACCGACCACACCCTGCTCTTATGTCCCTGTAAGGTTTTGATGCACTCACCAGTACTGACATCCCATAACTTCACTGTTTTGTCATCACTTCCACTTGCCAGTGTATGACCGTCTAAACTGAAAATAACTGAATTTATACAGTCTGTATGCCCGTGTAAAGTGTTGAGGCATTGACCAGTGGCAATATCCCACAACTTTACCGTTTGGTCATGACAGCCACTAGCTAAAGTTTGGCCGTCTGAGCTGAAGGTAACTGACCAGATTCCACTGGTATGCCCGTGTAACGTATTGAGGCATCGATCGCTGGCAATATCCCACAACTTCACCGTTTGGTCGTGACAGCCACTAGCTAAAGTTTGGCTATCTGGGCTGAAGGTAACTGATGAGATTCGACTATTATGCCCGTGCAAAGTTTTGATGCATTGACCAGTGCTGATATCCCATAACTTTACTGTTTGGTCTTCACTACCAGTGGCAAGTATGCGATCTTCACGATTAAAAGCAACCGACCAAATCCCACCGGAATGCCCGTATAAACTTGTTAGGCATTGACCAGTGTTAGTATCCCATAATTTTACTGTTTGGTCTTCACTACCGCTGGCAAGTATGTGACCTTTATGACTAAAGGCAACTGACCAGATCCAACCTTTGTGTCCGTTGCAGGAGAGCAATTGTTTCCCACTTACAACCTGGTACAGACGAATTTCATTATTAGTGTCACCCGTAGCTAATAATTGTCCATCTGGGCTGAATGCTACGGAATGAATTCCTCCTAGTGTTTCAGCAAAAACACACTTAGCTAAATCGGCGCGAGCAAAATTTACATTATGCAAATTCATACTTCGCATATCTGCTTGCCAAACAGTCAGATAAGAAAAATCATAGCCACTTAAATCTGTTTCTAAATAACAAAGCAAATTGAGAATATTGCCAGCCGTATATCCTGGTTCTAACGGCGACGTCTGTCGGAGTTTTGTTAAAATTTGAGTTAATTGATTTTCAATGTTTTTTTTACTTCTTGAAACATTAAGCAACCCATCTATAACTGGTTTAACGATCAGGCGGATTTGAGTATCTTTAACATAATATTTACCTGTCGCCTTCATGACAGCATGACGCCTGAATAAATCGATATTTTCAGTTACAATCTCTTCACAAACTTTTTCTATCAAGTTAGTAGTCACATATTCCATGACCACAGGCTGGAGCGTAAACAGCGATCCAGTTTTTTGACTGGGGGTAGGCGTAGCCTTTTCGATTAGAGATCGCCTCCCTAGCGATTCTATCGCCTCTAGGAATTTGGCTTGTGGCACTGGCGATACAATATCTTCTCGCAATTCTTTTAGTGTAATTGGCTCGCGATTAATCGCGAGCCAGTACATTATGTCCTTTTCTAAATCTGACAAACGCTCAAACTGCTGCTCTAAAACATCACGAATGTCGCCAAAAACAGCCGTGTCTTGTTGTAAAAATTCACTCACATTACCATCAAAAATATCTTGAATGGTAGTGGCAACTATCTTCAATGCTAATGGATTGCCTGCATAGCGTTCGATCGTGGCTTGCAATTCATCTTCTACCGCAGACAAACCTTTGAGTTTTAAGATTTCTTGCGCTTCTAGTGCTTTTAAACCACTTAGTGATAAAGAGCGAACAGGTAGCGCTTCTCCTTCTAGCAGTGCTATTTCTTTAGGTTTTTCCCTACTAGTAAGCAGTAAGCAACTTTGGTGAGTTGTTTCTCCTACCCGCCTTAAAAGTTCGCCATATTCTTCATATCCTTGGCGATAAATTCCGGCGCGGCTACCACTGCGGAGAATTGATTCTGCATTATCAAGTATTAATAAGCAACGATTATTTTGTAAATAATCGAGTAGCCGCGATACGCGATCGCTAAAACTGTCTGGTAAATTACCTTCTGTTTCTCGTTCGTCAGAGAGAAATTGAATTAAGTTACCGAGAATAATTTTAACAGGCGGGGCTTCTCGTAGCGATCGCCAGATTACATACTCAAAGTTCTCCTGAATCTGTTGAGCAAACTTTACAGACAGTGCGGTTTTCCCAATACCTCCTATTCCCAATACTGTTATTAATCGGCACTGTTCCTCAAGAATCCATTGTTCTAACGCAATCAGTTCTTCTGCACGTCCATAAAAAACTGATGTAAAGATAGCTTCTCCCCAATCGACACGATTAATTGAGCTTGAATAATCACTTTTATCTATTTTTAACGAAAAAGCTGAAAACAGCTTCTCGATAGTCTGTTTATCAACCCCTCCTTCACGATTCAATACTTTCGAGATCGTAGCGGAATATAATCCCGAACGTGCGCTCATTTCTTCGAGAGTATATCTGTTTCCAAAATTTTCTTTTGCTTCGGACTGATGCTTTGCTTCCTTGATTTTCTGCAAACCCTTGGTAGTCAGTGCAACGCCACGCTTGCGTCTCCAATTCTGTAAAGTCATGTATTAACTCACCGTTTGCATAATCGCCTGTGACTACAAAGAATTATCTATCAGGTTGCTGTAGATATGCAGTGATACTTATAACAAAGGAATAATCTTATGTTACAGAAGATTCACAAAAACTGTAAAGCCAAAATCTTCAACGCTCAAAGCTTACATTGGGAAATTCAATGGTTTCTATAAGTCAACAGCCTTTATGCTCAATAGACAATCTAATACACCAGTTTTCATTTACATAAAGTACAAAGTTACGGGTTTTGAGGCAGGAGGCAGAAGGTAAAAACCAGTTGACCAGAGGATTTTAAAGATTGACATTTTACATTTAATTATGTCTACCTACTTAATACTCAGTTAAAGTTCAAGGTATTTGCAGTAGATGCTTTTTTGCGCTAACAACAAATTAAGCGAACTCAACATACTCAACAATTGTGCCATCAGGATGCATGGCTCGCATATTAGCTCCAGTGGGGACTTTGTTTGGTTCCGTGAGAATGACTGCGCCTTGCTGAGTCAGTGCTTCTCGAAAATCATTGAGTGAGTCAACGAGAAATGTAGCGTGTGTATTTTTAAATGGAGAGAGTGCTTCGGCTGAACCGGCAATCAAAAGAATAGAACCAACACCAGCCAGTTCTAACTCAGTGTCGGAATATTGAAACCACAACCAGCATTTTTCTGTAAAGAGGTTTTCATAGAAAGCGATCGCCTCATCCAAGTCTATAGGACTAAGATAGACTCTAGTTAGTACTTTAAGAATTTGCATTGCAACCTATTAGGCAGCTATTGTATTCGAGCGTGCTACAGAATTCGGGTATTTTCCACCCAAATGACTACCTTGGAAACCTGTCCAACGCAGTGGCCATTTTCAGTGCTGAATTGTTACTTTTGAAAAAGGGCTTCAATGTTTTTACCTAGCTCAAAATAAGTTAATCGCGCTCACTCAAAATGCATTTCATTTCTACACCTTTTGCCCCACTTCAGTCATCTGTATAGTTATTACGAATATATATACCTAATTAAGTATCAGTACTTAATTGCAGTAGCGATCGCGATCGTCTGCCCAATACTTCGGCATCAACCTTGATGATACAGAAATCAAAGCGTCAGTAATTATAACTAAAAATTAAATATTGTGTTACTGGTAAATGTAGCTGACTTTTACATAGCAGTATAAACATGTTTAAGTGGCATACAAAATTTTCGATTTTGTAGTCTACAATTATTAGCTATTTTAAATTACCTACTAATTGATTTTAGATTCTGGATTTTTTAATATCTTAATAAATTTATTTAAAATTGTTTTATATTTGTCTCCAGCTACAGCTAACAAATCATTATGACTAGCCCGATCGACCCAGAAAGAAAGTTTTGGCGATGATGCAGCAGCGAATAACTTTTCTCCATGAGAGAATGGAATTACTTCATCAGATTTACCATGTACTACTAATATAGGACAGTTAACATTTTTAATTTTGTCAATATTAGAGAATTTATCAAAAGGTAAAATCCGAAACGGTACTATAACTTGAAACGCGGAAATAAAAGTGCTTTCAATAATTAAACCTGCTACTGGTTTTTTAGCTGCTAAATTTACAGCGGAACCACCGCCAACAGAACGCCCCCAAACTATAATTTTTTTTGGTGATATTTTTAAGTGTTGTGTCAAGTAGTTGTAGGCAGTATCAATATCCTGATAAGCATTGTTTTCTGTTGGCGTACCTTCGCTTGTGCCATAACCACGATAGTCATAAGAGAAAACACTAAAACCCCAAGCATATAATTGCTCTAGAGTTTGTTTGATATTACCTAAATCTTCGGCATTTCCGTGAGCGTAAAGAATAGTATATTCAGCTTGGGAGTTCAACAAATATGTAGCTGAAATTTTTGTATTATTATCGCTTGCTAATTTAAGAATTTTTTGATTGTCTTGATAACTAGATGGTTGGGGCAGGAAAATCATACTGTCTGCTCGAAAATAGACAAATCCCGCAAAAAATATATAAAGAAAAAGGCAAGATTTAATCAATCTCTGCCAACTCAAATCGCCGATTATTATTTTGAGCAATTGTTTTTTATCTATATTTATTTTTTGGTTAGACATGTGTGTTAGCAACTATGAAATAGCTGAATATAGAGAAATATTCGATTTTGGAACTTACTTGCTACCGACAGGGAGGAGTTACGGCGGTCTTGGAAAGACAAGACCCCCAAGAGGTAATAACTTATTTACATCTTTCCCAATTGTTGAGTCAGGTTAACAGATGTGGTATGGAGTAGCGACTGAGGCAAGCTAGACCATCGCAGTGAATACGAAGCATGAGAATATTTTGGCGATCGCTCATACTTGCAACATAAAACTTAAAATATGTTTATTATCCTTTAAAATCATTTGCAGAGATTTAGGTACGATATATGGCTGATATTGTTGATATTGCAGTTAGTGACGACTCTTTCAAAACGTTAGTAGCAGCTGTAAAAGCTGCTGGTTTAGTAGAAACATTAAAAAGCCCCGGCCCCTTCACCGTCTTTGCCCCAACTGACGATGCTTTTGCCAAGTTACCACCCGGAACCATTCAAACTCTGTTGCAAAATATTCCGCAGCTAACGCGAATTTTAAAATATCATGTCGTTTCCGGCAAGCTGTTACAGAATGATTTAGCAGAACTCGGTACCGTGAATTCTGTGGAAGGTTCGCCTATTAAAATTAGTTCTGCTGATGCTTTTGAAGTTAAAAATGCCACAGTTTTGGCAGCAAATATCGAAGCTGATAATGGTGTAATTCACGTTATCGATACAGTGATTTTGCCTGGTTAATTCAGTCAGGGTGGGCGTTTTCCACCCTACTTACGCCAAATTTTGAGTATTCATTAGTATTTATTATTGATAGTATCAAAACTGAATTTAATTATTTAATTTATGTTAAATTTTCAATTTTATTACTCTCGATATATGCTAAGGTAAATTGAGTTATTTAGAAATAGATTACATTAATTTACAGGTTATATCAAAACTATCAGGCCTAAAAAGTCGCCTTTTAAGGCGAAAAGTTTTTGGAATGGCGTATAAATAAATCCTCGTTACAAAAACGGCCTCCTGCCTTCGTAAAAGGTTTCTAACATTATCCCCAGGATCTTAATGTTCGATTTCAACAGCTTAACTGAATTCTCTCGCAACAACTGCGTAGCTATTTGTACATTTCTTGTACCAGCAAATTTGCTGTTTACAATTTTGACAATGGTTCTAACAGCATTACGTCGCCCATCGCATCAAATCTGGCAATCAGCTGCGATCGCTAGTTTTTTCGCTTCCGTGATGATTTTGCACGTATATACTTGGTTTATGATTGGCGTGGTGATGGCTCCCACTTATATCTTGATGTCATTAGCAATTAGCTGTTTGCTGACTAATTCCGCAGCAATTCTCGTTCACAGACGCTACGCTCACACTCCAAATCTTTCCAACAACGCCTGATACTTTATCGTCATTTGTCGTTTGTGAATAAAATAATAACCAATGACCAATGACTAATGACTAATGACTAAAGCAATTGTTTGGGTGCATGGAGACTGCCTTAGTCCCTACAATCCTGCGTTACAAGAATACCCAGATGCGATCGCCATCTGGGTTTGGGATGAGGCTTTAATAGAAGAATGGCAATTGAGCCTCAAACGCTTGACGTTTATTTATGAGTGTTTGCTAGAGTTACCTGTTGTCATTCGGCGTGGGGATGTAGCGCAAGAAGTTCTAGCTTTTGCCAAGGAACAGAAAGCAGATTTAGTAGTGACAACAGACAGTCCCAGTCCCCGGTTTGATGATATCTGCAATCAAATTGAGCGTTCCATAAAACTCGAAGTGCTAGAGGTGGAACCATTTTTTGATTATGATGGCTATATCGATCTAAAGCGGTTTTCCAGATATTGGAAAGTGGCTCAAAATTACGTTTTTGAGTAAGTCACGCAAGTTTAATATCATGTCTGGCTAAAGACTTCTCATTAAGACCGACGCGGGGAGTTTTTTTGCTCGTTCGTTAGGCGGACATAATATAACTCGCCCCACGGCTGCGAAAACATCACTTATCTAATGACACGCTTTGCTAAGGCTCGTTTTCTTTAATTGCCGTGGGATTTCGAGTCAAAAACTAAATACACAAACTATTCTAATTCTCAATTCTGACTCCTGAATTCTTAATTCTGACTTTGATTGATTATTCTTGTGTTTTTGCTGGTTGAGCATCTTCAACAGAACTGGCAATTGCAAACTCCGCAGATGGGGTAGTTGAATCTAATTGGGGGCGATCGAGGGATGCTTCGATTGTGGGATCGTTGAAATAGGAACCAACAATCTGGTCGTAGTTAGAAGCAACAGCTAAAAATGCCCCACCTAAAATATAGATAGGCAATGGCAAGTTAAATTTTTGCAACCAGTCAAAAAATTCTGCCAAGGCAAACAGTACGAAAAAGCAGGCAAGCCAAACTCTCATTTTTTCATCTCTTGGATTCAAATAACTCTATTATTAGCCCAAATAGCCTGCACCAAGCTTAATGTATTAGACTATAACTGTCCCAGAATCTCTACAATCCAGATAGAGGCAGTAAAAATTATACAAAAATCAAATTAGTTTGGTGCAAAATTAAGCTATTTTTGAGGCAAGAAGCAAAAAATAGTAGGGTATTTATACTTTCCTGATTGATTTGGCAATTTTCCATTCGCTGCCTCTGCTATAAATATAAAAATATATTTAAGATTATATTTTCACGCTGAAAACTGACAACGACGCTAGGAGTTTCGTTTCACAGTATAAACCTATGGGGAGAAGCTGGTGAGGCGTTTTTAGCCCAATACTTTCAAACATGAGGAGCAGAAACTGTGACTGCTGAAATTCAGGCAATTATCCCCGAAAATGTTGAAGAAATCTTAGCTCACCTCAGCGATGCTTTTTTCATCTTGGATCGTGAATGGCGCTATACGTATGTGAATGAAAAGCTAGTTCAACTAGCTCAGATGAAAAAAGAAGATTTCTTAGGTAAGAGGATTTGGGATTTATTTCCAAATACAGTTAATACCATACTCTACACTGAGTTGCATCGCGCTGTTGCCGAACAAATTAGAGTAAATTTTGAGTATTTAGACCCAACATGGCATTGTTGGTTAGAAAACCGGGTCTATCCTGAGGAAAATAGCGTATCAATATTAATTACAGATATTACTGAAGAAAAACGCAACCAACAGCTTTTATTGGCACACCATAAAGTTACCCAGATTCTAGCTGAGTCTACTAACTTTGCTAATGCTATTCCCCGGCTGATACAATCTTTGTGCGAAACTTTAGGATGGCAAGTCGGAATTTTCTGGAGTGTAGACCAAGAAAATAATGTTCTACATCGCCTCAGTAGTTGGCATTCATCGGATTTGAACGTAGAAAATTCTCGGGTATTTAACCAGCCTGCAACTCTTGCTCTGGGGGAAGGTTTAGCCGGTCAAGCTTGGGCAAACGGTCAACCTGTTTGGATTTGCAAACTCGATCGCGATGAGAATTTTTTTCCCGCCGCCATTGAATTGCCGATCGCCGTGGGTAATAAAATTTTAGGGGCGATGGAATTTTTCACCAACGAAATTTTACTGCCTGACTTAGATTTACTCCAGAAGATGAGTGCGATCGCCACTCAAATCGGTCAGTTCATCGAACAGCAGCGAATTAAGTCATTATTGCAAGCAACACAGGAAACATCTCGGCGAATTTTGGCAGGTGGTAATGTTGAAATTTTCCATCAAGATTTTGTCCTGGCGAACAATTTAACTGATGACTTCAACACCCAAGAGGTGATGGGTTTGCAGCAGTGTTTGACAGAACAGCAAACTGTACTGCGCCATCGACACCTCGTAGAAGAAAACCTGCGTTACAGCGAAGCACGCTACCATTCTCTAGCACAAGCAAGCGCATCAATTATCTGGAGAACTGCACCTTGGGGTAATGTTGTTGACGAGATTCCTAATTGGCAGACATTTACCGGGCAAACTCTTGAAGAATACAAAGGCTGGGGTTGGGTGAATGCCCTGCACCCAGAAGATAGGACATCGGTAGTTGCAATCTGGAGACAGGCTTTTTATGGACGCAAAGTTGCATTTGCAGAATATCGCGTCCGACGTCATGATGGCGAATACCGTTACATGGCTATACGTAGCGTACCCATACTCAATGAAACAGAGGAAATCATCGAATGGGTAGGAATGTGTGTAGATATTACCGAACGCAAGCAAGCAGAATCAGAACGCGAACAACTCCTGACGCTAATCAAAACAGAACAGAATCGCTTGTTAGAAGTTAACGTGCTGCTTGATACCATTTTTAATAACGCACCCATCGGGATTGGGGTATGGGATGAAAAATTAAGATACGTCCGCTTGAATCAGGCTTTAGCTGAAATCAACGGTCTGTCCCAAGAGGCACATATAGGTAAGACAGTTGCAGAATTGCTACCAGGAATCCATGCGGAAGTTACGGAAGCTTTCCGTCATGTTGTCGAAACTGGAGAATCTATTTCTCAAGAAACCAGCGGCGAAACGCCCGCTGCCCCTGGAAAGCAGCGATATTGGTCGGTAAATTACTATCCGATTCACCTACCCGGTAATATTACTTGGGTGGGCGCAATTTGTGAAGAAATTACCGAACGCAAGCAAGCAGAAGCCGAACGTGAGGAACTACTTCAGCGCGAATATCTAGCTCGCGTTGAAGCTGAGAACGCTAAAGAGCAAATTACTACAATTTTGCAGAGTATTGCTGATGGGTTTCTGGCCTTTGACACAGAGTGGCGCTTCACCTACCTCAATCATGAAGGAAGTAGAACTCTTGGGCGTTCCCGTGAAGATTTGCTGGGAAAAAATTTATGGCAAGAGTTTCCAGAATTGGCTGATACTAGTTTTGGTCAGCTTTATCAAAGTGCAGTTGCTTTGGGAGTGCCGCTGGAGTTAGAAGATTATTATCCGCCTTTTAATGCTTGGTTTGCCGTCCGCGCCTATCCTTCGTCCACAGGACTATCGCTATATTTCCGTAATATTAATGTCCGCAAAAGGGCAGAAGCAGCATTAACAGAGAGTGAAGCGCGTTTTCGGCTGTTGGCGGAGAATTCTACTGATATTATTTCACGTACTACAGTAGATGGAATTTTTCTCTATCTTTCACCAGCTTGTTACACAGTACTAGGGTATCAGCCAGAAGAACTAGTGGGTCGTGATGGCGGCGAGTTAGTTCACCCAGAGGATTTGGCTGAAATTTCCCAGAATTACCCCATAAATGCTGACTTACCAGATATTTATACCATTACTTATCGCACTTGTCACAAACACGGACATTATATCTGGCTAGAAACAACTGTGCGAGCGATTCGCGATCGCCAAACTCAAGAAATTTTAGAAATGCAAGCCTCTTCGCGGGATATTACCGAGCGCAAGCAAGTGGAAGATAAACAGCGCTTTTTGGCTGGGGCTAGCGAAATTTTGGCTGCATCGTTGGATTACGAAACAACCTTGGCAACCTTGGCGCGTTTAGCAGTACCCACAATTGCCGATTGGTGCGTAGTCGATATGATTGGTGAGGATAAATCAATTCATCGAGTTGCAATTGCCCATGCCGATCCCGCAAAACAAGAATTAATAGAACAGTTACAAAATTACCCGCCCGATTTATCGCAAACACAAGGTGTCGCTGAGGTTATACGTTCGGGCAAATCACTAATTATTAACTTTGTTTCTCAAGAACAGATCCAAGCCGTAACCTCAAATCCCATTCACCTGAAAATCTTACAACAGTTAAATCCTCAGTCTGGAATGTGCGTACTGCTCGTAGTCCGGGGACGGGTACTAGGAGCTATGAGTTTAGTATCTTCTGGCAATCGTCGCTACGATGCTCAAAGCTTAATGTTAGCTGAAGAATTGGCAAGGCGTGCAGCGATCGCCCTTGATAACGCCCGACTCTACACCCAAACACAGCAATCTCAACTAGCAGCCGAACAAGCCGCATCTCGGACTGCGCGTTTGCAAGCCATTACCGCCGCCCTTTCTGAATCTATAACTCCGGCACAAGTGGCTGAAGTAATTGTCGAACAAGGTATGGCCGCTTTGGGAGCTAGTTGTGCTTTAGTAGCGCTACTGATTAACAACGGCACAGAACTAGAAATTATCCGTGCAGTTGGTTACGAACAAGAAGCAGTAGATTCATGGCGTCGATTCTCGATTAATACAGCCGCACCCCTGGCACAAGCAGTACGAACTAAACAACCTGTTTGGCAAGAGTCAACAGCAGCAAGAGTGGCTCGTTACTCACATTTGGCTCAAGAATATGCTCAGCATAATTACGGTGCTTGGATTTCGCTGCCATTAACGATTGAGGGACGCGCCATCGGCGGAATGACCCTAGCTTTCGATGAAAATCAAGAGTTGAGCCAAGATGACCGCGCCTTTATCTTGGCACTAACACAGCAGTGCGCTCAAGCAATGGAACGTGCGCGTTTATACGCAGCCGAGCAGACTGCAAGAGAAGCAGCAGAAAACGCCAATCGTATTAAAGACGAGTTTTTGGCGGTTCTTTCTCATGAATTGCGATCGCCACTCAATCCAATTCTCGGATGGTCAAAGTTACTCCAAAGCAGAAAACTTGATGAAAAAACAATTCCTCAAGCCCTGAAGAGTATCGAACGCAATGCCAAATTACAAGCTCAATTAATAGAAGACTTGCTAGATATTTCCCGAATTTTGCAAGGTAAACTCAGCTTAAATATCGAGCCAGTTGATTTAACATCTGTAATCTCCGCAGCAATGGAAACAGTGCGGCTATCAGCAGAAGCCAAATCAATCCAAATGCACATCAGCCTGGAACCAAACCTGGGACAAGTTTTAGGCGACTCCGGCAGATTGCAGCAAGTCGTTTGGAATCTGCTTTCCAACGCCGTGAAATTTACGCCAGAAGGTGGACGAGTTGATATTCGACTCGAAGCAGTGGGGAAATGGGGAGCAGGGGAGCAGGGGAAACAAGGAAGTGTGGGGAGTGTGGGGAGTGTGGGGAGAGAGGGAGGAAAGATTTCTTCCCCATCCTCCCACACCTCCCCGCTTGCCCCTCTGCCTCTTCTGTCCCACGCTCAAATCACCGTCAGCGATACAGGCAAAGGCATCGACCCGAATTTTGTGCCATTCGTGTTTGAATATTTTCGTCAAGAAAATAGCAGCACTACCAGAAAATTTGGTGGATTGGGGTTAGGATTAGCGATCGTGCGTCACTTAGTGGAACTGCATGGCGGCACAGTCCAGGTAGAAAGTCAAGGCGAAAATTGCGGGGCAACTTTTACTGTGAGACTACCGCTGCTGCAACAGCCATCGGAGAGTAAACTAGACACTGGCGACTTTGAGTCATCCTCAAATTTAAATAATGTGAAAATTTTAGTAGTGGATGATGATGCCGATACGCGAGAATTCATTGCCTTTTTGTTAGAGCAATATGGCGCAAATGTGACAGTGGTAGCATCAGCAGATGAAGCATTAGCCGCCTTAAGCCAATCACTGCCAGATTTGCTGTTAAGCGATATTGGAATGCCAGAAGTAGATGGGTGTATGTTTATGCGAAAGTTGAGAACGCTATCGCCAGAACAGGGAGGACAAATTCCAGCGATCGCACTTACCGCCTATGCTGGAGAAATGAACGCCAAACAAGTACTTGCCGCCGGATTTCACAAGCATATCGCCAAACCAGTAGAACCGGCACAATTAATAGAAGCGATCGCTAACTTAATTGAATTGTTTCTTAAAAAATAGGAATTTCTATAGTAAACTCTGTTCCTTGTGACGGCAAAGAAATACAGTGTAATTGACCGCCATGCTTTTCTGCCACAATTTGCTGACTTATTGATAATCCCATACCAGTGCCTTTACCTACAGGTTTGGTGGTGAAAAAAGAGTTAAAAATTTTAGAGCGAACATTCTCTGTCATTCCAACACCATTATCAGCAATTGATATCCTGATGTAATCGTTTTCAAATGTTTCTGTATGAATTGAAATTTGCGGCGGACGAGTGAGAAAATCTTTAGCGCTACCAACCTCTTCCACAGCATCAATGGCATTAGCCAATAGATTCATAAAAACTTGATTTAGCTGACCAGCATAACATTTTACTAACGGCAATTCACCGTATTTCTTAATCACCTCAATGGCTGGACGTTCCGAGTTAGCTTTTAATCGATGCTGCAATATCATTAATGTACTATCAATGCCTTCATGAATATCATAAGGCTTCTTCTCCGTATCATCTAAACGAGAGAATTTCCTTAAAGATAAAACAATCTGGCGAATGCGATCGGCTCCTACTTGCATTGAAGAAAGCAACTTTGGCAAATCGGAAATTAAAAACGGTAAGTCTATCTCTTCAATTTGATTGGTAATTTCTGGTGCAGGATTTGGATAGTGTAATTCGTAAAGTTCTAGTAATTGAATTAATTGCTGAATATATTCCTGCGTCGGTAAGAGATTCCCATAAAGAAAATTCACCGGATTATTAATTTCATGAGCTATACCTGCAACCAGTTGTCCTAAACTAGACATTTTTTCACTTTGTACTAACTGCAATTGAGTATTTTGTAGAGCTTTTAGAGAATTTTCTAAATCAATTGCTTTTTCTCTTTCTCTTTGTTCGCTATCACGCAGTGCAACTTCTATTCTTTGACATCGCTCGATTTCTGACTGCAATTTTTGACTTAAAGAATAACTCCTTAAAGCCGTTAACATCGTAGCGTATAACTTTTGGCTCGTTAATTCAGTTTTGGTTTTATAATCATTAATATCATAATTAAAAATAATTTCCTTTTCTGGTACGTGGCCTGGTTGTCCAGTACGTAAAATAATTCGTACTAATTGATTGCCTAATACTTCCCGAGCATATTTGACAAATTCTAGTCCCGCATTATCTGTTTCCATAATTACATCTAAGAGAATTATGGCGATATCCGAATTTTCTGCAAATATCTGTTTAGCTTGGCTAGCTGAGTAAGCATTCAAAAAAGCTAAAGATTTTTGTTCAAAAATAAAGTTAGTCAGTGCAATATTAGTAGCAGTATGAACTTCAGATTCATCATCTACAATTAAAATTTTCCAGCTTTCAGCAGGTAATTCTTCATCTATCTCAGCAGCAAATACTAACTCGTCATTTAAATGAGTCAAATTTTCAGTCTCTGATGCAGCCAAATCACAAAATAAGTTTTTTTCAATAAAGTTGAAATTGTTTTGTAACATAAAGTTCGTATCCTATAAAAATTAATGACAGTTATTTATTGATTTAATTGCTTGGAAGGAGTTTAATATTAATTCTCCTTCCACAAATAGTTTATAAATTAAATATAATTTCTATAAACGCATAGGAAATTTAATCATAAACTTGCTTCCTTTGCCCAACTCACTTTCGCACTCAATTTCGCCTTTAAGCTTTTGGGTAACTAAGTTATAAACAAGATTTAACCCTAATCCGCTGCCTCCTTGACTGCGTTTGGTAGTAAAGAAAGGGTCAAAAATCTTAGTTAAATTTTCCGCAGCAATACCTTTACCATCATCGGCATATTCTATATGTAGTTGTTGGTCAATTTGTTGGAATTTAAAAATCAGTTTTCCAGAATCTTCAGGTTCGTAAGCATGAGTTAAAGAATTCATCAGCAAATTAGTAACAATTTGTGACAGCGCCCCAGGATAAGAGTCTAAAGTAATATTATCTTCTCCATAAATTTCAATTTTATGTTTACTTGTTTTTAATTTCGGTCTCAATTGTATTAAAATCTCATTGAGATAATTTTTAAAATTAAACACGCGTTGCACCTCGCTAGACTGATCTACCGCTACTTGTTTAAAGCTTTGAATTAATTCTGCTGCTCGATTTAAGTTAATTAAAAGCGTATTCCCGCTTTGTACAGTTAAATCGAAAAACTTTTCTAAGTCAGAGCGTTTCATCGCCCCACTCTGATATTTAGAACAGAACTCTGAAGTATGTTCTACTAAAGCGGAAGCAACAGTAACACCAATTCCTACCGGGGTATTAATTTCATGAGCAACTCCAGCAACTAATCCTCCTAGCGATGCCATTTTTTCAGCTTCTACAAGCTTACTTTGCGTTGCTTTTAAATTAATCAACGTTTCCGATAATTCTTGAGTACGTTTAGTGACTAGTTCTTCTAAGTTTTGATTGAACTCTTGCAAATTTTTGTAGAGTTGAGCATTTTCAATGGCAATGGCAATTTGACCGGATAATATTCTTAAAATCTCTAGTCTATCTGTAGTAAATGCTCCTTCAGTCAGATTATTTTCTAAATAAAGAATTCCAGCAATTTTCCCTTGATAAACTAAAGGCGTGCAAAGAATAGATTTAGGTTGAGTAGCTACAATATAAGAGTCAGAAATAAACTGTCCCTCGTGAGTAGCATTGTTTAAAACTACATTTTCTTGAGTGTGAATTACATAGTTAATAATAGCATCTGAAAGTTTTAGTTTTTCTTGAGAATCTGTTTTTAAACTGACAGGAATTGATTGCAGTACAGTGACATCATCGCTAATTACTGTACCTTCAGCTTCAATGAGCCAATTACCTTGTTTTTCTAAAATTAAACAACCTCTTTGAGCGCCAGCATTTTCAATCACTATTCTCATTAATCTAGCCAGTAAATTGCTCAAAACTATTTCACCAGAAATAGCTTGTGCCGCTTTCATAACTGTAGCTAAATCTAGGGTGACTCCCATACTAGTAGTAGTAGAAGCAGTTGTAAGTTCGATATCTTTAATTTTTGTAGTTGTCTTGGCTACTTCTTTAAGCAACAACTTCGGATATTTTGTTTCTAAATCTTTGACTTTACCGAAAGCTCCCCAAAGCCGATAGCTGTAGTGAGCTTTTATGATATAACTTTTGGCAAAGTCTTCTTTATTTTTTGATAACCAAAATTTAGCTGCAAGTTCATTTGCTAAAGCTTCATCTTGGATAAATTCATGCTCTCTTGCTGAGGCGATCGCTTTATCATACAATTCCATTGCTTCCAAAATCTTACCAGAAATTCTCGCAATTTCTGCTTCTACTAACAAATACTTGTGCCAGAAATTTTCTGGACATTGTTCTGCCCATTTTTTGATTTTTGTTTGATTATCTGCTAATACTTGCCGAGATTTTTCTTGCTCAGATTGCGATTGCGAGGGATAAAGTGAAGTGAGAATTAATGAAGAATAAAAATAATGATGAGAGCTAGAAATATGTCCCATCAAATAATCAAGTATTTCTCCAGCCGAACTTGACCATTTTTGTGCCTCCTGATACTGCTCGTAACTATAAAGAACCTGGGATTTCAAAACATGGTATTCGCAAATGGCTGCCATACTCTTATGTTGATGAAACATTTCTAGATATTGAGAATCTCGTAATTCGTCTGTTTCTCCTATCAAATTTAATACAGCTAATTTGTTAGCCAAAATAATATCAGCAGCCCATTGATTTTGAGTTTTTTCACAGAATAAAATAAAATTAGATATTTCTTGTAAAAGAAGCTCCAAATTTAGCCCTTGGAAGAAAAGGGTTATCGTTTGAAACATTCGATTATATCCCGACCATTGCAAATTTCCAGATTGCAGCCCAATTTTATAACCTTCGTTATTAATATCAACAGTAGTTTTAATATGATTCATCCAACAATTTAAATAGTTGGCAAAAATTACACTATCTTGACACTTTTGAGCTAAATTATTTGTCAATTCGCTCAATTTCAAAGATAGCAGTCCAAATTCATATCCAGACTGGGAATCTTCTAACATGCAACTCAGCATAATGCCGTAGCAAGAGTAACAATAAGAGCCACCAGCCACAAAACCATATTTAAAAGACAGGTTAATTGCTTTAATAACAGTAATTTTCCATAAAGCTTGATAAGAGAAAAACGTCAGCGGCCCCATGTGACCTAATACTTTTAATGCCACTTTTTGTTTGGGAGATTTCATTTTCTCTTCATTAATTAATGAAGCAATTTGTTTCTCTCCTAAATAGGCTTTAGCTTCGGCTATTTCACCAGGAAGTGCTGCTTCTAAATCTTCTACTTTTTCTGGCAAATTAATTCCTAGTAATCCCAGTGCTTCCCGTCCAGCTTGAATTGCCTCTTCATATTTAGTTAGCAAGGTATACTGGACAATCAGAATATTATAAACTTCCGCTTTTTCAATCGCTGATTGTGCTTGAGTTAATATTAATCTGATTAATGCCTCAGATTGTTCAAAATTTCCATTTAAATATTCAATTTCTGCTCGTTCTTTATATGTTTTGAAAGTCAAATTATAATTTTGCGTCCATGTATCCGCAGTTAAACAATCCATAGCTGCAATTAAATACTCTCTAGCAGCAGCATAAGCCATTGAGTCTTTAGCTTTTTTACCTGCAATTAAGTTTAAATCCGCTAATTCAGCCTTTTGACTTAAATCTTTAATTAATTGAACTCCGCTATTAAGATGATTGACAATATCAAATATCTTTTCTTCAAGTTCGGTAGCAGTAGTATTTTGAAATAAGAGTTGACCAATTTTAAGATGAACTTGTTTTTTATTTTTTTCGAGAATGAGTGCGTAAGCTGCCTGTTGCACGCGGTCATGTAAAAATCTAAAACTGAAAATTACCAGATGAGCGTTAATTACTTCATCTGGTGTAATTTCTAAGTCAGAAATAGGTAAAATTAATCCTTCTTGAATTGCTGGTAAAAGGTTTTGAAAAGCTGCTGATACTGATTTTTCGCTAATAATAGAGAGGGTATGTAAATCAAATGTATTGCCCACACAAGCAGCTAACTGTAAAACTTGCTGTGTTGCTTCAGGGAATTTCCTTAATTTTCCAATCATTAACTCCACAACATTATCAGTAATATCTATTGCTTCAATATTTGATATATTCCATTCCCATAAAGCTTTAGTGTTTGCCAATGGAGGTTGAAAAGTCAACAGATCTTCTTGATATAAAGTTTTGAGAAATTGATTGACAAAGAAAGGATTTCCAGAAGTTTTACGTATGACTAATTCAGCTAAAGGTTGAATGCTAAGAGTGTCACTGTGTAGGGTATCAGTAATTAACTCGTTAACGTGTCTAAGTGCTAAAGGAACTAAAGTAATATCGTTAATAATAGCTGCTTGAGAACGCAGCGAATCAAGAGTCATTACCAATGCATGTCTAGGATCGACTTCATTATCTCGATATGCTCCAATTAAAAACAGATAATGGGTTTCTTCGTCAGTCATCATTACTTCTAGCAACTTTAATGTAGCTAAATCAGCCCACTGTAAATCATCTAAAAAAATCACTAGAGGATGTTCTAGCGAACAAAACACGCGGATAAAATTTTGGAAAACTAAATTAAAACGATTTTGAGCTTCTGAACCTCCTAGTTCTTGTACGGGAGGTTGTTTACCAATTACCAGTTCCACTTCAGGTATCACATCAATAATTAGCTGACCATTAGCACCAAGAGCGTTGGAAAGTTTTTGTTGCCATTGATTTAGTTTTTCTTGACTTTCAGTTAATAGTTGCCTAACTAATGACTGAAAGGCTTTCACTACAGCTGAGTAAGGAATATTACGTTGAAACTGGTCAAATTTGCCAGAAATAAAATATCCTTTGGCTTTAGTAATGGGTTTATAAATTTCTTGCACTAATGCTGATTTTCCAATGCCAGAATATCCTGACACTAAAATCATTTCTTTTTTGCCAGTACTAATTCGTTCAAAAGCTGCTAGTAGGGTAGCAACTTCTTGTTCTCGACCATAGAGTTTTTGCGGAATTTGAAATTTACTCGAAATGTCTTGTTCTGCAAGTTTAAAATCAGCAATATAACCTTGAGTTTGTAATTGTTTTAAGCAAATTTCTAAATCAGCAATAATTCCCCAACTTGTTTGATATCTTTCTTCCACTGTTTTGGCTAACAGCTTCATCACAATCTCTGAAATGGGTTTAGGTATTGCTGGATTAATTTCATGTGGTGAAACTGCTTGTTTAGCAATGTGGCAATGGACTAACTCCATTGCATCAGTATGGTTACAGGGTAGTTGTTGTGTTAGTAATTCATAAAAAGTTACGCCAAGTGAATAAAAATCCGTGCGATAATCCATTGCTCGGTTCATTCTGCCTGTTTGTTCTGGCGAAATGTAGGCAATAGTTCCTTCTAAAACATTAGGATTTTTAATCGTGGGATTTTCATGAGTTAATACAGTTGAAATACCAAAATCTATAATTTTGATTTGAGATGTAGTTGAATTAATAACAATATTGCCAGGGTTAATATCTTTATGAATAATATTTTTTTGATGGATTTTGCCTAAGGCTTTAGTAATTGCGATCGCCAACAATAAAAATTCTGGTAACATCAATTTTTGATGATTAATTAGAGATTTTAAAGACTCACCGCCAAAATCCTCTAATATCATTACTAGGCTGTTTTCATATTTTTCTAAACTGTAAACCTTAATAACTCCATCTAAGTCTAAGTTTTTCGTGATTTCGTATTCTTGCTTATATCTCACTAATGCTGAGGGAGTAGGATAGTCTTGTTTTAAAAATTTGAGAATTACAGGTTGACTATCTTGGTCTCTGTATCCTCGATAAACTGAAGAATTATTGCTTTCGTAGATTTGATTAAAAATTGTATAGCCAGGTAAAGTTAACATAGTTATCCTAAATTTGCCTAGTTGTTATATAGGTACGAAATGGGAAATATTAATTCTTAGCTACAGCAAAAGCTATTAGCGTGGTTCTAACGCCAACAGGATCGACCTAAAATTTTTAGCTAAATTCAGCCTTACCAATTTGCTGGAGTAAGTCGAGCCAAATTAGCAAAATAAGAAGTCCTTTTGTTCTTTTACTAAAGTGCCCATAAGTTTAAGAAATAATTAAAATCTCAACAAAACTAAATATTTAATTAATAAATAACTCTTATGAAATTTTAATAAATGTTAAGAGCAGCGATCTTGGAAAAGCTGTTGCTTGTTTCCATACATTCCAAGGAGCTTACAAAAAATAAATTATCCCAAATTATTTGTACATACCTCTGGCGTTTCAAGTAAATAAGGTACAAGAGTAAAATACAAAATTACAGTAGAGACGTTACATCTAAGGTCTGTACTGTAATTTTTGATAATTTAGTTCGTCAAAGTAACAAAATACTCTAAAATTTTAGACATTGCAGTGTTTATATTGCTAAAATCATCATCTTGTGTCAGCATTTCTTCGGGTTTCTGAATATATTTACCTGGAACTAATTCGGAAGCGCAATTTTCTATAATTTGCCGAACACTGTCTGGGGTTGATTCTAGATGAAATTGCAAGCCTAATACTCTATCTCCATAAATGAAAGCTTGATTCGCACATCCTTGACTATAGGCTAGCCGTACAGCACCCATAGGTAAATCAAAAGTATCACCATGCCAATGAAACACAGTAAAAGTTGCAGGTAATGAAGCAAAAACCCTAGATTTTTGTGCTTCTGTTGTTATTTCAATAGGATACCAACCTATTTCTTTTTCCTGGCCTGGATAAACCTTAGAACCTAAAACATCAGCGATTAACTGCGAACCAAGGCAAATACCAATAACTATTTTATTTTTTTTAATTGCTTCTGCAATAAAATGTTTTTCCACAGTCAACCAAGGATATTTATCATCTTCGTAAATATTCATTGGCCCGCCCATGATTATTAACCAATCTAGGTCATCAACAGATGGTAAAACGTCACCGTTATAAAATTTAGTTACAGAAAGAATATAATTTTTCTTTTTCGCCCACTGTTCAATGCTGGCAAGCCCTTCAAATTGCACGTGTTGTAAGTAATGAATTCTCATTGCTGACTGCTCCGAATTGAGTTGCAGTGTGATTTTTAACATTAAATCACAAATTGCCAGGATGCGATCGCCCTTCCTTTACTACATACCACAATTGATATTGTCTAGAGTCAAATAGCAGTAAATGATGGTGCAAATATTTTAATTTTTCTGGTCAATTTTCCACTTTTAAATCTCATAAATTTCCAATTATTGATTCTGTCATCAATCCTTTTGGAGATTTTTTTATTTAGAAGTACTTAAATAGATATTTAACGAATTATGACAATACTATCTTGAGCAACTTGGAATAAGCGATACACTAAGAAAAATTCCTTGAGGAAACGTTGATGGCACGGTCAAACGGGGTTAAAAGTGAAACTTCTGCACAGGAATTGCCGACAATTTCAGACAAAGATACGGTAACAGCTGAAGAAGAACTTGAATCAGTGGAGGATGGTCAAGGCATTGATGATATTTTAAACTCGTTAAAAAGTTTACTGAGTTCTGTAGAAAAGCTCCAAAAAGTCCGCCAAGAAGTCGGCGACATCAAACCTTTGATTGGGCGGATGCTGGACGGAGAATTAGTTAGTGGTGAAGAACTCGAACAACTGAAGACAGGTGTGGGTAGTCTTTTTCGCCTCGTTCGCGCTTATAGCGACCATCAAGCAGCGTTGGCTAAAGCCCAACCTGCTAGAAACTTGCTAGACCAAGTACTTAAAGAGCGTAAAGCTTGATATTGGGTATGGGGCATTGGGTATGGGAAAAGGGAAAGGGGTAAAGGGGAAAGGTTAAATTTATCCTTTTCCCTTTTCCCTTTAACCTTTTCCCCTACCTCCCCATCTCCCCACAGATTATTGACAATCAAAAAGTATAACAAAGCGAGCATTAGGTATCAGTTGACTTAAAGCCAGCAAATGACCTTCTGCATCAGACCGATTGCGGAATCTAGCAACAATCACCCTTTGCATATTCGGAAGTAAACGCGCTATAGCCCAAGAATTCAAGCGCTGTTTGTACGCAGTTGCCTCAGTCTCTATGGAGGAATCAATATTTTGTGGCATGATTAATTTATTCATAAGCAGTTTAGTGAAGGGCGTTAGCGAGTCTCTTGCCGGGGATGCACTAACGCTTCTTCAATCATGATTAAAGTGCAAATCATTATTAATTGTCAATACTTAACGCTAAAGCTTAACGGTAAAGAAATAGATAATAGGTCTAGTCAGCTATGGATTTGAGAGCCTTGAGAGAACGTGCAGGGCTGATAGTCTTAGACGTAGCAAAAGAGCTAGACTGCGCGGAATCTTCAATTCGCAACTGGGAAAAGGGTAGAACAACGCCAAAACTAGAGATATGGCAAGTATTTCGCTTGCGGGATTTGTATCAATGCACAGAAGAAGAACTAGTGCAAGCAGTCAAGGAGTCAATGCTAATTCAACAAACAAAGCCTTGACCTTAATTTCTAATTTAAATAAATAATAAATATCCAGATGAATCAACAATTAGAACTACCATTTAATAATTTCTCTTTTGATATTTGTAATTCCTTTGATAGTTCATCTACATTCATCGATAACATGAAATTGCCAGTGCATCGATGGTTTAGATATAGTGCGGGTTTCTCTGCACAATGGGTAGAAACTATAATTACTCAATTCAAAGAACGAGGAGAAACTACTGTCTTAGATCCATTCGCTGGTTCTGGTACAACCTTACTTGTATCTGAGAAACTTGGAGTTCAATGTTTTGGTATTGAAGCTCATCCCTTTGTTGCACGTATAGCAAGAGCTAAACTTTTATATCAAACTGACGCTGATGCCTATGTTGAACATATAACAAAGGTAATAAAACGTGCTGAAAATCTGAAAGCTTGTATAGATACATATCCAAAATTAATTCATCAATGTTTTAGTCTATCTTCTCTTGAATCTTTAGATAAATTTCGCCAAGCTTGGGAAGAATTTGCTGATGATTCATCTCAATCTCAATTAGCTTGGTTAACGCTGATATCGATTCTTCGTCATGTTTCTCATGCTGGTACTGCACCTTGGCAATACATTTTACCAAACAAAAAGAAACAATCTTTTTTAGAACCAATGTCTGCTTTTAGACTAATGTCAGAGATAATGGCTACAGATATGAGAATTGTAGGAAAAATGGCAGCTGCTACTGCGACACTTATTCAATCTGATGCTCGTACTTGCCAAGGTATACCCGATAATTCTGCCAATTTAATAATTACCTCACCACCATACGCTAACAACTATGATTATGCAGATGCTACACGTCTCGAAATGTGTTTCATGAAAGAAATTTCTGGTTGGAGTGATTTACAAAGTACAGTGAGGCAATATTTAATTCGTTCATGTTCGCAGCATGTCACAAATAAAAATGTAAACTTCGATGAAATTCTAGCATCTCCAGAACTAGAACCACTTAAACCTAGTATTATTGCAACCTGTCACCAGTTGTTCAAAGAAAGAAATTTACATGGCGGTAAAAAAAATTATCATTTGATGATTGCTTGCTATTTTTTTGATATGTCTAGAGTTTGGACAGCACTTCGCAGAGTATGTAAAACTCCTGCAACAATTTGCTTTGTCATTGGTGATTCTGCTCCCTATGGTGTTTATATTCCAGTGATTGAATGGATGGGTCTATTAGCACAAGCAGCAGGATTTAAATCTTTTGAGTTTGAGAAAATACGTGACAGAAATATAAAGTGGAAAAATCGTAAGCATACAGTTCCTCTTTGTGAAGGCTGTTTATGGGTTCAAGGATAAGCTAATTACAGCACAGATTATTTTTGTATAAGTTTAATGGCACAGTCATTTTCACATAAATGGGGTCAGATTATAGGAAATCTCATCCAAGAATTGATTCGTGAGACACTTCAGCAAATAGCTGATGAACATGGTTTTTATTTAGACTATCAAAGAAAACGTAAAGTACGAATTAGTAAAAAGGTATCATGGCAGGATCGCTATGGTAACTTTCATGACCTTGATTATGTAATGGAGAGAGGAGGTAATGAAGATACCCTTGGTCTTCCAGTAGCATTTATTGAAACTGCATGGCGACGTTATACTAAGCATTCTAGAAATAAGGTTCAAGAAATTGAAGGAGCGCTTATTCCTCTAGCAGACACCTATAGTCACCTTAACCCATTTTTAGGTGCGATTCTGGCAGGTGTGTTTACTCAAGGGGCACTAGATCAATTAGAATCTAAGGGCTTTAAAATTCTTTATTTGAAGTATGAAAATGTCGTTAAATCATTTATATCTGTAGGCATAAATGCATCTTTCACTGAAAATACATCAGAAGTAGAGTTTGAAAGCAAAATTGAACAATGGAATCAACTATCAACATTAGATATTACTAATATCAAAAATCAAATTCTTACTTTAGAAAAATCTCAAATAGATAAATTTATCAATACCTTAGTTCAATCGTTTGCTAGACTCGTCCAACAAGTAAATGTTATTATACTACATGGACTATCTCAACAAATTAGCACTATTAATAATGCCATTGAATATATCCATAATTATTCAGATAATCAACCTACATTTGCACCAGCCCTAAAGTACGAGATTGAAATTCGTTATAATAACGGCGATATAATTCATGCAATCTTTCAAAATAAGGTTGAAGCACTCAAATTTCTGAGAACCTTTATTTAAGGTACTAATAGAATAATTTGTAATTTGTAATTTATTAATGACGAACGTTACACCCGCCATTGTAGTTTTAGGTCAAAATAGCGTGGCAGTAGCACGCAAAATAATCAGTGTCCTACCAGGAACGACGTTATACGGTTTGGAGGGTCGCACGTCTGGAGTTGATGTCAGCTTCAACAATTTTGGCGAGACGGTGCGCGAATTATTTGCTCAGGGAAGGCCGTTGATTGGGATTTGTGCAGCTGGTATTTTGATTAGGACGCTAGCTCCAATGCTCTGTGACAAACGACAGGAACCACCAGTGTTAGCTGTGGCTGAAGATGGTAGCGCTGTTGTCCCTCTGTTGGGCGGACTTGGTGGGGTAAATGATTTGGCACGCCGCATTGCTCAAGCCCTTGATGTTAAACCTGCAATTACCACCACAGGCGATTTACGGTTGGGTACGGCGCTGTTGTCTCCTCCCGCAGGATACCATTTAGCAAACCCAGACGATGCGAAAAAATTTATCTCAGATTTGCTGGCTGGGGCGCAAGTCAAGCTAGAAGGTGCTGTACCTTGGTTGAATGATAGCAAACTGCCTATAGATGCAAATGGAGATTTGATTATCCAGGTTACAGAACGTTTGGTGACTCCTAAACCTAACTGTCTTGTCTACCATCCGGCAACGATCGCGATCGCCATTGATACTATCATCGATCCAGACCAAACACTAGCTTTAATACACCAACTATTAGCCGATGCCGCACTCGCAAGAGCATCAGTAGCAGGCATATTTGCACCCATCACCGCCCCTACAGCGATCCATGCCGTCGCTAGCGCCTTGAAAGTGCCTGTTCGCTTTTTTACCTCAAATCAGCTAGAAAATTGGCTTTCCCAAGGTTATAGCCCCGCCCAAGCCGCAGCCATCGCTGCTACAGGCACACCTCCTATATCTTTTTCCGGTCATATTGCGATCGCCATTGCCCAACAGCCAATCGACCCCAATACCATCGGTCAGCCACGCGGACGGTTAGCAATTATTGGCACGGGGCCTGGCGCTCAAGAGTGGATGTCTCCGGAAGTCAAGGAAATACTCAAGTCGGCAACTGATTTAGTCGGTTACAAAACTTACTTGGATTTAATCGGTTCTCTCGGTGATGGCAAGCAACGGCATGAGTCCGACAACCGCGAAGAAGAAGCACGGGCAAAAATGGCACTCGATTTAGCTGCTTCTGGGCGATATGTAGCCGTAGTTTCATCTGGCGACCCCGGTATCTATGCAATGGCAACAGCGGTTTTTGAAGTATGCGATCGCTATGCTAAACCGGAATGGGAGAGTATCGACATTCATGTGGCACCAGGCATCTCAGCAATGCAAGCAGCCGCAGCAGCAATTGGTGCACCTCTGGGACATGACTTTTGTGTAATTTCCCTTTCCGACATCTTAAAGCCTTGGTCGGCGATCGCCCAAAGAATTGCTGCTGCTGCCGAGGCTGATTTTGTCATTGCTTTCTACAATCCTGTTTCCAAAGACCGTACTTGGCAACTGGCAGAAGCGAGAGATATTTTATTGCGATATCGAACGCCGGATACACCAGTAATTTTAGGACGAAATCTAGGCAGACCAGGACAAGCTGTAAAAGTAATAACACTTGAGGAGTTAGCACCAGCTACCGCCGATATGCGGACAGTTATTATCGTCGGTTCCACAAAAACTCGAATTATCAAGCGTGGCGATGGTAGGATTTGGGTTTACACGCCGCGTCGGTATACGGAATAGAGCGAACAAGTAAGATTTTTGATGTGTTGCAAAGATTTTTTCACGCAGAGCCGCAGAGGCGCAGAGAGGATAAACAGTTTTGGATTAATAGAATTGGTATACTTATATCTTGCACCAGGCGACTGGAAGTCGCGGTTACACAGGCAAAACCCGCTTGCCTTGGGTTTCAAACCCTTGATTTTGCGTTAGTCCGCGCACCATCCGGACTTCGTTTGTATAGCCGCGATTTCTAATCGCTAGGGCTAGGTGCAAGATGTGAGTATATGAATTATTGCTGAGAAAGTAGTGAAAAGTATGTGGTAAATTCCTGGAAATTTTTCATCTAAGCTTTATTTTTTCATCACCTAAGAGGTGCTAAGTGTCGGCATACTAAGAGCAGTTTACAAAAGTAACCTTTACACCTATGCAGCAGGCATCTCATCCCACAGTCATCCTGGGTGGTGGCTTTGCTGGACTGTTTACAGCGGTGCATTTAAGCCATCAAAATTACTCGCATCCAATTATTTTAATTGAGCAACGCGATCGCTTTAGTTTCAAACCTTTATTGTATGAACTCTTGAGCGCCGAATTAAACAGCACGCAGGTTTACCCCCGCTACAAAGACCTTTTGGCTGGTAGTGGTGTAACTTTTGTGCAGGATACTGTGAAATCAATCGATTCATATCAACGCAGAGTTACCTTAGCATCTGGAAAGGTTTTTGATTATGGCAATTTAGTATTAGCACTGGGTAGTAAAACTACTTACTTCAATACTCCCGGTGCGGCGGAATATGCTATGCCATTTACCTCTGGGGAAGAAGCGATCGCTTTGCGAAAACACTTGCGACACAGGTTGTATCAAGCAATCCAAACTCAAGACTCAGAACGTCGTCGGCTACTGCTAACTGTTGCCATCATTGGCGCAGGGCCGGCTGGCATTGAATTGGCTTGCACTTTAGCGGATTTATTACCTATTTGGTATGACGAGTTAGGCGGCGATGCTGATGAAATTCGAGTTGTGCTGGTTAACCGCAGTCGGGAAATCCTCAAAGGAGATGTGAATAGTCATTTGAAGTGTACAGTCCAACGGGCGCTAAAACGTCGAGTGGTTCCTGTGGATTTCCTATTTGATGCGGCTGTCACCAAGATTCATGCAGATGGTGTGGAATATCGCCAACAGGAGCAAACCCAACTTTTACCAGCTGGAACAATAGCTTGGACTGCTGGAACTGCTCCCAATCCTTTAGTGATGGATTTACCAGCGCCAAACAATCGCGGGCGGTTGGTGGTGACACCAACATTGCAACTACCTCATTTTCCCGAAATCTTTGCAGCTGGAGACTGCGCCGCAGATAGCGATAATCCCCAACCAACCACGGCCCAAGTTGCTTATCAACAAGGAAAAGCGATCGCTCGCAACCTCAAGCTGCTTGAGGAAGGCAAACCCGCCATCCCCGTACAAATCCAAATGCGCGGTACTTTGATGAAACTGGGACTTAATGAAGGTGTTGCTAACTTATTTAATAAAGTCCAGATTAAAGGCCAGGCGGGTCATCTGATTCGGGAAGCAACATATTTACAACTCCTGCCAAACTCTGCACATAATCTCAAAGTCACAACCGAGTGGCTGACTGAAGAATTATTCCGACGCGATCGCCCTTTTTCTCATATCCAATTAGCACAGACTCCTTGGCTGTATGGAGTTGCAACCCTTGCAGCCGGGCTGATTTTAGCAACTCCCCTCGTCTGGCGGGCTGCTCAACCGATGCAATTTCAACAAAACTTGAGTTGGACAGGTGTACCCACTTTACTAGATCGCCTTGCACCCCCTTCTCGTTAAAGAAGCGGAGAAGTTTTGCAGCAGTTTCCAAATTCTACCAATTCTCTAAAATCTGATAACACATTCAAACCTCGAAACCTAGACCATATCCGGCTTTGTTAATTACGAATTACAAAATATCCCAACTCAATCTCATCTTTAGGAGTCCACTCATGAAATACTTACTCAATCTGCGGACGGTTGTTACTGTGAATCGCGTTATCACTGGTCTTTACTTTTTCCTCTCTGGTATTGGTAACTATCTCAACTTCACCGTTCCTAACGGTTTCTACCAAACCGTCCTCACTCAAAAACTGCAAATAATTGGCCCTGGAATTCCACCAGGATGGGAAGGCATCGGGCCGCTACCTTGGTTAATCGCTATTCCCTACGCCTGGTTATTACCTTTAGCAGAACTTCTATTTGGTGCGTTGTTTGCTCTCAATTATTGGGTGCGTTGGACAGGTCTATTATTAATACTGATAAACTTGAGCATTACTTTAGCATTTGGTATTTTACCTGCGGGAAATTTATTTCCGAATGGAGCAGAAAGTTTTAACAAAACCATTTTATTTATGACTTCAATCTGGACATGTATTGCTTATGAAGCCTACGAACAAAAAATGAGTCGTCGGCGCGCTCAAGCAGCAGATGATTATGCTTTGAATGCTTCGAGTAATGATATGTAAAAGCTTCTTCAGACCAGTAAGATTGTTAACAGTATTCTGGCAAATATCGGTAATGGTTTACATCTGAGCGATCGCATTATCTAACGTATAGCTTAAAGGCTATATGATTGCGATCGCCGCAATCTTACTTAACAACCTTATCCCCTACCCCTATTCTCCACTCACTAAATTTAATTAATCCAATCTTTTCAGAATAATATGTTTTTTTAAATCAAAATCAATTACACCTTCTTCTTGCAATTTCCCCATCAATCGTGTAATTGTAACTCTGGTAGTACAGCAAGCACTAGCAATATCTTCATGAGTTAAACGAACGCTTAATCGAGTTCCCTCCGATACAGTTTCACCGATTTCCTGCTTCAACAGTTGTAACAGATAATGTAGGCGCTCTTGTACTCTGCGTCTTCCAGAAACAACTAAAAAAGATTCCGTTTGCTGTAATCTTTCATTTATTTTTGGTAAAATTATATGACTTATAAGTGGTGAGTTTGCTACGTCACCTGTCGGAATTGATATTAATTTAGTATCGGCAAGAGCTACCGCTTGATAAACATTTAGAGAAGTCAAACTACTACCAAAAACCATTCCTGGTGTTGCCAATCCTAAGAGTACTTCTTCTCCCGTTTCGCAGTAAGTACTTAACTTAACTATACCCTGGCAAACATACCAAATTATTAGTGGGTTGAGAGGAATGGTTTCTCCTTTAGGATGTTTTTCTATGGGATACCTAGCAAACAGTTCGTTGCTATTATTGTTGGCTACTGATTCTAAAGGCTGACGCTCAGAAATATTGCGTAACATCCAGCGCAGAGAGGTTGCTTTTTCTTGCGAATTACGGACAACAAGCACTGTCAAAGCTGCATCAAACAACTCACCATGACTTTGTTGCAAACGTATAGATAATTGTTTAAATGTTTCTGATTGTGATACTTGAATGAGTTGATTGCGGAATTGTTGACGTTCTTCTAGAGGAACAAAATTAATCATTTGTTTGCCCACCAGAAGATGCTTTGAAACATTAAATAATTTAGCTGCTGTGTAGTTTGCTTCTTGAATAAGACCTTCTGTATTAGTTACGAAATAGCCGTCTGGTGCATAATCAAATAAATCTTCGTAGTGTTGGCGTTCTGCTTCTAGCCAATTCCGTGTTTGTATTAGTTCTTCGTTTTGTTGATACAGTTCCTCTGCCGCTAACTGCACTATCTTTGAGGTATTATAGAGTTCCTTAAAAGCCTGTGGTAGAAGATCTGATGGAATCCAAGGCAATACGCTAGCAGTTTGGTATAAATCTGCTAAACGTTTGTGTAATACTTCTGCGCGTTGGATAAATTTTTCTATATTCACCTTAAATTCCCGCTACTTACTTGCAGAGGTTGAGGAAAAAATCTATTAGGTAAAGACTTGGTAAAATTGCAGCTTTTCTGATTTTGTTGAGTAAGAAATTTAATTTTCATGAAGCTGCAATTGTTATTAAATTGAATTAATAACAGTACTTTGATAAAGGCTTTCGACAATTTACAACAGAATTCAGAAGCCAGAATCGGCTATCCCTACTGCTTTAACACAATTAGAATAGCCTTTTGGTCTAGCTATCAGAACCTAGCTAGCGTACTTTATTACCTTGAAATCTGGTGTATGTCTTACAAGAGTATAGATGGTTCTGTTTTTTCAATAACATATTTGGCAATTAAGCTCAGACACTCAATGTAAATTGAATTTAGAAATTGCTTAGTAAGCTTTAATATTTTTGGCACACTATAAATTTTTTGCAAAAATGAAAAACCTATAGTATTTTGCTAATTTTTACTTCTACCTTTGGTTGGAGAATTCTGCTAGATGGGCTGAGTACGAACCCAAAGGGGATTGATTTAACATATATTGATTTGTAGGTAAATAATTAACCAACCAAAGCTCTGATTAGCAAATAAATTAAATCCTACAGGATACTCCAAAAATCCTAAACTTAACCTTAATTTCTGACTGTTGTTTAACCTCCTTTGTGCTGCTTTCGATGGTTAAGTACTAATGATAATTGGCTCTATCACTACCAAACTTCCATCACAAGAATTAAGCCATTACTACTAAAGGTATACAATGTCAGTTAACTTTATTTATGTCCAAAGATAGGTTTTTTATCAAAAACGTAACTATACATATATTTGTGGTACTAACAAAATTTAAGTGTCAGTCCAGTAGGGTGTGTTATTGCGAAGCATAACGCACCCTACACATACTTAAATTTTTTCAATAATCAAACCGGATTCCTAATGTACTTTTGTTGAGCAGATAGGATTAGTTAAGGATTGTTAAATATCTCTCAACCAAATTCAATGCTGCTGTAGCAAAGAATGCTCTTGCTATCTATAATTAATTTTTTCGCAGATTGCTAATTGACAAAAATATTTCATCATCAGCAATTTGGCTATCATAGTCAATATTAATTTGAGTTGGATAGCCGAGTACTGGGTCATATTGTACAGTCAAGTTTGCTGCTCTACGAATGAGTGCATCCCTGATGATATCAAAGAGTTTCGGAATTGTATTATATTGCCGAAATAGTTCTGGGTCGGCTGGCTGTTTAGTTTGTTTATAAGTAATCGAAGTTGTCATTCGATTATTAACTTTAATAATCACTGGTTCTGTGGCTTTAGGTAAACAATTGCAACTTCTAGTGAATTCATAGCGATAATTAGATATTCTTTGCTGTCTCCATAATTGGTGATAAATTTTAAATTTTTTCCAATTCAAGCTATTAGAATTTTGTGCTTGTACTATCTGTGTAGGAGGTACAGATATCGCGGGTGCATTCAAACCCAAAAATAGTAATAAGGAACTACTAATTGCAATTAGCGATCGCATATAAATCAAATCTCTTGTTAACTACAATTTTTCAGTTTAACGTGCTTCAAGATAGTTCTGAAAATCTTGAAATTATTTGTGACACTTAAAGCTGGCAGTACAAATTTTAACCTAATATAAGAAGATGTTAGAAAGGTATTTTTGGTAACATCAACGCTTTCCAAGCTAACCTCCGTAGCCTCCCTTGATTATCAGGAAACACGGATTTCAAATCCTCTCTCTGTAACGGAGAGTCATGGAAGCAAGATTTACAGTATACTTTGCGACTTTTCAAACATCCTCTCAGACTACCCAAAACAGCCACTAGCCGAACTACTACGGAGGAAATTGCAAAATATACTCTATAGTTTAAAACTAAGTGTATATAGAAACACAAATAAATTTAACAATTATTCGTTTCTTTAGTTAGAGGATAAATGAACTATTAAGCTGGTGTAATTTAACAATACGTAACAGCTTATCAACGCGCAAATTACTTGGAGTGATGGATGAGGTGCAAACAAAATCAAATCTCTTCACTCCTTTTTATCTTTTGTTATTACTCTCATCAAATAAAAATCAGAAATCTAGATTTTTGAACTACTAGAAGTAGGACTTACGCACTGAAACCTGAAACATATAGCAGTTTTGATTTGTATGAGGTACAGAGTTAATGGTTTTGAGGCAGGAGGCAAAAGAAGAATTTCTGTATTCAATGTTTCTAACCGCCCCTTTCGCGTTAAGTTGACACCAAGGCACATTGCCTCTACCCCAACCCAACAAGTTAAGCTTGCTGCGCTACTTATACATATTTTTATTTTTTCAGAGTAAAAATTATTAGTCATTAGTCAAACTTTGTGGTATGGTGTCTGGTTGAACATAACCACTCAAGTTAAATGATTTATCGCCGTAGATTGCCGAAATATCTCACTTTCGGCCCTTTATCGCTAGTATTAGCTGCTGCTTTTCCAATTGCTCAAGTTTTTGCCCAAACAACTATACAGTCATCTATTGCTAAAAGCGTGCCATTTTCATGCTCTGACAGTGAGGCAACTATTAAAAGTAAAAATGCCCCTAAAGTGACTGTTGGGCAAACAACTATCTACATTGGTTATCAGCAAGTATCATCTATAAACAAAGACCCTCGCATCATTAGTTTTCAGAATGGTGTCAAGAAATGGTGTCGCAGTGATTACGAAACAACAAATGATGATGGTACAGGCTACGGACTACTTTCGGATGGAGGCAAAGTTTTGTATGGCGTTTTCTCAGCCACTGGTAGCCAGACTGGTAATGATTTTCGACGCTTTAGTGTTGGCCGTTGGTTAGCTAGTTATGGAAGTGGTGGCGGCCCGAAAGTCGCAATCATCGCAAAAATTAATATAGACAATGGTGATGTTTACTATTCCACATTCCTGACTGCAAAAAAAGCTGACGATGGTAAAACTAACTCTTTAGTTATCACCGGGTTGTCATGGAATGGTTACAATTTGACTGTGAATGCAGATTCGTGGTGGACTCCGCGTCGCGCTAATACAAACTCTATGGTTTGTTCTGGTTCATCACCTTATAAATATACAGCCGTATTCACTGGAGATTTAACAAAGGTCAATTCAGCTTCAGCAGCTACATGTAGTTAAAAGAAGCGGAGAAATTAAGTTTTTACACATTTAAATTGCATAATTAGGACAGGCAAGATGCCTATTGCATAAGAGTTTGATTTAATTTGATTATGCAATTTAGATGTTTTTTATTTAATTTAAGTTTGGCGATCGCACTCTGCACCACTTCATACTCGTTCGAGCGTACAATTATTGAAGAATAGTTTCAACTCGCTCTAACTTTTCGCTTTCTCGTTAGAGTATTCTAAATTCTATATTCTGAATTCCGACTCCTTATATAGGACTCACATTTGATTGCGTGAAAAAAATCAGTACATCCAGACAAAGCTTCTGTCCTACTCCCTACTCCCTGTTTACACAAGTAAATTCTCCAAATCAAACCGGATTCCTATAGTTCATGTCAACGAAAATCGCTACAATCAAATACGCTCTATCGCTGCATACTACCACTCCCGAATTAGGCATAGCAATTAGTAATTTTTCAGGTGATACTCGCTCTCAAGTTTGGAATTTGGGGCGGGATTTATCCAGCTTAATACATGAATATTTAATTGAATTTATCAAACCACAAACTTGGGCAGATTTGTCTTTTGTCGCAGTTGCAAAAGGGCCTGGCGGTTTTACTGGCACTCGAATTGGTGTTGTCATAGCTCGCACCTTGGGGCAACAATTAGATATTCCGGTGTTTGCAATTTCCACTTTGGCTGCGGTAGCTTGGTCAGAAGCAGCCAAAAGTGGAAATCCCAAACTTCTTGCTGTCCAAATGCCAGGACAACGAGGCCAAATTTTTGCTGCTATTTATCAGCTGATGCCAGATGCTTCTGGACTAATTGCCTTATTGCCAGATACAGTTATGACGCCAGAAGCATGGCAGGAAACTTTAGCTAATTGGAATAGTAATTATCAGCTAATTCAAGCCGAGTCTGGGTTAGCTGCGACGGTAACCAGTATTTTGGAACTAGCTCAACTCGATTGGCAACAAGGCAAGTCTCCCAATTGGTCAGAAGCTTTGCCTTATTATGGACAACATCCAGTAGAAATTTAACAATAAAGAATTCACAAGTCAGGAGTCAGAATTCAGATGATTCTGATTCCTGAATTCTGAATTCTGTTAGCGCAGCAGAGGTTAGCCCATTCTGTATTCTTATTCAACACAATTCAGCTACAAAATTTACTCATCTAATAAACTCATTAATGCTTGTAACTCAGAGTCCGGTGCTTCTGATAACTGAAGTCGTAACTCTAACAATTGAGTCTCTAATGCTGTAATTACATTCACCATATTAGATTCTTGTGCAATTTTTAGCTGAGTTTCTTTGATTCTAAGTTTTCTCAGCAGTTCGTCTACACCAGACATCGAATCATAATCTTGAGAAATCATAGCCTTACACCTACTAGAAATTACAGGAGTAAAGTTAAACTTGCTACTCATACCATTTCACTTTAAAAATGATATGCGTAGGCAAGCAGAGGGAGTCTACGGTGTACACACAAGTCTTCTAGAGTTGCGCCGCAGACTTTAGATCCCCCCAACCCCCCCTTGGAAAGGGGGGCAAAAATCTCTCAAAGTCCTCCTTTTTAAGGAGGATTTAGGAGGATCTACGAGGATTTTGGTTTCCTACAGAGATGTGCGTACACCGTAGGCAGAGGGAGCAGAGGAACAGAGGAAGTGATTTGTATCAGTAATTTCGTGAATTGGTATCACACATTGTCTCGCATCTTTTTAAGTGAAAATTGTACATGCTCTTGGCACAGACTTGTCATCAAGGTGATTTTTTTTAGCAAAAGTAGTATTACACGCAAATAAACAAGGTAGTTGATTATATTGCTTAATGGTGATTAAGTTATAAAAGTTGTTCGGAAAACTGGTATTTGCGATCGCACCACTGCTTGCTAAAATTCTCAAGAGCTGGTTAAGCGTCATCAGACATTTTTGTTGATGTTTTACCTAAATTTGGCAACTGTTATAGTATAAAAAATATGAACTAAATGAAAAAACAGTTATATTTACTTAGAAAAATCGTGTGAATTATGCTAGTAAACCACACAATTAAGTTATATCTAACTTCAGACTGCTAGCGAACAGCGAAGTAAGGTTATTTTTATGGCTAGTAATGCCATCTCCAGCATCATTTTTTATAATGTCCTGCTTGCAAAAAAAATAGTCGAATGAAAATTAAGTACTGAATCAGGAGGAGTGAAATGGGACTTAACGAAGGACTTTTGAACCCAAATAAAAAAGCTATGGTCGTAGAAGACTGCTGCAACATGATCGAAACCCAAGTTGCATCCAAGTCAGGTATCAGTGGTATGGCTCTCAAAGCTGCTTTCGGAGCTTTAAAGGGAGTCAAGCCTGGATACATTCCTTATGCTGTCGAGCAACTTTTACCTCAGTGCTTGACTGCAATCGATCCCATCTGGAATGAAGGCATCCAGAAAGGCGACCCAGTAGGATATGTGATTGCGAATTCTTCAAACACAGCAGACGCACTCTTAGGTGTAACTGACGCGAGACTCAAAACTGTCAAACGTCAAATTGTGCGAGGAACTTATGAAAAACTTCGCGGTTCCGCCAAAAAACACGTCGAAGAGGCGATACCAGACTTAGCCAATATTATCGACAAGCATACTAAGGGATGAGGGAGTAAAAAGGCAGGGGGAGCAGAGGAGGCAGAGGAGGCAGGGGGAGAAAATAACTCCTAACTTTTGTACAGACGCGATTAATCGCGTCTCTACTCAGCACTTCTACCAGTCAAATTAGCAATTACTTTGACTAATTCTTCTGGTTCTACGGGTTTGGATATGTGTTTTTGAAAGCCTGATTCGAGTGCTTGTTGCTGGTTGATTTCGCCTGCATAAGCAGTCAAAGCGATCGCCACAGTCTTTTTTTCGTGCTGTGCTTGTAATGCTTTGACTTGGCGCATCAGCATGTAGCCGTCTGTTTGTGGCATCCCGATATCACTCACGAGAATATCTGGTTTTGAGTTTGCCAAAGCTTGTAGTGCTTCCAAAGCAGATGCAGCAGCAGCCACTTTTGCTCCAGCTTGTTCTAGGACGAATGTGTGGAATTCACGCGTATCTGCGTCATCGTCCACAACTAAGATTTCAATGCCTGTAAGAATTTCATCGGCGGAAGCAGTATTGGAAGTAGCAATATTGATGTCTTGTTTTACGGCTAAATCTTTTTTGATTAACGGTAGCCTGACGGTAAAAGTAGCTCCTTTGTCTTCACCTAAACTTTCAGCCCAAATCGTTCCCCCGTGTAGTTCTATCAAATGCCGGACAATTGCTAAACCTAACCCCAAGCCACCAAACTTTCGGGTTGTTGTACTGTCAGCTTGACGAAAATATTCAAACACATAAGGAAGGAATTCCCGGCTAATCCCTTTACCTGTGTCTTTAACAAGAATCTCAGCTTGAGTGCCAATGCGCTGGAGCTGAATCTCAATCTCTCCTCCTTCAGGAGTAAATTTAACAGCATTCGATAACAAATTCCAGACTACTTGTTGCAAACGGCTGGAATCGCCCAAAACGTGCCCTACAGAAGCATCGAACTTTTTCTGAATTTGAATATTTTTAGCCTCTGCCGCCAGCCGCACTGTCTCCAATGCTGCATCAATGACAAACACTAAATCGATAGGAAACATGTTGAGGCTGAGTTTGCCTTGTAAGATGCGAGACACATCAAGCAAATCTTCAATGAGTTGAGCTTGTAATTTAGCATTACGCTCAATGGTGGCGATCGCTTTTTTGAGTCCGGCTTGGTCAAAGTTACGGGTTTGCAACAGACTTGCCCAACCCAGAATCGGGTTCAGGGGCGATCGCAATTCATGGGATAGTACTGCTAAAAACTCATCTTTGATGCGGTTGGCTTTTTCTGCTTCGGTTCTAGCAGCTTGCTCTAGTTGCAGAATGCGATCGCGTTCTGACTCTGCTGCTTTGCGTTCGCTAATATCAATACACGAGCCGATATAGCCTAAAAACTCTCCTTCGGCAGTAAACCTGGGTACACCTACATCAAAAATCCAGCGGTATTGTCCATCAAAGCGCCTGAGTCGATATTCCATTTGAAACCCTTGACGGGCATCAAAGGCATTTACATAAGTATCTAAGCAGTATTGTAAATCCTCTGGATGCACTCCTTGAGTCCAACCATTGTCCATTTCTTGCTCTATAGTTCGCCCAGTGAAATTAAGCCAAGTCTTGTTAAAATAATTACTCAACTTATTAGTTCCAGACATCCAAATCAGCGTCGGGGCTGCATCTGCCATTAGTCGAAAGCGTTCTTCACTCTCGCGTAGTGCCTCTTCAGCTTGTTTGCGCAAGCGTAGTTCCTCGTAGATATCACTGACATCGCTAACAAATATTGATACTCCTTCCTCAAAGGGATAGATGCGATTTTCAAACCAGCGATTCCATCTAGGATAAAAGTATTCAAAGCGAACAACCGTCTGTTCGGCGAGCGATCGGCGAACTTGGATATCAAATTCTGTTCCCACTAAATCTGGAAACATTTCCCAAATGCTCTTACCTAGCAACTGTTCCCTAGAAAAGCCAACAACTTCTGCTACCCGCTGATTGACAAAGGTGTAGCGCCACTGGCTATCTAAGACAAAGAATTGGTCTTGAATACCAGCTAAAACTCTCTCCAGATGTGCTTTTGCCACCTCAGCTTCAATTCGCAGCTCTTGCTCGCGTTCCATTGCATCCTGTCTCAGACGAGCCATTTTTAAAGCTGCTTCTACCCGTGTCAATAATTCCCGAGCAGAGAACGGTTTAATTAGGTAATCATCAGCTCCGGCTTCTAAACCCTCTACCCGTGCCTCTTCTCCTGCCCGTGCCGACAGCAAAATGATGGGAATATTTCTCGTGTGCGAATCCGCCCGTAATGCTTGCAGCAATCCGAAGCCATCTAACAAAGGCATCATCACATCCGTCAGTACCAAGTCTGGCAGACGCCTTTGAACAGAATCCAAAGCAGCTAAACCATTTGGCACTGCTTCCACTTCATATTGCTGACTTAACAACCGCTTGACATAATCGCGCATATCAGCATTGTCATCAGCGAGGAGAATGCGGTATGTTGGGGATTGGGGATTAGGGATTAGGGATTGGGAAAACTCTTCACTTGTTACCTTGTCCCCAGTCCCTAGTCCCCAGTCCCCAGTCCCCTCCTGTGGTAGCCAACGTAGAGCTTCTTCTAAATAGGGTGCGGCACCCAATGCAGTTGAACTTAAAGTGCGAGTCGCACTAATGCGGTCTGAAGGTAAATGAGCGTACCCCGTAGGAATTGATACACTAAAGCAGCTGCCCGATCCTAAGACACTAGTCACCTGGACTGTTCCACTATGCATTTTTACCAGTTCTTGCACTAGTGACAAGCCAATTCCAGAGCCTTCAAAAGTTCGTCCTTGCGCTCCTTTAACGCGGTGAAATCGTTCAAACAAATGGGGCATTTCTGCTGCGGGAATCCCAATTCCTGTATCGCGCACCGAGAGTTCCACGAAAGAGGACGCGGAGAGTGTTTGTGATAAATTCCCCTTGTCCTCCGAAGTTTGGATCCGAGGAAGCCTCGGCTCCAACTTCTCTCCTTGTCCTCCGAAGTTTGGATCCGAGGAAGCCTCTCTTCGAGACGCTACGCGAACGGCTCCAACTTCTCTCCTTGTCCCTTTGTCCTCCTTCTCCACCCACTGCAAACTCACCATAATCTCTCCTTTCAAGGTGAATTTGAATGCATTAGATAGTAGGTTAAAAACAATTTTTTCCCACATCTGGCGATCTACATATATTGGTGCTGGTAAAGGAGGACAATTAACTGATAACTGCATTCCCGCCCGTTCGATCGCTGAACGAAAAACACTAGCTAGTTCGGCAGTAAACATAGCAAGGTCGGTGGGTTCGTAGGAAGCTTGAACCCTTCCAGCTTCAATACGCGAGAAGTCTAGCAGACTGTTGACTAGTTTCAATAAGCGCAGTCCATTGCGTTGTACCATTTTTAACTGCTGTTGTTCGTTGGCTGGTAGCAGATTGGCACAATTGGCTATGGTTTCCTCTAATGGCCCCAACATCAGAGTTAATGGGGTACGGAACTCGTGGCTGACGTTGCTAAAAAAGAGAGTTTTGGCGCGATCGATTTCTGCTAAAGCTTCGGCGCGTTTGCGTTCTTGTTCGTAAGCTTGAGCGTTGCCAATGCTAGCTGCAATTTGAGCCGCAACTAGTTCGATGAATCCTCTATAATTTTCATCGAACAGCCTGAAGGGATTTAAGCCAGCAATTAAGATGCCTGCTTTGCCTGTTTGGCCTGATGGGGCGATGGGTACGGCTACGGCTTGATGTGGGCATCGCTCCCACACACCACAAGGCAAGCTGCCAAAATCTGCTGCTAAAAGATCGACTAGTTTTGTTTGATGCGTTGCCATGACTTCGGCAAAAGGCCAAACTGCATCGGCATCGAGAGCAATTTTTTCTGGAACTGCAATGTGGTTTGGCTGAATGCGGCATCTTCCAGCCAGGAAAACTTGCTGTTCCTCTGGTTCGACCAAATAAATCATTGCAAAGGGTAAGTCGTAAGGGTTGGTTTCCAGACAACTCGCACTTAGGGTACAGGCTTCATCGAATGTCCGTGCATCTGCTGTCCTGGTTGCTAACTCCCGTAAAAGTTTTAACTGCCGTTCGCTGATGATGCGTTGCGTGTCGTCTGTGTTGGCACAAATGATCCCGCCTGTGTCACCCTCATCATTGGGAACCGGACTATAAGAAAAAGTGTAATAAGTTTCCTCTGGATAGCCGTTGCGCTCCATAATCAGCAGTAGCGCTTCGTCGTAAGTACCTTCATTCTTGAGCATCGCTGATTCTGCTCGCGGCCCGACTTGATCCCAAATCTCCCGCCACACTTGTGAAGCTGGCTGGCCGAGTGCTTCTGGATGTTTGCCACCAATAATAGCTTTGTAAGGGTCGTTGTAAAGGTTAATCAGTTCCTCGCCCCACCAGACAAACATCGCTTGACGAGAAGTGAGCATAATCCGCACCGCAGTTTTCAAACTCTGCGGCCAATGCTGTGTTGGACCAAGGGAAGTTTTCGACCAGTCCATTTCTCGCATTCGCGCACCCATTTCACCACCACCGAGAAGAAAATTGCCGTCGGCGTTGCTTGCTGACGATGACTGGTTTTTCATTGCTTCCTCTCGATTAGTCATGGTTCGGGTAAAAAACACTACAGTTTTGATGAAAAGTGTAGGGAACCCATAATTAGAAATTAGGGGTTTCAGCTAAAGATGTCGTATTTCTTGCACTACGCGGCTCAAACTACATCTTTTTCTATACTTAAAAGCTCTTTCTTATATCCAAATATTCGGGGCGATTTTCTTCACTTACACCCCACATCCGCCCCAAAAGGTTCGATTATCTCCTACTGAAAATCTTTTTCTGCTTTATAACTTACCGAACCATTACTGAGTAAGTGTTTTCAGAACTTAGCACTATACAAAAAGTCTAATTTTCTTGTGTTGAGTATGTTGCTTGAAGAATTTTACCGCGATCGCCTAACTCATCGAGTAAGGCACTAATACGCTGCATTGCCAAAGGAGAAGGTGTTGCGCGTCCATTTTCCCAACGGTTAATTGTGGGAAAAGTGACACCAAACTCAACAGCAAATTTTTCTTGAGACAGATTTAATTCCTGTCGTAGGGCACGAACTAGTTTGCCAATATTGGGTTGTTTGGCTACAAGCTGACTTCTAGTGTGAAGCATATAAATCAAACTTCATAAAGCTCTATATAGCTAATGTTTTACGGTAGAGTGTTGTTTTCCGTCTATTATTCTTTAGATAGAGATCGTAATGATTTCAAAAGTTTCTGAGTTTTTGAATTAACTATTAAGACTTTTAGTTGATTTTTGCGAACTTAGGTAAATTTTTTTCCTATAGAACTCATATTTGATTTGGTGAAAAAATATCAGTACACCCAAACAAGGCTTCTTTCCCACTCCCTACTCCCTACTCCCCATTCCCTACTCCCTGCCTACACAAATAATTTCAGTAATCAAACCGGATTCCTATATTAAGAGTTCCCTATTCCCTACCTCAATGAAAAATTTCACAACTTATTTAGCAATGCTCTATATTGAGCCAGTTATTTAGATAAATTTGCTTATCATTAATTTAATTTATCCTTTTGACAATAAAGAATATTTGATTATATTGAAAAACTTGTTTACCCTGAAATTACTAGTAATTTGAAATTTAATAAAATTACTAATTTATATTCGCTATATTTGAAATTAGAGAAATAGATAACGATTAATTTATTATCTAGCTATAAAGCGTCTTTTGTTTCTGTATTCTCAATTCTACGGTATGAGCTAAGTACAATTTTCAAACCAGCTTTAAAAGAGAAAATCAACAAAAATATTGCCAAACTATCATAAAGATTTGCACGCCAGATTTGTCTATAAATTTACTAACTGTAATGAATATTAAATTTCTCCAAATTACTGTAGTGTTGTTAGTACTTGTGAGTAACTTAGTAGTTGCTTCTCCGACTTGGGCAAAAACAGCACCTTCCTTAATTAGCAATACTGACAACTTTGAAGTAGGTCAAAAAGTCATTTGGCTTTACAAGGCTCGTGGTGATTCTGCCAATATCCAAAAAATTCCCGCAGAAGTAGTTAAGTTAGGTTCCAAGGAAGTGCAAATCAAGGTACACAAAACTAAAAACGAATTTGTGAATCGTTGGGTAAATCCAAACAAGCTAGAAAATGTTCGTCAATAGGGAAAAGTCAACCTGACTTTTCACGGTAAGTCCTCAAACCCTCATTAAGGCTCTTGGTAGGGGGTAGGGTGTAGGGTGTAGGGAAAACAAGAAAGCCTGACTACACCCCACACCCTCTGACTTTTCCACATACCGTGAAAAGTCAGAAAAGTCAACTTAACACCAAACGGGCGGTTAGAAACCGCATCTACACAAACAAAACCCACCTGCGTGGGTTTCAAAACCTTAATTTTCTGTTAGTCCGCGCACCATCCGGACGAAAGCCTGTGTAGCCAAGCCACTGCGCCCTTGCGTTTACCGACTTGTTCGCCCTTGGCGTTCCCGTTCCCTCGTTCGCTTTAGCGTCTCCGAAGGAGAAGAGGGTTAAGGCAGGGTAGGGTAGCAAGTGGCGCGCGAATTCTATTCGCCACGCAATACTGGGAAAAGGGTAAGGGAAAAAGGGAAAAGGTTTGAAATTATCCTTTTCCCTTTTCCCTTTCCCCTTTAACCGAACCGTATTGATTCGCCACGGCTGAAGTTGACACCAATGCACAGCTGTAAGTGCGATCGCCAAAGAAAACTCAAGCGATCGCTACTCTATCGACTTTGAACTATAGACTCTTGACGAGACTTTTCCCAGTCTGGAAGTTCTACTTTGTTAGCCTTAGAGTTTGCTACCCAATCAAGGCACAGTTGACGGAAACGATCGCCCCGCACCTCAAAATTCGGGTACTGGTCGAAACTCGCGCAAGCCGGAGATAGCAAAACTACAGAAGCTTGATGCTGCTTGGCTAATTCGGCCGATCTGGGGATTGCCTTTTCCATAGTTTCCACAATTTCGTAATTGTCATACCCTACTTTTTGCAGACGTTGAGCAAATGCAGGTGCGGCAGAGCCAATTAATAATACAGCAGCAGTTTTATTTTGAATTTGTGCCAGCCAAGCAGTATCATCACCTGCTTTTGCTTCTCCACCGGCAATTAAAATCGCTGGACTGTTTACCGATGCCAAACCAACTTCGGCAGCATCGTAGTTAGTGGCTTTGCTATCGTTAATAAAATCAATACCTTCCCAAGTGCAGATATGTTCTAAACGATGGGCAACTCCAGGAAATTCGCTAATTGCACGAGCGATCGCATCGGCATTAATTCCCGCTAACCGCGCCGTTGCTACTGCCATCAAGAGATTTTGCTGGTTATGCTCTCCCACCATCCGCAAAGCAGAGACTTTCACAATCCGTTGTGGTGCAGAGGTAGCAGTTAACTTTTCCACAACCCAGCCGTCTTGTATATAAAAGCCTTTTTCGCTAATTAGGGAATCTTTGCCTTTGGCACTCGTCCAATAAGCATTCGGCCAAGCACTCAAACCCAGCTTGCTCAAGTAAACATCGTCGCCATTAAATACTTGTAACTCAGACTGGTTCAATAACTTGGCTTTGATGTTGTAGTAATTTTCTAAAGTTTTATGCCGCGCCAAATGATCCGGCGTGAAAGTCGTCCACACACCGATCCGAGGTGCAACAGACGTTGAAGATTCTATTTGATAGCTGCTAATCTCAGCAATTATCCAATCAAGAGAATTTTGGATTTTAGATTTTGGATTTTGGATTGGAGTTTCCTCCCCTGCTCCCCCTGCTTCCCCTGCTCCTCTTCCCTTCCAAGACAGGGCAACTTCACAAGCAGCGTAGCCAATATTACCGCAGGCGGGTGCATTTAAGCCTGCTGCTTGGAAAATGGCAGCGATTAAAGCTGTGGTAGTAGTTTTCCCGTTAGTGCCAGTAATTCCTACCCAAGGCAAAGGTTGCAAATATCGCCAGGCGAGTTCCATTTCGCCGATAGTTTCAATCCCTAGTTCTCGTGCCTGATTTAATACAGGAATGTCCCAAGGCACGCCGGGACTAACGACTATTAATTGAGGTAAATTAGCACCATTGAAGTCTGGGGATTGACCGAGTTTAACGGTTATATCTTCAGCAGCGAGTTCTTGTTGTTGTTGGAGGAGGGTTTCGGAGGTGTTGCGTGCGGAATCGCTCAGTTCCACCTCCCAACCTTCCCGTTTCAACAATCTCGCCGCAGCAACACCGGACTTTCCTAATCCAATTACATGAGCTTTGGACATAGATTGCAGCAGAGGGCCCTGGTTAAGCACTCCCTATACTAACGCTTATTAGCAAAAATTACACAATTTTTTGTTGACCTACGCTACAGATTTTTGACAATTGCCCCGAAATCAGCTAGGACACGGGCATGATTGCGAACTAATCCCAAAAGATGTAATCGATTACGCTTAATTTCTGGATCGGGATCCATGACTAAAACGCTATCTGCCCCGTCAAAAAAGTTACTAACCGTAGGAGCAATTTTTGTGAGGGCTGCTACTAACAGTTGATAATTTCTGGTTTCTTGTGCGGCTTGAGTTTCTGGCACTAATTCGACTAAGGCGTTATACAAAGCCGCTTCGGAAGGCTTTTGGAATAGTTCTTCACGGATGACGGCTTTTGGTTCTAGCTGTTTTGTATCCAAATCGCCTTGAGCAGCTAGGCGTGTAGAACGGTTGACGGTTTCGTAGATCGTATCTAAGATACTGTCATTGCGAATTTGTTGCAGATATAAGGCGCGATCGCGTACATCTAACAAATCCTTTAATGCCCTTTCTGTATATTCTGGGTCATTTTCTCCCAAAACTGCATTCACCAAATCGTAATCAATCTGTTTTTCTTCTTGCAGCAAAGTGCGGATACGTTGCAAGAAAAATTCTTGTAATGCTGCGGTTAATGATGCCCGATCCTTTTGATATTTCTCTGCAAAATCTGTTGCTATTTGCAACAGCAATTCATCTAAATTTATTGGTAAATTGGCAAACCAAGTAATTTTTACAACCGCATTAGCAGCACGTCGTAAAGCAAAGGGATCGGAAGAACCGGAAGGAATTAAACCTAAACCAAAGATACTCACCAAAGTATCTAATCTATCTGCTAAACCGACAATTTGACCTGTAAGTGTATCTGGTAAATTGTCACCTGCTCCTGTTGGCAAATAATGTTGGAAAATTGCTTTTGCGACTTCGCTATCTTCACCGCTAGCTAAGGCGTATTTTTCTCCCATAATGCCCTGCAATTCCGGGAATTCATATACCATTTGCGTAACCAAATCTGCTTTACATAATAAAGCAGCACGTTGGATTTTTTGGCTTTGATTTGCTGCTAATTTTAATTGAGTAGTAATTTGCTCGGCAATCTTAACAACTCTATCTACTTTGATACGCAAAGAACCCAATTCTTCTTGGAAAGTGACTGTTTCTAATTTAGGTAAAAAGCTTTCTAAAGGCTTGGTTAAATCGGATTCGTAGAAAAACCTGCCATCAGCTAATCTGGCACGAATCACTCTCTCATTACCAACTGCAACAATATTTGATTTTTCGGGGTTAGCGTTAGAAATTGTGATGAAATTCGGTAATAATTCTTGTTCTTGGCTACCAGATTTAAATACAGGAAAATAACGCTGATGAGTTACCATCACTTCTGTAACTACTTCAGTTGGTAATTCCAAAAATTCTGGTTCAAATTTACCCACAACTGCGGAAGGATATTCTACTAGGTTAGTTACTTCTTCTAATAGGTCGGAGTAAATTACCGTATATCCATTTAGTTTTTCGGCTACTTTATTGACTTCTTCTGTAATTAAATTTGCCCGTTCTTCTGGGTCAACGTTAACGTAGGCTTCTTTGAGGGTGGTAACATAATCTGTAGCCTGGGCAATTGTCACAGATTTAGGATGTAAAACGCGATGACCTTGGGAAATGCGATCGCTGTGAATCGTTTTAGAACCATTCACCAATTCTAAAGGCAGCACCGCATCATTTAATAAAGCCACCAACCAACGAATTGGCCGGGAAAATCTCGCATCTCCATCGCCCCAACGCATCAACCGCTTACCTTCCAAGCCCCAAATCCACTGAGGAACAAGTTCTGTCAACAGTTCCGCCACAGGACGACCGGGAATTCTTCTTTGCACAAACACAAAATCCCCTTTATCAGTCGGGCGAACGGATAAAGCCTCTATTTCCACACCCTGCTTTTTGGCAAAGCCTAGTGCTGCTGGCGTCGGTTGACCATCTTTAAAAGCCGCAGCAGCAGGAGGCCCTTTAATTTCTTCTTCCCGGTCTGGTTGCTGGGATGGTAAACCTGTAATCAGTACCGCCAAACGCCTTGGAGTACCGTACACCTTGACACTTTCACTCTTGAGGCTGTTTTCTGCCAAACTTCGGGGAATGCGTTCTTGCCATTGCGCTAAAGCACCACTAAGAAAATTCGCAGGTAGTTCTTCTGTACCAATTTCTAATAAAAACGCTAAATCTGCTGATTGTTCGATATTTTTGGCTTGAATCATCTATTTTCTACACAAAAGATATGCAATATTTATCCAGATAAGTGTATAGCAATATTTGTATGTATAGTTTGATACTTAATTGCTACACAGGCTTTTCTACCACCAAAATTATATAACTCAATAGATATATCAAAGGCTCAAAAAACCTATCAACCCCTTCGGGGCGGCTGTGGTTTGTGGAGAAAAATAATCTAGCCCTGAATCATCGATAGAATAAACGGCTTTCGATTTAAGAAAAACATTCAGGCGGCGAAAGGCAAGACTCTTTTTATATCCCTTTTCCCTTTTTCCTTTAACCTTTTCCCCTCCAGTTGATTCTTGAATACATAACGCAACATACCGCTTAACTTCATGTGCCACTTTCTAAGGCGGAATGTGAGTTTTATGCAGGAAATTAAATATAATGCTACAATCCCCTAAGCGTAAATTTAGGTATTATATTTTTCTTTTAAACTAGTAAAAAGTTATTACGCGTATGGTACAAGACTCAAATTCAGCCGACAGTTAATACTAGTAGCTGATAACTATACGATACAGGATTTTATCCAAGTAAAAAAATTGAGAATTAATAATTAATAACTGTTAAAATCCACATAGAAAATTTATTAATAGTGTCGAGCGCAATTACGATCTAAAAAAATCATAATCTGCTCCCAACTTAAATTAAATCATATAAAATACCAGCCCATAGTGAGATTAAGAATCACTCCATTCATCTGCGGCTATCTTCACAAGTTTTATCAGTAGCTCATGCACATTTTGATCTATTCCTACAACTATCATCCGGAGCCGATTGGAATTGCTCCCTTAATGACGGAATTGGCAGAAGGACTAGTAGCGCGAGGTCACCAAGTGCGGGCTATTACCGCAATGCCCAACTATCCCGAGCGCCGGATTTACGATGAGTATCGGGGTAAATGGTACGTTACTGAAGAGAAAAATGGCGTCACAATCCAACGAAGTTACGTGCGAATTAAGTCTAAACCTAACGTTGTAGACAGATTATTATTGGAGTTGAGCTTTGTTTTCACCAGTTTGCCGCAAGTGATTAAAGGCGAACGTCCAGATGCTATTCTCTTAACAGTTCCCCCTCTATTAGGCATCTTACCAGCAACAATATTTAGTTGGTTGTATAACTGCCCGTTAGTTCTAAATGTCCAAGATATTTTACCAGAAGCTGCTGTGCGTATTGGGCTACTGAAAAATAAATTTACGATCCGAATTCTTGCAGCTTTAGAAAAATTTGCCTATCGGACTGCACACAGTATAAGTGTTATTGCCGATGGGTTTAGTGAGAATTTAGTGAGTAAGGGAGTACCTATTAATAAAATTGTTTGTATTCCCAATTGGGTGAATATAAATTTCATCCGTCCTTTGCCGAATCACAATAACTCTTGGAGATATACACATCAGCTAGATGGTAAATTTGTAGTTCTTTATTCCGGGAACATTGCCTTAACACAAGGTTTAGAGACAGTTATTGAAGCAGCAGTTTGCTTGCGCCATATTAAAGATATTGTGTTTGTAATTGTCGGTGAAGCTAAAGCATTGCAAAGGTTGCAGGAATATTGTCTCTTACATGGAGCAGATAATGTTTTGCTGCTACCCTTGCAACCACGAGAAAAATTACCAGAAATGCTAGCAGCAGCCGATGTGGGGCTGATTGTGCAAAAAAGCAATGTGATTTCGTTTAATATGCCTTCAAAAATACCGCTGCTATTGGCGAGTGGTCAGCCGATTGTGGGTTCAGTTCCGGCCTCTGGTAGTGCAGCTAGAGCGATCGCACTTAGTGGTGGTGGCATCATTGTAGAACCAGAATCACCCCATGCTTTAGCAGATGCAGTACAAAATTTATATAAAAATCCTACCCTAGCAGCAAAGCTAGGCCACACAGGCAGACAGTTCGCCGAAGCCAATTATTCCTTAGAGCAAGCACTCGATCGCTATGAATGGCTGCTTACTCATATTCTTGCCAATCAAAAATCACTTGGAAGCATATTACCAATGAAAGCAGGAAGCAGGGGGCAGGAGGCAGAAGGCAGGGGAAAACTAATGACCAATGACCAATGACTAATAACTAATATAAAATCACCCGATCGGGTGACCTAAGTGTAGGAAGTTGAGATAGTTCCATAAAGAGGATTCTAGGTAAACAACAATAATTGTCCTTCTTTACTTGGTGGGGATAACTCTATGAAACTGCCAATCTTGGTTAATAGAAGTGAATTAAGTAGCGATCGCTTCGTACCTTTTCTGCCTTGAGATCGATAGTCAGTATTGATTAACAGCGGTAAACTCTCTTTTAGCATTACCAATCCTCTTGAGTATGTAGCTATAATGCAACCGAATACTTACACAAATATGCAAGTAAGTGCTTGCAAACACTAACGAAAAACCTGGCATTAGGTTACTCGTCTGACTCGATCCGAAATTGACAAATTACCGCTTCGCTTGAACAACTGGTTGTGTACTAAAAGGTGAGGAGAAGGTTACAGTGCGCTCAGATATTGATTTGAAATCATCTTTGCATAGTTTTGCAGGTATGTTGCTTTGCCTGAGAGATAGAGAAGAGGTCTAGGTTAGGTGAGATAGGGAGTAGAGGAAGCAGAGGGAGCAGAGGGAGCAGAGGGAAGAACGAGAATTTATGCTTCCCACACCTCCCACACCTCCCACACCCCCCCATTTCCCTACTCCCCCCCTTGTCCTCTTCTTCGTTGACAGAAATAAGATTGCTCAAGCCTAAATCCACAAGACGAGAAAACGAAAATGTCCCATTCTGAGTTCCCTGAATCTTCCCTTCCCATTGAAACAGAACAGCCTGCTGTTGTTGATTCGAGTCAAGAGTCGGCATCGTTGCCAAAGCGATCGCCGAAATCACCTCAAAAGAAACGTTGGCCTTTGGTGTTAGGAATTGTTTTGGCGATCGCAGGTATTGGTTTTGGTTGGCGTTGGTGGCAAACTAGCAGTGCCAGTAATGGAGCATCGGCTAATCAGGCAGCTAGTCAGCCGGGAATACCCGTGAAGCTAGCGACTGTAGAAACACAAACTATGCAAGAAAGTTCGCAGTTTCTTGGCTCCTTAGAAGCTCCGCGTTCAGTAACGATCAAGCCACAGATTGATGGACGAATCACCCAGATTTTTGTCAACGAGGGTAACCGAGTCAAACAAGGGCAAGTGCTTGTGACCTTGCAAAGCGATGATGCTCAAGCTCAGTTATTGCAAGCTAGAGGTACGCTCCAGCAAGCTCAAGCGCGTCTTGCCGAACTAGTAGCAGGTACGCGTTCTGAAGAAATAGCTCAAGCCAGAGCGCAGTTAGCCCAAGCCCAAGCTCGTCTTAAAGACGCGCAAGCGGGAGCGCAACCAGAAGAAATTGCTCAGGCTGAAGCTCAAATAGAGTCAGAAAAATCTGATGTGGAACTGGCACGTTCGCGAGCCAAGCGATACGAGCAATTGAGAAAAGAGGGTGCAGTTTCCCAAGATTTGTTAGAAGGATATGTTAAAGAACAGCGGAGTGCTGAAGCTGCCCTAGTGGTAGCCCAGAAACGTTTAGGCCAACTCAAAAAGAGTAGAAACTCTGATATCAACGAGTTAGCTGCTGCCGTAGAACAACAGCAACAGAACTTGAGACAACTACAAAATGGTTCGCGTCCAGAAGAAATTGCCCAAGCGCGATCGCAAGTGACTCAAGCCGCCGCCCAAGTCCAAGCAGCCCAAGTCCAACTGCAATACACAAAAGTCCTAGCTCCTTTTACTGGCATTGTCGGCGATATTCCCACAAAAGTCGGAGATTACGTCCAAAGAGCAGACCAACTGACCACATTAACTAGGAATGATTCATTAGAACTAAATATTGCCGTTCCCCTAGAACAAGCCAAAAAACTGCGCTTGGGATTACCCGTGCAAATGCTAGACGCCCAAGGCAAAGCCATAGCCACAGGTAAAGTCAGCTTCATCTCTCCAGATGCAAGCTTAGATTCCCAGACAGTTTTAGCTAAAGCCAACTTTGGCAATTCTAGAAGTCAACTGCTGAATCGCCAATCAGTGCAAACCAAAGTGATTTGGGACGAACGCCCTGGTATTTTAATTCCCGTCACAGCAATATCTCGTCTGGGTGGAGAGACATTTGTATTTGTGGCTGAAGCACCAGCACAAGACTCTAAACCCGGAGCGCCAAAATTGGTAGCTCAACAAAAGCCAGTGAAGCTGGGAGCTATTGAGGGCAATAATTATCAAGTTATCGAAGGATTAAAAGCAGGCGACAAAATAGTTGTTTCTGGTATTCTCAACCTTACTAATGGTGCTGCGATCGCTCCTGCACCCGAAACAGTCGGTAGTCGGAATTAGGGGAAGCAGGGGAGATGGGGGAGTGTGGGGAGAAAGAGAATTTATGCCTCCCACACCTCCCACACCTCCCACACCTCCTCATGCCCCATACCCAATACCAAATACCAAATACCAATTTTCTAAACTATGTTTGTTGACTTTTTTATTAAGCGGCCGATCTTTGCGTCGGTCTGCGCTATTCTTATCCTTTTAGTAGGATTAATCAGTATTCCCACACTGCCGATCGCCAGGTTCCCAGAAATTAGTCCTACTCAAATCAGTGTTACTTCTAACTACAGCGGAGCTAGTGCCGAAGTTGTAGAAAGCGGCGTTACCAATATCTTAGAAAGGCAAATCAACGGGGTTGAGGGACTCAGATATATTACTTCTAGCAGCAGTAACGATGGTACTAGTACCATTACGGTCACCTTTGATTCATCGCGGGATAAAGATATTGCTGCTGTAGATGTACAAAATCGGGTTTCCGTAGCCCAACCGCAATTACCAGAATCTGTGCAACGGACGGGAGTCCGGGTATCAAAAGAGTCTAACAATATTCTCTTGGCAATTGGTTTATATACGGAAAATAACGAATACGACAATACATTTTTAAGTAACTATGCTGACCTTTACATCGCAGATGCCTTAAAAAGAGTCAAAGGTGTCAGTAATGCCCAAGTTTTTGGCGAACGCCGCTACGCTATGCGTTTGTGGTTAGATCCGAGTCGGCTTGCAAGTCGGGGATTAACAACTCAGGATGTCGCCGATGCCCTATCCGAGCAAAATATTCAGGTGGGTGCAGGAAGAATTGGGCAAGAACCGGCTCCGCAAGGACAAAGGTATCAAATTGATGTGCGTGCTGCTAGTCGATTAACAGACGCCACTGAATTTGGCGAACTTGTCCTGAAAACAGAAGATGATGGCACCTTAGTTAAGCTCAAAGATGTCGGCAGAGCCGAACTAGGCGCAGAAAATTACAACACATTCCTGCGATTTCGTGGCAAAGATGCCATCGGTTTAGGGATTTATCAGGTTCCTGGTAGTAATGCTTTGGATGTTGCCAAGGGAGTCAAAGCGGAAATAGAGCGATTAGCACCGAGTTTTCCGCCAGGCGTGAAATATCAGGTAGCTTTTGACACGACAATGTTTGTTGAGGAATCGATGTCAGAAGTGATTAAGACTCTGATAGAAGCGGTAGTACTGGTAGTAATTGTTATCTTTGTCTTTTTGCAGGATTGGCGAACTACCTTAATTCCAGCGCTGACAATTCCACTTTCCTTGATTGGGACATTTGCCTTCGTCAAAGTTTTTAACTTTTCGATTAATAGTTTGACTTTGTTTGGTTTGACTTTAGCATCTGGGATGGTGGTAGACGATGCCATCGTTGTGGTGGAGCAAATCAGCCGTTTTATTCAGGATAAAGGTATAAATCCTCGCCGCGCTGCTAGCGAATCAATGGCAGAACTTTTTGGGGCGGTGATTGCAACTTCACTGGTGTTGATGGCGGTGTTTGTACCAGTGGCATTCTTTCCCGGAACCACAGGCGCACTTTATCGGCAATTTGCACTCACCATTGCCTTTTCCATTGCAATTTCGACTTTTTTGGCTTTGACTTTGACGCCTTCTTTGTGTGGGGTGTTGCTACGTCAAGGACAAAGACCTCCCAGGTGGATTGGTTGGTTGTTTGACCTGATTAATCGGTTCCTGGAATGGGTAAGATCGAGTTATGAGCGATCGCTAACTTATCTCACACGCGTCAAAAGCGTCGTTATTGGCTTGTTTATCGTCTCCTTGGGCATGACTGCTTGGCTGTACACCACAGTACCAACAGCCTTTCTGCCAGACGAAGACGAAGGTTATTTCATCACAATTATCCAAGGGCCGCAAGGCGTTTCGCTGCAATATACCAGCGATGTCATGGCACAGGTAGAAAAAGAAATCCTGCAAATTCCCGAAATGTTGGGAACTTTTGCAGTGGGAGGATTTGGTTTTAGTGGTAGCACTGCTAACAGCGGGATTATATTTACAACCTTAAAACCTTGGGACGAGCGCCAAAAACCGGATCAAACAGTACAGGCGATAATTGGTAAATTGCAAGGTAAATTATCCTCCATCCCAGAAGCTAGGGTCTTTCCGGTAAATCCCCCACCAATTCAGGGCTTAGGTAACTTTGGCGGCTTCGTCTTTCAGTTGCAAGACCGCAGAGGTAACAGTGGTTTAGAAAATCTGGTGCAATCGATGGGGCAATTACTCGGTCGCGCCAATCAAACACCAGGATTACAAGCTGTATTCAGTACCTTTGCCGCAGATACACCACAATTACTCGTGGAAGTAGACCGCAATCGAGCCAAAGCACTGCAAGTTTCCATAGATGATGTCTTTAGTACTTTACAGACTGCTTTGGGTTCGCAATATGTGAATGATTTCAATCTTCAGCAGCGCAACTATCGCGTTTATATCCAAGCTGACGAACAATTTCGTTCTAATCCCCAAGATATTGGCAAACTCTACGTTCGTTCCGAAAAGAATCAAATGATTCCATTGAGTAACTTAGTCAAAGTGACGCCAACTGTGGGAGCGCAAACAATAAATCACTATAATTTGTTCCGTTCAATTGAAATTAATGGTTCTGCTGCTCCCGGTTCTAGTTCTGGAGACGCTATTAAGGCAATGGAACAAGTTGCAAAAGCAGTTTTACCTCCAGGTTTTGGTTATGAATGGTCTGGAACAGCATTAGAAGAAATAGATTCTGCTGGTTTAGCACCTTTAATTTTTGGGTTAGGCTTGGTGTTTGTATTTTTGGTACTGGCTGCTCAATACGAAAACTACATTGACCCTTTAATTATTATGCTGGCAGTTCCTTTAGCGATTTTAGGAGCGCTGATAGCACAAAAGATGCGGGGCTTTGCCAATGATGTTTACTGCCAAATTGGTCTAGTAATGTTGATTGGTTTAGCTAGTAAAAATGCCATCTTAATTGTGGAATTTGCTAATCAATTGCGAGAGCGAGGTCTGTCCATTACCAAAGCAACTATTGAGGCTTCGCAAGAACGCTTACGCCCAATTTTGATGACAGCCTTTTCTACTCTTTTAGGGATTTTTCCCTTGGCTACTGCCACAGGTGCGGGGGCGGGTAGTCGTCAATCTTTGGGAACGGCAGTTTTTGGCGGTATGTTAATTGCGACTTTTTTGAGTTTGTTTGTAGTGCCAATTTTGTATATCGTAATTAAGGGGGCAACCGAGCAGTTGATGAAACCAAAACGGCATCAAGAATTGCAATCATCGCTGGGTGAAGGGAGATAGTAATTAGTTTCACGTTCCAGGCGTAGAGGTGCAAAAAAAAAGTTAAATGTAATTTTGGAATTTGAGATTCACGGTCAGCAACGAGATATTTTGCTAAATTGTAGCGACAGTTAATTATCTTTAACTGTCGCTATTTATCGTAAGATGAAACAAAAGGGTAGACTAATTTTAAATAAGAAGGTATGAGAATCGCTATTGGTAGTGATGAACGCACTAACCTTACTGACACTGTATTAGAAGAACTCAAGCGGCGCGGGCATGAAGTTATAAGTTTTGGTTCTCTAGCGGAGGATCTTCAAGAAGTTGATTGGCCTATTAGTAGTAGTAAAGTTGCTTTGGCGGTAGCAACTCAGAAAGTAGATGAGGGAATTGTTTTTTGTTGGACTGGTACTGGCGCATCCATAGCTGCGAACAAAGTCAGTGGGATACGTGCTGCTTTGTGCCATGATGCGGAAACAGCGCGGGGTGCGCGGATTTGGAATCATGCCAATGTCCTAGTATTAAGTTTACGTGCAACTACAGAAGCGATCGCCAAAGAAATATTAGATGCCTGGTTTAGCACGCCCTATTCTGAAGATGATTGGAATCTCCTACAAATCAAGCGAATTCAACAGCTAGAGAAATGAGGTGTAAGCCGGGATAGACAAGCAGGGGGGGCAGAGGAAGTGATTTTTATCAGTAATTTCGTGAATTGGTATAAATTTCTTAACCCAAGCTTATCGATCTATGGCACACGCCACATTTTTATAGTATTGTCTTCACTTCCACTTACCACTGTCCGGCCATCGGGGCTAATAGCAACAACATAAACTAAATCTGTATGCCCGGTAAGGGTATTTTTCAAATCGCCTGTTTGCAAATTCCAAATTTTGATTGTGTTATCGTAACTTCCACTCACTAAAGTTTTGCCATCTGGGGTGATGGCAACGGAAGTCACGCCATATTTATGCCATTTGAGGGTATTTTTTAACTCGCCTGTTTGTAAATTCCAAATCTTGATTGTTTTGTCAGTACTGCCACTCGCCAGTGTTTGTCCATCCGGGCTGATGGCGAGAGAATAGACTAAATCTGTATGCCCTGTCAGCGTAGTTTTTAATGAAGGTGGTTGCAGATTCCAAATTTTGATTGTGCGATCGTAACTTCCACTCACTAAAGTTTTACCATCTGGGCTAAAAGCTACTCGCCAAACTGATTTAGTATGTCCGGTGAGTGTATTTCTCAGTTGACCTGTTTGCAAATACCAGATTTTGATAGTTCCGTCAGCGCTGCCACTGGCTAAAGTCTCTCCATCGGGGCTAATGGCAACAGAATTAACCGTATCTTTATGTCCAGTGAGAGTATTTTTTAAGCTACCATCTTGCAAATTCCAAATTTTGATTGTGCCATCCTTACTGGCACTTACCAAAGTTTTGTTATCTGGGCTGATAGCCACAGAAGTCACTGCATCCGTATGTAAAGAAAGGGTAGTTTTTAAGCCCGTGGTTTGGAGATTCCAAATTTTAATGCTTCTGTCTCCACTACCGCTGACTAAAGTTTGTCCATCGCTGCTAATAGCCAGGCTACTCACCCAATCTGTATGCCCATTCAAGCTATTAGTTAGGGCTAGTTTTTCATAAGCTATGGTTTTGGCAAAAAGACGGTTGCTAATTTGCAATATTCCATATCCCCCGAAACCCAAAGACAGAATCACACCAACAATTAAGAATGGTTTTTTGGATTTAGCTAGGCGTTTGGGTAAATTTGCAACTGGTGATAATTGGTGATTATCGGTTACTGTAGGCAGAATCTCTGCATGAGATGTTGCTGTGACTGGAATATCTACCGGAGGCGGGGATGATTGATGATAGTATGTTGCCGTAGCTGGAATCTCTGGTTGTATCGGTGATGATTGATGATAATGAGTTGCCCTATCTGGAATCTCTGGTTGTATCGGTGATGATTGGTGATAATAAGTTGCTGTAGGTGGCACATTAGTTAATGCCGACAAAGAATTTAAATCTTGTAAAACTACCTGGGCTGATTGATAGCGATCGCGGTAATCTTTTTCCAACAATTTATCTAAAATAGCTGCCAATTCTTCGCTGAATGGTTGCCGTAAATGTTGCCGCCACTCACTAATCCAGCCGTATCCTTGTTGCTTCCACAATTCCCAAGGAGGAATTGCCGTCAGCAGATGAAAGCAAGTTGCAGCTAAACTGTATAAATCGCTTGCTGGATAGGCTTCACCACCTTGCATTTGTTCTAAAGGTGCATAACCAAAGGAACCGATAGTTGTTCCTTGTTGAACGACAACTGTCTCGCTCAATTGTTTAGATGCACCAAAATCAATGAGTACCAAATCTGCTTTTGCAGCTTGAGGAGATTTGCGACGAATAATATTCTCTGGTTTAATATCGCGGTGAATAACTTTCTGCTGATGAACAGATTGGAGAATATTTAATAAATCTAGCAATAATTCGCGAATCTTGTATTCGCTAAAGATTCCCTGGTGTTCTAATTCTTCTAATAAATTCTGCCCTTCAATATATTGCTGCACTAAATACAAGCGATTATCTTGCTCAAAATATGCCAACAGCGTCGGTATTTGGGGATGTTCTCCTAACTGTTGCAAACGCCTTGCTTCTTGCTCAAATAATTCTGTTGCCTTCTGGAGTGCGCCAGTTCCCTGTATCTGAGGTGCAAATTGTTTGATGACGCATACTTCATTAAACTTTTCAACATCCTCAGCCAAATAAGTTTTACCAAATCCGCCGCTGCCTAATACTTGCATTGGGCGATAGTGTCGCAAGATTACAAGGGGAATTCCGCAATGAGAGCAAAATTTTGTCTCTTCAGAACAGGGGGGATTATGGCACGAGGAATTCAGGCAACATATCATAAAATGTGCATCTATCGACAGATGGATTCATTATTCCCTAGCAAGTAGCTAGTGTCACAATAATTCGTAATTTTTACCCTTTGACTGAAGTCGGGCGCTTGCAATAATGAAATTACACCTCTTTATGTTTCCAGCGATCGCTTGAGGCACTTCTCCTATTGAATTACGAATTACGAATTACGAATTACGAATTACTAAGAGTCTCGTAGTGCTATACATAAAACGTAGATATTACAAGCCTAACTTTTAGATATGGGATTATCTCTTTGTCCCCTTGTCCTGTTCGATAACCCCACCGGATGTAAACTCTGGATTCGCCCAAAAGAAACACCAGGAGTAGGCAGATGATTGAAAATCCTGAAAAAAGTGGGTTTTCTTCCCTAATTAAAGGCGTACCTTTAAGGCGCATCTTGATAGTGCCATTTGTGCTGCCAATCTTGTTAGTTGTGGGATTAACTGCAATCGATCGCAACATTCCAGCGACAATTTTTATTTGTCTGGTAGCCTTGGCAGTAACTACTGTAGTAGGAATTATCATTGCTCGTTGGATAACTCAACCAATTTTAAATTTAAGTAACGCAGCGAGACAGTTGGGCAAACAAGTAACTTCAGCCGATTTCGCAAATGGAGAAAATTCAACTCTGAAAGTACGGGGTATTTATGAACTGGAAATCTTAGCTGATTCTTTTAACGAGATGGCGCAGCAGTTAAAGGAAACTCTGAGTGCATTGTCTAGCAAAAATCAAGAGTTAGAACTACAAATCGACCGACAAAATCAAAAATTACAGCAAGAAACCCAAGAACGCAACAAGATTGAGCAAAAGGCAAAATCCGCTTTGCGGGAGGCTAAAGAAGCTGCTGAAGTCGCAAATCTTGCTAAAACCAGGTTTTTAGCAAATATGAGTCATAAACTCAAGACTCCTGTAAATTCGATGCTGGCGATCGCCAAAACACTGCAAAATGAAGTATGCGACGTTTTGGACGAGCAACAGTGCGAATCTTTAAATAATTTGCAAGATAGCGCTAACAATCTATTGGAATTAATCAACGGTATCCTAGACTTAGCCGATATAGAATCTCGCAAAATCGAGCTGCAACTCAGCTCTATTTCTATTCAAGAATTATGTGACTCTAGTCTCAGCTTAGTTAAAGATTTGGCTTTGGAAAAAAATATCCACTTAAGCGCACAAGTACCCGAAGAACTCCCACCCATCGAAGTCGATGAACGCCGCATTCAACAAGCGTTCGTTCGCCTGTTAAGCAACGCTATCAAATATACTCCAGACGGTGGTAAAGTTTGGCTTGAAGTTCAACCAAATTCCACAAACGAATATATCTTTTTCAGCGTTGTAGATACTGGCATTGGTATTCCTTCCGATGACCTGTTCCAATTATTTCAACCTTTAGTCCAGGATGAAAGCTCATACACTCATAGTTCTGGAAACACAGGTTTAGGATTACAAATGGTGCAAAGAATTGTAGAACTGCACGGTGGTCGCGTCCATGCTGAAAGTCAATTAGGCAAAGGTAGTAGGTTTACAGTCAAACTGCCAGGGAAAAAGATAGGGGAGTAGGGCGCGGGGATGCAGGGAAAGATAGGCTTTTTGAGATTGAATGTGAAAAATCCAGGGATGTGGGAGGTGTGGGAGGATGGGGAAGAAATCTTTCCTCCCACACTCCCCACACTCCCCACACCTTCCACCTATGCGTGAGAAATTCGGGATTTATGTCTGTCTCATCTCTTATCAAACAACTCTCCGCGTTTTTGCGTCCCCGCGTTCTGGGAAATTTGGTAGAAGCCGTGACTGATGACTTTTCTTTGCACCAATCCTAATGATAAAGTTTTTAGCTGGATATAATGTGACGCTTTCAGATACAGAAATTTAATAATAAGTGATTACCCGCATATAAGCGTCTCAAACAGGCTTTGATGCAAAGATTCACAGAGATTTTAATAAGTGATTATCCGGATTTGAGAGAAATTACGGTTGAATACTTACAGTATTTTATGAATTTACGCATTACAAATAGCCTGGTAAGTTGTACATTCAAATATTTTCAAGTCCTCAAGCCTTTTATAGCTTAAAATAGCATTAAAAAAATTTTCCGTATTTGCACTGATTTTATTTACGAGAAAAACTCAGATTATTTTTAATATAAAAAAAATGTAAAGAAATCGGATTTTTATGTAGAACTTAGACTAAAACTTCCTTTGAATCGAAACTAAAGAAATGCAGATTATGTCAGATAGAGTTACGAAAGAGTTGGGAAATTTTTTGCAAGAGATAGAACAGCGATCGCACTTTCACGCAGGTTATCCATACAATTTAACTTGTGATTACAGTGAGATAATCAAATCTTTCAACTTCATGTTAAATAATGCCGGAGACCCTTATGTAGAACCGGATTTTGGGCTTCATTCTCGTCAATTTGAACAAGAAGTATTATCATTTTTTGCCCAGCTTTATAAGATTCCAGAAAATAAATTTTGGGGTTATGTTACTGCTGGTGGAACTGAAGGTAATTTATATGGCATATTTTTAGCAAGAGAAATTTATCCCAACGGAATTTTATATTCATCACAAGATTCTCATTACTCAATTCCCAAAGCAGCTAGGTTATTTCGCATTAACCATCAAGTTGTAAATTCGCAAATTAATGGCGAAATGGATTACGAGCATTTTGAGCAGCTAATTAGCCAAAATCGCGATCGACCAGCGATTATAAATTTAAATATTGGCACTACTGTTAAAGGTGCGATCGATAACTTAGACAAAGTTATCGAAATTTTAGAACGTCAGAAAATAAAAAACTACTACATTCATTGTGATGCTGCACTTTCAGGATTAATATTACCCTTTTTAGATGGCGCTCCTCAAGTAAACTTTCAAAAACCCATAGATAGCGTAGCTATTTCCGCAAAATTCATGGGTTCTCCATTACCTTGCGGTGTAGTTTTAACTAAGAAAAAGTGGGTAGAAAGAGTGGAAACAATGATAGAATATATTGGTTCCACAGATACAACAATTCTTGGTTCTAGAAACGGCCATACTCCTCTGATTCTCTGGTATGCCCTGCAAAGTAGAGGTTTTAATGGTTTAGCCAGAGAAGCAAAAGCTTGTATTCGCAATGCACAATATCTTTTTGAACAACTGCAATTAAGAGAATATCCATGTATGCTCAATAAATTCTCTACCACTGTCGTGTTCAAAAAACCTTCTCAAGCCTTAGTTAAAAAGTGGCAGTTAGCAAGTTTTGAGGATTGGGTACACATTGTAGTCATGCAGAATATCGATAAAGAGAAAATCGATACTTTTCTCGATGAACTGATTTTAGAACAGAGGTTATTGGCTCAAGTAAAGGATTTACAGTTACAAGCAGTAAGCTAAGTTGTTATTGGACATTGACCATTAGTTATTAGGAAATCTTAATTCACTCTCAACAAATGACTAATGACTAATGATTAATAACAATTTAGTTATTGAGAAAGTCTTTGCGCCAAAAGTTAGCAGCAAGTAATGTTTCTACTTCTGCACTTTCCAGGGGTGGTAAGAAAAAATATCCTTGTCCATAATCACATTGCAAAGCTTTCAGTTGTGCTAATTGTTCTATAGTTTCTATTCCTTCTGCTGTCACAGACATATTTAAATTATGAGCTAATGTCACAATAGCTCGAACAATTTCTAAATTTTCTCCTCGACTACCGATATTGTTGACAAAAGAACGGTCAATTTTAATGGTTTTGATTGGTAGTCGATGCAGATAATTCAAAGATGAATAGCCAGTACCAAAATCATCCATGTGTAACTCGACATCCAGTTCAGTTAACTGGGAAAGCACGGTATTAGCTAAGTCAAAATTATCCATCAACAAACTTTCAGTGATTTCCAATTTCAAATTACATGGCTCAAGTCCTGTTTGCTGCAAGATTTGTTTAACTTGTTTAAAAATATCACCATGCGTAATTTGTTTGCCAGAAAAATTGACGCTAATTGTCAAATTTAGCGAGTTAGGAAATTGTTGATGCCATTTATGCATTTGGTGGCAAGCTTGATAAAGTACCCATTGTCCGATACTAACAATCATTCCAGTTTCTTCTGCCAGGGGAATAAAATCTTGAGGAGAAACAATTCCTCGTTCTGGATGATGCCAGCGGATTAATGCTTCAAATCCGATAATTTTGCCAGTTAGCAGTGAAACAATTGGCTGATAGTAAAGGCGAAATTCCTCTTGCTGGAGTAAAAGTGCATGTCGCAGAGCAGTTTCTAATTCTAAGAGCAAAGATGCACCCTCGTGCATCTTTTGGTCAAAGACCTCATAACGTGCCTTGCCAAGTCCTTTAGCAGAGTACATTGCCGCATCAGCATCGCGGATAATCTGCGCTGCTTGCTGATAATCTGGTTTACTCAAAGCAATGCCAATACTAGTATTGGTAAATACCCGATGTTCGTTTAATTGAAATGGCAAAGATAATACCTTGTTGATGCGTTCGGCGACCTGTATGGCAGTATTAATATCATCAATTTCCTCAATTAAAATTGTAAATTCATCTCCACCAAAACGGGCAACTATATCTCCAGATCTCACCACTGATTTAAGACGATGGGAAATTGCAATCAAAAGTTGATTTCCTAGTAGATGTCCTAGACTATCATTAACAACTTTAAAGCGGTCTAAGTCTAAGAAAAGTACGGCAAATAGATAATTTTTTTCTTGTTTAGTACGTTCTATTGACTGCTGGACTCGTTCGATAAATAAACGTTGATTGGGTAACCCAGTTAGTCCATCATGGAGGGTATTGTGTAGTAATTGTTCTTGTGCTTCTTGACGCTTGATAATGTCTTGTTCGAGTTGTTGATTAACTCGAATTAATTCGATAGTGCGTTCTAAGACTAGTTGCTCTAGATGGGAACGATACTGAACTAATTCTTCCTCTGCTAGCTTACGTTGAGTTATGTCACGTACAATAACAATATACTCGCGTAGTTGGGGATTAAATGGTCGGGAAACAGTCGATTCAACAATTCGTAAACCTTTGTTGATTTTTAAAGTTTGCTCGCTTCTAATAGACCATTGCTCTGGTTTACCGTCATAGCATATTAAGAGTTGGTTCAACTTTTGCCCCAACAACTGCTGAACGCTGAGTTCAAATAATTCTTCCGCAGCTGCATTAGTTTGGCAAATCATACCGTTTTCATCTAAGACTAAAACGGTATCTGGAACTGTATCGAGAGTAGTGATAAATAAGTTTTTTGCTTGTTTGCGTGCTTCATCAATTGCAACAATTTGCGGTAGAGTTGTCCAACAGGCGATCGCTACTCCTGCAAAAGAAAGCGTTACTAGTAAAATAGCTAATAAATAATTCTGGCTATTATTACTAACTTTACCTAATAAATCGCGGATAAACCAACTGCTGGTAGCAGTAATACAAATTAACGATACTAAGACAATTACCTGTAATACAACAAAGTCTGAATTGTTCGTATTAAACTTTATATCGTAACGCTCTGTCCACCATTTTATATGTAATGGCGCAAATTGGAAGCGACTTATTACTGCATCTCCTAACATTAAAATAATAGGTAAAAATAACCCCACTAAAAAATCTCTCCAATTCCAAGCTAAACCTCCAACTATTAGAACTATCGCTTCTACTAAGAAAAAACCAAGCGACCACCAAGGCCATAAAACTTCAGGTTGACCTCGACACAGCCACAATCCTAAATGTAGTCCCATAATCGATAACAAATAACAAGTACCTGCTATCACCACCAGTTGAGATATATTTCCCAAATTCAAACAAAGCAGACTGAGAACAAAGGCAACTAAAATGGCAGGCCCGAGAACACCTTGGCGGGAAACTACTGCAAATATTTCAGAAACCTGCCCGTCTAAAGCAAGTTGATACAATACCCGAGGAGAATTACAAACTGCCGTAGCAGAACTTAAAAGGCAAGATACAGTAATTAAAAGCGTTACTAAAAAAGAGGCATATTTACCCCAAAAAGGTACAGAAGCCGCTACTAAATTTAAGAAAGCATCGTCGCCTATTGCTGGATTTCGAGTCGCAAACATTAAAACCCAAGAACTGCCTAAAAATACCGGCGGAATTAACCAAGCAGCCACTGTTAAGAAGTTCAAAGTTTTATCTGAGTTGTGGCTATCAGCAACAAAAGAAGCAGTAGTTTCACAAGCATAAATTGAATAACTAGCCAGGAAAAACCACTTTGCCCATTCTTGAAAGCTCAAGCTATCTATACTAATTGGAGGCAAGTTAATACTAGTGCTAGAAAAGGTTAACCATGCTATGCCTTGGATGCCAAACAAAAACAGTAATAAAATTGCTGGGAACACAAAAAATAAGTGCAGCAGCGCTAAAGCACGACTACCACTGAACGCCACAATAAAAGGAATTGTTGTAAATAAAACTTTTAAAAAAGTTTCTGGACAAACAATACCTAGTGCATCAAAATTAACTTTAATTAAGTTGGTCAAAATAATTGCGTACAGTGCTGGTGCTGCTGCCCAACTAAAAAAGTATCCTAAGGCTACGTAACGGCCTAAATCGGGAAAATTTTTTAATAGCCTTGTAGTATAGTTCGGCGTTCCTCCTGCCACATCTGGCCAATGTCTACCTAAACTTTGTACCTGCAAATTAAGTAAAAAGGAGACGATAGTGCCAAACAACCAAACTAAGATAGCTTTAGACCCTAATGCTGCATGAATAATGGGGGCAGTACCAATCCATCCAACATGACCCGTTAACCCAAAGCCCCAGGTTTCGAGATAACTCAGAGTACGCGGTAAGCGCATTCGTAAGGGCTGATTTTTCTCTGTCTGTAGAGAACTGTTACTAGTCATTGTTTCTTAGCTAGATTTACTGGCCTTTTCACTCAATAACTGAATCCAACTCTTAAAGCTTCAGTATAAGTACCAAATGTAGTAAAATCTTAGCTTAATTATTACCAATTTTTATTTCTGTATATAATAATTCCGATACAAAAATTCCCCAATTATTAAAGAATTAGGGAATTTTGTTGTTTATGGCAGATTAAGTAAGACTATAATTTTTGTAACAACTCCTGAGTTAACTGAAAAAAGGCTTTTGAACCGGGTGATTGAGGAGCATTTAAAACAGCTGGCATAAAACTATCAACAGCTTTAGCAACATTTACATCAACTGGAATTTGTACTTTACAAATTTTTTCAACACCGAAATCTTCAACAACACGGTGCATTACTTGTTTATAGTATCTACCAGTCAGAAGGTTAGCAGTAGACATACTAAACACTATTCCTAGCATTTTTATATTTATCTGGGTTTCATGTCCGTGGCTATCTTTTAATTGAGCAATTCGTCTCTCTAGTAGTTGAATGCCTACCACAGATAAAGGTTCTGGTTTAGCAGGAAGTATGTAGAAATCGCTGGCAGCTAAAGCGCTACGAGTCAAGAGATTATAACCGGGAGCGCAATCGAGCAGGATAAAATCATATTCTTGGCGCACAGGTTTTAAAATGTTATTGATCAAAACTCTTTCAAAGCGATTCCAAATCGTTTCAAAGTCTTGTTCGCCTAAAGCTGTTGCTTGCTGGTGCAGCATTTCTGACACAACAAATTCATCATACAAGTCGATATCTCCCGGTAATAAATCCAATCCAGGAAGATTACAAACCTGGGATTGAACGATATCTTGAATTGTCAACTTTGCTTCTGGCTGTGGATTGATAACTTCATCGATGAGATATCTAAATGTCTTACTTTGTTTGCGACGTTTAGCAAAATCTAAAGGTGACATCAAACTGAGCGTAGCGCTAATTTGGCTGTCTAAATCAAGGACAAGCACCCGCTTGCCATGATTTTTAGCTAAACAGGTAGCTAAGTTGACAGTGAGGGTGGTTTTACCAACGCCACCCTTCATATTTGCAGTTGCGATTACATATCCCATCGTTCGAGTCCTTTGTTAACGCATTCCCATCTAGGTAGCGTACACCCCTCACGATCTATTAAATCTTCCATTAAATTTAATATTTTGGCACAGAAGTGTTTTGGTTAGAGATGGGGCAGGAGGGCAGAGAGGCTTTCAAGGGTAGGGGTTTAAAAATCAGGCAGTAGAGTAGAGAGCGTGATTTGAGACACATGGAGTTGTGGAGTCAA
>JAVRCJ020000030.1:0-88938 GCA_034530875.2 Nostoc sp. DedSLP01
GAGTAGAACCATCCTCTCCATGTAATACACGGTAAATCCGCCGTTTTTATGTTAAGTAATATTTCGCCAACGGTATCCGAAGCTTGGCACAACCGGGGTCTGGCGCTAGGTAATTTCGGGCGATTTGAAGAGGCGATTGCATCTTACGACAAAGCCATACAATTAAAACCTGACGACTACTCAGCTTGGAACTACCGGGGTCTGGCGCTGGCTAATTTGGGGCGATTTGAAGAGGCGATCGCATCTTACGACAAAGCCATACAATTAAAACCTGACTACTACTCAGCTTGGTACAACCGGGGTAATGCGCTGAATAATTTGGGGCGATTAGAAGAGGTGATTGCATCTTACGACAAAGCCATACAATTAAAACCTGACAACTACTCAGCTTGGAACAACCGGGGTAATGCGCTGAATAATTTAGGGCGATTTGAACAAGCAATCGCATCTTACGACAAAGCCATAGAATTCAAAGCTGACGACTACTCAGCTTGGAACAACCGAGGTAATGCGCTGGATAATTTAGGGCGATTTGAACAAGCAATCGCATCTTTCGACAAAGCCATAGAATTTAAAGCTGACGACTACTCAGCTTGGTATAACCGGGGTAATGTGCTGGCTAATTTGGGGCGATTTGAACAAGCGATCGCATCTTTCGACAAAGCCATAGAATTAAAACCTGACTACCACGATGCTTGGATTAACCGGGGAATTGCAGCAGGAAATGTAACTGGAAACAGGACAGATTTCTTTTTCACATTTACTTTACCTGGTGCAGCGACATATCCCAACCTCGCTTTAAAATTTAATAATCGCGATCTAAACCAGCGTGGCTATGATGGTAAACTGGCAAGCTATGAGGAAGGGTTAAAGCATTGTCTACACCCAGAAGGGTCAGGAAAATTGCATCAGGCGATAGGTGATGCTCATTACTTCCGAGGGCGAGGAAATTATAAAGCCCGTTATTTTTGGGACAAAGCTGTTAAAAGTTACAAAACAGCACTGCAAACTCTCACAGCAACAGATTTTCCTGAGTTGCATTTAGAGGTTTTGCAAGACTTAATTCGCGTGCAGTTAGATTTGGGTGAAACAGCCGAAGCCACAGAACTCCAGCGACAGGGTACTGATTTATTGCGGCGCTTATTAGATGAACCAAATCGGTCAGATAAAAGTAAAAAACAACTAGCTCTAAAATTTGCATGGCTTCAACAGTTAACTGTTGATTTAGCAGTGCGGTCTGGAGATTTGCTGCAAGCGATTGAATTAGCAGAAGAAGGAAAAAATATCTGTTTGCGTTGGCTTTTAGATAGATGGAGTGAGAAAATTTCCTCTCCCAGTTTTTCAGAAATCCAACAACTGCTTAATCCTTCAGCTGCCATTATTTACTGGCATCTGAGTTCTTACGCCTTACACACCTTCGTTCTCAAACACAACGCCTCATCACCATTTGTCTTAGGAAAAACCGAGTTTGTTTCTCACCCACAACGCCTACAAGATTTTGAAGCCTGGGTGAAAAATTGGAATCAACAATACGCTGATTATCGAGACAAAGCAAAAGACGAACAAAGTCGCAAAAGCTATCCTTGGCGACTATTGATGTCAGAGAAACTTGAGCAGTTAAAAAACATCCTCAATATTTTTGCTATCGAACAAGAGTTAAACAATATTACAAACTTAATTCTCATTCCTCATCGAGATTTGCACCGCTTACCACTCCATGCAATATTTACAGATAACTTCACCATTACTTATTTACCTAGCGCCCAAATAGGTATTACCTTAAAAAGTTTGAGAGAAACAAATATCACAGCAATTCATCAATTACCTTTGCTGAGTGTAGAACATCCCGACAGTGAAGGTTTTGCTATTTTGCCTCATGCAGAAATCGAATCTGCTGCCATTACTCAGCTATTCCAAAACCCTACACCAAAGCGAATTTATGGAGAAGCTGCGACAAATACCACAGTTAAAGCAGCCCTACAAGATAGTTACAATATTTTTCACTTCACAGGACATAGCACTTATAATTTCTATAATCCTCAAGAATCTGCTTTGGCTCTTAGCGGTAAAGACTTTCTGACTTTAGGTGAAATTTGCAATTTCGAAAATCTGAGAATATATCAATTAGTTAGCCTTTCATCTTGTGAAACCGCCATCACTAGCAACCAAACTATCACTGCTGAATATGTCGGTTTAGTTAGTGCCTTTCTATATCAAGGCGTTACCAATGTTGTGAGTACATTGTGGACTGTGACTGATGATGCTAGTAGTTTTTTGATGATTTACTTTTACTGGCAAATTAAGAAAGGGAAATCGCCAACATTTGCGCTGAATAAAGCAAGAAGATGGTTACGTAATTTAACATTTAGTAAACTCGAAAGAATTTATCGGGTAATCTTAGCTAAGTTACCAACTGAGGAAATACCTTTGCGACCTTTTATTAGAAGAAAACTGAATCAAATTAGTCAAATGGAGTTATCAGAAAAGAAAGAGCAGCGTTTTCAACATCCCTATTATTGGGCAGCCTTTATAATTACTGGTAACTAAAATTTCTTCTTTGCGTCTTTGCGCCTTTGCGTGAGACATTAATAAATTGTCTCTAAAACATCCCTATGAAACCTAACAATATAATTACTCTTACAGCTTTTCTTAGTGCTTTAACTCAGTTGGATGAACCATTGCCAAAGGATATTCAAACTCAGTTAAATGATATTGGTAAGGTGCTAAGAGATAATCCCGATAATATAGGAAATTTAGATGCGATCGCTGAAAGTTATCCACCCTTAGATAAACTTTATCAAAGAGAACTTACTAAAATTGAAAAAACTGGCGAACGTACTAAAGGTTTACCACCTCTGCCTTTACCAACTGAACCAACTAGGGAATTAACTAATGCAGCAATTAATACTTTTAGCGAAAAGAATTCCGTATCTGCTGCAAAGGAAGCTGTAAACCCAAATCTACTGCAAAAGCTGACGGACTTCATTCATGGCAGAATAGTAAATGACTGAAAAAATTATTTATCCTACTATTGATTTATTCCTCTATGATTTAAAAGATGGTTTAGGAGAAGACGAAACCAGAGTAAACAATAATTGCCAAGATTTTTGTCGCAAAATATATGGCGATTTAGACAAACCAAGCTTTCAGGAAAAGTATAGAGAATTCCTGAAGTATAAAGATAATGCTGGAGATGTAATTGAGTTGTTAGGGAAAGCCCAAACAAGAGAATTTCCATCACCTCTAGATGGCTATTACTATCCGCTGCAAATTGGTGATACTTACGCACTGCAAGTTGACTATTCTGGTAAATTAGATGCTAACGGTAAAGCTAATGATGCTCCTCAAAATATCGACGATGCACCTTTTATAAAAATCAAAGAAGAAATTACAAATCGTCTGTCTCAGCAAACAGGTACAATTGGACAAACTTGGTTACTTTGGGGAAAACTAACCGAGACTAAAACAGAAGCCGAAGTTGAAGAGATAGCCAAAGAATGCTACACAAAAATCGTCAGCAATTATAAATGGCAACGGGATTTTATTGGCAAAGGTAAGTTAGGAGACGGAACGATTTTTGAGTTGTGGTATTGTCCAGAAAATTTAGGCGTAAATGGTAAAGAATTTTGGGATGAATTTAGAAAATTAAGCTATCACGTCTTAATTTGGTTGTTTCCCGAACATATTTCGCCTGATGAAATGAGGAAACAAGTACAAGGTTTATATTATGATTTTTTGCGCTTATGGCAATACCGCCATAAAGTAGTTTGGTCATATTATCAAAGTCGCTATCAAAAACATATCCTCAAAAGAGAATATATCGAAATTCAGCCATCGATTCAGCAGACAAGCGAATTACCAAAGCTACTGCAAAGCAATAACCTAAAATTAAGCAAACTCCAAGAAAGTTTGACAAAGAATTTAATCAACTTATCAGACTATACAATTGCGTTAAACTATCTAGAAAATCAAAGCCGGACAATTCAATTAAACTTAGAAAATTATCAATCTCATTTAGCAGACATCCAGCAAAAGTACCCAAAGAGCGACTTGAAATTTCTGGAAAAGTTTAGCGAAAGTGAATTTTATGGCAAAAAATATCAGCGACAAGTAGAAGTAGATTATGCAATTCTCAGCCCTGGATTAACTTTATTGCAAAATCTCAATAACACTATTCAAGGTATTATCGACCTAGAACAAACCAAAAGCGATCGCACCCTCAATACCACTATAGCGATCGCAGGTGTCGGACTTGCCACCAGCCAAATAGCCTCCGCCGTCATTCTCGCCCAACCAAACGATTATCAACAACATCTGCGGTTTCGGGCTGAAGTTTTTGGCTGGAGTGTAGGCATCGGTATCTTCTTTGCTGTGCTAATCTTTATAAGCCTCCGCTTTCGCCGCTAACAATTCCCTTGGCGTCTTGTGCTTATTGAATATTTTAACCATGTCCATCCAACTCACAATCGAAAGCATATATACAGACGGTGCTTGCACTGGTAACCCCGGCCCTGGCGGTTGGGGTGTCGTCGTCTATTTCAGCGATGGCTCAATTCACGAAATGGGCGATGCATCCCCTCATACCACAAATAATAAAATGGAGATGCAAGCTGCGATCGCTGCCTTAAAATTTTTGCAATCATCTCAACAAGCCCAACCCATCACCCTATATACTGATAGCGAATATTTAATCAACTGCGTTACTAAGTGGGTGAAAGGCTGGAAAAACAAAGGCTGGAAAAAGTCAGATGGTAAACCCGTCCAAAACCAAGACCTTTTAGAAACCTTAGACGAACTCAACAGCGAAAAAGTAAAATGGCAATATGTCAGAGGGCATTCTGGTAACATAGGTAACGAACGCTGTGATGCGATCGCTCGCACCTATGCCAGTGGCAAAACTCCTTCACTACAGCAAATTTCTTCCGCTGAATTTTATAAAACTTTACCTACCCAAAACCAAATAAATGTAGCAAAAGTAGCTGATTATGACGAAAATTCTAGAATAATTAACCAAAATATCCACCAAGTCACTACTTCTGCACCAGAAATAACCGTTATGGAACCATCAACTGGGCTAGCTGCAACTGCAACCGATGAAAAACCGGCGGAAATGAGGGTTTTGCAACTCCGCAACTTGGTCGAAACTCTGCGTATAGCTGATGAAATTTCGGAAAAAGGCTACTTAATCACCAGTTCCGAGTTAGCAGATTTAATGGATGTCCACGCTAGCGCTGTTACTAGTAGAGGAGATCAATGGCGTTGGCGAAATTGGATAGTGTCACGGGTACGCCGTGAAGGAAACCAAATTCTTTGGGAACTAGAACGCGGGGATCGAGTGGGAGGGGAAGAGGAGTAAGGGAGATGGGGAGATGGGGAGATGGGGAAGTGTGGGGAGTGTGGGGGGAAATAGAATTTATGTTTCCCCCTCTTTCCCTTTCGTTCTTCCTACACCTCCCACACCTCCTGCTTCCCCAATGCCCTATGCCCCATACCCTAATCAGCACTATATTTTCTGCCGCGCCATTCGCGTGGGGTGCGGAATGCAGATAAGAAGATTCTGAGGACGGCTAGGGGATCGGCTAAAGGGGAAAGCCAGAATAACCAACCAGCTTGGGCAGTTTGGCGATCGTAGGAAGGTGCGATCGCTAATAGCATACCAAAGCGAATCGCTAGTAAAAACAAATTCAGACTAACTAGGACAAATAGAGGAGTGGGTAACGCGATTAATCGCGTCTCTACTAGGCGGGAAATCAACAAGTAAGCCAAGATTATTAAAAGTGGTAAACCTTGGACTGCAAACAGTAGCCATAAATCTCCCCACAACTGAGAACGAGAGGTTGCGTCTTTGAGGTCGAGACTCCGCCCCCATTCCTTCCATGTCTCCATCGCCCCTTCATACATGCGTACTTTTAATACTTTTGCCCCATCTAAAAAGCCGACTTTATAACCTTGAACGGCAATATTTCGTGCCAAGGTGACATCATCACAAAAAGAACTACTCGCACTGCTGTAGCCACCCACAGCCGCTAACACGGAACGACGGCACAAAAAACACTGTCCATTTGCCATTACCCGTTCCGGTTGCTGTGTATCGATTCCAGAGGGGTCAAATCGATAAAGCAGAGTCATCAACAAAGCCGGTTGTAGCCAGCATTCTCCTGGATATTTGAGGATGAACTGGGGTGAAAGGGAAACCAGGTCGTAACCTTGTGCTTCGGCTGTTTTCACCAAGCCAGCAACCAAACCAGGATGCGGCTGAATATCAGCATCCAGACCCAAAAACCACTCGCTAGCCTCTGAGCTATATAAAAAACCATTATGCAACGCCCAAGGACGCCCTACCCAACCGGAGGGTAAGGGGTCGTCAGTCATCAAGCGAAAGCGGGGATCTTTTTGCTGCGCTGCTTTTACCAAATCGGGAGTACCATCGCTGGAATTACTATCTACAACAATAATTTCCCGAACTTCGTAGCTTTGCTGACTCAAACCAGCCAACAGAGGGCTAATACGCAGCGCCTCATTCAGCGTCGGAACGACAACACTAACCCTGCCCAACATTTCTGGTGTTGGTTGTTGCGGTTCTATTGGCCGATGGCGTCCTAGCCCCTTTAAGAGACGTGAAAGTAGAATCGCCGTTGCTGGTACTTGGATAAGCAGCAATAAAAGCGAAATGGCGCTTTCTAGTATTAATGTATTGTCATTTGTCATTTTTTATTGGGTATTGGGCATAGGGCATGGGGCAAGTGGGGGGTGTGGGAGGTGTGGGAGGTGTGGGAGGTGTGGGAAGAAATCTTTCCCCCCTCTCCCCCCACACTCCCCACACTTCCCCATCTCCCCCTCTCTCCCCACACTTCCCCATCTCCCAGTCCCCAGCCCCCATTTATCTATTTCAAAACAACATTAACGCTTGGTACTGTGACTTCTTGAGTTACTGGTTCAATAGCAACTTGAGGAGGTGTGGTTGAACTCCTGAACCACAGCGCGACAACAGGAACTACACCGAGTACTGAGCCAAGTAACACAGGGATAAAGAAACCACTCGCCAAGCTGAGTCCGGCGGCGAAGGCAAAGTTACTTAAATAAACTACTAAAGGAACATTGAGTTGCGATCGCTCTAATTTTATCGAGGCTTTTCTCCAAAATAATGCTGCCACACTCATAAACACTGCACTAGTGCCAAACCAACCTGCATAGTTTTGGTAAGGCGTTCCAAAGAAAGCTCCTGGTTGCTCCCAATACCAAAATGGTAGGGCAGATTGGCTCATTGCTGGCTCAAGGGCAAAGTCCCAGCAAGTGAACAGCAAAGCACCAACGGCTATAGCAGCAAGATGGCGTGCCAAACTGGGTTTTTGGGCTACTTGCAAACCACATCTGGAAATTAAGTAAGACGACAGCCCAACATAAAACCAAGACAAAGGAATTGTAAAAGGAACTAACCCCCCAATCTTGTAACCCAAGCCACTCAAGTAGTTATAATCGCCAAATGGAAAACCTGTGCTGGTTCCCAATAATTCACTTCCTAAAGAGATAAACATAGCCGGGAGCATAAATCCCAACCAAGTTTTTAATCCCAATGTCCGGAAGGCATAAATAGAAACGGCTACTGTTCCAAAGATGATATCAACTACACCGCCGTTAGTCATGCTTAACCCTATGGCAGTTTCTCCAACCTGGGATACATTTAAAATTATTTCAGGATGAGGTAAAACCAGTAGCATCCCCGCCAGCCCAAAAGCCTTTGACAAGATATGAGCAATCAGGCATACGCGCTCAGCAATAACAAGTCGTTTCATGATAATTCCTTAAGTTAAGATGTGACACCCGGCGATTCGGCTGCTAATAGTTTACAAATCTTTATAAATATATTTAAATACTTTGCGCTCTAATTTTGTACAAACTTGTTTGCCTTGCTTGGCAAAAGTATGACAGGCTATAAGTAAAATCGAGTCTCTAGTGACTCGACGTCGCGATGGAATAATCTTTTAGCTCTGTACTGGCAATATTAACCCATGTCATTTTTGAAAACAGTTCCTTGGGTGTCCCTAGCGCTAGTACTGCTTAGCTACAGTACTTTGGGTTGGGTAGTATCTGAGACACATCCTCCGATGTTTGTGTGGTCAGCGATCGTAGCCGCTATCTTGCTGTTAATACTAACTTTGACAACTCCTTGGCCAAAAGTGACATATTACTACACTATAGTGTTTGAATCAAATGTCAGAGCTTTTGGCGTTGCCGTTTTAGCAGCTTTCTTGTTCTTTATTATGGTTGCCTGGTTTAGGGTATTTCTTGATACCTTACTAATTTTTTCTGCAACTATATTAGTCAGGATAGACTTTCAAGTAGCGGGTCTGAAGAAAAAACTAGCTTTTTGGTGTGCATCTATTTTTTCCTTGACAGGTTTAGTCTTAGGTGCATTTATTTACAATTTAGTAAATTCTGAAACTTTACTAAAGTCATGAACTAGCGAATATTATCAGCAATTCCTAAGGATTGAATATGCAGAAGATTTCGATCCCCAAGCTAAGTTATAGGATTTTCTAATTAACGCATGATGTGGATTAGACGCTAAAATCCTTGATTTATCGTTGTAGAGACGTTGCACTGCAACGTCTCTACAGGACTAAACTAAACGTAAATTGCGATAGTTCATATATTGTCTGCAATTCTAGAACAAAGAATTTTCTTGTTCAAAGTTCAACGCCTTCAAACAGGAGCAAAGACAGAAAAAAGTCCATGATAAAAATTGAGACCCAACTAGTAACCACTGCTTTTGTTGCTGATTCTCCTACTTCCTTTGCTCCACCTTTAGTAGTTAATCCCCAGCTACAGCCAATCACAGCAACTAACACTCCAAAAATCAACCCTTTGAGCAAAATAATTAATAAATCTGACGGTTCTAAAAAATTTCTGACTGATTCTAAGAAGACTTCTGGAGTAATTGTGTAAAACTGTAATCCAGCAAAAACTCCGCCAAGAATCCCTGTCACTAAAGCAAAAATCGTCATCAAAGGCACCATCACACAACAAGCAATTACTCTAGGAAGTACTAGATAATCGATTGGATCGGTTTTAAGCATATAAAGTGCGTCAATTTGCTCTGTCACTCGCATTGCACCTAATTCGGCTGCAAAAGCAGAACCTACTTGTCCGGCCATAATGCTAGCTGTCAAAATTGGAGCTAATTCTCTACAAAAAGCTAATGCAAAAGCACCTCCGACAGCATCGACAGCACCAAATCGTACTAATTCTCTCGCTGTTTGAATAGTAAAAATCATCCCTGCAAACCCGCCTACAAGCAGCACTGGAGAGATAGAATCTGGACCTGCCTTGACCATGTGTTGCATAATCTTGCGGTAGTATGTTTTTCCTTGGAGTAAATGCAGCCACACTTGGCCAAAGAGTAGTAGTGCTGCAAAACACCGTAGAACCCAATATTGTTCAAAATTTGTTTTTGGTTGCAATGCAAAGTCTTGGAAATTTAATAAGATTTTCCATAATGTAATGTCAATAATCGTTTATGAACATGATAAGAATTATATTTTTTTTGTTGTTATTAATACTCTCTTTTTCAGTATCGCTTCCGGCTTATGCATCTTTATGCCGGAATTATAACGATCGCGAGATTTGTATTGTCAGTATTAGCCGAAGCGCCAAGAATTATTGGGAATACAGGGCAGCTGTTAGTGTGGATAAAGTCAAAACGCCAATTGAAGTCTACAATTGCCGTCAACGAGTCAAGATTCAACAAAATGGAACTGTCGTGCGTTTTGAGCCAAAAAGCGCTGGTGAAATGATATGCAGCTTTTTTAATTCTTCTGGGCGCTAAGTACCCGCCAGATAATCAAGACTGTGAAACCTAGATAGGCGAATACAGTTACCCATTCTTGCCAGTTACTCAATGTATTGTTCATCAGCGAAAGCCGAAAATAAATATCTCTAAATCCTACACTAGAGTCAAGAATAATTGACGCGCCTACATCTTGGCGCCGGATTCATGCCATCGCCTCTGAATATCCCTACATCTTCTTCAACTTGCTAGTTGCTTGTTGTATTTTGCTCATTGCCTGAGCGATTAAAATCACTCTCAAAATTTTTCAGAAATTTTCCGGAATTAAGAATACTAGCCCGGTATTACATATCAGAGCATCGATAATTATACTGAACTTCTATAACTAACCTCTGGGGAATATAGCCCCATTACTTCAAAAGCCTAGTTTTCATAACTAGGCTTTTGATATTTAATACACTGATGCAAAAAACATAGAATAATAGCAATTTTTAATGATGCATATAAATAGCTCAATAAAAAATTTTCATGCTTGAAAGCATTATCAAAAATCTGCTTATAGCAATTACCAAGCACATGAAATACACCCCAACCGCGCTATCGCGCACCCTCCCCTTGGCAAGGGGAGGGTTGGGGAGGGGTAATTTTGTACCTCACCAGAATTGGAAACGCTATATTTATACCAAAAATTCCGATAATCTTGGCGATACATTAATTGTAGAAGCGCACAGCTATCTGTGCGCTCTGAACTACTCTATTGCTGGCATTATTTTTTTTAATTGGTATTAGTTGGCAAAAAAGTGCGATCGCCAGTTGAAATTGCTCTCTAAATCAGCTCTTCGTGTTATTTAGTTATAAATTGGTTTGTTAGCATCTGCGGTAGAGTCGCACAGCTAGCTACCTGTGCAACCCTACAATATGTTTCAATCCATTAGTAGGCTTACTTTGCCTGAATTGGTGTTAAAGCTACACCTTTGTAATAATGTCCCAAAATTTGTAGGTGGTTCACTCCTTGACGAGCCAAATTGTAAGCCCCCCATTGGCTCATACCTAAACCATGACCGAAGCCAAGTCCTTGGATGACAAAAGTACCATCTGCTGCTTTGGAGACGCTAAAACGGGTACTTTTTAGTTTGAGTGCTGTCCGCACTTCTTCGCCCTGTAAAACTTTCGTCCCTTTGTTGCCGACAATTTTCAAGACTTTGACACTCCTAAAAGGTGAGAATGTTTCTGGAATCATCGCCGTCACAGTGCCTAACTCAGGATACTTAGCACTAATTTCACTGGGTGAGAAGCTTTTTACCCAGTTACATTCTTTAATATTTTGGTCGTAGTCTTGAACAGCACGTAAGTAAGGTAAATTGTCTCCCCAAACATCTTCTACGTTTTCGGTGTGTCCTCCAGAACAAGCGTGGAAAACTGAGAGAATAATTTTGTTTTTATAAGTTAGTACTTGCCCTGCTGTTTCATCAACTGCTTTGTAGGTAGAAGGAGATTCGCTAATCACACCTTTATAAATTTGCCAGCGATCGGGCGTGTTGCCTAAATCGTAAATGGGATTGTTCCGCTGTTTTTCTCGTTCGTAGAGAGCATAAGTACGGGCTGCGATCGCTTGTGCTTTCAAAGCTTCTTGAGGCCAACTTGCATCCATTTCGCCACCGAGAACGCTGTAGAGATATTCTTGGTCATCAACCCAGTTAACAGCAGTTAAACCTTTGTTTGTAGGGACAACCAGAGTTCTGCCTCGATACCAGCGATCGCCAATGTAAACAAATCCTTTACCTGTTGGCTCAATCCAAAATAAACCAGACTGCCACTTATCTAAAGCCACTCCTCCAGGAATCGGTTGGGCATAAAATGCACTCATCGCCGGCAACTGTCCTAAAGTCCGGCCAGTGCTATCCTTAACAATCCCAGTTGTGGAACTGCCGACTTTTACCTGATTAACGTCTCTCTCAATTGCTACGCGTAGAATTACAGCAGCTTGAGCTGGGGCAACCAAAGCTATCCACAAAAGAACCCCGATCCACCAATGACGTACTTTGATCTGCGAAAATAAAGAGCCTAAGTAAAGTTGGAATTTCATGCTGGTCATCTAATCAACACATTAGTATCTGTTTGACGCTCTGGATTGTGGCGTCTACTACTTTAAGATGAGACACTTCTCCAACGCCGGAGGTTGCCACCTCCTACTAATTATGCATTTTGGTTCAGCTATAGGGTAGAAATTGGCTATGGGGCAAGCGGGGAGGTGTGGGAGGTGTGGGAGGATCGGGAAGAAATCTTTCCCCCCTCTCTCCCCACACTCCCCACACTTCCCTATCTCCCCATCTCCCCATCTCCCCATTCCCCACCCCCTTTTCACTTTCGGAAATTTCCTAATTCACTAATGCACATCAAATCAACAGAAATTAATTTGCTTACTTCATCTCATAAATTACCTTTATATAACAAGAGAATTTTAGTTACAGCACCGAGAAATTATGCTTGTAGGTTATCCGAACAAATTATTAAAAAAGGTGGGCTACCTGTTTTGATGCCTACCATAGAAACTTGTTATTTATCAAACTATACTCAGTTAGATACAGCTTTGCTCGATATCGAAAAATTTGATTCTATTATCTTCACAAGTAGAAATGGAATCACTGCATTTTTCCACCGGATGAATTATTTGGATATTCCTGTATCCGCGCTCAAAAATTGCCAATTGTGTGCATTGGGAAAAGATGCAGAAAGCTTATTGTCCTTTAGCGGCAAGGTAGATTTAATTCCGGAAGACTCTAGCCCAGTGGGAATTATTGCAGAATTCAAAAAACTTGCTCAAATTCACGAAAAAAAAGTGCTAGTACCTGCTCCAGAAGTTGTAGGCTTACCGGAACCTGATGTTATACCGAATTTAATTACAGACTTAGAAAATTTGGGCGTCGAAGTAACTCGCGTACCTACATATATCACCCAGGGGATAGATAAAAATATCTACACTGTTGAATTAAACCTGATTCGTGAAGGAAATATTGATGTAATTGCTTTTACTAGCACGGCAGAAATAGAAAGCTTTTTGAGTATGGTCAACTCCGAGAGTGATTATGCAGATTCAATTATTGCCTGTTTTGGCCCTTATACAAAAGCTAACGCTCAAAAGTTAGGACTTAACGTTTCTATTGTGTCGAAAAATTATAGTTCTTTTGAGGGATTTGCACAAGCGATCGCCACATTTTTCGCTGTGTGATTTTTGTGTCTACCTTCTGGTAGATATAAACTAGCCCTGCTAGCGTGCTTTTTGACTTTAGAGTACTCAAAAACAATCAACTCTAGACTAGCAGCACATAAACTCGTAGTATCAAAAATGGAGTTTATATTAGTTAGGGATTTTTACATGGCAACTTACAAGGTCACATTAATCACCCCAGATGGTAAAAAAACAATTGATGTTGATGAAGATGACTACATCCTAGAGATTGCTAACGAGGACAACGGGATGGACTTGCCCTATTCCTGTAACGCTGGTTCTTGCTCTACCTGCGCCGGAAAGCTAGTTTCAGGTGAAGTTGACCAAGACGATCAAAATTTCTTAGACGACGACCAAATAGACGCAGGATGGGTGCTGACCTGCGTGGCTAAACCACTTTCTGATTGCACCATCGAAACCCATCAGGAAGATGCGCTCAACGCTTAACTAAGAAATCTGGATTTAACAAAGAGCAAGTTTCTAGGTGGGTTACGGATATTCTCCCTAACCCACCTAAAATCTCAAGTAGTGAGTTATCCTACGCGATAACACAACGCCAGTTGCTACAACTTTGGCAAGCAAAGCAACGCACTGGCTCCCCTACAAGATTTAAAATTTTGCCCTTTCCTCAAAAATCTGTATAGGCTCAGCAAATTATTAGAGAAAAAAGCGCTTCTTTTTTAAGAGCGCTTTTTATTACGTTTAACGAATTACTCTAAATTAAAATATCCGATTTATTTTACCAGTATATAGTTGTAGTTTTATATACTTAATAAATTTGCATAATGGCTGGTTATAAACTAGCTGATTTGATTGAAATTTTAAATTTTTATAGACATAATAAAAGATTTATAACCAACTGCTTACAAAAAATATGACAATAAGTTGGATTTATCTGATTGCAGCAATTATTTTTGAAGTTTCTGGCACAACTTGCATGAAATTATCGCAAGGATTTACTAAAATAGCCCCTTCTGTATTAATATTTGTTTGCTATGGACTTTGTTTGACTTTTTTGACTTTGGCTCTCAAAAGAATTGAAGTCAGTGTGGCTTATTCTATTTGGGCAGGATTAGGAACAATCTTAGTCGCTATGATTGGTATAATTTGGTTTCGTGAATCTGCGACATTGACCAAACTAATATCTATTACGTTAATAATTATTGGTGTAATTGGTATAAATTCAAACTAATAATTCCAAGAAACTAAGAATTAGTGGCTAGGAATTAAAAAATACAGAGACGTTGCATTGCGACGTCTCTACAAGGGTTTTGATATCATGCACAATCGTTTTCATGCATGAAATCAGTAACGACAAAAATTCAAACTTGGCTTGTCGCGCGAGTTGGTAAAGTAACCTTTAATCGCTGAAACATTGCTTCCCGTGCTTGAACGGCAAGACTATCATCTAATGATTCTAGGGTAATTGGTTGTTGATACTTTAACCGCAATGCTGTTTGAATTAGCCAATCAGCTACAAAAGGATTTTTAGGTAACAAAGGGCCGTGAGAATAAGTAGCGATCGCATTTTGATAAAATGCTCCCTCTGTCCCATCTTCACCATTATTACCTAAACCGTAAACTACTTTTCCTAAAGCTTCTACTTTCCCCAGTTTGGTACGTCCGCCGTGATTTTCAAAGCCTACTAAATACGGCGTACTACCCGTCATCTTTTGCAAATCTTCTGCTAAACGTGAAGCTGTAACTTCAATTACTAAGTTACCAATACAGCGCTTAGTATTTTCGCCAGGATGTACAGAAACTAAATCGAGGATTCCCAAACCTTCAATACGTTGCCCCAAGCCTGGTTCGTAATAATGTCCCAGCAATTGTGGGGAACCGCAGGTAAAAACTCCTGGCGTGCCATTTTCGATTTTCTCGCGCATAGCGTCGGCTTTTGCGCCTTGTAAATCGCGCATAACAATTTCTTGCTGGCGGTCTTGTGCGCCACCACCCACTATAACATCTACAGATTTAATATCATCGGCTGTAGCGTCTCGATCTAAAGGTAATACTTTAACGCTGTATCCCCGCCACTGAGCGCGACGTTCTATAGTAATGACATTACCGCGATCGCCATAAGTACTCATCAGCGTCGGATACAGCCAACCAATTGTTAATTCTAAATTTTGCAAACTCATAATTTTGGGGAATGGGGAATAGGGAATGGGGAGTAGGGAATGGGAAATTAGGAATCGGGAAATGGGAAAAAAGTTCTCCTTTGTTTACCCCTATTCCCTACTCCCTATTCCCCACTCCCTAATTTAAAGAATTTTCCTACCAGTGAGAACTTCTCGCACTTCTAGCATGGCTGAATAAGTGGGGAGAATATGCAGAGTTTCATTCTCTGGTGTATGCTCTAGGGCAGTAGCGATCGCTTCTCGCAAATCTTCTTTGACAATTAAATTTACTGTACCTTCAGGAGACTTTTGGCTGTAACGCAGGCGTAGTGCCATATCATAGACCCGATCGCCACTGACTACTAAAGTTCCTCCACGTTCGACTAATTTCTCTGTATCTACGTCCCAAATCCACGATACATCGGTACCGTCAGGAGTGCGATCGTTTAATACTAACAGTGTAGTTTTATCTCTACTTTTAGTTACCACGCGAATTGTTTCGTTTGTACCCACAGGGTTTTTCGATAACAAAATCCGTACTTTTTTACCATTAATTACTAAATCTTCAGCACGACCAAAAGCGGCTTGAAAATTGCTAATAGTATTTTTAATTGTTGCTTCATCAACTCCTAATTCTTTAGCCGCTGTTACTGCTGCCAAAGTATTGTATTTGTTATATAAACCAACAAGAATTTGGGGCCATTCGCTACTTTCTAGATTCGGTTTACTTTTACTAAAACCACACTTAGGACAAGTAAAATCTCCCAAATGCGACAAATAAACACCTTTATAATCTAGGGAATGTCCGCATTGGGGACAATAGATAGAATCAACAGCGTGAGGAATTGCTTCGAGATAATTTTCTGGTTCGTTCAAGCCGAAGAATAACACTCGTTGCGGTAACTGTTGACCCAGGCGAGATAAAGTTGGATCGTCAGCATTAGGAATTACTACGGTTTCTGGTGGTAGGGTAGAGATTACCTTTGTCCAACGCTTGCTGATTGTGTCTACTTCCCCGTATCTATCGAGTTGGTCGCGGAACAAGTTTAAACAAAGGATGATTTGCGGCTGGAGTGGAGTTAAGACTTTCGGTACTATATTTTCATCAACTTCCAAGATGGCGTAGTCAACATCTAATGTGCCTACCAAGTTGGTGTCCTCCAGCAAAGCTGTCATTAAACCATTTTCCAGATTTGCACCTGTAGAATTATGAGCAATGCGGTAGCCTTTGTTTTCTAGTATCGTTTTTAAAAGCAGCGATGTTGTGGTTTTGCCGTTAGTACCAGCAATTAAAATCACTCCTTTTTTAACTTGCTGACTCAATAATTCTAAAAGTCGCGGTTCAATGCGACGAGCCAGCGAACCTGGTAATACACTAGCAGCACCAAGACGCAGCGATCGCACTAAAAATGTGACGCTTTTTGCTGCTGACACTGCGAAACCTAGTCGTACTCTATCTATAAGTTGTATTTTGTTTCCCACATCTATACCCTAGTCTTCTGGCGGTTGCTGATTGAAAATTTTTAGTTACAAATTTAATTTTGTGAGTTTAGCGAATCCTAGCTGAAAATGCCAGCCTCAAAATCAAAATAAAGGAGATAGGGAGGTGGGGAGATAGGGAAATAGGGGGACAAGGAGAAAACTTGCAATCAGCCTTTCTCCTGGTTCCCCCATCATCTTGCCATCTAATTTTGACTTCTGAATTCTGCGATTGAAACGGAGAGGGGGGGATTCGAACCCCCGTTGGGTTTCCCCAAAACGCATTTCGAGTGCGTCACCATGAACCGCTCGGACACCTCTCCAAATTATTTTTCACTGATTTGAGATTTATATCTAGATTCAAATCTGGTGAAATTAGGCAAATCTTAGTGAATGCCCTTGACTATTATAGCATTCTGACTCATCAAGCGATCTCAATCACTTCAACAAAAGCGATCGCACCAAGGAATTCATGCTGAAACCAGCGCTCTCAGGCTTGGCATAACTAGCAAAATACACCCGAAAAAACTTCTTTCTATATCTCAAAACTAACCATGCAATATATTTTACAGCTTGAAATGCAAGCATCATAGAGGTTGCAATTGTCGCTGGTCATTTCTTTTCATAAAAATCGATCTAATTTCAGAAGAAGAATTTCAACCTGTACGCAAAAAATTAGTACAAACAAAAGGGAATCAGGATCTGTCTTTAGATATATCTGATTCCCCTTATAAGAGTGATTATCATTATTGTGGGTATTTTAGGTATGCGAAAGCGAGGCACCATTAATTGTTCCTATCAAAATATCTTCCTGACATCCAGTATACCTACAATACCACGGTTTATATCCACCTCTTATTGTTTCCATCTCAATTTCCGATAACTCCTGCCACAGTTCAACATTTTTCGATGTTATAAAGTGTTGCGAATTTTTCTTTTTCATGATGTATGTCCTCATCTAATTTTTTGGTAGTTGAAAATGTGTCTGCTAACTGCAAAATCGATGATTTTGAGCTTCAGTATGTTTATTATAGAAATTACACATTTACTTCTATACATAATTTTGGTAAATCAATCATATTTGTAATAAAATTTATTTTGTTGTTACATGGTTTTTCATTCGATATTTAAATTGCCAAAAAATTTTAATTTGTACTATAAGACTTCAAATTAATTGTTATACACTGTAGTTCGCAGATCTAAACTATTTAGAAACGATCCTCAAGCCTAAAAATAAGTAATTTAACCAAGATAAGGATATTGTGGCGGTTGAACTTTCAATAATTCTTTCCAGTATTTGATAGCATTCTTTTTAGTAGTTTCGATGTCCCGTAACTTGTGAACTTTGCCTATTTCCATCATAAAATATGTAAGTTTTATAGCAGGAAGTAAGTTGATTAATCCTAAAATCTTGAAATGTTGTAAAAATAAGTGAAGCAGAATTGAAAATTTCTGTTTATGACGAAAATACATCCACCATTTCATTTGATGTATAGCGATGCTTCTCTGATAAGTTAATATGTTTTCTATTTGAGTAAATTTATCTTTAACTTGATAATAAAACAGCATTTCCTCATCAAAATTGCCTGCTTCCTGGGCATTCACAGCATCATCAGATAATTGATAAGCTTGACTAATTAAGTTACCTGCTGTTTTAGCCTGTTGTTGAGTATAACCAAGTTTCATATATATGGTAGCTGCTACTGACGCCAATTCTGTAAACTGTTCGGCATCATGTAACCAATATATTTGTGCTTGTAATTCGCCGAGTATTGCTGCTAAACTCTCATTCATATTAAATTTGAGATTTTTTGTAAAATAATTTCCCGCAACATTATTTTAGACTAAGTGATTCCCTTATTCTAAATGATAAATTTTTGTTTTATAGTAAGCCTTTGCCCCTTATCTTCTATCCCTAATTTACAATCTTATAACAAATGAACTCTTCCCGTGAAATTATAGCTGTAACCAGGCATATTCTCAATAAACTGTTATTTACTAGTGTTTGCTGTAATTATGATTTTAGGTGGATGCTTATCCGATTGGTGAATGTTAATAGTTGAAAGAAGGTTGTGAATTAGCCAGGAGTTTTAAGTGTAGAGAAAGCGATCGCTAAAATGAATCTTATGCAAGTTCGTCAGAATACCGCTTTTTGTTTCCAACCAAATTTCTAGTTACTTTGACGTAAAACAAATTGAAAGTTTACAGGTTTACAACGTAATTATGTCAAGCATCCAAACAACTGTAATTCTTGCTGTGACGGCTGATGGAAAAATTAGTCCCGTAGATCCTAAAGCACCCCGCAATTTCTATCCAGTCGATCATGCACACTTAGAGTATCAAGTCTCTCTAGCCGATTTAGTCCTCATGGGAGCAGGAACGGCTCGGAATGAGGGGGTAGCGTTCACAATTGAGAATCCTGAATTGGTAGCGGCGCGTAAGTTTCGCAATCAGCCTCCCCAACCGATTACTTGTGTTGTCACAAGTTCGCTGAATCTACCGCCAGATATGAAATTTTTTTCCCAAGACATTGAGCGATGGATATTTACGACAAAGGCTGCTATAGAACGCAGTTCTGATGCCGCAACCCTAGACAAACTGTCAAAATTGATTGAAGTCGGTAACACAGACTTAGATTGGGATAAAGCTTATGACTTAATGGCAGAACGCGGTATTCGTAAAGTTTTTGCTTTGGGAGGTGGTTCTCTAACAGCTTCTCTAGTGGAAGCAGGGCGAGTTGATGATTGGTGGTTGACCATTTTGCCCGTTATTTATGGAGGAGCTAATGCACCTACTCTTGTAGAAGGTAAGGGTTTTCTTCCTAGCGATGCTCCTAAACTCGAACTCCTTGAAACTCGTCAGGTTGGAAGCGAGTTATTCTTGCACTACCGCACGCTCAAATGACAATTAGGAATTCGTAATTCGTAATTCGTAGTTCGTAATTAGACTTCTTGCACAAGTCGGGAAAACATACTGAATTCTTTATTCATCAATACAAAGAACCCGCAATCATCCCACCAAGTAAGATAAAGCCAATCCAGACGTTTTGCCGGAACATCTCACCATAAACTGGGTTAGGTAAGCTTTGCGCTCTTAAGCGCAGAGATTGCCAAACCCAGACGCTAGTAGCCAGTCCCAGGCTAATCCAAAAAGGTAGGTGAAGATCGATCAGTGCACCTAGCCAAGCTAATAACAAGATAGTGCCAGCAAAGAAAATTCCAATCGCTAAAGGAGCGCGCTCGCCAAAAAATAGAGCGCTAGAATTAACACCAATGCGGCGATCGTCTTCTTTGTCGCTCATGGCATAAACTGTATCAAATCCCAATGTCCACAATACAGTCGCGCCCCAAAGTAGCCAAGTTGGTTGGGAAATATTTTGCGTCACGGCACTCCAGCTAATCAACACAGCAAAACCCCAGGCAATGGAAAGTACTAGCTGTGGTATTGGAAAGACCCGCTTTGCCCCAGGATATAGTATAATTACTGGCACCGCTGCCACAGATAACCAGAAACTCAAGGGATTAAGATAAAAAGCTAGAACTGCTGCACAAGCCATCGCTACTATAGCGACGACAATCCCAACTTTCACCGATAAAGCACGAGACGCAAGGGGGCGATCGCGCGTTCTGTGCACTTGGGGATCGATATCTTTATCCCACAAATCGTTGACAACACACCCAGCCGCACTTGTGGCGAGAGTACCCAATACAATCACACCAACTAAAGGTAAAGGCGGTTTCCCAGCAGCTGCCAAAAACACAGCCCACAGAGCAGGAATCATCAATATTAATCGTCCTTCTGGTTTATGCCAACGCAAAAGGCGAATAATTACGAGCCATATTGGTTTTTCGTCGCGTTCTGGTGTCGTTAACATAGAATTGGGGATTGGGGACTGGGGATTGGGGACTGGGGATTGGCGATTGGCGATTGAGTATCAGAAAATAATACTTTTAATCTATTCCCTAGTCCCCAGCCACCAATCACCAGCCACCAGTCCCTAATTCACACATCTTTACATCTATAGAATAACGTTATTTGTTATTTGTAAAAACATAACGCCACGTGGCAACTTTAAAGACCTTTAAATAGTCACTGGAGTTGTAAGCACTAGGGTGAATATACTTAGCTCAGGAAATCTCAAGCAAACTGAGTGCCCAGTGCTGAGTCACCGAAGTTCAAATGCCTGGGGCAAAGCGCTTTTGGGCGTCTACGGCGGTATTGCTTCCGAAAACGGGAGAATAGCCGTCGTTATGACTTTTCGCTGAGTAGACAATTTCATATCAAGTTCGGATAATTACTTACTAATAAAAACTCTCCGCATTCCTGGATTCTTGGGTCTGCGTGTGAGTGCCAATGATAAGTCCTTAACTGAAGCTGATATCGCTTCTTTACTCACAATTCGGAACTTAGCACTAAATCTGAGGGAGTGTGTTGCAATAAATATCAGTGCCAGCTATCCCAAAATACCTCCGTTTGCCATTACTTCTTAATACAGAGAGAAAACTAAATGCAGAATTTAGTGACTAACTGGGAGAGTGTTCCAACTCAACCAGTTGAGCAACACCGGATTATTGCTGCCATTGACTTAGGAACAAATTCTTTACACATGGTAGTGGTCAGGATCGATCCCACACTACCAGCTTTTAGCATTATTGCTAGAGAAAAAGAAACTGTCAGGCTAGGCGATCGCAATCTGACGACAGGGGAACTCAAACCAGAAATCATGAAAAAAGCGATCGCTGCTTTAGGACGTTTCCAAGAAATTGCCAAAACTAGCAACGCTGAAACAATCATTGCTGTGGCTACTAGTGCTGTCCGGGAAGCCCCCAATGGTAAAGATTTTTTGCACGCGATAGAAGCAGAGTTGGGTTTAAACGTTAACTTAATTTCTGGTCAAGAAGAAGCGCGACGAATCTACCTTGGCGTCCTGTCGGGGATGGAATTTCACAACCAGCCCCACATAATTATTGATATTGGTGGCGGTTCCACAGAATTAATCTTGGGAGACAGTCACCAAGCCCGTAGTCTCACGAGTACCAAAGTTGGTGCAGTGCGGCTGACTGGCGAACTAATTACCACCGATCCCATCAGCAATACCGAGTTTCAATATCTGCAAGCTTATGCACGCGGAATGTTGGAACGTTCCGTAGAAGAGATACAAGCAAACCTGGAGTTTGGAGAATCTGTGCGTTTGGTGGGTACGGCTGGCACCATCGAAACTGTGGCCGTGATTCTCGCACGGGAAAAGTCTGGTGCTATACCCTCGACTCTCAATGGCTACCAGTTCTCTCTCAAAGACTTACGCGAGTTAGTAAATCGTTTGCGCAAACTCAGTAATGCAGAAAGGGCTGCTGTACCTGGAATGCCGGAAAAGCGGTCGGAAGTAATACTTGCAGGGGCAGTAATTTTACAGGAAGCAATGACGCTTTTGGGTCTTGAGTCCGTGACAGTTTGCGAACGTTCTCTCAGAGAAGGCGTAATTGTAGACTGGATGCTTACTCACGGTTTAATTGAAGATAAGCTGCGCTATCAAAGTTCAGTTCGAGAACGCAATGTTCTCAAGCTTGCCAATAAGTACCACATTAATTTAGAACATAGCGATCGCGTGGCCAAATTTGCCCAGAGTTTATTCGACCAAATGCAAGGTACGCTGCACCATTGGGGAGCTGACGAGCGACAATTGCTGTGGGCAGCTGCAATATTACACAATTGCGGTCATTATGTGAGCCATTCTTCTCACCACAAGCACTCCTATTATTTAATTCGCAATGGTGAATTACTCGGTTATACGGAAACCGAGATTGAAATCATTGCCAATTTAGCCCGTTATCACCGCAAATCGCCACCAAAGAAAAAACACGAAAATTATCAAAGTTTGCTGACTAAACAACAGCGACAGATAGTCAGCCAATTAAGCGCCATCTTAAGATTAGCTGTGGCGCTAGATAGGCGACAAATTGGCGCGATCGCTCAAGTTAAATGCGAATATTATCCCCAATTTCGGCAAGTTAATTTATTGATTTTCCCGTCTCAAATTGATGATGATTGTGCTTTAGAACTCTGGAGTCTGGATTATAAAAAAGGAGTCTTTGAAGAAGAATTTCGGGTAAAGTTAGTAGCGAATTTGGAAAAATCCCCAATTGGTAATTTCTCGTAGAAGGGAGACAATAGGTGCATTACAAAGCGTTTATGCACCTGTTTAATAAAGTATAAGCGCACCAGTATACGTTTATACGAATAATTTCTCATTTACATATTTACTTCATGATTCCCTTACATTTCATCCGGCTTGAGAAAGAATATATAAATCTCCTTAAGAAGTATTTAAATAAGCAGAATTAGCTATTAGAATGTAGCTAACAGTTTAATACTGTTAGGTTATGTTGCAAGGGGATATCTAGGCTTGAGAAACCGAGGTATCCTCATTCTTTATTGGTTTAAAAATTTAAATATAAATTTAAATTTGTCAAAAGTCTGGACTTAACAATACTCAAAATTAACTATATTAGTTGTTACACCTTAAAAAAGCCCAATTCATCTAGCTAAATTCTTTGCTAGCACTCAGTTTCATGAGATTACTTACAAAAGTAATTCCTTTACCGTTCTGGTTTAGACTCGGTAGATTGGTTTGAGAAACCAAACCTAATTACAAAACTTTATATCTCTTTTGAAAGTATATAGTAGAGAGTGTTTACAGACGCCATAAATCGCACCTGTAAACAACTGGGAAATAAGAAACAAAACTTTATTTTAGTTGCGGTTTTTTCTATATAGGTTGCTGCAAAACTTCAGATCGAAAGAAGCCTTATTGATTGGTTCTTCGCTTGATTAGCTGAAGGCTTCAGCAATTAAGTAATTCTGTATTCTCAGTCATCTTGATATTCGATCGCACTTAAAATAAAGCCATGCAGCAACTAACATCAGGTGTTTGAAGCTACAGATAGTATTATCTTTGGATGAATACTTTGTAATAGCTGACGCCAAGACAGCAAGAGACGCCGACACAGACAGTCTTAAATTATAAATAATTATGCAAACTTAAGATAAGTATTTTTTCTTCACAAAACGACATAATTCGGTAGAATTGGGTAAAGCAATCTTTACGCTTGTAAAATCATGCAGCTGAAACTCAGTGCATTCCGACTTACCTTAGCTCCTGTTTTGTTAATTGCCCCCTTTTTTCTATGGGGGACAGCAATGGTGGCAATGAAAGGAGTGATCCCTCACACTACACCCTTATTTATGGCGGGTGTGCGTCTGTTGCCAGCTGGAGTATTAATTTTAATAGCAGCAGCATTGATGGGTAGGCCTCAGCCGAAAAGTTGGACTGCGTGGCTATGGATTGCCTTATTTGCCTTAGTAGATGGAACCTTGTTTCAAGGATTTTTGGCAGAGGGATTAGTCAGAACCACAGCTGGGTTAGGATCTGTGATGATTGACTCGCAACCTTTGGCTGTTGCTTTGCTGTCGTTGTGGTTATTCCAGGAACGTATTGGTTTTTGGGGATGGCTGGGATTAGGCTTGGGAGTCACGGGTATTAGTTTAATTGGCTTACCAGACGAATGGATTTTCCATATTCTCAATTCCGGTACAAATATCACAATTGGCACTTGGCAAGATTTGTTTGCTAGTGGCGAGTGGTTAATGTTGTTGGCAGCCTTATCAATGGCAGTGGGAACAGTATTGATTCGTTTCGTGTGCCGACATACGGACCCTGTAACCGCTACAGGATGGCACATGATTTTAGGAGGATTGCCACTATGGGGAATTTCATCAATTGTGGAATCCCAGCAATGGCAGAATCTAGGAGCATCAGATTTAGTAGCTCTAAGTTATGCTACTGTATTCGGCAGTGCGATCGCCTACGGATTGTTTTTCTACTTTGCCTCTAGTGGCAGCCTCACTAGCCTGAGTTCCCTTACCTTCCTGACACCAGTCTTTGCGTTAATATTTGGTCATCTCTTTCTCTCGGAAGTCCTCAGTCCCTTACAGTGGGTAGGTGTTTTACTGACTTTAATCAGTATCTACCTGATTAACCAACGCGATACTTTAGCAGGGCAAAATAACACAATTAATCTAAGCGAACAAGCTAATATACAACAACCAGTTTTAGAAGCATCTGGGAAAAAATTTAACCCCGTAACTTTGGGGATTAGAGAATCTGAACCAGAAATATTGCCATAAAGCGAGTGGGGAGATGGGGAGATGGGGAGATAGGGAGATTGGGAAGTGTGGGAAGTGTGGGGAGTCTAGGGAGAGAGGGGCGAAATGAGGAAATGGCCAAGTGTGAGGAGTCTGGGGGGAAAGATTTCTTCCCCATCCTTCCACAACTCCCCATCTCCCCATCTCCCCATCTCCCACACCTCCCCGCTTGCCCCAACTCGGATAAAAAGTAACAAACACCAGTTAACATTTAGGCGGCTTGAAGGTATCGTAATATGCATGACTTCAAAAGCACGTTCAGGCTGAAACTTGCAATATGAGGCTATGTCATTCCTCAATCCTGGTATTTACCTGTTTTTCTTGCCTGGGTTTTTCTACAAATACCCCAAGCACAGCTACATCTATTCCAGTAGCTGAAGTTTTAGAGTTTGCACAAGCTAATTCAACGGTTTCTCCTATTCCACCTACTTTAGGACTTGATAGCGAAGGGTCAGATGTCAAGAGGCTACAAGTCCAATTAAAGAAATTAGGATATTACAATGGCGTAGTAGATGGGAAATATGGCGTTACTACTGAAATCGCTGTGGCTAAATTCCAAAAAGTCAAAGGCTTAAAAGTAGATGGCATTTTTGGTTTGGAAACGAGGAGAAAACTGCAAACAGCCGTAGCAGCCAAAACTCAGTTAATTACTTCTCCAATTGTTACCCCTCCAATTGTTACCTCTGACGTTGAGACTCCCGAACCAACTGCACAACCTAAATCCACCGAGAGAGGTTTTCTTTGGTGGTTAATATTTGCCCTTGGCGTTTTAGGAACTATTGGAGCATTTCTTTATTTAGTAAGGTGGTTTCTTCAAGTCAAGCAAGTGCAAAAGCTGCAAATATCAAATACTAAAAGTTTGACTGAAGTTAAAAAAGACTCAATAGCAGTTCCTTCATCAGAGAATTTAACTAATCTGCAAATAGATAATGTACCGCCTACTACAAAATTACTGCTACCAGAAAAAACTTCCCGCCTTGCAAAACTCAATATCGTTGACGAATTAATTCAAGACTTACGCAGCCCTGACCCGACAAAGCGGCGTAAGGCGATTTGGGATTTGGGGCAGCAGGGAGATTCGCGGGCAATTCAGCCAATGGTTGACCTGATGATTGATGCTGATTCTCAAGAAAGCAGTTTAATTTTGGCAGCTTTAGCAGAAATTAGTTCCCGGACACTCAAACCGATGAATCGCGCTTTGGCAATATCCATGCAAGATGAAAGTCCACAAGTGCGGCAAAATGCAATCCGGGACTTGACGCGTGTTTATGACATGATGAGTCAAATGAGTCAGATACTATGTCATGCCTTAGATGACCCAGATGCCGAAGTCCAAGCAACAGCACGATATGCTTTGAATCAGATGAATAAAATACGCGCCTTGCCCGAACAACAGAATATACCAAAAGATTCGCAAACTGATTCGTAAGCTTCCCTAGATTGGGATAATTCTAAAAATATTTCAGTTGGACTTGGATATTAGTGTTCGGGCCTGCTAAAAAAAATGCTGCTTCGCTAAATTTGGGAGCACCTGTTTTGATTTCTGGATTGCTGGAAAATCCAAAGCCTTCGACAGGTATACCAAGAAGATTACGATTGAGTGTCGAATCGCTGTTGCGATCGTGGATGACAGCAACGGCATAATTACCTGCTTTTAAGTTCTCAAAGGTCATTAACAAGGGAGTTTCAGTAATCTTGATACACTGCTTTTGTAAAACGCGATCGCCTTCGTTAGGAAATCCTTTACTGCTAGCAAAGATACCCGCACAAACTTGCCCTTCTTTATTCTTTAATCCATCAATTTCCACAGTCAGTTTGCCATTATAATTAGCCTTGGCACTCAATGACCATGCTAAACTTCCCAAAACTGCCAATAGCAGTACGCTAATCAATCCTCTCGCCATAAAATTTTTCCTTTCTTATTAATTATTAGTCATTAGTGATTAGTCATTAGTTATATCAAGTTTGGCCGATCGCTTAGCATAAAATATATTTGCATTTCTTTGAATCGCAGCGCCTTTGCATCTCCCTTAAGAGAATTTCAGATTACTGTAATTTACTGCTTTGACTTTTGTTTGAGCTAGCCTAAATTATCAGTCTTTAAGGGGACATCATATCATCATTCTTTGCGATTTACTATTTATCTAAAACAAATGACCAATGACTAATGACCAATGACTAATGACTAATCACTATTAATAGGTAATGTAAACCAGAATGTTGCTCCTGCTTGAGGGCTGGTATTAATACCAATTTCCCCGCTATGAGCGTTAATGATTTGCTTGCATATATACAAACCCAATCCCAAACCTACAGAATTGCGGATATTAGTACCTCGAAAGTAAAGTTCAAAAAGGCGATCGCTTTGTTTTTGGCTAATGCCCACGCCGTTATCGCTAACAGTACAATAAATTTTGTCGTCCTCAACACTAGCATTAATTGTCAAAAGCAATCCAGGAGGATTGTGTTTGAGAGCATTGACAATTAAGTTAGAAAAAACTCGCCATAATTGTGTGGGATCTACATTTACTAATGGTAAATCTGGCGATACTGAATTTGTGAGAGTTGCTTGATTTTGTACTAAAAACGGCTCTAAATCTGCGATCGCTGCTTCGACAATTGATAATAATTGTACGGGTTGACGTTGTAAAACAATACCTTGCACTTCGCTGATATGAGCTTCCATCAAGGAATTAATTAAGCTCAGCTGGCGATCGCTACTTTGAACCATTCGCTCTAAAATTGAGCGCGGCACAGGGATTGTCGAATCTGAAGAGGCAGAGGGGCGGGGTGCAGGGGAAAACTCTTGTTTGCTGCTCCCTGCTCCCCTGCTTTCCCCTCCCTGATTTAACAAATTATTTAGCACCATCAAAGTACCCAACACCGGGTTGCGTAAGTCGTGGGAAACTGCATGAAAAAATACTCGCAGTTCTTCTTGGGCTTGTTTGCGCTGTGTGATGTCTTCAGTCAAACCTTCGTAGTACAAAAGGTTTCCTCCTTCGTCACGGACTGCATAACCTTTTTCAGAAATCCAAACAATACTCCCATCTCGGCGATAAATTTGAGACTCGAACTCGGAAACTCTGCCATATTTTTCCATCAGGCGGACAAATTCTGCTCGGCGGTTGGGATCGACATACAATTGATGTTCGATATCAGTGAAATTTGCTGTCACTTCCTCTGCTGAAGAGTAGCCATAAATACTTGCTAAAGCCGGGTTTGCCGTAATATAACGTCCATCGGGACTGCTTTGAAAGATACCTTCAACGGCGTTTTCAAAAATGCTGCGATATTTCGCTTCTGCAACTTTGAGTTTTTGATAGGCAGATTCAAGTTCTTGACGGGCGAAAAACTCAGAACCTTGCAGGCGATCGTAGAGATAAACGCCAATATCACATATCGTACAAAACCAAAAAATGTATAAAACAAACGTTACATTATATATTTGTGGGTGTTCTGGAATTGGGGTTTTTAGTCCAAGTATTGTATTTACACCAAAATAGTAAATCAGCACTGCTGCTTGAGACAACAAGTGAAGCACCCAGCAGACTGGCATTAATATAGCTTGACTCAAGAACAACAGCGACCACCCGATGCTATCGGGTAGTGCAAAACCTTTGAAAGTTGCAAATAACTGCGATCCTAAACTAATAGACCAAGAAGAACCCAAAAATAATAAATCTGGACGATTGCGGCCGAATTGAGTTTTATGTAAGGCAAAGCAGATAAGTAGATTTAGAAGCATTGCAACATTAATTACAAGGCTTCTAGGTTGAGCTAATCCTGACAGCTTCTTCAACTCTTGAAACGGAAAAAAGAAGCCATAAATATCTCGCAAAATAAAAGACAACAAACAAATCAGCGCCAGCCACAACCATAAACGCAATCTCTGCCACAAAAATCGGTTGCGCCAACTTTGGTAAAGAAGAGTGATTTCATCTGTTTTTGGTGCAGAAAAGGTTTCTCTCCACCAGCTTTGCACTGTTGTAAATGGGGTAGCCATCTGGCATTGCTTAGCAGTCTTTAGTAATACTTAGCATATATAGCAGGGAACAGGGAAAAGGGAAAAGGTAACAGGGGGATAAGTTTGAAAGCCGCTTAGTATCTATGTTTGATAATTAGTCCTTGCCCTAATCTATCTGGCAACTGCTATAGATCGCTAGTATTTACTTTCCCATTTTTTGGTAATTTATGGGTCAATACAGTCAGTTGAGATAAAACTTTTTTTCTTTCTCTGCCTCCTGTGCTTCCCCTGCCTGCCTCAAAAGCCAAGCTTATTGATTTATCGTAAATAAAAAGGTTTAAGACCCCTACCTCTACAGGTAGCCCCAGTTTCACTCGGGGTAACAGTCCCCTTGAAGAAATTGTCTTTAATTTTGAATTTTGAATTTTGAATTGTTTATGGGTGATTTGTGGTGGATGGAGTTGCCAGAGGTAATGTGAACCAGAAAATTAACCCACGTTTGCGGTTATTCATGACACCAATTTCGCCGCCATGTGCCTTAATAACTTGGCGACAAAGATACATTTTTAAACCAATGCTTGTGGAACAACAATCTTGGGGATCGCGGACGTGTAGATCGAAAAGGCGATCGCACTCTAGTTTAGTCATGGCTACACCGTCATCTTGAATCTGAGTGCGAATCATTCCCGCTTCAACGGTGGCGCTGAGGGTAAAGTTTAACCCTGGCGGATTATTTTGCAAGCTATGGGTAACTAAGTGCGCCACAACTTTTTGTAAGCGAGTTGCATCAGCCATGACTAAGGGTAAATCTGCGGTAACCAAGTTTTTGAGAGTCGCTTGGTTTTGTGTCAGCGTGGGTTCCAACTGAGCGAAGATTCCTGTTAGTAAGGTGCTAAACTGCACGAGTTCGAGTTGAATTTCCAGACCTTGTTTTTCACAAGAATTAATTTCTAACAATGAGTTAATCATCGTCAGTTGGCGATCGTTTCCTTGAATCATGCGCTCGATGATTGAGCGAGATACGGGAATTGGGGATTGGGGACTGGGGACTGGGGATTGGGGATTGGGGATTGGGAATTGCAGACTGGTTATTCCTCTTGTCCCCTTGTCCCTTTGTCTCCTTGTCCCCTTGTCCTCTTGTTCCCAGTCCCCGGTTCCTAGTCCCCAGTCCCCAGTCCCCAGCCCCTGATTTAACAAATTCTGCAACACCATCAAATTACCCATGACGGAAGTTCGTAAATCGTGGGCGACTGTGTGTAAAACTACATCTTTAACACGATGTAATTCTTCAACTTCTTGGATTTTCTGTTGTAATTGTGCTGTACGTTCTCGTACTTGGTGTTCTAAATTAGTGTTGAGTTGTGCTAGTTCTCGGTAAATTCGGCTTTGGTGAATGGCGATCGCTACTTGTTCTGACATTTGTTGTAGCAAATCAATTTCTATTGGCTGCCAATGACGCGGTGCCGAACATTGATTGGCAATTAACGCACCAAATAGTTCTTCATCTAACATTATTGGTACTGCCAAAGCAGCCCTTGTTTGAAATTTTTCACAGTGTGTTGTCACTTTAGAAGATGCTGGCATTTGCGTTATATCTTCAACAACACGCACGACATTATCTTGAAGAAAGTTTTTTAATTCTTGGAGATAAGCTTCATCATTTGTAGACCAACCAGAAACTGATGGATATTTGGGATCTACCGATTCGGCAAGAGTTCTAACCCCGGAAGTAGCATTATACAAACCAATAAAAACTCGGTCGGCTTGCAAAAACTGCCTGACTTCCGTTACCGTAGTTTGGAGAATTTCTTCTAAATTTAGCGAAGATCGAATTCGCACTAGAGTCTCTGCTAACAAGCGATCGCGTTGTGCCGCTATAAGTAATTGGGCTTCTACTTGCTTGCGTTCTGTAATATCATGATGAACTGCTAGTAGGCAAGGATTACCATCTAAATCAATGATTTCCGCTGAAAGCAAAATTGTAATTATCTTTCCAGATTTTTGTCGAAAATCTAATTCTAAATTTCGGATTACTCCTGTAGTTTGTAATTCTTGTATTATCTTCAAGCGATCGCTTGCATTTATCCACAGATTTAAATCAAAAGAAGTCTTCCCAATTGCTTCATCTCGCTCGTAACCTGAAAGCCTTACAAAACTGTCGTTAACTTCTATGAAGCGTCCTTCTATGAGCGTACTAATGGTAATTGAATCGGGGCTGCAACTAAAAGCTTTTGCAAATTTTTGGGCGAGATTTTGGAGAGTAATTTCTGCTTGTTTGCGTTCTGTAATATCTCGAACAATTGCTACTACCTCATCTATACCACTAACTACCAACCGCGCTTCATAATCTCTGATTCCCAAAGGCGTTGCTAGCTGATATTCGTAAGTTTGTAAACTTCCAGTGTCTAAAGTTTTAGCGATCGCTTCTTGGCTAATGGCTGCAACATCACTCGGCAATAATTCTTGCAAATTTCTTCCTACTATTTCTTCTCGATTCAGGGTGACATTTGCTCCCTCACTTTTCAAATCGAGATATTCGCCATCACGGCTAATGCGAAACATCAAATCGGGAATCGCAGACAAAATTGCTTTATACTGCGCCTCACTTGCTTGCAATTTTGCTTGTGCTTGTTTTTGCTCTGTAATATCTATAACTAAGCCATTCCAAAGCACATCCCCCTCTTGTTGGGTTTCTGGGGCAAAATTAGCTTGAACCCACTTTAATTTGCCACTAGGCGTAAAGATCCGACCTTCCCATTGCCAAGGTGTTAAAGTTTCCTTACAAACAGTTATAGATTTTGTAAAAGCTTTTATATCCTGTGGATGAATCAGTTCATATAACACGCGAAAGTTTGCTTCTATAACTTCTGGTTCTATTTCATACAAATTTTTACAACCAGAACTTACATAAACCACGGACACAGAAGCATCCTGTTGTTGCAGAACTTGGAAAATAACTCCTGGTAAATTGACAGCAATTTTTGATAGCAGGTTAGTAACATGTTGCTGGCAACTTGCTGTATGCACTGATTTTGTAACGATTTCACCCACTCTTCGACCCTTTATAAAGAACTTATTAATGTATAATTAAAATCTAGAATAGCCAATTAAGCAGTTTTGATTCTGTGAGCGATGATGCTTATAGAATTAAAACTGCATCTTCTTTTAGAGTAGTTCGTGAGTGGGCGATCGCATTCACCCGATTGGGTGAACCATTTATCGTGGGTCGAATCAGTTCCTTAGTATATTAAGTTTTAAGCCCGGGATTACCGAGATATTGTTTGGTAGAAGTTAACACTCCAAGTTTATCGAGTTGACGAGCCTTAATTTTGTTTAACGAGAAATAGCGCGATCGCTAACAACCAAAGCAACTACATTAAAAAATATTAAAAAATTGATTAAATTAGGGTTTTTAAATACATATAAAACAATACGGTTGGTGTTAACGTTTTAATCTTCTTAAGATCCCCCCAACCCCCCTTAAAAAGGGGGGCAAAAAAGTCTCAAAGTCCCCCTTTTTAAGGGGGATTTAGGGAGATATAAGACGATTTTGGCTTTGTTCCAGAGATGTGTGTACACCGTAGGGCTTATAAAGGGGGGAACCAGAAAAACGATCGAAGTCCCCCTTTTTAAGGGGGATTTAGGGGGATCTAGATATGTGCAACTTCACATTAAATTGGTATAACCCTGTTTGTAGAGACAATTTATCTATTGTCTCTACACAAATCACACTTATTTGTCTTAACTGCTCATAAATGCGCCATCGCCTCACCTGATACCCTAGATTCCGATTTAATATCTTTGCGTTCTACATAATAGGAACCCAAAACCAATGCATCCATGTGAGTTCTCAAAAAGCACCCAATTGCTTCTGTAGGCGTCCTTACAATCGGTTCGTTTTCATTGAGTGATGTGTTTAAAACGATGGGAACGCCAGTACGTTGAGCAAAAATATTAATCAAATCCCAATAAAGGGGATTAGTTTGGCGGCTGACACTTTGTAAGCGACCGGTACCATCAACATGAGTAACAGCTGGAATTTGCTCTCTTTTTTCAGGGCGAATTTTAAAGACTTTTTCCATGAATGGTGCTGGTTCATCAATCTCAAAAAATTCGCTTACCCGTTCTTCGAGAATGCTAGGAGCAAAAGGACGGAACTTTTCTCGGAATTTAATTTTGAGGTTGATAATATCCCGCATATCGCCACGACGGGGATCGGCGAGGAGGGTTCTGTTGCCCAAAGCTCTAGCAGCAAACTCCATTCTCCCTTGAAACCAACCGACTACTTTTCCTTCACAAAGGGCGTCAACAACATGATGTAACAGTGCTTCTTTTTCTAGTTTTTGAGGTTGTAAATCGTGAGATTGCAATGCTAGCAAGCATTCTTCATCAGTAAACTCAGAACCCCAATCAGCACGATCTAAAACAAACTGACGTGGTTGCTTGAGCAGATGATTCCAGATAAAAAAGGCCGCCCCAATTGATGTACCATTGTCAGCAGCACCAACTGGAATATAGACATTTTTAAAGGGTGTATTTTGAGTAATCTTGCCATTAGCAACAGAATTCATCGCTACACCACCTGCTAAGCAGAGATTTTCACTCTCGTAGCGATCGCTCAATCGATTAATTAAATGAAAAATGATTTCTTCGGTCACCGCCTGCACAGAAGCAGCAATATTTTGATGCTTTTGGGTAACTTCTGACTTCGGATGTCGCGCCGGCCCGAATAATTTTTCTAGTTCTGGACTGTGGAAAGGTTCAACAATTGGCGCTCCATTATCCCACTTCATGGCAATACCTTGTTCGTGGTGAGTGAAGTAATCTAAATTCAACTCAAAACTATCACCTTGAGGATAAATAATTCGTCGAAACGCTTCCAAATATTCTGGTTCTCCATAAGGTGCTAATCCCATCACCTTATATTCATCTCCATAAGCAGGAAACCCTAAATAAAGGGTGATGGCATTGTAAAGATAACCGATGGAATGAGGGTAATAAGTACGAGAAAAGTACTCTAAATGGTTACCTTCACCCGCAGCAGCCAGCGTACTTACAAAGTCTCCCATACCATCAATAGATAAGATGGCTGCTTTTTCAAAAGGAGAAACAAAAAAAGCACTTGCTAGGTGAGTTGTATGGTGTTCCAGGTTATGGATTGTCGCCCTAATCTCTTCAGGTTGAGAATAACAAGCTTCTGCTAACTGTTGCTTCAGACTCGTAGATTTACTTTGTTTGTTAAACCGATCTAAAAGCGATGATAGGGAAGGACGTTGTTGGAGAGTAAACAGAAGTTTGCGATTGAGGTTGGCTTTGGGGTTAAAAGATACCGCCACATGGTCTAAATCTGCGGCACTAATACCACCAACTTTCAAGCAATAGCGAATAGATTCTGCGGGAAATCCAGCCCAATGTTTAACTCTATTAAACCTTTCTTCTTCAACTGCGGCAATCAATTGACCATCTTGAACTAGACAAGCTGAAGCATCACCGTGGTAAGCGTTAATTCCAAGAATATTCATAGTTTAAGTTTGATTATTTGAAATATTGAAATTGCTTAAATATCAGCAATCCAGAATATTGGTATGAATAAGCAACGCCTAAAACTTCTTGTTGCTCGTAATCTTCTTTCATACAAGAGCTTGGGAATGTCGCTTCCGGAAATAAGGTGCTTCAAGCCAATGGTAGGAGAGAGAAGACAAGGGAATCAACACTACGAGGGACAATATTAGGGCAATATGCTGAGTAAAAGGTGTTTCACCAAACTGTTTGGCAACTAATTGTGAAATCCATGCACAAGGATACCAATGCCATAAATAAAGGCTGTATGACCAACGACCAATGGCTTGGATGAAACGATGACTGAGCCATTTTTCAAACACAGAACTGCTGGCGATCGCATTCCAGAGCATGAGGCTATAGCCGAGAGTTAAAACAGGTTCGGCTAGAATTTTACATATATATCCAAAAGAGCTAGCTAAATTTACTACTTCAGTAACCATTAACAAACGACCGAAATAGGCGATGCTAAATGCAATTAAAAAACCCTTCTCCGCCGACAAAATTTTCGGGGGCATAATTTTTTTGATATATAACCAGGCTATACACATACCCCAAGCAAACTCCACTAGGCGGATAGGTATTTGAGGTTTCCAAATCAGTTCTAATTCGGCAGGACTCGCATACATCCAAGTACGGCATCCCATCGAAAATAAAATAGTTACAGTAATTACAGGCCAAAATCCCCACTGTGCCGCAGCCCAAATAAATAAAGGCACAAACAGGTAAAAGTGCCACTCTGTTGCCAGCGACCAAAAAGGAGAAGCTAACCTTCCTGTATTCGGAAAAAAGATATGGGTAAAACTTGCATGAGACAACAAATCAACCCAAGGTAAAGATTTGCCTACAAAAATATAGATAATTGCACATACTGATGCTGATATATAGAAAGCCGGGGCAATTCTTAACCAACGGTTTTTCAGAAAAGTAACGTAACTAGTCCAGGCAAACTGAGTTTGTTGGCGGGTATACATTAAATACATGCAAAACCCACTAATCACGAAAAACATATCTACTCCCGTGCCAATCATTGACACAGCTCTATTCAAGTCCAAATCAATAGAAGCAATTTTTCCCAATGATAAAATTGGGTTACCGCAGAAGAACCAAACATGGGCCCATACTACTCCTAGAACGGCGATACCACGCAAGCCGTCCACTGGGACAATTCGAGAATTAGCACGAACTTCAGCCATAATAAAATTAAATTTTGAAGATTGCAGAAAAAATAACCAACCAAATTCTGATGGCTGACCAAGCCCCGTTGGGGCGCTTTGTTGGTTGTAGGGTGTGGGGTGTTAGGGAAGAAAAAGCCCCAACCACCTCCTTCTTTACAAGCCCTGCCCTTGAGGGCAATTGTGTTGGTAGGGGATACAAGCCCCTTCCAACACACTTTTCACTACACCCTACACCCCACACCCCACACCCCACACCCTATTTTTGACGTCTTGATTTTTTCTAGTTAATTTGTATTTTCGGCTTCTATTAGCCGAATTACTAGCAGAATTTCTGCCAGTACGCGCTGCAATGCATAGTACCAACCATGCCAGCCATCTAAAATACCTCCTTTCAATATCAGGCAGTAAATTAAGATGATGAAGGGAGCTAGGATTTTTTGTTTGCGGATGCGATCGCCTAAACTAAGTTCGTTTTCTGGAGTTTCTAGTAATTTTTTTGCTTCGATCGCCATATAGCGATCCTGCGCCCACAACCAACGGCTTAGGGGTTTGCGATCGTCGTGAAAAATGCAAGCTAAAAGTTTTTGAGAATTTCCCTCCACAATCACGCGATGCGCGTGTCCATCATCTTGATAAATCGCTTTTTTTGACTTATATAAAACTTTCCGTGGTGGTAGTAACGTACCGTGCAAAGGTTTGCCAAAAATACAATATTTAAATGGCACAATATAACTATTTATTTCCGATTTTTCTGGTAAAAAATTAATTTCATTAATTAATTCTTCACTCAGAATATAATCAGCATCTAAAGAAAGAACCCAGGTAGTATCAATTTTTGATAAGCCATAATTGCATTGATTGGCAAAGGAATCAAATTTTCTATAAAAAACTTTTACTTGAGGATAATTTTGCAGGATGTCTACAGTATCATCATCACTATAACTGTCAATAACAATAATCTTGTTTGCCCAGGTCAGGCGCTCGATGACGCGATGAATATTTGGGGATTCGTTGTAAGTAAGGATGAGAGGAGTAATTCTCTCTAAGATAGATGCCATAAATCAATCAAGTTTATTAAGGATTGCCGAGTGTTTTCACTTAATCGCAGTCCACAAGAAAAAGCAGTCTGACGAATAAATTTGATGCGCTAGTCTTGAGAGCGATCGCTAAATACAGTCTCTTGATGACTTCGATATGCTAAATTATTGTTTGAGATAGTAATTCTTGCTTGAGAAGTTTCGTATATATATCCATAAGATTTTTAGCAATGCGATTCCAGGTATAGTTCTCCAAAACTAATTGACGAGCGCGATCGCCCATTTCTATACCGACTTGAGGATGGCTCAAATAGCGATCGATAGCTTCGGCAATTGCTGAAACATCCATTTGGGCAATGTAACCAAGCTGATTTTGTTGCACCACACTAGCTAAAGCCACACCAGGAGTTAGTAAAACGGGAACGCCTACAGCTAAAGCCTCCAAAACAGCTACTCCAAAATTTTCCGAGTGGGATGTGAGTGCAAATAAATCCGAGCCTTGGATGAATAAGTTTTTTGTCTCTCCAGCCACAAATCCAGGCAGATAGGTGCGATGGCGAATGCCAGTTTTGACTAGAAGAGACTCTATTTCCGCTTCGTATTCTTTGGTACCGCTACCTGCTAAAACAAAACTAAAACGGCGATCGCTCAATTTACCCAAGGCTTTGATGAGATAATCTAGTCCTTTTTTAGGATGCAAACGAGATAAAAATAAGATCACAGGTTCATCTGCTGGCAGGTTGAGGTATTGACGGAGGCGATGACGAGCGTTAGCTACAGGTTCGGGAATCAACAGTCCGTGAGGTAAAACAAAGCTAGGAACCCTCAAACCTAAATCAGCAACTTCCTGTTGTTCTTGTTGTGAGGTAAGGTGCAGTGCTTGGGCGTGGTTGAGGTTAGCTCGTTCGATGGACTGGAGATAAATCTGTTTTTTGCGGGCACTTTGCTGGAGCGACCATTCACACAGTTGTCCTAAAGGGCGAACAATGTAAGGAATGTTTTTAATTCGAGCGATCGCCATCGCCACTGTAGAAGCGTATGAAAAAATAGCGTGGACATGTAACAAGTCGTAGTTACCAGCATTTTGCCACAACCACCAAGTTAGCTGACTAGAAAAGGCAAATTCCCTAATGAAGTTAACTTGAGGAGAAAAACGCGAGAAAAACCAAATTGGTACTTGTTTATACTCGATGCACTGTTTTAAAGGCACATCAAGTAAATCGTTGCCATTATCATTAGTGGTGGCAATTTCTGCTGCAACTCCTTGATTTCGCAGTGCTTTAACTGTTTCTAATACTGCTTGACTAGGCCCGCCTCGCACTGATGCCACAGAAGGAATAATATGAAGAATTTTCATGTTTATCCAAAACTTTTACGTTTTGAAATAGGAGTTATCAAACTAAGAATATTTGTTTTCTTACTATATAGAAATATAAATTTAATTTATTCTACAAGATTTCTAATTTTGATTGTGGGAATTTTCTCGTTCATTTTAAAACTTATACTGCAACTTGCTGCCACCAAGAATGGAGAATTGCTAAACTCCAACGACGATACCATAGTTTGAGATTAATATCTTTACTGAATTCATGAACTGGAAAATAATCGCTCCAATCTTTCTCTATCCATTCCTGGAATGGAAAAAAGAATCCTCGCTTGGGACGATTAAGCAACCAACTTGGTAACTCAGGAATTGCTTGAATTAATAATTGTTTACCTGGTGCGAGACGCATCTGGCTAGGAATAGAAGCGATCGCTTCTAGTAAAGCTCGGTCAACTAAGGGAACTCGCAATTCTAAACCCCATGCCATACTCATAATATCGCTATCGCGCAACAACTGATTACGCATATAACAGCTCAGTTCTAAACGGCTAACTTCATCTTCCAAAGAAGGGAGATTTTTAGTGAGGTTGCTATCTGGAAAAATCATTCCCTCCCAAATCGGAAAATAGGAATCTTTGAGGTAGTGCCGAGTAATTTTCCAAGCTTCTGTTTGGGAGAAAATGCCTCTAAAACTACGGTAAGCTGCTGCACTTGTTGGCTTTTGTTGTAAAAAGTCTCCTAAACGTTTGATTCGTGGCGATGTCCCCCAAGTTGCTAATCCTTTGCCTACAGTGTTACTGATGGGTTGAATTTTGTGGAGTTGCTGACCCCAACGAACCATATTTGGCACTTGCTGAAATGTTTTATAGCCACCAAATAATTCATCTCCACCTAATCCAGATAAAACTACTTTAGTCCCATCTTTGCAGGCAATTTGGGAGACACAAAAAGTATTGAAGCCGTCAATACTAGGTTGGTCGATACTTGCTAAAAATTTTGGTAATAAATCTCGTCCTAAAGAGGAAGTTACTCGATATTCTGTATGTTCGGTATCAAATTCTTGAGCAATCTTTTGGGCGAGTTCTCCTTCATTCCACTCATTTTCTTCAAAGCCAATTGAGTAGGTGCGTAAATTCCCTTTTTGAGTTTGACGAGCTAAGGCAACAATTGAGCTTGAGTCAATTCCACCACTTAAAAATATTCCTACTGGCACATCGCTGATAAAGTGATGTTCGGTAGAGTCAATGAGTGCATTACGGACTTTTTCTTTAGCTTCTGCCAGAGAAATTGTTTCCGAACCAAAGTTAATTTGCCAATATTGTTTTTGGATGAGATTACCTGCTTGCCATCGCAACCAATGGCCGGCTTGTAAACAGCGAATTCCGGCAATTAAGGTGTGAGGTTCTGGTACTGTTCCACTGACAAGATAGCCATATAAACCCTCTGGACTTAAGGCAATGCTAGGTAATTTCGATGCTAGAATTGCTCTAATTTCTGAAGCGAATATTAAATTCGCTCCAGATTGCCAATAGTATAAAGGTTTAATTCCTAAAGGATCGCGGGCAATAAAGCAGGTTTGTTCTTGGTTATCCCAAATCGCAAAAGCAAACATACCGCGCAATTTATCGACGCATTCTGCTCCTTGCTGCTGATAAAGTTTGAGAATAACTTCAGTATCGGTTTGGGAAGAAAATTTTTCTCCTTTTGCTTCTAGAGTTTGCCGCAGTTCTAGAAAGTTGTAAATTTCTCCATTAAAAGTAATCCAATAGCGTCCGTCAGCTGTAGACATCGGTTGATGTCCTGCTGCACTCAGGTCAAGAATGGAAAGGCGAGTATGAGCAAAACCAACTTCTCTATCTGGAGAAATATAAATTCCTCGGTCGTCAGGGCCGCGATGCTGGAGCGCATTTTGCATTCTCAGCATTAAGGTTTCCAAACTGTTTTTAATCTCAGTTTGCGTTAAAATTCCGGCAATGCCACACATAATTTTTTAATTACTAAAAAATTTTTACATAATAAGAGATTGAAAATAATTGTCATTTTTAAAGCATTTATTTGCAATAATTATGGTTGAAAATAAATGCTTGGTAAACATCAATAATTTTAGTTACTATTTTCTCCCAAGTGTATTTTTCTCTAATCGTTTGACGAGCGCGATCGCCCATATTTTTACCTTCTTGGGGATGAGTCAGATATTTTTCGATAGCTAAAGCGATCGCCACTACATCCATTTGAACAACGTAACCCAGTTGGTGTTCTTGAACCACACTAGCCAAAGCAACACCAGGGGTAAGCAAAACGGGAACGCCGACAGCTAAAGCCTCTAGAACTGCTAAACCGAAGTTTTCAGTATGCGAAGTTAAGGCAAACAGATCCGAGCCTTGAAGTAAGAGGTCTTTTGTCTCTCCAACAACAAATCCTGTAAAATGAGTGCGATCGCGAATGTTATTTGCAACCAGCGCCGACTCAATCTCTGTTTCATATTCTTGAGAACCACTACCTGCGATCGCAAAGGTGAAACGATGGTGAGTGAGTTTGCCCAAAGCAGGAATCAGATAGTCTAGTCCTTTTTTGGGATGCAGGCGGGATAAAAATAAAATAATGGGTTCGTCTGGTGGGACTTTTAAATGTTGGCGGAGTAGATAACGGGCATTGAAAATCGGTTGGGGTGTAGAAAGTCCGTGAGGTAATACAAAAATAGGGGCTTTGAGTCTTAATTGAGCAACTTCTTCATGTTCTTGTTGGGAGGTAAGATGGATAGCCTGAGAGCGATCGAGGTTAGCTTGCTCGATTAACCTCATGTAAATTTGCTTTCTGCGGCTGCTTTGCTGCAAAGACCATTGGCATAATAAGCCATGCGGCATCGTAATATAGGGAACATTTTTTAGGCGAGCGATCGCCATTGCGATCGTTGATGTATAAGAGAATATCGCATGAATATGTAAAATATCGTAGTCGCAAATATTATCCCACAGCCACACTGTTAGCTGCCAAGAAAAAGCGTATTCTCTGATAATTTTTATCGGGGGTGAAAAGCGATAGAAAAACGTAATTGGAACTTGTTTATATTCAATAAGTTTCTGTAAAGGAACATCAAGTAAGTAGTTGCCATTGTCGTTAGTTGTGGCAATTTCAGCATCAATATTTTTAGCTCGTAATGCCTTAACTATATCCATAACAACAAGACTTGGGCCGCCCCGCACATGAGAAACAGATGGAATAATATGGAGAACTCTCATAATGGAGTTTTGTAGCACTGTCGAGGAATATCCACTATTTAATCTTTTGAAACAAGGCGTTGTTTACTCGCTATAAAATTAAATTTTTCATTAATGGCCTGATGATAAACTTTAATATACTCGTAAACCATTTTATCTGCGGAAAATCTTTGAGAATTCACAAATCCTTTTAACTTTAATGTTTTTAGTGTAGGCAGATTACAAATAATAATTTCGGCAGTTTCTTGTGGTTGATCCGGTTCTATATATATAGCTGCTTCTCCTCCCACATCTTTCATTGGAGAACGATTTGATGTAAATACAGGGCAACCACAAGCTTGAGCTTCTATAATCGGCCAACCAAAACCTTCATACAGAGAAGGAAAAAGTAAGGCTGTCGCAGTAGAATAAATAGCTCTGAGATTTTCGTTATCAATTTCTACTAGCTCTATTACCTTTTGAGCAATATTATGAGTTTTGATAAAGTGATGCATTTCATCAGTCATGGGTTTACCTACCATGACCAAGTAAAACTCTGGTTCGTTCAATTGCCCAATCAAATTATAAAAGATTGATAATACTCCCAATCGATTTTTATACCAGTGATTTGCTCCTACATGCAGAATAAATTGGCAATTTTCCGGAATTCCCAAAGCTTTTAAACGTGCTTGCGATTCTGTAGATGCCATCGGATTATAGGGATAGTTTAAGCCCATCTGAATCACAGATACAGCACTATCCGGCAGAGAAGAAAGACGCAACACATCACTTTTAGTCGCTTGGGAAACACAAGCAACTTTTTGCGCTTGATTAAGTCCCCTCATCACCATCTGCTGCAATTGCTTACCAGTCCATCCAGTACGATATTCTGGAAATTCTCCCAAACCAGAACGAATCGGGAATAAGTCATGACAAGTAATAATATGGGGAATATTTTGTAAATATTTTGCATAAAACGCATTACCTTGATCGCAAATATGAACTACATCTGCCCAAGATAATGCTTGACGCAATTGCACCGGGAAGATAACTAATTTATCAATATAACCTAACCATTTTCGTAAAAAAGCTGATGAAATTAGATTCCCAAACCAAGGAGTTGGGCGAATAACTTGTACTTGATGCCCAAGTTTGGTTAAGTAATTTTCCAACATAGAGGCAAATATATCCATACTTATAATTGCATCTAATTGGTAATTAGCTATTAACAAAATTTTCATTAATTATTATAAATTTTATTTGTGCCGAGAATATTTTGATTTTAGACACCAGAGTATTCGCTTGGCATTAATTATAGTTTCTGGAGGCAATATAGACTTGATAAGGTTTTTGTTAATTGCCTCAAAGATTTTGGGTAACAATTGCTTTTGTAACTCTAAAATATCTTCCAGTTTCATAGTAGCAATAGAAGTGTTAGGAAAAGCTGGATAATCTCTTTTAAAACCAAATCCCAGATAATCCATTACCTCTGGTGTGAGATTATCAAGATACTCAGTATTTACGAGATTTTTCTCACCATGTCCTATATTTTTACTCCCAACTTCATCGACTTGAAAAAGTAAGGTAGTTCTGTCGTAGGTTTTATCTTGAAAAGGTTCTGCTCTATGTATTCCGTGGATATCGCATAAGATAAAACTTCCCTTGGGCATGGGAAATGTTAGGATATCTTTGCTATATTTACTCTCAATATAACTATCGCTCAAGTAAATCTCATTTCTATATTTTCTAGACCATTTATGAGAATCCTTGATATATTGAAAAGCATTTTTTTCAACATCAGATAAATAAAACAAAAATAACAGACCAGGCATATTATGTTTTTCAGATAATTGTTTGCCTACTTGACGGTTGTTATCCGTATGCCAGGGCATGTGCGAATTTTTAGATATTTGATAAACTCGATGATTAGTTAACTTATAACTATCCGTAAAATATTGTTTACAAATCTCTAAAACTTTTTTTGAAGTAATGACATCGTAGGTTTTTTTAGATCCGGCTAGGCAATGAGTAAAAAATTTAATATCTTGAGCCTTAACTACACCAATATCATTAGTATTTAGAAGTATTTGATTGAAATCAATTTCTTGAAGTAGTTCGTCAATATATTGTGAGTTTAATGCTTGTTCAAAAGCAAAATAACCTTTATTTCTCAGGTCATTTACGATTTTACTAGTACTAAAATTGGCAAAATATGGATTAAACATAATTTATTAAATTTTATATAACTATCAGTTACATATATAATATTTTTCTAAATAGCTACCTAGAGTTTTTTTAAATTGTTCAAAGCCAAATTTTTCAATTACCTTTTTTCTCAAAGTCTCTGGTTGATAGATGAGGGGATTAGGATAAGTACCCTGTAGGATTTGAATTATTGTTTTGGCGATCGCATTTATATCATCCGGATCGACTAGCGCACCTAACTCGCCCTGACAGAGGGCATCTTGCGCCCCATCTTGATTGCCTCCAAGGGTAGGTTTACCGCAGCCGAGAGCCTCTAGGTAAACAATACCAAATCCTTCTCCTTTGCTTGGCATCGCAAATAAATCGCACAGCTGGTAATGGGAACTAAGTTCTTCATCAGCAACGAAGCCAGTTAAAGTTACGCAATCTTCGAGTTGATATTGAGAAATTAGCTGTTCGATTCGGGGTTTATCGTCTCCCTTACCTACTAAAATGTAACGAACATCAGGAATTGCCTGACGAATTTGGGGTAAGGCAGCTAGAATTTTATCGTAGCCTTTGTAATGCTCTGATTGGGAAAGCCGAGCAACGGTAAGGATAATAGGTTGTTCGGGTTTCAAACCATATCGTTTGAGGAGGCTATCTGGTTTAGGTGCAATCTGAAAATTATTGGCATCGAAAGTATTGGGTAGAACGACGACTTTATCGGGGTCGAGGTTTTGTTCTTGGAGGAGGCGATCGCGTGTATAGTGACTAACGGCTAGAATTTTGTCAGCATATTTCAGGGCTGTCTGTAGATTAGAATTCTGAAGATTCCAAACCTCAATTCCATGAGCTACAACCCAGTAAGGAATGCCTATTAGTCGTTTTAATAAGTAAGTAGCAACGCTAAAGTTGAGATGAGAAGTGATAATCAAGCTAGGAGATTGTAGAATTCCATATCCGATAATTTGACTAGCAAAGACAATTGTCCGTAAAGGTAACGGCCAAGTTCCTGCAAAGTAAAATTCGGTGTTAGCGTTAAAAAAAGATTTTTTTGAGCAGCGAGTATCTTGTTTGAGAAAAATATTATAGTTTACCTTGGGATATAAGTATTGTAATGCTTCCAGTAAAAATACTGAATAAACTTGAATTCCACCCTTCAATTCAAAAATCTCCGGAAACCATAAGGAGATTTTTTTATATTTTTGATATTTGTATTTTTCCATAACAAAACCTCAGACTATGAGTCTGAATTATCTCTACTATAATGCTGCTTGTTGTTTGATTCGCTGCCTACGCAAGATAAATCTAAAGAGGAAATATATGGATAATGTAATATTAAAAACACTTCCAAACATCAGGGAAAAATTCCACTCGTGGGAAGTAAAAAAATACAAAACCGCAATTCCTATGACAATTTCTAGAGTACCCATTTTCGGAGAATTAAGCTTTTGCTCAAACAAAGCAAATAAAGCTCCTAAAAGTGACATTCCTATAGGTACGCCTAAAGCTCCGAAATTAGCATACATTTCTACCATCAATGGTAGATTAATAGTAGTAGAGTAATCATTTTTTTCTACATATTTGTAACGCCTCCCAAATACATTGCCTATAATTTCTGAAGGTTTATTAGGCCACAAAATACGTGGAATAAACTTTGTCAAGATGCCCAAGTAACTTTCACCATTCCAATAAGGAATTCGTTTAGGAGTATCTGCAATGATATTTGAAAAAAGTATAATGTGTGCCGTTCTGGACATAGCAGCGGCCGTCGAAGACTCTTTTTTTTCTGATTGATTCTCAGGATTAAAGTAATGTTTCATTGTAATATCTATAAACAATTGAGCCTTTTCTATCGGACTTGCATTAGAGTATGGCCCGTACCAAGTTAACTGACGATACTCTCCTTTTACTACATTAAAAGTAATAAAAAATATCAATAATATACCAATCAACAGAAATGGGATGCGTTTGCGTTCGTAGAAAATAACTATACCCATGAACGTACCGATAAATCCAATATTTGCTAAAGCACCTCCAACAAAACGTAGAAGCAAATCGAATAAAAAACATGAACCGACAATTAGTTTAGTTTGAAGAGATAGTTTTTCACCGCGAGACCAGAGAATATAAAACATTCCATAACCTATATTCCCAATTGCATCTGAAAGTTGATCTACAGATGGAAGTTTAATAAAGTAAGAAAAAATAATATGCGATATTACTAATAATCTCACTGGAATTACCAGATTAGTTAAAGAATAATTAGGTAACTTCAAATAAGAAACTTTTTTCCATAGAGAAAATTTCGATACATAGAAAGACACGAGCATCGCAAGTAATCCGATCGCCGTCAGTTGCAACGACTCAGTACTAACATGAATTTGAGACCAACGACCTATGCCTAATTTCTCATGAGAAAACATAGGTAAAGCGAAGCTATTAGCGTAAAAAATGCCCATTAATGGCAGAAATGGCATCGGTGGACGCTGACGATCTAGTAGATAATGGATACTTGGGAGAAAGGCTAGCCAGATTATATTCAGTGCAAGAATTGCTTTATCACTTGAGAGTGATGGTGGACAGTGTTCCCATAAATAAAAACTACCTCCACCAAGACCAAATAAAAGCAATAGGCAAATTCTTTTTAAATAACTATCCTGCTTTTTTTTTACTCGAACAACAGCAATTTCATAATGGTTTTGTGTCTGTTCGGTATAATAATTATGCATTGGTTTATTTAACTAATTTTTTGCTAACTTACTAAAATTGGCTAAATCCTGTATCTTCGCAAACAAAGATGAAAAAGCCGACTCGTAATTGTACTTCTCTTCAAAAGCTCGTCTAGCTGATAAACACATTTTTTCGTATTTATCAAAGTTAGTTAATATATTTTTAACAGCAAATGCAATAGATTCAGGATTATCAGGATCGGCAAAACTAACCCAAGTCTCGCCTGCAAGATGTTCTCGATAGTCAGGCTGATCGCTAACAATCACAGGTAATCCGCAAGCAGCATATTCATAAATTTTATTTGATGCTGTTCCCATAGTTTGATGGTTAACGTTTGTTTTTTGATATAAACAAACACCTATAGAAGCCTCCCAAGTATGCCAAGGAAGTTCATTGTAGGGAACTGGCGGAACATACTGAACGCGTTCGGCTACCTGATTGCGGATAACCAAATCTTTCATTAAATCTTTTTCTTCTTCTTTAATTGGCCCGATAAGTTTAAGTTCTACGGAACTATCTAAATAACTGAGAGAATTAATTAATTCCAGCAAAGAATTTTTTATGGAGATAGTACCTTGTAGTAATATATTAGGTTTTTGAAACCGTTCTAATATAAGTTTCGTGAAATTTACATGTTCTTTAAAATATGATTTTCTCGGGAAATTGGGTACTATCATGAGTTCCCCATTGAAATTTGTCAGCCTTTTGAATAACAAAGCTCGTTCTTGAGAGGGAAAGACAAGAAGATTAGCTTTATGTACCCACTTTAGTTCTCCTCTCTGAACCCATCCTGATAAAGAAGACAGACTAAACAACTGATAGTTTAGGTCATGATTATGGTAGATAAGTGGAGTTTGCTGATGTTGGAGTAGCCGACAAAGGTAGGCAGATGTATATCCAAAAGCATCGTAAGCATAAATTAAAGATACATTTGTGAGAAGGCGGCTTGCTTGAGCAATAAATTTAATATATTCCCATAGTTTAACCCCCGCAGAAGCTTGCTCCCGTTCTTGTACTGATGTGTATTCACCCAAACGATGAACGCTGACATTAGAAGGATATTGCCAATGAGGAGGATGTTGATTTCGGCCAATCAAAATGATATCAAAATGTTCTGATAATAAATGAACAGCATTAATTGTTGGAGGATAGTAATCTGGGTTGGCATATATAAGTATTCCAATACTTTTTTTACCCATTGCTGTATTTGAGATAGAGTTATTAAAAATTTTTGATCCACTTAAGAATTTAAGCAAAGCAAGATTTAATGGGAATTATTAAAGGCTGATTTCATGTTATGAACCAGTAAATCTGGTGGTTGCATAGACTCAGGATCGAAACCCCCCTCAAATACAGTTTGGCTGACATCGGCAGAGAAAACACCTGCATGGAAATGTGCTGGATGCCATATAGTAGGGCACTTTCCTAAATACGAAGCCCAGTAGCTAAATGTACTTCCACTAGAAGTAATTAAGACCTTACTTTGAGATAAAGTAAGCATATCGGATAAAGCAGAGGCAGTAGATGCACGCGAAATTTGGGAAAGCGTGAGTAATTCACTTAGCTCGCGATCGCGACCATCTGAGAATATAGTCACAGGCACATCATAACCAGCAATTGCCCGAATAGCATCAATAACCCTAATAAACCAACTAAAAGGAGTGCGAACACCACCTAATTTAGTAAAATCATCCTCTGGTTTTAGGGCTTTAAAGTCACCCATTCTAATATGAATTCCGATTTGGGGTGCTGGACGCACAGAAATAGCTTCAAGTACAGAGGGACGAATAGTAGTAAGTAATTTCTCCTTGATAATGGGTTGATATTCTTTTAAATCTACAAAGAAGTCGCTCCAATGCGGCAATTGGTTAAAAATAAATAAATAAAAATTTGCTTCTGATGGTTCTAAATTAAATAGTTCTATCTTAGATATGGCAGGATTGTGATAAATATGTATGTTCTTTTTTAACCTTGCCATGAAATAATTAATCGACGATACATAATTTTTGTTAGAAAATAGATGACCGTAATATCTTTTATCTCGTTCGCCTCTTATATAAGGCCCAATTACCAACTTACCCCAAGCTGGGGCAACAATATGAAGGTCATTAATATGAGCAAATAAAACAGCTCTAGCCCAAACTAAAAGCATATTGCCTAAGCCCGCTTTTGGTAATTTGGGATAGACTAAAAATTTATATTTTTTAGACATCTGCATACATTTTGGCAATAATTAATTGATATAAATAAACTTAAATTTACTGTAATATCTTTGAATAAGCACTAATTATTTTCTGTCCGTAGTCATCCCAAGAAAGAGATTTACGAGCCTGCTTTAAAGCGTTATTTGCCATTTCAAGTCGCCTATCGGGGTTTTCATATAAAAAAAGAATTTTTTCTTTAATAGCCTCTACATCTCGAATAGGCACGCAAAAACCATCAATCCCATCTCGTACAATATCCTCACCACCTGTATTAGTGGTATGAATTATAGGTAGCCCGCAAGCCATTGCTTGAGGTTGAACCATTGCTAAACCTTCTTCGATTGATGCAAGGCAAAATACCGAACATTGGGAATAGAACCATCGCAATTGATTTTGAGGCTGCTTACCTTTGTAGATAATTTTATCGTTCTGATATTTTGCTAAAAAAGGCTCTATTTCTGGATCGGTTGAACCTACAAACCAAAGTTCGGCATCTGGTAAATTTAATTCATGAAAAGCTTGCAATAAGTACTGTACGCCTTTACGCAGTGAAATAGTACCACAGTGAATAACTCGAAAGATATTATCTTCCTTTGGAACTGGATAAAATTCTGCTAAAGAAGTTCCATAAGGAACATGAATGAGCTTCTTTTCTGGTATTCCCTGTTCTAAAAAAGTTCGCTTCACGAAGAGACTAGGAATAGCAATTTTATCAGCATCATCATAAGATTTGATTTCTCTTGTATATATTCCAGGATGAGTTTCTGTAAATTGCAATCCCCACCTTTCATATTCTTCTTTGAGAATTTCTGTTTGGTAATGTATGTGGCTGCTACCGCGCTCGATTATTGTTTTAGCGCCGAGTTCTTTAGCCTTATGCACAGACCAAAAACTAGCTCCCGACCAACCTACAAATAAGTCAAAGCCAGGTGATAATAATTTTGTGACTGAGGAATCAAACTGCTCTAAAAACCATAATTGTAAGTTGCGATCGCCCCTTAGCCAATTTGGTAATCGATACCAACTACGCGATAGAACTTCTAAATACCAAATAGAACTAATAAAATCTCTATCAATACCATACTTAGTAATTTCAAAAGTTGGATATGTAGAAATTAACCTATGTAAATAATCTCTTTTTTGCAATTGCTGGGCTAGGTAAAATCCCCAAAAACGCCCAAAAACCGATATAGTAACTTTCATTATTAAGAATAAAAACCGATTGCTAGATTTTTTCAGCCATCACGATAACAACATCTTGCTGACTTTTAGCCACTGCTTTTTCTGGAAACGCATCCCATGAATTATAAAACCCTCGAATTTTAAAGCCATATTTCGGAAGATTATTTTCAAAAAATTCACTTGAAAAACCTAATGGATGGACTGCTCCTATAATAGATAAAGATTGTTTGCCAAATTTTGTATAATCAAAATTTGGTACTTCAATCAAAAGTAAACCTTTACTATTCAGAAGCAAGTAAATATCTTTAAAGATAGTTGAGAGATCGGTAAAATGCTCTAGAGTATGTGCTGTATAAACAATATCAAACAGTCTGCAATCCAGCTTGTTAATATTTTCAACAATCTCTACTCCCAGATTTTGGATTCCAAATAAACGGCGTGGCTCGCTAATTTCTAAACCAGTCACTTTAAATCCATACTGTTGTGCTTGATAAAGAAAATATCCCCAAGACGAACCAAGTTCTAGGAGATTACCTTCTGGAGAAAGTAACTTAATTGCTTTGAGTCGATCGCCAAAGTATTTATCCGATCCTTGGAAACAATTGTTTTTTAGTGCAATTAATTCATCATTACTTGGTAGGCGAGTAATAGAACCCTCGGCAGAGTAGAAGTAATCATACAAACTAGATGTGAGTAAAGGCTGATAAATCGGGCTTGTAAAACATAGTTTGCAAGAACAGCATTGCTTAACTTCCACTAAAATATATTTTCTGGCTATTGTTTGATAATGTTGAGTTTTACAATGAGGGCAAAACTCTTGTTTTCTGAACAAGGACTGTGTTAAAAATTCTAATCTTGGTAGTATGTTGCTCATTTATTTTTGATTTACTTTTCAATCTCTAACCTTGGTTTTATTAAAAATAAATGGTAAAACTGTAGAACTAAACTTGTAATTTTTTAGATTTAATATTATTGTAAATACTGAAAATTTCTAAAATTCTATGGCTAATTTTATTTTTTAATGTTTTTTGATAACCAGCTTTATTAATAGCTTCAACTACATCAGAATTGTTTAAAAGATATTCAAACTTTCGTCTTAATTCATCAGGATCGGAAAAATAAACTGCTTCTTTATCTTCTACAAATAAATTTAGTAATTCCTCACTTCTTTCACTAAGCATCAATCTGCCTGTTGCAGGAATTTCGTAAGTTCTAATGTTATGTCCATCTTCATTTTGAGGACGGAGAATATTAAGACCCATTTTAGCAGAGCCTAAAACTTGAGGAATTTCTTGGTAACTGCACATTCCTTGACACAGACCTTTTAAAGAGGCTTCTTGGCAATGAGTATTCCAGTAATTTGAACCCCAAAGTCCTAATCGATAATCAGCGATCGCTTTTAAATATCGCTCTCGTTTACGGCTAGCATCCCAGTTACCGATAAATGCCAAATCGTATATTGGATTAGTTTGTCGTTGAGGAAAATGATATTCAACATCGCTACAAAAGGGATGAAAAAAAGCTTGTTTAACACCATTTTTATTTAAACGCTCAACAAGTTGCTGACTCCAAATAAAAGCTGCATCCCATAAGGGAAATCCACGTTTTATCCAGGAATTAGTGTGGGTATGATGAGCATCTACAGGGTTATCTGTATAAAATACAAAGGCTAAACCATTTTGCTGTAAAGCCAAAATACTATCAGGGTGAATTAGCCGAGGTGAAATGACTAAAGTTAAATCAGGTTGAAACTGATTTGCCTGTTCTACTAATTTAGAATTCGCTGACTTTGCTAGTAGTTGCCATGCTAATCGCCAAGCAACTCTATCCCACAAGCTACCCAAAGATAAATTAGATGTTACTTCTTTCCAGCTGAAATGTTGTACCTTACATCCGAAGGCAGAAAACCCTCGTCCGTACAGTTCCTCGGTACGCCCTATTTCTAATTCTTCTCCTACAATTAATACTTTTTTCATTTCAGGTATTTTTACTTACAAAGTAAATCTAAATAAGTTGCCAACAATCAATAAATATGTTTGCTACTCTCATTTTTTAAAATATCCTACTATCCATTCTCCTCTTTGAAAGCGATTGCCTAAATTATTTATAATAATTGGTAAATAGTATTTGAAAAATGGCTTAACAGAAATATTCTGCCATTTTTTTCTAGTTAAAAGTCCATCGTAAAACATGGGGTAATAAGTTCTATCTCCCATGCTCGTAGTAAATACATTGATTGATTCAAATAGCATCAAGCTAGTCAAATTTATTAGAGATTTTGGAGAAAAGCCGAGAACGTGCATGTCAGGGTAAACAGCACAAGTTAATCTTGGTTTCTCCGACCTCAGCCGCCGAAATATATTCACCACCATAGAACATAGTGGTTCGCAATTCGGCACAATAATCATCAAAATGCCGCCTGGCTTGAGAATGCGATGTAATTTTGCCAAAAATTCTTGTGGTTCTGGTACGTGTTCTAGAACATGAGATATCCGAATAACATCAAATGTATTTTCGGAGAATTCATCTAAGTTAGACGTATATTTAATATTAAAATTATTTTTAGCAAAATAAGTACCATGTTCGCTTTCTTCAGCACCGAATACCTGCCAATTTTTATTTTTAGCTATTGCTAGAAATATCCCTATACCGCAACCAATATCAATAATTTTTTTTCCTGGAGCTAACTTTTCTAAAACAGTAAGCTGTCTTGAATAAGCTTCTTCCATGTCACTAATAAAACTATCAACCCAACTCTGAGGGCAATCCTTAAGGTCTTCATACCAATCGTTATCATTAGCAGAATTAGGACGGATAGATTTTTTCAAAAAAGATAAATCGCAAGAATGGCAATGAATGACTTCTGCTGACAATGATGTTCCAATTACTAAGCCTTGGTTTCCACATGAAGGACATTGATATTCGCGATTAGCTGCAAATTGAGTTAGTTTCTGTTCCAGCATAAGTATCTTTCTTATTGTTATGTAATTTTTTTTAAATCAAATTAATGCTTTAGGTTCGCTAATTTATAACCACACATTTAATAAATAGATTAATAATTATGTTGATACCAGGGAATTTAAAGCTTGTTTGAGTCCTTGTATATCTTCTTGATAGCTCCACTTCTGAATTATTTGGAGGCTGCAATCTCCAGCCAAATTATAGTTAGCGATCGCCCAGCGAATTGACTCTGCTAAAGCCGCAATATCCCCTACAGGATAAATCCGTCCATTTTGTTTTTCTTTCACTAAATTCAATGCACAGCCTACCCGATCGCTCACAACTACTGCTTTACCTGCATTCATGACTTCATTGATTGCTAATCCCCAAGGCTCGAAACCAGATGGTAAAACAAATACGTCGCACAAATCGTACATAACAGGCATTTGAGATTGATTCTGAAAACCTAAAAAGCGAATTGACTGCCAACCTGTTTCTTGGGCTTGAGATTCCAGAGTTGGGCGTAATACTCCATCTCCCACAAACAAAAGGTAAGGCTCTGGCTCTTGCACGCCATCGGATGAAAGCAATCGATAAGCCGCTAACAAATCATAGGGACGCTTAACATCAATGAGTTTGGCAGCATAAAGAATAATCGGTCTATGTGGATCTAAATTGAGCGATCGCCGTAGTTCTTCGCGCTTAGCGCTAGCTAGTATCGCCCGCTTCTGGAAATAGTCATTATCAACGGCATACGGCATAGAAAACAGGCGATCGTCCTCAATCCCATAACTCTTGTAAAACTGATAGTTGGAAGTTCCTATGTACAAAAACCCAGCAATTTTCTCAAACAGCCATTTCAAAAAAACTCTTTTTAATTTTTCTTTAATGAGATTGCTCGGTTTGCTTAAGTTATTAGCTTCTCCTCTGAGCAACACAGGAATCTCCAAGTGATTTGCTGCTAATACTGCTTGGATACCACAAAACCAAGACCATCCATGCACCCAAACCGCATCAAATTGACCTTGTTTTAACTGTTGAAAAATATCTTTAGCAAGAGATTGTTGTAAACCACTTTGCTGTTTATTACTCCGCCAACAGTCTAAAAAGTGATAATCATAGCCCTCTGTTAGAGGCACATCCCACTCAATTAATCGTCCAAAACCTTCATCTTGATATGCTTTTAAAGAAAAATCACTGTAGAAAAAAACTTTGAGATCGATTTCAAAGTCAGCTGCGATCGCTCGCAACAAAGGAGCCTGATACTGAATTGGATGAGAAACAAAGTAAGCTAAATGCAGCATTAGCAAGCAAGGTTGTGAAGGTATATAGTATTTATTTAGTATTAATGATTGCTGTGAGATGGTTTAACTACTTGTACATACAGTGAAAAAGGCACGCTTGGATTCAAATAATCCAATCGTTGTAAAGGTAAAGCGAGAAGAAATAAGGGTATTGCTGGTATCTCTCCCAATTTGCATCTGACAGCCACCATTGCCTTGTCTAAGGCTACTAATAATGGAGAACCTAATCCTACACTTTTGACAATTTGAAAACCTACTGGTTGTAAAAGCTTTTTATAGCTTTCCAGTGTGTAGCCATCTCGAACGTGGCCTCCATCTTCTGGATCGTCTATACGTCCTAAATTATGGTCTGGGTGTAGTGAAAACGGACAGCACAAATGTAGAACACCTCCGGGTTTGAGGATATCATAAAAATATTTCACGATCGCATCATCCTTCTGGATATGCTCTAGAGTTTCACTACAAATAATTTGATCGAACTTACGATTTAGTTGAGATAGATCGTAAAGGTTACAAACTTGGAACTGTAACCGTTCTGGATCGGTATTCAGTGCAGAGAAAAAAGTACGAGCTTTTTCTACTTGTGTGCGATCGTAAGTTACACCTAATACGCGATTACCCAGATTGTAAGCAGCATAAGAGAGCGCACCATTACCAAATCCAGCATCTAGTGTCTCAATTTCTCCAGAGCGAAAGAATTTTGGTAAAAAGTGGCTACGACATCTTGTGTGTAAATCAATTCCAGGAAACAACAATCTCTTGCCTAATAATTTTATTTGAGAGATTGGAGATTGTTCTGCAACTATAGATTGTTCCATGCTCGAAATTTATCCCTTTTTTACACTTGAAGACATTTGTTAAATAGCTTTGTGCGTTTACTTTTTTCATTTAGAAGATATGGTGTTGGATAATACTTAATATCTCAAAACCATCAACCCAGAAAAGTTGTTGCCAGCCGAGGAAGTCCGCGACTGTAGAATAAACTAGCCCAATAGCCACCTCCACAGTAGTGTCCAGCTACCAGGCCGGGTTCATCTGTACTTGGGCAAATTGCATAGGTATCTGGTAAGGCAACGGTATTTGATTTGCTTAATTCCATAGCCCATAGAGTTAGTTCAGCATAATAATTACCTGTACCATCTGCATTCCAAAAATGAGGATGTTGCAGATATCGCTCTATCCTCTCAAAATCTAGAGTATCTTTACGAGAACGAACCACGCCAGGATTAAATTTTTCGATACAATCTTTTCCTAATAAATTTGCTAATTCTGTTGATTGCAAGCAATATCTATAACCATTATCAGGAGAATATAAATTAGTTACCTCAGAAGGATATGCAGTAGCTTTCATTCCTGCAATCAGTTCTTTAGGGTGAGAAAAAAATAAGACGTCAGAATCTAGCAATATAAAAAAGTTATTTTTTGAGAAAAAAAACGGATCGAATAATTTCAGCGCAAAAATCAGTTGCTGACGGAATTGGGCACATTTGATTAGTCCTCTACTAGTAAAATAACTAATCACTACTGAGTCTGCTGTCTCCCTGTCTATAATCTGACATTGAGGAAAAACTTTATTTAATATCTCTAAATCTAAATTAGTTAAAGACCCATCATTATGGACTACTATTCGGCATGGTTGAGCGCAAAAATAAGCAAAAGAATATAATGACCACAAACCTTCATAAATGCGTTTATGATGCAGAAGCATGTGTACTTCGATCGCACCTTCTCCTGCGGAAATAGGCTTGGCGTTTAAGATATTAGTTAGGTAGTAACGTTTAGCTAGATTCATCTTAATCGCTCCTGGAATAGTGAGCGCCCTAAGTTGATGAATCTTGAGAAGTGCTTTACCAAGTTTGAGCTTGCGAACGTTTGTTTGCAGCAATTTTATTAATTGATTTTCACTCATAAAGACACTATTTTATTTTTAGTATTTAAACTTGAATAAATCCTTTGCATTTCTTGTGCAACGGTAGCCATTGTTTGAGGTTGTCGAATACCAGATCTCAGATGCATCAATAGATCTCTGTTGTGGCATAGTCGCTCTAGGGCTTGACTCCAAGCTACAACAGAAGCAGGTTCTACTAAAATGCCATTAACTCCGGACTCAACAAGTTCGGCAATACCGCCTAAATCAGAACCGATTATCGGTACTTTAGCTGCAAACGCTTCCAATACTACCAAAGGCCCAGTTTCCAACAACTGAGACGGAACAGCCAATAAGTCATAGTTGGCTAAGGTTGCTGTCACTTGTGCTGACGAAACTGGAGCTTTGAAGTTAATTCGGGAGTCTTTTTGTGCCAAACTATGTAATTTCTGTTGGTAGGGATCGTTTGCGCCACGAGAAATGCCATAAATGTCTAAGCAAATTGGTAACTGAGGCACTGCTTGCAACGCTTCGATCAAAATGTGAATTCCTTTTGTCGGATCGAGCCGACCCAAGAAAGCAATTTTTAAGATTGATGCACTATGCTTTTGACTGTGGTTGGTTTTTTCTGGTAAGTTTTGACAAAGAGCTTGGCGAATAACGGTTATTTTGTGAGACGGGACATGGTTGACTAGCAAAACATCCCTGACCCAGTTACATACCGCTACAATACGATCGACCTCGGACAGTAGAGCCTCCAGAACAGTATGGTGCAGGCTAACTAACTCTGTCATTCGCAAGGCTGTACATACTCTCCCCTGTAAATTCAAGTTGCCTAGCCAACGTCCTACCTGAGGCGGTACACTAGCGATCGCCTTAGCACTACTTCGATCCAGCCCCAAACCCTGTAACGTACACTGGGTGCAAGTATGCAAATCTATTTTTCCATCACATATCTGAGTACCCCATCGCATCATAGTTCCCCGTTGACAGCTCGCTGTGGGAGTATGGTAGGTAAACACAACGGGTATTTGCAGCTTTTTAGCAGCTTGCACTAACCGCAGGGAAACGCCACTTGTAAAAGCGTGGAGATGCACGACATCAGGCTGTTCTGCTTCTAAAATGCGGCTGAACTCCAAAGCAGCTTGGCGATCGCCTTGTCCATAAATTTCACGCAGATTTTCGATTCTTGGTGATAATGCAAAGCGGCGTACTCTTAGCTGGTTATGTAGGTAGAATTGATTCACTTGCCCAGGAGCAGCCACCAGAATCTCAATTCCTTGTTGCTGCAAGTGCTGGGATAAAGCTTCTACATAGACTTCAGTACCGCCTACAGAGTCAGGGTAGAAACAGAATGGAACTTGAATAACTCGCATAATCAATCCTCTAGTGGCAAAATAATGTTATTTCTAAATTGACTTGCCACAAATTTCTCATGCTTCACGAACAGATAAGGCGTAATTTTTTAACTGCTGGAATCATTTTTCTTATCAAATATGATTACTATATTCGATCCTAGACTGTCGAAATTTATCTATAGGTTCTTCTATATACAACACAAGAAGACTAGAAAATATCGTAGTTAGTATTACAGCTATCAAGCCATTATTCGTCTTGATAACCAATGTCTGTATTTGTATTAATAGCATGTGCGATACATACATCGGGTAAGATAAATTACCGATAAATCTATCTATTTTATTTTGACTAGTCAGCAAAAATAATGGTTTCAACAGAATCGCAAAAACTAGATAAATTAAAGGAATATAGATAAAACTTAAACTAGATTCTCCAATGAAAGGAAATGCAATTACTAAAAAGTTAAATAATATCCAACAACTGATAATTGCTATTTTGCCAAGATGAATACTTGGGAAAAATTTTTCCTTATATATCAATATACCCAAACAGAAAAAGCATAACTGAGGCAGAAAGAAAAAGTAATTCCAATTACTCCCAATAGAAAATAAAAATATTTTTAATATGGCAGTTAAAAAAATAATTATTAAAAGCTTGCTAGTGCTAATTCTAAACAACAGTGGAGCTAAAAAATAAAACCATATTTCTACACCAATAGACCATGCTTGACCAATTACTCGAAGATTACCACCCCAAATTAACCCAGAATCAGTTTTTCCTGTATCCATGCTATTTAAAATAGCTATAGAACCATCGGTGTCAATGTAAAAGATAGATAGTAAATCTATTCCAAATAGTGAGGTGTTAGAAAATAAGGTAAATAGCTTTAGTAAAATTGGCATATTACTAAAGGGTTCTCCCCAACTTGTTGCAGGCATTTTGCCAAGATAAAGCCATACCATAGCAAATAGCACCCAGGAAGCAGCCAAAACTATTAAGTAAGTTGGAAGCAGCCTCAAAAAGCGATTGCTAATGAATGTTGTAAACTGATGATGCGTATATTTTTTGTCAAGAATCAGACTCATGTAAAAGCCAGAAATTATAAAGAAGAGTTGAACAGCATGATTTCCTGGTAGTAAAGTAGTGCCAAAAATTGATGTCGAATGAGACACAATCACACTTAATGCAAGTAAAAAACGTATAAATCCCACGATATTCCAATCTAATTTTATGTATTTAACCTGACTTGAATAAGTTAAAAAATAGCGGTAGGTCGGCTAATAGCCAAAATTGAGGAAAATACAAACATTAATTTATTTAAAAACTTCTTAACTCGACGGTAAGCTAAAGCCATCGCTTCAGCCTGTTCGTATCCAAACCATTTTGAAAGCTGTCGCAAAGCTCTAGGACGAGAAGGAAGGTAATTTGGATTTAGGTTATAAATTATAGCTAGTACTTCATAAAACTTTGAGCGATCGTGTTCAAAGTAGAACCGGGCTAAGTGTTCGTAAGCTTCCAGAAGGAATTTTTGTCGCTGCGTAAATATTGTATCTGTTTGTTCTTGCCAAGCTGCTTCTACGAGTCTGACATTAGTTAAACAACCTGCATAAAATTCTAGAGAATTCCGAGTTCCTAAAGAGGAGAAAGTCTGATATTTGCGATACAAAAGACAAATTTTTTCAGACTTATCTTTAACAAATTGAGCGCCACTTAAACCTAATCTTAGATATAGATTGACATCTTCGATACAATGCATATCTACTCTAAACCCACCAACTTTTAGAATTGCTTGGCGACGAAACAGTATCGCACCAATTTGGCAGAAATTGTCAGCACCCAACAAACGGACTATCAGATCGCCAGAGTAATCAGGAATTGTTACATCCTGTGGTACAAAAATTCCTTTCTCCATTTCCTGATAAGCTTGCCACGAGCCGTACACAACATCTGCTTGATAACTAATTCCTATTTGTAGATGTCGTGAGAGTTTCCCAGGCATGAGGATATCATCAGCATCTAAAAACTGTATCCATTCACCACGAGCGCAAGATAAGCCAGTATTCCGAGCTGCACTCACCCCTCTATCTAAACTTGAAATCACTCTTATGGGCAAAGTAGAAGAGTACAAATTTGCTACTTTGACACTCTCATCTGTAGAGGCATCATCGACTAAAATAACCTCAGTAATATTTTCCTGTTGCTGAAGGCTAGTTAAAGTTTCAGGAAGCCACTGAGCAGAATTATGACAGGGTATGATAACTGAAATCATAGGTTGGTTCGTAAGCCCTGTTTGTCGATAATTTATTGTAGATATTTCGCTATGTCACTTATTACAAATTTATTCTTAAAGCTTTATTGAGGGCAGCTTCATAAACAATTGAGATAAGCGCCAGTGAAGCCATTGGGGTAGCAGAAGGTTTAACCGACCCATCCGACCAAAGCCGCGCATTTTAAGCAGTTTGAACCACAGCCGTAAACGTTCATCAAATGGCATAAACCCTACATTGTTCTGGATTGTTTCGTCAATATTGATATGTTCTTTATTCGGTAGCTGATAAAATGCGCGTTGCAAGAAAATATCAGGTTCGCCAAGAAAAATTCGATCGCTTGTTACGGTTCTCAAGTCTATCCTGGGGACAGTGTTGACCCTGACGTATAGATCCTCTAAAAAACACTGCCAATTACTTGTTGTATGTATATTGACAATCTGTTTTTTGGTTCTCTCTCCAAGGCACAACCTGAATTCCTCATTTTCTACTAAGTGTGACAGTACTGCTATGTACTCCTCAATGTCCCGCACGCGAATGAGATTGCCAGTCAAACCAGGCATATCAGCACCAAGGATTTGGCACTCATCGGAGTATGGGTAACGACTAACCAAAGGCACTCCGTAGCTTCCTGCTTCTAGTAAGGATGTAATTGACACAAAGGGGAACGAGTCCACGTATATGTCAGCAGCCTGATAAAAAACAGCAGTGTCTTCACGCTCAGCAAATACTTTTATTCTTCCTTGAGTTTGCTGGATGGCTGCCGACCAATCTTCTTTCTCGCCGGGACCAACAACAATTAAAATACCTTGCTCGTACTGTTTGAGTAAAGGAACGTGTGCATCAGCAAAATTAGTACCATCAATTGTTTTGTACTTCACTGCTCTGGCAATAGAGAGTAGCAGGATGCTCTTTTCGGGAAGGCCGAGCTGTCGTTTCGCTTCTGCTTGGGAAAGCACTCTTTGAATAGGTTCGACAATAGTAGGAAGGAGAGTGTTACGCTCTGCTTCGATACCTCTACGTTCTCGCGATAACTTCATACCAGACTTACGAAGATTAGCGACGATATCGGCAATCCCAACTCCCAGCCAAAAGCGTTCGTCGGCATGATTTACAAAAATAACTGGTGGAGATTTCTGTTTATCTGCAAATGCGATGATTGGAATGATGTCATCAATTGTATGCAAAACCACGACATCTGCTGATGCAGCAATTTCACGCAGTCGTTTCGCTTTTGCGATATAGCTACCGATTGTTTTGTTCAGTGTGTATATCTTGCCATGACTATTAAATACAGAGTCTTTGAGCGATTTAGGCACAGAAGCAATAGATTGCTGGGTCAACACAACTGAATGGACTCGCTGATTATCTTGCTGAATCCAGCGCCAAATTAGTCTCGAATGCCCACCTATGCTCCATACACCGAAAACAACATGCAGTATATTTTTTGGTGTTCCATTCAGAGAGTTATTTTTGCAGCGATCGCCCTTACTTTTTATCGCCTTTGTTCCAATTGTAAGCAGAATCTGTTCGAGTTCCGGGCTAGAAAACAAACCACAATGTTTAATGTAAGTTGCATGATAACTGGCTATACTTGCGTAAACAGCGGCCATATTATACTTCCCAATCTCAGTGAAATGTCTCGCCTGAGAAACCAGGTTATGAAAAACCTCAAAGTTTTCTTGAATGAGGTGGGCGTCTTCTTCTTGCCAATGGGTGAGTGTATCGTGAGTTATTTTCTCCATACAAGTCCTTGATTAAAATTTGCGCCGCTTTCTTGTCTGAGCATTTTATCTTTTCAAGGAGAAAAAGTAATGTGCAAAGCGATCGCATGATGGTTATGATTCATGCGATCGCTTATTTTTACTTTCTCTGCACTTCAGCCTAAATTCTGGGAGTTTGGCTGTTATTTGTTTTGGAAATTGGTATTAATACTTTCTTATTTCTCAATCAGTTGACTATATCTTTCCTGAAAAATTGATATTTTAGTATTTCACGTATTTCTTCAAACAAACATGGAAAATTAACAGCAGAACATTATGGCAAGTCAGATTCTAGTACTAAAAAGAGAACGCCAACTTTTCTCCTAGAAACTTACCTACTAACTCCATGTCACCAGTTTTTACCTCTACCCTAAACAGGACATTGCTTTTTCTACTACTGTCAGCAGCTAGTGCGTACAATTGACCAGAGGAAGAGAAAGCCAAGTCTTTAACATCATCAATCAAATGGCGTCCTTGATATTTCAAGGCGTTCAGCCTTTTAATTTTGACCTTGCCCGTAATTATAGCTTTTTCCTGCAAGTTCATCGCGATTAAAATGGGAACACCGTCGGGGCCAGTCTCAGTTGCGAAAATATTTCCTTTAAGATCTTGGCATAGGTTAGCAAATCGATGATTGAGTGGCAGTGAGGGTAAAGCTAGTTCATTTCCAGGAAGAATTTTACCTGTTGTGTAATCTAACGTTGTCATGGTAAACGGTGGAATCCCATCAGTTCCTACCAGACACAGAAGTTTATTATTAGGAAGGTTGAGCAAACTTTCAACAGTCTGATTAGATTTTTTAAAGTCTAAAACTTTTTTCGCTCTGATTTTAATGTTATTACTATTACCACTTCCAACAACAGAAACAAGATGGTTGAAATAACCTTTGTTGGTGTGAGAGACTGTAGAAATTACAACAGTCTTATCTGCAAGTACTATCCCTTTCGTAATGCGATCGGACTCAGGTAAGAAGAAAGCGCGAGGTTGTTTAGGTACAGACAATGGATTGTCAACAGACACAACTGGCAGATTCACCTTAGAAAGAATCTTCACATCTGGTAGATTCACCTTCAAATCTAGCAGATTAGCTTTAGGCAAAACCTTTAGCGTCGCTACATCGATAGTATTTAACTCTATTGGCGGAGTTTGATTTTCTCGGTTGCGAGAGTTAGACGAGCTAGAAAGATTTAGTGCGTAAAGAATATCTTTGCTCGACTCACTTGACTGAGCAAGTACCTTACTCGAAATGTCGGCAACAACAGTAGAAGTAAAACTGGCTGCTACGAGCTTGCCAAATTGACGGCGTTGTAGTGGTGTCATTCTTGTACTCCTGGTGGAATGTTTTAAGGAACAATCAGGTTTGCGCTTGGTGCTTGGGGTCTAGCTCCCATATCTGCTAAGATATTGGTAGTTATTTGCTTGACGCGATTATCTTCCCGAGCTGGGCTGACACCATCACTATCTAATCCCCATGCCCATTGAATAGTCCCAGAAGCAAAGACTTTAGCTCCACTAGCGGCGGTGTAGCGGGCTGAGTGGGATATAGTGAAATTCTGGTTAGCAGGGAGGGCTTCTTCTCCAGGCGGTTCGTCAAAGTTTGGCAATAAAGCAGCAGGCTGGACTGGTGATTGCGATAAAGTGACAAGACCCGGAGGAGTAGAGCCGTTATTAACGATAAAATCCCATTCATAACCTACTAACAAACTCAGCTGATTCCCATTCTGGAGTCCTGTGTTCGCATAGTACGGATCGCTACTATTGCTGACAACAAAATTAAAACCACCGTAGATATCTAAGTCACTACCGTACATGACTCCTAACAAAGCGTTTTCTGGCCGCTGGTTCTGGACGCTGCGAAATTTATTAGTGGCTGCCAAGGGGCCTTGTTGTTGGGCGACTGGATCTAATGTCCAATCTTGTTTGTAACAGGCCATCACTCGGTTGGGCTTCAGTTGCCCAGCAGCAATAGTAGAACTTTCAAATCTCACACGCCAATAGCAAGTATTGGCAGAGAAAAACCCTAAATTAATGCCGCTATTACGAGCAACCTCGACGGCATCGCGCATTTCTTTAGACCAGTACTCATCGTGGCCAACAGACAAGAATACTTTGTGACTGAGCAATCTTTGACCATTGGTATGAACCTGCATATTATCCGTATAGGTCACATCGTAACCTAGAGATTCCAACCAACGCACCATATTGTATTCCCATCGCAGAGGTGTATCGGCCTCGTAGGACTCTTGATAAGTTGCTTGGGAGAAGGGCCGATCGTAAGAAACCTTGTAAGCTCTTTGCCCGCCAATGCTGTTAAAGCTGTATAAGCTGTAACCCCCCATTGTGCTGTAGGCTAAGACACAAGAAACGGCGCTCTGGAATAAAATATCAGCTGTGCTGCTATCATCGCGGACAACAAACCACACGTGCGCTATTTTGCTACTTGCTTGGTCAGTCAGCTTAGCAACGTAAATACCGCTAGTCCAATTATTCCCTACCTGCAATACGTAGGAAGTTGTCCAGTTACATTCGACTAACCGGGTATCAGGATCTATAGTACAAGCGGCTTGAGTCGTACCATTGAGCAGGCCACTGCTCTTCATCAGCCTGCCGCCCTTGCCCCCATAATAGCCCAAGCGGTAGACGTCGATGCTAAACTGTCCGGGTTGTGCCAGAGAAACCTTAATGTCCAGAGATCCTCCTTTGTTGACACTGGTTGCGGAGGCATAACCAGCAATTTCTCCACTACCTCGGTTGACAAGCTTCCAGTCAGTTGTGCCAGGATTTTGATTTTCTAAATAGATGGGATTGGGGTTGGCCGGAATTGCTGAAGCCGAGAAAGTAACACTGCCGATGCCTTCTGCTGTCGCTGTTACTACTACCCCTCCAGGGGCGGTAGGAACGGCCCCTAGTATTAAACTTGTACTTGCTTGACCGCTAGCATTAGTTACTACACTGGCAGACGAAAATGAACCCCCACCGCTAGTAACAGCAAAGTTCACTGTTACCCCTGGCTGAGGACTATTTTGAGCGTCTATGACTTGCACGACTAACGGATTGGGTAGAGGCGATCCCGTCGCACCAATCTGATTGTCTCCACTAAATTTAAGCAAGGCACTTCCGATGACAAAGGCTATGTCACGAAAATAGTTACTATTCCTGTAAGAACCAGTTGGAAAAGAATGTGTTGTTATGTTATATACGCCATTATTGCCATCTGCTACTGAGCTAAGCTGTCCATTAACTATATCTCCATTAACTATGGAGTTACTCAATTGCTCGTAAGTGCAAACATAGTAAGCATTAACATTAACAGAAACCACATAAGTTGTATTGGCTGGGATGCTGACTGATGTTTCTAGAAGTTGCTCCTGCCAGCCAGAAGCTGTTTCCTCAGTAAAGGTGACACTTGCCAGCAGAGTTCCTGCGGCCGTCCAAATCTTACCAACATGAGTTCCTGTCTCGCTAGGGGCTTTCCAAAAGCGAATGGCGGTAATTTTTCCCCCTCTAGTGCTGCGGAATTTCATCCCTAATTCATAGGAAACGTTATCACTAGCATTGGCAATACTCGGAACTTGAGTTGTCAGAACTGTTTTTATATTCCCTGGGGGAGTGGCAAGAGCTGAGAAACTAACGCTACCAACTCCGACTGCTGTGGCGCTTACTTTATTAGTCACATAAGTTGTTGCCCCAGGGCTAGCTCCCAGAGTTAAGGTGGTACTAGCCTCACCGTTAGCATTAGTTACTGCACTGACAGATGAGACTGAACCCCCTCCATTGGTAACGGCAAAGTTTACTGTGACTCCGGATTGAGGATTACCAGCGCTATCTTTGACCTGAACAACAAAAGGGTTGGCTAAGGCAGTTCCGGTTTCAGCAGTCTGATTGTCACCGCTAACTATGTTAATAGTCGGCACGGCGACAGCAATAAAGTCGATGTCACGATAATAGTTGGTATTCCGGTAGGAATTAGCTGGGAAAGCTCCTGCAAATCCATTAAATACACCATTGCTGCCGTCTGCTACCGAGCTGAGATCGCCATTGACTATGGAGGTGTCTAGTTGATCGTAGGTGGCGACATAATAAGCATTGATGTTAACCGAGACAACATAGGTTGTATTAGCTTGAATATTAAGTGGTGTGTCGAGAGCCTGTTGTTGCCAGCCAGAACCGGTTTCCTGAGTAAACGTGACGCTTGCTAAGAGGGTTCCCGTTGCTGTCCAAATCTTGCCAATATGAGTTCCTGTCTCGCTAGGGGCTTTCCAAAAGCGAATGGCGGTAATTTGTCCCCCTTGAGCGCTCCGGAATTTCATGCCTAATTCGTAGGGAATGTTATCAGTAAAATTTTGAATGCTCGGTACTTGATTAGTAAAAAGGATAGTCATAGCTATCTCCTCTAAAGTTTAGTAACTACGGGTTATAAAAAGTAACTTTCCTAAATAGATTTTCTGAGCCATCGCACCATGAATTACTGTTGACAAGCGATTTTTAAAACTTCCACCACATAATCCTGTTCCTGTTCGGTCAGCTGATGAAACAGGGGTAGCAGGATAGTACGGTCTTGTGCTTGCTCGCTCTCCCAAAGGCGATCGCATTTTTGAACTCCACACTCACAAGCTTTGGCCTCAACTCCACACGACCAAGTTTCAGTTTGATAAGCACTTTCGCGGTGAGCGCACATAATCCCGCGCCGCGTGGCAATGCCAGCATCTAGCATTTGCTGCATGACTTCTACCTGGTGTGATTTCTCTGTCAACCGCACGCAAAAACTCTGCCAGTTAGTTTTTGCCCAATTTGGTTGGGTGGGTAACTTTAATCCCGGTATGTCTGCTAGTTTTTCCTGATATCGTTGTGCCAAATAACGCCGTCGTTCCACAATCTCTGGCAGACGTTTGAGTTGTTCTCGCCCGACTGCGGCTTGAATATCAGTCATGCGGTAGTTGTAACCAAGCATGGGGTAGGATTCAAATATTACCTGCTTTGCTCCGTGGCGTACAGTATCGGGGACGCTCATTCCATGTTGCCGCCAGAGGCGAAATTGCTTGTCCCATTCAGGATTATTGGTAGTAAGCATCCCACCGTCACCAGTACTAATTATTTTTCGCGGGTGAAAAGAAAAGCAGGCAATATCTCCATGCGGCTTGCCGATTTTTTCCCAGTTTCCATCCCAGAGAATTTCACTACCGATGGCACAAGCTGCATCTTCAATTACTCGCAACTCGTAACGACGAGCAATATCGAGGATGGCTTTGAGGTCGCAAGGCATCCCGATCTGATGGACAATGAGAATAGCACGGGTGCGTTCGGCTATGCCGCGCTGTAAGCGATCGCTAATCGCATCCTCAATTAACATCGGGTTGATGTTGTATGTCTGTGGTTCAATATCCACAAATACTGGAATTGCCCCACAGTAGCGAATGCTGTTGGCAGTGGCAATATAAGAATGACTGACGGTAATCACTTCATCCCCTGGTTGCACGCCGACAGCTAACAGTGCTAGATGCAATGCTGTGGTGCAATTGGAGACGGCACAAGCGTAATTTGCACCTACGTAAGCGGCAAACTCTTGCTCAAAAGCGGCAACTTCCGACCCTTGGGTTACCCAGCCAGACATAATCGGCCGTTTAGCTGCTTCTGCCTCAGCTTCACCCATCCAAGGTTTGGCGATGGGGATGTAGTGGATTTTCTCAGACATTGCTTACTTCCTGTGCCAATTTCTGTTCGCGCCACCAACTCACTAGCCGACGCAATCCTTCTTCTAGAGATACCTGCGCCTCAAAGCCCAACAATTCTTTAGCTTTACTCACATCTGCTAGTCGGCGTGCCACAGGGTTAACTTTGCGTTCTGTCCCGTATTCTGGCTGTAAATCTGACCCCATCACCTTAGCCAAACTATAAGCTAGGTCGTTTAAGCTGGTTTCTACATTACTGGCAATATTAAACACCTCATCGGTGACCTCGGCTTTGGCTGCCAAGATATTTGCTCTGGCGATGTCTTCGATATATACAAAGTCCATTGTCTGTTTGCCATCACCGAAAATCAGTGGTGGCTGTCCTTTAGCAATGCGCTCCATCCAGCGAATCAATACTTCAGTGTATACGCCGTAAATATCCATACGCGGCCCGTAGACGTTAAAGTACCGCAATGCTACATAGTCCAAGCCATACATATCGTAAAAGCTGCGTAATAAGCCTTCATTAAAGACCTTTGCTGCACCGTAGAGAGTGCGGTTATTGTAGGGGTGATGAGATTCAGTTGTTGGAAATTCCTCTGCCATACCGTAGATAGAAGCTGATGAGGCAGCGACTACCTTTTTTACTCCAGCTTTCACAGCTGCTTCCAAGACATTGAAAGTACCATCTGCTAGCACTTCCAAAGCTAGACGTGGTTCTTCGGCACATTGAGTGATGCGGATTGCTGCCTGATGAAAGACTATATCTACACCTTGCATCACTTCACCCAGGAGTTGGCGATCGCGAATGTCGCCTTTAAGAATTACTAAAGGCCCGCCCTCTTTTGCCCAAGCAAGGTTTTTTAATTGTCCGCGAGTAAAATTATCTAAAACAATAATTTCAGAGACTCCTTCCTTTACCAATAAATCTGCTATATGGGAGCCAACTAAACCTGCACCACCTGTAATTAGAATTCGCTTATTTTCCATATTCTTCCTTATAATTGTTCGTATCCTTCTCGCCAGCGTAAAAACTTAGCAGGGACACCAGCTACGATCGCAAATGGTGGTACATCCTTGGTAACAACTGCTCCAGCACCAACGATACTGTTTTTGCCAATTGTTACCCCTGGTAGAATGGTTGCATTCATACCAATATCGGCTCCAGTTTCCACTTTTACCGATTGAATTTCTAAATCTGTTTGAATGATGGGAATATCAATTGGTAAGCCAGTGTGAGTTGAACCTAATACTTTTGCACCCGGCCCCCATCCCACATAATCTTCAATAATCAAATCGCGGGCGTCAAAGTAGCTTTGGGGACCAATCCAAACATGGTTACCTATGATGCAAGTACCATCGAATCTTCCCTGAAGATAGCTTTGAGAACCAATAAATACGCCATCGCCAATTTCAAAGGTTTCGAGGTGTTTAAAGCCTACACCATTGCTGATACGAACGTTATGTCCGAATTTGCGTGCTACTGCCCGCCAAATCACGCGCCGCATTAGACCGTCAAAGTCGCCGTCGCTGGTAGCAAAGCGTGCGTATAATTCGATTAACGATTTTTGTTCGTATTGGGTATTTAAATATGCTGCCAGTTGAATTTCAAAGTCAGGGTCTAGCTTTTGAGCTTGTAAGCCGTGGACAGCTGTGACTATCTTAGTCTTAAGAGGCTCGGACATTGAATTCCTTGGTTATATTGAGTGGCGTTACAGCCTTGGCAACCTGAGTTTGTAACTCTGTTGTGAGTTCTGCATACATTGGCAGAGATAATACTTCCCTTGATGCTGCTTCTGAATGAGGAAAATCTCCGGGTTTGTAACCCAATTGTGCATACGCTGGTTGCAGATGAATGGGGATTGGGTAATGAATGCCTGTCTGAATTTCCTGCCCTTGTAGTCTTTGTTGTAGGATGTCTCTTTGAGGCGATCGCACTGCATACACATGGTAAACGTGACGGCTGTAAGGCATCACAGTCGGGGTGCTAACACCACTCAAAAGTTGGTCGTAATGCCCTGCGTGGGTTCTTCTAGCTTCTGTCCAGGCTTCCAAATAGCGTAACTTCACCCGTAAAATCGCCCCTTGGATGCCATCCATGCGGTAGTTGTAACCTTGAAGGACATGGTGATATCTGCGCTCTTGACCCCAATCGCGCAGCATTCCCATAGTACGCGCATATTCTGGATTGTTGGTGACTGCCATACCTCCTTCACCGTAAGCGCCTAGATTTTTACCAGGGTAAAAGCTAAAACAACCAATGTCCCCGATACTACCGACCCGTTGCCCTTTGTATTCTGCTCCGTGAGCTTGGGCTGCATCTTCGATAACCGCCAAACCATGACGGCGAGCAATATCCAAAATTGGCTCCATGTCTGCTGGTTGCCCGTACAAATGCACTGGGAGAATCGCTTTGGTGCGCTCGGTTATTGCTTTTTCAATTTGGCTGACGTCTATGGTGTAGGAAACAGGGTCGATATCTACGAAAACAGGTGTGGCTTGGGTATAACAAATTGCTGCTGTGGTGGCTACGAAGGTGAAAGGCACGGTAATTACTTCGTCACCAGCACCGATACCAGCTGCGATTAATGCTAGATGCAAGGCACTAGTACCAGTATTGACAGCAACGCCATAATCTGCACTACAGTAATCTGCAAATTCTTGTTCTAAAGCTTTAACTTCATTGCCTAAGATGAATTGCGTACTTGCAAGTACTTTCAAGACAGCAGTATCAATTTCGTCTTTAATACTCAAGTATTGAGCTTTTAGGTCTACAAATGGAATCACGCTGCTACCTCTGCCACATTCAGTTCAATTAATCGACCTTGCTTTTTGAGAGACTGGGTTGCAGCTTCGAGAATTCTGACTACTCGCAGTCCTGCTTCTCCGTCAGTAAGTGGACGATGGCCTTGCTCGATACAATTAATGAAGTGTAAGCCTTCTGTCTTCAATGCCTCTGTCATCTCCAATTTTGGCGACCACATATCTCCTGTGCGATAGCCAATCATCATCTGATAGACGCTTTCAGGAGAGCCATTGACTGTAATACCCTTGTCGTAAATCTTGAGTTTCTCACTTGGTTCTAAGTCATCGTAAACAATCATCCGTTGACTGCCACCAATCAATGTGCGGCGGACTTTTACTGGTGCGAGCCAATTGACATTGATGTGAGCGATGAGATTGTTTTCAAAGAATAAGGTCAAGTAAGCGGTATTTTCTGGCTCTCCAGAAACATGACTGATGCCTGTAGCCGATACAGCATAAGGTTGGGACGGCAAAACGTAGTTCATAATCGATAGGTCGTGGACTGCCAAATCCCAGATGACATTCACATCATGCTGAAAAAGTCCCAGGTTGACGCGTACAGAATCATAGTAGTAAATATCGCCCAAGGAATTAGCGGCGATCAAATCGTGCATTTTGCGTACAGCACCCGTGTAAACAAAGGTATGATCGACCATTAACACTAGGTTGCGTTTTTCTGCCTCTTCAATTAGCCGCATTGCTTGTTCGGAGGTAGTAGTCATTGGCTTTTCTACCAAAACATGTTTGCCAGTCTGCAATGCTGCTAAAGCTAATTCAAAGTGAGTTGAAACTGGCGTGGCGATCGCGACAGCATCAATTTGAGGATCTGTAAATATATCTTGACAATCTTGAGTAACTTGAATTGTAGGATAGCGAGCTTGGACTTTTGCCAATAATTCTGGTTTAAAATCGCTGACTGTTTTCACCCGCACGCCTGGCATTTCGACAAAATTTCTGACTAGATTTGGCCCCCAATAACCATAGCCGATGACACCGATATTAATCATGTTTCCTGTTACTTTTAATTAATCAGAATTTATTTTTATGCATGATAAATTACTGCCATGTAAAGTTGGCAATAATTCATAGCTAGCTCTAAAAAACTTTTATTTTTATCAGGTTTTAGAACCGAACAATGAGTTATTTAATATTGACAACGCTTTCACAAACTGCTGACTGAGATTGACAAATTTTGGCGATCGCCTACGGCGGGGCGTAGCCCATCGCGTACATCCCCAATCACCCGAGCTGGGACTCCAACTACAATTGCATGATCGGGAACATCACGAGTTACTGTTGCTCCAGAACCAACAATCGCTTTTTCACCAATAGTTACTCCTGGCAGGATGGTAGCATTACTACCAATAGATGCACGCCGTTTCACAAGAGTTTTGATTGTATGCCAATCATCATCAGTTTTTAAACTACCATCTTCATTGGTTGCCTGAGGATAAAGGTCATTAGTAAACATGACTCCATGACCGATAAATACTTCATCTTCTAAAACAACACCTTCACATAAAAAACTGTGGGATGAAATTTTACATCTATTTCCTACCGTGACATCTTTCTGAATCTCTACAAACGTACCAATTTTGGTTTCATCACCAATAACGCAACCGTAGAGGTTGACGAGATGGGGATGAAAAATCTTCACGTTTTTCCCTAACTTCACATCATCATTTACTGCCATTATTTCATCTGCCTTGAAATTAATACTTTTCCACGGTTTGCCAAATAGCATCTTCTAAATAAGTACATTCATCAGCTTGCCATTGATACTCTGGACGCTCAAAATTGTGCATCGTAACTTCAAACGGGCAAATTTCCCTGAGGTTTTCTAGCAGAGTCTCGTTACGACGGTTAGAAAACCATGTAGTTAAGGTATAGGAACCCATGTATAGTCTAAATTTGGGAATCTCGCATCGCAGAATAAACGTTCCTGGCTCTCGACAAAAGGGAGCATCAGACTTGAAAAACCAAAAGATACAAACAGCTTGTTGTAACAAGTTGACTATCTGAAAGGAAAAACGCAGACTTTCATGAGGTTCAGTTATATGTAGAGCAAACTCAAAGGTAATCGGTTTTCCCCAACAGTGAATTCCTCGTGCTTCAGAGGTGTGTGCTTTCACCCAAGCTACATAATTACCACTTTTGCTCGTAGGAGCTTGGTAATAACCTTGTGAAACAGAATCATCTTTCTGTCCAGCTAGATATAGTTGTACTGCTTTGCTAGTATGACCATCAAAGTCGACATTTCCTTTAGAAAGGAGTAGGCAGCGTTTGGTGAGTTGATTAATAGCTTGCATACTATGACTGACGAATAAAACTGTTCGTCCTTCTTTGGTTGCAACATCACCCATTTTCCCCAAGCACTTCTTCTGAAATGCCGCATCACCTACAGCCAAAACTTCATCGACAATTAAAATCTCCGGCTCTAAATGGGCAGCAACGGAAAAAGCAAGACGCACATACATTCCTGAAGAATAGCGCTTGACTGGGGTATCTAAAAACTTCTCAATATCAGCAAAGACAACTATTTCATCAAATTTCTTCTTGATTTCGGCTCTACTCATTCCCAATATGGAACCGTTGAGATAAATGTTCTCTCTTCCTGTAAGTTCTGGATGAAATCCTGTCCCTACTTCTAATAAACTTGCTACTCGTCCTTTGATGGCGATACGTCCCCTAGTCGGTTCGGTAATCCGGCTCAGAACTTTTAAAAGCGTGGATTTACCAGCACCATTGCGCCCAATCACACCGATGGCTTCACCTTGCTTAACCTCAAAGGAAACATCTTTTAATGCCCAAAATTCTTCCCGCGTTGGGTTGGGCATTTTTTGGCCGCTAGGTTTAATAAATGTTTTGGCAAAAGATTTAGCACCATCAGCAATTACATCCCGCAGGGCTTTGTAGCGACTTCCTTGCTCCTGTTGGTGAGCGATAATATATTTTTTGCTTAAATTCTCTACAATAATCATATTTTCAGACATCTGCACGGATCGAAAGCTAAATTACGTCAGCAAATGTCCGTTCCATTCTGCGGAAGTACCAAATGCCACTTACTAATAACAGGGCAACTAGTCCTAGAGATAGTGTGAATCCAGCCCAGTAAAGTTGGGATCCCCCTAAAATTGCCCAGCGGAACCCATCAATCACGCCTACCATTGGGTTCAAATAATAGACCAAACGCCATTGCTCTGGAATAATGCTGCTACTAAAACCTACGGGGGATATGTATAAGCCAAACTGCACAATAAACGGCACAATGTAGCGAAAGTCTCGATATCCCACATTCAAAGCTGCCAACCACAACCCTACTCCCAAGGAAGCAGCAAAGGCAATGCTAATAAATAGGGGTAAGGATAATATCCGCCAAGAGGGAACAAAATTATACCAAGCCATCAGCCCTAAAAGAATCATTCCAGAAACGAGAAAGTCTACAAAACTAACAATCACGGAACTGGCAGGGACAATCAAGCGCGGAAAGTATACCTTAGAAATTAAGTTGGCATTACTAATTAAACTGTTGCTACACTCACTTAGGGCATTGGCAAAAAACTGCCAAGGTAATAAGGCAGCAAATACTAGTATCGGATAAGGTGCTGTTCCCTCTGAAGGTAATTTCGCTAGCTTGCCGAAGATGATGCTAAACACGACCATCGTCAAAAATGGTCGAATCAGCGCCCAGAGCATACCAATTACTGTTTGTTTGTAGCGTACTAAAATGTCACGCCAAGCTAGAAAATAAAATAGTTCTCGATAGCGCCACAAGTCTTTCCAATATTGCTGCTCTGTTTGTCCGGCTTCAATTATTAACTCTGGTTTTGAGGCAATTTCTTGACTACTCATAAATATTGATTAAAGACCGCTGCTTTTAAGCATTAATCAACGAACTGAAAATCTTTGATGGTGTGATAGTTAAGTACCTTGGCCTGCCTGCGAGTAAACTCCCCTACAGAAGGGTTTCCTTGAGGATCGATCGCTCCTGTTACCTGTTGCCACAAATCTTGTGACACTAGGGAAACTCTATAGGTGCGTTCGTTTGATTTGCAGACGTGATACCACTTTGTTTGCTGACACTCGTCACACCAAAAAGCCTCTACCCATTCCCCCTCTATGGCAACTGCGGTTTGGCTTGCTACCAAGAGTAATGCACTCCGGCGGCTCATACCACGCTGCTGCAACTGCCCTGCTCGATCGGCAAACAACTGATATTTTTGGCTCCTGCTTTCGAGGTAGCAGCCATGCTGCGGACAGTAAATAGCCCGTCGTTTTGAACGTTTCCGATTTCGGTCACACCTTCTCTGCAATTCGACCTCCCACTTGAATAAACAGACAGCAAAATTCTGGAAGGTTACGTTGGAGGGACTGAGATCGAAAAGACCATCGAAGCCCATCTCCTAAAGCTAAAAATAAATACTATTTAGTTACAATAAACCGCTCGACAAAGATTCTTAAATAAGTAATCTCTTTTGATAATGTCGCAACAAGCTTGACCTTGTTTTCAGACGCTTGTATTACCTAATCTCTCTAAATAAGCGATTATTTTTGAATGTCAATCTGTCTTAGAGCATAACATATTCTCTGGAATTTGTATTATCTGTATCAAACTCTTTAGCTGGAGACATAAACTTTTTTTTAGCGAGAAAATCAGCCTGTAAGTAACTAGATTTTTCTTGCAGACATGACAATTTTATTTAAGCAAGGCTTAGTATAGCTTAAATAAAAATATATATTTCTCTGAAGAAATAGTATTTTCTATTGACTTATTGCATTAACTTTTTAGTATTAAAAAAGTATTACCAAAATCAAAAGATGATGATAAATACTTGCGATGAATAGACAATTGCCTATTGATTGCTATTACTAATAGAATTGCAATGAGAACAGAGATAGGAAAAGAAACCAAAAGCTCGTAGTTTCTCAGCTTGTTTTTTCAAGGTTGGGTAAAAAAAATCAGCAGCTTTAGAGCTGACATAAACCTGTATCTATTATTCCTCCAATAACTATTTGGTATGAGTTTTATACATAGCTTTTACATCATGGGGTAATATCGCTTGCTGCAAAATATCAAAGTATTGTTGAGAGATGATCTTAGGTGTGAAATGCGATCGCAAATACTGACGACCTGCCTTGCCCATACGCTCTGCTAATTGTCGATCGCGACTGAGTAAGCGAATAAATTGTGCAAGAGCATGACTATCTCCATTATCAAAAGTGCCGCCGCAGTCAGCTTCAGTAACCAGTTCTCTGAGGTATGAATACTGCGAACAAATCACAGCCACCGGTCGCCCTGATGCTAAAGCTGAGTACAGTTTGCTAGGAACGACTAAACTCTCAGTGGATGCATCTACGGTCACTAGTGATAGGTCGCAAGCTGTTAAAGAATAAGGCAGCACCTCTTTGTCTTGATATGGCAGAAATGTAAAATTCGACAGTCCTAACTCTTTTACTTGTTGAATCAATTCATCGCGTTTGGCACCACCACCTATACAGACAAACTCAATTGGCTCATTTTCCAGTTCTTGAGCAGTTTGAAGGATAGTTGCCATATCATGGCAGCGTCCCATATTTCCAGAGTAGAGTACGGTAAATTTGTTTACCAAGTGATGCTTCCAGGCAAACCAATTTTCTTGCTTGGCAATTGGTACGATTAATTCCGGATTCGCCCAACTGTGAATTACCGAAATTTTATCGGCTATTTGCGGACAATGTGCTAACACTTGCTGCTTCATAGCTGGACTGAGAACCACAATTCCCTCAGCATTTTGCCAAACCTGTATATTAATAGCACGCCATAAACGTACCAGCCAGTTATGCCTAGAAAGTACTCCTAGAGCGATCGCAATATCGGGATACAGATCGTAGAGAATGCAAACATAAGGAAATCGAAACAACAGATGAGCTATATATCCAACCATCGGCAAGAATGGCGGGGCTGTAGTTACCAACAATACATTGCTGCGCTGCCAAGCTCTAAGTAGATACAGTCCAGCACGCAAGGTGTATAAAACACCATTGACGGCTTTGCCCCGAATTCGCCCAGGCCAAAGGTGAGCTGTACGCGATCGCTGAACTCGGATTGTACCGATACGTTCAACTGCTAAAGCGTCAATATCAGAATTAAACGCATATCCTGGCTGACTGGTAAAAACCTCAATCTCAACTCCTTGCTGTCCTAACTGTCTTACGAGTTCCTCAATCAACTGTCCTGTAGGCGCATAGTCCGGCGGGAAAAACTGAGTGATTACAGACAATTTGATGGATTGCTGAGTATTAATAAAATAGTCATTCTTGACTTCTAACCGTGTAGAAATGGATTGCAAAAACTTTTGATTAATCCATTTATTAAGTCTCATCAGTTGTATCCTAACTCTAGAAATCTAACATTGCATACCTTACTGAATTGCTCAAGCCTTTAATATACAGATATTTTGTGCGATCGCTCGATATTTTCACTTTGCTTGGAGCGCATTGATTAATTTATTGGTATACAAATAGATTAATTTAGCTCACATGTATATCTGCGAGCTGTGGTGGCAGTTCAGCAACCTAGAAGTTACTTATATCCGTTTAGATTTGTATACGCGATCGTTATTGGGACAGGGGAACACAAAAAACAAACTTCTTAACAGGTAGGGCAATCTTTAGATATATGATATTACCCTAAAAAATGCCTTTTACAGGATTTCAGAAATTTTACTTAATGTCTAAACGACACTAATAGCTATTATTTACTGATATTGGCTAAGAACGTGGAAGCTGATATTCATTGGATTTTGGATGTTGTTACTTACTTCATTTTCAATTTGTTTAAGCAATATTTCTTACATGTAAGAAATATGTATTGTGTTGTTATTCAATGTCACCGTTGAGACGTAATTTTCTACAACAATACCACGAGAAAAGTATGTTTTAAATTTACCAATATACTTTACCAAGATTTTATATACGACGGGAGTAAATAAATAAAAACTTTATAAACTAATTTATTTTTCCAGACAAATAATTGATTCATGAAAACTTAGTACACTTATTATAAGCGTGACTACCTTTTTATTTTTAACAATAAATCAAATATCAGCCTTGTATACATAAGGTTAATAATTATATAATCTGATGCTTACAAAAATAGTTTTGCAAGACAGGGAAAGGGTTTTTTCTTAGCCCTTGACCCTTTACTGTTTACCCTTTTCGCATTTCTGGAAGAAATCGATTGATGGGGTCAAAAAAAACTTATCTCATCCTGTACAGATACGATTAATCACCTGGTATTTACTGGCTACGGGAGCAAATTAGTGCAAAATCCAATACTAGCAATAATATAAAAACATTATTTAATTTTTAATAGTATGAAATTTTACTATACTCAAACAAAGCCAGTGTTTTAAAAATAACAATCGATTGGTTATTCGTCGATATTGAAATGACTCTGGCTAGAATTAAGATCGAAGAGCGATCGCCTGCTTTCAACAGACGACACTTTGGTGTAATTGCAAAGTAAATTTGACTTAACTATGATATGTTTTTCAAAAAATGTATACTCAATAACAGAAGTATTATTACCATTGCCCACTCATATAGAATCTCAAGCAAATTAAAAAAACCATAAACTTAACAGTTGAAACTAATTAAACATCATCTTGTGAGATTGCTGAAGCTGCCATAGATATTTTTTCTAGCTATTTATTCATAAGTGTTTTTAAATAAATGGAGAATCATTCTTCTAAATCATCAAATTATGAAGGCAATAGGAACTCTGCACAGCCATTTGTTCAACCTCAATCTTCACCGTGGCCTGAAGAGGAAGCAAATGATTTTCGTTTCTCAGATTTACTAAATGTTGTACGACGACGAGGGTTAGTTATTGTAGGTGTAACTATTATTCTAACCACAGTTCTTTTTGCCACCTTGATACGAAACCGTGAGTTACCAGTGTATGAAGGAAATTTTCGTCTATTAGTAGAACCTGTGACTGATGACACCAAAGTAGTGGATATTATCAAAGACCCTAGCGCTAGCCAATCTGGTCTAGATTACGACAGCCAAATTGAGGTTCTCAAAAGTCCTGAATTGATGGAAGAGATTGTACAGGACTTGCAAACTACTTATCCAAACATCAGTTATGACTCTGCGATCGCAAATCTGACGATTTCTCGGGTTGCTGAAACTAAGATTATAGAAGTTCGCTATCGGAGTCACGATCCAAATCAGATTCAAATTGTACTCGACCAAATCGCTAAGAATTATCTAGATTATAGCCGGGAAAGGCGGCAAACTAAATTACGGCAAGGGATTAGCTTTGTTGAAAAACAACTGCCATTTATACAAAGCCGAGTTGACCAGTTTCAGAAAGAACTGCAATCATTCAGGCAAAAATACGACTTTGTTGACCCAGACGCCCAGTCCGGACAACTTGCGGCTCGCATCAATAGTTTGTCCGAGCAACGACAAGGTATCGAGAGTCAATTAGCACAAGCTCGCGCCAGTCTTTCTTCTTTAAAGGAGAAAGATGGTCAGTTGGCAGCCCTAAAGGACGCTGCTTTATATCAACAGTTGTTGGCTGAGCTACAGAAACTAGACGTGCAAATTGCTACAGAGTCAACTCGTTTGCAAGATAATAACCCAACCATCCAAACATTAAAGCAGAAACGGGCAACGCTGTTAACAGTTGTCAATACCGAAGCGCAGCGTTTTCTAAGTACAAAAATTGCCGAAGTAACGACTCAACTTCAAACTCTAGAAGTGCAAAGCCAAGAGCTTGCGAAAGTAGAAGAGAAAACTGAAATGCAGCGTAAGCAATGGCCTATCTTGGCACGACAATACACTGAACTACAGCGAAAATTACAGGTCGCCACCGAGAGCCTGAATCGTTTTTTATCTACTCGCGAAAGTCTTCAAATTCAGAACTCTCAGACAGAACTTGGCTGGCAGTTACTTAAGGCACCAAGTAAGCCTATGTTTCCGATTTCTAATTCGAGCATCAAGCGTTATTTAATGCCAGGATTGCTTGCGAGTATGGCCTTAGGAATTGGTATCGCTATGCTACTGGAAAAGCTCGATAATACCTACCATAGCGTTGAGGTATTAAAGGCAAAGGTCAAACTACCGTTGTTAGGAAATATCCCATTTGAAAAGCAAGTTGAAAGCACTCAATACCGCATATTTGAGCGAAAATTTCCCACAGAAACCATCCAAAGTCAGATTTGGAAAAGAATTCCTGCTTTGCAATTTTTAGGAGAAAAAAACTATAGCAACAACTCGGCAAAATTTTTAGAAGCTTTGCAGGTACTTTATACTAATATCCAATTAGTCAGTTGCGATCGCCCTATTACTTCTATGCTCGTTAGCTCTGCTATGCATGGTGATGGTAAGTCTACTATTGCCTTGCATCTAGCTCAAGTAGCTGCAAATATGGGAAAACGAGTACTACTTGTAGATGCTGATTTACGTCAACCTCAGATTCACAACTTGTTAAATTTAAATAACTTATGGGGTTTAAGTAATTTAATCTCGACAAACATAGCAACCAGCGAAGCAATCCAGCAACTATCGTCCATAAATCGACTATCTGTGATTACTGCTGGATCTGTACCGTCCGATGCTACAAAACTGCTCGCCTCTGAAAAGATGAAGCAACTGATGAGAGATTTTCATAATACTTTTGACTTAGTAATTTATGACACTCCTCCTTTATTAGATTTAGCTGATGTTAGCTTGTTGGCATCCCAAACTGATGGCATGTTACTAGTGGTAAGACTCGATAAAACAGACTCATCAATGATAAAGCGAACTTTAGAGCATCTAAAAACTTATCAGATGAATGTCTTAGGTATGGTTAGTAACGGTCACAGGAGCAGTAACAGTAATTAATCCAGCGTTGCTGGTTAATTATTTTAGGCGATCGCTTATTCACATTTAAGTTAAAAAATCACATCATTTACCAATTCCAGAAAAAAATGAAATAGATACGTAGGTTGGGTTGTAGCTTGCTTAAGAGTAGGGGTACAGAGTGAAACCCAACATCCCAAAGTCTTGCAATTGTTGGGTTACCCTGCGGGAAGCAAGCTACGTTTCTCAAACGCCACTTGCTTTAAGCCGGGAAACCCGTCCAACGCAGTGGCTCCCCAACCTGCACCCACATGATATTTTTTGTGAAATGGTATGAGTATTAGCTACCAATTGTCGTGCGCTCAGTTACAGAAGGCGCATCCGAACCACTGCCCTGTATTTGTCCGGGTTTCGGGGTACCATGTAGACGAGGATCGGGCTGGGGTGGTTCTGGTTCTGGCCCCAGTGGTTTGGGATTTGGCACATACTGGAATTCACCTTTACCATCCATTGATTGGCCTTTCGCCCAACGGCCATCAGAACTTTCGATTCCTTCTGAGTGATTCCAGAACTGATAAGAAAACTCGCGTTTCTCCAATTCCAATGGGAAGGAACTAGGAACTGGAGTGCTTTCCAGTCCAGAACTTTCCAAATCTTCAATGGTTGCTAGCCACAGGTTTTGATGCATCGTATCGCGGGCAATCATGAAGCTCAAGGTATCTTTCACACCGGGATCGTTGCTCATCTCATACAGTCGTACTGCTTGCAAACGTCCCTGACTTTCTGCGTGGAGATTCGAGCGAAAGTCTGCTAAAAGGTTACCACTGGAGACAACAAAGCGACCGTTCCAAGGATAGCCGACGCTATCAGATGGCGTCGGGCCCAAACCAGAAACAATGGCATGTTGGGGGTTCATCGCCGCTGCCATAATCACATCTCGGGGGTTAGAACCGCCCATTACTGCACCCACAACGGGATCCTGTGCACCTTCTTCTTGTACTTTGAGTGGTGCTTTATCCAGAAGATGGGCAATCATTGTAGCCAGCATCTCAACGTGGCCGATTTCCTCAGTACCAACATCTAACAGCATATCCCGATACTTAACAGGCCCTCGACAGTTCCAGCCTTGAAACAGGTACTGCATCATCACGGTCATTTCCCCAAAAGTCCCGCCAATGAGTTCTTGAATTTTCATGGCGTAGACCGGATCTGGTTTTTCTGGCGGCTTAAAATACTGTAGTTTCTTGGTGTGATAAAACATTTGGATTCCTTTTTAATTGCAGATATTGCCAACGCAAATAAACGCAAAAGAAAATTATTGCCAAGCTTTTATTCGATATTTGCGTTGCCTCTTCTTCTCTAGGAAACTAAGTAAATGCTTTATGTTCATCAGCCTCTAGTCTGATAAAAATGTGGCAGAATTTTAGCAAATTTAAAACTATGGAGGCATATAAAAAAACACAGATGAACAATCATCTGTGCTAAACCAATTTGAAGTTTTAGTTTTTAATTTTCATCGCGTCCATGAACTTGAGCAGGGGGACTGGTTGCCTCAACAGCAGTAAATGGTTCTAGAATTTTATATGTGTGGCTGGCTCCTTTTGGAACTACCCAAGAGTTCCCCGGCTCTAACAAAATCGTTTGCCCCTCAATGTGCAATTCTGCACGACCATTAATGACATAACCCACAGTTTCATATTCCCGTGCTGCTGATTCTTTAGGTTCATTTGGTTGTTCATTTTCCCATAGACGCATGGAAATAGTTTTACCCGATGCGAGATATTTTTGGCCAAGTTGGCCTTTGGGAGAATAAGCTGAGTCTATCTTGGTAACAGTTTTATCGGTCATATTTTCTTCCTTGATAATTTATGGTGCTTGTATATTGATTTATGAATTCCTACGCAATAAATAGCCAAAAATTTTAGCTAGCAAATTTATTCCGAAGCTAAAATATGGCTTAAAAACTCGTGTTTCTGCGTTACTACGACTGTGTGCCAAAAATCAAAGCTTCTATCTTTGGTAAAATCCGAAGTGCTATTACTTATTAAGGTAGGCAATAGGGAATTGCCTATTGCCTCTTGTTTCTTGTCTTAGGTGTACTTGATTTATGTAAGCGATCGCATTAGATTGCTATAGCAAGTCACAAATTTCCAAACTTGCTAAAATTCTAGTCTCTGTCTCTAACCGATGTGCCAGGAGCATATTGGTAATAACCTTGGGTATCTCTCTGTAATCGGCTATTTGTGTCTGCGCCTTTGTTTTTTGTAGAATCAAAAAACTCTTTTGTAGCTTGGGGAGTTTCTTCGTCTAAGTTGAGCTTTTCACGGACATTATCAAAAGCGTTTTTGATTTTATTTTGAGAATTTTGGATTTGGTTATTGTTTCTATTGTCAACTTGGGAGTCTGGTACGCCTTTATAATAAGTACCCTCTGGTGTGATCGTATCTGCTTGTGCGATATTGCCAAAGCTAAAAGCTTGGCCGAGCAAAAACATAAATCCTACCAGAAAAGCCACAATAATCTGGCGCATACGAATATTTTTTAGCCAAGAAGTTAGTCGGTTCATAGAAATCCTCAATTTGATTATGTTTGGTGTAAAATTCGTAAATTTGAATGACTGTTTGCCATTCATTATTTGATAACAACTTCCTCGAAGTTGTCTTTCTTTTTTCAAGAGGCAAAGCCTCTATATCTGCATTTCTAGGCTATTGCTAGAAACGAGAATTGAAGAAAGTCTGTTTTTCGTAGGGAAGCACAACTTTGCTTCCCTATAATGACTATTTACATCGATACGGCAGCACCTGTAGTAGGCTTGGGAGGCTGAATTTGAGAAGCTGTCCGCGCCCGATACAATTCTAGTAATCGCTGTTCGTACTTCAATAAATCCTGGTAAATTTCTTTAAAAATAGCAGTTGCTACCGGATCGGTGTACATTGCCGACAAATTTCCAATATCGCCAATGCCAGTTTGCAAATCTCCCAAAGCAGAACGTAATTGATATATGTCGTCACTTCCTGTTAAGGCACTTTTCACTTTGGCATACTGATTGGCAATATTCGCGCTTAAAGAGGGTTTTTCGCCCAAAATTTGGAGATATGTTTCTAGCTTTTGAATATGGCGTTGTTTGTTGCCAATCATTTCTTGAAAAAGAGATTTTATTTCGCTATCTGACTCTTTTTCAAAGTATTTTTCTAAAGCTTCTAAAGAGTAACGTTCGCCAGCTAGGGCAGTATTTACACCTCTGCCAATTTCGCTTTTTGTTGAACCACCCCAAGCATCAGCTAATTTCCACCATTCGGCAGTTGTATCTTTTTCATCTGGCAATGCTGCATCTTTGCCTCCATAACCTAAGCGACTCAGAATAGCTGTGGTGAAAATTGCCAAGTCTCCAGGTTCCCTAGATGTAATTAAATTTCCATCTACTACTAAGGGTTCATCTATATATTTTGCGCCGGCATTAATGATGTCTTTGCTAATAGCACTAAAGCCAGTAACTTGTTTACCTTGAAGTAAATCGCCTTCAATTAAAAGCTGCGGCCCGTGGCAAACGGCAGCTATTAATTTTCCTTGCTGTGTGGCTTCTTGTACGAAGCGTACCATGTTAGGGTTGCGGCGCATTCTGTCAGGAGCCATACCACCAGGAATTACTACCGCATCGAATTGGGCTGCGATCGCTTCTGTTGTAGTGCCATCGGCTTGTATGCTTAGTTTACCGCGTTTTCCCTTGTATTTTTCATTCATCCGGGAACCAAGGACTACTACTTCTATTCCTGCTTGTTTGAGTCCATTATAAGGAACTGTAAATTCTGGATCCTCTACCGCTTGTTCAATAAGGATAGCAACTTTTTTCTTACCAGAATGATTGTTAATTTGAGTCATAGTATGGTATTGCCTATTTTTTCTAGTATTTAACTAGCTAGTATTTTCATCAATGAGAACAATTAAACAACTAGAATCTTGCGCTTATAAGTGTTTAAATCGTTCGTTATGCCAGTGCTTAACCTGTTGGCGAAGCAGCAAACAATTGTTCATAGTCGCGAGATAAATGGGCGTGAAAAGCACCAAATATTTCTGGGTCGATCGCGTTTTGCAACACAGCAAATACAGCCCGGACATGAATTGCAGTAATAGTTGGTTCTATATTTTCTTTTTGACTCGCACGTGCTATAAATTCTTGTAAGCTGAAATAACGATCGCTATTTCCTTCTCCCCCTCGTAAGAAATTGCCTAGTTTTTCGGGTAAGTTTGCAGCTAATTGTTGTGCTTCATCAGATGCGATTCGTTCTTTAAGGGTTTCTAATTTGGCGCGAGTAGCACGTTCTGCCTCTTCACGAGAATCTGATTGAGCCAGAGTTTGTACGTGGGTAATGAACTCGTCGTATTCCATTGCCTACCTCCGCTGTTGAAAATTATTGAATGTTTTGTTGTTTAACATTCAGGTAGTTAACGACATTAATAAAATAAAATGTTAAATAACTAATTTAAAAGTTGAATTTTGTCTGCTAAAAAATAGTTACAAGTCAGAAGCTGATTATCGACTTATATCGGTTTAGTAACTCCTAACTCATAACTAAATAACTTCAACTACAAGTTGCTTGACCATGAATTTATGTTTCCAATCTTAACGCTGCGATCGCCAATTTTTCTTCGTACTAAGGGGATAGATTATTTTATGACTAAAGCCATACATCTTTAGAAAGACAACTTATTGCTCAGAAAACGTTATTGTAAGAGTGCAGAAAATAGCTAGTAATATGGCACAAAAAAATCAGAATGAAAAAATAGAAAGCGATGATTTGCCGCAAGAAATTACTGAATCTTACGGTACTGGTGTGAAAGAGTTGCCAGGGTACAATATTGGCGGGCGATCGCTACAAACCGAAAGACACGAGTACACAGAAACTAGCCCGGAACTGACTGGTGGGGATGTCGATGCTTATTGGCAGGATGCAGACGCAGTTGGAGATGAAGCTGTTGGCGGTACTACTGCCACTCCCGATCAAAATGTAACTGAAGAATTAGAAGCCGCAGTAGGCTTGGAAATGGATGATTTGGCGTTTCTACGTACCAACGATATTTTAGAAGAACGTGACGATAGACGCTGGGAACTAGATCCCAAGTCTGCCGAAGATTATCAGGAACGGCGAGAATAAACTGGGCATGGGGCACAACAGGCAGAGGGGCAGAGGGGCAGAGGGGAAAGACTGCTGGAACTACTCCTCTGCTCCTATCTCCCCAGTCCCTTTTAAAAGCTATTCTTCTTGGACATCAATCCAAATACTGCCTTCTTCGACGCGAATCGGAAAAACTGGCAGTGGTTTCTCTTGTGAAACCAAGGAGAGTACTTTACCTACAGCAGGCGGCCAAGTACACCAAGTTTTTGGCTCACCAGTACTTAGGTCAAAACTGCTGCGATGGAAAGAACAAACAATTGCCCCATCTTCTGTAATTTTTGCACTTTTCAAAGGCAAATTTAAGTGGGGACACTTGCCATCTACGGCATAAAGCTGATTTTCGTGATTTAATACTAGGATTTTGCGATTACCAACTTTTACCACTTGTCGCGTACCTGGTGAAAGCGCTTCGGCTGCAAGAACTTTAGTCCAACTCATTAGGTTCTCTCTTTCTAATAGATCTGCTTTTAGTTTCTCGCAATTGTGGCTAGCGCGATCGCTTTTCAAGAATCAGAGGCGGGGAGTCGAGTATCTCAACAAAGCTTAAAACCAAGGTTTTCACTTACAGTACAAGCCGTATCTGGGTAGTCGCTAAATACGCCATCAATACCTAAGTTGAAAAATAGTTCGTATTCACCTTGGGGATTTCCTTGAAAATCTAATGGTAAAAAGTAGTCTTCATTGCGGAAAGTCCAAACATGAACCAGCAAACCAGCTGCACGAGCATCAATGGCTAAAGATGTAGGTGAGAGTAATTTATTAGTAGCACTATCTTGAGAAACCAGTAAATTTTTATGGACTCCAATCCCCTGGGCATATTTAGCAATTTCTTTTAAACCTGAAGCAGTCGCTAAATCTGCATAGTTAGTATCGCTACCATTCACGACAAGATCGTAAGGTTTCCCACTATTATTTAGTAATTGCACTAAAGGTAAATCAGTTTTTGTCGATAAATCTTGTAAATTACTCACTTCAAAAGATTGGATAAAAACCGATGCATTAGATCCTTGATAACCGTTAGCTGTTAAAGTTGCCAATAAAGGTGTTTCTAAGGGTAATCCAATAGATTTAAAGTAAGTTGGGTGTTTAGTTTCTGGATAAATGCCAATCTCAGTATTCGTTTTGGCGCTTTTATCTTTGACTAAATTAATGATTTCTTGGAATGTGGGAATTTCAAATAATCCATCATACAAGATATTTTGCGGCCGTATTTGGGGGATTCGCTCTTTGGCTCGTAGTGTTTTTAGTTCTGCAAGGGTAAAGTCTTCAGTAAACCAGCCTGTTTTTGATTCTCCATCAATTATTTTAGTAGTTTGGCGACTGGCAAATTCTTGATGCTGAGCCACATCAGTAGTTTCAGAAATTTCATTTTCGTGACGAGCGACTAAAACACCGTCTTTTGTAGAGACTAAATCTGGTTCAATATAGTTAGCCCCTAGTGCGATCGCTAATTCATAAGCGGCTAAAGTATGTTCTGGACGATAGCCGCTAGCACCTCTATGTGCAATGATAATTGGGGGGTTTCCTGTGAATGTTTTAGCCATTTCTCATTTTTAAGTCTTTGAGAAACTTATATTATTCACTATCAACTTCTCAAATTACAAGTGTTATTTTTTTATTTTTTCCTTGTAAACCTATATAGTTTAATATAACGCCAACTTTCTTCATTTTCTAAGTTATATAATTGAATCATTTCCGGTTTAAAACTATCTTTTCGTTCCCAAGAATAATCTCGATTCAGCAAAATAAACACCGTATTTGCATTATCGGTAGCTTTATTAATTTTTTCTGCCAAATTGTTGCCACTGATTGTTTCGAGAATATATTTTGGTAAATATATAGCCGTTGGATATCCGTAATACTTTAATAATCTAGGCTGTCCCAATAGAACTACAGTTTTGGTCGATTCATTTTGATTTTTGACCAGATACTGAACAGCTGAGCGATAATCATCTTTTCCATATTCTGGAATGAGATAATAATTAAAGTTTGAATACACATTCATTACTATCAAAAAGATAGTAGCGATTTTTGCAATTTTAGATGCTTGGTAAAGTTTATCTTTATCTTTATCTTCCGGCTGATATTTATGTAAAAAGCTTGATGGTATCAAAATAAAAAGTGGAATGCATAGGTAAAAAGAATGGCGTGGTAGCCAATTGATTTTAGTACCTAGAGCAAACAGAAAAGTTAGTAGAAATGATATTGCTAGAATTAATGCAAATAAATAATCCGCACGCTGATACTTTTTCGCTTTGAAATCTTTGAATAAACTTTTACCTAAAGCCAGAAAAATAACAATCAGAACAATAAAAAAAATTAGTAGCTGAGGCCAGAAATGAAGCACAACACTTATTTTATTATCACCGCGCAAATTCTCTAGTGGTGGGCCGTAGGATGTCCCAACTAATATACCGTAAAGCACAAACATAATGTTTTGAACTATAGGTAATCCACTACGAGTAACTGCTGTAGCTGTGGGATCGGATGCAGCAGGGGAAGACAAATAAAACCAAATCATTGGTGCAGCAAAAATTACTGGAGGTATGACCCATTTGAGCCATTCTTTCAAGTTTTTAAAAACGAGTGCATGAGATAAAATCAGCGCTGTACTAAACATCATTGTTAAAACGCTGCCAAAACTTGCTATTCCAGTAAAAATGCCGAAAAACACTCGTGGGATAATATTATTTTTTTGGTCATCCTTGAGCGAGTAACTAAAGAAATATACCTGAAGCGCAGCTATAAATATTAGTAAGGAGTATGGTCTAGCATCTTGACTATAGAATACGCTAAATGAACTTACAGCTAATATTAAAGATGACCAAAATGCGTGTTTTATTCCATAAACACGCAGGCAAGTAAAGTATATGGTAATTACCGAACCAATTCCAAACAAAGCTGAGAGCGATCGAATTGCAAATTCACTCTCTCCAAAAAGCGATCGCCAATAGAACAATACCAAGTAGTAAAGCGGTTGGTATTTGTCGCCAGCTTCTCTATTGATAATTCTATAGAGATTTTCTTGAACGCTGCTAGCATCAGATAAAGCTAGGCTCCAGCCTTCATCAAACCAAAGACTTTGGTTTTGTAATAAGAAAAAACGGGTAAAAATGCTAATTAGAACAATCGTAAAAAACACAATATAGGGTTTTGATTCTTTCATTAAAACCTCCAAAGTATTATTAATAAATGCGATTTCAAGATGTCAAACTCTCAAAAACGCATCCTACTGATGACAAATTTTTTAGTATAAAAAAACTATATTGGTCTATGCATAATCTCAACTACGGAAAACATTATCACATACATGATAATTTGATAGTGTTAATTGTTCCGCTTCAAGAAGTAAACTTTACTCAAACTTTGTCTAAATGAGTAGGTAAATACCATGAGTGAAAACACAGAAACGATTTTCAGCAAAATCATTCGTCGGGAAATTCCCGCTGATATTGTTTATGAAGATGATTTGGCACTGGCTTTTAAAGATGTCCATCCCCAAGCACCTGTCCACATTCTCCTCATTCCCAAAAAACCCATTTCCACACTCGCTGATGCTGAACCTGAGGATCATCGTGTGTTGGGACATCTTTTGCTAACTGCCAAACGTATTGCCGAACAAGCTGGGCTGAAAAACGGTTATCGAGTTGTTATCAACACTGGCGATGATGGCGGTCAAACTGTCTACCACCTACATCTGCATATCTTAGGAGGACGGCAATTAGACTGGCCTCCTGGTTGATACTACGAGGTGAATTGCGTCTTTTAGACGCGATTCATCATTTCAAGAAATTAGAGTCATAATCAATCTTTATTAAAACTTTATTTACAAAACTTAATTTTAGTTTTAACCTAGTAAACATAGGTAAGTAAGTTTACTTACTGAAATTATAGATACACAACCGCATTTATAAAACAATGACAGCAACCATTCAACAGCGCTCCAGCGCCAACGTCTGGGATCGCTTCGCCAACTGGATAACCAGCACCAACAACCGCCTTTACATCGGTTGGTTCGGCGTCCTGATGATCCCCACCCTACTAGCAGCAACCGCCTGCTTCGTCATCGCCTTCATCGCAGCACCTCCCGTTGACATCGACGGCATCCGCGAACCAGTAGCAGGTTCGTTACTGTACGGAAACAACATCATCTCCGGAGCAGTAGTACCTTCCTCCAACGCCATCGGATTGCACTTCTACCCAATTTGGGAAGCAGCATCCTTAGATGAATGGCTTTACAACGGCGGTCCTTACCAACTAGTAATCTTCCACTTCCTGATTGGCGTATTCTGCTACTTAGGACGTGAATGGGAACTTTCTTACCGCTTAGGAATGCGTCCTTGGATTTGCCTAGCATTCTCCGCACCTGTTGCAGCAGCAACCGCAGTCTTCTTGATTTACCCCATCGGACAAGGTTCCTTCTCTGACGGAATGCCCTTGGGAATCTCCGGAACCTTCAACTTCATGATTGTGTTCCAAGCAGAACACAACATCCTCATGCACCCCTTCCACATGTTAGGTGTGGCTGGTGTATTCGGCGGCAGCTTGTTCAGTGCAATGCACGGTTCTTTGGT
>JAVRCJ020000031.1:0-86405 GCA_034530875.2 Nostoc sp. DedSLP01
AAAAAACCCCCCCCCCCCCCCCCCCCCGGGTTTTTCACAACACCAAACCCCCCCCCCCCGCTTGGGGGGGGGTGGGGTGGGGGGTGGGTAAACACGATTGTGGGGCAAGAGTTTGAGCTTAAGTTGAAACGTATCTGTGCGCCCCTACGATAATTTGATTTTTAAGAGTGGATTCCAGTTAATTGAAAACTACTTTATGTTCAATACCCAGGAAGTTTGTACTCTTTTTAATTATTTTTTGGTATTGCCAAACTGTGAGAATCAGAGTGAGTTTGACTCTTTAACCATGTTTGCAGCAGAAATTCTAGTACTTGGTCTTTCACTTCTCTAAATTCATGAGAAAACCATTTTTCAACTTTCAGAATGTGATAACCTAATTTTGTTTGAACCGGGCCAATGACATCACCATCTTTTGCTTCTGCAATAGCTTGTCCTAGTTCTGGCATTAATTCGGAAACAAAACGAATACCTACAAAGCCACCACTTTCTTTAGATTGCTTACCTTTAGAATATTGTAGTGCTAAGCTACAAAATGCAGATTTATCTTCTTGTAGCGCTTGAACTATTCTTAAGGCTTCTGTGAGATCGGGTACGAGAATTTGAGATAAAGCAACCCGTTTAAAAATATAAGGATCTACTAGATATTGAGTATCTATAGTCGAGCCAAATAGACGTTCTTTTAACTTTTGTGTCAGCAGTGTAACTTTAATACTTTCAGACCACTGTTCTACTGTTAAACGCTGCTGTGCTAGCCATGCCAAGGTTTCTGAAGCTGTTAATAATTTGTGTTCTTGGCGGAAGGTATCACCTGCGGCTTGCAGTTCATCCTCAGAAACAGTAATGTCTAACTGTTCGCAGAGGCGCAAAATCAAAACTTCTTGTTCGGTATCAGCGGCAATTTGTGCAAGTTTATATGAATGGCGGAGATGGTCTAATATTTGTTCGTTTGTTGCGAGTGAAATTTCTGGCAGTTTTAGGGTTGCTAAAAGATTGTCACCGCTAGAGATTCTTGGTGTAGCTACATTTCCTGTCATAATTATTAAGCTCGGTAAATTAGTTTATCTGTAGGAATATTTTGGGTTTGAAAACGATTGCGATGTAGATCGCCATAAACGTTAAGATAATCTATTTCTTCTTGGGTGAGTTTACCTTTTTGAATGCCTGCGATCGCTGCGTCTATATGTTCCCGTTTTTCTGAACCCATGAGGCACACATCTACACAGTTTTGGCTCAAAGAATAGCGGTATAAATCGGGGACTGAAGGTTGCCAACATCCTTCGGGCAAACCAGCAGGCGGATACCAAAGGGGCCCGTGCATTCCGGCTGATTTAAAGGTGACAATACCAGTTCGCTGCGGATCGTCAGCTTCTAAATTGTTGAATACGGTTTGTTGAGCAGTACGGTGAGCGACATTATGTCTTACCATTGCTACATCTATTAAAGAATTATTCAGCCATTTATTAGCTAAATTTAAATCGTGAAAAGAAGCACCAATGTAACGAACGGCTCCCATTTTTTTCAGACGTTCTGAAACACCAAACATTCTTTCGACGATGCGCTCGTAAATGCTACCGGCACCTCTTAAATCTTGAGAACGGTCTAAGCATTTTTCAAACATTGGCTCATCACTAGTACCAATCCAGCCCCAAAAGAAGACATCAATATAGTCCATTTTTAGGTCTACAAATTGGTCGATGATGGCTGCCATTGCCGCATCTGGATTTTTGATATAACTCACCGTTGCCAATACCACTTTTTCTCGTACTGAGGAGCCACGACCGCATAATTTCCGCAGTCCTTCAGACATGTGGCTGTAAAGATAGTGGTGTAAATCGCTGGAGTAAAAAAAGAAGTTAATTCCGCGATCGAAGGCGTAAAGTGTATCTTCACTAGAGATTTTACCGCCACCTCCTAATCCCAGAGCGCTAACAGTTAAATCGGTTCGTCCTAGCTTGCGGTAAAAAGGTAAATCGGACTCAGGAAATTGATTGTTTAAATCACTAACTTCGTTGGAAGTTGCTACTTTTGGGGCTGCAAGGTCGAGTATTTGCATTAGTTCAACGGTGTGTAGATGTCTTCAGAGTTGGCATTAAGATAAGAACGGTGTAATTCGATTCCCAACAGAGAGAAGTTTTCCAGAATCGCTTGCATCCGTTCGTTGGGAGAGTTCTTTCCTTGCTGGCTAGCTTGTAACAAGCCATTAGCAATAATTTGACAGCGATTGATACCAAAACTTTCTTGGGCTGCAAATCTTTGGTTTGGTTCTTCTGCCAAACTTAGCCCTGGCATTAGTAATTTTGTGAATAATGGAACTTCTGGGTTAAAGTGCGATCGCTTTTCTGTATAAACACTTTGTAGAATTGGCCGAACAGTTTCGTAGTAGCTTTTCTCAAAGTAAAGTACTGCTGAGTCATAGCGGCCGTAGTCGCCGGGATTGTATAGTGCTTTAAATGTAAAAGGAATATTAACTTCGTTGAGTTGCTGCGTCAAGCTACCCATTACCGCAACTGCACCTTCAGGACTTAAATTAAAGTAAATGCGTACAGTTTGTGGCTGATGATTTGGATTGCCGATAGTTTGCGGCCCGGCATTACCAACTGCCAAATAGAACCCATTTTGCACTCGATTTCGAGGTAGTCGAATCGCAACTAAGTCGCCTACTGTTGCCGATTGTTCGGCTGGTTGTAAGTGGTAATCGCGTTTAATATACAGGGTCAAACCACCTTTTGTCACCATCAAGGTATCGTCATTTACTTCCTTAACTACAGACCAATTACCGTCAAAGTAACCTTCTCCAGTATTGCTGTTGTGTAAGCGATCGTAAAACGCTACATCTACCCCTAAAAAAGAGTTATTTTCTAAATCTTGGTGTAATTGCAGATTAGATGAATCAGCATCAAGCGCTAGAGTCGTTTGTAAAGAGCCATTATAATAAATTCCGTAGAGAAAACTACGCAATTGCAAGTTTGAATATCTATTTTGAACATCCTGAGACATCTTTTTGAAACGAACTACCACCTCTTCTGGCAGATCCAAAGGCTTATAATTTGGATGGCGAATGCAAAAATTAGACTCTATTTGAACGTTATTAACGATATCTTCTAAAGCATCCCACAGCCGTCTATCTGCTTGTGCTGATTGGTTTTGGGTAAATTCTAATAGTTGAGCAACCATTGAATAAGTTAGTTAATAAATATGGTGAAAATGCTGGAAACTTCCTATTTTTTTGAAGTAACAGTGCTAAATAAAGCACTGTTACTCTTGCTGAAAACCAACTACTATATAGCGTCAAATACTATAAAGTAAAAGTTATTGTAATAGTTACAGTGATAGTTAGAGTGATTCCGAGCAAACCACCATTAACGTTGGTTAATTCTTCAGCATTTAGTTCATTGAGAAAGCTTTCAGAATCTTGAAATAGTTCGGAACCAGCGGGACTTAAGTCGTGCAATTTGATGTTAGCCATGATGATTTATCTCCTAATTGAGTTAATTTAATTAAGTTATGAACTTTTTAGTTCATGTTTAAATATTGGCATATTGATTTGAGTAAAACAACATAAATACAATGCTTTTTCGGGCAGAACTAAAACCTTTATGTCATGTTTTATTTTCGTTAGTTATCTTATATAGTCAAAAAAATCTGCCTTGAGACAATGTGTCATCGAAGCAGAACTAAAACCTTACCAATTATAAGTTTGAGAAAAATTCAGGTTATACAACCATACAATTTCCAGCTAAACAGAAGTTTCATCTCTGTTGCCTGCTGAGTTCTGCATTACCTAGAGGGTTATCTGAAGTAGGTATCAGTTATAATTTTCAGCTTCTGTCTGCAATCTAAACAAAAAAAAGACAGTTCCGCCAAGCAGAACTGTCTTTTAGACAAAATTAAAAAATTACACAGTTACAGTCCAAGTCATCGGCCAGCAATAAGTAAATGACTCTGTTTTAAAACCTCCTTGCACTCCCAGTTCTGCATCTGTGAGTTCATTGAGAAAGCTTTCAGAATCTTGAAATAGTTCGGAACCTGCGGGATTTAAGTCATGAATTTTGATAGTAGCCATCAGTTCTCATCCTTAAATATTGTGTGAATCAAAAAAAAAGACAGTTCCACTAAGCAGAACCGTCTTTAAGCAAAACTAAAAAATTACCAAGTCCAAGACCAAGAGTAAGTAACTGTCAAAGTAATAGAAACAGTAACCGATTCTGCTCTCAAACCACCATGTACTCCGAGTTCTGCATCTGTTAATTCATTAAGAAAGCTCTCAGAATCTTGAAACAGTTCAGAACCAGCGGGACTCAAGTCATGAATTTTGATAGTAGCCATAAGTTATTATCCTCAAAAAATTAATGTGTGAATTACAAACAAAAAAGACAGTTTGACTAAATATGACTATCTTTTAAGTAAAACTAAAAAATTACCAAGTCCAAGACCAAGAGTAAGTAACTGTCAAAGTAATAGTAACCGTAACTGATTCTGCTGCTCGACCGCCGTGTACTCCCAGTTCTGCATCTGTTAGCTCGTTGAGAAAGCTTTCAGAATCTTGAAACAGTTCGGAACCAGCGGGGCTTAAGTCGTGAATTTTGATAGTAGCCATGAGATTTCTCCTAATTGAATAAAGTTAAATGAGTTATGAACTTTTTGGTTCATGTCTAAATATTGGCATAGTGATTCAGAAATTAGCTAATATCAAACAGTAACTTTTATCCCTTTAATACATCTTTTTTGTCATCTTTTATATTTTGTATTTTGCTAGGGAAATAAATCTGGTACTGCAAATTTTGCGATCGAAGTATGTACCTTAATAGATTACTCAACAATAAAAGGTGCGTTAGCCTACGGCATAACACACCCTACGAATATATTGGATTTCGCTCGACACATTTGTTATTGAGATATAGTTATTTTCAACTTGCAAAAATGCAAGAAATGGTGAAACAACACTGTTGTTATTTCACCTAAACCTTACCAATTGCAATTATCAAAAATTTATTTAATTATGAGAGCTACTGAGTTGGGTTAATTCTGCTGCTGTCGTTCCAAAAACGGTAGGAATAGATTGCTCTGGACGACACAACAAACTTTTAGCAACCTGAAGCATAGAAATACCCATATTGCCAAAAGATTTTTGATATTGAATTATGGACTGAATTGATTGAATCAATGCCAGACCAGAAAATTGCACGACTCGCTTAATAAAATCAGGATAGCGAACCAAAATTTCTGGAAAAGATTCTAAATAAGCGCTAATCAAAGCATAAATAGAAGGTTGGAGGGATTCGAGGGGAGTCGTAGCTAGGCGTAAAGATTCCTCGATAGTCATTTCTTTACTAACAATTAAGCTGTTGAGCCAAATTTGTAGATAGCTGCCGATAATTGTCCCTAAATCGAAAGCAGGATCTCCCCAAGCCGATCGCTCCCAATCAATCAATCGCACAATGCCGTTTCCTGATACTTCGGCTTGAGTAAAGAACTGTTCCCAATCTTGATGCAATAAAACGTTGTTGAGTTTGAGGTCGTTGTGCGTCAGACATCGCGGCTTGAAAGCTGTACTCAGTTCTCTGAGTGCTTCTCCCAAGCTATCGTATCGCTGATAGAGGGCAAAAAACTTTAAGCCATCAGCGGGTACAGAACCAAAAATTTCCGGGCCAATCTGCTCCAATTTCCGAATTAAAAGCAACACCAAATCGGATTTGATATTATCGGAATTTTGAGAGAAGAAATCGTGATATTTATCGCTATTGAAGGTTTCACGATGGATTGTCGCTATAAAATTACCAATACCTGCTGCGATCGCTGGCGGGAATATATTTCCTTTCATATAGAAATCGTTTAAATCCCGATAGTTATCTAGGTATTTAAAGACAATAATCGAATTTTCTTTATCGAAATGCAGCGCTTCTGGTAAAAATGGTTTTGTGTAATTCAGTTCGGGAAACTTTTGTACTAACTCTTGAATTCGCCATTCGTCTAAAAACTCACCTGCTGTTTTTCCTTCCTGATTGTGCCGTTCTTGTTTAACTAAAAGCTTGCGACCGTCTGACAGAGTGAGCAATAAATTAAAATTTTTAGCAGCTACAGCCTCAATCTTTGCCACAGATTGCTCTGATTGAGCCAATAAGTCACGTTCGACTAAATAATCGAAAACATTGTTAGAGTTCAATATAAATGTCATAGAGTATCAAATATGAGTAACAAGGTTAAGCAGTGCAGTTTTCAGTAAAAGAATTCTTTTGTCTTCTCAGATTGTAGACAAAAGGCAGATTACAGGCTCTATTGTGAAAAGTTTTACTCCGACAGAAGTAAAACTTTTATGTCCCCAATCTCCTCTAACTCATTTATCCTGATATGGGGACTAAAAGCCTTCTAAGAGAACAATGCTCTGTAGTTACTCAACTGTAAGGCGATCGCAGCAATTGAAATTTTGAGCAGCAACTAAAACATTTATGCCCTAAAAACTTTTGCGTCTAGAGATTTTGCTGTTGTTCTTCTCGCCTGACAAACAAAGCGCGATACACAGGTTCGCCCTTGTTTTGAGTATATATTTCTCGTTCTGTGGGGACTGGTAGGGGATTTTCAGTTAGCCATTCTTCTGTACCAATTTTCTGATAAGCTGGATGGGCAGCAAAGCGATCGCGCATTTCCACAGCAATAAATTCCATATCGGATTGCACAAATACAACCCCCCCAACCGCAAGATAATTAGCTAATTCTGCCACTAGTTCTGGTTGAACTACACGACGTTTAGCATGGCGGGTTTTAAACCAAGGATCGGGAAATTGAATTGTCACCCGCTGTAAACTACCTAAAGGCAGAGAAGCTAAAAGCGATGTTAATGAATTATTCACATTACAAAATAAGTAATGCAAATTTGTTAAACCTAACTGAGAACGCAACTTATTTGCCTCCACCACCAACGGTTCCCGAATTTCCAAGCCGAGGAAATTCCAGTTTGGTTCTATCTTGGCCATATTCAATAAAAACAGTCCCTTCGCACAGCCAATATCTAAATGTAGCGGTTGATTTGGGTTGGTATAAACTTTTTCCCAGTCAAGAGGATTTGCTGGTGTTTGATACTTTTGGGCAAGTGGGTTGACATGTTGGCGGACTCGGACTGCTGCCAAAATTTGTTCTCCTTGTTGGTAATTCGTAATTCTGAGTGTTGAAGAAGAATTCAGAATTCAGAATTCAAGACTCAGAAGAAATTAATAGTAAATCTGAATTATTCGCTGATTTAAGACTAATAAATCTATCATTTAATAGGTCTTAAATCAGTTTATTTATTCACCAGTCAGAATTCATTCTTAATTCTGGCTCCTGACTTCTGAATTCTATTTTAAAATCCATCTCATCAAGCTAAAAGTGAATTGTTACTATAAAGTGTCATTGATGCTGAATGTTTAAAAATGTTAAGTATACCGATTTATCGGCACTGAAATCAAGTAAGAGTTATACTTTTTGGAAAAGACTTGTTTTAGCTCCTCCTTTTAACATTTTTATAAATCGATGGCTCTCAATTTTCGGTTTGCGGTAGTCAGTGACTTACACTTAGCACTTCCCCACACAATCTGGAATCATCCTAGTCGCTTTCATCTGGTGGAAGTTAGTATTTCGGCATTTGAAAGTGTACTAGAGCATTTAACACAACTAGATTTAGATTTCCTGTTGTTACCAGGAGATTTAACTCAGCACGGCGAACCAGAAAATCACGCTTGGTTGCAACAAAGGTTAGCGCAGCTACCTTTTCCCACCTATGTTGTTCCTGGGAATCATGACGTTCCTGTGATGTTTGGCGATCGCCAATCAATTGCTTTTGCCGATTTTCCCTACTATTACACTAAGTGCGGCTATGAAGATCCGCAACAAATGTACTACATTCGTCAGTTGCTACCAGGTGTCAAGCTGATTGGATTGAATTCTAACTCTTTTAACGACCAAGGCGAGCAGATCGGATGTTTGGATAGCAAACAGCTTCGCTGGTTAGAAGAAGTGCTAGCTGCGTTCGCCGATGAATTAATTCTGGTGATGGTGCATCATAATGCGATCGAACACTTGCCCAACCAATCGAATCATCCGTTAGCAAATCGCTATATGTTGGCAAATTCAGCACAATTGGTGCAATTGCTCAAGCGCTACGGAGTAAAGCTAGTGTTTACGGGGCATTTGCACGTTCAGGACGTTGCCTATTCAGACGGGGTGTATGATATTACCACTGGTTCTTTAGTTAGCTATCCTCACCCTTATCGAGTGCTAGAGTTCCATCGGGATAACCAAGGTAGAGAATGGTTGCAAATTTTATCTCATAGGGTAGAGTCAGTGCCCGATTTCCCCGACTTACAGCAGTCATCGCGACAGTGGATGGGCGATCGCTCTTTCCCCTTTTTAATCAAACTACTTACTAACTCTCCTTTAAACTTACCATTATCACAAGCCAAAGAATTAGCTCCTGGTTTGCGTGACTTTTGGGCAACTATTGCCGATGGCGATGCCGTCTTAGATTACCCCCATTTTCCCCAAGAAGTGCGACGCTACATTCAGACTTATGGCGCATCGCAGCCCAACCCAAGCACTCCCACAGGTGGTACTCTAACTTTGATTGATAATAACAGTACGCTTTTGCTGGATAGGAGTTAGGATTGGGGGCTGGGGACTGGTGACTGGTGACTGGTGACTGGGGACTGGGGAGATAGGGAGATGGGGAGATGGGGGAGTGGGGGGAGAGAGGGGAGTGTGGGGAGTGTGGGGGGAAAGATTTCTTCCCCATCCTCCTACACCTCCCACACCTCCCACACTCCCCCAATCCCTAATCCCCAATCACCAGTCCCCAGTCATTGATTTTGCCGACAAATTCCAAATGCTGAAGTATAGGCGTGTAGGAAGGTTCTGCCGCCAACAGGGCCGATTTCACCGCCACAGAAAAAGCCGCCTACAGGAATATCTTTGAGGTAGCGTCTAAATATTTCGGAATCAAAATTGGGTTTACCATACAGTCCTTCGCCTCTTCCGAGACAGGCGAACATTAAAGCAGCTGCGGCAGAGGGTTCAGAACTTCGTTGTTCTTGATAACTTTGGAGAAGTAATTCTAAGTCTTCGGCGGAGGCTTCGGCATCGCGGAGGTGGAATTGTAGCCTTTGGCCGGGACGAACGCGATCGCCAATTGCGATCGCTCCTGCGGTAGGATCTACACCGAGAATACCGCGAATTAAAAAGTCTCCCTGTTTTAAAGCCAGCTTAAATTCATCCATTGCTACACCCACAAACAAAGAGTGCTGTGCGAGAGTGCGTTCTTCTTCGCTGAGACTGGCAATCAAATCTCGTAATACGATTAAAGGTATTTGGTCGTCTAACTCTAGAATGATATTGCGATCGGCTTTTGTGACTTGCAAAGGTTTACCAATGGGCCGACATCCTTGGGCGACAATAGTTTCCAAAATAATATTTCCAGTCAAAGCTATGCCAAGAGTGCCCTCCCGATACAAGTGTTGACCCAAATCACCGCAGTCATCTTTACAAAATAGCCCAACACGGCCGCCCATACCGCCGCCACTAGCTTGCCCCCCAACTATAACCGAACCTGGATAAGCAAAATCCAGCCCTTGCAGCAAATCGTTAATTCCAGAAGCGAAGGAACTAGACAGCAAAATAAACTGGGGTCTGGCTGATGGTGGTACGCCAACCAAATCAACCCAAGCATCCGGCGAACTATCTAAGTCGGGCAATTCTTCGGCAACGACATGAAACACTCGAACTTCTACCCCTGGAAGATGCGCTAAAGTTAGGCTGATAGCCGGTTCAGCTTCCAGTTCTTCAGTTTCTCCGCTAACTGTTGTCCCAATCACACCTCCACCACTACAGCCAATCAGCACAGGCACAGAAAGTTTCTCTGCCAGCAGAGGTAATAGTCGAGAATACTCACTAGTAAAAGCAGACGAAATGAATACCAGCCCTAAATCCGCAGGCGCTGTTAACGACGAGACAGCTCGTTGTACAACATCTGCAACTGCTGCTTCTAATGAATGATGGGTTGATAGGGCATTTGCCCACTGCATTTGGTCTGCCATGAGTTTTGGGCTTCTTTTGCTTGTTAGGCTAGTAGTTTTTGATTTTTCATTGTGCCGAAGAATTGCATCTTACAAGAGTTGACACCACTTGTTTATATTTACTATCCTACGAAACTGGGGGCTATCATTCCCTAATACATGCATCTAAATATATTGTATGATTATCTATCTGTAGTAATAATTCCATCAAATCTTAAAAAATAAAGATGAATTCATTGTAAATGTCATAGTTTCGTGTATTGATTAAAAATCAATAGACTAAAAGGTTAACTTAATTATCAGCCGATTGGTTAAAATGGTTAGTAATAAAACCAAAAACTGCCATTTTTCAAGTTTTTCTATACTAGTACTAACAACACAACGAGACTAAAACCAATGACCAACATTCAAGAAACAGCAAAGAACGACATCCAAGAAAAAATTCAAGAAGGAGTCCAAGAAGCGCGTACTGTCTGCGATATCAACGGTAGCAACTCACCAGAGTGTGCTGCGGCTTGGGATGCAGTAGAAGAATTACAAGCCGAAGCTTCTCACCAGCGTCAAAATAAGGTGAAAAATTCACTAGAACAGTATTGCGATGACAACCCAGAAGCAATTGAATGCCGGGTTTACGACGAATAGAAATTGAGTTGCTGAATTTTCTTTTTGTTTGCCCACTAAGCAACCAAGATTTATTTATTGATATTATGCACCTTCAGATAACTCCTGTTTACAATCCGAACTCTGGCACATTTGCCATCTTTGCGAGATGGTAAAGAATTGCCTAAAAATCTAGAGTTAGGGATTTTTATTTACGAGGTAAAACTTTACACCTTAAAGAATTCGGAGTTTTCAGCAAAACTGTCAAATGTAAAGCTACTGAGTTAGTTTAATAACTTTTGCAAATGCTATTACATTTAAGTAGTGCAAAATCAAAATTTAAAATCATTGAATTGTTTGTTGTTTTGGCAAATAGAGAAATTCAGGAAAGTCAATTAAGTAACTGAGACAACTTGATCCTGTAATACGTGTTACAAATATTTTTGTAACAAATTAATTCTTTGTAGGGGCGTACATGAGTGCGCCCCTACAATATTTCTAAGTCTTCGCATTCTTTGCGTTCTTAGTCGCTAATTAAAAAAGCAATTTTCACAAATGGAATAGAATTGCTATATTTAATACCTTAGAGATATGTCAGAGTTGATTGACTGGGACAATAATTTTTCGTACCACTTTCCAGAACTGATTAATTCTGAATTCTAAATTCTCGATTCTTCTTCAGCGATCGTTTGAGAAAAACTATGGATTATAATATTTGGTTTCGCCCTTTTGTCTGGATTGATTACCGACTGGCAGTATTATTTCTGGTAATTATTCCGCTAATTCTGCTGATTTGGGCATTTGTGCAAAAAGCGGAAGGCATACAAAAGTTGTTAAGTATATATTGGCGCGTATCAAGCTTGCTGGCAATCACAGTTTATCTAATGATTGCTCAGTATCCAGTGAGCTTTATTTCCGCATTGATGGCTCAGATTTTGATCCCGATTTCGCTATGGTTTTGGGTGGATATCAACGATGAAATTGAGTATCAAAATAGTGGCTCGTTAAAGTTAATTTTTACTTCTTGGCGCTGGGCAGCAACTGTTTATTGTCTTTTAGGTGCAGTAGCTTCTACACTTTTTTTAGGTTGTGCTTTTTCTGGTAATCTCCTGAAAACCTCCTATTGTCGCGTCTGGTTCGAGGCTCCATTAATGTTCAAAGAATATTTTCACGCTAATAGTAAAGCTGAGTTTTTAGGTTTCCTGGGCATCACAAGTTTAGTAATTTATGTACTGTATTTAAGTTATTTTGTCCTGATTAAGCTAGGGAAGCAGGGACGTACAGCTACCCCTCACTAATCATCATTGTGCTGCAATTTAAAATTGAAAATTTCAATTTCCAAAGATGAATTCCATTGGCAAGCGACTGGAACAATATACTATTAAACGTCCCCAAGAAGTTTTACTAGTAACAGTAGAAATTGCTGGCAACGAAGATACGATTGCTATTTTTAAAGGTTTTTCTAGTTCCTTGATGCACCCTACAGCATTCGATCCGGATGTGCCAGTTCTACCAGATGGGGCAATTATTCTCAATATTGACCGGGTAGCTAGTCCTTACAATCCTGAAGCTCCTCGTTACATTCAACAAGGAGTTTCTTGGGAAGCTATGCAAATTCTATTGTCAGAGGTGGGAGCCTAAGTAATACCAATTCGCAATGGGCTACGCCCCGCTACACTAACGCAATTAAGAAAATCAGATATAGTCTATGTTTCGGGGCTTAGATGTGTTGCCTGATTTTAGAGAATTGGTATTACTCTATACCTTATGTAAATGAAATCTGCTGTATCTTCAAACAAAAAGCCCCGCGAGAAGATACGGGGCGAATACGTGCTATTTCACCTTATAGAACAATTGTACTATAAAGAGTATTAAAAACAAAACCTAAGGTTGTGTAGAGTTTTCCTTTCCTAGAACCCAAACCTTTTAATTGATTTAACTAACAAGCTTCTCTCCTTTGAGCATCCGTGATGCAGCTTCTAGTAACGCTTCTTCAAGATAAGGCTTGGTAAAGTAGCCACTTGCACCGAGTTGAACTGCCATTTGTCTGTGCTTGTCTGCACCCCGTGAGGTGAGCATCGCAATGGGTAGGTGGTTGAGGTTGGAATCTTTCTGGATGCGAGAGAGTAACTCCAGACCATCGCAACGCGGCATCTCAATGTCACAGAATACGATATCACAAGGTAGACCAGAACGGAGTTTATCCCAAGCTTCCTGACCATCACGCGCTTGTTCTACGCGATAACCTGCTTTGTTGAATGTCAAAGAAAGCAATTCTCGGACTGTGATTGAGTCATCAACAATTAGCACCGTTGGGTCAATCTTGGTAGCTGGAGCATCTGTAGGAGTAGATTTTTGTTGCCAAGAACCGCCACCAACTTGTGTAGAAATTCTTCCTTGGAAGATGTCGATGATTTCTAGCACGTCGGCGATAGGCATAATCCGACCATCACCGAGAACTGTGGCGCCAGCTACACCAATGGGTTTAGGCGCTGGCCCTTCAAATTGTTTAATTACAATTTCTTGTTCGCTCAACACCAAATCAATCTGTAGAGCAATCAGCGTATTTGCCGATCGCACCACAACCACAGAAACCATATCATCATCTCGGTTACCGCCATACACATTACCGCGACTAATTTGGCGATTGAAAGTTAAAAGTTCTTTCAAAGGTCGGAATGGCAGCAGAGTATCGCGCCAGGAAATAAATGATTGTCCGTTGGCGTTATGCTGAATGTTTTTGACTGGGATATCGAGGGTATCTTCTACACCGTCCATCGGGAAAGCAATTCTGGCTCTATCGGAGACACAACACAGAGCTTTACAAATACTCAAAGTCAGCGGCAAACGAATTGTGAAAGTCGTTCCCTTGCCAATTGCAGAATCGGTATTTACTGTACCCCGAATTTCGCTAATTGCCGAACGCACCACATCCATACCGACGCCGCGGCCAGAAATTTCGTCTGCCTGGTCTTTGATGCTAAACCCAGACTGGAATAATAGATCGTAGACTTCCAGGCGAGATATGGTTTTCGCCTGAGCTTCTGTAATCATGCCAATTTTGATTGCCTTAGCCTTAACCCGTGCGGGATCGATACCTGCGCCGTCATCGCCTACAGAAATTACAGTTTGATTACCTTGGTGGAAGGCACGGATAGTAATGATGCCTACAGGTGGCTTACCAGCAGCTTGCCTTTGTTCTGGCGTTTCAATCCCGTGAGCGATCGCATTATTGAGCATGTGCGTCAGCGGATCGGTGAGATGATCTAAAATCATCTTGTCAATTAAAGTATCGCCACCTTCAATTACCAACTCCACTTGTTTGCCGCACTTGATGGCATTGTCGCGCACACCCCGCCGCCAGCGATCGATTGTTTGGGCAAAAGGCACCATTCGCGCTCTAGTCAGTCCCTCTTGTAGCTGGGTAGTTACCTGGCGGAATTGCCGTGCGACTCGTTCGGTTTCTTCGGTAACGAAATCAATGTCACTAGCTGACTCCCGCACTCGGACAATACGCTCAATCATCTGCTGGGAGAGGGTGTGGAAGGGAGTAAAGCGATCCATTTCTAGTTCGCTAAAACCTCTATCGGAATTAGAGTCCTGTGAATCGGAGCCAGAGTCTTTACCTTTGCGTCCGGCTAACAAAGAAGCTTCTAAAAGCGATCGCTCGTACAACTCTTGCATCCTTGCTCCCACATCCGAGAGTTGTTGCACCTGAATCAGCAAGTTATCTAGTGATTGCCGCAGTCTTTCGTGATCCTGCTCCAAGGTGTTGCGATTCACCACCAACTCGCCAACTAAATTACTCATATCGTCCAGTTGCTTAACTGGAACCTTCATCGTTTCTTCAAATCTTGTAGCACGACGATTAGAGGGACGTGGAGTTTTATTATTTGTGTTTGTTTTTGCCAGCGCCGAGTGTGATATTGTTTGATCCGCTTCTGCCAGCAACTTCTCCAAGTCGCTAAATTCATCTATGCGTGGTGATGGAGTCGCAGTTGTCGCTGGGATTGGTTGAGTTAAAGGTTGGGGTTGGCGTAATCCGTCGTAAGCACCGCTAGATACGGCTGGCTCATTCTTATCTGTACCCAGCAATTCTTCCAAAGCAGCAAAATCTAAGTCTGGTATCTCCTTAGCTTTGGAGACAGGCGCAACTTCTTCTCCTAGTAACGCTTCCAAATTCGCAAATTCATCTTCTACAGCAGCTACTTCAACCGTTTCTGCTAATTCTTCAGTAGGTGCAACAGTGCTTTCTGATTCTAGTGCAATTGCCAAATTCGCTTTTAGATTATCATCTGTTTCTACACTTTCTTGAATAGTTGTTTGTCCAAATTCTGCTGCGTCTTCTCCTAATTCTGTTTCTAACAAAGGAGTTTCTGTAAACAAAAAATCATTCGCAAAATTCAGGTCTGCACTTTCCAAAGCTGCATTTTCTGCGAACTCCAAAGCAGTTTCTAAACTATTATTTTCAGTATTTAAAACTTCTGGGTTTGTCTGGAATAAAGTAGAAGTTTCTAAAGCCAATAATTCAGCCGCCACATCATCTGTGGTTTCCATCTGAATATAGGTGGCATCATTAACGGCTACATCCTCAAACAGTAGCTGTGAATTTTCATCAACAGAATCGAATAAATCGCCTAGTTGTGCTTGGGGTAATTCGGAAGTTTCTAAAGCCGATAATTCAGCCACCACATCATCTGTGGTTTCCATCTGGATATAGGTGGCATCATTAACGGCTACATCCTCAAACAGTAGCTGTGAATTTTCATCAACAGAATCGAATAAATCACCTAGTTGTGCTTGGGGTAATTCGGAAGTTTCTAAAGCCGATAATTCAGCCGCCACATCATCTGTGGTTTCCATCTGGATATAGGTGGCATCATTAACGGCTACATCCTCAAACAGTAGTGGTGAATTTTCATCAACAGAATCGAATAAATCACCTAGTTGTGCTTGGGGTAATTCTGAAGTTTCTAAAGCCGATAATTCAGCCACCACATCATCTGTGGTTTCCATCTGGATATAGGTGGCATCATTAACGGCTACATTCTCAAACAGCAGTTGTGAATTTTCATCAACAGAGGCAAAAGAATCAAGGTCTAGTTCCGGAGGTGTTTGAGCAGAATCAATAGTAGATATCTCTGGGGACTGATTAGTAAATTCTGGAATAAAATCTACAGCTTCTGGTTGTTGCGATAAGTTGTGAATTTCCTCTACTACAGGATACTGAGCGAATAATGGGGTTGATTCTTCTATTAGCAGTGATTCGCTAATTTCAGGAAAAATTGTTGAATTATTTGGTGTTAAATCCTCAAATAAATCATCATTAGTATCCGATGATAATATCAGATCTAGTTGTTCTTCATCCTGGAAATTTAAATCAAAATCTTCTATTTCAAAACTGTTTATAGGAGAAGCAGCAGACTGTTGACTATCAGCAAAAATATCATCAGTCGCAGTAAATAAATTTTCTTCTAAGGCATTTTCTATATTATGTTCAATTAAGGAGTCAAATTCGTTTTCTAGTTGTACTGTAGTTTCTTGATTCCAGAAATTGCTCAAATCGTCTTCTGTTGGAGAAAAATCAGATGCCGTTTCCGGAGGTGTATCAAATAAATTACTAATTTGTGAATCAGTCGTAGATAATAATTCTTCTGTTTCTATTTCAAATGGATTTTCTAATTCCAAATCTTGTGACTGAGGTAATTCTATGTAGTCATTAGAAGTAATTTCTTTTACCCAGTTTTTATTTTCAGTTTCTAACAAGAAGTTATCAAGATTATTTTCTCGATCGCTCGATAATTCTATACTCTGGTTAACCTCATTTTCTGATTGAGTTACATCGCCTATACTCAAGAGGTCGTTTTCATCATCTAGTGTTATTGCCAATAAATCTGCAAACAAATCGTTATCATTGTCGCTGGTTTTGACAATTTCTTCTATTGGTTGTTCTAAAAATTCTTGTAAAATATTCTCGGAATTTAAATCGAGTTCGTTGAGTTCGTTTAACTCTATATTCGTCGCCAAGATTTCTCGATCTTGCTGTTTGGGATTTTCCTTTTCTAGGAAGTTTTCACCAAATAACAGAGATAAATCTTCTGTCTTAGCTGTGGTTGTGGCTTGCTGTTCGTTACTGGCGGTATCTTCATCAAATGAGAGTAAATCTGATAAATCACCATCAGTATCCTCAGTTTCATTGCTGGCGAAGTCAATTCCTAATGCATCTGTATCAGTAATATCTAAACTTGCTTCTGGTTGCCAATTTTCATCTAGGTCGGGAGTTTCGCCTTCAAATAAATCGGCAAGGGTATTTAACTCAGCTATTCCTACCTCTGGGCCATTCGGATCGTGGTTTTTACTGATGGGATGCACTTCCTCATGTGATGTGAGAGGAAAGTTAATTAAAGGTGCGGCGTTGAGCGATCGTTGTAACTCGAAAGACGAGGATTCATTAATATCTTCGTCTAGATTAAGTTCTTCAATTGGCTCAGATAAGTTAGTTATAGCTAACTGTTGGCTGTCCTCAGTCTCTTGAGGAATTGGTTCTGGTAAAGACTGTTCGTCAGCCAAATTAGCAGCAACTTCTAACAACTCAATTTCTGCGAAGTTCAAAAGTGCTTCTAGTTGTTGACTAATTGCAATTTCGGCTTCCCTGCCTTGTAGAACTAATTCTTGAGCTTGCTTGATTTCAGTGATGACAATTTTAGCTAAAGTGAGATAAGTATTTTCTGGATTGGCGATCGCACTTGCTGCGGCTTGACACAAACCGCACCAGTTGGGCAAATTCCAAGCCTCACCAAGTTTGACTAACTGGTAACAGCATTCTTGGAGATTTTGCCGAGTTGAAGATGTTGTTGTTTGCTTAAACAGTTGCAACATTTCCCGCAGTGTTTGTAGCACCTGGGTTTGAAACTCGCTCCAATCGCGATTTTCGTTGGCGTTGGCTGAGGATGATGCCTCCCCAGATGCAGAGAAAGATATTTCTGTAGTTTCTTCTGCCGAACCGGGAATATCTCGCCGCAGGAAAAGTTCTGTGAGTGTGGAGACATTCTCTACAGAACCTGCCAGTTCTGTTGCAGATGTGGCTGCTCCACTGTTTCCTTGTTCTACAAGTTGTTCTAAATGCTCGTTTAGCCACTTAAAGACAGGCTCGGTTTCTGACATTAATGTATTAGCTGTCTCTTCAGAAAGCCCATAAGGCCCGCTTAAATGCTCTAATAGTGCTTTGAGGGTATCAGAGACGCCGAGAAATAAAGACTCTAACTTTTGGTCAATCTGAACCGGATGTTCTTTAAGAACTTTGAAACAATCTTCCAGACGGTGGGATGTATGCTGGATGCTAGTCAAGCCAAGCATTGCAGCTCCTCCTTTGATAGAGTGAGCCGCCCGGAAGACTTCGCTAATCATTTCCGGGTCGTTGAGGGTACTTTCCAGATTTAGCAACCCTTGCTCAATGGTATTGAGATGGTCTCTGGCTTCTTCAATAAAGTAACCCAAAATCCGCTGTTGTTGTTCCGGCAGCATAGCAAAAGTTATGAGTTATGAGTTGTGAGTTGTGAGTTATGAGTTGTGAGTTATGAGTTGTAATTTTTATTTTTAACTCCTCACTCCTAACTCCTAACTTTTTTACCTACTTTCCAAGGTTTCCACTCGGAAACGTTCCACGGAGGCTATCAAGTCACGGGATACACCTACTAAGTGTTGTAGGGCACCAGAAACTCGCTGTGCTTCTTGGGAGGTTTCTTGGGCTGTGAGTTCTACTGATTGCATTACATGAGCAACGGCGCGGGAAGTCTCGGTCTGTTCCACAGTATCGCTAGTGATGGAACGTACTAGAATATCGATGCGATTTGCCACTTGAATGATGTTTTCTAGCGATCGCTTGGCTTCTTCTGCCAATTTTGTGCCTTTAATTACTTGTTGTGTACCTTCTTCCATCGCGGTCATTACTGAGCCTGTTTCGCTTTGGATTTGCATCACAATTTGTTCGATTTCTTTCAAGGATTTGGCAGATTTATCTGCTAACTGGCGCACTTCATCTGCTACGATCGCAAATCCGCGTCCAGCTTCTCCCGCCCTTGCCGCCTCAATACTGGCGTTGAGTGCCAGCAAGTTGGTTCTGGAAGCAATCTGAGAAATCAACGCCACAATTTTAGAAATTTCTTGTGAAGATTCCGCTAATCTCTTCACTTTTCGAGTTGTTTCGGCAACGGTTTCTCGAATTTCTAAAATCCCTGCCACAGTATTTTCTACTGCTTCGCCACCCTTGAGAGCGATCGTACTTGCATCGCGGGCGACGGTTTCGGCTTCCCGCGCCGCCTCTGCTACCCGCTGAATCGAGTCGGTCATCACCTGTACGGAATTCAGCGTTACTGCCAATTCTTCTGCTTGGCGCAAAGCATCGCTAGATAAAGCTCTAGCAAAGGTTTCCGAATTGGTTGCACCTTTGGTCACTTCCTTGGCAGCGACTTTTACCTGTTGAACGATATCCCGTAGGTTTTGAATTGTCAGGTTAAAGGCGTCGGCTACGGCTCCCAAGACGTCAGCTGTGACTTCAGCTTGCACGGTTAAATCACCTCTAGCAGCTCCTTCCACATCGTCCAGCAGGCGAATCACCTGGCGTTGCAGATTTTCTTTAGCTTCCTCTTGTTCGTCAGCTTTGCGTTGGGCTTCATTTGTGGTCGAGAAAATTACTCGCGCCATTTCATTAAAGCCACTGGCTAAATGTCCCAATTCATCTTCGGAATACACCGTGGCTTGAGCATTGAGATTTCCTTGACGCACAGCCTCAAACTGATTTTGCAAATCCTTAGTTGTGCGGCGAATTTGCTTGAGTGTCAGATTCCCCATAAAGCCAGCGGTAGCAAAACCAGTCAGTCCAGCAGCTAGTGCCATTGCCCAACCTGTATTTCGCACACTTTCCCTTTGTTGGGGAACAGAAAATGTGGTGGCGGCAAAGCTGACTGTAGCAACAACTAGTGCTGAGGCAATACCCACAGTCCCAGCAATTAACCATTGCTTTCTTTCTATGGGTGCATTTTCTAATGGTGCTAACCAGCCTTGCTCGACGCTAACATTGGGTTCTACCTTCGAGACATCTGGTTGGGTAAAAGCTGGAACTGGTTCGTGCGAACCAGTAATCGAAAATAATTCCTCTTCCCGATCTGCTGCATTACTTGAAAAAGCTTCGACAACTTGAGGGCGTCCGCTACTACCGATTTCTGCTGCGGCAGAATGCATTGCCACATCACCAAAATCAGAATCTCCTTCAATGAGGTCAAACCCTGGAATATTCCCTAAATCATCAAATTCCTCAAAGTCATCTAAAAATTCAATATTGCTCCTAGAATTTTCTCGACTCAGTATATTATTTGAGCCTTCATCAGAGCTGATGTTGTCCGACCCAAAAGCAGACTCAAATGCTTCAATATCAAAGCTTTCATCGTCATCAAAGCTATTTTGAGTGAAGAATTCAGCTGATTGAAATTGCTGCTTTTTATCCAAGATGAAATTGTTGCTTGCAGATGGAGAATCATCAGAAAAACTTGGTTGAAATTCCGACTCTGTATCCAAGTCTTTTTGTTCTAACCAATTCTTGGGTTCAGTTTCTGATAAATCATCTTGAGTTTGAAATTCTAAACTATTGGTTGCAAAACTATTGTTCAGCTCTTTCTCAGCAATCAGTAGAGTTTCTTCTTGAAAATGAGGTTGTTTATGGTTTAAACTCTCAGTACTCAAATTTTGAGTCTGTGGCTCACTCAAAAACTCAGCAAAATTATCTTTAGTATTATCATTGTCTGAGTTAGAAGATGAAGAGTAGTTAAGGTCTTCAATAGGTGGAATTTCGTTCGTGTAACTTATTTCATTTTGTGTAAAATGATTATTACCTAATGATTCTTCTGCAATCTCTTCAGAACTATCTTCTTGCCAAAAAGCAGGTAACTCTAATGCTGTTTTTTCCTCCCAACTGTTGCCATTTGATTCTTCCTCTAATTCTTCATTGAGGGCAAAAGGATCTTCAGCAAAAGGAGAAGAATCTGAGATGTTTTCTGTTGCAATACTGGCTTCTGTGGGTATATCAAATGGGTTATTTGAAGATAGTTCTTCAACTGCATTCACAGTTTCTGGAATCTCTTCAAAAAAGTTCAAATCCAGGTTTTTGCTGTCAAATTCATCACTAGCGGGCAAATCTTCTAATTCTTCTTCCCTATATCCCAGTGGGTCGGACATCTCTAGGGAATTTATTTGCTCTTGACTTGCGGATGTATCAATCTGACCGCCAAATGACTGTAGGTATTGATTGATATTCTCAATCCCATTATTGGCAAAACCAATAATTTCTGGGTCGTTAGTCAAGTTTAATACCTGTTGATATTCTTGTTTTGCGACATCGTACTGCTGCAAAACGTAGTAGATGTGACCCCTTAATAAATGGGAGTTCGGGTCATCGGGTAAACTTTGCACCACCTGGTCAACTAATGTGGCGGCAACGTCATAATTTCTTTGAACGTAGGCGGTCATCGCCTGTTGATATGTTGGCTCGTAATCATCAATACTTGCTGCCATTTCCTCCTCCAATTTCATCCTGCCCATCGCGCGCTCCGTAAAATAGCCGTTTGATCGAGCAGTCGTAGACACTGATTATTTTTAGCACCTAATACCCACTCGCCACGTAAAAAAGGAGCCATAGTATCTGGAACGCTAGTTGGTGGCATGAGATTCTGGACATCGAGCCAGTCCATACCACCGATTTCCTCTACAGCTAAACCCACTATTGTGTCTTGTTCTTCAATGGCAATTACTGGAATTTCAGCTTTATCCGTGTTTAATGCACTTGGTTCGCCTAAAAATTGACCCAAATCAGCCACCCAAATAACTCGACCTCGTAAATTTAGAGTACCCAAAAGTAAAGGAGAAGCATTAGGAATCGGGGTGATTCTATCAGGACTTAGTTCAATTACTTCCCGGATGCCAGTTGCTTGTAGTGCAAACTCCTGATGCGAGGGAATGTAAAACCTCAAATGTAACTCACCTTCAGGACTTTCTACTTGTAATTCTGGTCGGAAATGATCTTGACCACTGCCACTTAAAAAGTCCGGTTTGCTGACCATATTGCTTTATCCTTATCCTCGCAGCAGTTGTTTGACTGTTCCGACCAGCTCAGTTGGCTGAAATGGTTTGGCGATGTAGGCGTCTGCACCTTGTTTCATGCCCCAGTAGCGATCGAATTCTTCACCTTTGGAAGAACACATCACCACAGGCACATTTTGGGTTTTTGGATCGGATTTTAACCGCCGACAAACTTCGTAGCCGTTCATTCTGGGCATGACAATATCCAATACCACTAAATCGGGAGGTGCTACTTGAACTGCCTCCAATGCTTCTACTCCGTCACTGGCATGGGTGACTGTTAGTCCAGTTGCTTTTAGGAGGTCTGTAATCATCTCCCTTTGCGCGATACTGTCTTCTACAATCAGAACTGTACTCATAAGTGTCTATCTACCTCCTGATGTAACGTTCCTATTTGGAACATTCCCTGATTCCCCCGCAAGTATTAACTGTATAAATTAAATTTAGTTGTTCACTAATTTCCTGGATATTGAGGCTTCACGGTGTTGGCTCATTCTGTGATAACATCTTTTACCTCATCTTTTAGTAAATCCACAAGTCTATAAATTTTTTTATATGCTCAATGCCCCTTACTCGCTGAATTTTAGGTTTTGGATTTGAGATTTTTCAATCCAAAATCCACAATTCTTCTGCCCCATGCCCCATTTTCATTAGTTGTTAATATATTTTTCTACGAGCATGATTAATTCTGTATCTGTAAAGGGTTTTGTTAAATAATCTGTTGCCCCGACCATCTTAGCTTTGACGCGATCGAGAAATCCATCTTTACCAGTCAGCATGATAATCGGTGTCAGCCGAAATGCTGTTGAGTGTCGCAGCATGGCGCAAACTTCGTATCCTTCCAATTCCGACATGGCAATGTCGCATAAAATCAAATCCGGTTTGAGCTGAAAAACCAGACTAATTGCCTCTAGGGGATTAGTGAGGACGATCGCTTCATAACCTTGCCCTTGTAAGATCGAATTTATAGTCTCACCGATGGCGATCGCATCGTCAATACATACTATCCGCCCTTTATTTTTTCTCTTCACTTCCCAGCTATCAGTGTGAGTCTCTGGGTTATCAGTCGCTGAATATACTAGTTGTAGCCAACTTTGCTGCACGTATGGATATATTGCTTGAGCAACTGTCAAAATGTCTCGGTTGAGATAACGGGCTAGTTGACGCAGCGATGTTTTACCATCAGCCCAATGTTGTAGTTTATTAACGGTTGCTGGTGGTAGCGACGAGTGGATTTGAATTTTGTCAGATAGCACTAGCAATTGTTCGGGAGACTGAATGTGTGGATAAAGTTGCTTCCACTCCTGCACCTGTTTGGTAATTTGTGCCACAAAAGGAGCAATCTCGAAAGTATTTAATTGTGGGGTAAGTGCTGCACCTTGACGAAAGATAAAATTACCTTGGTGTAAGCTCAGTAGATCGAACAGGGTCTCATGCACTAGGCCGTGAATTATACTAGCTGCTGTCTTGGGACTGATGATATTCTGCTCTAAAAGTGCCCAAAGATAGGCATACTCTGGGGCGTCAGTTGATGGTAAAGTGGCAATTTGTTTGTCAACAAGTCGCTTCTCAACTCGGTAATGACGTAAATAATCGCTAATTCTGGATAAACTACTTTCCCCTTGTTGGCAATAGATAATTTGACCATTGAGGAAAAAAACAAACCAAGACTTTTGTTTGGCAATATATTCAGTAGCTCTATCTCCACTAGGTTGATTGTGATGGTGAAAGCTATGAGCTTCTATCCATAATTGCCCAGTTCGCTGTCCCAACTCAATTAGTTGCAAGATACTGCAAATATCAATTTCATTTAAATTTCCCTGCATTTAGCTAAACAGTACTCCTCATGGTGGGGTTTATATTATTTATGAATTTTGTCCGTCAACTTTTTCATGTTTCGAGCAGGTAGTTTAATTTGGGAATCAGAAGTACAAACACAATTAACCGCTTGTGTACGGAACTAAAGAACTGTTTCTCTTCACTGCTTTCCTTCACTTCCACTATTGCTGAATTCTCTTAGCGCAGCGGCGCATAGCCCATTCTCACTTCTGTTTAAGTATTGATTATGGAGTATTGGAAAGATTTTGACCCTATCCCTTGTTCTCATCCAGTAATCAATTAAGCCATAAAACTTAATGTTTTGTAATACACCTTGGTAAACTTAGTGTTAACACGGAAGTCATCATCGCTGTCATCAGTACAAAATATAAAGGCGCGGTCAAGTCGCTTCTATAGATATCAAGACATAATATCTCTCGTATATTAAGTTTTATCTGTTTTGCTCTCCTAAACTGTAGTTCAGTGAGACAAGGTAACAGAATTATTTCAGGTATATCCCAAAACACGAACTTTAAGTGCATCAATAAGGACTAACAGTGTGCTGTATTTAGCAGAAGTACAAAAACAGAAAGGTGGTTTACTTAGTGGTAGTGGCAAAACCGAACTGAAACTACTAGCTTGTCAGCGAACTGACCAGAATTGGAGTACTGTGTCGGAAGAAGTGATTGCCGCTGAGGACGCAAGCAAATTAAATGATGGTGCTTTGGTATTAGTTGAACTGAATCCGAATCGTCAAGTACAACGGATTCAAGAAGCAGGGCGTCCCCTAGTGAATATTTTGCAGAATTTTTCCCGCCAGTTGGAGAAATTTAAGCTCAAGGAAGATGAGATCGATCAGTGGAAACAGTCGTTGACATTTCAGGCGCAAGAGTTGAATCGCCGTGAAATGGAAATGGAAGCACGGCTAGAACAGTTGCAAAACATGGAAGAGGATTTGCAACAACTGGAAGAACAAAAGCAGGAAGTTGATACATCTCGTGGGGAGATTGAAAAGTTACAAGCAGAAATTGAACGCAACCGTCAGGAATTGGAAGGCGCTTGGGAGCATTTACGCGGCGAACAGCGTCGGCTAGAGGAGCGTCAAGCAGATTTCAAACAAGGGACGGTTTTGGATGAGGAGCAAAGTAAGGCGATGAGTGAATTGCTCGATCGCTTATCGAGTCGCATTCCTCCTACAGAAAAAGTAAAAGAACATTTTCAACTTGTCTGTGAATTAGTAGAAAATCAGCAAGCTATCCTGACTCCACACTGGGAACAACTCCAGCACCAAAAAACTGCCATTTCTCAACAACAGGAAGAAGTTGAGCGCTTGTCACAAATATTTAGCGATCGCCAAAATGCCTGGCAACAAGGACAAAAGTCTCTAGCTCAGCAAACAGCCCAATTGCAGATCAGTACAGCAGAGCTTAAGAGCAAGCAAGAATATATTCAAACACTTAAAGATCGATTACGCAATCAAGAAGATTTATATCAACAAATTCATAGCTTGGCTGCAACATCTGGTGATGTGGTTTTAGGTCAGCCAGTTGATGTGGAAGCTTTACAAAAAATGCCTTTAGATGAACTACAAAAAATAGTCCAAGACTTAGAGCAGAAATTAGAAATAGATGCAAGCTTTGTTCACGATCAAGAACAAGAACTTAAATATAAGCAAGAAGCTATAGAAGAACTGCAAAATAAATTAAAGCAAGCATCTGACCAAGACCACATCAATTTAGAACTGGAACTAAGGGATGAAACCGACCACTATCAGATGTTAAATTCCAGTTTAGTGGGACAACGCCGCAATATGTTACAGCGGCAGAAGTATCTCAAGCAACATCAAAATATATTGCTGCGGCGGCAAGGACATACTCTTACTGACGAACAAGAGAGCAATCAAATTAATTTAGAGCCGATTCTGTCACAAATTGAAACCCACCGACAACAATATTCCCAAGAAATCCAAAAGTTGGAACGTGAAATCGAGCAGATGCGTGCTGGTATCGATTTAGCTCAGGGTATGATTGACAATCAAACCCACGATTTGGATGAAAAACAGCAAGAACTTAAAGCGATCGAAGAAAACTTGCTGTCTTTAAGAGCAGCAACTGCTCAATGCTGCGGTCGAGTCAATCTTTATGAGGAAGTGCTACAACCAATCCAGGATTGTATAGACAACTTACGCCAAAAGCTTCAAGGAATTGGAGAATCTTTGGATGGATTCAAGGAAACTGGCGATCATCAACTCCAAGCGATCGCTCAGTTGCGCCAAACTCTCCAGAGTTTGATATCTCAGCCAGAATTATTAGCGTCTTAAATAGTGCGTTGACTCTTGACCGTTGATTGTGAACAGTGGGATATTTTTTTTGGAAGTTCCTAACGATTGTAAAATGATGCCGAGTTATTTGCATGACTAAGGAACGAGAACAAGCGTTTTTAGCAATTCGTGATGCAATCGCTACTGGTATTAAAAATTTTTTACCTGCTTTTAGGCACGATTGGGCTAACGAAACAATGTATGGATTTCTTCTGGAAGCTGTTTGGGAAGGAACCTCTGTAGAAGCTGTCGCTGCAACTGAAGAAGGATTATTGCGTATTGCTAAGTATTATGCAGTCGATCAAGGTAAGGAAGATGAACAATCCATTAATCATCAACGCATTCAATTACGTTGGGGAAGCCCTGAAGATGGCTGGTACGCTAACTATGATGCAAATTTTTTTGCTAGAGCCAATCAGTTACTTGCCCAGGCTCATGAAACAGGATTGATGGAACTAGGCGATCAACAATTACAGCAGTTGTGTCTTGAGGTACTACGAGAGCTAGATAGTGCTGGAGTTTTCGCAAGTGCTGAGATTCGCCAAAACATTGTAATAGGTGTTTGTGACGTAGGCGGCGACAATACTGAGGAAGATTTCTTACAGTGGGCAGAAGCAGTTAATCCACTAGTAGTGATGGAACGATTACGCCGTGAATTGCAAGAGGCAAATGAGGCATACGCGCGATCGCTTTTATAGATAGTTATTATTCTATAAATAAACTAGGTTCTACATGAAAAAATTTTCCTAGCTTATCCGCTTGTTCTGTATTTATCTTCTCTTGTCCAGTTAAAATCTTATCAACCAAATCTTCTGAACCTAATACGGCTACTAAATCATCTCTACTTTTTTCAGATTCCTCTAAAATAAATAACAAGATAGATACAGGATTATTCTGCTGGTTTGGCTGATAATATTCTTGTTCAAACTTTTCAATTAAAGTAATTAATAGCTGATACAGTTCGTCTTCTTCTGGAGTGCGTTCTCCGTGCATTAAATCTTCCACTATTCTTAAAGCTTGTTCATTTTCAGCTTCACTTTTTATCAATTTGGGAAGATAAGCTATTAATAATTCCTTATATTTATCTGGATTAAAAGTAAAGGTCATTTTTCCAGTTCTCCTTATCGTATTCTGCATGAGTGACAATATACTTAATATAAATTAACTGTCCTTCATAATCTATACTAACAATCAAGCGATATTTATTTCCTTTAATATTGAAAACTGTAAAATTACCAACAGATTCAGCTTTAGGAAAAACCTGCTGTACTTCAACTAAATTTGACCATTTAGCTTTATTAGCAACTTTATACCAATTACTTAATACTTCCTGACAATCTGCATGATTTTCTGCATATTCTCTTAAAATTCTAAAACTAATAATGTGCATTATCCCCGCTAACAAAAAGACTTTAAATAACTATTTCAAATAAATCCAATCGCCTTGTACTTGAGCGATCGCACCACCAGGAAAAGGATCGGTTTGCGATCGATTTGGTGCTGTAATTAAAGTCGTTAATTTTTCAATATGCTCAAAACTAGGTGCGTCAGGAAGTACTTGCTGCAATAACTGACGCATCACCCGACGTTGCAGCGCCAATGGCGCTTTCTGCAATACCCGACGATTTAACCGTAAGGGAACTGAATTTTCTTCATCCCCCATGCCCCACACCATCGCCTTTTCCCGCAACTGCTGGGCAGCTTTTTCTAAATACTCTACTTCTGCTTGTAGAAGTTCTGCTGTTTGGGCTAAGGCTGATTCTACTTGAGGGTTAAAATTTTGCCGCAAATATGGCAGTAACTCTTGGCGGATGCGGTTGCGGGCGTATTGTAAATCTTGATTAGTCGAATCTTCCCAAATTGGTAGTTGAAAATCTTGGCAAAATTGCTGTGTTTGCGTGCGAGTAATTTCTAAAAGTGGACGCACTACCATAATGCCCGTATTTAGCGGGCGTTGCCAAGTCAGGGCTTGCAAGCCATCAGCACCAGTACCGCGCATTAAATTGTAAAGGAGGGTTTCGGCGCGATCGCTCTTCGTATGTCCTGTAACTATATATTGATAATGATTTGCTTGAGCGATCGCACTTAAAGCTTCATACCGCCAATCCCGTGCAGCAGCTTCACTATTTATAGGTTCGTTGGCTGTTTCTAAATAAAAGGATATACCCCAACTTTTAGCTAAATTTTGGACGTGATTAGCATTAGCTTGGGAGTCAGAACGCCAGCGATGATCGCAATGAGCAATACCTAAATACCATCCCCATTTGGATTGTAAATCTAAAAGTAATTTTATTAAACACAGAGAATCTTGTCCGCCAGAGACAGCGATTAATAGACGCTGGTTGCGTTCAAATAAATGGCGCGATCGGATGGTGCGATGGATTTTTGCGTGTATGGGAGTCCATACCATTTTTACAACTTCTCATAGTTTTTGGATTTGACTTGCAGCAACAACTTGTTTAACAGTTAACGCTAGTTCCGGGAAAGTAGTAGAGATAATGCGATCGTTGCCCGTAAACTTTTGGACTTGGTATTGACCATCAACCAACTGATAAACAAAAATCGTGGGGAGTTTAGGATTACCGAGATAAGCACGAGAAGCGATCGCTAGATAATCTACAATCCAATACTCAGGAATACCCAGTCGTTGATACTCATCTAGCTTGTCAACATAATCATCATCCCAGTTTGTTGAGGTAACTTCTACAGCAAGTTGAATCGGCTCAATCATGCCTTATTTTAGACAATTGCTACAACACAAAGTAAATAATTTAGAAATGCTTTCTTCTTTGCGCCTTTGCGTGAGATAAAAATACTGTATAAATTCGCAGATCGCTTTATGGCAGAAATTCAAATTGGAATTGAAGGTGAAGGCGCACCAGCCGCAGCCGAGGCTTTGCTAGAAATTCCTGGAATATCGGGAAGCTACGAAGTACCGACGCAAAGAGAGGGAACTCTGGCGGCTATTGCTACTGTTGTTGGCATTGTAGGTGGTGTGGCGGCTTTAGCCGAACAAATTCGCAAATGGTATCAAGAATGGCGAAAATCCCATCCAGGGAAGCAATTTGATGTGGTAATTCTTGACCCTGATACGGGAAACAGGATTTTACTTGAGGACGCTACTATAGAGGAAATCACGGAAATCCTCAAATCTATCAGCAAGTAAAGTGCAAACTATCCGCATTCAACTTCGGGAAAGTACCCAGGAAACGGTTGAACTCAGGTATTGGCTACCTCAACAAAAGCACTATGAATCACGCCGCCTGAAATTAGCAGAAATCGCTAATTTCCTCCAGCAAGGAGAACGCGATTATTATAAACTGCTGCCTAATTTAAAGGGAATTGGGCAGCAATTATTTTTTTGGTTGGATGGCGAGGGACGGTGGTTGAGTCGAGGAATTGGTGAGTGTCGCGGTGAGGGGTTGGTAATTGCCATTGATACCGGGAAACAACTGGCGCATCTACCTTGGGAAGTGTTGCATGATGGTGGGGATTTTTTGGTGAAGCGGGTTAACCCGGTGGTTTTGCCTGTGCGTTGGGTTGAGAAAGAAACGGCTGGGTTTCTCGTGGAAGCACGACAATTGCGCGTATTGTTTATGGCAACAGATCCAGAAGATGTGGAATCAAAGTTAGATTTTGAACAGGAAGAAGCGAAAATTCTGGCTGATACGCGAGATTTTGCTTTAGATTTGCGGGTGGAAGAAAGCGGCTGTGTTAGCGAGTTGGGTAAGGTGTGGAGTCGCTATCTTGAGGACTTTGATGTGTTTCACCTCGCAGGACACGCCTCAATTAAAGATGCAGCACCTTACACGCCTTACTTTATTACGGAGACGGAAATCGGGGAACGCCACGAAACTACAGCCGCAGAACTGGCTGAAGTCTTTCGGTTTCGCTTTCCCAAATTGGTGTTTTTATCTGGGTGTCGGACTGGACAAGCACCAGATAAAGGGGCTGTCCCTTCAATGGCTGAGGCACTTATTGCACAAGGGGCGAGGGCGGTTTTAAGTTGGGGGCGACTTGTGGAAGACCGGACAGCTACAGCCGCAGCCGCCCACCTCTACGGCAAATTGGCAGCAGGATATGAATTAGCCCAAGCACTCGCTAGCACTTACCAGCAGTTGTTTAAACAGAAAGTGCGTGACTGGCATTTGTTACGGTTATATGTCCAGGGCGAATGTCCGGGTGCGTTGGTGGATGTGTTGGGAGATGTGCCACCCTCTGCGCCGGAACCTGCTTATCAACAGTTTTTAGACCCCGATACCCAACAGGTGCGGGTGGCGAAACCGTCGGAGTTTGTTGGCAGACGGCGGAATTTGCAACGTTGTCTCAAAGCCATTCGCACTTCATTAGGGGTACTCATTCACGGAATCGGGGGTGTGGGTAAGAGTACGGTGACGGCACGACTATTAGAAAGGATGGTTGGGTATCACAGGCTGGTGATTTTTCGGCAACTGGATGAGGATAAATTGCTGAAAATTCTGGCTGAACAATGTACCTCGGAACGGGGGCATGAAATTCTCAATGGCAAGTTACCGTTGATGCAGTGCCTCACTAAGTTTTTCACCGAAGGACTCAATAGCAAAGAACAGCGCTTTGTTTTTGTGCTGGATGACTTTGAGGCAAATTTGGAATTACGCAATGGGGTTTATGTGTTGCAAGCACAAGTTGTGGAGGTAATGCTGGCGTTGCTGAAGGCGATGCAAAATTCCCAACTTCCCCACAAGGTAATTATTACCTGTCGCTACGATTTCCAATTGTCGGAACTGAATCATCGTCTGTACTGCGAACCTCTGGCGGCTTTGGCTGGGGCAGATTTAATTAAAAAGTATAATCGTCTGGATTCGTTTAATGGCAGTTGGCAATTTCAGCCAGATTTGCCCGAACGTGCTAAACAAGCAGCAGATGGAAATCCTCGGCTGTTGGAATGGTTAGATAAGATTTTGCAAAATTCCCCGAAGTCGCCAGAAGCCGAGAGGGGAGTTGAGATGATTCTGCAAAAGATGGCAGATAAGGAAAAGGAATTTCGTGAGGATATTTTGGCACAGGTATTGCTGAAGCAGCAAACTCCAGCTTTGCGGAAGATGCTGGGGAAGTTGTTGGTGTATGAGTTACCTGTTCCTCAAGCTGCGATTTCCCCGATTTGTGAGGATATCTCAAGTTGGGAAAGTCATATTCAACGCGCTGAAATTTTGGGTTTGTTGGAAGTTACCCTCACTAACAACAAAGAGAGGTTGTATCGTGTTCCCCGGATTTTGTCACCGTTGCTAGAGTTTCCAGAAAACCCCAAGGGTGAAGAGTTGTATAAACAAGCTGCACAAATTTTGTATCGTCTGTGGTGGGAGGCAGGAACTGCTACGGAAGCACAAAAGTTAGAAATTCATCGCTTGGCGTTGCTGGGGAAGGATGAAGGAATTGCGGGGAAAATAGCTAGTTCATTAGCAAACTGCTTGCGTAATCAAAGTCGATTTCGAGAAGCAATACATCTGTGCAAATCAACTTTAGAAATTACTAATAATCATAGTGTTCTCAAAGAAATTGCTTATTGTGAACACCAAATGGGTGAGGTTGATCGAGCATTAAACTATTACCAACAAGCTTTAAATCTTTGTCCCGCAGAAGACGAACAAGAATTAGCATCAATTTATCATCATTTTGGAATGCTGAAAGCCGACAAAGGGGAAATGGATGAAGCGATCGCACTCTACGATCAGTCTTTGGAACTATGGGAACGCATTGGAGATGTCCAAGGCAAAGCGGCGACGTTGCAAGAACTGGGACGTATCTACGCCAACAAAGGGGAAGTTGATGAAGCAATCGCACTCTACGATCAGTCTTTGGAACTATGGGAACGTATTGGAGATGTCCAAGGCAAAGCGGCGACGTTGCACAATCTGGGATATATCTACGCCAACAAAGGGGAAGTAGATCAAGCGATCGCACTGTACAATCAGTCTTTGGAAATAGAAGAATGCATTGGTAATGTTCAAGGCAAAGCGACGACGTTGCACAATCTAGGATATATCTACACCGACAAAGGGGAAGTGGATCAAGCGATCGCACTCTACAACCAGTCTTTGGAAATAAAAGAACGCATTGGAGATGTCCAAGGCAAAGCGGCGACGTTGAACGATCTGGGATATATCTACGCCGACAAAGGGGAAGTGGATAAAGCGATCGCACTCTACAATCAGTCTTTGGAAATAAGTCAACGCATTGGAGATGTCCAAACCAAAGCGGCGACGTTGCACTGTCTGGGATATATGTACGCCAACAAAGGGGAAGTGGATAAAGCGATCAGACTCTACAATCAGTCTTTGGAAATAAGTCAACGCATTGGTGCTGTCCGAACTCAAGCAATGACTCTGCGGAGGTTAGGAGATTTGGCAGAACAGCAGGGTGAATACACTAAAGCGATATCCTATTTGCAACCAGCTTTAGAGATTTTGCAGCGATTGCAATCACCAGATGCTGAAGGTGTGCGTGCAAGTCTTGATAGGCTAATGCGTAATTCGTAATTACAGCATCGAAAAATTTTCTATCTCACGTAAAGGCGCAAAGAAGAACACTAGTACCGCTTCGCGTAATTCGTAATTCGTAATTCATAATTCGTAATTACTGTTGCGTAAGGGTTTTAGGCATTTCAAATAGTATGTTTATTTCCGCCGTGCTGTACTAGAGCGTTTTCTAAATAAATTAAAATTGCTGTAATGAGTCTTTGATACTCGTGAGCGAGTCTTTGATACTCGCGGACGAGTCTTTGATACTCGTGAATGAGTCTTTTATACTCGCGGACGAGTCTTTTATACTCGCGCGAGAGTCTTTTATACTCGTGAATGAGCCTTTGATACTCGTGAGCGAGTCTTTTATACTCGTGGACGAGTCTTGGAACTTCATTAATGAGTTTTTAAGCTATTCAGGTGAGAGAATCAGGATCTATGCCGAGCGATCGCAATCGTTCTAATTTATTTCCTTAATGAATTTTGATAACAATTTAAATGAGAGAATCAGGATCTATGCCGAGCGATCGCAACCGTTCTCGTAATAATTGGGTTTCTTGCTGTGCTTGCTGAGCTTTTTGTTCTGCCTGCTGAGCTTTTTGTTCTGCAAGTTTTTCCTTTTCTTCTGGTGTTAAAAACCGTTGTCCTTGCTGGTTATACCAATATATCCACTCCCGTGGTATGCCTAGATAAGTTCCTCGTTCGATGCCAATTCCTAAACCTATTTCTGGCAACCAAACAGGATTACCATCATGTAATTCATAAGCATTGTTAACTAATTTGTAAACTTCTAAAGGTGTCTTGTCACAACGAAATGGGTTGTAAACTACATAATACAAAAACCCCAATTTTGCATACTCTACTTTCTTGCTTGAGTACTCACCTCGATCTATGTGAGATACCACCTCAAGTACTAATATAGGTAGTTTCTTTTCTTCCCAAAGCACATAACTGGGACGGAGATTTTCATCATAAAATCGCTTTACACCCAAACTCAAAAACGCATCTGGGACTATCGCTGGTAAATTTGGGTCATAATAAATACCCATGCGAATACCAAAAAACCAATCCATGCTATCTGCCCAAGTTATTGCTAATACGCTTCTGAGTAAATCAGGAATTGATTTTTGTAATTGATTATCTACTGGAGTATCGTCAGAGTCAGGTAGCTCTTTTGAAGAGGGCAAACGAGCTGATGGATCGTAATTTACCATGATGGATTTACCGTTCCTCAGTTATGAGTACACCTTTATTTTATTAATGAATTGAACAGGGGGTAGGGTGTAGGGGGTCAATTGGATGGGGATTCAAACCCCAACCCTCTTGTTGACACCGTAAAAGACGGTGGGGTCTTAAACCCAATTGCTCAGTAAGTGCGGGGTTGTTCCCCACACCCCACACCCAGGAGCGAAGCGAAGATTTATCACCCAAGATACTAGTATTTAGTTGCCAATGAAGGGATAATGTTTAGCGATCGCCGTTTTCGTAGGATGTGGCAAACCCTAGTTAGATTCTGATTCATCTTTGAACATGGCTGTTTCCGAAAATAGAGAAGCATTTATTCCCTATACTCGCAGTGATATTATCAAACTTTGTCTGCAAGACGGTCAGCTAAATCAAGCTGATGCCGAAAAATTTCAAGATTTCTGCAAAATCCTCGCTGCATACTATCATTTTCGCTTCCACAAAACCTTAGAAATCATTAAAGATAACTACATACCCTTTAACCCTAATGCAGATATTCAACCAATAATTCCACCAACATTTGACCAATATGATGACATGGAGTCGAAAGTAATTGAAGCCTTTCAGCATATTGTCGAAAGAGCTAATTATATTCTTTTACCTGAATCGATTGTCAAACGAGCGCTGGTCACTAAATGTCTAATTGAATTGAAAACTCAAGTGAATTTTGAGGATTTTGACCGCTTTCTCTGTTATTACCGGGGTGATAGTTCTAAAAATATTTCGGTGAAAAAGTTCTTCTTTTGGCGACAAGAAAAGACAATTGAGATTTTTGAACGGATTGTTTTATTAGTCAAGTTCAAAGAAGCGGCTTACTTTCGTGCGAAGAAAGACAAGATTCAAGAATTAAAATTTATTCCTGGTAAGATGTATGTTTACTTCTACAAAAATATTCCCAAACTAGATGTTGAGTTAATTTTTCCCAATGTCAAAACAAGTATGACCTGGAAAGATCGGTTACTATTTGGAATTCCGGCAATTGGGGCGGCAATTCCTTTAATATTAAGAACATTGCCGAATTTATTATTGCTAGTCGCTGCAATTTTATTAGTACTAAATGTTACTTTTTTGGTTGAATCATTAAATGTAGAGTTGGAGAAAGTCACAAGTTTTATGCCCGTATTGGTGGCAACTTTATCATTAGCGATCGCTTTAGGTGGATTTGCCTTTAAGCAATATGATAGTTACAAAAATAAAAAAATTCAATTTCAAAAACTTGTGACTGATACTCTATTTTTCAAAAATTTAGCTAACAATAATAGTGTTTTTCAAATGTTTATTGAGTTGGCAGAAGAAGAAGAATGTAAGGAAATTATTTTGGCATACTATCACTTACTTACTAGCCCTACACCATTAACTCCTGAAAAATTAGATTCTCGTATCGAAACTTGGATGGAAGATAAACTAGGGACAAAGATTAATTTTGATATTCAAGGGCCCCTAAGTAATCTAGAAGATATTCGCGGTCGAGTAATTCAAAATAGCGAAACAACAGACAATGTACCAGAAATCCCTTTACTAAACTACGACCATCAGGGAGCATGTCACGTTTTATCTTTGGATGATGCTAAAGCAGTGATTGATTATGTTTGGGATAATGCTTTTCGATATAACGGAATAATCTTGTAGACTCTCAAGAAGCACTTGTTCAAACCCTTATCAAATCAAGCTTTTGATTAATGAAGTGTTTCTTTAATTCCTAGCGAGAGGGTTTAATATTTTCGTATTTGATACTCGCTAAATATCGAGAGGTTCAGATCCTCGACTTCTTGAAAAAATCGGGGATCTTTTGCTCCTTGAATATTAGTTTTCTACTTGTTTGAGTTTTTCCAAAATTTCCTCAAGTGGTGATTCACAACCCTCAGGGCAAAATTCTAAAGCAAGTCTAACTTTTCCCTTTTTCCATCCCTGAGTACTAAATTGTAAAACTTCACAGTTTAAACCTTGACTATACAAATCTGCTTCATTTGTATTTTCTGCGCCAATATAATCCTTAATTGCTGTAATTAAATCGCGAACTTTAAAAGTTTTAGCAATATTTAGCTTATTAAAAGTGTCTGGTTCTATAGACACAACTTCATCATGATTTAGTCTCTCGAATCCATCTATCATAAAAATCTCCTGTCACTAAATCTATCTCTTCCAAAGATTTAGTAGCACATCCGAAATAAAATGATGATTTTGTAGATTTAGTGGCTGTAATAAATGAGAAATGCTAAGTGATAAGCAAAAAATACTTAACACTTAGCACTATTTTGGTGACCTTTTTAGAAAAACCAACCGTAAGAATGCAAACCTTTACCCAAAAGATTTACACCGAGATAGCAAACCCAGACGACGACAAAGCCAGAGGCAGCTAAAATTGCGGGACGACGACCTTGCCAACCGCGAGTAATTCTCGCATGGAGATAGGCGGCGAACACTAACCAGGTGATTAATGCCCAAGTTTCTTTGGGATCCCAACTCCAATAGGAACCCCAGGCTTCGTTAGCCCAAACCCCACCGGCAATAATGCCAATTGTCAGCAGAGGAAATCCTAAGCCGATGATGCGATAGCTAATGTTGTCGAGGGTTTCGGCAAGGCTTAGGCGTTGCGGTGAAAGGGGTTCAGAATTTTGGATTTCGGATTTCGGATTTGCAATTTGGGTTGTTGTAACTAAACCCAATACAGCAGTGTTAGCGTTACCGTTACCGTTACCGTTGCTAGTACTTTCAAAACGAGCAAAGCCATTATTTTCTACAGGGGGTGCTGGTAGTTCAGAAACCAGTTCGGCTGCTTTGTGTAAGCGGTAGCCGTTGCTGCGATAGCCGCCAGTACCAACAGAACTGCCTTGTAGTTGGATGTTTTGGCCGCGAGTGACAATTAGAAAAGCGATCGCCAATAGCGAACCTACCATCAAAGCTGAATAGCTCAACATCATGACACTGACATGCATCATCAGCCAATTTGACTTTAAAGCAGGTACTAGGGGTTCTGACATTTGCATTTGCGATGGTAGGGTCATCGTAGCAAAAGCCGTAATCCCCATTGCCACCGGAGCTGTCACAACTCCAACTAAGCGGCTACGGCTACTATTTTCAGCAATCAGATGAACTGCGGTAATTCCCCAAGTCAAGAAAAACAAAGATTCATACAAATTGCTTAAAGGAAAGTAACCCGCTTCTATCCATCGTGCCCCTAACAGTGTAGCTATACACAAATTAGCGATCGCCATCCCAGCTGTCCCCAAAGCGGCTAGATAAGGCAGATTCGGAAAAGCCGCGCCTCCCCAATACACCAGCATTGTCAGGAATAATACGGCAAAGGAAGCATTGTCCAGCCAGTTCTGGAGTACAACCAGATTCATAAAGTCTTCTCTCCGTCGATTGATTATTTAAAATATCGATTCTGACTGTTTCGATCCTATCTGCATTAGAGGGGAATGGGGAATATGGTACGGAAAAGAGGACACGGGGACAAGGATAAAGAGAGGATGAAGAGAAAGACTATTACTTTAGTTGTTACCTTGTGTCCAGTTCCTACTCTCTACCGCCTTTGACATTGAGGGCAAAAGTGACTCGATCGCCCAGCAAGCTTAATCCGCATAATAGGCGTATCACAAACTCGACAGGGTTCTCCAGCGCGGTTATAAACCCAGGCTACGCCTCCATAGTTGCCATTGACACCCTTAACATTAAGAAAATTACTAAAAGTCGTACCACCAGCTTCAATGCTGGTTTCTAAAACTTGAATTATCGCTGTTCGTAAATCGTCAATTTGCTTGAGTTCTAAATCAGTACACAAAGTTTCTGGTACGATTCCACTTTTAAATAAGGCTTCATCAGCGTAAATATTACCTAATCCCGCTACCACGGACTGATCGAGTAGCGCAGTCTTAATAGGACGGCGGCGTTTGTGGAGTTTACTTGCTAGATAGTCAACGGTGAATTCCGGTGAAAATGGGTCTGCTGCCAATTTTGCTAAACCCGTTATAATACTTTCTACCGCAACGCCAGGTGGAACCCACCACATTTGTCCGAAAGTACGCTGATCTACAAACCGTAATTCTTGGCGATCCCCGAAGAATAATCTGACTCGCGTGTGCTTGTGTAATGGTTCATCTCGATCCACCCACAATAGTTGACCGGTCATTCGCAGATGAACCCCTAGCCAACTGGTTGAGGAGGGAGATGAAGCGATGAGTTCAGCTAGCAAATACTTGCCGCGACGATGCCAAATAGCGATGGCATTATTTTTCATCCCATCAACAAACTCGCCGACAGAAAACGGGTAGGCGATGGTGCGATCGAGCAACACATCTCCACCCGTAATTTTTTGGTTGAGGGTCAATTGATTTAGACCCCTCCGTACTGTTTCAACTTCAGGCAGTTCAGGCATTCAAGCTGATTAAGCAAGCAAATTTTAGTGTATTCGGGGACTAAGGAATTCAGAGATTACCTACTCTGTAAAGACCTATAGGTGGCTTTACGATTCTACTGAAAAGAAACCGTAAATACCCGCAGGGCGCCTTCTCATAGATAGAGTAGGCTTAGAGCAAGGATGAAACAGCTGAAAGTTTCATATTTCAGAGTTCATACTTGAGACTTCCCTTCATCATCCCATTAAACAGTCCCCTTGTGGGTTTGCTGCTTATTTTTTCGCTTTAGCCTTTGGTGCTTCGACTTCTAATAGTTCGTCTGCGGCAAAATTGTTGGTATTGATACCAGCGTAATTTACCTTTTCAAAACGGACAATTACTGGGTATTTGATGCCGCTTTGATCGACGGAAGCCACGGTTCCTACATCTTGAAACCAGTAGGATTCAGGGCGGAGAATACGTACTTTAGAGCCACGTTGAACCATGATTATTTCCCTTTTAGTTAATCAATTGCCAATTTAGAGGGCTAATTGATTTCACTCTACAACCTGAAGGTCGCAGCAAGAGGCTTTGTTAAGTTATTTGTCTGAATTTAGGTGTAGGGAATGGGGCAGAGCGGATGGGGAGGTGTGGGAGGTGTGGGAGGTGTGGGGAGAATAATAACTCCTAACTCACCAGTCACCAGTGCCCAGTCACCGATCCCCAGTCACCAGTTCAAAATAGTGTCTAAGTTTTCTTGACAAAGGTTCCATGATGATGTAACTTCGTTCGCAAACAGTACTTTTGCATAAGCTTATGTTTTACTCAATACGAACACACTTCCCTCATTACCCCTACCGATCCGCAGATCGTTATCTATATAAGTAATATCTAACCAGCCTTGCTGTTGATTTCTATTTAAAGTAATATCAATCCCGGGAAATTTTCTACCAGCTTCAATTTGTTGGATAAAAGTTACCGGAGAATTGTATTCTATTAAACGTTGTAAGCCGATAATAGATCTCTCAAAATTTACTTGGACGCGCCTGGCTGAAACTGGTTCAAATTTTGCAGCAACACTGACTAATCCTTCTAAATAAGGTAAGCCGTAAATCTCTGCTATGTTGTAAACGCTGGTAGTTTCTACCCGAATACACTGATAAATTTGACCTAGTTTGCACAAAGGTAGACGATCTAAATTTAAAAGACCCGAACTTGTGGTGTATAGCAATCGCCAATCGCCATCTAGTAAGTCTTTAGCTTCCAGCGGACGTGGTGTAGGGTTAAAGCCTTCTAAGTTCGCGATCGCTGCTAAGATAGCCTGTTTCTGTTGTTCAGTCGCCAATAAACCGCGATTTGTACCAGCGATCGCATCAATAAGAGCCGCTTTTCCGATCATCGCCTGTGACCTCAAAAATCACTCACTTTCCATCAGCATAAACAAGTTATTCATCACCTATGTGTAAACCCAAAAAAATTACTAACAACTACTTCCCGTAAACCATTACGGTATTAAATAAAAATTTCTATCTGAATGCGGATTTATCAACTCAAGGGTTGAAAGGATAACTAAAATAATCCGTGTCGAGTGATAGACTCTAAATGTCAAGTTACTTCAACCTTTTTTTGTCTTCGTCGATATGTTGAACTCTCCATTACGTGAAGCACCTCGTAATCAGCGAGCTAGCGTCATCCCCCTAAAGCAAGAATCTTCGCTCTTAGATTGGTTACAAAGTAACGGTCGTCTTATAGCGCGTGACGTTCACGAACAGGATTTTCAAGACGACGAAGAAGAAATAGACTCCCTAATGGGCGTAGAAGATGGAATTGGCGATTACGACCTTGATGATGACGACGATATCGGAATCGCAGAAGATTAAGAATTTGTCTTTAGGAACTTGGTAATATACCTAGTTTCTGCTATTTACTTTGTAAGTGTGGAGTGAAGGGAAACTGTTGTGGACGCTAAATTATCTCCTGAGCAAGGATTGAATATTTCTGGAATCGCTCTAGCCTCTTTATTAGCCGCGGGGTTAGGCACGACCGCATTATTCTTAGATTGGATGGCAAATCGGTTACCTTGGCAAGCGATGTCGCTAACCCTGCCACTATTGTTGTGTGCTGTGGGTTCGGGTATCGCCGGTTATTTGGTAATACCTATATTACAAGCACTTAAAACCGGACAAATAATCCGCGAAGATGGGCCTCAAGCTCATCTGAAAAAGGCAGGAACTCCCACAATGGGCGGTATATTCTTTATACCTGTGTCTGTAATCCTTGCCTGCGTATTGTCTAACTTCTCGAAAGAAGTACTTGCAGTTTCGGCATTGACCATCGGCTACGGCTTGATTGGCTGGCTCGATGATTGGCAAATTCTCCGCCGCAAGTCAAATAAAGGTATATCTCCCCGGATGAAACTGACTTTACAAGTAAGTTTTGCGGTGGTGTTTTGTTTGTGGCTGATGTTTAATCAACCTTCTAATATTACAAATATAGCTTTGCCTTGGGTTAGCTTCGCACTACCCTTAGGGTTCTTATTCTGGCCTCTGGCAGGTTTTGTGCTAGTTGCAGAAAGTAATGCTACTAATTTAACTGATGGTATTGATGGTTTGGCAGGCGGAACAGTAGCGATCGCTCTTTTAGCCTTAGGTGCCTTAATCGCGCCTACAGCGCCTGGTTTGATGGTTTTTTGTGCGGCTTTAAGTGGCGGTTGCTTAGGTTTCTTAGCCCATAACCGTAACCCAGCCCGCGTTTTCATGGGAGATACAGGTTCCCTCGCACTGGGAGGAGCTTTAGGGGCTGTGGCGCTGTTGACAAATAGCTTGGTAGCACTGTTCATTCTCAGCGGTATCTTCTTCGTAGAAACTCTGTCTGTAATGGCACAGGTAAGTTATTACAAAGCCACTAAAGGCCCTGATGGCAAAGGCAAGCGTCTTTTAAAAATGGCACCTCTACACCATCATTTAGAGTTAACAGGCTGGTCAGAATTACAAGTAGTTGGAGTGTTTTATATAATTGCTGCGATTTTAGCTGCTGTTTGTTTAGCGATCGCTCCATTCTAAAATTTGATTTGAATGTTTTAAAAACTCATTTAAAACCAAAAAACAACCTCCGTAGATGCAGGGGTTGTTTTTTATTTGCCAATACTACTGAACTCGCGTTTTAGCCTATTTCCGCATTTGACTTACTAAATGAGCCAGTTCAGGTAAAATCAATTTTTCCATAGCCAGCCGCACAGCATTACTCGAACCGGGAAGCGAGAAGATTAATTTATTTTGATAAATACCAGCAACAGCGCGAGAAGCGATCGCCCGCGAACCAATTTCTTGATAACTTAAAAAACGAAATAACTCACCAAATCCCGGCAAGGTTTTCTCTAATAACTGTTCAATTGCATCATAAGTAGTATCTCTCGGTGCAATACCCGTACCACCATTAAAAATTACAGCATCTAAGTTTGTACTTTTACCCAGATTTTCTATCTGCTTTTGAATTTGTGTTGGCTCATCTTTAATAATCGTGTATGCTCCCACAGCATGATTGGCAGCAATGAGTAACTGTTGAATTAGCTGGCCGCTTTTGTCTGTTTCCGCCGTGCGTGTATCGCTGACAGTAACCACAGCACAAGTCAGCGTAATTCCAGATGAGTCTGGGTGGGGTTGTTTTGTCATAGGGAGGCAAGGGGAGATGGGGAAGTGTGGGGAGTGTGGGGAGAGAAGGAGGAAAGATTTCTTCCCCATCCTCCCACACCTCCCACACCTCCCACACCTCTCACACTCCTTGCTTGCCCCATGCCCTATGCCCTATGCCCTATTCATTTTTACTGAGTCCAAGACCGTTCTCATCGCCATATCGCTGCATGAAGCGCATGAAACGATCCCATTCTTCGGGAGACTTCATCAAATAAACTGCTTCTAATGCTTCGGGTCTTCCGTTGATAAATTTAGCTTTAACTTCGCGGGTGACGATTTCGCCTTCTTCGTCAATCAGATACATCCCAGTGATGTCGTCGGTACTTCCTTGGTCTAAAATTTTGGGATTTTCAAAAATAAATGTTGCCGTGCCAGTTTCACCGCTACGCCCTCGCGTTAAACGCACGTCTGGAACTACTTCTTCGTCAACACCTCTAGCAAACTGTATTTTGGCCATGATAAATGAATTTAAACTTTCACGATCGTTAGTTTAATATTCTCTCATCAATTAGAACTCCACAGTCTAGAGCAACTGTAATTTGTATTTTTAGTAGTGTATATACTTATACTGCTTCTTTCTCAAGTAACAAAGTTACCGGGCCATCATTTTCGATTGTAACTTGCATCATCGCACCAAATTGGCCGGTTTCTACCTGCAAACCACTAGCTCTTAACTTGGTAACAAAACGATTGTATAAATCTTCTGCTGCTTGAGGAGTAGCTGAACGGTCAAAAGAAGGACGGCGGCCTTTGCGACAGTCACCATAAAGGGTAAATTGGCTGACTACCAACAACTGACCGCCAATTTCTCGTACAGATTTTGAAAAGCGTTCGTCTCCTTCTTCATCGGGAAACAACCGCAATTCTAAACACTTGCGCACCATCCAGTCGAGTTCAGCATCAGTATCGCTATTAGCAATGCCTACGAGTAAGTTGAGTCCCCGTCCGATTTTGCCAATAATTTCGCCGTTAACAATAACTTGTGATGATTGAACTCGCTGGATAACAACACGCATAAAAGCTTGACTTTAATTAGAAAAAGTACAGGTTTCAATGTAGACGTGTTTTAGTTAAAACACCACAGATTGAGCTGTTCCTTTCAAATTGATAATTGTGTAAGTCTGTGTTTGCCCAAGATTAAATTGCGGAATCACAGAAAAACGGTTGATTGTTGTGATTCCCTTAGTTTCAATTGGGACTTGGTAATTTTTTCCTAAATTTACTCGAGGTAGCAGTACGCTGAATGTAGTTGAACCAGTATCTACCGTTCTGACGATAGTTACCGTCACTAACGTGCCAATTTCCAATTCCGTAGTGCGGATATCACTTCCTGAAAAGTTTAATGTTTGTTTCTGGTCTCGATAGGTGAAAAGAGGCTTACCAGTAATGCTTGAGCTTGAGTAATTAACTTGGATTTTAGCTCCCCTGTTGTTATAACCAGTCAGATTGTACAAGTTCGGTGTTCTTGTTTCTGCATGACATGGGATTACAGATATTGCTGTTAATGTCACACCTAATGCCAATGATGAAATGAAATTTCTTGTTTGCATCTTTCAAAAAGTTATTACTAGTTTGATAAAGATTTATACTTTCACAGGCTTAAAAATAATAAGCCTAAAATCGATTTTACAAGTAAAATTTCTGAAACTAGAGTAAGATGAAATACATTGCAAAATTTATTAATATATAAGAATCTGGTTTGATTACTGAAATGATTTTTGTAGGCAGGGAGTAGGGAGTGGGAAAGAAGTCTTGTTTGGGTGTACTGATTTCTGAAAAAATTTAGGTAGATATAGAGCGTGTTCTCACGTAAACTAAAGCATCAAAAGCTTTGGATGGCGATCGCTCTACAAAGATAACTCAATGTTATACGTTAGAATTTCATTATCGAAGTTAGAAACGCTCGACAATGTAGCTATCAGAGTTAGATAGTTTAATTACCTATTTTGTAATAATTGTTAATAATATCTGAACCAATAAAAATAAATTCCCAGGTGTAAACCTGGGAAAGAGTAACAATTTTAACTATTAACTTCTCGGTTGTAACTTTTATTTCCCAAACCCTTTACCGCGACTAGTAGAAGGTAGGCAAATACAGTTTTGTATTTGAGTAAGTAAAGTTTCACGATCCAAATTCTGACCAATCAGCACTAATTGGTTTTTGGGTTCACCTTGCCAATCATCATCATCCAAAGTGAAGCGTTTTCCACAAAGGTGGAAAATATGACGCTTTGGACTTTCATCAAACCACATAATACCTTTGGCGCGGAAGATATTCGAGGGTAGCTGATTATCTAAGAAATACTGGAACTTCCTAATAGAAAAAGGCTTGTCACTTTGGAAAGAGATGGAAGTAAAGCCATCATTTTCTAAATGGTCAGAGTGGTGATGATGGTGGTCATGGTCGTGGTCATGATGGTCATGACCGCATGTTGAATGGTCATGGTCGTGGTCGTGGTCGTGATGATGATGGTCGTGACGATCGTGGTCGTGATGGTCGCGTTCATCCACCACTGTGTCAAAATATTTGTCAGACTCAAATAGACCGACACTGAGAATTAAAGGCAGTGGTACTTGCGATCGCGTGGTACGGAGAATTCTTGCTCCTTCCTTGACTTCGTTAATTTTCCTCTCTAACTCATTCAAAGTGTCTTCATCAACCAGATCTGTTTTGTTGAGAATAATCACATCGCCGTAAGCAACCTGGTTGTATGCTGCTTGAGAATTGAATAAATCTAGACTGTAATTCGCCGCATCTACAACGGTAATAATCGAATCCAAGCGAGTTAAATCTCGCAATTCTGTACCTAGAAATGTGAGAGCTACTGGTAGCGGATCTGCCAAACCAGTTGTTTCTACTACTAAATAATCTAAATTTTCTTGGCGTTCTAAAACTTTGTAAACTGCATCCACTAAATCATTATTAATAGTGCAGCAGATACAACCATTATTTAGTTCCACCATGTTCTCACCAGTGGAAACGATTAGCTCGTTGTCGATGCCAATTTCGCCAAACTCATTGACTAAAACAGCGGTTTTTAAACCCTGTTGGTTGTTGAGGATATGATTAAGTAAAGTCGTTTTGCCACTACCAAGGAAACCCGTAATAATTGTTACTGGCATTCCTTGTTTAGGTGCATCCATTGCCTGAGATTCGGAAGTAGCTGCTGATTGCATAGCGCTGTTATCAAAAAATCAAAAATAGTAATGTAGCGCAGATAGTCCAGAAAACACTAGCATAGGGATGCTGGACTGACATCCCAGTTGCTTACTTTAATTATTGCGTATCTCTCTATTTCAGCATTAGTTGATTATGACCCTAACCCTTTACAATACCCTCACCCGTCGTCAAGAACCGTTTGAAACAGTCGAACCAGGCAAGGTTAAGATGTATTACTGCGGCGTGACGGTATATGATTATTGTCATTTGGGTCATGCCAGAGCTTGCATCGTTTGGGACGTAGTACGTCGATACCTCCAGTTTATCGGCTATGAAGTACGTTACATTCAAAATTTTACTGATATTGATGACAAAATTCTCAACCGAGCCTGTGCTGAGCATTCATCAATGGAAGCTGTAGCCGATCGCTTCATCAAAGCATATTTTGAGGACATGGCACGCTTGGGAATCAAAGAAGCCGATGAATATCCCCGTGCTACTCACACGATGAATGGAATTTTACGCTTAATTCATGAGTTAGAAAATAAAGGCTTTGCTTATCCCGCTGACGGCGATGTGTATTATGCAGTACGACAGTTTTCTGAGTATGGAAAACTTTCAGGACGCAGGTTAGAAGATATGCAAGCCGGAGCTAGCGATCGCGTTAACGTCGAAGATCCAGAATATCAGAAAAAGAAAGACCCCTTTGATTTTGCTCTGTGGAAAGCAGCAAAACCGGGAGAACCTGCTTGGAAGTCACCTTGGGGCGCAGGGCGTCCGGGATGGCACATTGAATGCTCGGCAATGGTACGCGATCGCTTAGGCGATACCATAGATATTCACGCCGGTGGTGCTGACTTAATTTTTCCGCACCACGAAAACGAAATTGCCCAATCCGAAGCTGTTACAGGAAAATCCTTAGCTCGTTACTGGTTACATAACGGCATGGTGAAAGTGGATGGTGAAAAAATGTCCAAATCCTTGGGCAACTTTATCACCATTCGAGAATTGCTGGATCGGGGAGTTGACCCGATGGCGGTGCGCTTGTTAGTGCTGACAGCCCAATATCGCACACCCATCGATTTTACCGACGAAGCGATCGCAGATAAAACAAACGCTTGGCACACCCTCAAAGCAGGTTTACTCTTCGGTTACCAACACGGTAAACAACTGGGTTGGGAAGTGGGGAGTGGGGAGTGGGGAGTGGAGAGTGAGAAAGGAAATAATACTAACCCCTATTCCCCATTCCCTATTCCCCATTCCCTACTCCCTGAAATTGTTGAACGCTTCCAAGAACTCGTCAATGATGACTTTAATTTTCCTGGTGGCTTAACAGTGCTGTTTGAATTGGCAAAAGAACTCCACCGTGAAGGAAATATTCTTGTGCATCAAGGAAAAACCGAAACACCAGCTTTGGAGTTACAACGTCAATGGCAAACACTGGTTACATTAGCCGGAGTCTTGGGTTTAGAAGCCAAACTAGAAGCAGAAACTTCGACAACAGAAGGTTTAAGCGATGCGGAAATTGAGGCCAAAATTCAGCAAAGACAAGCAGCACGTCAAGCAAGAGATTTTGCCGAAAGCGATGGCATTCGTAACGAACTCCAAGCCCAAGGTATTACGCTAATTGATAGCCGTGAAGGCACGCGTTGGCATAGAAATTAGAGAAAGTGGGGAGTAGGGAGTAGGGGAGATGGGGAAAAGGTTAAAGGTTAAAGGGAAAAGGAATAAATTTAATCTTTCCCCCTTACCCCTTTCCCTTTCCCCATTCCTATGCCCCATTCCCCATTCCCCATTCCTCATTCCCTAAAATTATGTTCTCTGAACTCAAAAAAGCGATCGCTAGTTTCGATATTCCTGCTGATTGGATTGGTATCAGAGCCGTCAAGGAAACTTCTACTAATCGTTTAGTCCGTGACGGCTTACCCCAAGTTAACGGCAAATCCTTTACTGTGGGAGCCATGCTGGAAGTTCTAGTCAATGGCTGTCTCGGTTATGCAGCTACCAACTCCCTAGAATTGTCATCCTTACAAGCTGCTGCCCGAACAGCCTATAACCAGGCACTAGCAGCTAGCGAATGGTGGATACATCCCTTCCGCCAAAGCGAACGTCCTAAAGTTGTTGGTGAATATAAATCTCCATTCCTTGAGCCACTGGACGCTTTAAGCCCTGGAGAAATCAACGATTTACTAATTCGCATTTGCCAAACCTTGAAAGTTGACGACAAAATTGTGCAAACCATCGCTGGCGTTGGCACAACCGAGAAAGAGTCCTGGTTTGTCAGCAGCAATGGCTCAGAAGTTTATCAAAAATTTCTATCCATAGGCACTCATTACGGAGCCACAGCCCAAGATGGAGCTATTGTACAGCAACGCAGCTACAACGGCGCTCAAGCAAACTGTTACCAAGGCGGACTAGAACTTTTAGAAATAGAAAACTTATGGCATCGGGTGCGGCAAATTGGCGAACAAGCAATAGAACTCTTAACAGCAGAAGAATGCCCAAACATCCGTACTAATTTAGTTTTAGCCCCAGACCAAATGATGTTGCAAATTCATGAAAGTGTCGGGCATCCCCTAGAAATTGACCGCATTTTAGGAGATGAACGTAACTATGCTGGGGGCAGTTTTGTCAGCAAAAGTGATTTTGGCAAACTAGTATACGGTTCGCCATTGATGAATATCACCTTCGATCCTACCGTCCCTGGTGAATTTGCCAGTTATGGTTTTGATGATACCGGTGCTGTAGCAACGCGAGAATATTTAATCAAAGAAGGCGTACTGCAACGGGGTTTGGGCAGCTTGGAGAGTCAAGCTAGAGCAGGTGTACCGGGAGTAGCTTGTGCCCGTGCTTCCTCGTGGAATCGACCAGCCATAGATCGTATGGCAAACTTGAATTTAGAACCTCTAAACGCTAGTTTTGAAGACATAATTGCTGACATAGAACATGGCGTTTACATGGAATCGAATCGTTCTTGGTCAATTGACGATCGCCGCTATAAATTTCAATTTGGTTGCGAATACGCCAAATTAATCGAAAACGGTAAATTCACCAAAACACTCCGCAATCCCAACTATCGCGCCACAACACCAGAGTTTTGGCACAGCTTAATTAAAGTAGGAAACGCCAACAACTGGCAAATGTACGGTACTCCCCATTGTGGCAAAGGAGAACCAAATCAAGCTATTTGGGTAGGACATGGTTCGCCTGTTTGTGTATTTGCTAACGTCGAAGTTTTTGGCGGAGGAACTTGAAAGAGACAAAATTTCAGAGTTAGGAGTTAAGAGTTAAGAGTTAGAAATTAAAAAACTTTCAACTTTAATTCATAACTCCTAACTCCTCACTCCTAACTTTTAACTTTTAAACTATCCCCTATTAATAGTTAATATCTATGAAAATTGAGGAATTATCTACTTTAGAAACCAGTTTTAATCAATTGATTGAAACTTTGCTAATTAAAAAAGCAGAAAATGAAGAATTTACTGTAAAGCTCAGTAGCGAACGCAGTCAATTTACTCGTTTCAATAATGCAAAAGTTCGACAAACTGGTTGTGTTGCTGATGGTTGGGTCGAACTAACTTTGATGAAAGAACAGCGTAGTAGCTTTCGCCTATTTCCCTTTACTGGAAATTGGGGAGTAGATTGGCAGGTAGCCTATACTGCTTTGCTGGAACTACGCGATGAACTGACTCTACTGCCCATCGATCCCTACTTGGTTTTACCCTCAGGAAATAATACCAGTCGAGAAATACATTCTGGAAATTTATTGCCAGAAGAAGCAGTAGTAGAAACTATCCTGGAATTAGTTGCAGATTTAGATTTTACTGGTATATATGCTGGTGGAGTTGTAGTTAAAGGTTATGGTGATTCCAGCGGACAGAAACACTGGTTTGCTACTGATTCTTTTACTTTAGATTATTCTTTATTCATTACATCTGGGCAAGCAGTTAAAGGTACATTTGCAGGTAGCGATTGGAATAAAGCTGCATATATAGCTAAAATTAACGAAGGTAAAAAGCAACTAGAACTACTTTCTCATCCAGCTAAAGAATTACCACGAGGACAGTATAAAACTTATTTTGCTCCTGCTGCTGTTGCAGATTTATTAACGATGCTTTCTTGGGGATCTTTAAGCGAAGCTGATATCCAACAAGGAAACAGTTCTTTAGCATCTCTATGGCGTCAAGAAAAAATACTATCTCCAAAATTCAGTTTGAAAGAAAATTTTCAACAAGGATTAGTGCCACGATTTAATGAATTAGGAGAAATGGCACCATTGGAATTAGCTGTAATAGAAAAAGGATATTTAGTAAATAGTCTAGTTAATTCTCGCACTGCTAAAGAATATGGAAAAATCGCTAATGGTGCAAATGGTGCAGAGACATTACGCGCGCCAGAAGTGAGTCCGGGAAATTTAGTATTTGAGGAGATTATTCCGAGTTTAGAGACAGGATTGTATGTATCGAATTTACATTATTTAAATTGGAGCGATCGCCAAACTGGTAGAATCACAGGTATGACTCGTTACGCTTGTTTTTGGGTAGAAAACGGAGAAATTATCGCCCCCATCGAAAACTTACGTTTTGACGAAACTCTCTATCGCTTCTGGGGAGAAAACCTCATAGATTTGACTACTTTTCAAGAATTTATTCCCGAAGTCGGAACTTATGAAAGTCGTCAACTAGGAGGTAGTTTAGTTCCTGGTATGTTGGTCGAAGATTTTACCTACACGCTGTAAGTGGGGAGATGGGGAGATGTAGGCAGAGGGGCAGGGGAGATGGGGAAGTGTGGGGAGTGTGGGGACTAGGGGGGAAAGATTTCTTCCCCATCCTGCCACACTTCTCACACTTCCCACACCTCCCACACCTCCCACACTCCCGGCTTGCTCAATGCCCCAGTACCTAAAATTGGCATAAGCATTTGCTGTATATCTGCTAATAATAGAGGAGTAGGTTTTTTCAGGATTTGGGATGATTAGTCCGCAGCAAGTTGAAGCAATGATTAAGGCGGAACTGCCAGACGCCCAGGTTCAAGTGCAAGACTTGACTGGTGGCAATGACCACTATCAAGTCACTGTAGTTTCATCGCATTTTGCAGGTAAAGGACTAGTGCAGCAGCACCAATTAATTTATGGTGCGTTGCAAGAAGCTATATCAACTCAAGCGATTCACGCTTTGTCTCTAAAAACATATACTCCCGAAGCTTGGCAAGCAACATCAGCTTCGTAAATATAGAGTAGAGACGTGATGAATCACGTCTGTACAAAAGTTAGGAGCGATTTTTACTTTTTACTCCTAATGCCCGATTCTTGAATGTAACATAGGAAACACGAATACCATGACACCAGAAATCAAAGAGAAAATTGATAAATTGGTACAAGAGAACAAGATTTTGGTTTTCATTAAGGGAACCAAATTAATGCCCCAATGTGGTTTCTCCAACAATGTTGTCCAAATTCTGAACAGTTTGGGAGTTCCTTTCAAGGATGTTAACGTTCTAGCAGACGATGAAATCCGTCAGGCAATTAAAGAATATTCCAACTGGCAAACATTTCCCCAAGTCTATATCGACGGTGAATTTATTGGCGGTTCTGACATTATGATTGAACTCTACCAACAAGGTGAATTACAGCAAAAGGTAGAAGTAGCACTAGCTTCTTAAAGCCCTGTTTACAGCAAACTGAGGTTATCCTGCTGAATTTGCTCTTGACTATCAAGGCAATATCTAGTTTTTACCGCCTTTGAAAGGGGAGAAAAGTAATACCTCCCATTTCAAGGGTTTTTAAATTGGCTGTAAGCTTATTCTTGCCAGTTTACTTTTACAAAATGCGCTTCACGTCCCCAAACGTCGCGTGTACGGACGATGTTTTCAATTGCTAGGTTAAAAGGAATGGCTGTTGTTAAGTAACGCTGTGCCATAGAACCTAAATCAGGTGCGAGTTCAGCGGCTGTAGTGGCGGCTAAGCCCAAACCTATAAGTTGCTCGATTGGTCGGAATGGTAGCAATAGATGCACGCCTACAGCTAATCCAGCAGTTAAAAACATTGCTACTGAGAGATTTGTGCCACAACGGGGATGTACGGCCAAATCCCATTCTCCACTGGTCAGGCGCTGTCGGGCAACTATGACTGCACGTCGCAAATCACTAATATTGACTTCACCGTAGAGGTAAAATCCCAGCTCCGTAGATAAACCGCCTAATAGTTCGTTATCTAGCTGAAGTTTATTAGGTTCCCTTGTGGTGTTATATGCATTATTTGATTCGCTCAAAACCCATACAGTGGCATGTTCTAAAGCGTGAACTTGCCGTAGCATTAAAATTTCTTTCAATCCTGGAACGAACGACAGCTGCCTAAGCAAGTCAGCATCTTGTGTGGAATGCGGAAAGTCTAAGGATTGAGATTCTGAAGTTGGAACTTTCCCCGACACAGGTGTTGTCAAATCAAAGTTGAAAAAATTAAAGGGAAAAGAGCCACCTTGAAAAGAAGCAGAAGTATTCATTGGAACACTACTCTCCAAACCGATGGAGCAACATAGATTTTTATCAAATGTAACGCTTGCACTACTGAATTGTTGCAAATTTTTGTTATTGGAGGGGGGAAGAGGCAAAGGGGTAGAGGAGAAGTTGCAGTAAGCGTTTCTCCTTTTCCTTTGTCTCCTTGTCCTCTTCCCAATGCCCTAGTCCCTAATGTTGTGCTGAATTTGCAGAGAAATTCCGATTCTTGATAGTTTCCGAGTCCGGAGGATCGGCTGGCTACATTCATATAAATTCCAGCTGAGTTAAGGACTCGGAACTTTTGGTAGAGTGTTCACGCTGAAACGAAGGTGTGAGGAGAAAAACAATCAGTCAAGCTCAATGATTGGCTTCTTGAGCATACTACACCAGAATCAATGCTGTTGCTTCAAGTCAATTATTTATTCGATCTGCTCAGGCAGAGGACAGCAATTGACATCATTCAAACAGACTTTGCCCCACTGTAAAGCCCAGCGGACAAGAGCCACTCGATTTTCTGTCTCGGTCTTAGTGAGAATGTTGCTGATATGGTTATCAACTGTACGCTTGCTAATTTCCAGTTTGACTGCAATCTCTTGGTTAGTTAAGCCAGCGGCCACTAAGTCGATTATTTGCAGCTCTCTGTCTGACAGACTAACAGGGGTCTCAGACTTGCCACCAGCCATGACTATTTCTATCCTCCCTTGGTATATGTACTTAATCATCCTTTCTAATTCTAGAAGATTCTTTTGTTAGTAGGGGTTTCAACTTGTTAGCAGTAATACGATTGTCAATATTTTTTTTCGATTTCAATTTGCATTAATCTAATTAATAAAAATTAAATGTAAAAAATGTGACATTTTTAAGAGTAAAAAAGCAGTTATATTACTTAAATAAATTTAGTGCATATTAGAGCGATATATATGTTATGAGAGTACTAAAAATTGCTATTTCATTCTATGAAGGACTGGCGACAGATTAGCAAAAACTATTGTAGATTTTATACTGGAAATTTTTAATCCAAAATCACAACCTCAAATCTAAAATGAAATGAGCAATCCCCGTGTTTTGTGCCTTGGCGAGATTTTGTTTGATTGTTTAGCCGACCAATTGGGGCTAAAGCTGGAAGAGGTGAAATCTTGGACTCCCTATCCAGGAGGAGCGCCAGCTAATGTGGCCTGTGCTTTAATCAAACTGGGAACGCCAACTGCGTTTATTGGCGCTGTTGGGGAAGATGAACCAGGAAATGCACTGGTAAAGCTATTACAAGATGTGGGTGTAGACACGACAGGGGTGCAACGCCATCCTACAGCACCAACACGGCAAGTTTATGTGACGCGGGATCTGGCTGGCGATCGCACTTTCGCTGGATTTGGTCAGTATGATACCTCTGAATTTGCCGATACTCGCCTTATTGCTAAACAATTACCAGATTCACTGTTTCAAGAGGCAGATTTTCTGGTTTTAGGTACTTTGGAATTAGCCTATCCTGAAAGCGAACAGGCAATTTACCGCGCCCTAGAACTAGCAGAACAATACGACTTGAAGATTGTGCTGGATGTCAACTGGCGTCCTGTATTTTGGCACGATCCAAATATCGCTCATCAAAAAATTCCAGAATTATTTAATAAAGTCGATTTCCTCAAACTTTCCAAAGAAGAAGCTGAATGGTTATTTGAAACCACAGATCCGGGAGCCATTACTTACCGTCTAGCTTCTATTGAAGGAGTACTAGTCACAGATGGAGAAAACGGTTGTAGCTATTGTCTAGGTGAGAATGAAGGCAAATTACCTTCGTTTTCCATTCCTGTAGTTGATACAACCGGTGCAGGGGATAGCTTTTTAGCGGGATTCATCCACCAATTGAGCCAGCATGGTATCCATAGCTTGCAAGATGCACAAACAGCAAAACGCATTGTCACTTATGCCAGTGCTGTTGGGGCACTGACTACCATTAAACCAGGTGCGATCGCCTCTCAACCTACGGCTGCTGAAGTCGAAGCTTTTTTAGCCACACATCAACTTTAGGAACTAGCAGCGCAAGCCAAAAGTCAAAATTAACAGGGAACAAAGAACAGGCAGCAAGCGACAGTTTAATACTCCCTAATCCAATAATGGGGATTTTTATAAGGGCGTATTGTCTCGAACAGTTCAGATGTTTGAAGACAAGCCGCCCTTGCGTTCTCTATAGAGAAAACCATCGCTTTGCTTTTCGCTTTTTCTCAGCATCAGGTCTGGAAAAAATTTTTTATCTTGTTCGTAAATAATGGTGCTTTACCAAATATTTGGACAAGTTTTTCAAGTTGTTTACTGTTACTTGCTGTATTCTAATTTACTAATTTTGCTGTAAGTTTTTTAGAAAGCTATCTTAGAATTGTCGGTTGCTAAAATTGGAATTAATGAATGAACAGGCGAAAGCAATACTAGTTGGTTGGTGCAGTTCAATGGATTTGCCCCAATCCCAAGATTTGACCCTCAAGTTTGAGTGGATTCAAGTTGATACTTCAACCTTATCTAATAAAGATTTTGATGTTGTTGTACTCGACATTAAAACTTTTGAAAACCTAGAGCAAGTCAAGTCTAGATACACCAATATTGGTTTACCGACAGTAGTTTTGATAGATACGATTGAGCAAGAATCTAATACCCTTAGTTGGCTGGAAGCAGGAGATGAGACGTGTCTACGCGATGCAATTTATGGGCAAATAGGTCTGCGTTTGCAGCGTGCTATATCCTACAACAAGCAAAAGCATTTATTAAACCTTGATAAGCTAACGGGAATCGCTAGTATTCGTAAATTTAACGATTATGCGATTGAGCTTTTAAACTCTAAGGAAGATGTAGAACTTGTATGTTTGATTTACCTGGATATTGACCGTTTCAAGTTTATTAACGACGCTTACGGTCATATTGCAGGCGATCGCATATTGGAGGCATTTGGCCAGATTCTCCAAAAGTACTCGCTAGGAGCAACCATTGTCGCTCGTACAGGTGGTGATAAATTCGCTATTTGTATGCGTGGCAATATAGAACAGGGAAAAGCCTTTGCAGAATTTCTCAGGACTCAGATCGAGACTTATGAATTCAAGCTGAACGAACAGTCTTACGTTCATATCACAGCTTCCTTGGGGGTAGCGCCGATGACCGGACACTCATCTATTGAGCAACTATGGCAGGAAATCAATCAATGTGTTTATGCTGCCAAGCAAAAAGGACGCAACCAAGTTGTGACCACTGAAGAATTTGATGCTATTGCAGACGCTTCTGGACAAGACAAGCTAATCACTGATTTTGAGCATCGAATTCGCGTAACTGCGGAACGAATGATTAATGAAATGGTGCTTAAGGCAAGTCGTCTAGCTAAGAAGTACCGAGCAGAAGCAGAACGCGATGGTTTGACTGACATTTTCAATCGGCGCTATCTCGACAGATTGCTACCACGCGAAATAGAAAAGTCTCAAAAATATCAGCAACCACTCACAATCGTACTCCTCGACTTAGATCGTTTCGGTGAAGTGAATCGAACCTACGGCTTCCCAACTGGCGATTTAGCTCTCAAAACTGCCGCAGAAATATTTAAAAATAACGTCAGGGCTGTGGATTGGGTTACACGGTATGGTGGAGAGGAGTTTTGTATTGTCATGTCCGATACTGGCTTGAATACAGGGTTTCAGATAGCTGAACGAATTCGCCTAGCTCTAAGTGAGGAAATCCTCACAGCTTACAACGGTCAAAAGTTTCAGCTGACTACCAGCATTGGAGTTGTCGAATTCATACCAGAAGATAGTCCTGTGTCTTTATTGCAGCGTGCTAGCGACAAAGTTCGAGAGGCGAAAAAGAACGGACGCAATCAAACTCGGTTCTGAAGGTAATAGGGTTGAGCTAAGTACAGATTTGTATAAAATGGTGGGGAATTGAGGGTTCAAATTTAAACGCAAAGTACCACAGAGGTAAGCGCATAGGCGCTTCGCCTTCCCGCAGGGTAGGGACGCAGAGAGTTCGCTAGGAATTCATGAAATGCTGTACTTAGCAAATTGATATCTCAAAGCGGGTAAGGAAAGCAGCGAGAGAATATGGAGAATGTTACCGTTGCCATAGAGTGTCAACAGTGACAAATTCATAGCCTTGTTGGAGCAGTTGAGGAATGAGAATTTCGATTGTGGCAGCAACATCTTGTCCGCCACAAACACCATCGTGTAAGACAATTAGGGAACCATTTTTGACTTGCTGCATAACTCGCTTGACGACGGTATTCACGCCTGGGCGTACCCAGTCTTCTGGTACAACGCTCCACATCACTGGGCGGTAATTCCACTGAGAAAATAATTTTAAAGTAGCAGGTGTGAATAAACCATTGGGCGGACGGACATCCCGTACTTGTTCGGGTTGTAGATTGCAGGCATTGTAGATGGCGATTTGGGTTTTTTCTAAACTCTCCTTGAGTTCATTGGGGGAAAGCATGGGAAAAGAGCGATGATCGTAACCATGCAATCCGATCCAGTGTTGGCGATCGCTAACTGCTTTGGCAATTTCTGGCGAACGGTTAACGCAAACGCCCAACCAAAAAAAACTCGCTTTGATATTGTAGCGGTCTAAAACTGCCAAAACTTCTGGCGTGTATTGAGGATGAGGCCCATCATCGAATGTTAAAGCGATCGCTTTGGTATGGGGATTGCCAACCCAAAGGCAATTGGGAAAACTCGGCTGAAGAATCCGGTAGAAAATTGGGAACAGAGGAGCTAGCTGCATTTTACTTTTTTTTGCTGCTGAAAACTTTTTGTAGGTGTTGCTGGCGAAATCGCCATATTTGCGACTGACTACACCTATGTTTCCGACGATAAAGCATATTTTGTTAAATGGTGTTAATCTCCAAAACTCGAAAAGCGAGAGTTTTTAGACTTATACTAAGTTGCGTTCAGAAATAGTATTCCTATTCCCCACTCCCTACTCCCTACTCCCAGCCCAAGTTACTATCTTTGATTGCAACTTGGTATTAGTGCTTTATTTTGTAACAAAATCTGTAACAGCAATATTATTTGAGCTAACACTCGTCTAAATTGATGAGAAATCTAGGGGGAATCCCTGAATTAACGGATAATGTTGCTCAAAGATATACGAGACTATCAAATTCTATTTCTCGCCTCTTTCCTAGTCTTGGGAATAGGTACGCGAGACTGGACGCTGCGGCCAGAGTTAATTGCAGTAGCGATCGCCACAAGTCTTTCAACTCAATTGGTATTGTCATTAGTCTTCTCTTACAAAGTTCCGATCGGAGGAAACCTCCGCTCAGACTTTGCGCTTAGTCATTGGTCATTGGCAAACAACAAAGGACAAATGACAGATGACAAAAAACAAAACCTAAATCTTCGCAGTGCCTTAATTACCTCTTTGGGACTCAGCTTGCTGTTACGGGCTGACCATTGGACAACAATGGCGATCGCAGTAGCAAGTGCGATCGCCAGTAAATTTATCTTCCGATTTGGCGATAAGCATTTCTTTAATCCCGGCAATTTTGGCATTATTTCTGCCTTGATTCTCACCCGCGATGCTTGGGTTTCACCAGGACAGTGGGGTGAGGAGTGGTGGTATGGGCTAATATTTGCGGGTACTGGCGGTATGGTTTTACAACGAATTGGTCGCTGGGACACCACAGCCGCTTTTTTGGGCGCATACTCCCTGCTAGAAGCGGTTCGCAATTTCTGGCTGGGTTGGACTTGGGATGTTTATTGGCATCGATTGATGAGTGGGTCTTTACTGCTGTTTGCCTTATTTATGATTACCGATCCGCGATCGATTCCCAATTCGCGAATTGGGCGTATAGTTTGGGCAATCTGCATCGCTGGATTAACTTTTATTCTCCGGAATTATTTCTTTATTTCCACCGCAGTTTTTTGGGCGCTTTTCGTTCTTGCACCATTAACCGTCCTGTTGGATTTCCTGTGGTTAGCCCCGAGGTTTTCTTGGCAAAAGGTAGATGAAGCAGCAGGGGAGAACTCTTATAACTCCTCACTCTTAACTCCTAACTCATAACTTAAAAATACAGAGGTATAAAATGAAATTTTTTCGACTTTTAACGCCATTATTGTTGGCAATTGTTGTTTTTTTCTGTTTTACACCGACAGCTTGGGCATTTTGTGGATTTTATGTAGCCAAAGCCGATACAAAGCTTTATAACAAAACGTCTCAGGTAGCGATCGCCCGGGATGGCGATCGGACTGTCCTGACAATGGCAAACGATTTTCAAGGCGAAGTTAAAGATTTTGCAATGGTTGTACCAGTACCAACGGTACTGAAAAAAGAGCAAGTCCGCGTGGCTGAACCCAAAATTATCGAACGTTTGGATGCTTTTAGCGCGCCGCGATTAGTAGAATATTTTGACTCAGATCCTTGTGCCCCACTTGAAGAATATGACTTACCACAAGCCGCACCCAGACCATCAGCAATGAATGAGTCAGCGGGTGCGAGACGCGATGATGCTAGCTTGGGTGTGACAGTGGAAGCGCGTTTCAACGTCGGTGAATACGACATCGTGATTCTCAGTGCTAAAGAATCTGGCGGACTGGAAACTTGGCTGCAACGCAATGGCTACAAAATTCCTAGAGGCGCGAAACAGTTACTTAAACCCTACATTCGTTCCTCAATGAAATTCTTTGTTGCGAAAGTCAACTTAGATAAATTTGAGAAATCTGGCTACCAGTTCCTTCGTCCGCTACAAATTTCTTACCAGTCACCCAAATTCATCCTGCCAATTCGTTTGGGCATGATTAATGCCACAACAGAACAGGATTTAATTATTTACATTCTCTCCCCCGAGGGACAAACAGAAATCACTAACTACCGCACAGTGAAAATCCCCTCGGATGCCAACATTCCCTTATTTGTTAAAGATGAATTTGGTGAATTTTATAAATCTATGTTTCAAACTATCTATACAAAAGAAGACAAGAAAGTTGGCTTTTTGGAATACGCTTGGGACATGAGTAACTGCGATCCCTGTTCTGCCGATCCCTTAACATCAGAGGAACTCAAGCAAGCAGGCGTATTTTGGCTAGATGATAATTCTGAAAGTGATGTACCAGCACCCCCGAACTTTCGTCGTCCCTTGCCTAGAAGTAATGTCTTTATCTCTCGCTTACACGTCCGCTATACCCGTAATAAATTCCCAGAAGACCTGATATTTCAAGAAACTGGTAATCGCGATTCCTTCCAAGGACGCTATGTTTTGCAACATCCCTTCCAAGGAGAACTCAAGTGTCAAGCGGGTAGAGAATATAAGCGTTCTTTGCCCAGACGTTTTGAACAAGAAGCGCAAACTCTAGCTAAGCTAACCAACTGGAATATCCAAGATATTCGTAACAAAATGAAGCTGAGTACAAGTAATCTAAGATTTTCTTTGTGGGAAAATATTCTGTCTTGGTTGGGACTTTATTAATAGGATTGGGTATGGGGCAAGCAAGAGGTGTGGGAGGTGTGGGAAGATGGGGAAGAAATCTTTCCCCCCTCTCCCCCCACACTTCCCCATCTCCTCATCTCCCCCCACACTCCCCACACTTCCCCATCTCCCCACTCTCTCACCCCATATCTCGTGATGAAAGGTAATTTTCTAGGGCGTTGTTATAGGCAATACTAAGATATTCTTGCTTTGTTCCTGAAGATTGTCATGTTTCAATTCGATGAACAGCTACGCCGCTTAGTTACCGAAGCCTGTGGATACCCACCTGGAAGCCCTCAGCGTCAGAAGCTGCTCACACAAATTATTCGTTTGACAGCAAGTAGACTCTGGAGGGAAAGCACTCCCTACTATCAAGACGCGCTGCAACAAACTTGGTTGTATTTCTGCCGTAATGTTTGTGAAGGTTTGACAGGCCAAACTTACGATCCGGCTTATGGTACTGTTATCACGTGGTTGAATGCTTACCTAAAACGTAGACTACAAGACTTTTACCTGAATCAAAACCGGGAACAAGCTACAACTGTCCCTCTTAGGGTTCGTCAGTCTACATCTGGTGGAACAGGTGAAACCATCGATCCTGTAGATAACCTCGCGGCTACCCCCGAACCGCCTCCAATTTTGGAAGAGTTGGAGATGTGGGCAAAGACGGACTCTAATGGAGAACTACGCAGTACTTACATCAAAGGACGTCCAGATGTGAATTGTCAGCTGCTAATTCTCAAACGCCTACCCCCGGAAGTTAGCTGGAGAGAATTGTCTGAGGAGTTCGGGTTGTCAATTCCGACTTTGAGTAGTTTTTATCAGCGCCAGTGTCTACCGCGTTTGCGTAAATTCGCTGAATCGGAGGGATTGTTATAGGAAAAGGTGGAGATATCCCATATAGGGCAATACGCTTGGTTAAAGAATTTATCTGTTCGGGCAGGCAGAGGAAGCAGAGGAAGCAGAGGAAGCAGAGGAGGCAGAGGGGGAAAAAAGCTTAACTGAACGGTATTGCCATATAGGGACAAAAAGTCTTGTTTCCCTACATATTTACAAATAATTTGGGATAATACTAATTCAAAAAATCTTGGCAACGTATCAAAAATCGATAGAGGCGCAAGGCTTTGCGCCTCTATCCAATTTATCTGTTTTATTATTTTTACAAATAAATTACATTTATTTTTTTTATTTCTTGTTGATAAATTATTGTCCGTATGCAAGCGATCGCTAGCTGAAAGCTTCAACAACACAAAGCTCAGACAAATATCGCTGTAAAAATAAAACTTAAATCTAGCTTTAATAAATAAGATTCTAAAAGCTCAGTAATGAGCTATGGATGCAAATGGTACCATTACTTTGTTAGTCCAACTACCTACAGCTAATGCTGTAGTTGGTAATTATCATCTGCCTCTTGCCAGACCCATGAGTGAAAAAATTAGGATTGTTGGCACGAATTCTCTAAAAGTTCAAAGGCAAAAAGCAATACGTTTTTGTCTCTACTTCCTAATGGGTTTGTTATGCATTCTCAGTTCGCCTGTGCTGGCAAAAGTTCCTAGTTCTATCGATGATTCAAAGCAACTGCCAATTAAAACTACTACCTCATTGGTTGTAGCTTCTCATGCTGCATCATTAGTACAAGAAGGGAAAGTTTTATACGATGCAGGAAACTTCGCCCAGGCAATAGAAGTGTTGCAACAAGCTGTCCAGGCATATAAGCAGCAAGGGGAAGATCTGAAATTAGCAGCAACATTGAGTAATCTTTCTTTAGCCTATCAGCAGCTTGGTGCATGGAATGAGGCGCAAGAGGCAATTGCAGAGAGTTTAAATTTGCTCAAAGCTCGAGATAAAAATCAAAATCTGCAAATATTTGCCCGATCGCTAGATATTCAAGGTCGTTTGCAACTGTCAATGGGACGAGCCGAAGCGGCTTTAGCAACTTGGCAGCAGACGGAAGAAATTTATAAACAAGCAGATAATCAAAATGGTGTGGTGCGATCGCTAATTAATCAAGCGCAAGCTTGGCAAGCCCAAGGATTTTACCCCCGTGCCATTAAAACACTCGAGAAAGTAAGTCAGAACTTACAATCTCAACCAGACTCCATAGAAAAAACGGTAAGTTTGCGATCGCTCGGCGATGCTCTTTTGGTAGTTGGCGATCTTAAAAAGTCTTACGAAGTTCTACAACAAAGCCTGAAAGTTTCTCAAAACCTAAAATCAAGTGCAAATATTGGCGCAAGTCTATTCAGCTTGGGAAATAACGCTCGCAAACAACACGATAAGCTAAATGCGATCGCTTATTATCAACAAACAGTTGCATTATCTCCCTCACCTCTGACAAAAGTCCAAGCGCAGCTCAATCAACTAAGTTTACTTATTGAAGACCAACAATGGCCAGAGGTACAAACTCTTTTACCATCCATTGAATCTCTACTCGACCAACTCCCCCTCAGCCGTGCTACTATCTATGCTCGGATTAATTATGCACAAAGTTTAACCAAAGTCAAAGATAATTATCCCCAAGTATCAAATAAAAATTCTTCTTCCCCACTCTCCACTCACCCTTCAGCACTGTTACTCGCCAGTGCCGTCGAACAAGCCCGCAGTTTAGGCGACAGGCGCGCAGAAGCTTATGCCTTGAAGAGTTTGGGCGGCTTGTACGAAGAAACTAAACAGTGGTCGGAGGCACAAAACCTAACTCTGCAAGGATTAGCTTTGGCACAAAGCTCTAATGCATCAGAAATTATGTATATATTAGAGTGGCAGTTAGGTAGATTACTCTGGGCACAAAAAGATATTAATGGTGCGATCGCAGCTTATGATTCTGCTGTAGATACTCTCCAATCTCTTCGCAGAGATTTAGTAGTCAGCAACGACATAGGTAATCAAGATGTACAATTCAACTTTCGGGACAGCGTAGAACCCGTTTACAGACAGTCAGTAGAATTATTGCTGCAATCTCAACAAGGAAAACCAGACGAAAAAATACTAGAGAAAGTACGGCAGCGAATCGAAGCACTCCAACTAGCAGAATTAGACGACTTCTTCCGCGAAGCTTGTCTGCAAGGTCAAAGAGTAGCCCTTGATAATGTAGTAGACCGAGAGAATGCCAAGGCTGCAATTATCTATCCAATTATTCTGCCCCAAGAACTCCAGGTAATTGTCAAAATCCCCAAACAACCCCTACAAAATTACACTAACAAGATTTCCCAAACAAAAGTAGAAAAACTCTTAGTAGACCTGCGGAGAAATCTTGTTAATCCCACCGCTACCAAAACTGTTAAAACCCAGTCACAACAAGTTTATAACTGGTTACTCAAACCCATTGAGTCAGAATTGCAAAAAAGTGGAGTCAATACCTTAGTATTTGTTCTAGACGGTGTATTACGCAATATACCAATGTCGGCTCTCTACGATGGTCAAAAATATTTAGTTGAGAAATATGCAGTCGCTTTGAGTGTGGGTCTGCAACTCCTAGACCCAAAACCGCTGGTGGAACAGAAGTTAGTAGCCCTCACCGCAGGATTGACTCAGCCCCCGCCAGGATTTTCTAACTTTGCACCCTTACTGGGAATCAAATCTGAATTCGACGGTATTAACAAAGCAGGAGTTTCCACAACTAGTTTGCTGGATGGGGATTTTAAGAAAAAGAATTTAGAAAGTGAAATTTCGGCTGCTTCATTCAACATCGTGCATTTAGCAACCCACGGCCAGTTTAGTTCTCGTCTTGAAGACACTTTTATTTTGGATTATGACGGTCAAATTAACGTCAAAGATTTCGATACTCTCTTTCGCAGTCAAAGTAAAAGCGTAGTAGAACTATTAGTTTTGAGTGCTTGCCAAACAGCAACAGGAGACAGCCGTGCAGCCCTTGGTCTAGCAGGAGCAGCAGTCCGAGCAGGGGCGCGCAGTACCATCGCCTCTCTGTGGCAAATTGACGATAAATCAACTGCGATGTTTGTGAGTGCGTTTTATCAAGAACTCAAAAGTGGCAAAATTACCAAAGCCGAAGCAGTCCACCGCGCTCAGTTAAAACTGCTGAGACATCCTAACTACAAAGCACCAAGCTTTTGGTCTTCCTATGTGTTAATTGGCAATTGGTTATGATGATTTAGCGCCGAAAACCGTCGCTCCAAGATTGCATAAAATCTAAATTTTTATTATTTCTAACCGCCCATCTTTAACCAACCAAAAACTTGATTGACGCTTAGTGTAAGTTCAATTTCTGATAATACAGACAAAAAATCATCAATGTTTTTTTAGTTTAGCAAGATGTATGAATGGATGCGTACCCGAACGCACCCATCCATACATCAACATAAAAACTACAACTTTGTAGTTGTAACTCTTAATTACGAATTATTTATGCACTACTACTAAAGTCCCCGTTGAAGCCCAGTTGTAAAGATTGCGAGCTTGCTTAACAGGTAAATTCACACAACCGTGGCTGACTGGAGTGCCAAAACGGTTATGCCAGTAGGCACCGTGGATGGCGTAACCTCTGTAGAAATACATTGTGTAAGGAACATCAGGAATATTGTAGCCCCGACCTCGCATCCTATGAGTGCGATACTTAGAATTAATCCGAAATCGACCTATGGGTGTGGGAGTCGATCGCTTACCGCCGGAAATTCGGTATGAATGAACGAGTTTGTTACCTTCCCATGCACGTAAGCGTTGTTCTGACAAGTCAATTTCAATCCAGCGAGGTTGGGATATTTGGCTGATACTAGATACAGTGATGCTGTTTTCATCGACTGACGTGGCTTTAGCTGTAGTAGAGTTGGGGTTACCTGCTAACGGCGGCGACCAAGAAAAGAAAGTCGCTACCATTAGCGCCACGCCTGTACAAAAAGTTTTTGAGGAACGAATTCCACCACTGCGAATCCTGAATTGCATTATGCCTCACCTTTTAAACTAATTAGTCATTAGTCATGAGCCATTAGTCCTTAGTTAAAGGATGAGTTTTAACTAAGAAACAATGACAAAAAATCTGTAGTTTAAATACAAAATGCAAAATTTCCCCAAATTATTTGCATTTGTAAGTTCGCACAGCAATTGTCAGGATTTACGCTTATTTATTTTAGGCAAATTGTGTCATTTCCAAATGGAATAGATAGAATTTTGGACATTTATGGTACATTCTTTCAATCCAAAACGCTAAATCTAAAATTCCAAATTTGTATTTATGCCGTACTCTATATATTACTTGAAATAGAGTAATTGCGATTCCGAAGATTCCCAGCAATATTTGATGCTGGGAATCTCTAAATTGTCTTGATTTGCAGTTATTTCTAATTTTTGCTCGATTGCTTTTTAGCTAGTTCGCTTACTATTTATGAATGACTACTGGTGTTCCTACTGATGCCCATTCAAATAGCCATTTAGCATGTTTAGGTGAAAGATTTACACAACCGTGGCTTACTGGAGTGCCAAATTTCTTATGCCAGTAAGCCCCGTGAATACCGTAGTTACCTTGGTAAAACATCGCATAAGGAACGTTGGGAACATCGTAGTTTTCCCCCCGCATTCGTGTTTTTTTGAACTTGGATTGAATTTTGAAAGTACCAACAAGAGTAGGAGTAGATTTTTTTCCCGAAGAAATCGCACTTCCATAAACAACTTTGTCACCTTCCCAAGCTATTAATCGTTGTTTGGAAAGATTAATTTGAATCCAGCGCTTATCTGATTGTTGTAATGTCTGAATTGTTTGTGCAATGTTTTGAGTTTTAGAATTTGCCCAAACTTCGCTCGTTCCAGTAGTAGTAAAAACACTTAAAGATAGTGCTGTACCAGCGAGGAGTATTTTTAAATTACGCACCCAGTTAGGATTGATTAGTCTTTTCATACTAGATACACTCACACTCAAATTATCTGATTTAGGAAAGTTATCAGTTTTCACCTTTGTTTCCATATCTATTACTTTAATAGACATGAATTTTTGATGATTTGATTCCAACTTAACCTAACTGTTGCATCAGCTTTCTTGCCCCAGATGCGATCGCTTGCCAATTTCCTGCCTCTACAAGCTTTTTCGGAAATAATTCGCTACTCAAACCTACAGCGATCGCTCCTGCTTGTAAAAATTCTTTGGCGTTTTCTACAGTAACGCCACCAGTAGGAATTAAAGGAATTTTACCAAGCGGCCCTTGTAAACTTTTAATATAATCAGTCCCTCCTAGTGCTTGTACGGGAAACACTTTTACACAATTAGCGCCTTGACTCCAGGCGGTAACAATTTCTGTAGGAGTCAGCGCACCTGGGATTATCGGCACATCTTTTGCTTGTGCTGCTTGAATCATTACCGAGTCAACATGCGGTGTAAACAAAAATTGCGCCCCAGCAGCGATCGCTTCTTCTAGCTGCTGCACGTTAAACAGGGTACCAGTGCCAACAGTACAGCCTGGTAATTGCGAACGTAGCTGACCGATTAATTCTGCGGCGCGATCGCTATTCCAGGTAATCTCAATTAGGTGCATTCCCCCAGATGCCACAGCCATCGCCATTTGCCGCCCTAATTCGATTTCAGAAGCGCGGATAACTGCGATCGCTTGATGTTTTTTTAACTGTGATAACCAAATTTGATTAGACATAGAGCGTGGGACATTGGGAGCTAGGAATTTGGCACTACAAACTCAGTTTACTAATACCTAATTTCCAATACTAATACCTAATGCCTAATGTCTAATGCCCATCTGATTCTCTTATCCCGTAACTTTAGGAGTAAGTCGGCAAGAGTATATCTGTTAGCAAAAAGCTACAAAACTTCAAATACAAATGGCCATCACAAATGACTCTTCTAGTAGAGGAGATAGCTAAAACAAATTGCATATACTGCAATTACCAAGCAATAGTTTGATAGCTCCTAGATTAAAGACCAACTAGGAGCTTTTTTTTACGATTATCTATCTCAACAGGAAGATATATTAAAGAAAATACTACTAATTTAACTACTCCTTATGATTATAAATAATTAATTCTGATGATGGAGGGGATAATAAGATTAATATTGCTAATATTTTATTGTCAGTAAAAACCTTTACCAAACTAATAACTATGAATATTCTTGCTTGGGTTATTTTAGGTCTAATTGCTGGTGCGATCGCCAAAGCTATCTACCCCGGTCACCAAGGTGGCGGAATTCTCGGCACAATTATCTTAGGAATTATCGGTGCTTTTGTTGGTGGTAGCTTGGGTATCTTGTTAAGTACAGGAAAGTTGGTTCTAGCAGCTCCTAGTCTCAGCGTTCCAGGTATCGTAGTAGCAGTATTGGGCGCACTTATAGCTGTCTTCTTGTGGAACTTATTCACCCGTCGTGGTGCTGTATAGCTACAATGCGGTTAATAAACCAAGAAGATTTAGGAAATTTGTTTAACAATTTTATTTGTGAATTAAATCAATCAAAAGAATAGTGTCATCGTCAGAAGACGGTGACACTATTCTTTTATTAGTCTTAATTAAAAGAATAATTCGTTGAATTTGGTTTAAATATTTAGGTATACGGTGAATTTTTACCATATTCTCTCCATATCGTTGCCTTAAAAACAGATTTTTATTGACAAGTTTGATTAAAAAATTTTAAGACTTCAAATATTACTGTTTTTAGTGGGAAGACTAACTTGAGTAGAAATGCAGCCTACTACACCACTAAAGGAGTTATATATGAGCGCAGTTAAACTTCAGGCTAATGATTATTCTATCTCTGAAGTATTTAGCAACGAATTTATCTTCACTATTCCTCTATATCAGCGTCCCTATGCTTGGACAACCGAGCAAGCTGGAGAAATGCTGGAAGATTTAATTGCTGCATTGGGAGACGGAAATGATAAGATTGATGAGATAAATCCGTATTTTTTAGGAAATATTGTACTTATAAAAGGAGATAAACCAGATGCCCAAGTAATTGATGGTCAACAACGTTTAACAACATTAACTATACTACTAGCTACTCTACGGGCATTACTACCTGATGAAATTGCAAATGAATTGACCACTTATCTATATCAGAAAGGTAAATTAGTAGACAGAACTCCAAATGTTTATCGTTTAACTTTGCGTGAGCGTGATGCACAGTTTTTTCAGGACTACATTCAAAATGAAAATGGTATTAATACACTACAAAAATTAAGCTCTGCTAAACTTTCAGATAGTTGTATAAATATTAAAGACAACACATTAATTTTTTTAAATCGTTTGCAGAAGTTCACTAAAGAACAACTTCTCTATTTTGCCCAATTTATCTTAACCCGATGTTTTATAGTAATAGTTTCTACTCCAGATATTGATTCTGCATATCGCATATTTTCTGTAATCAATAATCGAGGAATGGATTTAACTCATTCTGATATTTTAAAAGCAGAAATTCTCGGAAAAATAGACAAAAACCACCAGGATAAATATAATGAAAAATGGGAAGAAATAGAAGAAAAGTTAGGACGTGAGATATTCAAGAGCTTATTTTCTCACATTAGAATGATTTATGCAAAATCTAAACCTGTTGAAAGTATACTTAAAGAGTTTTTGAAATATGTTAAACCAACTGAGACTCCTCAAAAGTTTATTGATGAGAAACTAATTCCTTTTGCAGAGGCTTTTTATGAAATTAACAATCTAGCTTATTCTAGCGATAGATTAGCAAATGAAGTAAATCAAACCTTTAAATGGTTAAATTCGATTGATAATTCTGACTGGATACCTCCAGCTATTTTGTATCTTTCTCGAAATTATAGTAATCCCGAACTTTTAGTCAGGTTTTTCAAAGATTTAGATAGGCTTGCTTCAGGTTTAATGATTCAACGAGCTAATATCAACGAACGGGTAGAACGTTATAGTAAGTTACTTCACGCTATTGAAGATGGAGAAGATTTATACGCACCTAATTCACCGCTACAGCTAAAACCAAAAGAGCAAGAATATATTGTCACAATTCTCAATGATGACCTTTATTTAATTAGAAAAATTAGGCTTTATGTTTTAATTCGCTTAGATGCTGCCCTCTCAGATGGAATAGCTGCTAGCTTCTCTAACATTACTGTCGAGCATGTATTACCGCAAAATCCAGCTTCTAAGAGTGCCTGGTTAAATTGGTTTCCTACTCCAGAAGAACAGAATAAATATGTGCATCGTATAGGGAATTTAGTTTTGCTTTCTTCTTACAAAAATAGTGAAGCCCAGAACTACGAATTTGAAAAGAAAAAACAGAAGTATTTCACAACTAAATCGGGCATTTGTAATTTTGCACTAACTACGCAAGTATTGATGGAAAAAGAATGGACGCCTGAAGTTATCGATCAGCGCCAAAAACAGCTAATTGATAAACTCAAAGAAGTTTGGCGTTTAAATTAGTACGTTGAATGTGGCTAGACGCGTAGCGGTCAGGAAATCACAGCTTTTCTTACAAGACCCTACGCGATCGCGTAGCACCTTTATAAGTATAAATACACTCAAACACAGAACTTTCATGAAATTTCCAAGAAGTTGGATTTGTACTCACACACAATTCGCTGATGTTCCGCTAAGCTATAGCTCTATGGTTATGATTTATTGAACGTGTTATGCATTGGTTGTTATCTGGGCCGTTGAGTACAGAGAAATTGACGGTTAAGATTGCAGGATTGCCTGCACCGTTACAAGGCAAGAAGTTGGTGCAGTTGTCAGATTTTCATTATGATGGTTTGCGGTTGTCGGAAGATATGCTTTCAAAAGCGATCGCAACTAGCAACGAAGCTGAACCAGACTTAGTTTTATTGACAGGCGACTTCGTAACTGAAGACCCCGAACCAGTTTACCAATTAATACTTCAACTCAAACATCTGCAAAGTAGCTCTGGTATTTATGCTATTCTTGGCAACCATGACATACTTCATAAAGATGCAAAAACAGAAGTCACCAAGGCGTTAACTAGCATTGGAATTCACGTCCTATGGAACGAAATTGCCTATCCACTGGGAGAAGAATTACCAATTGTGGGGCTGGCTGACGCTTGGTCGCGGGAATTTAATCCTGAGTTAGTTATGAACCAGTTAAACCCGAACACGCCCCGCATTGTTTTATCTCATAATCCCGATACTGCCGAGATATTACAAGCCTGGCGAGTCGATTTACAACTATCTGGTCATACTCACGGCGGCCAAATCTGGATTCCCGGACTTGGCCCGGCACCGGTGGTTTACAACAAAATTGCCAAAAAGTTACCCGCCAAAGTACGACGTCGGGCGCGATATTTGGAAGAAAATACTTCTGTAGTCAAGCATTGGGAATGGGCGCGGGGTTTCCATCGCTTAGGAAAAAATCAGCTATATGTCAATCGTGGCTTGGGAACCTACCTCCCAGGACGCTTATTTTGCCGCCCAGAAGTTACTATAATCACCCTACAAGGTGAGTGAGTAATTTCCTATCCAACATGACACAACCCTATTACGGCAGGTGTTGCGGCTCAAGATTGCTTACAAATTCAAGCAAGACTGGCTTAGTTTAGTCTGAAAATTGCAAATAATTAGTCGATTATATTGCGAGTAAGTGACATAAATTATTGCAATTTATCAAGTTGCATTTTGATTTTTGGTAAGCTGTAAGCGCTGGTATGAGGAGTATCGGGTGCCTTATGCATTGGTTGTTTACGGGACATTTAAGAGTAGATGAAGTAACGGTTAAGATTGCAGAACTTCCGGCATCTTTACAAGGTACAAAGTTAGTGCAGTTGTCAGATTTTCACTATGATGGTTTGCGGCTATCGGAAGATTTGTTAGCAGAAGCGATCGCAGTTACTAATGAAGCTGAACCAGATTTAATTGTGTTAACTGGTGACTATGTAACTGATGACCCAACACCGATTCATGAATTGGCGTTGCGATTAAAACATCTACAAAGTCGTTGCGGGATTTACGCCGTCCTGGGTAATCACGATATCTATTACAGCCATTCCCAAGCAGAAGTTACAAAAGCGTTAAATAGCATTGGGGTGCATGTACTTTGGAATGAAATTGCCTATCCACTAGGAAAGGAATTACCACTAGTAGGACTAGCCGATTATTGGTCAAGGGAATTTCAGCCCGCAGTAGTCATGAATCAATTAGATTCTGTTACACCCCGCATCGTTTTATCCCATAACCCAGATACAGCAAAGATATTGCAACAATGGCGCGTAGATTTGCAATTATCTGGTCATACCCACGGCGGTCACATCGTCATTCCGGGTATCGGCCCTCTGGTTTTTTATTATAAAAAGCTTCTCAAAAAAATTCCCAAAAAACTGCGGCGTTGGCTAACACTTTTACTAGGAGACTGTTCCAAAGTGGTGCGATATTGGGAATGGGCGCAAGGATTTCACAATGTGGAAGAAAATCAATTATATGTCAATCGTGGTTTAGGAACTTATAAACCAGGACGTTTATTTTGTCCGCCAGAAGTTACTGTTATTACGTTAATTAGGCATTAAAAAGAATTCAGAATTGCTCGGCAGCTTAGTATGTTTAGTATACTCATTCATCTAATATTCTCATGGCTTTTTAATTATTCTGACTCCTGAGTTGTGACTCCTGAATTCTGTTCCCAAAATTGAAACCGCCGGAAGCTACGATGGATAGAATCGGCAGCTTGGGCGGTTTCTTCAAGATTGGATGATTCAGAGCTAACTAACTTTAACTAAGGTGGACACTATTGGCGATCGGCTTACTAGAGACTTGGACATCCTTATACATTTCCAACTAGGCAGGCATTTTCTGGCTGTGCGTTCTAAAACCTCCACAATAAACTTGATGAACACAAGGCTAAAACACATTTAATGGATGCCACAACCTAAGAGCGATCGCTTGAAATTAGAGCAGGAGGTACAGGCTCTAACTTAAAAGTTTGACTTAACTTTTAACCTTTTTGTACCTTGCTCTTAATCTAGCACCATGTTTGTTTAGTTACCATATCAGTTTACTAAACTTGAGTAGCATTAATTTATCGCAATAATTTTGAAATATTCCTTAAAAATTAGCCCACTTGTTGTATCTTGGCGTGGATACCAGGATTGTCAAGTGGACTAAAAACACTAAGGTTCAGTTAATCATGGGAAGAAAAAGTCTTATGCCAAGGCTATTGACTAGAACTGTCTGTAGTACGGCCTCCAGCTTTAGAAGAATCGCTATTAGATGTAGTGTTTGACTGGTCTGCCCCTTGAGGAGTAGTTTTGGAGGTATCGCTTTCACTACCCGGAGTTACAGGTTCGGTAGAACTATTTTTCTGGGAAGTAGGAGTATTAGTGCTTGGGCTAGTGGTTTGACCTTGTGTCTTATTAGGTGCTGGCTGGGTTACAGAAGGCGCTATTTCTATCCGAGGTTGCTGGGGTGGAACGGTGATATTAATATTAGGTTGACGTGGTGCAGATGAAGGTACAACCTGTTGGGGAACAGGAACAGGAACAGCTACTTCCTTAGTTCTTTCGATGATTGTGGTTTGTGGTTGAGGAGGTTCAGTAGGGGTTGCGCTGCTATTACTCGGTGTAGGGGTTGTGACAGGCGCACTATTTTCAACCGCTGCGTTATTAACTTGGTTAAAGTACCAAACCCCACCAATAATTAGACCAGCTAAGGATGTAATGATGATACCCATCAGCAAACCATTACTAGTATTAGCATCATCACGTTCTGCTAAATTTGCTTGTTGGTATCTAAGCTCAGAATTTCGACCTTGCACGTAACCTTTTTGGTAAGAGCTGGGATTAGCTGCGTTGTTGAGTGTTTCAGCAGTTCGTGTTACGTGGGTGTGGGTATTACCATTAATATCGGTGTAAGACTCTTGCCTTACTTCACTATTTTTGATTTCGCGTTCGTTAGGAATAGACATAGCTTTTGATTAACTCCTCAAAGACAATATTTAGAAACTAAAGCTTTGTAAAAAAAAGAGGTTTTAATACTGTGACAAATGTATTTATGTTGCTGATAAAATTGAGTTTTATTTGCAACTCAATTGTTGGTAATTATCAGAATAACCTCTGTAATTAAATAAGTGGCTCTATCTCTAGTGAGTTAATACTTCATCAAAAGAAAGAATATTCTCCAGACGGATATTATTATGCTAGAAGATGATAAATAGCTCGAAATTGAGTAATTTTATGAAATCATTTCAATTTTTAATTTGCCGTTAGACATCGCAGCGCGAAATATTAGACTTCTTGCATAAATCTTTTTTTATCTCACGCAAAGGCGCAAAGACGCAAAGAAAGGCGCAAGAATTAGGGCTTTTGCAAGAGGTCTATTGATTGTTATGTCTCGGCTACCACTAACTAGGGTTTTACCATCTGGACTAAAATCAACAGAGTTAACCCAATCTGAATGGTTATTTAAAGTATAAAGATTTTCTCCAATGTTAATGTTCCAGAGTTTCACTGTACAATCTGCACTACCACTAGCAAGATGCTGGCCATCAGGATGAAAAGCGATCGCTCATACCAAGAAATCAGCACCAAATCCCACTCTACATAGTATTCCCAAGCTAAGTATTAACTAACTCCAGGTATGGGGTCGCTATTTGAATTGCTAATCTCATATCCAACGCCGATTTAGTCGCAGTAAAGATTTGATTCCCTGACAGAATCTTGCGAGGAAAGGTCTAGGCTTTGATACTGGTCTTGGTGATGAAGATCTACGCGTAACACCTGGATTTTTTATCTCTTGTTCTAACTCTCTAGCTTTATTTAAATCTGAAGCGGCTCTATATTCATATCCCAGTTGAGAGCAAGCTAGCCCCCGATATTTATATGCATCTATATAGTTAGGATTGAGACGAATCGCATGGGTAAAATTGGCGATCGCATCCTCATATCTGCCATTAGTAGCATTCTCTACTCCCAAAGTATAAAAAGCTTCTGCATCCCAACGTTTGACAGATACTTTTGTGGTATTCTTCGGCGAAGATGAGGAGGGATTTGCAGTAGTGGGAGGCTGGAATGGCAATTCAGACTTGAGCTTGTTGTAAGCTACGTTGATTTTTTTGATTTTTTCTTCAGCTTCCTGTTTTTGCTTGCGATCGAAAAAGCGATCGGGATGCCAAACTTTTACCAGTTTACGGTAAGCTCGCTTCAGCTGTGCCGGCGATGCACCGGGTTCCAATTCCAAAATTTCATAAGCATCATTGATGTCCAAATCGTCGCGCATACTGAAAAATCAGCAACTATGTAAATCTATGTTAACTATTCCGCCAAATTTCTTTTCATCAACCCAAACGCCCCATTCTGGTTATCACTGGGATGGGAGTAGTCGCCGCTTTTTTGAAGGTTGGTATTATCGCATCACCTTACCGGAAATTGGGCAAACATTCGCCTTCATGTACTCTATTGAAGATCCCATCGGCGATAAACCTTACAGTGGCGGTGCAGCCCAAATTCTCGGGCCTAATGATGAGTATCTCTGCCGTACTTTTCCCGATGTGAAGAAATTCTGGGGTAGTCGGGATGTTTTGGGTTTAGGACATTGGGGTAAGACTGATTTGCAAATTTCTCCCCTGTACCTACTTCCACAAGAGTTTGAGCATTATGTACGAGAAGGGTATCAAGCTACAGCGACATTAAATCAGGGAATTATTCGCGAACCCGCCACCAATAATTATTGCCGTTGGCAGTACGAAATTCAACCGATATACGGCTGGGGTAACCAAAATAGCATTCAGCAGTCAACCGCAGGCTGGCTATCATTTTTACAGATTTTTGAGCCGGGATGGCAAATTTTGATGGCTCACGGATTAGCCAGCGGTAAAATTGACTGGAATGGCAAAATCTACGATTTTACCAACGCCCCAGCCTACGGTGAAAAAAATTGGGGTGGTGCTTTTCCCCAAAGATGGTTTTGGCTAAACTGTAACTGCTTCGAGGACGAACCAGACTTAGCCTTAACTGCGGGCGGCGGACGTCGGGGTGTATTGTGGTGGATGGAATCTGTAGCAATGATTGGTTTGCACTATCAAGGCAAGTTTTATGAATTCGTTCCCTGGAATTCTAAAGTTGACTGGGATATTCAGCCTTGGGGTAAATGGCAAATGAAAGCTAGGAATTCCAATTACGAAATTGAATTGATTGGAACTACAGATTTACCCGGTACGCCTCTGCGTGCGCCTACAGCCGGAGGTTTAAGATATTGTTGCCGAGACACCATGCAAGGAAAGCTCAATTTAGAGTTACGAAAGATAAATGGGACAAAATCTCAAACCATTGTCAAAGCAGAAAGTTTCCTTTGTGGTTTAGAAGTCGGCGGTCAGCCTTGGGATAATAGTTGGCAGTCTCAGTAAAAATGCTATAATTCCAAACGTGGTATTTTTTGGGGCTGTAGCTCAGTTGGATAGAGCGAGCGCCTCCTGAATAATCGGGCACCATAAGGGAAACCTTGTGAGTGAATGTGGTTGAATTCGGTGAACCCTAAAGAGTGAAAATTTCCTTCTTTTAATATGCTTTTTGCAATGGTCAAAATCAGCGCAAAAGCAGTTTTTAGAAAGTTAAATGAATTGTATATTGACACTTTACGGGAATACCGAGCCAAGCTTGATTAGATTCAAGAAGGTGTAGAGACTAGGTAGCCACCACCTAAAGGCTTTGAGTCTATGGTGAAGGTATAGTCCAGAGAGTGGGGAAACTCACACAAATCTGAAGCGCTAGGTCGTGCGTTCAAGTCGCACCAGTCCCGTTAAAATAATTCGTAATTCGTAATTAACGATTTAAGCTATGTTATGCCAAGCGACGCTTGACTTTTAAGACTGTCGCTACAAGATAAGCAAAAGCGGCGTTTACACCACGAGATTAGACATCGCTAAAATCTCCTAAATAATATTAAAATAGACAGCAAAATAACAGTCATTATCAACAATGTCAACTACTAGTATTGATATTGGCACTCTCATTACCCGCCACCCTGAAATTCATGGGGGCTGTTCGATTATTGCTGGAACTGGCGTTACAGTACGACGAATTGCCATCTGGTATCAGCAAGGTTTGAGAGCAGAAGAAATTGCTGCACGAATTGGGCATTTAAGCATTGCACAAGTTTATGCGGCATTAACTTACTATCATATAAATCGAGAAGAAATTGATAATGAGATTGCACAAGAAGAAGCAGAAGCTAACCGGATAGAATCATTACATAAAGCAAGCAGACAGTTGTGAGTCAAATTCGTTTATATATCGATGAGGATTCTAGTGATACTGCATTGGTGTTAGCTTTGCAAAATCGGGGTGTAGATGTTATCACGGCTTTAAGTGTAAACAGATTGAGCTTTCCTGATGAAGAACAATTAATCTGGGCAAGGTCGCAAGGTCGCGTTTTGTATAGTTCTAACATTCGAGATTTTTATAGTTTACACACAGCTTTTTTGACTCAAGAACAATCTCACTCAGGATTGATTTTAGTACAGTAGCAACTATACTCAATCGGAGAACTGATGCGTGGTATTTTGAGATTAATTGCCGCTAAATCAGCAGAACAAATGGAAAATCAAGTAGAGTTTCTTCGGACTTGGATACAGGAATAAATGTAATATCATAGCTAATTATTCACAATCTCTACATCCTTTGAATAGTCAGCGCGATCGCACTTTGAAATTCTGACTCCTGAATTCTGCCGGATTATAACTCTTTCAAGCGAATCTTAGTTTTAATTTGGTCGAAGATAGCGCCTTCATTAAAGAATTGCTGTTGAATTTGTTGCCATCCTCCCAATTCTTCAGCTTTGAAAAGAGTTTTGATTTTCGGATATTTGCTTTCTACTTCTTTGGCAATTGTGGTGTCAATAGGACGAAATCCAGCTTTGACAAACTCTCTTTGTGCTTCTGGAGTATAAAGAAATTTGACAAATGCTTGTGCAAGTAAACGAGTTCCATGTTTATCGACATTTGTATCTACAACAGCTACAGGATTGTCAATGGAAATATTCACATCAGGCACTATATACGAAAATTTCGCACCATTTTTTGCCGATAAAATCATCTCATTTTCATAGTTGAGCATAGCATCACCCTGACCTTTTCTAAAGAATAGTTCAGTGGCATTGCGAGCAGTTTTAGGCAACAAAGGTACGTGTTGATAAACATCGGAGACGAAGTTTAATGCTTGAGCCTCGTTTTTTCCAGTTTTGATAGCTGAACCCCACAGACCAAGAAAACTCCAGCGTGCCGCACCGGATGTTTTGGGGTTAGGTGTAATTAACTCCACCTCATCTTTTGTGAGGTCTGCCCAAGTTTTGATATTTTTGGGATTATCCTCACGAGTAGCGATCGCTCCTACAGATTGAGTCACAATTGCATTATTAGGCGCTTCTTTTTGCCAACCCTCTTCAACTAAACCCGCCTCAACTAGTTTCTCAACATCAAGAGCAAGTGATAAGTGTACTACATCAGCTTCTAATCCATCAATCACAGCTAGCCCTTGGGAACCATAACCTTGATAACTTTGCTCAAAAGTGACATCTTGCTGATGTTCTTGCTTCCACTTTTCTATAAATTTGGGAATAATTTGCTTATAAGCTTCATCAGTAACTGAATAAGAAACAAGTGTTAGCTTGATATTATCGTTGGCAACATAATTAACATTACGTGCGTTATACGTATTTTCTAACGAGCAAGCTGCCATAACTGCGCTGAAGCTAACTCCAATTAAAAATAGGCTCATAAACCTCCATGAATAAGGTCTATGCAACCAACTTTTAATTGAACGTAGGTTCAATTTTTCCATCGACTGTACGGTTATAGCAGTATAAATCTTTACTAATTCTATTAGCCATTTGATGAAATGAGAATTTCTTAGCCACTGTTTCATCATTTTTTCCCTTAAACTGACGTAAATTAAATAAAATTTCTGAATTTAAGGAATTATAGGGCAGTAGCTAAGGTTACATAACTTTTTTTAATCGAATTTTAGATTGTCAAACTTCCACAACTTTCAATACAGTTCGGTTAAAGGGGAAAGGGAAAAGGAAAAAGGGTAATTTCAAACCTTTTCCCTTTTCCCCTTACCCTTTTCCCAACTTCTGCAAGAAGTCTATTTACTTGCTTGCCTGTGGAAAACTTGTGGAAAAACTACGCTCTTTTTCCACAAGGTAATTATACTTATTTAAGTTTAATTAATAAAAATTCAAGTTTTCCACAGATTTTTCCCCAAAAACTAAGATTTTTTCCACAAGCTAAGTAAAATTTAATTAATTTTTATACGTTACTTAATATCTTTGGCGAATTATTTAATTTCCATAGTTAATCATTAAGGCGTAGCTTGTGGAAAACTTCAAAGTGGTAATTCTCAATTCTTACGATGATTTTTGAGAGCGACTATTCATATTAATGCGATCGCTAAGTTGGCGTAGAGTTTGTGCTAAAGTGCGATCGCTCTCTTGGAGTTGAGCAATTTTGTCACAACTGTAGATTACCGTTGTATGGTCTTTACCTCCGAACTCCTCTCCAATTCTTGGCAAACTCAATGACGTATGTTGGCGCATTAGATACATACCAATTTGACGGGCCCAGCTAATTTCCCGGCGGCGCGAGTTACCTTTGAGGTCATCAATTGAAACATCAAAATTCTTGGCTACAACTGTCAAAATTGCATCTGGGGTAGCCACTACTTTTTCCTTCGGTGACTCTAAAACTGGAGCGATATTTTCCACCGTCATTGGTAAACCCCAAATAGAAATATAAGCTAAAGCCCGAATTAAAGCTCCTTCTAATTCTCGAATATTAGAAGTATAATTAGAAGCAATATATTCAATTACATTCCGGGGCAAGCGAATATTTTCATACTCGGCTTTTTTCTGTAAAATCGCCATTCTCGTTTCTAAATCTGGCGTTTGAATATCTGCAATTAACCCCATAGAAAACCGAGAACAAAGACGTTCTTGTAAACTCGGAATTTGATTAGGGGGACGGTCAGAAGCAATGACAACTTGCTTACCTGCTTCATGCAAAGTATTAAAAGTATGAAAAAATTCTTCTTGGGTATATTCCTTACCTTCCAGAAACTGAATATCATCTACTAATAAAACATCAGCGGCTCGATAATGCTCTCGGAAACTTTGCATACTATCCTTACGAATCGCTGTAATTAAATCATTAGTAAACTGCTCTGTAGAAACATAAAATATTTTACAACCAGGAGAAATTTCCCAGCGATAATGACCAATGGCTTGCATGAGATGAGTTTTCCCCAAACCCACACCACCACATAAAAATAAAGGATTAAACTCTCTTCCAGGAGATTCTGCAACTGCCAAAGAAGCAGCATGAGCCATGCGATTGTTCGCGCCAACTACGAAACGTGAAAAAACATATTTAGAATTTAATTCCGTAGTTTTTTGGATATTAAGAGAAACTGGTTCAGAAATATTGCTAGGATTTGGTGATTCCCAAGTACCTTCTCGTTCGTTAACATGAGAAACTTCATCACCTTGAGCAACAGTAATGTAAATTTCTACAGGATGGCCCAAAATATCTTGCACTACATGAGCAATGGTGTTGACATAATACTTCTGTAACCAATTACGAGCAAATGGATTGGGAGTGCATATCACCAAACAATTATTTTCTAATCGTTCCGCACTAGCAGTTTTGATCCAAGTCTCAAAGGTAGGTCGGGATAGCTCAAGCTGTAGGCGCTCTAGTACCTGACTCCACAGACTTTCTATCGAAATTTCCACTATCCACCACCTTTGCTGCTAATCGTCACAATAGAAGAGAAAGCACCAATTTAGCATCCAAACACCTAGACCTAGAACAAGCTTTTAAGTTGTAATCATTTTGGGACATACCCGGTAGGCAAGATCCTAACACCCACTGACTGACAGGGAGAAGCAACGACACATGAAGATAACAAACCATGACTTAGCGTTTAAAAATATTAATACAAGGGGTTTGCCCCACAGGTTGTGGATGCTCTCGATAGTGGTGTTCCTGGCAAGTTGCTCTCTTTTACCTACCAAAACCCTTGAGAGTCAACAAAGCAATCCTCAAGCCCAAAAGACAATCGATTCCAATCCGGTAATTGTTCCTCCCCCAATTATCTCATCCTCTGGAGATCCTAATTTTGTGGTAAAAGTCGTGCAAAATGCCGGCTCTGCGGTAGTTAGAATTGATTCTTCCAGAACTATCACTTCTCGCGTACCAGACGAATTTGACGACCCATTATTTCGGCGGTTTTTTGGAGATGCAGTACCGCAGCCGAGACAACGGGTAGAGAGGGGCAGCGGTTCTGGGTTTATCATTAATTCCTCAGGTCAAATTTTGACTAATTCTCATGTCGTAGATGGTGCCGATAGAGTAACTGTTACCCTCAAAGATGGTCGGACTTTTGACGGTAAAGTTTTGGGTGAAGATCCCGTAACAGATGTAGCTGTCATCAAAATTGACGCCAATAACCTGCCAACCCTATCTATAGGTAACTCCGATGCTTTACAGCCAGGGGAAGCAGTAATCGCTATTGGTAACCCCTTAGGCTTGAATAATACTGTAACTTCTGGGATTATTAGTGCAACAGGTCGTTCTAGTAGCGATATTGGTGCTAGTGACAAGCGGGTTGATTACATCCAAACTGATGCTGCGATTAACCCCGGTAACTCTGGCGGGCCGCTACTAAATATTCGCGGTCAAGTAATTGCTATGAACACAGCTATTATCCGGGGCGCTCAAGGCTTGGGATTTGCAATTCCCATCAACACCGCGCAAAGAATTGCCCAAGAATTAATCGCTAAAGGCAAAGTAGATCATCCTTATTTGGGCGTGCAAATGGTGACGCTGACACCAGAAAACAAAGAAAAAATCAAAAATATCGCAGGCGATCGCCTAAATCTTACAGCAGATGAAGGCGTTTTGCTAATTGAAATTGTCCCGCGATCGCCCGCAGCCTCAGCTGGACTCAAAGCCGGTGATGTGATTAAAAGCATTAATAACCAGTCTGTTACTAAAATTGAAGAAGTGCAGAAGCTCGTAGAAAATAGCACAATCGGTACTCCCCTACCAATACAAGTAGAGCGCAATGGACAAATTGTTCAAGTAGCAGTTCGACCTGCTCCTTTACCTGTAAGACGTGAAGGATAACGAAGGCAGGAGGCCGTTTTTGTAACGAGGATTTATACCCCGTTCCAAAAACTTTGGACGAAGTACGGTTTTAGACTCGATTGTTTCGATAAATATTATTGGGTATGGGGCATGGGGCATGGAGACATGTGGTTCGGTTTTACTCACCAACTGGGAGATTAGGGAGATTTAAAATTGAAAGTTTCGAGTTCAAAGGCTTAATGTTCAAACTTTAAGGCTTAATATTCAAGCTTTAAGGCTTAATATTCAAGCTTTAAGGCTTAATGTTCAAACTTTAAGGCTTAATATTCAAACTCAAAGTTTCAACACTCAAGCTTATCTCCCCGATGCCCAATGCCCCATGCCCCATGCCCAATACCCATTTACCAAAGGAGTTTTTTCATGTCTGAAACAATTATTCAATTAGGCAATCCCACACTGCGCCACAAAGCTGCTTGGGTTGATAATATTCAAGATCCAGATATCCAAAAATTAATCGATGATTTAATGGTTACCGTTGGCGAAGCTAACGGCGTAGGGATTGCTGCACCTCAAGTTGCAAAATCTTATCGTTTATTTATTGTCGCTTCCCGTCCGAATGCTAGGTATCCCAACGCGCCAGAAATGGAACCTACTGCTATGATTAATCCTAGAATTATTGGTCATTCTACGGAAGTCGTCAAAGATTGGGAAGGTTGTTTGAGCGTTCCAGGCATCAGGGGGTTAGTTCCTCGGTATAAATCTATCGAAGTTGAGTATAGCGATCGCCAAGGAAATCTGCAAAAACAAGAATTAACCGATTTCGTTGCGCGTATATTTCAGCACGAATACGACCACCTAGACGGCATTGTATTTGTAGACCGCTTAGAAAATACTCTTGATATGATTACCGAGCAAGAATATCAACAACGAGTAGTTAGTAAGACTTAATCGAAAATAATTCTTCAAAATGTACGGTTAACCGAAAGTTTAGGTTATACTTAACCTAACGTTAACCTTTGGTTGGGTGTAGTTATCGGGTAAATGACCAATAATATTAGTAGTCACGAGAGGTTAAGTCCGCAGAAGAGTATGTCTCCTGACTTAATCTCTGATACTTATCAAAGTGATGAAGTAAAATCAAATACGACTATCAGCGATACGGCTGAACAGTCACAAGTGCAACTGCCTTCAGAGAGATTGGAAATTGTTCATACGACTACTAGGCGGGTGAGAATCCGCGCTAGTGAGGGGATTTCCAACTCAACAATCAAAAGTATATGCCAATACTTACGGCAGCAGTACGGTGTTAAAGAAGTTGCTGCCAACGAGCAAACAGGCAGTATCATTCTCAAGTTAGATGAAAAAAAGCTGTCACTGCCGCAAGTATTGGAACTACTGCAACAACAAAATATTCACCAAGCTCAAGTTTCGCTGCCTGCAAACACTCAGACAGATCCCTTTGCTGCATGGAAATCTGTTGATTTTTGGAAAGAACAGTCTATTTCTTTGATCCCTTTGATGACAGGGTTCGCTGTCACAGGTGGACTGGGGATCGCTGGTGTGGCTTCGATTCCAGTGTATATGCTTGCGGCAGAAGCAACGAGGTGGGCGATCGATTATTTGCAATCAGAAGCTTCGGGATCGCAAACATCAAAAGAGTTAAAGGGCGGGCAAGACAGTCACGCCACAAAAGCGGCAAATTCTTGCGATCGCAGCCAAGAAGTGCAAGATTTGAAGGGTCAGAATTTAGCAACACCAGGAAAAATTGCATATAGTGTAGTCCATGCAATTCCAGGACGTATCCGATTTCATCTGCCTCGCCTAGCTGAGGATAGTGCATATACAAAACGGCTAGAGAGGTTGATTAAAAACGATCCCCAAACGAGTAGCGTGCGCGTAAATAGTGGTGCAGCATCAATTGCGATCGCTTATCAGCCCAGTCACATTAGCGTCGCCCATTGGGTAAATCTGATGGAATTGGCTTTGCAAACAAATCCAGTAAGCATTCCCGTCACAGTCCCAGAAGTACAAACATCTCTAGAAGAATTGAGTCAAACAACACAAGTAGACACTACAACTGTGTTGGAGGACACAACTTTAAAAGAGAGTCATACGGCACAATCAGACAATACAAACGTGTTAAAAGACACCACTCAACAAGAGAGTCAAACAACACAACTAGAGAATACAACTCTCGACTTATCAAGTTTATGGGCTGATTTGAAGCCTGCAACTTTGTCTTATTCCTTAGCCATGATGGCGAACTTTCCGTTATAGACGGTCCCACACTTTAGCAATACTGGAGGACAACAATGGAGGGTTCTAGCTCACAACTAGATTCAAGCGATCCCACTTACAGAGAAGCTGTAAGAGCAGTCAATCCCATCGCCCATGCATTTCCCCATCACCTCGGATTATGCGTGCCTGGGATCGGTGAAGATTCACAATTTCGGCAACGTCTGCTCGACTTGCTGCAAATAAAACGTCTTTGAAGCCGTAATATCGCATATAGTCGGTACGATCCTCCTGCTAAAGATATAACAGCAGAGATGGCAAGTGCGATCGCCTTTGGAGAATTTCACACATCAGCAAATCTCCAGTCTTCTAACCAATCCCCCAGATTGGGCGTGAATAAATTTGATTGAAATCTCGACCTCTTCCTTGTTAAGGAGAGGAAATCAAGTCTTCCTGAAGGAGAGAAAATAAACCTCTGTTTTTCACAAAGGTTAGGGGAATGTTTTCTGAAAAACGATCGCGGTAGTTTGGATAGCTAAAAAGCTTACCCGATAAGTATTCCACAATCCAAAATCGGATGAACTTTATGAGATTGGAAAATCTTTTCCTGTCGTCATCAACAGCCTGTTCAAAAAACAACTTTGTAAAACTATACGAGACATAGCGAATGGCACAAGTCACAGTTCAACCACCGTCCCTTCGAGTTCAAAAACCTCGCCAGATTGTAGAGAAACACACTCAAGTAGTTTCTATAGTGCAAAAGCTAGAACACCAGAATGGCAAAGTTACTCTGGCTGAGAAAAATGGGCATTCTCACACGCATATTGCTCAAGTTGCCTACAGTATTGTCCATGCCATTCGGGGAAGGATAAGGTTGCGCGTGCCTCGATTACGTTACGATGCCGATTATGCTCAACGTCTTTTAGCTTTACTCGAAGCCGATCCCCTCTTTACTAACGTCCGCATCAAACCGACGGCAGCATCCTTAGTCGCCAACTATAAATCGAGTTCGGTTGCAGATGCAAAAGTGCGATCGCGTTTGATTTATCTGTTGGTGGCGGCCAATGAAGTCGGAATCATTGTACCAAAGGCTAACAATTCAATAGCATCCCAACCAACAGAGGATGCAGAGGAGAATTCGTGGCCTGGAATGCAACTTTCGGTGATGGCTACTGGTTTAGCTTTGTTAGGGGGGCCGTTGGGGCTACCGATTCCACCTTTAATAGTGGGTGGAACCATTGCCCTAGCAACCTTACCGGTCTTCCAAAGAGCATTATCAGGGATTACCAAAGAACGCAAACTCAACATTGATTTTTTGGATTTTCTGGCGATCGCAATTACCACCGTCCAAGGTCAATTTCTCACACCATCGTTGATGTTGAGCTTAATTGAAATTGGTGAAAACATCCGCGATCGGACTGCCCGTTCTTCCAAATTGCAAACTCTAGATTTACTCAGTTCCTTAGGGCAATTCGTCTGGGTGGAACGCAATGGCGTCAAAGAACAAATCCCCATTCAAGATGTACAACGTGGGGATACAGTCATCGTCTATCCCGGCGAACAAGTTCCAGTTGATGGTACTATCCTCCGAGGCAAAGCCCTGCTAGACGAGCAAAAACTCACCGGCGAATCTATGCCCATCCTGAAGAAAAAAGGACAGCCAGTTTTTGCTTCAACCTTGATGCGCGAAGGACGAATCTATATCTTGGCAGAAAGAGTAGGTAACGACACCCGCGCCGGACAAAGCATCAAGTTAATGCAAGAAGCACCCGTCCACGACACCAGGATGGAAAACTACGCCATCAAAATTGCCGAAAAAGCTGTCGTGCCAACTTTGCTACTTGGTGGGGCAGTATTTGCCGCCACTCGCAACCCAGCACGGGTAGCCAGCGTTCTTACCCTCGACTTATGTACGGGAATTAGAGTCTCAATTCCGACAACAGTTTTGGCAGCACTGACTTATGCAGCCAAGCACGGCATCCTCATTCGTAGCGGTCGCGCATTAGAACAACTAGCAGCAGTTGATACAGTTGTATTTGATAAGACAGGCACTTTGACCAAAGGTGAAGTCTCAGTTGTTGGAGTTCAGAGCCTCAATCCTGCAACATCAGACTTACGCGTATTGGAACTAGCTGCTGCCGCCGAACAGCGGTTAACGCACCCCGTAGCTGAAGCAGTGATTCGCTATGCCGAAGCACAACAAGTAACGATCCCCAGCCGCAGCAAATGGGACTATCAACTCGGTTTAGGCGTGCAAGCTGAAATTGACGGCGAGACTGTTTACGTAGGTAGCGAGCGCTTTTTGCGTCAGCAAGGCGTAGATATGGAACAGCTAAACGGGCATAAGTCAGGAGATTCGCTGATTTACGTCGCGAGTAACAATCAACTTCAGGGTAAAATAATTTATAGTGATATTCTGCGCCCTGAAAGTCAGGAAGTAATTAACGAGTTATTGACAGTCGATGGCGTAGAAGTTCACATGCTCACCGGAGATAACAAGCGAACAGCTACTGCTGTGGCTGCTCAACTGGGAATCGCGCCGAAGCATACCCACGCCGAAGCTTTTCCGGAACAAAAAGCGACAGTCGTCCGCCAATTACACGAACAAGGCAAAACAGTTGCATTTGTAGGCGATGGAATTAACGACTCGCCAGCTTTAGCATACGCTGATGTTTCTGTATCCTTCGCTAACGGTTCGGAAATTGCGCGGGAAACAGCAGACGTGGTATTAATGCAAAATGACTTGCATGGTTTATTAGAAGCGATCGCGATCGCGCGTAAAGCCAAGCAAATAATTCGTCAAAACACCAATATTATTGCCATTCCAAACATAGCAGCAATGTTTGTTGCAGTGTTATTTGGTCTTAACCCGTTAGCAGCCACAGTAGTCAACAACGGCTCAACAGTAGTTGCAGGCGTTAACGGTTTGCGCCCAATTCTCAAACCTACACCAAAAAAAGCTCTACCATCAGCAAGATGATACGACTGTTTTAAGTAAAGTACGCTTGAACGCTTTACAACAATTTTTCAACTAAACAGGAGAAATTTACCTATGGCACCTAAAATTACCGATTTCATCGAAGACGCCGGCCCTGTAGGAATTGTAGCTGGAATTGGCGCAGTTATACTGGCTCCCGTTCTGATTCCCATTGTCGCTGGAATTGGCAAACCCATAGCCAAGTCTGTAATCAAAGGCGGACTTGTAGCCTACGAAAAAAGCAGAGGAGCCTTTGCAGAACTTGGTGAAACCTGGGAAGATATTGTAGCCGAAGCAAGGGCAGAACTAGCTGAGGACAAAGAAGTTCCAGTATTTGAAGCTGCAAGTAGCCCTGTTGACAACACCTCAGATAATGGTGCGTAAAGCTACACCAAATCGAAAAGGCGAATTGAGTATGGGGCATTGGAAATGGGGCATAGGGCAAGCAGGGAGTGTGGGAGGTGTGGGAGGATGGGGAAGAAATCTTTCCCTCCACACTCCCCACACTCCCCACACTTCCCCATCTCCCTATCTCCCCATCTCTCCTGCCCCCTTCTTTAAAATACAACTTGAAATCAGGAGGGCAGTTATGTGTTGACAAATAGTCATGGTAATCTCACCAAGATGCCCAAAATTATCGAACGAACAGCTTTAAGCAAGCCATCCAAACCAATATTCACAAAAATTCTCAGCAATACCCCAGGACGCTTACGGTTGAGAATCGCTCTACCCCATCGTCAAAATGGGGAAATGCAACGCATTGCTAATGCACTAGAAGCACAACCTAACATTAATCGGGTACGGACTAATATTCATCACGGTAGTATTGTCATTAACCATGATGGCAAAGATGATAGTTTGAAAAATATAGTTGCTACACTCATAGATTTAGGAGTGATTTTTGGCGATCTTACTGAAGATAAGTCTGAGACAGCAGCGAACATTACTAATGCAGTTGTTAACTTAAATAAAAGAGTCGGACAAGCAACAAAAGGCGAAATTGACTTGCGCGTTATTTTTCCCTTAGGACTGAGTATCCTTGCTGTAAGACAGTTAATAGCTAAGGGTTGGCAATTTGACACTATTCCCTGGTATGCTTTGGCGTGGTATGCCTTTGATAGTTTTATTAAACTGCACGGTACAAACAAACCACAATCAACAAATAATGAGTGAGTTAAATTTTAACTAAACTGCTCATCAAAATCTGAACGCAGCGATCGAGGATAGTTTTAGTTAGAAATCTATATTTGTAAACAAATATAAAAGGTCTTACAACTAAAGGAATAAAAGGCAATCCCAGTTACCTATCTATAAACTTGGGATTACTTTACAAAGTATATTCAAACTTCCATTAACGTGAGTTCGATGAAACTAAAAAATCGCAGGAGGCAGAGCAAGTAAATCTTTTGGGTAAATGTCAATGCCAG
>JAVRCJ020000032.1:0-84777 GCA_034530875.2 Nostoc sp. DedSLP01
CCCTTGGCAAGGGGAGGGGTTGGGGGTGGGGTAAAACGATTGTGGAGCAAGAGTTTGAGCTTAAGTTGACACCAATGACAGCTGTGCTACCCTACAATGTGGTCTATATGGATGAATTTTGAATTGAATTAACTCTGGTTATTCAGCAGATCCAAAGCTATTCTTAGACTAGATTTCATGCGATTAAATGCTGATGCTAAACCACCAATTTCATCATTAGATATCTCTTCAAAATCAGCAGTCATGTCACCTGTACTGACTTGCTGTGCAATTTTTTCTATTTTTTTGATTCGCTGAATTACAGCTTTTTTAATTAAAAAGTTAATTAAGAAAAGAATCGTCGCAAAGATAGCAATCAAAAGTCCCATAACCAATATCCAAGTCCGTTTGGCATTGGCAAAAATCTCTGCTGAAGGAACAGAAATTATTTGAGCGCAAACGACATCATTCAGTTTCCAGTTAAAACCATTTTCGGAACCATAAGTTGCCAACTGACTCTTAGGAGCTTGCTCTGGTGTAGAATGACATCGCAAACATTGCTGTTGTGTAATTTTCAGCGGTATAGCAATGTAAAAGACTTCGCCTTGCGGCAAATTGCGAAAACCAGTAATTTCTCGCATATTAGGTTCGTTGCGAAAACGCTCTACAATTTGAGTTTCAAAGCGATCGGCTTTATCTGCTAAATTAGTTGGATTAAGGGTTGCAGGTTTGTAAAAAAAGTTTGTATATTCAGGCTTTTTGCGAAAATTCTCAAAAACTTCTTTAGAAGAAAAAGTTGGCACTACTTCAGCCATGAAGTTTGGGTTAGTATCTAGACTGGGTTGCAATAAGGGAACTATACGATTTTGTGTATAGTTTGTAACTCCATTGACCATTTGAATGAGAATTTGGGCTTGAGAAGTTACTTCATTTTGCGCTCTACCCTGAAGTACACTGGATAAGGCAATGCCGCTTCCCAAAATACTGACTATGAAAACTAATATTAAAAGTAAGTTAAACTTCGCACCTATTTTTAAGTTTTTTAACGTAATGTTGTTTAACATAAACTAACCAACGAAGGTGGTATATTGAGCTTGTTTAATATCTATTTATACACGTTACAAAACCCCGAATGCCGAATTAATAAATATTAATTTTTTGTTGTAATTTTGCCTATTTAAGCATTAATAAACCTTGCTTAAATAAGTTCTCAAATCTAAACTATTTTTTTAATTGTAATTAGTGATGCTTGTGCGATTTCCCCGCCGTTTATTTTTGTATTATCTGTTAGGTTTGACATTTGCTAGTTGTCGCTCGAAACCGCCCTTTGAAGGTACATTAACTGTTGGGGTTCTTAACTATGGTGGAGGCGAACAAATAATTAACCAATTTGCTAAGTTTAATAGTTATTTGGGCGAAAAAACAAACTCTATAATTCAACTAGAGCCTGCTTTTAATGAAAATAAAGCAGTTGAACGCCTTGATGCTCGTGCTTGGTCGTTGGTATTTGCTCCACCGGGTTTAGCGGCTATTGCGATCGCCCGCCACCAATATATTCCTCTATTTCCTTTAATCGGTATTAGCGATCTGCGTTCAATTTTTGTAGTTCGTAAGGACAGTTCAATATCGCAATTAAAACAATTACAAGGGCAAACAGTGGCTTTAGGTCAGTTAGGTTCGGCAACTGGATATTATTTTCCGCTGTACAATCTTTATGGCATAACGCTGGCTGAAATATTGTTTGCACCTACACCAAAAGCAGGACTGGAATTTGTAGCTCAAGGTAAAGCTAGTGCCTGTGCAGTTTCGGAAGCTGAATTGAATATGTACGCTTCGCAGCTGAGTCCTACAGAATTTCGCATACTCTTTAAAGATCCTCACTATGTACCATTGGGTGTGGTCTTAATCGGGCCGGATATAGAGCGTAACCGTCAAGAATTCATTCGTAAAGTGATGAGCGAGACACCTTCAGGTTTGGCGCAAGAAGTTGGCTATGTACCCAATGGACAAGTACCAGATTACAAATATATGATTTCTGTCGTCGATAGAGTCAGTTCAATTGCTGGCAATTTGAATGATAAGCCCGTGCGTTTATTTGAATCAAAAGCGCTCATCAAACCCTGAGAAAGATAGGGAATGGAGAGTAAGGAGTGAGGAAAGCAAGTGTTTATTAAATTGATAATGAGTGTTGTGGATGGTGCGCTTTTAACTAAGAATGCCTAAGTTGCTATAAACTTCGATTAAATTGCCGTCAGGATCGCGAAAATGAGCTGTGCGAATTCCCCAATCTGGGCGGTCTGTTGGCTCAGTGACAACGAGTGCTTTACCATCTTTGACTTGTTGATAGACTTCATCCACGTTATCGACTGCAAAAATCAAGACAATTTTATCTCGATTGGGAACATACGAAGGCTGATCGATTCTTGGGACTACTTGAGCCATTAATTCTTGTTTGAACAAACCGAGTTTAAGATATCCGGTATTAAACTCAGCATATCCGCTATTTTCATCGCCCCAATCAACATCAAATTTTAAGAGATCTCGGTAGAACAGAAAAGAATCTTTGTAGTTGGCGGCAAGCAGTCTCAAGTGTGTTAGCTGAAGCTTCATAGTGGCGTTAGTCTACTAGCTGTGAATTCTAGGTTCTGGATGCAAAGTCGCCAGCAACTCACTTTCGACAATTGCCAATTCATCAAGGCGTTGCATGACAATTTCTTTGTCGAAGTAAGTAGCAGCTAAAACCCAATATATACCGTAGTGACGCGCTTCGGATGCCATGAGTCCGCGATAAAATTTTGCTAATTCTGGTTCTGGACAGTAAGCAGCCAATAATCCCAGGCGTTCGTGGCTGCGAGCTTCAATTAAGCCTGTGACTAATAAGGAATCTAAAAATCGCTGGGGTTCTTGAGGGCGGACAGCAGCTTTTAAACCGGCGCCATAAGGTGGTGGTGGTAGGGGAGCCAAGGGAATATTGCGCCGTTCTAACCATTGGTTAACTAGCTCAAAGTGTTCTAGTTCTTCGCGGGCGATCGCGGTTAGCTCCCGCACCATTTTAGTATTAGAAGGGTAGCGAAACATAAAGTTCAAGGCCACGCCTGCGGCTTTACGTTCGCAATGGGAGTGGTCGAGTAAAATGATATCTAAATTGGCGATCGCTTGTTCGATCCAAGCAGAACTCGTGGGCTGTTTTAGGGCGTTGATAGTTGGTAACTGAGTAAGCACATCAAAAAACTTCAGAATTGCAATTAGCTGAGAATCTCAGCACATTGATTTTACAGCACAATTTATCAAGATAGAATTCAGGAGTCAGTCGTCAGAATTCAGTATGAATTGGAGTCCGACTGGCGGATAGAGTAGCGATTCGCCGTGTCCGCGATAGCGCAGCGTAAAGCCTTCTCTACGAGAGGCTTTGCCAACGGCATGGCTTCTCTACGAGACGCTGCGCGTAGCTTGCTTCCCCGTAGGGGTACGCTTAGAGCGAGTATTCGAGCGTCGCGACTGAATAAGAGACTTTCTTGTTCTGACTCCTGTTAGCGTAGCGGGGCGTAGCCCATTCTGAATTCTGAATTCTTCTTCAAAATTCTGAATTTCATGACTTAAGCTTCTTGTTCGAGAATGCGTTTTGCTTCCAAAAGTTGCTGTTTGTGTTCTTCACTAACTGTCGGGTATTTGAGATTCATTTCTTCTAATTTTGTGCAGATGATATTGGCAACTACTAGGCGGGTAAACCATTTGCGATCGGCAGGAATAATATACCACGGTGCCCATTCTGTACTAGTGTGGTTGAAAACTTCTTCATAAGCTTGCATATAATCATCCCAAAAAGCTCTTTCTTGGACATCGCTTGCTGAAAATTTCCAATGTTTTTCCGGCGATTCAATCCGTTGGAGAAAGCGTTTTTTCTGCTCTGATTTAGAGACATTCAGAAAAAACTTCAAAATAATTACGCCATTATCTACCAAATATTTTTCAAAATTGTTAATTTCTTGAAAGCGCTGCTTCCATATCTGATTTCCTTCAGGAAATTTCGGCAATTGTTGCTTTTTCAGCAATTCTGGATGGACGCGAACCACTAAAACTTCTTCATAGTAAGAACGGTTAAATATACCAATTCGACCTCTTTCTGGTAAAGCCCTCATGGAGCGCCATAAGTAGTCATGGTCTAATTCTTCTGCACTGGGTTGCTTAAAACTATACACCTGAAATCCTTGCGGATTCACGCCAGATAAGACATGTTTAATCGTGCTGTCTTTGCCAGCCGCATCCATTGCCTGAAAAATAATTAACACTGCATAAGTGTTTTGAGCGTAGAGAATATTTTGATAATTTGCTAGTCGCTCAATATCTGCCTGTAACTTCATTACAGCATCAGTTTTTACATGAAAATCAGTTTTATAAGCTGGGTCATAATTTTTTTTCAGAGAAATCTTTGAACCTGGAGGAACAATGAAAGCATCATAATCCATATCTAAAATCTCCTTATTTTCGGCGTTTTGGAATCGGACGCATGGCTTCACGACCCAAGATAAACATTCCTGCGATTCCTAAACTGACAAACCAAATATATTGATACCAATATTGGTGCATCTGATTTAGGGCATTGAGTTCTGGATGTAAGGTATTTAAGTACAACAGCAGCACTAATATCATTAATGCTCCAAAACCAATAAAGCTTAAACCAACCCCAATTCGTGCAGGTCGCAGTTCAAAATCATTAATATTGTCTAGGTCAATTTTTGATAGTTCTTCCAAAGACTCATCTGCTAAAGATGAAGTTATTTGTAATCTATTACTGAGCTTTGGTGGTAAAATCGGCGCTAGCTTTGCTACAGCCGGACGGCGTAGCAAAGCCTCAGTCTCTCGCAGCAATTCTAGGGGCTTGCGAGTAGTTGGTTGAGCAAAATCTATATTGTCTGTAGCAGTTGTAGCCTTGGCTTTGCTTTCAAAATCCATAGCACGCCTTAGAAGAACCAGAATACACATAGCGTAGCGAATCAAGGATATAGCCGTCAAAGAGAGGCTTCAGGGGAAGAGCGGATACGGTTCGGTTAACGTGTTTATTCCTCGAAGATCCCCCCAACCCCCCTTAAAAAAGGGGGCTTACAACCCTCTTTTACCCCCTTTTTAAGGAGGTCGCCGTAGGCGGGGGGATCTTAACCGAACCGTATTGGAGGAAGAGGGGATAAGCAGAATAATTGTTAACCCAAGCTTCGGAGTTTTCGGCTTGGCTCCTGAATTCTGAATTCTGAATTCTTATTTATTCATCCATCTCTTTTAATGTGGCTAACGCGGACGGAGATAAGCGGCTCAAATAGCGGAATATCCAGTATTTAAAGATAGTATTTAAAATTACGGGAAATGTCGCAATAAATAAATAGATTGCGCTGTTATTTGCTGCCACACCTAAATGTTCTGACAATCCTTCTAAAATAATTTCCCATCCATGCGGGGAGTGAAATCCGACAAATATATCTGTAAACAGAATAATTAAAAATGCCTTAGCGCTATCGCTAAGACCATAGACAATATTATCTATAAAAGACTTAACAATGACAATTTCTTTTTTGCTCAAACTGACAACTACACCAAAAGAAATTAATGATATTAAGTCAGCAAAAACATTACTAATGCTGCTGTTACTTTTAATGCGAAATTCTTCAGCTATCTCAGATGCTTTGTCTTTTAGCTTTTCTTGTAATGCTTCTGAGGATATTTGTGGTGCTTGGTTAATGTAATATTCAAATCTCAGCACTGCTTGAAAATTTTTTAATTCATGGAGAGCCTCTTGTTCCATGTCAGAATTAATGAAAACTTGAGTTGTATTCTCTCCCCTGATTCTTTCTACGAGAGGATTTACTAAAAATTCTTTAGATAAATATTGGGTTAAAAGCGGTACAAGAATTAAAATTAGAAAAAATCTTAAAGCAATTCTTGTCCGATTTCTAGATATTCGGTAATTTCTGGTAAAATTTTCTTCTGCTTTTGGCGAGAGGTCTCCTCTAATTACATTAATACTTCTGCCAATAGAACCGGGAAAGACTCCAGTTTTTTGAAATGGAGATGTAGTTTTAATATCATCAATATTAGATGAGTCTGGCAGTTTTTTAATTTGGCTCTGGTTAGTTTTTAAAGTTTGTGAATCAAGGACTTGGTTTTTAATACTGTACCTCTCTATAACTTCATCAATAAACTGTAATTTTTCTAACAAAACAGCATCGGAAATATCGATAACTTTTCGGCTCAAGGTGAATTCTGCCAGCCTTATTTTGATGAGAGTTAAATTTTTATCAACGTAGCCTTGCCAATAAGACATGACATTTTCAGTATATTTTCCTGAATCTGGAGAGATTTTCTTGCCATCAAAATGTTCAATTTCAATGTTTTTAATTCTTTGGGCTGCTTCGTAAGCTTGTAAAAGTGCTCTTTCTGGTGTAGCTATAAACCAACCTTGAGGCGATCGCAAATATTCTCTCACCTTCTGATAAAGTAATTCTGCTCTTTTTGCGAATGACTTTTTCATTATTGTATATAACTTGGTTGACAATATTTATCAGATTTCAATAAGGATTAATAATAGATAACAGTTAGTTAAAGATATTATTAGCTATTATTAATCCTTATGAAATCAATCTGTTATTTTAATTGTACACCTATTAAAGAATGAGGTATACACAAGTCAGATCCAGTTTTACCTCAATATCCTTGGGATAAGCAACAAAGCCTTCATGTACAGACGCTATTTATCGCGTCTACAAAGACTTGTGCCTACATCGTAGCCAATACATCAGTGAGGGTTAGGGAAGGGTAAAAAATATTTTATACATCAATCATGGCTTTTCAAACATCCTCTTATAGTTGTTCTCGATCGCACTTGCGCTATGGCAAAATTATTAGTTAATCTCAAAGGATTCAATCATTTTTTCTGCCGTTGGCAAGAAGCGATCGAAATCATCTATTGTTGCTGAATAAGTAATGATGTATGCTCGATCGCCCTTTAAAGTCAAAATTTGGAGACTTTTTAAACTTTTTTGCCCATTTTTGCCTATAAAAATTAATTTATTTGCTGGTTTTTTTGCTAGAGTCGCTTCACTTGTATCTAAAATAGTTGCATCAGATAAAGTCGCTTTAACTTGCTTAATAAATACATCTTTTGCTTCCTTTAATGTACCAGAAAAATTTTCAATATTTATAGTTAACAATTCTTGAAAATTATCTTGTTCGCTCTCTTGAGGCGATGAAAATATCAAGAATTGTTTAGTTATTAAGTTTGGTGTCTCTTCAATTCTCCAATTTTTAGGATATTGAATTTGAATTCCATGAATAGAATCTTGGTAGGTCAAAAAATTTCGTGTATTAGTTTGTAATTGTAATAACCAGAGACTGATAGTAGCAACTACTGCCGTTATTGCTGCGCTGGCGAAAAATTTCTGAGGTCGTACAAATTGTATGGTTCTCTGAATTGCCGTATCTGGTGTTTTATCTAGCATTTCTAATGCTTGCAGTACTGATGTTGCTGTCGGGTAGCGCTGGCAAGAATCATTTAGTATCATTGCGTCTAAAATCTCTTTTAACTCCTGGCTTACTTGTATTTGATTGTGCCAATCAATTTTTCTTGTATCGGGGTTTATTAGTAGCTCTTGAGCGCTGGAATTAGCAAGATTAATCCCTGTCAAAGCTTGAATACCAATCATTCCTACTGCATAGACATCGCTGCTAAATTGTGGAATATAAGTCGCTTCTTCGCTTGGTACATTACTATAAGTATCAACAGCAAGATTTAAGCTTGTTTGACCTTGAAAATTAGCCATTTGGGTAGCGTATTTCAAAATCACAAAGTCAATTAATACAATCTTGTTATCTAAGTGTCTGCGTCGAATATTACTAGGCTTGAGATTGTGATGAACCAAATTTTGCTGATGAACAAATGCTAAAATTTCCAAAATATCTTTGAGAAGCTTAATAGTTTCGGGTTCATTTAAACGCCTACCTAAAGGAGGTATTTCTTCAGCGATATCATGACCGCGAATAAATTCCTGAACTAAATAGAATTGTTGGTTTTCTGCAAAATAAGCTAATAATTGAGGAATTTGGTCGTGCTTTGCTAATGTTTCCAGAATTAATGCTTCCTTGTCAAACCAATGTTTGGCTTCCTCGAAATTGTATGTATTAGTAGAGAGTGGTTTAAAATGCTTAACAATGCACTGTGGATTTCCTGGACTTTGCATATCTTGAGCTAAAAAAGTCGTACCATATTGCCCTTGTCCCATTTGGGTGAGAATTTGGTAGCGTCCACCAATGGTTTGAACCTGCATTAAATTTTCCTTTACTGCTGGAATTACTCACTTACAAATTTTGTTAATCTTGATTTTTGCACATTATTTGAGTGGGAGTGGGGGATGAGGAGAAGCAAAAACGGCTATATGTTAGAAATGTCTAGCTAATAACAAAATTTCTCTCAAGAGAACTAAACTTTCATTAGTGGCTGTATCTTAGTTCGCTTAACGCGCACTTGAGCTATTAGCCAAAAAATTAAATTATTGGCAGGAGATTAGACAAGTGCAATATAAGTAGAAGGCAGGATAGCGCAGCGTTAGCGAGTCCGCGAGCGTCGGCATAAGGCAGAAGGTAAAACCCTCAACAGTAAAAGGTTTTGCTGCTTTGGATTTTACATTTAATTATGTCCGTCTACTTATAATCCTTCTCATCCCCCAATTCCCAATTTTTCAAAAAATTTAACGAGATTAGCCTATGAGTCTGAGTCTGTGCATGATTGTGAAAAACGAAGCTGCAACATTGCCTAAATGCCTGAGTAGCGTTAACAAAGTGGTAGATGAAATGGTAGTCGTAGATACAGGCTCAATCGATCGCACTCCTGATGTTGCTCAACAATTCGGTGCTAAAGTCTATAATTTTAAATGGTGTGATGATTTTAGTGCCGCCCGCAATGCAGCTTTAAAATATGTAACTGGCGATTGGATTTTGGTGTTAGATGCTGATGAAACTCTTACGCCAGGAATTGTACCGCTATTACAAGATGCGATCGCCAGAGATGAATATTTGTTACTCAATTTGGTTCGCCAGGAAGTTGGTGCAGAACAATCTCCCTATTCTCTAGTTTCGAGATTATTCCGCAATCATCCAGATATTCGCTTTGACCGTCCTTACCATGCCTTAGTAGATGATAGCGTAGCAGCAATTTTAACCAAAGAACCCCATTGGCAAGTAGGTTATTTACCAGAAGTGGCAATTCTCCACGCAGGATATCAAAAAAGTGCGATCGCTCAAAATAACAAACATGCCAAAGCCGCAGCTGCGATGGAAGGATTCCTCGCTACTCATCCTCACGATCCCTATGTTTGCAGTAAATTAGGGGCGTTGTATGTGGAAACTGGGAAAATTTCTCCAGGAATGGAATTACTCAGACGCGGGTTACAGCAAATTAGTGAAACTCAGGCAGCCGGCGAAGAAAACTACGATATTTTATACGAACTCCACTATCATTTAGGCATTGCTTACAATCGCTTAAAAAATTTCCCCCAGGCTATTTCTCATTATCAAGCTGCTATTAAATTGCCTATTTATCCCATGCTCAAACTAGGAGCATACAACAACTTGGGCAACTTACTCAAAGCCGCAGGAGATTTCAATGGCGCGAAGGGTGCTTACATCGCAGCTTTGAAAATCGATCCGAATTTTGTAACTGCATATTACAATTTGGGCATGACATTTAAAGCTTTGGGTTTGTTGACAGATGCGATCGCTTGTTATCAAAATGCCATTGCCTTAAATCCCAACTATGCTGAAGCTTATCAAAATTTAGGCGTAGTTTTGTTAAAAGCTGGCAATCATCAAGAAAGCTTGACAGCTTTTAAAAAAGCGATCGCACTTCACCAAAAGCATAACCCCCAAGAAGCTAGCAGACTACGCCAAGGACTGCAAGAGATGGGGGTGATGTAGAAAAAGGGGAATGGAGGCAAAAATAAATTATTTGTCTCCCCTAGTTTTCCCCGATTGTTTTTTAATCTAAAAATATCGACTTATGGATACCATTTATAAATTAAACCTTATGAGGGTGGATTAGGGCTGAACCCCTAATCCACCCTATAATATAGGACTTATTCCTTCTACCTGCTTCAATAGTGCGATCGCTTGTATTCTTCGAGTAATTCTGGCAAGTAATCATAGCCGTCCACACCAATAAATTTAATCATATTCTTTTGAGAATTGACGAGTACTTGCTCTACGACTTCATGTCCTAATTTACTTTGTAAAATTGTTAATAACCCAGCCGCTTGTCGCCATTCTACGGCTATAATTTCTTCTAAAATATACATTCCTAACCAGCTATTGTATACCGCTGTTTCTAAATGATTCAGCTTGTAGTGACTTTCCGCCAAATACAAAAAATTCAGCCCTTGCAGATATCGATCCCCGCAAAGCTGCACTGTCTGCGCACCTTTTTCTAATTGTTCTATGGCGGTTTGGGGTTTTTCTACAGCGAAGTGGGCAATACCAAGACTGATGTAACAAAGGGCTTGAATTTGGCGTACAGTTGAGTCGATCCCAAATGGGGAATCGCTCAATTTTTCTGACAATTCCAAACTCCGACGCAAGTATTCTATTGCTTGTTCGTACACTTCTGGTTCTATGCATTCTATCTGCTGCGCGGCAAAAACTTCGCCATAGCCTAAATTTGCTAAGGCGTGGGCTTCTCCAAAGCGTTGGCTTTGCCCGCCGCAGGCATCGCCTATTTGACGAGCTAAAATTAATGCCCTCTGGCTATAATTAATTGCCTGAGAATAATCTTTTTGAGCAGCGCAAACACGGCTGCTGTGATTGAGATTGGCAATTTCACAAGCTCGATCTCCGGTTTGGCGGGCAATTTCTAAGGCTTGTTGGTGGAATGATTTGGCTTCTGGATATTTACCTAAAGTAAAGTGTGAATAACCCAATAACGTCAATATTCGGGCTTTTTCTTGGGTTGCTTCCACTTCTTTGAGTGGCGTATTCAAATAATCCATCGCATCCCGCAGTGCATCTCTACCGAAAAAGGCAAATACTCCGCCGTAAAGAGGAAAGTATTCCCGATGGGCAAAAGTTCTAAGAATTTGTAAAACGATTTGAAAACAAGCTTTGGCTAATTCTTCACCTTTGGTGCCATAGATATTGCTAGCGATATGAAAACCATTAGATAATTCGCACCAAACTACAGCAAAAGTGAGAAAAGTGGCAATGGACGCAGATGTACCCCATTTGGAATCTAATGGTTGTCTTTCAAACCAAGTCACCAAACCTTTTTGGATTCTTTGAACAATTACTATTAATTCCACCAAATCTTCTGTATTGAGATAAGGCTGGCGGACAACTAGTTCCGTTGCAGATATGCCATCAGCTAATACACAAAATAGCATTTGTGTCAAAGGACTGCTGACTTTTTGTGACCATGAAACCCAAGGTTCTTGTTTTGGTGGAAACTGTGTTAATTCTGATGCAGTTGGTTTTGGTTCGTAAATCCAACTAACAAGATAACCTTCTAATTTTTGATACGATTCTACACCGTTAGCAATGGCGATCGCTAGTTGTTGGATTTCTTGTTTTCGCTGAAAATCTTCATCAGCAAATACCGCTTGTTTTAACTCTTGGGCTAGTTGTTGTAATTGATTTTGGCTGAAACCTTGGTTTTGATTGGGGTCAATGATTTGTAACAAAACTGAAAGCCGAGACGCTTGTGAAGCTGTAAGAATTTGTTGCACTGCTGCGCTGACTGCGGCTCGATTGCGTTTTTGTTTTTGGATTCGTTCCCACTCGCTTTGAATAGTTTGTAATGCCTTCAAAGTACGGCTTAAACGAGCTTTTTTTAACTCAGGAGTTTCCCTTTGAAACAAATTGGAATAAATTCTTACCTTATCTAATTGCAATCGCGTAAAATTCAAGCGATCGCACAAACAGCGTTCAAAGATTTCCCCGGTCCCACCGCTAATATTATTGGCTAATTGGCGATATATATATTCTTGAGAACGAATTTCATCTTTAAGGGCAGTAGCAACAATTTCTTCGATTAATTTCTGATATCTGCCAGATAAAGAATTAGATTCTGTTACTAAATTACTACGATCGGAAGTTAGTAAACTTTCTTCAGAAGTGGGACAAACTGGTATTTCTTCTGGAGTTGCTGTTGTCGATTTTTTTTGATAATTGCTAAGTGAAGTATTCGTTGAAGAATTAGAGAAGTAATAATCTGTTAAAGGTTCGCAAAGAAACTCTTCTTGAAAGCGGTCTATTTTCGCACTTGAATAAAGTCGCCGATGGCGGCGTTTTTGATACCAAAAACTGGAAATGAGTAAGCCTGCGATAACTCCTATGGCAATTCCTGTAATAGCAATATTTGTAATTTCTGAAGTATCATTTTGTTGCTCAGATTCGACAGTTTGATTGGAATATGTACTTTTTGCAGCAGCGTAGTCAGTTGTTGAAGTTAGCTGTACGCTAGTTGCGATCGCTGCCCACAGGATAAATCTAAATATTAACTTTGATTTCCACATAATCTAACAGTTACAAAACTATGTTGTCTTTTTCTGGGCTGCTTCAAATTTAACGTAGATATCAAACAAACTCAGGTTTTTCGCCAAATATAACGTCTCTTTAACAAAGAGAAACTCAAAAAAAGCTTTTCCAAAACTAGCTTCCGAAAGATTTTCTTAATTCTTAACATTTGTCCGTTCATTATAGAATCCTAGCAAAGCCAGATTTTAACTTATGGCTGATAGCGATCGTATTGCTTAACAGAAAAATTTACTGATAAATCAAAATTTTCAGCAAACAAATATCACAATACAAAATTATTACTTCGGGGATCTACTAGCTAAAATAACCCTCTAAAGCCTTAACCGATGTGTCTCCCTAAACTGAGTAAAAAAAGCATCATTAAAACTTAGCAATCTTGCTTATAAGAAACTCAGAGATGCATGTTAATGTTTTAATCTCATTGTCTTGCCTTCACACCTTTTGCTATGCATCTGCACTATTTAGACCCCCAACACCTTGAAGAATTAGTCAAGAGTAGTGGTATAGACTTACACTTAGTGCAACTTAATTTCCAGTCACTCCAAGGTGTAAGTGTTTACGAGTATTTGTTGATTTCTGAGCTACTTCCCCGTACCAATAATGGAATGGTAAAAAGTAGTTGGTTGCAGCGTTACGCTCATATAACTGAAGGTGGTTGGTGGTGTTCTGGACTAGATCCCTTGAATAATTGGCAAATGATGGAATGGGGATGCTTTAAGCCAAACCAACCCCGACAAAATAACAATGGCAAATCCATCAAATACGAGCATCCCCCCAGCACGCCAACGCGGGTATTTTGTTTGCGGGTAACACAGCAAATCTGGCAGCAAGTTGCAGCGCGTTACAATTTAGCCATGCCAGATGATATCGCTATTACCGCGGATGGCGAAGCTAGTGGTTTTTGGCAATGGGTGATGGGAAAGAATATTCCCATCATCATCTGCGAAGGTGTGAAGAAAGCAGCAACCCTGTTGACACAAGGATATGTAGCTATTGGCGTTCCTGGAATTACTAGCGGTTATCGGGTTGTCAAAGATGAATTTGGAAAAGTCACCCGTCGTCAGTTGATACCAGACTTAGCAGTGTTTGCGATGACAAAGCGTCGCTTTTATATTTGCTTTGATTTTGAAACTCAACCCAAGAAAATCGCTGCTATCAATAATGCCATTTCTCAACTTGGTTGTTTATTTCAGCAAAAAAGTTGCCCTGTTAAAGTCATCGAACTTCCAGGAATAGAAAAAGGTGTTGATGATTTTATTGTTGCCAAAGGTGCAACTAGTTTCGATAAACTTTATCGCCAAAGCGTTGACTTAGAAATTTATCTTGCCCAAACCAAGCCACACACAGAATTAAGCATTCCGGCTGCCCTAACTTTTAACCGTCCTTATATAGGTGAAATACCTTTCCCCACCTCTGGATTAGTAGGAGTCAAATCAGCAAAAGGAACAGGCAAAACCACAGCATTACAGAGTGTTGTTCAGCAAGCAAAAAATAGAAATCAGCCTGTTTTGTTAATTACCCATAGAATTTTACTAGGAAAATTTTTGTGTGACAAAATAGGCATTCAATGGGGAATAGGAATAATGCCCAATCCCCAATCCCCAATCCCCAATCCCCAATCCCCAATTCCCAAATCTTTCGGCTTGTGTGTAGACTCAATTTGGAAGTTAAACCCTGAAGATTGGCATGGGGCAATAGTAATCTTAGATGAAGTCGAACAATCTATATGGCATCTTTTAAGCAGTAATACTTGTAAAAACAAGCGCGTCAAAATATTAAAATTATTTCAAGAATTAATTGCTACAGTTTTAACAACTGGAGGGTTAGTTATTGCTCAAGATGCTGATTTATCAAATGTATCCCTTGAATATTTACAGGGATTAGCAGGAATTAAATTAACACCTTGGGTAGTTATTAACGAATGGAAACCTCAGCAAGGTTGGGATGTGACTTTTTACGATTCGCCTAACCCAACACCGCTAATTCATCAATTAGAATTAGATTTACTTGCCGGACGTAAATGTTACGTTACTACCGATAGTCGCGCTGGACGTTACAGTTGTGAAACCATTGAAGGTTATTTAAAAGAAAGATTACAAAAATTAAGACGACAGTTTCCTCAAACTTTAGTAGTTAGTAGTCACACTACAAATACACCCGGTCACGCCGCAGTTGATTTTATTGCAGCTATTAATCAAAAAATATCTGAATATGACGGTGTTTTTGTTACCCCTAGCCTTGGTACAGGAATTAGTATTGATGTTCGACATTTCGACCGAGTTTATGGTATTTTTCAAGGCGTAATTCCTGATTCTGAAGCACGACAAGCATTAGCAAGAGTAAGGGATGATGTCCCGCGTGTTGTCTGGTGTGCTAAACGAGGTATTGGTTTAATTGGTAGTGGTAGTACAAATTACCGCTTGCTATCTGATTGGTATCAGGAAAATCAAAAAGAAAATTTAGCTTTGCTCAGTCCGTTACATAAAATAGATGTGGATTTGCCTTTAGTCCACGACCCAATTCATTTGCGAACTTGGGCAAAATTATCTGCTAGAGTAAATGCATCGATTCGCCTCTATCGTCAATCAATGCAAGATGGCTTAATTGCTGACGGACATCTAATACAGATGCGCAGTAATGCAGTTCACAATAATATTATTCGAGATTTACGCCTTGCATTTTTGGCTAGCGATCCCAATGATTTAGCAACCCGCAAAAGGTTAATTTTAGAAATCGTCAAAGTCCAAAAAGATTGGACGCAAAGACGTCAAAAAGCTAAAGACATTAAACGCAAAATAAAAGAAATTAAACAACAAAATCAGTTAGCAGTAGCAACAGCCGTGGCTAATGCTAAAGATATCGATTATGTAGAATACGAACAACTATTAGTTAAACATTCCTTGACTGATGAAGAACGCAATCAAATTAACAAATATGTTCTCCGGCAAAAATATGGAATAAAGGTTACTTCAGCATTGAAATTGCAAGATGACCAAGGATATTACAGTCAATTATTAATTCACTATTATCTGATCCATGAAAGCGAATATTTTCATATTAGAGACCGTCAAGAATGGCATCAGCAATTATCTTGGGGTGAAGGCAAAGTTTTTCTCCCAGATTTAAAGACTTATACACTCAAAGTCGAGGCTATGAGAGCTTTAGGGATGCTGCAATTTTTGGAAATTAGACGAGAATTTACAGAAAATGATGCTGAGGTAATTTTACTGAAAAATGTTGCTTTTCAGCATAGTAAGCATATTAAAAGAGTGCTGGGCATTAATTTAGTTGGAGACAAAGACCAATTTGCAGGAATTAAAATACTTAGCCGATTGTTAAATTTGTTAGGTTTGAAACTTAAGCGAGTCAATGAGGTTTATCAAATCGATTTAGCAACACTCAATGATGGTAGAGAAAAAATATTTGCAGTTTGGCAACAACGTGATGAATTGATATTGGCTCATCTTAAGAGTGGTGTCTATAAAGTTGCCGATTATTCGTCAGACTGGAAAGGTGAGATTATCGAAACCAAGCCTAGTAAGGTAGACCAAAGATTATCTAGGCTGAGTCTACCGTTATCAAAAATTTAAATTAGGGAGTGGAGAGTAAGGGTGCAAATATTTGTACCTCTACTCCCGACTTCCTTTTTCAAGTTAGGCATCACCAAGTTGGATAAACTACCAACTGTGTAGACATGTATAATTATTTAGGTTAGGCAAGATAAGTAAATATAGTCATTTAATTTAAATACACAAATTAATACAACATGTCTTTTTTATTAGAATTATTTAATATTTTCGCTGTCCAACTAGTTTATATTAAATAATCTAATTTTTCCTGAGAAAAACTTATAAACATATACCTATTTTATTTTCTAAGAATTACCATTGAAACAAACAATTGAAAAGCGGTGTGTATCACATGGCAACTAAAAAACAATTTAACAGCTTTGAAGAGATGCTGTCTGATTCTGATGTACCCGTATTAGTCGATTTTTATGCCGAATGGTGCGGGCCATGTCAGATGATGGTGCCAATTTTAGAGCAAGTAAATGCCCAACTCAAGGATCGTCTGCGGATTGTCAAAATAGATACAGAAAAATACACGCAATTGGCTTCTCAGTATCAAATTTATGCTCTGCCAACTCTAGTACTATTTAAAAAGGGTGAGCCTGTGGAGCGAATTGAGGGTGTAAGACAAGCACCGCAGTTGGTGGAACATCTAAAAGCATTTGTTTAAGTAGCATTGAGAATTTAGTAATAGTTCCAAAGGCGCGAAATCTCGCGTCTTTTTTAGTGTTTTTTTATTGCTTCCTTCTACGAAGAATATTACTTCTAAATTCTCAACGCTAGTTATTCCACTTGTGCAAGCTGCAAGACCGTACTGGCTCTTTTTGATATTACTTTTTTTCTTGTGGCTGTTGCTTTTGGGCTTCTGGCAATAGTTGGAATTTACCTTTCTCAACCTTTAATAAGATAGGTTTATTCTGGCGCTCCCCATCTTCAGTAAACTTTAACGGATAACCCGAAGTATCCCTTGCTTTAATATTGATTTGTCGCAAATTTTGTAGAATAGTAGACCTAGAAGGTTTGGCTGATAAAGCTTTAATCAAAGCTTGAGTAGCATCATAACTCATAGCCGTGCGCCAGGTTACCGTTTTTCCCCATTTCTGCTTTGCTGTTTCTACAAAAACTTTTGTTTCTGGTGCTGAGCTGAACCAAGGTACACCCAATATTAAGCCTTCGACAGCTTCTTTTCCATCTTTCAAAGTTCCGGGTCTGTATAAAGCAGTTTCACCTAATATTGCTAATTTTTGTAATTTAGGATTTTTTTTAGGATCGGAAACCAGACCGGCATTGACTTTAGTAATGTCTAGAGCCACCGAAATCTGTTGTTTGTCTTGTGCATTAGGAAATAGCAAAGCTGCTTGTGGCTGATATTGAAGTACAGTATTAAATTCTTCGTCTACATCCTGTTCTACTTCAGTGAAATCAATATTTTGCACAACTCTACCCTGAAGCTTATCAAAATAATTGATAAATTCCTCACTCAAGTTTTTGCTATCTTCACTTTTATTATAAAAAATAACAACTTTGTTGAGACGAAGTGAGTTTTTGATATACTCAGCGAGTCGTTTGGCGATCGCTGCATTAGAAGGAGTCATTCTAAATAAAACTTGACTTTCTTTACTTGGGGATAAATCACCTGTACTCGTAGGAGAAATTGTCGCTATCCCAGCTTTTTCATAGGTAATTAATGCTGCCTTAATAGTATCATTAGAAGAATTTCCAATTACTCCTAATATCGATTGATTCTTCATTTTAACCAATTCAGTAGCTACTTGTTTTGCTTGTTCAGGGTTGTTAGCGTCATTAGCAATAACAATTTCTAATAATTGACCATTCAACCCACCATTAGTATTAAATTTGTCTTGTGCTTGTGCTACACCACGCAGTATTTCTGTAGCTATCACTTCTGAATTCTCTCCTGGCACAACCACTGCAAACGAGATGGGATAACCTTTTTGGCGAGCTAAGGCATTGTTATAATAAATTAATGCTTCTGGATCATCTTTATTTCCATCAATATATTGTTTAAAAAATACAATAGCTTCACTATACTTGCCTTGACTAAAATCTTCAATACCTCGTTTACGATTAGGATTAAAATATTTAACAACATAAGGGAATATAGTGCGTTCACCACTACTAATATTCTCCATTACCTTATTTTCAGATGTTGCTAGACAAAAACCTATTCGATTCGATTCACTTGTCTGGCAAGGAATTGATAATAATTGATACAATGCAACACCGATTAGACCCAGACCAATAATCGCAGATCCACGTAATAATTGTCGTTCACCATTAACACCTTTTGGTTCTAACTTTTTAACTGATAATTCTCTTTGATTATTAACATCTTTTGATTCTAATTTTTTAAATGATAGCTGTTGGTTAACTTGCTCATTATTAATAGTATTAAGAGCATTCTCTCTCTTAACCAATACACTAGAATTCAATTTATCAGCTTCTTTTTCAGCTTCAATTTCTCGCAGCTTTTGCTTGGCAGATATTCTATCTGGTTCAAGTTCTAAAACTTTTTTAAACTGTTCTGCTGCCTGATTAAAATCCTTTTGTATTATCAAGCTATTACCATATCCTTCTAGCGCCTTCAAGAAACTTTCTTTGTTGCGTATAGGGTCAAATTTATATGTTCGTTCATATAGTTTTATAGCTTCATCAAAATTCCCAATCTCTAAGTACTCTTCTGCTAAAAGAGGTATCGTACTGAAATGATTGGGATTAATAGCTAAAATTTGTCGATGATTATTTAGTACAACTTGCTTTGTTTCTTGTTGAAGATGTTCATTTGTAATATGTAAAATTTGTTTTATTTCTTCTGATTTTATTTTTTCAAGTTCATTAATTTCATCTTTTAAAGCATGGCGTTTTTCTAACCAACGACGGATAAATTCAATTTTTATTTTTGGCTGAATTCCATCTAATAAATCTTTCTCGTAGAGTTGCTGTAAACCTTTTTTAAGTTCGTCTGTCTCAACAACTCCATATAGAAGTAGTACTTTTGAAATAGAATTTTCTTTTAATGCAGAATTATTTTGAGCTTCTACAACCGCAGAAAGGATTACTTTTTCTGAAATAGTTAGCCCATCCCAAAACCATGACAATCCGGCTTCTGCACTTTCTATTGCTCTATCTACAATTGCTTCTACATCAGCACGAGTAATCTTCCAATTATTTTCTGTTCTAGCAAAAACAAATATGGTAAAACAAATTACTTGCGTGAAATAAGGATGCCCTGCTGAAAGTTCTAGAATTGCCCGTATAGCATCTTCATCATAATTGAGTATCCCTTGTGTAGGTTTACAAATTAATCGTCTTGCACTTATTTCATCTAATAATCCAATTTTTTGATAAGGAACATTTCCGAAAAAATTCTGTAAATTTTCTAAATCATTTTGATAACGCCCTAAAACTAGAATAATAAAAAGTTTTTCTTGTGTATCAATTAGAGATTTTAAATAACTAAAGAAATTGCTAGCACGCTCTACGATATTAACATTGTTACTCTCATCAATAACATCAAATTCATCTAACATTAAAACTAAATTTTTATTACCTATTATTTTATATATTTTCGTTAAGAATTCATTTGAAAATATCTCTAGATTCTCTTGTATATTATCAGATAAATCTCCTTCCTCATTTTCCAACTGTAAGTGTTCAGCAATCTCTGTAGTAAGGCTACTAATAATTTCACCAAGTGACCAAGTGCTTTTATCTTGTAAATCAAAATTAACAAACTCAAAGTCATTATGAGTAATTTGTTCGGGAATTTGCTGAAGTATAGACGACATACCAATACGCCGTTGACCGTGCAACAAGATAATTTTTCTACCCTGTATTAGACAATCTTGGATATATTGGAATAAACTTTCACGTCCAAAAAACTTGTTAGGTTCGGTAATAGGACGGCCTATGATGTAAGGATTTCGAGCGTTTGAATTTGACATAATAATTTCTATTTCTGCAAAGTTAGTCGTTTTATCCATAAATTATGGTCTTGACTCTTGAATTTCTGTAAAGTTACCTCCTTTAGCTCGAACAAGTATAGGTTTGCTCATTGTTTCTCCATCAGAATCAAACTTTAGTATATATCCGGCAGTTTTATTGGCGGGAATATTGATTTGCCTCAAACTTGAAAGAATATCTGAGCGAGATACATTCGGAGAAAAAGTTTTAAAAGTCTTAATAAAAGCTTGAGTTGCATCAAAACTAGTTGCTGTTCGCCAGCTAACCTCATTTCCCCACAATCCTAAAGCCTCAGTTGCAAATTTTGTCGATTCTTGTGTTTGCCTAAACCAAGGTACAGCTACAATAAGTCCTTCTGCTCTAGAAGCCTCCTGGCTATACAGGGTATCTCCTCCCAAAAACTGTAAATTTCGCATTTTTAAGTCTTCATCTTGTGCAAGTTGAAGGGATAGTCTTGTATGTTTCAAGTCGGGAAATAACAAAACTCCCTTAGCTTTATTCTGACTTAAACTATCTAAAAGTTTGGTTTTAATATTTTGACCTGGATTACTAAAATCTATTATTTCTGCAACTTTGCCATTTCGTTCTTTAAATTCTTGTTTAAACATATCCATAAGACTACGACTATAAGTGCTTTCAGAATCGTACAAAATTATTACTTCATTTAACCCTGATTTATAAGTATAATCTGCTAACTTTTTTCCAAACACTGCATCAGATGATACTGTTCTAAAGAAAACATCATTTTTTAATTCTATACTGGTACTTGTGGGAGAAATAATTGGTAATTTAGCTTGTGTATATTCTTCTAATGCTTTTTTTGTTGACCTACTAGAGTAGTGTCCAATTATGCCGAGTATTTCTGTTTTTTCTGCTAGTTGTTTAGCTATTTTTTTAGCTTCTTCTGGATTGTCTGCATCATTGGCAATAACAATTTCTAGCAACCTACCTTGATATCCACCATCATCATTAAACTGTTTTTGTGCTTGTGCTACACCTCGCAAGATTTCTTGAGCGATTGATTGTGCATTATTCACAGGTACAACGACCGCTAAGATAAAAGAGTTACCATCTTTACGAGCAAGAGCATTATTTTGATAAATTAGTACTTCTGGATCGTTAATATTAGCTTCTCTAGCATTTTTAAAGTATTCGCTAGCTGTAGCATATTCTTTATTTTTATATGCTTCAACACCTTTTTGACGAGACATACGATAATTATTAGAAGCAGAACTAATATCAGAAAAGAGAATACTTTCTCCGCTACTAATATTTTTATTAAAATTATTATTAGCAATCGGGAGGCAGTAAAGACCAAATTGCATTTTTTCTTCTGCTTCATGGCAAGAAGTTAACCAACGATTTCCTACTAGTCCGCCTATTCCTAAAATAGTAACAATTCCTGCTGTCACTAGAGATAAATTTCTCCAAGGAAGTTTTTGTTTTTCTCGCTCGTTATTTTTTAGATTAGTACCATTATTGGAATTCTCTGATATTTGTGAATAATTTGCAGGAAATTGACGAGCGTCAATTTGTTTTATTTTTTCTTGTGCAGATATGTTCTCTTCGTCGTAATCTAAAATTAATTGAAACTGTGCTTTAGCTTGAGATATTTTTTGTTGCAATATTAAATCATTACCATAATCTTCGATTGCATCAATAAATCTTTGTTTATTTGCTTCTGGATCAAATTTATAAGCACGTTCGTAAAGTTCTATAGCTTTATCAAAATTTTTATTTTTTAAATTACCTTGAGCAAGTTTAAGTAGAGAAGGATAGTGATTAGGATTAATCTTGAAAACCTCTTGATATTCAAGTAATGCATCATTATTTTGACCATTTTCAGTAAATTTAATCGCTTTTTCTAAATGAGGTTGAATTTCCTCTAATTTTAGGTGTTCTAATTCTTTAATTTCTTGTTTGATTGGATGTTTCTTTGTTATCCACAGTCTAACTAGTTCAACTTTAACTTGCCCATTTTTATCTAACGACTTATTTTGAATTAATTCCTCAACTGCTTTTATTAGTTCCTCTGTCTGAATAACACCATGTTCTTTTAGAATCTCAATTGGCCCTTTGTTTGGCACAGAATCACGTGCTCTGTTTTGAGCCTCTGCCGCTGCGGAGAAGATAACTTGCTGTGAGGGAGATACCCCTTTCCAAAACCAGTCTAACCCACCTTCAGCAGATTCTATAGCTCTGTCTATAATCGCGGTTACATCATCACGAGTGACCTTCCTATTAGAATTTTCCCTAGCTTGTCGAAAAATTTCAGAGCAAATAGCTTGGGTTAAAAATGGATGACCAGCACAAATTTTATAAATTTCATCTATTGCTTGTTTTTCATATATTAGTGATTTTTGCGCTGGTTTAGTAACCAGCTTTTCAGAACCTAGTGGATCTAATAAACCAATTTCTTGGTTAGGTGCACCATGATACAAACGAAGGATAATGTCTAATTCCCCCACATTTCGTCCAATTACAGGAATTAAAAATAATCTTTCTTGATTATTAATTAAAGTTTTTAAATAACTAAAAAAAGCTGAGGTTTTCTTAAGAACACCATCATCTTTAGTCTTTTCTGCAACATCAAATTCATCTAACAATAAAATTACTTTTTTATTGCCCAATTGTTTATAAATTTCTGGCAAAAATTTATTTGAAAACCAATTTTCTTGGCTATCACATTCTTGTTGCTCTGGCAAATAAACATCTTTTAATTCTAATTCTTCTACAATATATTGAGCCAGATCGTACAAGATACCATTCACAGATTTTGTCGATTTATTTTGTAAATCGAAGTTAATACAAACTAAATTATCGTCACTAATAAAGTGATCGAATAGTTTAAGTACAGACGATTTACCGATACGTCTCAGACCATGCAATAAAATAATTTTGCTATTATTATCTAGATTGTTTTTAATAAAGTTGAATAGTTTTTCACGCCCAATCAAGTTTTCTGGATTATCTATTGGTACACCAACAATGTAAGGATTGTTTCCAAAATGGATATTTGATTGATTATCTACATTAGACATAGTTTTCTCTTGATTGTAATTAGGCATAATTTTATATTCGTTGTAAAATTACTTGCTTCCTGCTACAAGATTACTTATCTCTTCCTTTGCGTCTTTTGCTGTTTCTTACAAAAATTATGTATTCTTTGAGCAGGAAGGAAGTAGACATTATTAGTTATGTATGAAAATTTCCCATTAAAGTAGAAATCAATTTTAGCGTAGAAGGTACTTTATCTTTGTGCATCCAAAACCAATTCATTGCGTTTGTAACTTTCTCAACTTGCTCTTTACTCATTAAATTGAGAAAAACTTTTTGGCGTTTTTTAACTGCATCATCATTTGTATTCCAAACTTCTTGAACAACCCATTTTTCCATATTAGGAGAAGTAAATGAATATATTTTTTTACCATCTATTTCGTTTGTTTTAACTACACCTTGTTCTTCTAGATTGGTTAAATCTCGCTCTTGTTGAATAAATATCAATTTAATATCGCTTAAATCAAATTTAATTTTTTTGTGCAGATGGCCCTCAAGATTAAAAATAGCCAACAGCATTAACAATGTCTGCTCATCTTCATTACATCGGTTCCAAATATTTTCAAAAATTTGTTTGCTTGTACTTTCAAATTCTCTAACAATTGCTTCTAGATTGGGTAAATCTCCAGTTCTTAAGTTTCTGTATATGATAGAGCCAATAATCTGTAATAAAGCTGGATGTTTACCAGTAATTGATGGAATTAAGCTTTTTAATTCCGCTTGAAGTTGCACATCAAAAGCTTTACTAATTAACTTATCAATTTCAGTATCAGTTAACGGTTTGAGCGACTGAAAAAGATAGTGATTATACCAAGGAGAAGCTTTAGTATTGAGCTTTGGCCCAAGTTCACTGAGGCGCTTGAGTGAACTGACAATCATTGAGAGATGTTTTCTTTCTTGAGAGTGAACAGCTAAATTACGGCACTCGCTCAAGAATTCCTGCATGTCAGCTTCAGTGTAGTGAGCGTTAGAGATTAAAGCGGCGTCAAAGTTATCTACTAATAGCACTACAAATTTATGTTTTTTTCCTAATTTACGCAGTACCTGGCGTAGGCTTTCTTTTGTGGTTTGCCCTTTATTTAGAAAATTTTCAACTTCTATTTGCAAGCTGGGTTCGCTCTCCAACTTATCCTTCAGATTGCTTAAAACTTCTTGCCAAAAGCCAGAGGGAGTAAAGGGAATGATGCTCTGGCAGTTGAGAAAAACAATCACGGCTTGAGACGAATCTAATTGATGTTTTTCCCATACTTCCAGTGAAATTAGTTGTTCTAAGAAAGAAGACTTGCCCATACCGGGGCCACCCCAAATTGCCAAATGACTGCGGTTATAAATCTGGTCAAATGCAGCACCAATTTCCTTAGTTCGTCCTGTAAAACTTTCTGGAGATGCTGGGACTCCTGGGAAGAATGGATTTCGTTTGTTCATAGTTTGTGTATATTTTGACAGTTATCTAACTCTTGATGCAAAGGTGTATCAGCTACTTTTAGTCATTACTTAGATTAATCAGGTTGATACAAAACACTCTGCTTTAGCTTAGGACTTCAGTAGGTGACTACACTCATGATTTAGACCATTCCAGAAACAAAATATTCTTTCTTGAAGGAAATATTGCGTATTATATATATACTCAAATGCCGTGTTGTGAAACATCGATTTACTTTTAGTTTGAAGCGACACGCTTCACTCAAAGTCGATTACTTGGCGAAATTACATGTTAAGGAACTACTAGATATATAAATATATTGTTGAAGGTGTATTAAAGGGCTGAGGGTTAACTTTATGTTGCAATTTTATTGTCAAAACTGGATTTGAACCCTAGTTAGATCGAGTTATTGATGTCTTTCTCGGGACTGCTGTTTGAGCAATGTGAATTACGTTCTAAAGCTTTTTTTGTGGAGGATGTGCGTAGGTTCTAAGTAGGTCAACTTAATTAAACATCAAACGCTCAATTTGATACTGACCTGACTTGGCTATGTACTAGGTACTGTGGCGAGGTTGGTTAAAATTACATGACTCTTGCGGGACGTCGGTTTTACCTTAAGTTGACACCAATGACACCTGTTCGCTCCTACAATTGATGCGTTATAAAGATTGTTGGAATTAGTAGATGGAGAGATACTATATACCCATTATTTATATAATACAAAATTGTCACTAAATGTAGTATAATATTTTTAGCTTATTAAACTGCAAATTTGTGTAACTAACTCAGCGCCAAGTTACTTATCTCATGAGTTAAGATGGCTATATTTTGATCGAGTGATATGAAAAGAATAGAAATTGAACAAAGAACTATTTTAGTTGGTTTGGCAGGTAGCCACGGCTATGGCTTAAATCATCCGGATTCAGACTTTGATTATCGGGGAGTATTTATCGCGCCTAAAAGATATTATTTGGGATTCGATCGCATTGAACAAAAAGACACTGGTTGGGATGAACCAGGGTTATTTTCGTTTTTAGATAATAACAAAGATACAGTTATATATGAATTAAAAAAAATTATCCAGCTATTATCGGGAGCTAATCCCAATGTTTTAGAATTACTGTGGTTAAATAATTATCCTTTTTTAACTCCAGTAGGAGAACATTTAATTAAGCATAAACAGTTCTTTTTAAGTAAGAAAGTCAAGCACACTTACACTGGTTATGCCTTTGCTCAAATCAAAAAAATGGAAACTCATCGCAAGTGGTTGCTAAAGCCACCGCAAAAAAAGCCAGTACCATCTGAGTTTGGTATAGAAAACGAAGCAGTCCTAACTAAAGATGAACTCAATGCTTTTTTAGAGTATCTTTATAACTTAATTAGAGGAAGAATCGAGTTTTTAGAAGAAGCCGAGCAATTATATCAATTATTGACAGCAGATATTGATTTTAAAGGAGTGTTAAAACAGTATACTTTACCCGATGAGACTTTAGAATATACCCAAAAATTAACTAATAGCCGCAAAGATTTTATCCGCTTGCTTCAGAAAAGTCAAAGCTATCAAACAGCTTTAAGAGAATGGAAAGCTTACTTATCTTGGCAGGAAAATAGAAATCCGGCTAGAGCAGAAATGGAAATGAAGTCAGGTTTTGACCTCAAACATGGGATGCACTGCATTAGATTGTTACGCAGTGGACTAGAAATATTGCGTCAAGGAGAAGTAATTGTAGATAGGAGAATAGCTGGTGATGCTGATGATTTAAAAGCTATTCTCAAAGGCGAGTATTCTTACGAGCAGGTGATGAAAATGGCAGAAGATTTAGTTGCCGAAATGGAAAATGTTTACGAACAATCTGCCCTGCCTCACAAACCTGATTTAGAGCAAATTAATGAATTGTGTATGGAATTAGTAGAAATGCAAAGTTGGTGAAGATTAGTAATTTATGAATTGTTATTTATCATTTGCTAATGACTAATGACTAATAACTAATTTTAAAGAGCGTGAATTAAGTCAGCAAAACCATAAAGGCTAATAAAAAGTAAAATTAATGCTGTGGCTTGGGTAATTCGTGTTTGTGGTGAGGGGGCGATCGCTTCCCGCACTAAGATAGAAATAGATGCCCCAACTACTAAGCTCAAGCCTAAGATTAAATAAGGTCTTTCCGGTAAAATAGTCGCTATTCCCAGCATAGCGATCGCTAAAAACAGCATCAATAATTCTACAAACCGCGGCGGGTTATATTGGCTAGATAAAATAAGCGTATTGAACCAAAAATACCAAAATCTCATAGTCAATATTGAATACTGAATGCTAAGTGCAAAGTTAAAAGTTAGGAGTTACGAGTTCGGAGTTAGGAATTAAGAGTTAAAAGTTATTCTCCCATCTACCCATCTCCTCATCTCCCACTCCTAACTATTAACCTCTAACTCCTAACTTCTGACCCGTGCCATTTTTTTGTGCGGTATCGTCTTCTGGAAGTTCGATGCCAAAGACGCGGCTAAAAGCTTTGGAAACTTTGTAGCCAGAGTCAATAGATTCTAATGGGTCTTTACGCAGTCTATGACGCAAGCACAGCGTAATCACGCGGCGGATATCATCGGCTGTAACTTCAGTGCGTCCTTCATAAGCTGTTAAGGCTTTGGCGGCGCGATTGGTAACAATGTCACCCCGTAAACCATCTACATCCAGTTCGGAGCAAACTTCAGAAATTTTCACCCGGAAATCGTAGTCAATTTTGACTTGTGGCAATAACTCCTGGGCATTAACGATTTGTTGTTGTAGCGAATTTTGCTGAGGCTTATACTTTTCGAGAAATTCTGGTGGATTTTGGTCAAATTCCGATCGCTGTTCCACAATTTGGACTCGTAAGGCTGGTTCTTTGACCGTATGAATTTCTGCGTGCATTCCAAAGCGATCGAGTAATTGGGGACGCAGTTCGCCTTCTTCTGGGTTTCCCGAACCAACAAGCACAAAACGTGCTGGGTGACGAATTGAAATGCCTTCCCGTTCTACAGTGTTCCAACCACTAGCGGCGGAATCGAGTAGCACGTCTACAAGGTGGTCATCTAGTAAGTTGACTTCATCGACATAAAGAATGCCTCGGTTAGCCTTTGCCAAAAGTCCTGGTTCAAAAGCTTTGACACCTTCAGATAAAGCTTTCTCGATATCGATTGTGCCGCAAACTCGGTCTTCTGTGGCTCCTAGCGGCAGGTCTACCATTTGGACTTTTTTGTGAGTTACGGGAATTTCTGCCCCTTGTTCTACAAGTTGGCGAACTTCATCGCTCATCAAGTCAGGGTCGCTAGGATCGCTACTAAACGGGTCATTGGCAACCACGGAGATTTCTGGCAGCAGATCCGCCAGCGCACGGATAGTTGTAGATTTACCAGTGCCGCGATCGCCCATGATCATTACACCACCAATTTTGGGGTCAATCACGTTCAACAGCAGCGCCAGTTTCATTTCTTCCTGGCCGACAATTGCCGTAAAGGGAAACACCACGCGGCGCGCACTTGCCGTGGATTGAGCAGTTGGACTCACTAAATTACCTAACAATATTTTTCTGATTACAGTTCCTTATTGTGACACAGGTGGGGACATGAGGAGCAGGGGGCAGGGGAGATGGGGAGTGTGGGGAGTGTGGGGAGTGTGGGGGGAAAGATTTCTTCCCCATCTTCCCACACCTCCCTATGCCCAATACCGAAGATACATTGGGCACTAATGAGTATTTATTACGTCTAAGGTTCTTAATGTGCGTAAGTTTGATTTAGTTTTTCTGGTGCAACAGTTCCATATACGGGGAACAAACAACTACCAATCGGTCAGTTTCTTAGTAAGTATAAATGCTTGTAATATATGGCTAATAGATTCAATTACAAAAGCAAGCAATGGCGTGTGTGGGTAGCTAATGCATCATTCAAACCTATGAAATCAACTTTTTTTGTTCGAGGTTGGCGGCAAAAACTAAAATATATTTTCCCGTTACTGGTTTTAATATCTTTTGTGACGGTATTGTTGGTAGACAGTTTTGCTCCTGCGTTCACTTTCGGTGGACGCTTCAGCGCCATTGCCCAGCTACCGCGCCAGGAAATTCGCGGGGTTTGGATGACCAACAATGATTTTGACACCCTCAAGAATCGTGCCAAGGTGCAGGAGGCGATGACTCATCTGCGGAGGCTAAATTTCAATACAATCTATCCTGTGGTTTGGAATTCTGGCTATGTGATGTATCCTAGCGCCACTGCACAACGTGCAGGTATTCAACCTTTTGTTTATAAAGGTTTAGATGGACATGATATTCTCGCCGATCTCATTAACCAAGCTCATCGCAAAGGACTGTTAGCAATTCCCTGGTTTGAGTTTGGATTTATGGCTCCTCCAACCTCGGAACTAACACTGAATTATCCAAATTGGTTCACACAAAAGCGCGATGGTAGCCAAACTTCTAATAGTGCGGCTGGTGAGGTGATGTGGCTCAATCCCTTCCATCCACAAGTGCAACAATTCATTACCAATCTCGTGTTAGAAGTTGTCACTCAATATGATGCTGATGGCATTCAGTTTGACGATCATACGAGTTTGCCTCGCGAATTTGGTTACGATCCATATACAGTAGCCTTATACGCCAAAGAAACCAAGAAAAATCCCCCGGCTAATGCTGACGATCCGGAATGGGTAAAGTGGCGGGCAGATAAAATTACCGCTTTTATGGTCAAACTTAACCAAGCTGTGAAGCAGAGAAAACCCCAGGCAATTTTCTCGGTTTCTCCTAATTACTATGACTTTGCTTACAAGTTTCACCTGCAAGACTGGCTGAGTTGGATAAGGGAAGGTATTGTAGACGAGTTAATTGTGCAAATTTACCGTCCGAGTCTGGAAAGTTTTGTGGCTAATATTTCCCGCGCAGAAATTCAAGAAGCGCAACAAACAATTCCCACTGGGGTTGGAATTATGACAGGCTTACGAAATAACCCAGTTCCGATGCAACAAATTAAGTCTCAGGTGCGGGCTGCCCAAGAACGGGGTTTAGGTGTAACGTTCTTTTATTATGAAAGTCTCTGGAACTATGCTCCAGAACCCTTAAACGAACGCCAAGCAGCATTTGAAAAGCTTTTTCCATCTCCCGCACTGCGTGCCAGAGTTGACTAGACGCGATTCATCGCGTCTCTACAAATGGTTTATTGGTCGCATTGTTTTTTGGGATTGGTATTACTTAATCAAAATCTGTGGGTAAATCTGGTTGGCGATAATGTTGGAAAAGTCGGGTGATTTGTGCTGGGGTCACCCGTCCAATAGAAAGTTCTGGTAATGCATCTTCAGGAAAAAAATCTACTGCTTCGGTTTCAATACTTGATGATGCAGAACCACCGATTAATTCACAGTGAAAAAATAACTTGTAGACATAAAAAGGAAACGGTGGATGTCCCTGTTTGTCTCTGTCATAAACTGCTAGTAATTTGATAGCGCGTGTCTGGTATCCAGATTCTTCATATACTTCTTTGACGACTACTTCGCTGGGAGATTCGCCAACATCAGCCCATCCACCAGGTAAAGTCCAGCCGCCATCGGCTCTTTCTTTAACTAACAAAATAGTATCGTCTCTAAAAATTGCTCCCCGGACATCAACTTTAGGAGTTGCATATCCTACTTCACGGCTAAACAAATCAAGCAGATAACTATGTTCGACATTTGAGTAAGTCGCCATAATTTCTGTGGCGATCGCTCGCAATTGTTTGTAGCGTTCGATATCATAAACGCCTTCAGAATAAGTTAAACCATTTTGGGCGATCGCTTGCAGCTTTTGCGCCCATTCCAGCCATTTTGGTTGCATATTTTAAAGATTGGGCATTGGGCATTGGGCATGGGGGATTGGGAGTTAGGAGTTAGGAGTTGGGAGTTAGGAGTTAGGAGTTATTATTCTCCCTCATCTGTCTCATCTCCCCATCTCCCTATCTCCCCACTCCCCATTCCCTACTTACGCATCATCTAAAGCTGCGATACCAGGTAATACCTTACCTTCTAGTAATTCCAAGCTAGCGCCGCCGCCGGTGGAGATGTGGCTCATTTGGTCGGCTAAACCGACTTTTTCCACAGCTGCCACTGAGTCGCCGCCGCCGATAATCGTGGTGGTGCCAGTTTTACCGATTTCAGCGAGAGTGCGGGCAATCGCTTCTGTACCTACCGCAAACTTATCAAACTCAAACACACCCATTGGCCCGTTCCAAATTACTGTTTTGGTATCTTTGAGGGCTTCTTGGAAAACTTTTACTGAGTCTGGGCCAATATCCAAACCCATACCATCAGCGGGGATATTGTCAATGCTGACAGTTGTTGCATTGGCATCAGGAGCAAATTTATCTGCCGATACGATATCTGTGGGTAATAGGAAGGTGACACCACGTTCCTTTGCCTTAGCTTCTAAAGACTTCGCCAGTTCTAGCTTGTCTTCTTCTACCAACGACTTACCGACATTCAAACCACGGGCTTTGTAGAAGGTAAAAATCATCCCACCGCCAATGATTAGCTTGTCGCACTTCTCCAGCAGGGTTTCAATGACGCCAATTTTACTGGAAACCTTGGAACCACCTATAATTGCAGCCAGAGGACGCTGGGGATTTTCAATGGCATTTTGGAGATATTCCAATTCCTTCTCAACCAAATATCCAGCCACAGAAGGACTGAGGAATTTAGTCACGCCTTCAGTAGAAGCATGGGCGCGGTGTGCAGTACCAAAAGCATCATTTACATAAAAATCAGCATTGGCTGCCAATTTTTTGGCAAATTCTGGCTCGTTTTTCTCTTCTTCTTTGTAGAAGCGGACATTTTCCAGTAAAAGCACTTGCCCATTTTGCAACGCCGCCACCTTGGCTGCAACTTCATCACCAATGGAGTCATCAGTCTTGATAACTTCTTGCCCCAACAACTCAGAGAGGCGCTTAGCCACTGGTGTCAAGCGCAATTTGTCATCCACACCCTTGGGACGACCAAAATGGCTTACCAGAATTACCTTAGCTCCCTTCTGTGTCAAATCTTTAATAGTTGGCAAAGCGGCGCGAATGCGAGTGTCGTCTGTAATATTGCCTTGGTCATCCACAGGCACATTAAAATCAACCCGCACCAAAGCGCGTTTTCCAGAGATATCAGCCGCAGATAAACTTGCTAAACTTTTTTTGGACACAGCAAACTCTCCTGATTGCCTTTTTGTTATTGTTTTGAAAGTAGAACCATCCAGATTTTACCGGAGTCAGGGGTGCCCAGGTGATAGAGATGTTTAAGACAGTACTATTTCCAATCGATCAAAGCCGGGAAACACGGGAAGCTGCTGACGTAGTGACCAACATTGTCCAAAAGTACGGCAGTCGCTTAGTGCTGCTGTCTGTGGTAGAAGAACCACCCCCAGATGCACCTAGTGGAGATCCGATGGTGTCACCGGAGGCAGTTGCCAAATTGCTGGAAAATGCCCAATTGTTATTTTCCCAACAAGGAATTCAATCCGAAGTTATGGAAAGGCAAGGTAAACCAGCTTTTACCATTTGCGATGTTGCTGATGAAATCGGGGCAGATTTAATTATCATGGGCTGTCGGGGGCTAGGCTTGACTGAAGAGGGAGCGACTGATAGCGTCACCACTCGCGTGATTAACCTTTCCCCTTGTCCAGTGTTGATTGTGCCGTAAAAACCTGTAGTTGCGTGACCAGTCTAAAATAATGCAACAGGTGTAGGTGTAAGTTGGGTTGAGTAACGCAAAACCCAACATCGATAGAGTATGGGTGTGTAGGGGAAGGAGTTACTCCTATTAACTGTTGTTCTCTTGCACCCTTACGCTTCTTTGTGATTGCCTGACATTCATATACCCTAACTACCACCAACCCAGTGTCAACGGACAATCTTTGTGCGTAAGTACTGTTGCGTCAACTTATTTTGAGTTTTTTGTTTTGCGATCGCTTGACAGGCAAGACAGCCGCTACATTTACAACATTTTAGTCTTCCTACGTCCCTAGTTTGATTTTTACAAAAATTCCGTAAACCTATCATGTGAAAATCGCTAGAGTCAGCATATATTGTGGGCATCATAATCCAAGCAGAATAAACAAACTAGCAGCCAAAAAACTCTTTGGCAGCTAGTTTTTCATTTATATACAACTACAGTATCGGCTGATGGCAGATAGTTTTAGACGTATTCATCGATATAGTTTTACTCAGTATATTTTGGGTTACCGAGAGATTAAATTGGGAATCATCTTAGGTATAAGTATTTGGGCATTCGGTGAAGTGAAATTACAAGCCGCCCAACTACAGGAAAATACAAAATCTCTTTTATCCAATGCGACTCAGTATGATTTCAAACTTTTAAAACCCAATCGATTTTTGATTGCAGCACCCGAAAACTTCAATCCCAATTTGCAACTACCGCAACCGCGACCGAAACCGCCAGAAACTCCTACCGTACCGACAACTTCCACCCAACCAACAACACCAAGTGCAGTTTTGGAAAGGATTGATACGGACTATCGTTATGATACAGACAACTTTGGTCAAACTAATTTATTCATCGAACCAACGCTTCAGTTTCGATTGAGAAATGGCAATAAAATCTTTTTCAAGACAGGTTTTGATTTCTTTGAACAACGCGGTGTTGAATCAGTTAGCAATTTTCCTTTGCAAGTTGGCTGGCTGGGAAAAATTGGAGAAGTGACGTTACAAACAGCAGCGGGAGTCGATGTATTTAACCGTTTACCTACAGCTATTAATCTGAATACTAAGGTGGAAATTCCGATTGTGCCGGCGCGGGTTTCGCCATCAGGCCAATTGCGATCGCTATTAGTAGTATCAGGTAATTTGGAACAAGGGCCTTATAAATTCAATGCCCGAACTTTAGAAAACCAGATTACCGCTTGGCGATTTGGGCCTGATTTATTCTGGCAAATTGACCGCAACACGAGTTTGTTTTCTTCTTTGCGTTTGGGTAACTACAACGATGGTAATTCTGAGGTGCAGACTTTTAGCAGGCTAGAGCGCAAATTAGGACAATTTTCTCTAGCAGCTAACTTATTTACTTGGAGTTACGATCGCGATTTAGAAGGCACAAGTGGCTATTTCTCACCACCAGATTTTTTAGTTTACAACGCTGAAGTGGCTTGGGAAGGAGATATTAGTAAATTCTTACGCTGTCGCCTCGCTGCCAACTTAGGACGACAGCGACTTAAAGGAGAATTCGATAACGCCAATACCTACCAAGCACGCTGTACCGTAAAGCTCTCACCCAATATTGAAGCAGACTTGGGCTACAGCTTTAGTAATGTCCGCAATCAAGATACAGGAGAAAGCGCTTATGGCGGTAATTCCTTAAGAGGACAGTTGCGTGTCAAATTTTAATTCAGAATTCAGAATAAATATAAAATCAAGCGTGCTATGGATTTTTGATTTTTTTCAAATTATAAAGCTTGAGTATCAAAGCCTTCTAACTCCTAACTCATAACTCCTGAAAAGACTTGGGTTAATCGCGTCTCTACTTCTAACTCCTGCCTCCTCTGCCTCCTGCCTCCTGCCCCCTGCCTCCTCTGCCTCCTGCCCCCCGCCTCCCGAAAGATGAAAGCACCATTACCTGAGAACGAAACACAGCGAATTGAGTCTCTTTTGGAGTATAAAATCCTCGATACTCCTGCGGAAGCTGCTTTTGACGACCTGACTCGTTTAGCTTCATATATTTGTGGGGCTCCCATCGCTTTGATCAGTTTAGTCGATCGCGATCGCCAGTGGTTCAAGTCAAAAGTTGGTTTGGATGCCCTAGAAACACCCAGAGATATCGCATTCTGCGCCCATGCGATTTTACAACCGGAAGTTTTTGTTGTCCCTGATGCCACAAAAGACGAAAGGTTCGCTACAAACCCGGTAGTTACTTCCGATCCTCATGTGCGTTTTTATGCTGGCGTACCGTTGACTAATCCTGAAGGATATGCATTGGGAACGCTTTGTGTAATCGATCGCATACCCAGAAACCTTTCTCCAGAACAAATTGAAGTTTTACGAATACTAGGCCGCCAGGTAATTAAGCAACTAGAAATGCGGCGCACCTTGGCAAGTTTAGTTCTAGCGAGCGATACACGCAAACAAGCACAGAAGGTACGCCAACAATTTTTAACAAGAATTGCCCAAGGATTTGCGCTGGCCTTGGTTATTTTAGTTTTGATTGGCACGCTCTCATATCAAAGTACGCAAGTGTTGATTAATACGAGTAAAGAATTGCTCAACACTCAAGTGACAATCAATTGTTTGCAAGAACTTTTATCTCATATTAAAGATGCGGAAACCGGGCAACGCGGATATATACTCACTGGAAACGAAGCCTATCTCGAACCATATCAGACAGCACTTGTCAAAGTTGCTCCAGAAATTCAGCAGTTAAGAAAATTAACACCAGAAGATCCTCAGCAACTAAATCAAATTGACACTCTTGAATCTCTGATAGTAGTAAAACTCAACGAGCTGAAAAAGACTATCGACTTGCGCCAGCATCAAGGATTAGATGCGGCATTGGAGGTCATCAAAACAGACCGAGGAAATAACCTCATGAATGATATTCGCAATATCATTCGTGAGATGGAAAATGAGGAGCAAGAAAAGCTCCAGCAGCATTTAAAAATCACTAAAATCAGTATCCAAAATACAGTTTTGATGCAGGCGATCGCTATTTGCTTAAGTTTCCTAATTCTGGCTATAGTCTACTATTTTATTTATCGCGAAGCCAGAGAGCGTAAATTCACGGAGGAAGCACTGAATAAAGAACGCAACTTTATCTCAGCAGTTCTTGATACAGCCAGCGCTTTAGTAATAGTTCTCGACGCCCAAGGGCAAATCGTTCGCTTTAATCATGCTTGCGAGGAAACAACTGGTTATTCATTTGATGAAGTCAGTGGCAGGTATTTCTGGAATCTGTTTTTACTTCCGCAACAAGTAGAGCGAGTAAAAGCTGTTTTTGAACAACTGCGAGTTGGTGAAGGTTCAAAGGAGTACGAAAGCTATTGGATAATGAAAAATGGTAGTCGGCGGCTAATTGCATGGACTAACACTATTTTGCAAGACTATGAGGGTCGCGTTGAATACATTATTGCTACAGGTATTGATATTAGCGATCGCAAACGAGCAGAACAGCATCTGAAAGCACAGTATGCGACAACCCGCGTCTTAGCAGAGTCCACTACCATCAAAGAAGCTATGTGCCAAATTTTGCAAGGCATCTGCGAAAGTTTGGGATGGGCTTTGAGTGAAATTTGGATGATAGATCGGCAAGTGAATATACTGGTTTATTTATATAGCTGGTATCAAACATCATTAGAGTTGCAAGAATTTGAAATCCTCAGTCGCCAGAGCACCTTTGCTCCAGGAATTGGCTTGCCTGGTCGTGTCTGGGCTAGTGGAGAACCTGTTTGGATGCCTGATGTCACTAAAGATCGCGATTTCTCGCGCTGTGAAATTGCTGCCAAAGCCGGACTGCATGGAGCTTTTGGTTTTCCGATCCGTGGGAATAAAAAAATTCTTGGTGTAATTACTTGCTTTAGTCATGATATCCAGCAACCAGATTCAGATTTAGCCACAGTGATGAATTCCATTGGCGAGCAAGTGGGGCAATTTATTGAGCGCAAACAGGCTGAAGAAGAACTGCAACGCCAAAACTTGCGATCGCAATTATTTACTGAAATTACCCTGAAAATTCGCCAATCTTTGCAGATTAAAGAAATTCTGCAAATCGCTGTTACCGAAGTCCAAAAAATTCTCCATAGCGATCGAGTTTTAATCTATCAGCCTTTGTCGGATGGCTCTGGAAGTACCATTGTCGAGGCAGTAGTTTCTGGCTGGCTGACAATCAAAGAGAAAAAGCTCACTGAGGTATACTTGAAAGCCGAATATCTACAACAGTATTATCTCCAGCAGTATCGTCAAAAAAAGAATTTGGGGTTTGCAGATTTGGATTTAGGCCAAATCCAAAAAAATTATATAGAATTACTCCAACAATTTGGGGTCAAATCCAATTTAGTTGTACCCATTCTTGTCAAAGAAGAACTTTGCGGTTTGCTAATTGTGCATCAGTGCGGTAGTTCTCGCCAATGGTCTAGCTTTGAAACTCATCTTTTGCGGCAAATAGCCGACCAAGTAGGTATCGCCTTAGCCCAAGCTCAAATGTTAGATGCTGAAACTCAACAGCGGCTAGAACTGGAAGTTGCTCGTCACGAAGCTGAATTAGCTTCTAAAACCAAAAGTGCTTTTTTAGCCAATATGAGCCACGAAATCCGTACCCCAATGAATGCTGTGTTGGGAATGACAGGCTTAATGTTAGAAACTCCCCTCAACCCGGAACAACGAGATTTTATTGAAACAATTCGCATTAGTGGAGATGCGCTGTTAAGTCTAATTAACGAAATTTTGGATCTCTCCAAACTCGAAGCTGGGGAGATGGTATTAGAAACTTTAGATTTTGACTTATCTACCTGTGTGGAAGAGGTCTTGGAATTATTAGCCCCCGCAGCTCATAACAAGGGATTAGAAATTGCAGCCTTGATTTATCCCAACGTTCCTACGGAACTTCAAGGTGATGCTGGTCGTTTGCGGCAAATTTTGATGAATCTAATTAGCAATGCCATTAAATTCACCAGCACTGGAGAAGTAGTAGTACGGATAGAACTGCGTTCGCAAACTGCTAACACAGCTACCATTTACTTTGCCATCATAGATACCGGTCTTGGCATTAGCCCTGAAGACCAATCCAGACTATTTAAGGCATTTACTCAAGTAGATACTTCCACTACCCGTAAGTATGGCGGTACGGGTTTGGGATTAGCCATTTGCAAACAACTAGTAAGCTTGATGGGAGGAGAAATTGGTTTAGAAAGTCGCCTCGGTAAAGGATCTAAGTTTTGGTTTCAAATAACTTTGCCCAAGCAACTTTACCCAATTTGCTCGATACCCGATAGCGAACTTCTAACTAATCGGCGCTTATTAGTAGTAGATGATAATCCGACTAATCGCAAAATTATTCAGTATCAAGCTAACCGCTGGGGGATGTTAGTAGATCAAGCGGCTTCTGCTACTATTGCCCTCAAAGCGATCGAACAAGCTGCCAAACAAAAAAGACCTTATGACATTGCTGTTATTGATATGCAAATGCCAGAAATAGATGGCATGACTTTGGGAAAGGAAATTAAGAAAAATTCCGCCATCCCCCAGTTACCTTTGATTATGCTCACCTCTACAAATCAACGCGATGAAATCCAACGAGCGCTAGAAATTGGATTTGCTGCTTATTTGGTCAAACCTGTGAAGCCCTCACGACTTTTTGATGCGATCGTTACTATTTTAGAAATCCAACAAGAGGACACGGTGACGCAAAGAGTGACAGACACGGAGAATCTATCTACTACATTCCCCGCGTCCCCCTATCCCCGCGTCTTTGCGTCTTCTTGTGCAATTTCTAACTCTCCTAAATTAAGAATTCTTTTAGCTGAGGATAATTTGGTAAATCAGAAAGTCGCCTTGAAGCAACTCCAAAGTCTCGGCTACAGTGCTGATGTTGCTGCTAATGGTCAAGAAGTATTGCAGCTATTAGAAAAAATTCCCTACGATTTAATTTTGATGGACTGGCAAATGCCAATTCTTGATGGTTTGGAAACCACCAAAGAAATTCATCGTTGGCACAACAATTCCTTTGTCAACGGTCATCGTCCTGTAATAATTGCGATGACCGCTAATGCTATGAAAGAAGACAAACAAATGTGTTTAGATGCAGGTATGGATGACTATATAAGTAAACCTGTATTGAAGGAAGATTTGGCCGCGACTTTAGAACGTTGGGCAATATCAGCATTGCCCAAACAAGCTGTTGTCTTGGAGACAACTTCTACCACAAATGTTGGTTTAGTTGAGCTACCAATTGATTGGGAACGCTTGCATCAACTTTCAGAAAATAACCCAGAATTTGAATTAGAATTACTGCAAATATTTATTGAAGATATTCAACCTCGGCTAGAGATAATTAAAAAGGCGATCGCTGCTCGTGAATTCGAGCAAATAGCGCGAGAAGCTCATCAAATTAAAGGTGCTAGTGGCAATATGGGTGTAACAACCATGTGTCTGGCAGCCCAAAAATTAGAAAAATTAGCTTATAATCAAGAGTTTGAAGGTACTAATAGCTTAATTTTAGAGTTAGAAGAATTTGTTACAATTATCCAAAACTTTTTAACAAAACAGAATTGTGAAATCTAAATTCTTCTTCAAGGCGCTAATCTCGCCTTACCTAGACGCTGCTTTTCATACCATTGAGCGATCGCCGGTGCCCAAGAAGCAAAGTGAGGCCACATCAGTTCGCACAACTTTTGAATTTCTAGTTGAGCGTCTTTCTTATTTCTCAAATCGCAAAAATGCAAGAAAGACCGAAGATTAAAACTAACTACAAAATGCTGACGATAATCAAAAGGTACTTTACCTCTGGCGTGTTCTTCAGACATTCCCCCTTCAAAATCAGCTTTATATCGTTTAGCTGCTTCTAGACACCACTCCAAATCCGCTGCTCGTTGTTCTGGCGTATAGTAATACTTTTTACCTTGTCTGTCTGTGTAATAACCAACCGGACGCAGATAAATAACATCTTCTATGTCTTTCTTACCTTCTACTACTTCAATAAATTGGTTACCAGTGTAGCGAAAAGAATTGTGAACTACAATTCCATTAGCAACAAAATTATGCCAATAACCATCAACTTCTAGATCGTAAGTCATTTGTTGCCCAAGGTATTCTATACTCTTAACTTTGACTGGATGCGCCTGAAGCTTTCTACTAATAGGCTTCGGCTTGGAAGGCCAAATTTCAGTTTCTAGGGTTAGTTTGTAGGATTTAGCAAATTCAAACTCTTGATTATTTTGATGGATATATTCGTGACACTTTCTGCATAAAGTTACTAGGTTATCAAATTCATAAGCAAGCAATTCATTAGCATAGACTGGTATTAAATGATGAGCATGAAGATTCCCGCCACGAAGTTTACATTTTTGGCAAATATAATTGAACTTTTCATGTACTTGTGGAGCAATTTTTCTTGTCCATGCACCTATTAGCTCTCTTTCAGTAGATGTACCTCCTTTCCAAAAGTTAGATTCTTCTTTTCTTTTTGTGTATTTCTTTGCGTTCTCTATACGTTTTGTTCGACTTTCTTCTGACAAGTTTAAGTGATAACCACCTTTACCCTTATTCCAAGGATTTTTGGAACCAGGTGGTTTTTTATTTAGGGATAATCCATAAGCGTAAACCCATTTTTTAATTGCTTCTACAGAGCAGTTGGCTAGTGCTGCCATTTCATCAGCATGAAGTCCTTTATTTAGTTGCTCTTCTAACCAAAACTTGTCTCGATAGAGCGCATCAGGTTTATAGTTCCAGGGTTTATGTTCCTTAACAAATTGAGTATCTTGTTGATTTAAAGATAATCCATATCTACTAGCCCAATTTCTAATAGTATTTATGGAACATTTTGATAAGGATGCAATTTCTAATGTGGAGAGTCCTTGGGCGATTTGAGATTTCAGCCATTCCCTCTTTGTGTAAAGTCCGTTGCCTACTATTTTCAGACCATTACACATCAAGTTGCACGGCTTAGTCATTTTAACTACGCTACCGTCATGATTAGTAACTAAACCAACAGCATCGCCCATCCTTTGCCAGCCTTCTGAAGTAAATAAGCGATGGTTAACAGTACAATCTAAAGTTTTTCCATCTTCTAAAGTTACTCGGTAGACGGGCTGAAGACCACTGCACATTACATCTTTAATATGTCCAACTTCAAATAAGCCAGTTTCTTCGTTGAGAACTCGCAAACGCATTTTGCGGATACGTTGTTTACAGTCACGTCGATACTGACCGGGTGGTTCTCCATTTCTACCGCGAATTGACCTTTGACGTAGTGCTTTTTCACCGTTAGTCCAGAGTTCGTATAACTCTCCAATAGTTTTTTTCAACTTTTGGTTAGTTTCGCCTTCACAGTTAACAAAAGTAATTTCAGTATTAGCAGCTAGACATTGTACATCAAATGATACTCCAACTCTATGGGTACGCGCCTGTTGCATAACGCTGTGGGGAAAGTAGCCACAGTTGAAAACAATCTGGGGATGTTCTAGAGGCCCGTAATGTCCTCTTTCTCCCGCTAAAAGTCGCTTAACAATAATTTCGCCGCATTGTGACTCCGATGGCCATGAGTCGCGCTCATCAAATACAAACGCATCGGTATAGTCTTGGTGCATCGCAGCGTAAATCACCTGCTGCGGGTTTGGGGTTTTGGCAATAACCTCTACTCGAAATCGATGCATTGGCTGTATGAAAGTGCATGAGAACAGAGAACAGAACCTATGAAAGTTAAACATGGCTTTGAACTCGATTCATCATCATATCTCTTTTGACAGATTAAGAGACTTTACAAATTTTAATAAACTTGTTACAGTTCTTTACATAAAGAAAGTATAGGGGATAATCAAATGCGTACAGGTACTGCTATAGTTGATGACCAAGGCAAACTGAACAACTTTGCGATCGAGCCAAAGGTTTATGTAGACGAGCAAGGCGATCGCACTGGCTTCACACCTTATGCAGAACTGCTCAACGGTCGTTTAGCAATGATTGGTTTTGTTGCTCTAATAACATTAGAAGTACTAACAGGACACGGGATTATTGGTTTTTTGACAAGTCTGTAATAACTAAGGCAGAATTTAGAACTCAAAATTCAGAAATCGCAATCGGCTAACAGAAGTCAAATAAGCTTTAGCCCAAACTTTGAGACTTATGTTGTTCGCCAACTTGAAATCCGCTGTAATTTGTGTCAAACAACTTGCAAAAAATCTAACAGACGATATATGTATCGTCTGTTAAATTTATTTGTGGAAAATTAAGTGATATGTTGAAGACATACTGATAGCAAAAGCGCTAATCGAAGTACAAATATATTCGGCGAACTATGGCTTTAACAGCTTCAACAATGTTGCCACTAGGCACTAAAGCACCAGATTTTAATCTACCGGAAGTTATATCTGGAAAGGCAACTTCACTTTCGACATTTGCAGAAAAAAAAGCGCTGTTGGTGATGTTTATTTGTCGGCATTGTCCATTTGTCAAGCATGTCCAACAAGAATTAGCGCAGTTAGGAAAAGATTATTTTACAAGCGATTTAGCGATCGTTGCCATTAGCGCTAACGATGCTAAAAATTACCCAGATGATGCGCCAGAATCCTTAAAAGCATTTGCCACAGAACAAGGATTTACTTTTACAGTATGCTACGACGAGAGCCAGGGAACTGCAAAAGCTTACACAGCAGCTTGCACACCAGATTTCTTTCTATTTGATAGCTCGCGGCAACTTGTTTATCGCGGACAATTGGATGATAGTCGTCCTAGTAATGGAAAACCTGTAACCGGCAAAGATTTACGTGCAGCCATTGAAGCAGTGTTGGCAGATAAACCTCTTTCCATAGAGCAAAAGCCGAGTATTGGGTGCAACATTAAATGGAAACCTGGAAACGAACCAAGTTATTTTGGTTAGGGAACTCCAAAAAATAAATTATCCCAATCCCAATTCCCAGACTTAATACAACTATTCCCCCCCTGCTTACAGAGCAATGGGATATTTTTTAATTGGAAGTTCCTTAAATGGGGTATGGAGAGCATTGAATGTTGACTTTTGAGTGAGGAGTTAAGAGTTTTTATTCCCATTTCTTCATCTCTCCAATCCTCAGATATAAACATTTCTTGCAAAATTATTTTTGCAAGAGTGAGAAAAGGGAAAAGGTTAAAGACTAAAGGTTTTTTCTTACCCCTTACCCTTTTCCCCACTTTTGCAAGAAGTCTAATGCTTAATTTCCAAATTCAGGATATAACGTCCTAGTTGGATTTTTTCTGCCCACAATTCATATTCCAGGCGCAAATGCTCTGGTAAAGGATGCCCGTTGAGGGCTAGGCTACTAGTAAAGTTTCTTAAACGAATCGGATCCTTGGATTGCAACGACTCAGTTGGCAACCAATAACGGCTAATACCATAAACACCCTGTTCCCAGAAGTGGCGGTAACTAACTTGAGCGTTACCTTGCATAGTCATAATTACTCGATATGGGGAAATCTCCAACCACAAAATTCTGGGACTGCTAGGCGCGTAAGCTTTCTTCTGGCTTTGAAGAGAAGTGTCTTCTGGACTAAGAACACTCTCCACTTCGCAAGTAATTAGAGGCGGTGCGGTCAACAGCAAATGAAATCGATCGGTGTCTTTTTGATACAATGTGCCAGCAGTTTCGACAACAGACCAGATTGGTAGGTCAGTGGAAATAATTGATAAGCACACGGGCTTGCGATGATGGGTCAGCATGGGAGCGATAAGGGCTAAAAGCTATTGAACAAAATGAAATGAACACTAGGAGTCTAATGGCCGGGGTAAGAAACTAAATAGTAAAACAGGCTTAATGTTAACTGAATTCGCTAATTAGCTAAACTACACAAATTGAGATAGAAACAGGTAGGATGTTAGCTGAGACAGCAAAAACAGGGGTTTCTCTAGAGAGAGCTAATTTGTAATTAAAGCTTGTAAATATTTTAAAGCTATAGTCCCAAAACAGTAGGGGTCTTTAGTAGATGCAAAAAAACCTCCTTGGGGGGGACTTACTGGAGATTTGAGTAAGTTTCATACAGCAAAAACCGTAGGAGACAAGGAAGGAAGGAAATAATCAGCAGTGGCAAACTAACTCGCTGATGAACTTCTTGTGTATTCCAAAGCCAGTCTATCCTACCGTTAGCTTTTGTTATAACCGTAGAAATTCCAGAAAACTTTTCTCTTTAGTGTGGGGAGTGGTAACTGGGGACTGATACGATTTCACTTTAGAAATGATACGCACAGGGAGCAGAGGAAGCAGAGGAAGTGATTTGTATCAGTAATTTTGTCAATTGGTATGAGAGATAAGGAAACAAGAAGACAAGGGGAAAACTTGCAATAAATCTTTCTCCTTGTCCTCTTGCCTTTTTCACATCCCCAATTACCGTACTAGAAAGTCAGACTGGTACGAAGTACGCCTATAACTGCTGTGTCATTGGCGCTCAATCCTTCGGGGTTGAATAGCCAAAATACGCCAGGGGTAATGCTGATATTGTCATTAACCCTGTAGTTAAAGAAAGTTTCTAAATGATAAGGCGTCGTGTCTTCAGGACGAACGGCAATTCCCCCGGTAGACTGTCGGTAAAGCGGCTGTCCGAAAATCACTGCGGCTGCGTTTCCTTTACCGAAGATGTCTTTGACATGCAACCCGGCTGACCAGCTACTAAACGTTGTAGAAGCATCTACATTTGACAAATTGGCGAAAAGCAAAGCACCCGATACTGAGAAAGATGTTTGAGGAGTAAATCGCCAGGTTGCTGTTGCACCAACAGAATCGACTTTAATTGGCTCATTAAGAATTGCTAATGTAGGGTCGCCGCCTACTTGTCCTAGCTGTGCTGCGTTGGGAGCAAACCGAATCGAAGCAATATCTGCGCCACTTAAGCCTGTACCCAAAATGTTGATTTCGTGGTAACTATGTGCGTAGTTAATGCCAATATCAAGGTTTGAAACTGGTTTCAGGGTAAGTTGTGCCGCGATCGCTCCTGTGCCGTTAAAAAAACCTCCTCCCAAAGGTGTATTCAAAAGACCGAGGTTTTGTGGTAAAGATGATGAGCCACTACCATAAATAACTCCAAGCCCTACTTGTTTTGAAGGATTCCACAAAAAACCCGCACCTGCCAGTAAACCGCTACCAGAAGTACCGCCGGTAATTCGTACAGCAGCATTGTAGCCTGCAAATCGAGAAATTGCTCCTTGGCTTTCGCTGGCGTAAGGAGCGATCGCAGGAAACACATCTGTAATCTCTGCATTTGTGGCGGCAAAGACGGCAAATTGCTGGGAGAATGGGAAGACATACGCTAGTTTGTAAAGACTAACGGAATTGGCTCCAGCATCAGGTTGCAATGTCTGAGCGCTAAAACCAGGAAATTGCGGCTCAAAGCTTAATTTAGTGGAACCTGCGCCCAACAAACTGGAATTTGGCAATAATTGTCCTTGAATTGTTCCCCGACTATAAAATGAATCGGTTGCTCTAAAGTTGTAAGCTTGGAGTCCAACAATTAATAAGTCGCTACCATTAAAACTACTGGTGAGATTTAGCCGGACACGATTATTAAAAACAACATTGGCATCTTCACTATTTGGTTCTCCACCTGTGGCTGCTGCTAAAGATAAAATCGCTTCACCATTGAGTTTAGTAGTAGTAGAAAATTGTTGTTTTTCTAGGATAGCTGTGCGACCTTCTAAGGCATCTACACGGCCGCGTAATGTTGCTAGTTCAGCTACAAATTCTTCTTGGAGTTTTTGGAGAGTTTCTAAGTCTTGTTTACTCACAAACTCACTCGTACTGGAAGCAATTCTTTCGTTGATTCTGTCTAAGCAAGCATTCAATCCCGCAGCAAATTCGTAACGAGTTAATGCACGATTTCCTCTGTATGTACTGTCAGGATAGCCAGCAATGCAACCATAACGTTCCACTACAGATTGTAATGCTTGAAAAGCCCAGTCCGTTGGTCTAACATCAGATAATTGAGATACAGAGTTGACCTGAGGAATCGTATCGCTATTTGGGGATTGGTTATTAATGCTAGAATTAGGCTGTGTCTCAGGAGGGTTAGCAACTGTAGGATATGCTCCCAGCGAAACTGAACCTGTAACTAAGAACAAAAAACTGATTTTTCCAATATCTCTTAATTGCTCGTGATTCACTTTTATTCCTCACACACAAATACAATATCTACTGAGTATTTAACTCCCAATAGGCTTTCTCAAATGTTTGAGCCAGTAGAGCGTTGTATTCATAAATTCAATTTGTTTGCTCTAAAATTGTCTTGGCAATTAATTCCCTACTGATTTGAGAACCCAATACACAAACGGAATGTGTATGAATAAAGTTTCTGCGTTAAAAGCTTGCCAGTTAAACATATCAATCCCTAGTGTTCAGAATTCCTCTGTACAGGATTGACACAATTAATAGGTAAACTAATACATTGGCTCATACAAATCTAAGTTGATATAAAGCTATAAAATCAATTCTCAACAATAAACTAGGAATCAGAAAACACCTAACTGCTTGGGGAAAATAATTTCATAACTCTATTTATCTACTTAGACGCTATTGGTATGTCGTAGATTTCAGTATTTGTACTTTATCACGGCGGTTTCCGCAAAACCAAAGTTTTTTGGGATTTGCAACAGCCGGATAATATTAACTTATAGAGCAGGGGTCAAATATCAGAATAGCTTAGGATTATTCAGCGTTGAGGATTTTTGGTACTTTGAAAAATTCGCCTTCCTGTTCGGGGGCACTGTTGAGGATGCTTTCACGGTCAGGATAGGGTTGCAGTTCATCTTCTCGCGTTATATTACTAACATCTATTGCCCGTGTTGTGGGAGGCACATCGCTAACATCAAGTTCGTTGAGTTGTTCAATATAATCGAGGATGCCTCCCAATTGAGTAGTAAATTGTTGTTCTTCTTCTGGACTTAACTCTAAACGAGCAAGATTAGCTACTTTGTGAACTTGTTCTTGGTCAATCATAAATTGTTAATTGGGCATGGGGCATGGGGCATTGATTATTAGTCATTTGTCTTTTGTCATTAGCCATTTGTCTTTTGCAAATCACCAATGACTAATGACTAATGACTAATGACTAGAAGAATACGTCAATTTGCGATCGCCCTGTGGTTTTCAACCAGTTTTGGGCTTCAATGTAGTTATTGGGAGCCATGCGAATAGCTCGAATCCAATAGTCTGCGGCTTGGTCAAACAGTGCTTCGCCACCGTCGTTATCTCCAGCTTCTTTTGCTTTTTCGCCTTGATAGTGATAAATCACGGCGATGTTGTTCAAAGCTTGGGGCATACGTGGGTTGATTTCAATTGCTTGGTGATACAGTTCTAAAGCCTTGTTGTGGTCGCCGTTGCTGGCATAAATTAGCCCCATATTGTAGAGAATATAGCCGCGATCGTTGGGGTCTTCCTCTAGTGTTAACGCTTCTTCATAGTATTCCAATGCTTCGGCATATTCTCCTTCTGCTTGGGCTGACATGCCATCTCGGTAATACACAAAAGCTTCTTTAGCTTTTTTGTTGGCTGGCAGAATCTTGAGAATGATATCTGCCATGACTGTAAAGGATTTGTCAATAAAGTTATCGTTTTTTTGCGTTCTTGGCATAGTTATCTGTGGTTATTGGGGATTGGGGACTGGCGATTGGGTGTTAAGAAAACTCTTCTCTAGTCCATAGTATACAGTCCTACTCCCCAGTCCCCAGTCGCTAGTCCCTACTAATCGGTATGATGCATTCCGGGCTATTATGCCGAGAGTTGTTGACTAAGGTGCTAACTGGATAGGCTTTCATGGCTGGTGCTGGATAGGGGCGCAATAGCTGTTGTAAGGTTTGGGGCGTTTGCACTTGGGAATCTAGCCATAAATCGTAATCTTGCGACTCTAGAATCACTGGCATCCGTTCGTGGATAGGTTGGAGTAATTCGTTGGCTGCTGTTGTCAAAATTGTACAAGAAATTATTTCCTCGTTGTCAGGGGAGTGCCATCTCTCCCATAAACCTGCAAAGGCGAAGGGTTGCCCATCTTCAAGACGAAAATAAAACGGCTGCTTCTTGCCTTGTTGACGTTGCCATTCATAAAAACCATCAGCTAGCACTAAACAGCGTCGATGCTTAAATGCTGACCGAAAAGCGGGTTTTTCAGCGACAGTTTCCGCCCTAGCGTTGATTAATTTTGCTCCCATTCCTGGATCTTTCGCCCATGAGGGAATTAATCCCCAATGCAACTGCTGAAATTCACGCTTTTTGCTTTCTGTATTTTGTAATACTGTTGCAACTTTTTGCGTGGGTGCAATATTATATCCGGTTGCTAAATCGGGAATTTGTTGAACGTCGAAAATTGTAGCTAAAGTTTCTGCTGACTGGTTTAGAGTAAATCTTCCACACATACTTTTATTTCCGATCGCTGGCTAAATTAAACATCTCAATCTAGAAATAAATAAAAATTTTTTTATTTTTTCGGAAAATTTTATCTAGGAATTGGAAGTTAAATATAAAAGAAAATATCCGGGTTTGGAAAAATATTTTGGTAGAATATTCTATTTTGAACCCTTAGCTATCGGTACATTACTTACCCTATTTTAGCATGGAAATACCGCGTTTGTACGATTTTTTACCCTCTGGTAATGGTTACAAGATACGTCTTTTATTGACACAGCTAGGTATGCCTTTTGAGAGGGTAGAGGTTAATATCTTGAAAGGTGAGACTCGAACGCCAGAATTTTTAAGTAAAAATCCCAGTGGCAAGATCCCGATTCTAGAAATAGAGCCGGGAAAATACTTAGGAGAATCAAATGCTATATTGGTTTACCTAAGTGAAGGTACAGAATTTTTACCCTACGATCGCTATTTGCGATCGCAAGTGTTGCAATGGCTATTTTTTGAACAGTCTAGCCATCAACCTTTTATTGCCAGATCGAGATTTTGGATTTCTATTTTAGGTAAAGCTGAAGAATATAGCGAAGCTTTAAACGAAAACCGCGAACCAGGTTATGCTGCGCTAGAATTGATGGAAAAACACTTAAGCGATTGTACTTTTTTTGTAGGAGAGCGTTACACTATTGCTGATATTGCCTTGTTCGCTTATACTCATGTCGCTGAAGAAGGTGGTTTTGATTTAACACAATTTCCTGCTATCCAAGCTTGGATAGCAAAAGTCAAAGCTCAGTCTAGGTATATCAGCATCAACGACATACCAAAAGATATAGAATATTAGTAATTCTATTCTACAAGCGTTTGCCTCTCAATTTCTTCTCGCATTAGCTGATACAAAAAATTACTTCAGGACTTCTATTTGATTTTTGAAAAAAAATCAGTACGCTTCAATTGCTTGATTCTCTGTTCCCTGTTAAGACTTCCCTGCTAAGACAAGTAATTTATACGAATCAATCGGATTGCTATTGAATTTTTACTAAGCAGTGGCTTGGTAAAGAAAAAATACTCAACGCTAAATAACCGTGTCAATTTCAATCAGCTTTTGCCGAGAAGACAAACCAGACTTAATTTTGATATCAGATTTAGTTACATCAAATTTATCTGCTAAAAGTTTAATTAATTCTTCATTCGCCTTACCATCAACTGGGAGCGATTTTAAATATACTATCAAGCTACCATCAGGCTGTTCTTCTATTTTTTGCTGTTTAGAGTTAGGTTTAACCTTGACTTTTTTTTGCATAACCTATTTTGACTAATTGTTGCAGCCACAACCAACCTAAAATACAAAAATCATTAAACCACTTATAGCCAGGATAATTGTAATCCTTAAACAAAAAGCCCATCGGTACAACGATGAGCATAGAAAAAACAATATATATTGTTTGCTATTTCGTTCCAGCGCATTTCTTGAAACTTTAAAGGCTAAGTAAAATTTTAGCCTCCGCACAGTAGTTTGCTAATAATTCGTAATATTAAATTTTAATTACAAATTACGAATTACGAATTATTTGATTATGGATATCTCCGACTCCCGGCACCTACCACACCGATTTTGTGGCGATAGGAGAGTTCAGCACCGAACCAGCCAGAAGCGCTAGTTAAAGTACCAACAATCAGCGAGAGAAGCAATCCCCAAGGTAGTATTCGGGCTTCAGCATCGCCTAAGCGTAGGAGGAAGTTAAATAATGTTAAGACTAAGATAGAAACATTAAGTATCAAGTGCGCCCAACCAGCAGTACGTTTGCGGACTCGTTCGATTTTGAAAAAGTCACTCAGACCGATCGCAGCTGCAATTAAACCTCCACCTAACCCCAGTCCGATTAACCATAGCGAAGCCCTAGCCCAGAAGAAATCGCGAGTTAACCAGTAACCGAAATCGCTTCCTAAGGCAGCGGCTAAGAAGGCGATAGGAAAGATTACGCTTAAAGGATGCAGGGGATGTCCGGCGATCGCAACTGTGCTGGGTACGCCAGTATCCTGATACTCGCTATCGTTACTTTCAATAACTGGTGGAATATTTGGAAATGGTGTTGAACTTGTTTGGTTTCTTTCTGTAGTTTCCATTATTTAGTATCCTCAGTTTATAAGTGTCTATGTTGTCAGCACTCAGAAGCCAGGAATCATAATCGAGAATGATTAAAAACAAGCTTGCTATAGTTTGATAATTTGATTCAAACTATTAAACTTAGTTCTTCAAGTCCTCCTAAATTCTGAATCCTGACTCTATATTTTAAGCAGAAGGTATTTCTTCTATATAAGCTTGGGCTTGTAGAGTCAGCTTACCTTCTTCTACTTTTAGTTGTTTGACTTGCAGGTTTAGCCCCTTTAAATCAAAGTTACTTAAATTCAAGATTTCACTGGTTTGAGCTATCAAAGCTTTTGTCAACTCTGGCGATATTTCCTCACTTTTGCCATACTCAACATTTTCTAGAGAAACGCTTTTTTTATCGGCACCAACCCTGGGTATTGCTAAAAAAGCAACTTGCTGATTTTCGCCTGTTTCTGCTAATTTGACATTGGCATTTAGTGCAACTTTTCCATCTCCAGGTAGCCGAAAGTCTACATGTTGAGGTTCGATAGTCTTCTCTTGACCGTTAATGTGTATTTTTTGATTTTGTAATTGCGATCGCACATATTCACTGTTGAAAGCGCGATTGATATCAGCTTCAGTTAAGACAACTCGCGTATCAGCTTCAGTAGGTTGTGTGAGTTCAATTTTGCCAAAAGCCACGCTCAGAGGATTGATGGCAACACCACTCATCTTCATTTCTAATTCTTCCATACGAAGGTCTTTCTGCATTACCAAACCTTCGCCTTCAACCTTGACCTTATCTACCTGTCCTTGAACCAATTTCAGTGGATCTGTTTCGATATTTACATCTAAATTTTCTACTTCATCTAACTGGCTAGATAATCCTATTTCTGCGGCTTTATTCAGCGCCTGTTCTCCTAATCCAGGATTCTCTGGCATTGTTAAATTAACTCCTATTTGAATATCATATCCTGGAGTAAATTTAATAAATTGTCATAAAAAATTTATCTATCTGGCGATGTAGTAAAGCTGGAAATGCTGTCTATCTAAAAGTATAACGATGAGTTTTTGAGATTTTTTTGTGTATCTACCTTTTGAAGCCTTATTACATTACTATAATAAATGTCAAGAATTGATGATATTTGATTCTTTCAGTTAGGAAATCAGCTGTGCTACCAAATAACCGTACTCCCACAAATCAAACTCAACGCTGGAAGTTTTTACAACTTTTTGGGCTGATAAGACGTAATCCTCTTTTTATTTCACGGTGGGTTTTACGTTGGGTAGTGGTGGGAACTGTTTGTGGTCTATTTGCTGGTTTATACTGGAATGTTCTGGAAGCGATGACTCATCAACTAGCAAAATTTGAGGGTGTGAGTCTGCTAATAGTGATGCCCATAGCTGGATTAATTGTTGGCTTGGTAATTCATTTTTTGGGCAATCCTGGGGAAATTGCTGTCATTGTCGATAACATTCATTTTCGTGGCGGACGTTTGGATGCGCGAAAAAACCCAGCGATGATTCTCGCTTCATTGGTTAGTATCGCTGCTGGGGGTAGTGCAGGGCCAGAAGCGCCATTAGTACAGGTTACAGGTTCTTTTGGTACGTGGATAGGCGATCGCCTCCATCTTGAAGGCGAAGACCTGAGATCTACGAGTTTAGCAGCAATGGCAGCCGGCTTTACTGCCTTGTTTGGCGCACCTTTGGGCGGGGCGATGTTTGCCTTAGAAATTCTCCACCATCAGCATATTGTCGAATACTACGAAGCTTTGATGCCAGCGATCGTTTCTAGCTGCGCTAGTTATTTAGTGTTTGCCTTCATCACCCATTTGGGAATTGCCCCCACCTGGCATTTTCCCCAATATAGATTAGAGAACATCGATGATTTTGCTTTGGCTATCTTGTTTGGAATCATCGGCGCTGTTGCAGGTTGGATTTTTATGGCCATTTTTCGCGGCTGTGACAGGCTGTGGGCGATGCTTCCCGGCCCCGTATATATACGTACTACATTAGCAGGATTAGGCTTGGGTATTTTAGCAGCCTGCTTACCTTTAACTCGCTATTTTGGACATGAAGAATTAGAATCAGTACTAACTACTAATTTTCCAGTTGTTTTTCTGTTAATTTTAGCCTTGGGTAAGATGGCAGCGATCGGCATCACAGTCACTGGTGGGTGGCGTGGTGGTTTCATTATTCCCTTATTTTTTACTGGTGCTTGTATTGGCAAAGCAGTTGCAATTTTAATTCCGGGTTTGCATCCTGCACTAGCTATGATTTGTACAATGGCAGCTATCAATGCAGCAGTGACGCGCACACCTATAAGTACAACTTTGTTGTTATCAAAGTTGACTAATTTTAGCCCGTTGACACCAATCCTGTTTGCTAGCTTGATTGGGTTTTTTCTCGCACCAAAAGTTCCTTTAATAGCTTCTCAACTCAAATCACAGCAATCTCTTGAGGAGATACAAAGTTAAAATAGTCACTTTCTTTTTTATAAAAAATTAAGGCTGAAAAATGAGTTTTTTAGACTTCATTCTTCACGCCTCTGACAATAATGACGATATTTTATTACCTAACGAAACATGCTACTGACTGAAGTATCTTCATGAATTCGCCAGATAGTTTCTCCCAAGAGATTAGCCACTGACAGTACCACTAGTTGAGGAAAGCGATTTTCTTCTGATATAGGAATGGTGTTTGTGACAATGACTTCCTCAAATAAGCCACTGGATAACCGTTCCATAGCAGGTGGAGAGAACACTGCATGAGTTGCACAGGCGTATACTTGACGCGCTCCTTCTTCACGCAGCAGTCGCGCTCCTTCAGCGATCGTACCACCGGTATCGATCATGTCATCCACCAAGACTGCGGTTTTGCCTTTGACATCGCCGATCACATTTAAGACTTCTGCAACATTGTGTGCTTGACGACGTTTGTCGATAATTGCTAGTGGAGCATCGTTTAGTTTTTTGGCAAATGCTCTAGCTCGTGCAACACCACCAACATCTGGAGAAACAACTACAAGGTCGCTCAGTTCTTTGCTTGTCAGATAATCCAATAATACTGGCGAACCATAAACATGATCGAAGGGTATATCGAAATAGCCCTGAATTTGAGCCGAGTGCAAATCCATTGCTAGAACGCGGTTGGCACCTGCTTCTGCGATCAAGTTAGCAACCAATTTGGCGGTTATTGATTCTCGTCCTGCGGTTTTACGATCGGCTCGGGCGTAGCCATAGTAAGGAATTACAGCCGTCACCTGTCGCGCAGAAGCTCGACGACAGGCGTCGATCATAATCAATAATTCCATCAAATGATCGTTGACGGGTTGACAGCATGGCTGGATTAAATAGACATCACAACCCCGAATCGATTCTTGGATTTGAACGTAAAGTTCTCCATCCGCAAATCTTTTGCGGATCATTGGTCCCAAATCCATACCCAGGTAACGAGCGACTTCTTGAGACAGTTGTAAATTGGCAGAGCCAGAAAACAGCCGCAGGCGATGATTCTCAGTCAGCCTTGCTGCGGATGCTTCCACTTTGAAAGTTGCAGAACTGAGCACAGCAGATCCTCGATGTGCATTCATAGCAATATTATCATTAGAGATTTTATAGATTTAACCAAGAAATAGCCTAAAAAAACATTTGTGAGTTTTGTTGAACCTTCCATACAAAATTTAAACATTTTTCCATAAAATTATCATTTGGCGATTATCTAAATTTTCTTGGCTAACAACCTATCTGCGGGGTAACTGGCATTAAGTCAGTGCATTTGGTCTAAAGTGGAATTTTTCGGTCTTGAGGGTCAATAACTCTCATGTCTTAATGATTGCTTTGGCTGATAGATTGTTCTAACTACCTCATTTATAACTGAGAGCAAACCATTTACAACTTAAGTGATATTGAAGTTTGTTTTTAGAGATAAGAAAGTTTTTCGGTAAGTGTTTCAGGGCTATTCGATTATATTATATTATACTCGTCAAATTCTCAGAGTTCTTGCGTAATTCTACAATTACTTATTGTTATTATGAATCTCACTCTTTGCACCTGTACTAGTAAAAGCCGTACAAACAATTCTTGAATTAAATAAATCGTGCAATATTTTCGTTGTTGGCTGATTTTGCTAACTGGTTAAGTACCTGCTTTTACACATCAATCTTTGATTACTGCATAAATCAATTATTAATTGCAAGGGTTACTTCAAATCCTTGTAACAATTTTCTCAAGGTATTGCTGCGCGATCGCACTACAACAGCGCTTTTACAATTAATTGTGATATCTATCACTTTCGCTGTTAACTTATATCTAGACAGTAAGGCTTCGATGCTTTACAACTGTTTATTTGCTGGGTATAATATTTTCTTACTAATTGATAGCAGTTTAAACCTATATACTAAAAAAGCTAAAAAAGCTAGGACTCTATTATAAATTTTGCATAAATTTTAAATCAAGATTAGATAAAAATATTTATTGTTAAACCAAAATATTATTTCACAATGTAATATCAGACGAGGAAAGAAGTTTCAGTAATTTTACTGAAACTTCTTTTTAGTTTAAACTTGGCAAAGTTTTGAAATCTGAGCTTTTGCCCTACAAACAGACTAGAGGCATAACTTATGGGATCTCGGCCTAGTTCAGTTGTAGAAAAATCTTTAACTGTCATAGCAACTAACTCTAAAAGATCGGCGTCCTATTTAGCTGCTATGCGACCGCGACAATGGACAAAAAATCTGGTAGTGTTTGCAGCACCATTGTTTGCATATAGCATAAATTGGCAATCTTTGTTAGGTAGCGTACTAGCATTTATATTATTTTGCTGTGCGTCAAGTGGCTTCTACTTGATCAATGACATCGCAGATGTTGAATCCGATCGCCAGCACCCTGTCAAATGTAAGCGACCGATTGCTGCGGGATTAGTTAGCATCCCTGTTGCTTTGACAATGGCATTAATCTTGCTGGGTGGTGCTGTGAGTATTGCTTGGTTACGATCGCCGCAGTTGGGTGGAGCGATTACTGCTTATGCCTTATTGCAAGTTGCCTATAATCTAAGGCTCAAACGAGTGGTGATTTTAGATATTGGCGCGATCGCTACGGGATTTGTGCTGCGAGCTTATGCCGGTGCCGCTGCGACAAATATTGTTTTATCGGGTTGGTTTTTAGTCTGTACTGCAATGCTGGCACTATTTTTGGGGGTTGAAAAACGCAAAGCAGAATTGCGGTTATCGCAAATTAAAGGTAGCAAACCTCGCTCTGTCCTCAAATACTATTCTTTGCCTTTACTAGAGCGTATGGAAAATGTCGTCACAACTGGCGCAGTTGTCACTTATGCTCTTTGGAGTGGCGGCCCGCACCTGCGTGGTGCGTCTACTTCTTGGATGCTACTAACGCTACCGTTTGTTTTATATGGAATTTTTCGCTATCAGCTACTAAGCGACCCTCAAGATATTGCGACTTACAGCGACAAGGCTCTTGACAAAGGGGGACGAAGCGAACGACCCGAAGAAGTTTTACTGAGAGATTTGCCCATTTTGTTAACAGTCATTGGTTGGGTACTGACTTGCTTTTTGATTCTCTTCCTCAAACATCATGGAATAATTACCTAAATCTAATTCATCAGTCAACAGCAAAATCTTCGGTAATTTGCAGATGAAAAATTTCAAAATTTGGTTAGTTAAGTGGCTGCGTTGGCACAGTTCGCCGCAGCCAAAAGTCAGAGCGGAGGTTTCCTCCGTAGACGCCCAAAAGGCGGCTTACCGCAGGCATCTGAACTTTTCAAGACAGGCATCGCATATCTTACAGAAACGCCACAAACTACCACGACGAGTGCATCTACTAGCTGAAATCGAAATTGCTCGAATTCAAAGCTGTGGCATTAAAGGAATTATTCTCGATCTAGATAATACGATTGTTTCGGAAGATGACTGCTATCTTTCTCCTTGGGCAGAAGATTGGATTACCAAAGCAAAGTTAGCAGGATTGGAATTTTTTATCCTCTCAAATGGGAAACGTCGCTATCGCGTCAAATATTGGTCGCATCGTCTGGATATACAGGTTATCAGCCCAGCGAAAAAGCCTTTTCCGAAAGCATTTCGTCAAGCAATAGCTTATATGCGGCTAGAACCAAAACAAGTAGTTGTTATTGGCGATAGTTTACATACTGATGTTTTAGGAGCGTGGCTTTCAGGATGCCATTGCATCCAATCTTCCACACTTCCCCATCCTCCCCGGTGGTGGGAAAAACTCGCTGGCAAATGGATACAAACTTCTTATCCAGATGACTACGAAATTTGGGATTTTGATGCTCGTGAGTATAAAAGTTTCTCAGACAATTTTTGTTAGTGCTTGCTATGAACTATATTCCTTTGATTCTGTCCGGCGTCTTTTTAAATGCTTTTGCCCAACTATTTTTAAAAAAGGGCATGTTAACCATCGGATATTTCGATTTTTCATTAGCTAATATTTTACCAATTCTATTTAAGGTTGCGCTTAACCCTTTCATTATTCTTGGTTTAGCGTGTTATGTAATCAGCGTTGGTTTATGGATGCTAGTTCTATCGCGTGTTGAGGTAAGCTTTGCCTATCCTTTTCTAAGTGTTGGCTACATTATTACTGCAATCATAGGTTACACAGTTTTTCATGAAAACCTATCTGTTAACAGATTAGCTGGCATATTTTTTATATGTCTTGGTGTTATTTTCATATCCAAAAGGTAGCTTCGTAACTACAGAAATCTAATTTGATTTTTGGAAAAAATAGCAGATTCATCAAGGCAATAGGTAGTTAATAGTTTTAATCTTGCTATAGCAGGAGGCAGGAGGCAGAAGGCAGGGGGCAGGAAATAAAACTATTATTATTCCTAGCATTTAAGCTTGTCATGATGTCCTAACATATCGGACTACTGCTATAACTGCTGATTTTCTATTGCCTATTTGAAAATTGTTAATCAAATAAAACCATCGAATTGTAATTTTATTTAGAAGTGTTTATTTTTTCAATTATGGTAGAATTAAAACAAAAAAATAAGGTTTATGAAACACATAATTTTTGGCGGAGATGGTTTTGTGGGGCGGTATTTAGCCCAAGATTTAATTAATCAAGGTAAAGAAGTTATAGTTTGCGATATCAATCAAAGTAAACTGCCAATTTATCCGGAAGCAAAATTTATCAAACTAGACATTACAAAAATAGAAGAATTTCATGCGTTAGAAATTCAGCCTAACGATGTTGTTTATCATCTAGCAGCAAGACAGTACGATCGCAATATTCCCAGACGTAACAGACGAGAATATTTTGAAGCTGTAAATTGTGTAGGTACTGCCAATATTTTAGAGTATTTAAATCAACAAGGCGGTCGAAATCTCATATATTTCAGTACCGATATGGTTTATGGAAAGCCACTAAAACTTCCTGTAGATATAAACCATCCCAGAAATCCTTACGGCCCTTACGGTCAGAGCAAAAGAAAATCAGAAGATTTATGTAAATTATATCGAGACGAAGGCATAAATATCACAATTTTTCGACCGCGATTAATTATCGGCCCGGGTAGGTTAGGAGTATTAGGAAAATTATTTTTTCTCATTAATAAAAATTTGCCAGTTCCAATGATTGGAGATGGCTCTAACCATTATCAGATGGTTTCTGTTTTCGATTGTGTCAGTGCTATTCAATTAGCTGTCAGCAAAGGAATCCCGAACCAAGAATACAATCTAGGTTCCAAAGCGCCACCAAGTGTCGAAGAACTTTTAGGTAGCTTCATTAAGAGAGTCAGATCGAATTCTATCTTGCTCAAAACGCCTGGTGGTTTAATCAAGCAAATTTTGAAGTTTCTCGATAACGTTGGCTTGACATTAATGTACGAAGAACAATTTATGATTGCCGACGAAAACTATATTGTCGATATCTCGAAAACTGAAAACGAGCTTGGCTGGCAACCTGATTATCAAGATGACGAAATGATATATCAGGCATTCAATGAGTATAAAAATCGTTTATCTCCAGTTCCCAAAGCCCGACACGAATCAACAGTGAAATAAAAATGTTTGGAAGTGAAAATATTTGTATATTTCACTTCCAAATGTTCGTGACACTTAATTGTACATTTATTTTGTTTAATAAGTGCTATAAGATATGGAAGTCATTAATGTTGTGTAATATCAAGGAGTTAAATATATGATTAAAACTATAAATCAGAGGTGGTCTAAATATCATATTTCTATTTTGATAGTAATTGCGATCGCTATTTTTCTACGCTTTTTTATGCTGTCAAACCAGAGCTATTGGTATGATGAAGGATTGAGCTTAGTTAATTCTGATGTCTCTACCCTTCAAGAGAGCATTGCAAAAGTTAGAAATATAACCAATAGCGATAGATTTCAACCATTTTATTTTATAGTTTTATTTTGGTGGCGTCAGCTCTTTGGTGAAAGTGAATTTGCCGTTCGTTCCTTTTCTGCTCTTTTAGGAATTGCCTCTATTATCCTTATATTTTTTACTGCCTTACCAATATATGGTAAAAAGCACGCTTTCTGGTCTTTGCTACTTGTAACATTCAGTTCTTTTTGTGTTTATTACAGCCAGGAAGCAAGAATTTATGCTTTAGCAATGTTTATCGCTTCACTTCAACTATATTTCTTTAGGAAGGTATTAATTAATAATGGATATCATCAAGGAATTTCAAAATGGTTGTTTGCTATTTTTGTCGGTTTAGGAATTTTCACTAATATTAATATATGCGCTTTTACTGCGGCGCTGTGTCTATCTCATATTGCTATATATAGAAATTTTAAGCAATGGCTGCAATGGTGGATTCCTGCTGCATTGTTATCTTTACCGTCAATTATTTATCACCTGACTTTACGCGGAGCAACCGATCCAGATACCATTGCAGTTTCTCGTTCGGGGTTTCCGATTATTCAAAATATTCTTTTTGTCATACATGGCCTGTTAGTGGGAACAACTTACGGCCCTTCAATGGAACTGCTGCGCGATGAGAATAGGGTGCAAGTTATTCTGAATCACTGGCCTTATATATTGTTATTGTTAATTGTCACTAGTGTAATTTTTTGGGCTTTATTAAGAGTTTTATTAAAACAAAAACAACATCATAACAGAGAGCAGCAGTCCGATCGTTTTTTTGCTTCTGTTCTTGTCATAGCATTTTTACTGGGATTGGTTTTAGCTATAGCAACAAAATTTAATTGGGTACCGCGTCATTCTTATTATCTTTGGTTACCACTTGCTATGCTAATCCCATCAACTTTTATTCACAGGTATAGTTTTAGCTCCAAAACCGATGGAATATCTCAGTTGGCTCAAATCGCTGCCATATTGCTGATAGTTTTGAATATCTATTCTCTTTCTAACTACTACTTTAATGAAGACTATCGCAAAGATGATTATCGCTCTGCCGTTCAGTATCTAATCAAAAATCAATCTCCTTCTACACAATCTGTATTATTTGGGAGTCAGAGATTAGTCAGATACTACGGTGATACTCGAACTCAGGAGATAAACGCTTTAGCTAATAAATTAAAAAAATCAACCTTAAAAGGAACATTGGCAAAAGAAGTACAAAAAGTAACAAACAATGCAGATGTAGTTTTATTCGCAGTTAATCGCGAGCATCTATTTGGGAAAGGGTTGATTGAAAAACAAATGAGCGCTCTGTATAAAGTAGATGAGCAAGTTAGTTTTCCATATATAAACATATATCGTTTTTCTAAAAAGAAAAATTCATAATATTCCAGAAATTCAATTATGCAATTTTGCGAGCGAAAACCGCGATCGCATTTTTCCCCCTCTGCCTCCCTTACCCAGCCAACGGTGGAATATTTTTTTTAGTTATAGCCGTAGTCAGATATGTTAAGACATAATGACAAGCGTGAATGCTAGGAATAATAATACTTTTATTTCCTGGCTTCTGCCTCCTGCCTTCTGCCTCCTGCCTCCTCCCATAAAAGTCCCTGTCTGTAGGCATTGGCTAGAGTAGAATATTGCCGCAGGTAACTGTCCGTCACCTCTTGGACTTAATCTTTGTGGGTGACTTAATTTTCAGTTGCCATTACACTCAACTATTCGACCATGCAATCACCCATTACAGTCGGCACTGTCTTGCAAAACCGTTACCGGATAATTCAAATTCTCGGACAAGGAGGATTTGGTAGAACCTATTTGGCAGAAGACCAGAGGCGCTTTAACGAACTTTGCGCGATTAAGGAATTGGTTTCAACAGCGACGGAAACTTCAGCTTGGGAGAAAGCACAAGAGCTTTTTCACCGAGAGGCTGCTATCTTATATCAAATCGAACACCCACAAGTGCCGAAATTTCGGGAAAGATTTGAGCAAGACCAACGTTTGTTTTTGGTGGAGGACTACGTTGCAGGTCAGACTTACCGAACTCTGCTGACCGAGAAGCAAGCTGTAGGACAAACTTTCACACAAGCAGAAGTATTGGCTCTCATTGAGTCTTTGTTGCCTGTTTTAGAGCATATTCACAGTCGAGGGATTATTCACCGGGATATCTCACCAGAAAATATTATTTTGCGAGATAGCGATGGCAAGCCTGTATTAATTGACTTTGGAGTAGTCAAAGAACTGGCAACGCGCTTGCAATCTCCAGATAGCCTAATGCCAGTAACTAGCGTGGGAAAAATAGGCTACTCTCCAAGCGAACAAATGCAAACTGGAGGTGCTTATCCGAGTAGCGATTTGTATGCATTAGCGGTAACTGCGGTTGTTTTGCTGACTGGTAAAGAACCAAGAGATTTATTTGATGAAAACCAATTAACTTGGAATTGGCAGCGTTGGGTACAAGTTAATCCAGGATTTGCCCAAGTTTTGAATCGAATGTTAAATCATATTCCCAGCGATCGCTACCAAACTGCTGCTGATGTATCCCAAGCATTACAATTTTTACAGCAACCCAGTACCCCTAGACCGGAGGTTTCCAACTTGCAGACAATTGCTGTTGGCCGCCGTCCTGATTTGGTAGCACCAGCAGCTTCGCCAAAGAAACCTGCTCCCACAATCCCACCAACTCAAACTAGTTCGGTCTTAGATAATCCGTTAGCGATCGCAGCAATTGGTATTTTTGTAGTTATTTTAGCCGGGTTTGGTTCTTGGGCGATCGTAAGTTCGATTCGCAGTCAGTCAAAAGCAGCACCAGAACAAAAGGTTCCCCAAGATTTTCCCTCACCGGTGATTTCTGAGGGTAGTACATTCACATCTACACCTACACCCACTCCAGAGCAACCTGTTATTTCTACTAAGCCTTTGAATCTAGGAGCATTTGGCGCTACGGCAGTTGAAGATACTATCAAAGCAAATCAAATCATCCGCTACACTTTTCTTGGTCAAGAAGGAGTCAAGTTAACTACATTTATTGATGTAGGAAGCAGCGTTTTACTAACAGTAATAAATCCTAATAAACGACCAATTAATAATGCTCAACGAGTCAGATCTTATGAAGGTACATTACTAGTTACTGGTGTATATACTATTGAGTTAATTCTGCCTCCAGGAATTGCCGAAAGCGATTACAATCTCAATGTTGGATTAGAAAAACTCATCGAATCTACACCCACAGAAACGCCCACCCCAACCCCAACACCAACTCCAACCGAAACTCCTACCCCCACTCCAACAGAAACTCCAACACCAACTCCAACAGAAATTCCAACTCCAGAGATAGAAAATAATAATCCGCTGATTGATAGCACACCTGCGCCAATTCCCAATCCCACAATTTCGCCGTAAATTGAATAATTTCTCTAGTGACTTAATGAATGTATTTGTCGAAATTGTATTAAGATGAATTACAGCAGAAGTCAGAATTCAGAATTCAGAATTCAGGATTCAGAATTAAAACAAGCTCTTTGTTTGGTTTGAAGAGTGAAGTTGTAGACTGCAACTGATTGAAAATCTGCTGTAAACATGAAAAAACGTTAACTATTTAACAATCATTGTTGAACGCATTACTGATTACTGGAACTGATACAGAGGCTGGTAAAACTGTTTTAACCACAGCGTTAGCAGCTTATTGGCAAAAATATTACCCGCAACGTCCTTGGGGAATCATGAAACCGATTCAATCAGGGATTGGCGATCGCGAGTGGTATCAAAATCTATTTACCCTAGAACAATCTGCCGAAGAAATTACACCGTTGTATTTTCAAGCACCGCTTGCTCCTCCCATCGCCGCAGCAAAAGAAAATCGCCAAGTAGATTTAGCATTGGTGTGGCAAACTTTGTCTAAATTGCGATCGCAGCGCGATTTTTTACTGGTAGAAGCCTTGGGTGGCTTGGGTTCGCCAGTAACCGACGAATTAACGGTAGCTGATTTAGCCGCAGAATGGCGCTTACCAACGGTATTAGTAGTACCAGTGAAATTAGGTGCGATCGCTCAAGCAGTGGCAAATGTCGCATTAGCAAGACAATTGCGCGTAGATCTCAAAGGCATTGTCTTGAACTGCGTACAACCTCGTTCAGATGCACAGATAGCCGACTGGACGCCACCAGAATTAATTCAATCCCTAACTAACACGCCAGTTTTAGGCTGCTTACCTTATTTAGAAAACCCTACTGATTTAGACAAACTTGCTCAAATAGCATCAGATTTAGATTTAGAAACACTAATGTTTCAAAATTAAATTGTGGAAATTCCCAGTATACAGCTCCCTGATTTCTGGTAAGAAGTCGGGGATTTCAATTTTTTGCGTACATATAGAAATCCGGTTTGATTTGGAGAATTTATTTGTGTGGTGCGCAAAGCGCAGCGCAAGCGCGATAGACAGGGACTAGGGAGTAGGATAGAAGCCTTGTCTGGATGTACTGATTTTTTTCACGCAATCAAATGTCAGCCCTATATTAGGTAAAAGCGATCGCATTATTGTGCAATTTCCTGGAGAAATTGAACTAAACTGCGTCTACTTTGAAAAAGCTGACTCGTCAAACTCACGCTAAAGTGGGAAGATAACCTAAGTTAGGTGTACTTCAACTACCTTATCTTGATAATGGTTTCCACTTTCCCCAATCCCTCTTCTGTTGACCTTTCTCGAATTCGACTTTCAATTCGCTCATTGCAACCACAATTGATAGAGTGGCGGCGACGATTACATCAACAACCAGAGTTGGGTTTTCAGGAAAAACTGACTGCTAAGTTTGTGTCAGAAAAATTACAGGAATGGGGAATTGAACATCAAACCGGCATTGCCCAAACTGGCATTGTCGCCACCATTAAAGGTAACAAACCTTGTACAGACGCGATTAATCGCGTCTGTACAGATAAAGTTTTGGCAATTCGAGCTGATATGGATGCTTTGCCAATTCAAGAACTTAACGAAGTGCCTTACAAATCCCAGCATGATGGAGTAATGCACGCTTGTGGACATGATGGACATACAGCGATCGCTTTAGGTACAGCTTACTATCTGCAACAGCATCGTCAAGACTTCTCTGGTACGGTGAAAATTATCTTTCAGCCAGCCGAAGAATCACCAGGAGGCGCAAAGCCGATGATTGAAGCTGGGGTGTTGAAAAATCCTGATGTTGATGCAATTATTGGTTTGCATTTGTGGAATAACTTACCTTTGGGAACGGTAGGCGTTCGCAGTGGCGCATTAATGGCGGCTGTGGAGTGCTTTAACTGTACAATTTTGGGCAAAGGTGGACACGGCGCGCTACCCCATCAAACTGTGGATTCCGTTGTCGTTGCGGCTCAAATTGTCAATGCCTTGCAAACTATTGTGTCTCGGAATGTGAATCCCATTGATTCAGCTGTGGTGACAGTAGGCGAACTTCATGCTGGAACCAAGCGCAATGTGATTGCTGACACAGCGAGAATGAGTGCCACTGTCAGGTATTTTAATCCGAGTTTTAAAGGCTTTTTCCAGCAGCGCGTTGAACAGATTATCGCCGGAATTTGTCAGAGTCAAGGTGCGAATTATAAGTTAGATTATTGGTCGCTTTATCCACCGGTAATTAATGATGTGAAGATGGCAGAATTGGTGCGTTCTGTCGCAGAACAAGTGGTAGAAACTCCATTGGGAATTGTGCCAGAATGTCAAACTATGGCTGCTGAAGATATGTCATTTTTCTTGGAAGAAGTGCCTGGTTGCTATTTCTTTTTGGGTTCTGCAAATGCAGAAAAAGGTTTGGCTTATCCGCACCATCATCCCCGGTTTGATTTTGATGAGACGGTGTTGGGAATGGGCGTGGAGATATTTGTCAGATGCGTGGAGAAGTTTTTTAGTTGAGGAAAATTAGCTGTTTTCAATAAGTATAATGTTTGAGGCTGCTTAATTTACACCCAACTTTCGCAAGAAAAGTCTCTTAGTTGTAGCATTCGTTCAAAGTCGGCATCAGATGAAACAAGAGTCAACGAATGACGTAAAACTGTAGCAGCTATCCAAAGGTCATTTTCACTAATGCCTATGGTATTTAGTTTGGTTGTTTTACGTTTATTTTTTTCTTTTGGGCCGAATTGCTTAATAATTTCTGATTTAAAATCGCCGTATATTTCTGTTGTTTCTTTGTCGATACCATATAGGTTAATTCGCTTAAGGAATGCATTAATTTTTATTAGATTAGCGGCTTTTTGGTGTGAATTTTGTGCCATAAAGCGCAACTCTCCAGCAACAATAACACTGGTTGCTAATTGTATTTGACCAAGCGATCGCAAGTGATTTACAACGCTAGGCACACCTTCCATCAAGAAGGAACAGTGGTTAGTATCCAATAGATACATAATTAAAATTCTAGAGGCATCCGGCTATCATGAACTAGTTGCAAGCATTCTCTGATATCTGAACCTTCCCAAGTGCCCACAAATTCTAATAAATCTTCAGCAGTAGAACCTGTTAAGGTACGGTCTGCTATCAGCGTTTGATCGGGTTGGCTATCTGAAGATATACTGTTTGTCTGATGTTTGACTTGCAAAAATTGCACAAAGTCTAAAATTTCCTGTAATAAAGGTTCAGGTAATTTTTCTAGTTCTTGATTAATTTGTTCTTTAATAGTCATTATTATTGCTGTGTTTACATAGTTGAAAAACTGGGTATTGATTTATATATTATCTAATATCGATCGCGGTTTTTGTGTTTGCGAGGCGTGCGCTTGAGCCGCAGTGCCAGGTATCGAAAAGCTAAAATCCGCAAGGCTTCGTGGAATATACGTTGTTTAGAAACTTTTGCAAATTGACAAAACCTTTATAGATTATAATTTACAAGTCTGGACGCGAGAGAAGAAGGTAGTAATTACCTTAATACCTGTTGGAGTTACCGGGAGATGCTGTAGGGAATCTCGGTAGATTCCCTGCCACGGCATCGGTAGATGCCCTGCCACGGCATTAAGGGAATAGTTGTATTTATCTTTGGATAGCCAACCGCTTTTTTTGCGCCAGTGTAAGCGATCGCTTTCTTCGTGACTCAGTTGGTTAAGCAAATTAGCATCCAATGTCTTGATCGTAACATTCTTGCCATCTTGCAGATTTTCTGCGAGATAACTAATAACAAAGTCGTCCTGTCCTAAGAGTTTTTTAATTTCATAGCTGTTACTGTGTAACTTCTTCCCAGATACCCAGATCATTGATTAATTATCTCAAAGACTTATATTCATTTTTGCATAAAGTGATTTTTGCTTGGATGAAGAAATAAGGTGCAATGAATCGCTTCTTTCTTATACCAATTCTGTATGAAGATGCACATAATCAAGACCCCCCTGTAGTCCCCCCTTGCTAAGGGGGGACGGCGTAGCCGGGGGGTAAATGTATGCAGCTTCACAAACAAACGGTATTAGTTATGTTTAATTAAACTGGAAATTGCCACGAGCAATTCCTCTGGTGCCACAGGTTTAACGAGGTGTTGTTGAAACCCTGCATTGAATGCTTCTTGCCGATCGCTTTCTCCTGCATAAGCCGTCAAAGCGATCGCTGGCATCTTTTCTCGTGCTGTTTGTGCCTCAAAATCACGTATTTGTTTTATCAGCATATAGCCGTTTATTTCCGGCATTCCAATATCGCTGAGTAAAATATCTGGTTTTAATTCTCTGAAAACTTGTAAGGCTTCACCTGCTGATGCAACTGCAATTACTGTTGCTCCCAATTCTTCTAGTACAAAGCTGAAAAATTCGCGGCTGTCGTCATTGTCATCTACAACCAAGACTTGTATCCCCATGAGGGGAGAAAAGCCAGAAACGGCAGTTGCAGAATTAGCATTTATTTCAGATTTGGTTGTTCCACTATCCTTAATTAGTGGTAATCTTACTGTAAAAGTAGCTCCCTGCTCCTCACCGGAACTTTGCACCCAAATTGTGCCGCCATGCATCTCGATTAAATGGCGGGCGATCGCTAAGCCTAATCCCAAACCACCAAATTTTCTGGTTGTTGTATTGTCGCTTTGGCGAAAATAGTCAAACACATGAGGTAGGAAGTCTGCACTAATGCCTTTACCTGTATCGCTGACGGTAATTTGTGCGTAAGCGTTGATGCTCTCCAATCGCACATTTACTCGTCCCCCCGTACCTGTGAATTTGACGGCATTTGATAATAAATTCCAGACGACTTGCTGCAAGCGAGCTGGATCGCCCAAAATGCCGACTGTCGGATCGAGCATCGTTTCGATGTGAATGGATTTTGCCTCTGCGGCTAAACGCACTGTTTCCATTGCTGCTGCAATGGTGGATGCCAAATTCACTGCTACCATTTTGAGGTTGAGTTTACCTTGGAGGATGCGGGAAACATCAAGCAAGTCTTCAATCAGTTGAGCTTGTAATTTGGCATTGCGCTCAATGGTTTCTAGAGCTTTTTTCAAAGCTGTTTCATTAAATTTCCGAGTCTGCAAGAGTTTTGCCCAACCGAGAATCGGATTTAAAGGCGATCGCAATTCGTGGGAAAGTACCGCTAAAAACTCATCTTTAATGCGGTTGGCGGCTTCTGCTTCCGCACGCGCTGATTTTTCTAATTGCAAAAGGCGATCGCGTTCTTCTTCGGTGCGTTTGCGATCGGTGATGTCGGTTAACATGGCGATCGCGCCTAAAAATTCATTTTGTTTGTTAAAAATAGCTCTAGCAGAAGTCAGCGTCCAAATATACGAACCATCTTTGCAACGCCAGCGGCTTTCTTTCAAATCGCTTTCTTTTTTCTTGAACCATGCCAATTTTTCTGCGGCGCTAATATCATCAAGGTCAATAAAATCAAATATCGAGCGTCCCAGCATTTCTTCTGCTGTATAGCCTAAAATTTGTGACATCCGCTGATTCACAAATTCTGTTCGGGCTTGGGAGTCGATGGTACAAATTCCCTCATAAGAAGTATCAACAATTCGGCGATACTTGGCTTCACTTTTTTGGAGAGATTCTTCTATTTCCTGGCGATCGCGGCGTTCTTTAGCTTCTCGCAATGCGCGTTGCACCGAAGGAACTAACCGCCCCAGCCGTTGCTTCAAAACATAATCAGTTGCACCATTTTTCAAAGCTTCAATTGCTAATTCTTCACCCAATACCCCAGAAACAAAAATAAAAGGAATTTCTGGACGCCGATCGCGAGCAATTTCCAAGGCAGAAATTCCATCAAAAGAAGGTAAGGCATAATCGGCAAGAATTAAATCGAAAGCCTCTGTGGAAATAGCAGCCAAAAACTCAGCCCCGGTTTCCACTCTCACAACTTGGCAATCAATTCCTCCTTCGGCTAACACCATTTGGGTAAGTTCTGCATCCAACAGACTATCTTCTAAAAGGAGGAAACGAAGAACACTCATCACTTGCTCTCCTGTTGACGATGAGGTGCAGGAGGCAAAGCCCCAGGTGGTGGTTGATTAATCACTGCCCAAAACAGGCCGACACCCTTAATGGCATCGGCAAACTCATGGTAATCTACGGGCTTGACGACATAAGCATTAACGCCTAATTTGTAGCAGCGAACTAAATCTGGCTCCTCACGGGAAGAAGTTAGTACTACCACCGGAATTACTTGCATTGCTGGATCTGATTTGAGTTGTGCCAGTACTTCTAATCCATCGATTTTAGGTAACTTCAAATCCAGCAGTACCACAACAGGATGTCCTTCCATTCGCAACCGAAAAAGTCCCCGGCGATAGAGATAATCTAGGGCTTCCTCTCCATCACGTACCACCACTACTTCGTTTGCCAGATGGTTTTCTGACAAGGCAGCCAATATTAATTCTGCATCATTAGCACTATCTTCAATCAGCAGAATTCGCTTGAGTTCTCTCATTCACTCTCCTTGTTCGACAACTTTGGCAGTGAGAAATAAAAGGTGGCTCCACTGTCAATTTCGCTCTCTGCCCAGACTTGACCGTTATGCCGATGAATAATCCGCTGCACGTTTGCTAATCCAACACCTGTGCCTTCAAATTCTGGTTCGCTATGCAGGCGTTGAAATACTCCGAATAGTTTGTGGGCATATTGCATGTTAAACCCAACGCCGTTATCTTGCACAAAAAAGATGACTTCGTTTTCATTATCGCTACTGCCAATGGTAATTTCTGCTATGGGGCGATTTTGGGTATATTTAATGGCATTAGACATCAAGTTGCGAAGCACCAGCCGCAGCATAGAAGGGTCGCCTTGCACTTGTGGTAACGATCGGATGTGCCAATTAATTACTCGTCCTTGGGTTTCTGCAACTAAATCTCGTTTTACCTCTTGCACTAGTTCCTCAATATCGAGGACAATCTGACACATCTCAGCTCGCCCCATACGGGAAAATGACAGCAACTCATCAATTAATGCTCCTGCCTGTTTTGCGCTTTGGGCGATTATTTTTAAGTAGCGCTGACTGGTTTCATCTAATTGTGTGGAACTCAGGTGCTTGGTAAGCAATTCTACAAATCCGGCGATGTGGCGAAATGGCGCTCGCAAATCGTGAGAAACTGAATAAGAAAAAGATTCTAGTTCTTTGTTGGCGGCTTCTAACTGGGCTGTACGCTCTTGAATTCGTTGCTCTAAAGTTTCGTTTAATTGTTGCAAGGCAGTTTCGGCTTGTTTGCGTAAGCGCAGCTCGTGGAAGACATCGCTAATGTCGCTAATTAACACCGCAAACCCTTCAACATCTCCTTGTGAGTCTAATTGAGGAACGTAAATAGCATTGACATAGCGCCTTCCACCATCTTTATAAGGGATTTCAGTTTCAAAAGTCACTTCCACTCCCGAAAGTACTTGTTCCACATAAGGACGAATTACTTGATATGCAGATTCACCCAAAACTTCCCAAAGATGCTTGCCACAGACTTCTGTCGCCGATTGCCCAAACCACTCCTCATAAGCTCGGTTGTTGAAGCGGTAACGCTGTTGTGCATCCACAAAGGCAATCAAAACTGGCAGCGTATCGGTAATTGAGCGAAATTCTGTTTCTCGTCGCCGCAGTATTTCTTCATTGGATTCGACAAAGCGATCGAACTGTGCCTCGCTTTCACGGAGAAATTTCAAGCTCTCCTCAGCTTTGCGTTGGGCTTTGCGGCGCGATTCGTTAAGCGAGCTAATTAACACTGCTGCCAGTACGAACACAGCTAAGGGAACTAAAATGTTCGGGTTTGTAGTATTTGCTGAATAAAGCGGCCTCAAGAACAAATAATTGAGTGCCAAAGTAGACAAAGCAGTTGCGAATAATCCCGGAGCTAAACCACCATACCAGGCACTCACCATAACCGCAGCAAAAAGTAGTGCCGCAGGTGTGGCACTGATATATGGCTTCAGCACCATAGTTATACCCAGTGCTAAGGCAACAGATAGCAGAGCAACAGCATAGTGTAGCAACTGCTCTCGAATGAGCGCACTTTTTCCTGTTTTGGCAACAAAGATGTTTTTGGGTTGAAAAACCCTCATCTTATGAATCATAACCGGATTCTGCTTCTGGAAAATACTGGTTGAGCAGCCTTTTGCCGGGTTCGCCCATCTGGCGGATCGTTTCTTCTATGAGCTTTCGCGCTAACCGTGAAGGGACTGTATGGCCATTCTCCCAACGATTGACTGTTTTGAATGAGACTCCTAATCTAACAGCAAACTGTTTCTGAGAAAGATTGAGTTGCTGCCGCAGTTCTTTAATTAAATCTAAAATTTCCAGTTGTTTTGTTGCCGACATCTCCTTTTCCTATTCCTACAGTATGACTAAAATAGGACACTTGTCTTATTATTTGTCTCTTACTTAAGGAATATTTTCTCTATTAACGAACTCTCACAAATCAATTATTCAAGGTTGTAGAATCACCAAAAACGGGTTGTGGAGAAAATCTAAATCGTGCTGTCAATACTGGGTGCAGGTTTAATTTAAATAATGGAGAGATGTCGTTGTTTATACGAATGCGTGTTAGCTAGTTGGTTGACTTGAAGAATCAGGATAATATCAGGTTTATTAGACCGCTTACATAGTTAGCTCTTGAATCAAATCTTGGCGTTGAAATAAAATTTCTTCTAAATTATTGAATTCCTCAAATATTTGATTAATAATTTTTCGGTAATTTTAGGTTTACTAAAATGGTACAAAAAAACCAAAGTATATAACGGAAAGTAAAGTTGCCCAAAAAGCTCTTTCTTACTGCCTCCTATTCTCTGTTTCCTGCATTTTGATAACGACAATTTTCAACACCAACCTACTTCAATATCTCCTAGTCAATTGAGTCTTCCAAAACCAGGCGCTAAACCAACTCCAAATTAAAGAAAAGAAGTTGATGAATCATTTAGAATTACTTATAGTTCAATTACCGCTTTTGTAATTTCTATAATATGCAGGATAAGCTGTCTCCTAATAATCAACGAATTATTCATTTAACCGAAGTCTCTGCCACAGATTTTCCTGCTAAGAATATCTATAAGTATAAATGCCGGGTACATCTCGCGTCCCACAATGGTGAGATTTTATTACAAAAGGATCTGTTTGCGCGGATGCAGCCCAACTGGTTGGTGGAGTTGAAGAATAAAGGCGACTGCACGATTTCTATTACACTGTGCTACCGGGAAGGAAATATTACTAATCCTTGGCAAGATGCTGGAACTGTTACGTTTGCAACACAGGAATATTTGCAGGGAGATGCTAACGCAGATCTAGAGTTTCCCATCGCAACCTGGAGTCAGGCACCAGAGTTAAAACTAAAAGTACGACTAACCCAAAGCAGCAGTCAAGGTAGCAGCAGTACTGTAACCATATTTGGCAGACAAAATAGCCTGCGATCGCTGCGTCCTCAAGATAATAATGGTAAAGGTGAGGTAGAATTGCCGCAACCGACTCCTCTAACGCCACAAGAGGAAGTGCTGGTAAAAGAAGCATGGAACAAACTGCGATCGTGGAAAGAACTGCAAATGGAAAAGTTCTTCAAGCGTCTGTTACTGGAAGAACCAGACTTGGAGTATCTGTTTGGCGAAGCGATCGACAGTATGGCAGACTTTTTCTATGAATTGTTTGACTGCTCTATTCACCAACTCCAACCCGAAACTCAAAACATTATTGCCGAACCGCTAACAGGGGTACCACCAGAGCGAGAGCATAGTTTTAAGAGCGTTGAAGATTATGGCAAGTTTTTTGCGGATATCGGAATGCGCCTCCATCACTGGGTAAAAGCACGGCAGGTATGGATGTGGATGCTACCGTCGATTCCGACTTTGGAAGAATACGATCGCGAGGAATTGGCCAAAGGCGCAAACTCTGCACTCTACAAGTTCTTCAATACTTATATAATTCTGCCGATGGTAGATGCGATTCGTCATTACGAAGCAGCCCTACCACCAGAACTGTTCCTCAAAATGGCAGATTCCTGGCAAGTCCTGAGCCAAAACAAACAGCAAATGGGAATTGAATTTTATCAAATGCTGTTTGAAAAATATCCGTTTGTACTGCCCATTTTTGGCCGTGCAGACATGGATTATCTTTCCCTGCACTTATTCCAGGCACTAGAATTTTTGGTCAACTGCCTCAAAATTGGCAGCAGCGATGAGATGTTGCGCGAACTGCGCTTCTTGGGACAGGTACATGGTAGTGCAGATGTGCCTACCTGTGCTTATCCGGCAATTACAGAGTGTATGATTGCCTTAATGGAACGGCATGTCCCAGATTTGACGCCCGAAGTACGTCAGGGTTGGGTGACCTTGCTGGAACGAGTCATCAACATCGTGAAGTTGCCCAAGCTGAATGAGGAACGATTGCTCAAAAAAGCCAAACAATTTTTAGAGTTAATTGCCTCCGAACAAGCTTGGGAACTGGAAGATAAGGAAAGGCGATGGAAGGAAATTAAGGAAGAAGTCAAAGCAACAGGCACTTATACCCATACTTACGAAGAATTAGCTTATGGGGCGCAGGTAGCTTGGCGCAATGCTTCCAAATGCGTGGGGCGGATTGCTTGGAACAATATGATAGTACGCGATCGCCGTCATGTTACCGACCCAGATGAGATGTTCCGCGAACTTGAAGAACACATCCGTTTTGCTACGAATGGCGGCAATCTGCAAATTACCATGACCGTCTTCCGTCCCAAGCAACCCAAGGAACCTTGGGGACACCGGATTTGGAATTCCCAGCTGTATCGCTATGCAGCATATCAACAAGCTGATGGCAGCATCTTAGGCGACCCAGCCAACTTGGAATTGACCAACGCCATTATCAAATTTGGCTGGCAACCACCAGAACCACGCACAGCTTACGATATTCTGCCACTGGTGATTGAGGCTGCCGGTCAAGCACCGAAGATGTATCACTGGAACAGAGACGAAGTGCTGGAAGTAGAAATCGAGCATCCGACGATTCCAGAGTTGAAGTCACTTGGTATGCGCTGGTATGCGATTCCGGCAATTAGCAACTTCTCTGTCCACATTGGCGGCATCAACTATGGTTGCATTCCCTTCAATGGCTGGTATATGGGTACAGAAATCATGCGGGATTTCTTGGATGAGTCCCGCTATAACAAGATGGAGGAAATTGCCAAAGTCCTCAAATTAGATACGAGTTCCGAACAAACCCTATGGCGCGATCGCGTCGCCTTGGAACTCAACATTGCTATCCTCTACTCCTTCCAAAAAGCGAAGGTAACGATGGTAGACCACCAAACAGCTTCTCGGCAGTTCTTAATTCACGACTTGCGCGAAAAGAAAGCCGGACGCGAATGCCCAGGCGATTGGGCTTGGGTTGTCCCCGCCGTTGGTGGTAGTACCTGTCCGGTATGGCATCATCCAATGCGCGACTTTTATTTAGAACCTGCCTATCATCATGCAGCCGATCGCTGGGCAGTGGAAGACGATATCAATTTAGAGAAATTCATCGCTGTTGCCGATGAAGATGGCGATAAGCAAGACCGCATTCTCATTCTTTTTGCGTCAGAGACAGGCACCGCCGAAGGTTTTGCTCGTAAAGCCGCGCGACAATTGCAGCGATTCCGCCCCAAGGTCATGGCACTCGACGAATATAATATTGATACCTTGGCCTCAGAAAAGCTGCTATTAATTGTCACATCTACCTTTGGCAACGGTGAAGTCCCAAGTAACGGCAAGCAATTTCTGCAACGTCTCAAGCAACAGCCTGCGGGTTCCCTCAATGGCTTGAACTATTCTGTATTAGGCATTGGCAGCACCGTATACGAACACTTCTGCGCGGCTGGGATGGCGATCGATAAAGCACTTACCAAGGCGGGTGCAAATTGTGTCGTGCCACTACACAAAGGCGATGAAATTAAAGGACAAGCCGATACCTTCAAACAGTGGTTGGGACTGATTTCTCGTGTATTAGGTGCAGATGAAACATCTGACGATACCACAAACGCCGCTACAGTCAAACTGACAGCGAGATTTTTGAGTGCAGCAGAAGCCGCAAGCGTTACCCCCGTAGCCTTCAGCGGCGATAAAGATATCGAAGTGCCGTTAATTGCCAACGACGAACTGCTTAAAGAAGTAATTCCTGGCAGCCGTTCTACCCGTTATCTTGTCTTCGATATTTCTGGAACAGATTTACATTACGAAACAGGCGACCACCTAGCGGTACATCCTTGCAATCCTCCAGAATTAGTGAATCGTTTGTGCCAGCGCATGGGCGTTAGTCCTAATGTCTACTTCACTGCTGAATACACTACACCGGATGGGAAGGTAACAGAAGACCAGCCACCCGTTACAGTGCCTACAACTGTTGGTCAGCTATTGTCTGAAGAACTCGATTTGTCCTTGCGAGAACCCTTCAACGATTTACTCGCTTACTTATACGCATCCGCACAAAATCCCCAAGACAAACAACGTTTGGAAACTTGGTTAGAAATTCTCCGCCAAGGAGAAGATCATCCCGATAGTATCACGCTCAAGAAAACGATTACGGACAATTTCATGAGTGTTGCCGATCTATTCGATGAATTCCCCTCCGCCCCTATTACCCTAGAAGCCTTGTTGGAATTGCTACCGAAGCAAAAACCACGACTTTACTCTATTTCCTCATGTCCGCTTCTGCATCCCCAACAAATTCAAATTACAGTTGGCGTGCTGCAAATTAAAACTGATGCAGGTAAAGTGCGCCAAGGGCTATGCTCCAATTACCTAGCGGGACTGCCAGTAGGCTCAAAAGTTCGCATTGGCGTTCGTACTTCTGGCTTCCGTCCCCCAGCCGATCCGCTTTCTCCAATGCTGATGGTAGGGCCAGGTACGGGAGTGTCACCGCTAATTGCCTTCCTTGAGTACCGCGAAGCCTTACAGAATCAAGGAACGCAGCTAGGAGATGCTTGCTTATACTTCGGCTGTCGCGATCGTGATGACTTCCTCTATGGCGAACAACTTGTCAATTGGCAAAACCGAGGCGTGTTGACTAATTTAAAAGTAGCTTTTTCGCGCTTAACAGATAAAAAAGTCTACGTACAAGGCTTGATGCAAGAAAATGCCCAAGAACTTTGGCATTTATTGAAGCATCCGCAATGTCATTACTATGTCTGCGGTGATGCCAAAATGGCAGATGATGTGTTTGAAGTGTTTATGGCGATCGCCAAATCTGTTGGCGAACTTTCACATATTGAAACGGTAGAATTCTTTGAGCGTATGAAGAAAGAGAAACGTTTCCATACAGATGTTTGGGGCGTACAATTGCACTTTAAGCAAGCGATCGAGCAGGTGCAAAAAGATAACTACTCAAAAGCTGAAAAATGGCTCAATAGAGTCAAGGAATCACCCAATGAGCGATCGGCAATTGAACAAGGACAACCCGTGACTGTCTAAACTTCTGAAGCTGCTCAACCTAAAAAGCCAAGCCAAAACTCGTTTATCTAGAGAATCTCCCGAATTCAATTCGAGAGATTCTCAATTACGAATTAGTTATCTTGTTTTAGCCATCAATAATTAATTCGTGGTGCATCTTTATCTGATATAGCAATCCTAAATGAATTGCAAAATTACTCATGTAAAGGGAACAGAGAACAGGAAAGAAGAACGTACAAATGTATTCTAGCTTTCATAAATGAAATAGGATTGCTATAGTGTTTTAGATCCGTTGTTAACAAAGTCGATCCAAGGCTAAGCCAAAGTAGTTGGACTTGATGGACATTTAAGAATTAAATTACTCAATTCTTACATCCAACACCCTATCTAATTTCTTTTCCCCTCACCTCTCCTGCTTACCATCTGTATAAATCCCGTAGATTGCCCTTTTCCCCACTTCTGCAAAAAACTTATTGCTGTACTTTGATAAGTAATAATAATCATTGGTAATAATTATTAATAATTGTCAACAAATTTTTGCTTAAGTGTCTTAACTGTCTTAAATATCTGCTTAACTGTCTTAAATGTCTTAAATGTCTTAACTTATTAACTTCTTAACTGTCCTTGCACACATATTTAATTACTGATATATCTTTAATTGCCAAAATAATTTCCCTAAGGGAAAACTCTATGTCTACAAACACACTCGAAAAAGTGGATGTTGCAGTAGTACCATTCTTTGCCCGTTTCTTACAAGAGCAAGGTGTTGATGCAGCGGAGCCTACTCCTCCTTCAACACCACCTTCTAATCCTCCTTCTAATCCTCCTTTTATTTACACTTTCAAGTTTCCTTCAGATTGGGAAGATCCAACCTCTTAGTCTTCTAGCTCTGAAAATAAACTTAAAGCAGCTCTTAGGGAGGGCGATCGCTTTCATCTTATTCGATGCATAATATGGAGGCGATCGGTTCTTCCACAGCCGATATTTTTTGTACAAGGAGAATGTAAAAAAGAATTTATTTGGTATTTCTTAATATCAATTTAGAAAAATTCTCTCACAAAATATTTTATGCACCTGTCTCGTGATGTTGTTCTATTAATCACTCACAGTTCTGACTTTTTCACAATAGATAGAGTGGCAGAAGCCTTATCAAAAAAAGGGGCGCAACCATTTCGTTTAGATACCGATAGGTTTCCTCTAGAAGTGGAATTAACAGCATCTTTTGATAAGTCAAAAAGCTACCACACTATAGAATATAACAACTGCTCGATCGGTACAGAACAGGTGCAAGCTGTGTGGATGCGCCGCATTTGGGAGCCAACACTCAGCCCAAAATTAGCTTCTAAGTTTCGAGAAGCTTGCGTTAGAGAATCAAAAGCAACTTTAGATGGTTTTTGGGACAGCCTAAAAGAAGCTCGCTGGATAGATAATTTAGAACGGATAAATTATGCAGAAAATAAACTGCGTCAACTGCGGGTTGCCTCTGAAGTAGGTTTTGCGATTCCCCAGACTGTTATCACCAATAAAGCTGAGTCAGCGCGAGAGTTTTTCCAGCAAGTCAAGGGAAAAATGGTGAGTAAATTACTAACTCCTCTTTCCCGCAGTATGGAATACACCTCGTTCTTTCTTTACACCAGCATTGTTAAAGAAGAAGACTTAGCAGATGCCGAATCACTACGCCACTGTCCGATGGTTTTTCAAGAACAAATCCCCAAACAGCAGGAACTACGCGTGGTGTATGTGAATGGTAATGTATTTGTGGGGGCGCTAAATGCCGATGTCTATGCAGCAGCCAAAGTTGATTGGCGTCAACCTGGTGTTGATATTGGTGCATGGCAACACCACCAGCTTCCTAATGAAGTAGTTCGCCGTCTTCAAGCTTTTATGGGAAGATTTGGGCTGTTGTTTGGGGCTTTAGATTTCATCGTCACGCCATCAGGCGAATATGTCTTTTTAGAAATCAACCCTGTGGGAGAGTGGGGAATGCTCGAGAAGGATCTAGACTTACCGATTGCAAATGCGATCGCTGATGCCCTACTTCAAAGAAAAGATGAATGTTAATGAAGGCAGGAGGCCGTTTTTGTAACGAGGATTTATAGCCGTAGTCAGATATCTTAGGACATTTTTAAAGCTGGAATGCTAGACATAGCAATATTTTTACCTCCTACCTTGCCATAACGATGATTTTTAACACTGAGCTACTTAATTCCTAATTATTATGACCGTATTAATAATTACCTTTAGCCAAGACAACGAAAGTATTCCTCTAGTCATCAAACAAATTGAGGCTAAAGGAGAAAAAGCATTTCGGTTTGATACAGACAGATATCCCACTGAAGTCAAGCTAGATATTTATTTTGGCGATACAGAACGGGTAATTATTACTGATGGCGAACAAAAGCTCGATTTGGGTGAGGTATCCTCTGTTTGGTATCGCCGGATGCGCTACGGGCAAAAAATCCCTGCCTCAATGGACAAGCAATACAGAGATGCGTCAGTTAACGAATGTCGCGCCACTGTCAGAGGTGCGATCGCCAGCCTCCAAGGATTCCACTTGGATAAAATCTCTAATGTAGAGTGGGCTAATAATAAACAACTACAGCTACAAATTGCACGACAAGTCGGACTTCTAACTCCACGTAGCTTGACTTCAAACAATCCCCAAGCAGTCAAGCAGTTTTCTCAAGAGTGCCCGCAAGGGCTAGTCACCAAAATGCTTTCTTCCTTTGCGATTTACAATGAGCAGGGGCGAGAAAACGTGGTGTTTACCACTCCAGTTACAGCCGACGATTTGGAGAATATGGAAGGGCTGCGTTTTTGTCCGATGACATTTCAAGAAAACGTACCCAAGGCGCTGGAGTTGCGGACAACTATTGTCGGACACCGCGTATTTACTGCCGCAGTAGACTCGCAAAGTTTGGAAGGATCTACTTACGACTGGCGCAGAGAAGGAAAAGCCCTAGTTAAGAATTGGCAACCATACAACTTGCCAGAAGATGTTGAAAAAAAGCTGCTCAAACTGATGGCTTATTTTGGCTTAAACTATGGAGCAATTGATATTATCGTCACTCCTGATGGGCGGCACGTATTTCTCGAAGTTAATCCAGTCGGCGAATTTTTTTGGATGGAGATATATTCACCGCACTATCCTATTTCGGAGGCGATCGCAGAAGTATTACTAACTAAGAAAAATTAGGTACTCAAATAAAAAAAATCAACAACTTTAACTAGAGCCAATTAGCCATTATTTTGAAAATTATTAATAAATTTTATTATTAACTTTATTGCTATTTAAAACTGATTTTTCAATTAAAAATTATTTATACTTGGAGATTCAATAATTGTGACAAACCTAGCAGATACACAAATAGTTTTAACATTTGATGGCGTCGATGATTATATAGATTTTGGCAGAAACGACATTGGCGGTGTTTTCGCTCAAGGAAGTTCAGCCTTTACGGTTTCCGGGTGGATAAATCCATACGAACTAACAACTAAATCCACTAGTTATGGAACGCGTAATGTATTTTTTGCCCGTTCATCAGAGCGATACAGCGATAATTTTGAATTCGGCATCAGTGAAACAGGAAGCTTAGACGTCTTCATCGATGAAACTGTGAGCAAGGGTATCAAAACCTTTGGGAATGGAGAATTAACTATAGGACAATGGCACTTTTTTGCCATTGTTTTTAATAGCAGTCAAGTAACAGTATATCTTGATGAAAATGAATATAACGACTCTCTTAGAGGTTCATCTTTAAACAAAGCGACAAGTTCTGTAACTCTGGGAGCAACTTTACACAAACAAGTCTATTTTAAAGGACAATTAGCAAACATTAGCGTTTGGAATTATCCATGTACTCAGGCACAAATCCAAACCCATCGTTCTGGATTAATAGCCGGGGATGAAGAAGGATTAGTGGCTTACTGGAAATTAAATGACGGGCAAGGAACAACAGTCAAAAACAAAACTGGAAAGTCTTTTCAAGGAAATTTTCGCGGGAATCCTAGTTGGGAGTTAGCACAAATTCCATTTGCAACCCAATCATCTAATCCGGTGCCATTTGCAGCACCATTATCCGAACAAGAGGATATCCAAGAAGATATCCAAATTGAAACACCAGTTATTCCTGAAGAAAATATCTCAACAGTAACCACAGATTTATTAGCAGCAACGATACCGTTAGCAACCAACGACGACGAAGCCAAGGAACAAACAAACACAGAAGAAGAATCCGAGGTTTCCCCAACCTTAGAAGCTCTCCAGCCACAGGAAGAAGAAACCAAAAAAGACCAAACTCAAGATTCCGTTATCGAACAAGCACAAATATTAACTCAGGTAACAACCAACGAGGAAGCCAAGGAACAAACAAACACAGAAGAATCCGAAGTTTCCCCAACCTTAGAAACTCTCCAGCCACAGGAAGAAGAAACCAAAAAAGACCAAACTCAAGATTCCGTTATCGAACAAGCACAAATATTCACTCAGGAGGAACTGCCAGAAGCTATGAATACACAAGCCCAGCCTAAATATAAAATACTTGCCATTGATGGAGGCGGTATTCGGGGCATTATTCCTGCACTTCTCCTTGCAGAAATTGAAAGGCGGACACAAAAACCTATATTCAGTCTGTTTGATTTAATTGCTGGTACTTCCAGTGGTGGAATTTTGGCGCTGGGACTAACTAAACCCCGAGTTACTTCTGATGTATCTGATTCCCTACAAGCCGAGTACACTGCTGAGGATCTCGTACAATTATATCTTGAGTATGGAGTAGAAATATTTTATGAGCCATTCTTTGAAAGAATACTCGGCCCAATAGAAGATATATTTCTCCAGCCAAAATATCCTTCTGAAAGTAAAAAAGAAATATTAAGTCAATATTTTGGTAACGCTACTTTAGAAAGTAACCTCAAAGAAGTTTTTGTAACTAGTTATGATATCGAGCAACGAATTCCGATACTTTTTACAAACAAACTCGAAAAAGAAGAGAAAAGATCTGAAAACTTTCGCAAGTTGTGTGCAGGGTTTTCGCTTTTAGATGTAGCATTGGCAACTACTGCCACTCCGACTTATTTTGCTCCCCATAGAATTATCAATATTGAGAATTCTAACAGCGCCTATAGTTTAATCGATGGTGGTGTGTTTGCTAATAATCCAGCCCATTTAGCTGTTTTAGAAGCACAAATTAATAGTAAACGTCAAGCAAACAAAGTCCTCAATACGGAAGATATTTTAATAGTTTCTTTAGGTACAGGTTCCCTGACTAGTGCCTACCTTTATAAAGAAGTTAAAAATTGGGGACTCTTGCAATGGGGAAGGCCGCTTTTAAATATTGTTTTTGATGGTAATAGTGAAATAGTATCTGGACAATTAGAACAGGTGTTTGAACCTAGCGATCCAGAAGCTAAAAATTCTTATTATCGCTTTCAAATATTGTTAGATAAGGAGCTAGAAGAAATAGACAATATCAAATTACAAAATACTCGTCAGCTACAAGCTATCGCCCATCGTTTGATATCGGAAAAAAGTCAACAAATCGATGAATTGTGTAGTATTTTATTGGAGTAAAAAATATTTCTTATATCTGGCGCTAAACAACTGGCAAACTGCCAAGCCTAGCTGCAATACGTAAGATTTTTAATTGCTTCAAAAAAGATATTAGCAATCAATTGCTTAGTCATGTTTTCACATTATAAGGATTTGAGGTAACTACAATGGATGAACTCGTCAAAAAACTTGCTGGTTTGGGCCTTCCTGGCATACTTTTCGTGATTGCAACAGCTACATCAGGGGGTAGTGTCGCCGCCGTTGTCGCTATGCTTTCATCGCTGGGCGGGCCTTTAGGCTTGTTAGGAGGTTTAGGACTGCTTGGGCTGGTAGGCATTCTAGGGGAATACATAGCAGCATTTGGAATTGAAAACATTCTGAAGCTCGTTTATTCAGAACGCAGCAAAACCGAATCTGTGAGATTTCTTCTCAAAGAAATTAAAGAATTACCCATTACAGATGAGTTAAAACTCAAACTGAAACATCATATTAGCCCTGTAGTCATTACCGAGCCTGATGAAGGGCCTACTCCAAGAACAGTCGAAATTGTTGATGAGGAACCAGTAATCTAGTACCCCAAGGCGGAATTCAAAATTCAAAATGAATACAGCATAAGCGTTTCATTAATTTAGAATAGATGGTTTATTTCCCCCGTGTTGTACTAGTGCATTCGATTAAATCCTCCCTAACCCTGAAGTTAAATTAAGAAATTTATCTCTTAAGGTAGGTAGGGGGGAAATAAATCTTCAATCTTTAAAAGTAAAGTAAGAATTCAGCACCCAGGAGTCAGAAGCCAGAATATATAAAGAGTTTAGTAGAAGTAAGATATTCATTTATCAAATTTTCATCTGATTCTTTAACTATTCTGGCTCCTGAATTCTTACAAAGTAAAAATGGCCTCTGAGTCTAAGTTAATTCTCAAAGGCCATTTCAAATTATATAGTCAAATTAAGAACAGTTAGATTTTTAGAATATGCAAAGTCCATCTGTCCGCGAGCAAAATATCACAAATCCTTTTTCAGCGTTAATCCAATTTTGGCAGGATGTGAAAATAGTTGCTCAACCTTATTGGTATCCTACAAAAGCAGAGGGAAGAGCATTTGCAGATGTGATTCGTTCGTGGGGAATGCTGATTTTTTTAGTATTCTTAATCGTTTCAGTTGTTGGTATAAATGCTGCAAATAGCTATTGGAATCGCTATGTAATCGATATTGTTGTTGAAGAGAGAGATATTGCTAAATATAACAGTACTTTATGGCTGTCCTTTCTGATTATTGTAGTAATGGTCATCTTGGTAACTTTTTTAAGATATGTCAGAAAGAAAATCACTCTTGACTGGTACGAATGGTTAAATAATCATATTTTAGAAAAGTATCTCAGCAACCAAGCTTATTATAAAATTAATTTTAAATCTAACATAGATAATCCAGATCAAAGGCTATCCCAAGAAATAGAACCTATTACTAGTATTGCTTTAAGATTTTCAACTACTTTATTAGAAAAAATTTTGCAAATGGGGAGCGCTTTGATTATTCTCTGTACCGTTTCTCCACAAATGGCAATTTATTTAATTATTTATACAATTATTGGAAATTTAATAGCTATTTACTTAAATCAAGCAATCAATATAGTTAATCAGCAAGAATTGGCGTTTAAAGCTGACTTTGCTTATTGCCTAACTCATGTTCGCAATCACGCTGAATCGATCGCTTTTTTTCAGGGAGAACAAGAAGAATTAAATATCATTGGACGCCGATTTAATAATGTTCTGCAAACTGCTGAACGGAGGCTGAGTTTGGAGAAAGGTCAAGATGCTTTTGGCAGAGTATATCAGTCTGCCATTGGCGTATTTACCATGTTTGTACTCACTCCTTTATTTATTCAAAATCAAATAGATTATGGAGAAATAAACCAAATTAGTGTAGCTTGCTTTATGTTTTCTAACGCCCTGGGAGAGTTAATAGGTGAATATGGGATTTCAGGGGGACTTTCTAGCTATGTCAAACGTTTAGCTGAGTTTTCAGATGCGCTAGAAGCTGTAAGCAAAAAAACAGAGAATATAAATACGATTAAAGTCATAGAAGAAGAACGTTTAGCTTTTGAAAGTGTCACCTTAAAAACGCCAAATTACGAGCAGACGATTGTTGAAGATTTATCGCTTGCTGTTGAGCCAGGTGAAGGCTTGTTGATTGTTGGCCCTAGCGGGAGGGGTAAAAGTTCTTTATTGAGAGCGATCGCAGGTTTATGGAATGCAGGAACTGGTCGTTTAGTACGTCCTTCTCTAAAAGAAGTCTTATTCTTACCCCAAAGACCTTATATCATTTTGGGTACTTTGCGCGAACAATTACTCTATCCACATACAGACCGACAAATGAGCGACAAAGAACTCGAACAAATTTTGCAACAAGTTAACTTGCAACACTTGCTTACCCGTGTAAATGGCTTTGATACAGAAGTTGCTTGGGAAAATATATTGTCCTTGGGAGAACAACAACGCCTCGCTTTTGCACGGCTATTAATTTCACATCCTAGTTTCACTATCTTAGATGAAGCAACAAGTGCTTTAGATTTGAATAACGAAGATAATTTATATCAAAAGCTACAAGAAACAAAGACAACTTTTATCAGCGTTGGTCATCGAGAAAGTTTATTTAATTATCATCAATGGGTATTAGAGCTTTCACAAGAATCTAGCTGGCGACTTGTTCCCATAGAAGATTATCGGCTGCAAAAACAAATAGCCGATAAACCATGCAATAAAGACCACAATACAAGAGATTTTTACCCTGAAAAGGAACTCGCAATTAAACAAGAAACATTACCTCTGACAGCCACAATTGTGCGGCTTTCTCATGAAGAACTCAAAATATTAACAGACTACTCTCTTAGCACTATCAAAACCAAGGGAAGACAAGGAAAGCCGATTACAACTAAGGATAACGCCACATACCGCTATAACAAAGACCCGGAGGTATTGAAATGGATTAGGGATTAAATCAACTAGGACTTACGCACTGAAGCTTGAAACCTCGATCCCCCCACTACCCCCCGATAAATTGGCTACGGTGTAAGGGAATTCCAACTAAAAAAATATACAATCACCAGGGGTAGCAGAGGGAGCAGGGGAGGAAGATTTCAGATGATATTTACTCTCACCCATTGAATAATTTATTTTTTGGAAGTCCCTAAATTCTCTGGCTAATAGCTCAAGTCTACTGAAGTAGACTCAAAAAGTTTGGGTATATTTAGTCATCTTTTGATGACTTTTGCTATTAGCAAGGAACTTCAGTTACTTGCGGGACATCGGTTCTACGTTAAGTTGACATCTATGACAGCTGAAAAGCCCCTACAAATCAGCGTATTTTACCCCAATACATCGGCAGGGGTTAGGGTGGGGTAAACTTACAAAGTTATATTTATTACTTTATTTATTTGTAAGTACTTAATTTTGTCTGGCTGACGAGTAGACTATCACTTAAGGAAGCTCAAACTAACTGTGTTGACAAGCTATAAAGTATGTGTAGATGAAACGCACGATATTATAGAGAAAAAATCTGTATGACAAGCTACCAAGAAACCCTAACTAATGATGAAGCCATCAATGAATTAATCGCCCAGACTACAGGTATCAACCATCTGGAGGTAATTGAAAATGTCATTGACAGCTTAGAACAAGATGACAGCGCAATGGTTAGCCATAGGCCAGAGGGTGATTATCTTTGGAAATTTAAGTACGGGAGTGTGGAAGTATTTGTCCAACTGACTGGCACAAGCGATGAAGATACCATAACGGTTTGGTCTGCGGTGCTAGATTTACCTGCCAAAGATGAACCTAAGTTAATGCGGTATCTTTTGGAGTTAAATTGCTCCAGCACTTTTGAAGCGCGTTTCGGTATTATTGAAAATCGCGTAGTTGTGATATCTACGCGCACCTTAGCAGAGTTATCTCCGGGCGAAGTCTCTCGGCTCATCACCATTGTGGCAACGATCGCCGATAACAACGATGAAGCTTTACAATCTGAATTTGGCGCAGGGTAGAGGGGCACAGGTGCAGAGGAGAAAGAACTTGTACAACAAATCTCCTCTGCTTTCCTGCTCCTTTTAAGGGCAGGTTTTCTATACCGTAGAAAGATTCTTCTATATAGGGAATTCCGGAACGTTCTTGCATTGTTTGTGCCATTTGTATTGCTACATTTGAGCAAAGTATCCCTCTTCTGTCACTTTCCGGGTATTCTGAATAAAATTGATTTTTCTAATCATCCGCAATGGAATTATGAATCTGGATGGAAAAATACTTTAAATAATCTGCGTCTTATTATCCAACCACTTTTACTATTTTGGTTAATTTAT
>JAVRCJ020000033.1:0-75748 GCA_034530875.2 Nostoc sp. DedSLP01
ACCCAATTTTTTCAAGGGTTATGTGCCTCCTAAACCTTTATCTGGCGGGGTCTAGAGGCGATTGTCGCCCCTTGAAGGAACATTCTCTAGAGGATTTCTACCATGCTTTTAAATCTTGATAAAGTTCGTCAATATTTTCCCGCCTTAGCTGGGGAATGGACTTTTTTTGATAATGCTGGCGGGTCACAAACACTAAAAAAAGTAGTAGATAGAATTAGCGAATTTCTCTTGACTTCTGATGTCCAGTTGGGAGCATCTTATGGAGTTTCCCAACTTGCAGGAGAACGATTAGATTTAGCAACTAAGGGGATGGCTACTTTGATTAATGCCAATTCTTCTAAAGAAGTGGTGATGGGGCCATCTACTACGATGATGTTGAGAGTTCTCTCAATATGTTTGGGTCAAACCTTCTCAGCAGGTGATGAAATTATTGTTACTAATTGCGACCATGAGGCGAATATTGGTGCTTGGGTTGGTCTAGAAAAGCAAGGAATCAAGGTTAAAGTGTGGCAAATTCGCCGAGATACTTTGGAATTCGATCTGGCAGATTTAGAACCATTGATGAATCAGCGCACAAAATTAGTCGCTTTAACTCATGCTTCTAATATTTTGGGAACTATCAATCCTATTAAAGAAATTGCTAAATTTGTACGCGATCGCGGTGCTATGATTTGTGTCGATGGCGTAGCTTATGCACCGCATAGATTGATTGATGTCCAAGATTTAGATGTTGATTTTTATGCTTTGAGTTTTTATAAAGTCTACGGGCCCCATCATGCTTTACTTTATGGCAAAGAGGAACATTTATTAAGATTGCCTGGGCTGAATCATTATTTTATCGAACAAACAGATATACCTTATAAATTCCAACTGGGAAATGTCAATTTTGAACTAAGTTATGGAATGTTGGGTTTATGCGATTATCTGGGCGAATTAGCACAATTACACTACGACAATCAAACTGCATCCGGTTTGAGAAGTCAGATGGTGCAGGCATTTGATTTAATTAGCATACATGAAGAGACGATTAGCGATCGCCTCCTTAATTACCTCAACAGCAAGCCCAATGTCCGAGTTATAGGTCAATCAAAAGCCGATCGCAATTTCCGCGTGCCTACTATATCTTTTGTTGTCGATGGAATGCATAGTTCAACTATTCCGTTAAAAGTTGACAAACATTATATTGGAATTCGCTACGGACACTTTTATGCGAAACGCTTAATTGAATATTTGGGATTAGCATCCCAAGGTGGAATAGTCAGGGTGAGTATGGTACATTACAACACCCTTGAGGAGGTTAACAGGCTAATTGAAGCTTTTGAAGAGGTATTTTAATATTGTGCATAGGGCATTGGGCATTAATTATTTTCCTTTGCCCTTCTAGTACTAGCAAGGTTGAAAACTACCAGGAGAATTGAAAATGGTCAGCAGCCTTAAAGAACTAATTGATGAGCCAGAATTGCGGCATAGTGACGACCCAGAGGAAAGGTTTATCAGCAGTGGTGTAAGTTGGGAAAATTATGAATCTTTACTAGCAAAATTAGAAGGCAATTCTCATTACCGCATTACTTATTTAGATGGAATATTAGAGATAGTGTCACCCTCAATTAGGCATGAAAAAATCAAAACGAATTTAGGGATGCTGTCAGAACGTTTCTTTTACAGCAAGCGAATTCGTTTTACACCTATGGGAAGTTCTACTTTTAGAAACAAAGCAAAAAAAGCAGGGGCGGAACCAGACGAATGCTACTGTATAGGTGAAGAAAAAAAGATACCAGACTTAGCCATAGAAGTTGTTCTTACTAGTGGCAATATAAATAAACTCGAAATTTACCGGAGATTAGGAGTTAAAGAAGTTTGGTTTTGGGAAAGAAACCAGTTGAAGTTATACCATCTCCGAGACAATCAAGAGAAGGAGCAAGCTACAGTTTACCCGGATACCTATGGATATGAGCAAATCGCAAAAAGTGAGATTTTGCCAGAATTAAATATTTCGCTGTTAGAGCGATGCATTTCAATTTCAGATTCAATTCAAGCGATTGATGAATTTGAACAAGGATTAAAAGCAGAGTAAAACAATTTTGGATTTTGAATTTTTAATCCAAAATCCAAAATTGAAAATATAAAATTTGCTTAAGTTTCTTCAAATAAACGATCGCCCCGATGTAATCTATAAGCAATTTGATAAGTTTGCCCTTGCGATCGCATTGTCGGAGAATGAGCTGCTAAATACCGAGAAGCTGCAACCAATACATGAATTCCAGCCGGAGTATGACCTAACAGCGAGTATTGACGAAAAGCTGCTTCTATTTCTTGAATTACATGAAAATCGCGGTTTTCTCGCAACATCATTTTTCCCAGCAGTGCGATGAGTTTTTCAGCAGAACCACCACTATATAAATAAGTAGCCACTAATTTGCCTGTCTGGTTTACTTGCTGCTGACGATTTAATAAATCCGGTAGCTGCTGGAGTAATTCTTCAGGATTTTCTATCGCATCTTTGGGTTCTGGAAGCCGCGCTGGTGGTACATTCAAAAAACGATTTAAGTATACGCTCATCGCCGCATCAAAGACACCTTTTAATAGTTCGACTGTTGTTACTCTTCGTAAGCCTTGATGTACGGCGTTAGCAAAAGTAAATGGATGGTGTGCGGAATTCCAATCTCCAAAGTCATTATTGGTATTGAAACGAGCTACACGCAGAGATGCTGTATAAGTAACTACGCTTGCTAATTGTTCTTCAGTACAACCTGTTTGGAGTGCGTTTAGTAGAGAGTTGGCGATCGCTTGTGGGTCTTCGCCTAATAAAATTGGTACTAATTCATCCCAGTTCAACCAAGTTCCTTGTCGAGATTTCCCCGCGCTTAAAACGGTGGGTAATTGCTCGAAAGCCGACTCTAAAATTGCTACCAAATCTATAGGGTAGCGCCAGGAATTTGATTCTTCCATGCGCGATGCGTCGGCTAAACCTGAAACTAAACTCGCAAGAATAGATTCTGCTCTTTGCCAATTGACAGCATCAAGAGCTTCTAGTGCTTTGTTGATAAAATCAAGCGTGTGCCCGACATCAAGATAGCGATGGTCTGTAGCAGCACAGAATAACATATCTGCAATTTGCTCTTCATTCGCTCCCGAACGGATAGCAGATACCAGACATCTTTGCGCAGCTTCACCATCTCGTACCTCAATAAACTGGCGAAACCAGCTTTTAAGAGTAGCAAAATCCAGTGTAGAGTTCGGTAACGGATGAACGGGAAACAAAGGCGGCGCACCTGCGCTATCGTTAGCTACTGCGGAAAGTCCTTGAAATAAAGCACGGGGTCGATCTTCTTTATCTAAATAAGGTAGTAGATTCATCATACAGGTGTGGATAGTTAAACCCGTACTCCAACCTGCTTTGTTGTAACGAGTGCCAAATTCTAGCCCCATTTGAAATGCTTGGGCCGGATTGACTTCTAGATCTAAAAGTGCGATCGTTGATTTAGCAATTACTAAAGAAATATTTTGCTTTAAACCATCTTCGAGGCGTTCGCGGTGGTGAGCATGAAGGTTAACTGGAGGTGCTAAATTTACCCAAACTTCACCATTGCGGATTTCTATGGGAAAAGAAGGCACATCATCTGCCCAAGAGTCAAAGGTTCCACCGCTAGCAAGGTCGAAGCGGGCATAATGCCAAGGGCAAGTAACAATACCATCCTTGCAAGTGCTACCTTGTAGGGGAAAGCCCATGTGTGGGCAACGGTTATCAATTGCATAGACTTTATTATCTGAATAAAACAAAACAATAGTATGTTTTTCCTTGTGGACTAACAAACTGCCTGCTGCCTGAACGTCTGCAAGTTTAGCAACAAGCGTATAATCGTCTTTATCGGTTGGACGTTCAAATATTTGAGTCATTTTATTTACATCCAAGTTGAATAAGAAGCTTTTCTTCTACTGTGACAAAATTTTGCTTGATTTGAGCATCGTAGAATTCTAATTTTTGTTAATATCAAGTTGCAATCAAAGATAGTAACTTGGGCTGGGAGTAGGGAGTAGGGAGTAGGGAGTGGGGAATAGGAATACTATTTCTGAACGCAACTTAGTATAAAAATACCTCTGTTCCTTGTAGGTAAGGTTCCAAGGCAGAGGTATGAATTATTAATTCTTATTTTTAAACAAATACGGTTCAGTTAAAGGCTAGTTGTACAAAATTGTGGGTTTATGAGACGCGATAAATCGCCGTCTGTACAAGTGTTTTGGTCTTATCTTAACTGTATTTTTAAGGCATCACAACTGCAAAACTTCCACTTCTTCTTGGGGATAAATTAATGTTTTTCCCACGGGGAGAACAGCTAAAGCATTGGTTTGAGCTAAATTGATTAAATTGCCAGAACTGTGGCTACCAGAAGCTTTGTGAAATTCATAAACTCCGTTATTTAAACACAATTTACCCCAAAGATAAGTTTCACGCTTACCACCCGATCGCAATTCATCATGCGATCGTACTTTTAAAAATACTGGTTCCCAACCTTCTTTAATTCCTGAAAGTTTTTTAATCGCTGGTAGCACAAACCGCCAAAAAGTTACTAATACAGATGCCGGATTTCCTGGTAAACCAAAGTAGAGAGAGGAATGGGGATTTGGGAAGGTAGCGACAGTGAGGGGTTTACCTGGGGCGATGTTTACAGCCTGAATGTGAATTGTCGCTCCTAGCGATTGAAGAATTTTATCAACGTAGTCATAATCTCCCACTGAAACACCGCCAGAAGATAAAACTATATCAGCCATTGCAACAGCCTTTGCCATGATTTTTTCCAAAGCTGCTGGTTCATCCTTGACAATGCCTAGTAGTAATGGTTCTGCTCCACATTCTTTGACTAAAGCTGCCAATGCATATTGATTAGAATCGACAATTTGCCCTGGTTGCAACGATTCATCAGCTGTTACCAACTCGTCACCAGTAGAAAAAATTGCCACGCGGGGACGGCGGTAAACATTTAACTTTGGACACTGAGCTGCCGCCAATACCGAAATTTCTGGGGCATTTAACTGAATACCTGCTGGTAATAGTTGCGTTCCAGATTGGTAAAAAGATGCTTTGTGTCTCACAAATTCCTGGGGTTGTGGCGCAGCTAAAATGAAAACGCGGTTTTCTTCCCGCCGCGTTTTTTCTTGCATCACGACAGTATCTGCACCTGCTGGCATTAGGGCACCTGTGAAAATCCGCGCTGCTTGCCCTGGCGCAATCGTAGACTTGGGCTGATATCCAGCCGGAATTTCTTCTACAATTTCCAAAACGGCAGCTTGTTCGACGCCAGAGTGTTGCACATCTTCGTAGCGGACTGCATACCCATCCATTGCAGAGTTATCCCAGTGGGGAAAATCTAGGGGACTGGTGACGGGTGCTGCCAAAATCCGGCTATAGGCTGTTAATAAATCTACTAGTTCTATATCCCGTTGGTTATCCAACGGCTGTATCAAATCTAAGATAATTGCTTGTGCCTCGCTGACTGATAGCATAGCCAATGGCTCCAGTTTCGTACTCTTATAGTTAATCAATTAGCATCAAACTTTAAGTGGAAGGTTAATTTGAAAAGTTGAACCTTGACCAACTGTACTTTTAACAGTTATTTGGCCATTGTATCCTTGCACAATTTGTTGAGCGATCGCCAGTCCCAGTCCAAAGCCGCCAGTTTCCCGAGAACGAACAGTATCTACACGATAAAAGCGATCGAAAATATGTGGTAAATCAGCAGTCGGAATACCAATACCGTTATCTTTAACCTGAATTACCGCCCAGTGAGACTGAGTAAAAAGTAGTAATTCGACCTTACCGCCTGCTGGTGTATATTTGAAAGCATTAGTCAGTAGATTAATCGCCGCTTGTTTGAGCAAATTGGCATCAGCTTCTAACATTATCGGTTGTTCTGGCAATTGGGCGTTGAAATTGAGGTTTTTAGCAGGAGCTTGAACTGTAAAATCCTGTGCAAGGGATTTCAAAATTTCACACAAATCAACCGATTTTAATATCGTGTCCGTCAGCGAACCATTATGACGCGACAGAAAAAGCAAATTGTTAATTAGCGTACTCATGGATTTAGCAGTTTCGGCAATATTTTGCAGCCGCAATCTTTGTTCTGCTAAATCTTCTGGTGGCATTAGCGCAACCTGGGCATTACTCAATACCGTAGCCACAGGTGCGCGTAATTCATGAGAAGCATCAGCTGTAAATCGCTGCAATTGCTGATAAGCCCGCAAACTTGGCCGCATCGCCAACCCGCCCAAAAACCAACCCGTAATTCCAATTACACCAAAAGTAAAAGGAACCCCCAAAGTAAGAAAGAAACGGGCTTGATTCAGGTTAGTGCGTAAAGAGTTCATGGGAACCGCCGTTTGGAAATAGCCAATTAACTCTTTATCAGACAAAACAGGAATTGTAATTTGGCGAACCCAGGTTGTTTTGTTGGGCAAATCTGAATTGAGTGGTATTTCCAGCGTTTGAAATCCTGGTTCGGGTGTTAGCTGTTTGTTCCCAGACGAACCGATAAATTGCACCAGTTGTTTGTGAGAGTTATACCATCGAGCGTAAACTAGTCCACCATTCAAAGATGTACCGTTTTCTAGAGAAATTTCTCGGTTGCGCTGATTTTGCCATTGACTTTGATAAAACGAGTATTCAGTTTTGCCAGCAAAAGCCTTACTTTGTGAAAATAGTTCCTCATCAAAAACCTGCAACTGCTCTTCCACACTCAGACAGTAGCCCACCCCAGCAAACGCAAACAAAATTCCACCCATCGACAGGGCAAACCAGTGAGCAAGATTACGGCGGCTATGTTCAAACATTGGGGGTTGGTGATTGGTGACTGGGGACTGGGGACTGGGGAATGGGACCTTGGGGATGCAGGAGGTGTGGGAGGAGGGAGAAGCATAAATTCTCTTTCCTCCACACTCCCCCAGCTACCTGCCCCCTGACTCTTAGTCCCCAGTCACCAGTCCCCAATCCCCAGTCCCTCAATTAATTCGGCGGATTTAACCGATACCCCATACGATGCACGGTTTCTATCCAATCTTTGACGCCGATGGTTTGTAGGCGTTGGCGTAAGCGGCGAACTAAGGTGGTAATTGCGTTACTTTCAGGTTCCTCTCCGCAATTCCAAAGGGCTTGCTCAATTTGGCCGTGAGATAAGACTTGGCGGGGATGACGCATCATATATTCCATTAATTGAAACTCGCGGCTGGAAAGTTGAGTTGTCAAGGAACCACGTTCGAGTATCAAATTGGATAAATGAAGCTGCAAATCGCCCAGAGTAAGTATATCTCCTTGCCACATTGGCGATCGCCTTCCTAGCGCCCGCACCCTTGCCAATAACTCCATCACATCCACGGGCTTGACTAAGTAATCATCAGCTCCAGCATCTAAACCCTTGACTTTATCTGCAACGGTGTCTTTCGCCGTTAGCATGAGTATGGGAGCCGCTTTTCCTGCTTGTCGATAAGCTTGGCACAATTCTACACCGCTGACTTTTGGCAACATCCAATCTAAAATCAGCAAATCATAGTCTTTGCGAAAGGCAAACCACTGCGCTGTATCACCATCAGTCACCGCATCTACTATATGCCCAGCTTTTAACAATGCTGCTCGCAGTGGCTCTAACTGTGATGAGTCATCTTCTACTAGTAAGATCAACATCCAATTTGCCTAGCTTGCTGTGTTTGCTTACTTCATAGTTTTAATATTTAAGGTGAAATAATAACACAGAAGTAACAGTAAGTATTCTATCTCATGCCTTCCATGCAGCAACTTAAACGTTTTCAGGTGTTGCGATCGCTGGGCTTGGTGTTTTGGTTGTCCTTACCCTTGATTGGGCTAGTTTTTTGGCTGGGAAGCGGCTTTGTTGGAGATCGGATTTTGAGTCATTTTCGCACCACCAAAAAATATCTGCTAGCGGATACCCAATCTGCACGGCAGATGACGAAAAAAGTAGTAGCCATTGAGGTGGAAATTCTTCGACAACAAGGAATTTCACGGGTAAACGTGAAAACCAATAATTCAGTCCTCAAAACGATAGTATTTGAATTTCCAACCACAGATATGAGCCAACTTCAAACCACTCTCAGTCAAGAGTTAGGCTTACCACGCGATCGAGTTCAAGAATTGATTGTGAAAGTGGGGGAGTAGGGGACGAGGGGAGATGGGGAAGTGTGGGGAGTGTGGGGAGTGTGGGAAGAGAGGGAGGAGATGACGAGATGCAGGATGTGGGGAGTGTGGGAAGAAAGGGGGAAAGATTTCTTCCCACACCTCCCACACCTCTCACACCTCCCACACCTCCCACACCTCCCACACCTCCCACACTCCTTGCTTGCCCAATGCCCAATGCCCAATTCCCACCATAATATTAAAAACAGGAGCGATCGTTATTTCTCAACCCCTAAATAAAACTACTTACTTTGTATGACCATCGAACGCGTTCGGCAAAAACACTATCCCAAGGCTGATATTGGGCGACGAGGTATGGCGTTGGGGTTAGATTTTGTTGTTGTCTGGTTAGTCAGTTCCTTACTAGGAAGCGGCGATATTGGCATTCAATTTGTGCAAATCCTAGTTTTTCTCTTGTTTTGGCTAATTTTGCGAGTTGTGGTGGTATACAACAATCAAGGACAAAGTTTAGGGCGTTGGGCGTTTGATTTAAAGGTGCTGGAAGTCAGAGATGGCGAAATAATTGGCAGAATCCCAGATTTACAGTCTCTACTGAAGCGAGAGGCAATTATCGGCTTGGGTGCGCTTTTAGTCTCCATTGCTTTAAACAATATTAGAGCCAATCCCACTGCTATACTGCTAGTGTTTCCTTTAGCAATTGATTGTGGTGCTGCCTTATCTGATGCCCAGATGCGGCAGGCTTTACACGATCGCTTTTGCGGAACTTTTATCGTTTCTTCCCGTCGGGGTTATTCGCTGGATATTAAAGTTAAAAAATTACTTGAAAATATCCGCCAGAATGTGAGAAGATAGTCATTTGTGTTAATTCTCTTCAGGCTTTACTGTTTGTAAGATTATGGCTAAGAGTAAAGGTGTCCGCATAATTGTGACATTAGAATGTACCGAGTGTCGGACAAATCCAGAAAAGCGTTCTCCTGGTGTATCGCGTTACACCAGCACTAAGAATCGCCGCAATACGACTAACAGGCTAGAACTGAAAAAGTTCTGCACCCACTGTAATAAACATACCGTTCACAAGGAAATTAAGTAGAAATGAGCTATTTCCGTCGTCGCCTTTCTCCAATTAAGCCAGGAGAACCAATAGACTATAAAGACGTTGATTTGTTGCGTAAGTTTATCACCGAGCGAGGCAAGATATTGCCACGGCGGATTACAGGGCTTACATCTCAGCAACAGCGAGAGTTGACATTAGCAATTAAGCGATCGCGGATTGTGGCTTTGTTGCCATTTATCAACGCGGAAGGCTAAAAAGAGTTATGAGTGATGAGTTATGAGTGATGAGTTACGAATCAAAACTCTTAACTCCTAACTCCTAACTTACAAATTATTTAAACTGTTCATTAAATAAATAAAGTGCGAGAGTTGTGGAGAAGGGGACGCTAGTTGAATTTAGAGTTCAAGCCGATCGTCGTCTGGGGGTCGTAGAACGTCCAGATGGAAAAACCCGTTGGTTTGTGGTAGACGAACGCGGTCAATCCCACAGCCTCGCGCCCAGACAAATAACTTATACAGTTAACGGACAAACTTACAAACCGTCGAACATTGCCAGTTTTTTAGAACAGGTCAAGCCTTATTTAGATCCATCTAGCCTAGAAGTAGCTTGGGAATTACTAGTCGAAGGTGGGGAAACAATCACCCCAAACGAGATGGCAAATCTGCTATTTTCGGAATCAGGTGCCCCTCATTGTTACGCTGCCCATTGCTTGTTATCAGATGACAAACTCTATTTCAAGCAAAAAGGAGACGCTTACGAACCTCGAACTGCTGCTCAGGTTGCAGAACGCAAGCACCAGCTAGAAGTAGAGGCACTTAAAGCTAAGGGACAGCAGGAATTTTTAGCTCGTGTAGAACAGGCGCTCAAAGGCGAACCAGTAGAGTGGCAGCGTCACGATCGCCAGCGCTTAGAAGGACTAGAAAAGTACGCAGCGCTACTTGCTGATACCGTGCGGATGGGAGTAAATTATGACTCCCTAGCTCGTGCCTATCCTCCCAGCGCTCCAGTATTAGAAACTATGACCATGCTGGGACGACCTACAACACCCCAAGGAGCGTTTCAACTATTAATTGATTTGGGTTGCTGGAGTCCTCATGAAAATTTGTTCCTGCGTCGTTCTTCAATTCCGATTCAGTTTCCTCAGAAGGTATTAGAAGTGGCGCAACAACATTTGGATTTCCCGCCGATTGACTCAGATACAAACCGCTTGGATCTGACTCACCTCAAGGTGTACACAATTGATGATGAAACTACCACCGAAATCGACGATGGTCTGAGTTGGGAAGTCATGGGCGATGGGCGAGAACGCCTGTGGATACATATCGCCGACCCCACTAGATGGTTAGTCCCAGAAGATGAATTAGATTTAGAAGCTAGGAAACGCGGTAGTACAGTTTATTTACCCACGGGAATGATTCCCATGTTTCCAGAAATCTTGGCAACCGGGCCAATGAGTCTGGTACAGGGGCGGATCTGTTGTGCTTTGAGTTTTGGAGTTGTTTTAGGTACAACCGGAGCAGTAGAAGATTACAGCATTCATACCAGCTTGATTAAGCCGACTTATCGCCTTACCTACGAAGATGTAGATGAAATGTTGCAATTAGGCGTACAAGCAGAACCAGAAATTGCAGCGATCGCTATTTGGGCAAATCGGCGCAAGACTTGGCGTTACGCCCAAGGAGCAATTAGCATCAACATGCCTGAGGCAGCGATTAAAGTCAAAGGCGAAGAAATCAATATTGACATTTTGGACGATTCACCCTCTCGGCAACTCGTAGCAGAAATGATGATTCTTGCCGGTGAAGTTGCTGCTCGTTACGGTCAAAGACACAACATACCTTTGCCCTTTCGCGGTCAGCCACAACCGGAATTACCTCCAGATGAAGAATTACTCCAGCTACCAGCCGGATTCGTTCGCGCCTGCGCCATGCGGCGTTGTATGCCCAAAAGTGAAATGAGCATTACGCCTTTGCGTCATGCCGGTTTGGGTTTGGATACCTACACTCAAGCAACTTCTCCCATCCGCCGCTACAGCGATTTGTTGACTCACTTCCAACTCAAAGCCCACTTGCGCGGTGAAGTTTTGCCATTTTCCGCCGAACAACTCAAAGAAGTGATGATGACTGTCACCACCATCACTCAAGAAGTGACGATGGTGGAACGGCAAACTAATAGATATTATGCTTTAGAGTATTTGCGCCGTCATCCAGAGCAAATTTGGCATGTCACAGTATTAATGTGGCTGCGGGAAGACAGCAACTTAGCCCTAATTTTGTTAGAAGATTTAGGCTTGCAATTACCAATGTTTTTCAAACGATCTGTGAATTTGGGCGAACAAATATTAGTGAAAGTTACCCACGCCGATCCGCAAAAAGATATTATTCAGTTTCAGGAAATAATTTATCAAGAAGCCCAAACAGCTGCAAATTAATCTTGCTTGAACTGAGGGGCGATAGTCAATCAATCAATTTACAATTTTGTCCGCAATTGCGAATTGTTCGGTCAATCTTGCATACGAGCAATTACACAGTGTATCACTTTAACTTCATTCACAATTCGCTCTAGTTCTATGGATAAAGGAGTTTGTTCTCGAACAGCTTGTAATGTGGGAGTAGTTAAAGTATTGGGATTTATGGCAATCTCTGATAATCGGGCAGTATGTAGCTGTTGAATTTGGCCGTGAATTGCTTCGAGATAGCTATCTAGCGGTGGTAAATGTTGGGGTGGTTGTCGTTGTTGAAGTGCGTCCGCTAAGTTTTCCAAAACTTGAATTATGCTATCAGTGAGTCGATTGAGTTCAGAAAATTGGTACTCGCCGCTAAATTCCCGGATATGTTCTGCCAGAGTTGTCACCGAACTAAAAAAGCCACGAATGTATACCATCAACGTCATTACAGGCTCGATTTCTCCTTGAATGTGACGAGGTTCGCTAAACAATCTTTGAGCTGCGGCGGTGGCGTTGGCGTTTTCTAGCCCAGCTTGATGGCGTAGCATATTAATAGAATTGGTAGATGCACCGCTTTGTGGATGCAAATAATTAGCTATTACCTGCTGAAAGTAAGCGAGATTTGCTCGAATTGTCTTTTCTAGTTGTGTTGGAAGTTGCTGTCGTTCCCAACGAGGAAAAAGCAAGTAACTGCCAAGCAGTGCTAAGGCACCTCCAACCAAACTATCAACTATACGCAATATTCCAATTTTCCAGTCAGCTGCACTAATGAGATTGAGTAGTAAGATGATGGCGGGAGTGAGGAGTATGATGAATATGCTGTAACTCAACGATCGCACTGACATTGCAGTAAACACCAGCAGCAAAAAACAAATAGCGATCGCTATTTGATTCTTAAGTAATAAAATTACAATTATGCCAATAATTCCACCCAAAATAGTACCGATGACTCTTTGCACTGTTGTCTCGGAAGTTCCGCCAAAGTTGGGTTTTAGCGCAACTAAAGCTGTTAGAGTTATCCAATAACCTCTAGGTAATTGCAATACCGAGGCTAGCAATTCAGCAAGCGTTGTTATCAGTGCTAAACGCAACGCATGACGAAATAGGACTGAATCAAAAGTAAAATTATTTCGCAGCGTATCAATAATTGTCGAATTCTGCGATGGAGTTGGAGGAGAAATATTTTGCTTGCTAAGATGGTATTGCTTTCCCTGTTTGAAATCTATAAAAATCTCTGCATCAATATGAATTTGCTGCGCGAGGTTTGTCAGGCTGGCTGTAATCTTTTTCAGATTAAGTAATTGAGCATATTCATCTGTGTGAAGGTTGATATTTTGATTGAGAATTTCAGCGCGGGTAACTTCCCATTGGTGTTGTAGTGCTTCAATTGTTCGATCTAAATCTCCCAAACGAACTAAGTTTTTTTCTTTGGCAATTGCTTGCGATAATATTTGGACAACAATTGCCAACTGTTCTATTGCTTGTTCGATTTCTCTTTGTAACCGAGAATATAGTTGGTCTGTAGATGCGATCGCCAACAATTCAGTTAATGCCACAACAGAATTGAGAATTTGATTTACATCCTCAATTAACACGAGTAAATAATTTCCCCGCAGGCTAGCTCCTCTTTGCCTAGTCCAAATAGCTGTCCAGACACTACGGGCGAATGTCAAATCTTGAATAATAATATCCTGAGCTTGTACAAATCGCTGCGTCCACTCTTGAATATCCTGTGGATTTAATGCCCTTTCCCTTGCTAAATCTACAAATTTGCTCAACGAATCATAACATTTAGCAACTGCTTGCTTTGCAGGTGCATCAGGACGCACCACCCACACTACTGATAATAAGACAGTTGTCCATATTCCACCAGCCAAACAGAGCGCACAGTGTTGGATAAGAGTGGGTAAATTGGAGAAAGAAGCAAATTTAGCAAGGGCGATGACAAACATAATTGAAGTGACTAAGCTGACAGATGCAGCCACGTTGCCATAAAGACTTGCCAAGCCAGCGATAAATATTACCAAGAACGTCGCCGGGATAGCTAACCAGAGATTACCGCTAACCAGACTCGCAATAAAAAACACCGCAGTTATACTCATGGTTGCTGCTGTCATTGCGATCGCTTTTTGGCGGTAGGTTCCCTCAACATTTACCATACCAACAAACCAAGCAGCCATAGTGGCGATCGCACTTGTCGCAGCATTACCAGTCATAATTCCGACTCCAATGGGTACGCCCAGTATCAAAAGGCTACGTAATCCAGAGAAAATGTCAGGCTTACCTGGCTTGAGTTGAAATTGCTGCAACAACCAACCCAGACGACGTTTATCTGTAAATGACATTATTTAAGCTAGCGACTATAACAAAGCAGATCGCCTCTTACAGCATTCATTTTACCTAAATCTCATAACGTATTTTGGCAATTAGCCCTGAAAATCATTTTGGTTAAAAAATTTGAGTTTTTCTAAAAGCGATTAGAAATCGCGGCTACACAGGCAAAACCTTGATTCTTCATTAGTTCGCACAGGCGGACGAAAGCCTGTGTAGTAGCGAATTATATATTCGTCCAAAACTTATCAAACAACCTTTTAGGTTATATAGGACTCATATTTGATTTTGTGAAAAAAATCAGTACACCCAAACAAGGCTTATTTCCTACTCCCTACTCCCCATTCCCTACTCCCTGTCTACACAAATAATTTCATGAATCAAGTCAGATTCTAATAACTGGTGATTGTAGCCCTGATGGTAGCTTTGCAGCGATCGCACTTTGAAGCGGTGGTACTAGAATCAAAGCAGCGATCGTAATTATTATCGCCGGCAGAATTTGATCGCTCAGTAACATACTCAGACACATCAAAGCAGCAAATCCTATCAGCGCCCATTGAACCAGTGTTAGAACTAATTTCATCAGCATAATTAAAGCAAAATTTCAGCTTGGGTGGACATCAAACCCTGTTTACATACGAAAATGTACGCTTGAGGATTTTTGTTATGAAATCGTGTAATTTACAGTATTTAGCTGAGTAATTATACTTATATTTTCAGTCCAGGGTGTTGTTTTCAGTTTTCCCCGAGCATTGGTTTTTCTAACAATTTGATAGATTTAAGGATACCTGCATACATACTCAAAACATTATGGAAAAATGGTTCCGGTATTTATTAATATCGACTGCAATCTTTAATTTCTTTGGAGCAGTAATATTTGCGTTACCTATATTTGGTCAACAAGAACTCTCTGGACTACCTGAAAATTCTCATCCCTTTTATCTGTGGGTCATATCATCTTGGATTTTTTTACTTGGCGTGGGGTACTTGTGGCTGGCTTTTTCTCCCAAGCCTGAGCGATTGTTCGTTGCAGTCGCCGCCGGAATGAAATTAACCATTGCCCTTTTATTTTTCGCTTTCTGGATGCTTGGCGAACTCAAATCGAATTTTATATTGGCTGGGTGCGGTGATTTATTTTTTGGGATCGGTTTTATATACTGGCTATTTAAAACAGTCAATCATTCTTAAGATAGTGTTTTTATCTTGAACTTTCAGAAACTATTTATAGGGGTTTGTTAATTACATGAGTACATAAATTGTTAGGCGTGCATAGCTATCATGAAGTCAACTTAATATGAAAGCGAAATATGATAAGCATTTCAAAATTTTTCGATATATTATCTAGATTTTCGATCCCCCCTAACTCCCTTAAAAAGGGGGGAATTACAATCTTTTGCCCCCTTTTTAAGGGGTTGGGGGATCTAAAACCACGGTATATTGAGTGTTTGAGCTTAAGTTGACACGAATGCATAGCTATGCACTTCTACTTGATAGTTCGCAAAAGCGAAAAATTGTATTTTAAGTAATTACTAAAAACTCGATTATGTGTGAATATAAGCACTTGATTGTGGCATTATAATGATGTAGTTGAAGTTTTTCTATTTTTATTTTTATATTAGTAGCAAAAGGATTTATCGGAGTAAATTTATGAAATCATTGGCACAAGAATTACCATCGCAAAGAACAATTCAAGAAACTCCACCACCTGGGAAAATTCAAGACCCGCTGATTGCACGGAGCTTACAAAAAGAGCAGTATATTGGTATTATCGGGATAGCGATCGCCCTGGTTGCCGCTGTAGGTTTTTTTAGCCGCAGAATTGAATACGCGATTGTCTTTGCGATTTTTCTGAGTGCGATTCTGATTGGTTTCTTTTTATTCGTATAAAAAATTAATTATTTATTATTGAGTATAGGTTATTGTCCTCTGCAACTTTTTAGATCGGGGGTTAGAAATATAAAACCTGCCCTTTGAAGTTGCAGACAAACCCTAGTGCTTAATTTGTAAATTCACTTTTTCAATATAACCTTATGATATCAGTAAGTAATTGCCAGTATAAATGAATAAAGCCATCCGTTCATCAGCCCTGACTCGTACACGTTTGATCGAAGCCGCCACACAGGTTTTTGCCAATTTAGGGGTTCAAGGAGCAACTACCCGTGAAATAGCTCGTGTTGCTGGCGTGAATGAAGTGACTTTATTTCGCCACTTTACTAGCAAAGAACAACTTTTGGGAGCAGTAATTGAAAATGCTTTTGTACTCCAGACAGAAGCTCTTGCACACCCACAAGCGTGGACGCAAGATTTAAAAATTGATTTAAAACGGTATGCCCAGCTTTACAATACAATGTTAGAGACGTATGAAGACTTAATTCGTACCTTCATTGGAGAAGCCAAGCGTCATCCTGAAGCTGCTAGACAAGTAATTCAAGAAGCTGCTAAGCCTTTAAGACAAAAATTAGTAGCTTATTTGGAATCTAGGCAAAAACGAGGTATCGTTAGAGCAGACTTAGAGGCATTTCCAGCAGTCGATATGTTTACAGGAATGCTATTAGCTGGAATGCTATGCCGTACTGCAAAATTCAATCAAGGCGACTATAGTCGTGAAGATTATATTGAAACCTGTGTTGATATTTTTGTGCGTGGTATCAGCATTAGTTAGTGTAAGAATTCAGCACTCAGGAGTCAGAAGTCAGAATTGAAAAGCAATAAGTGTATAATTCGTCTATTGATTGAGAAGACTTTGACTAAAGTTTCTAACATTCTGACTTCTGGATTCTAACTCCTGAATTCTTATTAATTAGCTAATCATCTCTTGATTTAGCAATGCCAAAGGCTCTAAGCTATGCACAGTTTCGGATAATAATTAAGGGTGTATATTATTTTTAATAATTTAATTATGTCGCTCGCGCCTTGGATGGGTGAGATAGCGGCTTTATCTGCTGCTTGTTTATGGTCTGTAGCATCGGTAATTTATGGCTTTTTAGGGCAACAGATTCCGCCACGCCAATTGAATTTAATTAAAGGTGTAATTGCGATCGCCCTGCTGATAATAACTATATTAATCAAAGGCGAATTTTCCCCAAATCTTACACCTTTGCCTGTATTTCTACTTTTTATTAGCGGTGCGATAGGCATTGGCTTGGGGGATACAGCCTTTTTAGCGGCGATAAATCATCTGGGAGCGCGTCGAGTTTTATTAATAGAAACCCTAGCTCCACCAATGACAGCGATCGCAGCTACAATTGTTTTGCAAGAAAGACTTAATATCAGTGCTTGGTGCGGAATTTTATTAACAATTTTGGGCGTTGCTTGGGTAGTAACAGAACGAGTTCCCGGTACAGATGATGGTAATTCAACGCATATATGGCAAGGAATCGGCTTTAGTTTATTAGCAGCAATGGCTAATGCTGCTGCCACAGTGATTTCTCGTTTAGCCTTTGCAATTGCTCCGATTACACCATTGTGGGCTGCTTTATTTCGATTGAGTGCAGCCGCATTCATTCTTTTAATCTGGGCGTGGTTTCCTAAACGCCAGCAAACTACCTTTACCTATCCCTACTGGCAATCTAGGCGAATAATTTTAGCCAGTATTTTTGCTTCCTTCTGTGGAACCTACTTAGGAATTTGGTTGCAACAGACAGCCATAAAACTCACAGCAGCGGGAATTGCCTCAACATTATTGCAAACTAGCCCGTTATTTGTTATACCCATCGCTATCCTTATGGGCGAGAAAGTGAGTTGGAGAGCGATCGCTGGTGTGATAATTGCGATCGTAGGAATCGGATTATTGTTTTACTTGAAATAAATGTAGAGACGTTGCACTGCAACGTCTCCCTCCCTCTAGGTAAACCAATTAAACAACACTATCTGAGAAAACAAAATCATTGGCTGTCAGGCTATTTGAGTTAATTCCAACTAATAAAACTAACTCTGCATTTCCTGCTTTCACCAAAGTATTATTCCCCTGTTGCAATAGCGTTAAACCACTAAATTGAGTTACCTCAATACCACCAAGCCCAATCTTATCGATACCGATTGTAAAATCGCTGATGATATTCTTGCTAATTGGCAAACTAGCATTAGCAATCCAAAATTGGTCAATACCGCTACCACCATTCAAGCGGTTACCACCTTGTTGGCCAGCAAATAGCGCGTCATCTCCATTGCCGCCAAACAACCACTCATTAACATTTGAGAACAGAATATCATCGCCAGAACCGCCAGATAAACGATTATTGCTGCCGTTACTAGTGAGCCTATCATTGCCATCTCCACCAAATAATAATTGGCTAGAAGCTTCAATGACTTTGAGAGTATCATCACCAGCGCCTCCAAATAATTTATTAACGCCACTGGCTTCCACCACAGTAATTACATCATCGCCATTACCACCATCAGCAATGGTGTATTCAGCCGGACTGTTTTGACCAATAAATATCTTGTCGTTACCTTCTCCCCCGGATACCGAAGAATTACTACCTACCAGTACAGTGTCATCACCATTTCCAGCTTTGATTGTGTTGCCTTCAGTACCTTCTACAAAGTCTGCACCATCACGGGCAAAAAATTTTTCTCCTGCCTCAAGTGTGACATTATCGCTGTTATTAGAACCAAATTTGTCCGGTAAATTAGGCTTTATATTTGTTAGGTTCTTGGGTAGTTCGAGAATACCTAATCTTTCGGCAGGAGTGTTACCTGTAACGTTGAAATCATTATCATTAATCAAAGCTAAAGTGTTGGGTGCTACCAGCGCCAAACCTTCTAATTTTTCAACTCCGATGTAACCCAACTGAGCAGCATTAGCAATCAAACTTTTGGTTACAGGGGTAATATTAGCCGCAGCTAATTCCTCAGCGGTTAATTGCTCAATTGTTTTACCAGTTGGCAAAGTAAATTTAGCAGGGTTGTTAATATTAGTTGCCCCAGCTAAATCAATTTGATAAATTAATTTATTGCCAACAGATGTACCATTATCATCGCGTTCGACTACCGCAAATTTGCCATTACCCAAGGAAACTGCATCGCCAATTTTATCAGTTCCCGGTAAACCTTCTAAACGATATAAATATTCTCCTGTGACCTGCTTAGTGAAAATATTAAACTCTAAAATTCGCAGATTCAAAGAAGCTTTAGAAGTCGCATCGTTAGCAACATCTGGATTATCAATTGGACTTTGAATAAAGGCATATAATTTATTACCTTCCAAAGCCACAGCTTCAAATCCGCGATTATTGCGGCGTTGGGCATAAACTGCTGGCAATACCTCAATACCAAAAGTTCCGGCTGGCTGGTCTGGGTTGGGTGCAGTGGCAGTTCCTTGAGGAATAAATCGCTCAATCAGTTTACCATTACTATCAAAATGGTAAATCGCAGGACGATATTCATCCACCATCCAATAATCACCATTTTTGGCAATGACAATTCCTTCTAAATCAGCACCCAAAGGATCGTTAGCTAAAACATTGTTGTTTAAATCAACAGCAATTTCATCTGTATAAGCTAAACCGTTTCCTACACCTTGCAGATTAGGTAATCCCGTTAATGGCGTCGTTCCATCTTGGCACAATAATTTTGTTCTCTTGGTGATGATAATTTCACCTGTGGTACGGTTGAGTTCAAAGCTAACTATTTCTGGCTGAAAGTCGGGTAAGAAAAATGGTCTGTTTGAACCATTAGCTTCTCCATTGGGGCCGCGGTCTGTATGGGTGATAAATTTTAGGTTGCCATTTGCAGCAATTCCTTGAAAATACAACCCAGAAAAACCACCCAAGAAAATATCTTGATTTTGAGAAGTGGTACCTAACTTGGGTAAATTTGCAAAATCATAGATAGTCAGCTTGGGTTGGGCAACAGGATTCCGAGGATTGTAACTAGTGGTATCAATCTTTAAAGGATTGCCAAAGGCATTAGCAATATTTTCCCACGGTACGAGTTTGAAGTTAGAACTGATATTTTCTTGTTCGCCTTCATCGTTGACTATTTTGCCTGGTTCATTGGAGCCATCTTGCGTTACGAATAAACCAAATGGGAAGTTAGGCCCTAACGGTACGTTAATGACATCTGCACCGTCTGACTCTTGTACGCTGTCAATTGTCCCATTGTTACCAACGGCGAAGTTACCTATATATTCGTTGTTACCTTCACGGGTATAGGCAACAAAGGTGTTATCGCCTTGGCTGGATGCTAGTAAGTAGCCTGTGCCATTTTTGCCGTAATAAATGGTCAATCCTTCTACATCGTTGGTGAGGTGACTACCGCCCAAATCTCTAACTTTATCAATTAGCTTGCCAGTGGTGTCGCCGTTTGGTTCTGCTTGAAACTTCCAAATTCCTACATCTTCTTGACCGATGTAAAGGAAACCAGTTTGCTGGTCTACCACCATGCCCTCAGTTTGAGGTTCGCGTTCCTCAACTGTCGGTACAGTAAATTCTCGTACTCGTTCGATGCCAATTTTACCGTTACCCTTATCAACGAGTTTATACTGAGCCACATCTCCAGTTTCCCGGCGATTGACAAAGACGTAGTAATCATTGGTAATTGGACTGCGGTACAACGCCAGCCCGTAAGCACTACGAGAAGATGAAGAATAAGGTGCTGCAAAAGGTAGCCCTTGGAAAAGAGTGCCAATGCTGCTATCGGTAATGTCTTCTAGATATTGTCCTGGAGTGGTGGGGTTGGGGTTAATTTTGAAGATTGCTAGTTTATCATTTTGGCGATCGCTAGCTACCGCAATATCTATCGATTGATTGCCTAATTTAAAACCGTATTGTAAATCAATATTGTTGTAGCGAATACCACCGGGATTCACTGTTTGCAACAAATTACCAGACAAATCGTAAACCCGCAGTCCGGCATTTTTGACTGAGGTTAATACTAGACTATCAGCAGAATTTGTACCATTAACATAAATGGCAGGATCGTCAGCATCGCCACGTTCATCCACTGGGAGCGTTTCATCGTCCAACAAATCGGGACGGGTTTCGACTGTGGGTGCAGCAGTGGGAACTAAATTTGCATCCAAGGTAAGGATTTGGGTAAATTGGCTCTGGTTAAAGTTATTGTCACTTACCAACACAATCGACTGACGGCCATCTGCAAGTTTGGGGCCAAAAGCAATACCCTCGATGTTATCTGTACCGTTAGGCAAGTTTAAGTCATTTAAATTCAACAGTAGGCGCTTTTGAGCAGGTGCAATTGCAGCTAGTTGTTCGGTACTCAAATTATTTAGAGAATCGTAGAAACTAATGTCAGTCGCACCTTGCAAGGAAACTTCGTAAATTTTGATGGTGTTGCCTAAGTCTTGTACAAAGGAACGTTCCACAGCCAGTAATGTGCCGCGATTATCTATTGCTAGTAAATCAACCAAACCATTATCAGCTGAACCTGTGCTCGGGTTTGGTGCTTGGGGAATCGCATCGGTAATATAGAGGTATTCTTTTTCTGGTTGCCCAGTCAGGAGATTGTATTGCAAAATCCGGGAACGGCTACCATCGGTGAGTGAAGCCTTTAAGCCATCCTGAGATAGCGCGTTTTCTGTGGCAGTGAAGAGAGTTTTTTGGTCGGGTGTGATGGTGAGGCTTTCAAATGCCAAATTATTGTAAACGCCGGATATTTGCGCGTCACCTGCATCTACAATACCGTTGTTGTTGGTATCTTGGACTACTGGCAGGAATTTTTTAGGGATAGGTAGGGAGCGTAACTCTTGACCTGTAGTCAGCGAAAACTCTTTAATAAAGGGATTGGTAACCCGACTTGCACCCAAATCCGGCCTAACTTCGCCTTCAGAAGAGATAAAAACAGTTCCATTGTTAGTTAAAGCAATACCTTCTGGGTCAAGGCTAAAAGCTGTAAAAAAGTTGCCAGTACTATCTTTGAGAGGTGTGACATTGGTAAAAGTCACCTCACTACCAGTAGTAAAAGTATAGAATCGAGCCAAACCGTTAGTATCAGACCGAGCATCAGAGATAGCGTAGTAGCGGTTGTTAGCAGCATCGTAGGTAACGCCAGATAGTCCTCCCACTGGAGTCAGCGTACCATTTACAGTTCCCGCTGCACCGATAGGAATAAAGCCAGTTACGAAAGTGCTTTGCCCTACAAATTCCGCACGAGAAATAGTTTTACCAGGCTCATTTGCCCCGGTTTGTAAATCTGCGAACACCAAGCGATGGTCGGAACCGGAAACCAAAGGAAATGTCGGATCAGTATTCAGCGGCCAAAATACCCCTGAATTGGCAATTGTCAAGTTGACCGAGGGTAGCACGTAATCAGACCGCAGATTTCCAGGAGCATTATCGCTAAAATCTCCGGTATCAAAAGCCGGATTGCCCTTGTGGTTAGCATTTGCGCCACCTTGCAAAGCTGTTTGCTGGGAACCACCAAGACTGCTAGGGATGACATTAGTATTAATACCAGGATTTTGCAGTAATTGGCGAATAGCATAGTCAACACTATCACCATCGAATGGGTCAGCATTTTGGTCGCCCACAATTACAAAACTTGACCCAGCAGCAATACCGCCTTTTTTACCTGCATCATCATAAATGTAATCGCCTTTACCAGGGGTAATATAGTCTGCCCAAAAGCGGATTTCGTCATGATTGCGCTTGCCGTTGCGGTCTTCTGCCCCGTCAAATACAGGTGGTGTGGGGTGGCTAGCGAGGACATGAATTGTCTTGCCGTCTACTTTGATGGGAATATCCCAGTGACTTTTTGAAGAAAGACGCAGAACTGCCAGTTCCTCTGGAGAATACCAATCATTTGCCTGTGGAGTTGCAGGATCGTCAGGCAGCAAAGCATCGGGCATATCCTTCCAGAGGAAATTTTGAAAAGTGCGGATGTTAGCAGTATTAATGGGATATTTAGACAACAGCAACATCCCGTATTGTCCGGGAAAATTGCCGAATCCCAAAGCATCATCGCCGTATCCCGCTTCGCCTTGCTTTGTAACAGCTGTGCCGTTATTGTTCAAGTCAAATCCAGAAGGAATACCCGTATTGGAAGGAGCGATGTAAAAATAGGGGTAGTCAACAGGATTTGCACCATTTTGACTTACGGTCAAGTAATTTTGCTTAAATAATTGAACTGCTTCCGGCGAGTAATCAAACTCATTAATCAGCAGCACATCCGGATTATTACGCTGAATAATTTCTGCAATTATCTTCGCCTGAGCATTATCAGGAGTAGAAAGATCCTTTACTAACTCACCTGAACTATTACGATTCAAAGAAGCGTTGAACTGAGAAAAGCGAATTGTATTTGCCATAAGAAAATGGGGAGTAGGGAATAGGGAATTGGGAATGGGGTATGGTAAGAGGCAGAGGGGCAGGGGGAAGGGGGCAAGGAGGAGAATGATACCTCTTTCTCCTCTGCTCCCTGCCTCCTTTGCGCCTCTGCGTCTCTGCGTGAGCCATTAAACAAAAACAAAACGAGTATCTGTTGCCAAATTTGTATTGCTGCTTAACCCGTCTTCCACAACAGCAATTAATTCCGCACCATTCTTAGTGAAAATACCCACAGCAGATTTATCTTTAGACACAGCTGATGCCGACCCTAATGAATAATTGGCAGCAACTCCTTTAAGTTGAATGCGATCGCCTGCTTGCAAGTTGGCAATCTCCGCGTAGTCCCTGTTACCAGAAGTGCTATAGAAAACAGAAGTTCCATCGCCCAAAACGTAGGTATCTGCATCCTGGTTACCGTTGAGAAGGTCGATTTCGTTTGTACCGCCTCCCCAACCAATCAGGCGGTCATTGCCATTCTGGCCAGAAAGTTTGTCGCTACCAAGTCCACCTAAGATTGTGTCACTGCCATTGCCGCCAGTGAGTATGTCAGCGCCTCCTTTGCCATCCAGGTAATCATTGCCTCCTGCACCATTGATTGACTCGCTGGCATTAGTGCCGATAACGCGATCGTTCCCACCTTGAGCGTTGATTTTGTTCGCACCATTGAGGCGATCGACAAAGATAATGTCGTTGCCAGGTGTCTCTTTGTTATTAGCAACAGTCAGTTCAAAAGTATCGCTGGCTGTCAGACCTTTGGCATCAGCAGCAGTGACCGTGACGGCAAAAATACCAGTTGTGGGAACAGTACCAGATATCACACCAGTGTTGGCAATAATACTCGCTCCATTCGGCAAACCAGTAGCGCTGTAAGTGAGGGTGTCACCTGGATCGATGTCAGTAAATTTGTTACTGACATTGAAAGAGAAAGCTTTGTTAGTGGAGATAATTTGGTCGTCAATGGGTTGTACTACCTGGGGAGCATCGTTTCCAGATATATTAAACCTAGCCACGCTGGGGTCATGGTCGCTATCCTGGTCGAAAAACTCTGAGTTGACGTGAACTACATCATACCCATCTAGGTTTTTGAGTAAGTTCTGACTGACTAAAATGTGGTCGAGAGTTTGGGCGTTACCTTCAAAATTGTAGGTGTAGCGCTGATTTTGAGGCAGAGTTTCAATTAGAGAAGTCAGTCCAGCACTTTCTAAGGTAGTGACAGGTCTAGAAAACTCAAAATCATTCAAGTCACCCGCTACAACTACATTGGCATTGGGAGCGATCGCTAAAATATTCTCGACAAAGTTTTTCACCAGCGTAGCTTGTTGTTGGCGCTGGGTTTCGCTACTCAGGGTTGGCGGTTGATTGGGGCCGTATAATGGTTGGTCGCCACCTTTAGAATTAAAGTGGTTGCCAATTACATACACAGTTTCACCGTTAAAAGTAAATTCACCAACTAAAGGTTTACGACTGGCATTAAAAGCTGAGTTGGTGGGGTCAATCAAACCAGGACTGTTAGAAATTACGGGAACGCCAGAGTTATTGGTAACTGTAGTGTTGGAGGTAGAAGTACCACCGGGACGATCTACAAAGCTGACACGATTGGGATTAAATAAGAAGCCGACGCGGATATTTCCACCAGGTTCGCCACCATTGGTATCGTCTACTGGGTTGATTTGGCGATATTGATATGTGGGGCCACCAGCAGCGACAATTGCATTAATTAATGTTTGGAATGTAGTGCTGGCATCTACTACGCTATCGTTCGTCGGCCCGTTATTGTCTTGAATTTCTTCTAGAGAAATAATATCCGGTGATTTCAAATTATTGACAATGCGACTAGCCAGGTTGTTAAACTTAGTTGCACCATCCCCTGGGTCAAGGTTTTCGACATTGAAGGTAGCAATTGTCAGTTGGTCGGTGGTGGGAGTTAAATTAGTGACTTCCTTAGTCAACGTGCTATTGGAATTAACAGTCACCGAGGTTGGTAGAACTTCGTAGTTGCTGAAGTTATAATCAACCACACCCGTAATTGTGTTCAAAGTAGCACCAACATTAACTTGCGGCGAGCTACCAGAAGTAAACAGCGTATCATCTATTTGAATGCGCTCTGGATTAAAATCGTTGGGACTAACAGCTATACCACCGCGTGCTGTACGTCCCGTGGCATTAGCACCATTGTCTGCCAGTACCCAAATCTCCCCAAATGAATTTGTCGGGCTAACTGCGACAGGATTATTTACCTGTACCAGCATTCCTTCCAAGCTTTCGTAGAAATCAATGCCATCTTGGGCAGGGTCGAAGTTAGTCGTTCCAGTTTCGATATTACCGCTAGTGTCGTTATCGATTACCGTCGTTGGAATAGTTCTGCCGCCATTACCAAGGATGGTGGCAGCTGGTAAAGTATTGCCACTGGAGAGTTTGACAATCGTGGGGCTAACAATTTGTGTGGTTGTTAAGTTATTAGCATTACCGCCTGGACGAAACTCGCTGACTGTTCCAGAGGCTAATATGGAATCTCCGACAGCTACCGTTGGTGCTGATGAAGTGAAGACAAAAATGGCTTCGGAGGTGCGATCGTCATTATCCGGGTTGGGGTCTTGTAAATAAAAGCCATTAGATTTGACAACTGTGACAATTCCTGATATGTCATCTACTCTTTGCCCGTTTAAGGGAGAGATGTGAGATGCGCCCTGGATGTCGTGAATGCGAGGAGTAAGGACTACAGCGCCGAGTGTAATGCTATCGGTGCGGAATTTTTTGAAATTGTTCTGTGATAAGTCTTTGGCTGCCGTACCGTTATTGTAGAGAACGTTGTCGCCATCATCGCTGACAAATTGTATTTGAGAGGTATCTGTTAAGTTCTCAGGGATGGTAATAATTCCTTCCGGGTTGAAGCCGGCAGGGAATCTAGCGGCACGCAATTGTGGTTGGCTGTTGGGATTGCCATCCCAAGTATAAAGGCGGAAGTCGTTGGGGGCTGCTCCTGCATCTCCTGCTGGCCCGGCAATAATTACATACTGGTTATTGGCATTCTTGCGAATTTCCCGAATACCGCGATCGCCTAAATCCAATTCTATGGGAGCGCCAAACTGTGCCGAGCCTTGGGTACCACCATTAGCTGATATCAGGCTAGCAAAGTTGGTAACTTGAACGATGAGTGCGTTGGAACGTCCAGAGGGTGGGATTTGAGGAGCGCGAAATGCGATATAAGCTGTGGTGTTGTTGGGGGCAATTTGTAAGCCTTCAATATTGTAGCCATTCGATTGCTTTGACCCGACATTAGTTGCAGCGCTGGCAGCTAAACCGTAGTAATTGGCTCCCTTGCCGTGACCGTTGGTGACATCCCAGTTGATGATATCTTCTTTTAAAAAGTCGTAGCGACCAGCATAGCTGAGTGTTGTGGATGCTCCTGCACCAGAAACATCTGTGGCAAAAACCCGATCGCGATTAGGACGATTGTTGCCTTCATCATTATTACTTTGCGACCCTAACCAAAAAATGCGATCGCCCACTCTGGTTGAAGCTTCGATATCCACTTCTCGAAATACACCAGAACTATTAGTCTGTGTGAGTCCTAGAGAACTTGTAAAGTCAAAACCAGTTATAGGCAGCCCCGATTTACTAAAGTCATAAAGGCGCAAAACTTGATTTTCGTCATCGGCTTCCAAGAAGAATGTACCGCCCACAGAAGTAGCTGTAGAAGCATCGCTGGCACCAGTTAAAAATTCAGTTGTGGCAGTACCATTATTCGCTGATGCTGCATAAGCGATCGCATAATTAGCAGTACTAGTACCATCGCTGACGCTGACTGTAATATTAGCAGTACCAACACCTACGGGATTAATTTTCAGATTGCGGCTGGCTCCGGTACCAGTTAGCGTTAGGTTGCCGTTAGGAACCACCGCTGCATTACTGCTAGTGACTGTCACAGTCAAATTTTCTACAGGCGTATCGGCATCAGCAATGGTAAAGTTTACACCCAGCGTTTTTGCTGGGTCGTTGGCGTTACCAATGACGCCACTAATTGCCCCTGTCCCTGTGGTAGGCAAAGCACCGTTAGCATCTAACAGATCTGTGGTGCTGGCTGTGTCTAGTTGAATAGTAGGTGCTTGTCCCACTACTCCATCATTATCGGTAATGGTGATGTTTTGAGTAGTAGTGGCGCCTAGTGTAATACCAGTGCTAGGGTTGCTGATGGTTAAGGTAGCGGTTTCTGTGCCTTCAACCAAAGCATCATCAACAACGGTAAAGGTGATAGAACCTGTGGTTGAACCACTAGGAATGGTAATTATGGTGTTGCTCAGGTTATAGTCGCCTGCGGTGATGTTAGTTCCGATTACAGCCAAGTTAACTGTTTGATTGCCGGAAACTGCACTAGAAGCCGTTAAAGTAACGGTAATCGCTGTTGTACCTGCTTCTGAGCCAGTATTGGTGCTGACAGACAAGTTGACTGTTGGCGTTGCTGCACCGACGGTAAATGCTGTCGAACTAAAAGGCACATCAGGAGCCGTACCATCAATACTTTGATCGCCAGTACCGTCCTGTGTCTGCCAGTTAGCGGCATTGTTAATTAGTGGGAGATATGAAGGAAAGTCTGGTTGTCCGCTGCGAGAACCATTGTATGCAGCAATATCTACATCATCATCAACATTTGAGAAATCAATGGCATTAGTGCCTGCTGTCAGTCCTGTGCCAGTCAACAAACCATTTGTACTATTGAAACCACCACTAGCGATCGCTGTGATAAAAGTAGGAGAAGTTGCGCTTCCTTGATAGGCGTAGATAGTCTCGTCATTCGCACCAATACCCCTGTTTCCACCTCGTCCGCTAACCCCAGTCGCAGCGGTTCCCGTACTTGCAGTTATAGTTCCACTACCGATGTTGTCGATGGTGACAATTGTACCTGCGGTTACTAAAGAAGTAGCTGTCCAACTAAATGCACCTTCGTTGGTATCAACCCAGCCAGTACCATTCCACTCATTGTCTTCAAAAATAATTACTTCACCAGGGTTAATGTCAACGAGCGTCACAAAAGCGATGTTGTCATTTCCATCTGCATTAAAGCCTACAAATGCGATATTTCCAGCTGCAAGTGGCATAAATTCTCCTTGAAAGTTTTTTCATGGTGATTTGTCCTGACAACACCAGAGGGTATTACAGGGTTTAATTGGCAAGCCCGATAAAAATCAAGCAAATAATCGGAAGTTATCGCACTTTTAAATGAAGCTCAGAGTAATCGGTTGTATTCAGTGCGATGCCTTGGCAATTATCCAAAGTTGGCGAGATTGACTAGCAGTCACGTCGCTTTGCTCCGAATTCAAAATTCATGCATTAAAGACACCCATAAATAAATTTATTGGCTCTGTATCCTTTTTGTTTATCAGTCAAGTCTTCAACAAGCAAAGGCTCTATAAAACACAGTCAAATTCATTAATTAAGTTACTAGCATTATTTATATTCAGCATTTTCAAGCTATCTGAGTAATATTAAGAAACGACTAGCAAAAGGTTAAAAAAGCAAATATTTGTCATAGTGTTGCGTTCAAATCCATATTCTTTTGTTTCGGGTTAGGCTTTCCCCAAAACAGTTATCAAATTTCTATGTATAAAATTTTGATGTAATTATTATTACAAACAAAAAAATAGCCTCTGGTTTATTTACATGGCCAGAAGCTAGTTTCAAAGCAGTAAAATGTCCGATCGACTTTTTTACGAAGACATCAAAAGGCTGGACTAGAATATTGGCAGAGGAAAATAAAATAGTAAAAGGTTAAATTGAGCGTCTACTATTTTTCAACATTCAGTAGACCGAAAAGTTTTGCCAATGCCAAAAAATAGTAATCGGTGATAGCGTTTTCAAGTAAATGTGTAAAAACTGAATAAAAATTGCGGTGATGAATTGATATTTCTACTCAAAAAGGTAAATTTATCTATGGCGATCGTAACTAGTATGGGTTAACCATTATCTCATTGATAACGGCAACCCATTAATTAACACTTACACATTAAAGCGGAATAACATTACATCCCCTTCCTGCACAATATACTCTTTTCCTTCACTGCGAACTAATCCTTTTTCCTTCGCAGCATTCATCGAACCAGTAGCTACCAAGTCTTTATAAGCGACAGTTTCAGCGCGGATAAATCCCCTTTCAAAATCACTGTGAATTACACCTGCGGCTTGAGGTGCAGACATTCCTGCATGAATTGTCCAAGCGCGAGTTTCTTTCGGGCCGCAAGTGAAATATGTCCGCAACCCTAAAAGAGTGTAAGTAGCACGAATTAGCGATTTCAAACCGCCTTCTTCCACACCTAAAGACGCAAGAAAATCAGCTTTATCTTCTTCCGATAGTTCGACTAATTCAGCTTCAACTTGAGCAGAAACTATGACAACTTGAGCATTTTCTGTTGCAGCAATTTGCCGTACTTTTTCCACAAAATTATTACCAGTTGCCAAGTCATCCTCAGAGACATTGGCAGCGTAGATAATTGGTTTATTAGTCAGCAGTCCTAATCCTTTAATTATCTCCGCTTCTTCTTCATTCAAACTTACCTGACGCACAGATTTACCTTCATTTAAAGCCGCAGCTAATTTTTCCAAAACTGTGACTTCAAACTGAGCATCTTTGCTAGTGCGAGCTTGTTTGCGAGTGCGGTCAATTCGTCGTTCAATTTGTGCTAAATCTGATAAACCGAGTTCTAAATTAATGATTTCGATATCTCGCGCTGGGTCAACAGAACCAGCAACGTGGATAATATCATCATTTTCAAAACAACGTACCACATGGACGATCGCATCAACTTCGCGGATATGGGACAAAAATTGATTACCTAGTCCCTCACCCTGACTTGCACCTTTAACTAAACCAGCAATATCGACAAATTCAACACGCGCCGGCACAATTTGCACCGAACTGCCAATTTTCGCGAGAACATTTAATCGCTCATCCGGTACTGCGACAACGCCGACATTCGGTTCAATCGTGCAAAAAGGGAAATTAGCTGCTTCTGCCTTAGCATTAGCAACTACAGCGTTAAATAAAGTAGATTTTCCGACGTTGGGAAGTCCGACAATTCCGGCTCTTAACATTTTCGATTTTGGATTTTGGATTTTGGATTACATTACCAAGGTAATTCAAACCGGTTCCGGTATGGTTTGGGGAATTGTCCCTGGAACTGTTTGAGGAATAGGAGCAGGTACAGTTTCTGGTACAGGCCCTGGTATAGGCTGGGGAATGGGAGCTGGTACTGGTTCTGGCGCAGGTTCGGGAATTGTTGGCCCCGGCACAGGCTCAGGAGTGGGTATCGGGTTTGGTTGGGGACTGGGAATTTGTGGTTCGTCAGGTAAATAAATATTGGTGAAATTAATCATGGTGGGTCTAAATTTAGATTATTCAACCTCCCCAACCTAGATGACAACCCCAACCGCTGACATCTCCCCAAAAGACTATACCCACAAAACTTAGGAATTGGATATTGGGCATTGGGCAAAACCCTTCGGGTAGGGAAAAGGGAAAAGGTGAAAGGTTAAAGAGATTGTATGTAGGGTTTATTCCCTTTCCCCTTTAACCCTTGCCCCTTTCCCCTTGTCCTATTCTCCCCCTGCCCCCTTGCCCCTAACCTCTGGCACCGGATCGTAACCACCTGGATGAAACGGATGACAGCGACAAATCCTTAGGGTTGCCATCCAGCTACCACGCAAGACTCCAAATCGTTCAATGGCTTGAATGGCATACATCGAACAAGTTGGTTGAAAACGGCAAGTCGGAGGAAACAACGGCGAGATAAACATTCGATAACCGCGAATCAGCCAAATTAATAATAGTTTCATTACAGTTACCTAAATCTTATAAATTAGTAATAGAGGTAAAATTTTCATCTTGTTGTATCTTTGTTGATTACATTTTCTGACTTCACCTCAATTCCGGTTTTATGGCTACAAATTGCGTGGACAGAGCCAACCTTAGGCATCGCTGCAATTTGGGTGTTATTCATCCTTTTGATTGCATGGATGGTAAAACGCTTTGCTAAAGCCGAACCAGAAATCATCAGGAAGATAGTTCATATTGGCACTGGTAATGTGATTTTACTCGCTTGGTGGCTAGATATTCCCGCCAGCGTCGGCATTACAGCGTCGATTTTAGCAAGCACAGTTACTTTATTATCCTACCGTTTTCCCATTCTTCCTGGCATTAATAGCGTAGGACGCCAAAGTTTAGGGACATTTTTTTACTCTTTGAGTATTGGTATTTTAATAGCCTGGTTCTGGTACTTACAAAAACCACAGTACGCAGTATTAGGAATTTTAGTTATGACTTGGGGAGATGGACTAGCAGCCTTAATTGGGCAACGCTTTGGTAAACATAAGTATCAAGTCTTTGGGACACAAAAAAGTTGGGAAGGCTCCCTGACTATGATGTTTGTTAGCTATCTCATCAGCAATTTGATTTTAGTGGGAACTCAAGGAAATAGTTGGCAAGCTTGGACAATATCATTTGCAGTGGCATTTATCGCTACGGCTTTAGAGGCTGTTTCATTTTTAGGTATTGATAATTTAACAGTTCCTTTAGGCAGTGCAGCTTTTGCTTTCTTTTTAAGTCAGTTATTTCTCAGTTAGTAATTGCCTTGAGGCCGATTCTCACCAAAGTTGAAAAAGCAGCAAATATCAAGTTATTTTTGTCGATTAGTCTCGATCGTTTTTTTGAATCAAATCGAAAAATCTTACTAGCAGTTTTACATATTTATCTATTAAGGAGGATGAAGAAAATTGTCCTAGTTTCCACTCTATTAATAGAGGAAATTTTAGGTAGGTTCAAATATTTAGCCCTAACCCAACCTAAAGAATTAAAAATATGGCATTACGCGATCCAGTTCCTGAAAAAATTAAACAGCCAGTTAGAGAAGTAGCTTCTCATCTTTGGGTTGAACGATTAGCAAGATTAGGCTATGCAGCAAAAGGTTTAGTTTATTTTACCGTCGGCTTACTAGCAGCACAGGCAGCATTTGGTTCTGGTGGTAAAACTACAGATACTAGTGGTGCGCTAGAGACAATTGTCACCCAGCCTTTCGGTAAATTTCTCCTTTGTATCGTCACCCTTGGGCTGATTGGGTATGCACTTTGGCGTTTTATGCAAAGTATTCTCGACCCCGGACATTCCGGCCAACAAATGAATGCTAAACGAATTGTCAAGCGTCTGGGCTATGTTTTTAGTGCGATCGCTTACTTGAGTTTGGCTGTGACATCTATAAAACTAATTGTTGGTTCAAGTCGTAGCCATAGCGATTCAGTCGAAGATTGGACAATATATTTTCTCAGCAAACCTTTTGGCAGATGGTTAGTATTGCTTTTAGGTTTGACAGTCATTGGTGTGGGAATTTCTTTCCTTTATCAAGCATACAAAGGTAAATTTCGTCGCCATTTTAAACTTTATCAAATGACTCAGACTGAGCAAATGTGGGCGATGCGTCTGGGTAGATTTGGGATTGCTGCCCGTGGTATTGTTTTTAGTATCATTGGCATTTTTTTGATGGTGGCAGCAATTCAATTGGATGGCACTCAAGCTAGGGGATTAGGTGGTGCCTTGGCATCTCTAGCACAGCAACCTTTTGGCCCTTGGGTTCTAGGTGTAGTCGCTTTGGGTTTGATTGCTTACGGTATTTATTCTGTGATTGAGGCTCGCTATCGAGATATTACCTGAAACAGCAAGAAGGCTCTTAAGGTAGAATTACCCTAAGAGCAAGAAAGACGCTTTTGGGCATTTGCTGTCAGTGCAATCGGTTATGCGATTCTTTTATTGGCTCTTTAATTAATACTCAAAGTGTGGATATCGGTTTTTAGAGTACTGCTTAATAAGCACTATAGTGCGATTTAATCCAATCATATAAAATCGGATTCACTAACTCTGGCGCTTCATCTTGCGGGCAATGCCCCACTTTTTCTAGAGAAATAAACTTTTCTACTCGGGCAAAGTTAGCTAATTCTCTACCTAATTCAATAGGTTCCCACGGGTCGGCTGCTCCCCACAAGATAATTGCGGGACAGGATAACAGCGGTAAAAGGTCTTCTGGTAGCGGCCCTGTGGAATAAGAAGTAAATGCAAGAAACACAGCCACAGCACCAGGATCGCTGGCTGGGGCGGTCAGAATATCTACCAATTCATCTGTGACTACTTCTGCATTAGCATAAGCTTGGAGTAGAATTTTCCGGACTGTTTTCGGTTTGGCAACTTGATTGAAAAAGAATTTGCCAACTGGTTTAATTGATAACATCCTTTGCAGTAAAGGCGCTCCTGCACGACGAATCCAAGGTAAAGTTGCCCGTTTGCGATCGTGCAATAAGCGTAGAGAACAGTTGAGCAAAGCAACTCCCAAGGCAATATCTGGCTGAATCACTGCTGCTTGCATAGCTACAATACAGCCGATGGAATTTCCAACTAAAAAAGCTGGCTCACCCACTACTTCGCGGCAAAAATCTGCTACTTGCTGTCCCCAAGTTTCTAAGGTGTAGGCGATTTTTTCTCCAGGTTCGGGTTTGGCTGAGGCACCAAAACCAATCAAATCAATAGCATAAACGCGGCAATTCTCTGCTAATACAGGAATATTTTTGCGCCAGTGCCACCAAGAAGCCCCAAATCCATGCACCAGAACAACAGCTGGCCCAGTGGTTCCTTCGGTTTGATAGCAGATAGGAAAACCTTGCCAAATCCAGGTTTTTGTAGATGTAAGTGCTGTTTTTGAACTTGAGGTTGTCATAGGAAATTTGATAAACGCAACATTAGGATTTTCAGCAGCAAACTCAAGCAAAATTATTTTGATTTTGCTTAAAACTTAACAGATTTTCCAACTAAATCCTTTGTGGTGATAATTTGGACAGCACAAAATCAAGCCGCTATTTCTCTTCCTCTGCTAAAAGCCCTACATTCTATACGGGGGCAATTGGTTACAACTTAGATTATCTCAGTATTAGGAACCGCGGCTTCTATCATCTGAATCAGATTTTCGGCATATTGGCACACATTTATACTGTAATGCTATTCTTGAGCTTTGATAACCATGCTATTTCTGATACCTCAGAGGTAGTAATATTGCCTGTTCCTTACCAGGCAACATTATACAGTTCAGATACCTTTTTAAATGTCTTGAAATTAGGCATCAGTGCTAGATTCAGTAGTTTCACAATTTCCGATCGCCAAGTTGGTTCATAAAATTGTTGAACATGAGGCATCGGCTAAGGGGTGGTTTGCAACTGGAAACTGACGCTGAATTTAACGATATTTTTTCTTGTTCCTAGTCTTGCGAGCCAGATAAAATGAATATACTAGAAACAATTGATACTCCAATCGGTAGCTACGCACCAGATTTTGAACTTCCAGGAATTGATGGTCAAGTACACCATCTTAGCCGTTATCTTGAGAAGTTTCGTGCAGTCGGCGTCGTTTTTATCTGTAACCATTGTCCTTGTGTAGATTTGTATCTAGACAGACTCAAAAACATTCAAGCCGAATTTGCTCCCCAAGGATTTACCTTAATTGGTATGAATGGTAGTGACTCCAGCCCAAGCTTTGAAAATATGAAAGCTTTTGCCCAGCGTCATGAATTGAACTTTCCTTACTTGTGGGATCCAACCCAAGATGTAACCCGCAGTTTTGGCGCTACAAAAACACCAATGGCATTTTTAATCGATAGTACGGGTGTAGTACGCTACAAAGGTCAAATTGACGATTCCCCGCAAGACCCATCATCTGTGGAAAAGGATTATTTGAGAGATGCAATTATCAGCTTATTTGCTGGTCAGGAAATAAACATACCACAAACAGAACCAATAGGTAGTATATTGATTTGGCGTAATTAGACATAGATAGTCCCTGTAACTGCTATCTTAAATTGGAGGCAATTGCAACTTTTTTGATAAAGCGTAATTTCATGGGAACGAATTACCGACGGGTTTTACTCAAACTGAGCGGTGAAGCTTTAATGGGCAACATGGGCTACGGGATCGATCCAGAAGTGGTGAAAGAAATAGCCCAGGAAATAGCAGAGGTAGTAGCCACTGGGGCTCAAATCGCCATCGTTGTTGGCGGCGGCAATATTTTTCGTGGCGTCAAAGCAGCATCGGCGGGGATGGACAGGGCAACCGCTGACTATGTAGGAATGATTGCCACGGTAATGAATGCCATGACGTTGCAAGATTCACTGGAGCGAATAGGAGTGCAAACGCGGGTGCAAACCGCGATCGCTATGCAAGAATTAGCGGAACCGTATATTCGTCGTCGTGCCATCCGTCATCTTGAAAAAGGGCGGGTGGTAATTTTTGGCGCTGGTTCTGGAAATCCCTTTTTTACCACAGACACGACTGCGGCATTAAGAGCCGCAGAAATTGAAGCCGAAGTGATTTTTAAAGCCACCAAGGTAGACGGAATATACGATGCCGACCCTCATATTCATCCTAATGCCAGGCGTTATAAGACCCTCACCTACGCCCACGTTTTGGCTCATGATTTGCGAGTAATGGATAGTACTGCGATTGCCTTGTGTAAAGAAAATAATATCCCAATTTTGGTATTTGACCTAACGGTGCGAGGTAACATCCACCGGGCAGTCATGGGAGAAACCATCGGCACCCTTGTGGGAGGTTCTTGTGACATTAGCTGACGCGAAAAGTAAAATGCAAAGTTCTGTTGAGTCAACTCAACGAGCTTTTAACACGATTCGCACTGGTCGCGCCAATGCGAGTTTACTAGATAAAGTCTTGGTGGACTACTACGGTTCGCCTACACCGCTAAAATCGGTGGCAAATATTAGCACGCCAGATGCTTCGACAATTCTGATTCAACCTTACGAGCGCAACACTTTAAACATCGTTGAGAAAGCAATTTCTCTTTCCGATGTGGGTTTAACCCCTAGCAACGATGGTAGTGTAATTCGGCTGAATATTCCGCCTTTGACAAGCGATCGCCGTAAAGAATTAGTCAAAATGGCTGCTAAATATGCTGAAGAAGGTCGGGTGGCTATTCGCAACATCCGCCGCGATGCCATAGACGCGATTCGCAAACAGGAGAAAGCCTCTGAAATCTCCAAAGATGAATCAAAAGACCAACAAGACGACTTGCAAAAGCTGACAAATGAGTATATCGGCAAGATAGACGCATTGTTAGCAGAAAAAGAAAAAGACATCACGACTGTTTAAAGTCTCAAGTCTAAACCGTAAAGGCTGAAGAATTTAACCCATTCTTCAGCCTTTGTCTGACAGTAGGTTGGGTTGAACAAAGTGAAACCCAACATTCATAAGTATTTACTCGGTTTGATGATAATTCAATATCATTTAGTATTGCATTTTAATCTAAAAGTTGGGTTGCGCTTCTCTACGAGACGCTACGCGAACGCTTAATCCAACCTACGTCAATCAAAATCATAAAATTAAAACAAATGCAATATCGCCGAGCAATAACTCAAGGTGGTACTTACTTTTTTACGCTCGTTACATATAAGAGACAAAAATTATTCTGCTTACCGAAAAACATCTCTTTATTGAGAAATGCTTTTCGGTATGTCATGGAACAATATCCCTTTATAATTGATGCCTTTGTTTTATTACCCGACCATCTGCATTGTATTTGGACGTTACCAGCAGAAGATTGCAATTTTTCTACCCGTTGGCGTTTGATTAAAAGTTATTTTAGTCGCCAATATGATACTTCACAGGAAAACCTATTTACCTGTAGGCAAAATAAAAAAGAGCAGGCTATTTGGCAGCGTCGTTTTTGGGAACACTTGATTAGAGATGAGGTAGATTTTAAAAATCACGTTGAATATATTCATTACAATCCAGTCAAACATGGCTTAGTGAAAACTCCTAAAGACTGGGAATATTCCAGCTTTCATCGTTCTGTTCGTCAGGGTAAGTACGATATTATGTCGGGTGTTGAACAAGAATTTGTATTTGATTCCAATATCGGCAAAGAGTAAATTTTATTGCTAAATTTTGTACCTAAATTTTGTAGGTTGGGTTGAACGAAGTGAAACCCAACATTAATTGCGTATTGTTACGGGTAATGTTGGGTTTCGTTCCTCAACCCAACCTACAATTTACTACAATTTACTAAGCTAAGGTGAATTAGTCAAGGTCAAGAAAGTCTCTGGGAGTAATAATCTGGTTTTCATATTCGGCTAGAGTCTTGAGCGATAAAAGGTCTCGATCTCCTGTAATTAAAAACTCGGCGTTGGAGTCTTGAGCAAGTTCTAAAAATTTGTTGTCGTCTGGGTCTCTACAGATGTTTATTTGAGATTTTATTTGTATAAATTGACTGTATTTTTTAACTGCATCTAATAAATATTGTCGGTCTTCATCTGAGATATATTTATCGAACTTACGTTTATAGATTCGGATGCTTAATTCTTGATAAGTCTCTTCGCTTTGAGCAAGTTTGAAATCTTTATAGGCTTTATCTAGGGCTTTACGGGCTGTTCCATTAGGACTCAGGGCAGCACTAAGTAAAACATTTGTGTCAATAACAATTAGTCTATGATTCATCGGCGAGTAATTCTTCTAGAGTTTCTTCGCTTAGTCCTTTAGCTTGAGCATTTCTGCCGATTCTATCAAAAACACTAAGTAAATCTTCATCTTGATTTTTTGGAGATGTTTTCTTGATTTCTTGAATAAGTTGTTCTTGTTCTTGTGCGGGAAGTTGTAGGACAAGATTAAGAATTTGCTCGAAGGTTAGGGGGAGTTGATAGGTTTTTTGAGTCATGGTGAGTTCTAGAGTTAGAGAATAGAAACTTGTTAGCTCTTACTATAGCGGTTCCCAATCAAATCCAATCAAATGAAGTAGAGAAAATTGTAGGGGCGCAAACGTTCGGTGACAAAGTTAATGGGAATCGCTGTTTCTTCGATGTCTGCTGGATTGCCATCCAAGGGCATGAGATAATCGCGTTCAGCGTGACGCATCCCGTGTCCGCTAAAGAAGAACCAAAAGTTATCGCCTGCACCCATGAAGGGTTGATTAAATAATTCTAAGAAGACTCGGCGCAAATTTGCACGGGTGGGACGAGTCGATCTTCCCCCAATTTCAGGAGAGTCATCGGTGAAGAAAAATATCCTCTCAAACGCGGCTTCACTGCGAAGAAACTCCTGCATTAACTGTGCATCCCGCTTGGCATAGTTTAGCGGTTGCAGATAATCATACTGGTTAATGCCGATCGCGATCGCCTTTCTTATTCTCACTTTAAAGTAAAATTTTATATATATTAATACTTAAGTAAAAAATAATTTAGAAGCATAGTTGAGAACATAAGGCTACTCCATAACCCAGACACCAAAATACTTTCTTTACCCATTCCCCATTCCCTATAGGTATTGGTAGACGCGTTAGCTTAAACTAATTGAGAAGCAAAATTTCAGCAATATGTACGATTGCATCATTGTCGGTGCTGGGCCAGCTGGTGGAACGGCTGCATATCATTTAGCGAAGCAGGGGCGTTCAGTATTAGTTTTAGAAAAAGAATCCCTGCCAAGATATAAACCTTGTGGTGGTGGTGTATCTCCAGCGATCGCTCAATGGTTTGACTTTGATTTTAGCCCAGCGATTTCTTTAAAAGCAGACTCGCTGCGCTTTACCTGGAAACTAGGCGACCCCGTGGAAACAAAAATCGCCACCAAAGAACCAGTTTGGATGGTGCGGCGGGATGTTTTCGATCATTTTTTAGTCCAGCAAGCCCAGAAACAAGGAGCTAAACTCCAAGATAATACTGAAGTAACTGGTATCGAATTTCAAAGCGATTATTGGCAAGTTAATACAGCCAACGAGCCAGTTACAGGTCGGTATTTAATCGCAGCCGATGGTGCAAAAGGCTCGATGGCGAAATGGCTGGGTTTTAAAGAACGCAAACGTCTCTTAACAGGAGCTTTGGAGGCAGAAGTTCCTGGTATTGCAGATAACAACCCTACAATTTATTTTGATTTTGGATTGGCTAAAAACGGCTATCTGTGGAACTTTCCGAAAGCTGATGGTTATTCAATAGGTGTGGGGACGTTTATCGGTCGTCAACCGCAGAACTTCAAAAAGATTTTGGACGAGTACGCTAAATCCTTAAATGTAGACCTGACAGCCACCAAGCAATACGGTCATCCCCTTTGTATTTGGGATGGTACTCAAAAGCTGCATACTCAAAATGCCGTTTTGGCTGGGGAAGCTGCTTGTATAGTCGATCCGATGACAGCAGAAGGGATTCGCCCTTCCATTTTTAGCGGTTTGCTTGCAGCCGCAACCATTAATGAAGCACTTGCTGGAGACATTAACGCTTTAGAAAAATATAGCGAAGCCATTAACGAAGAATGGGGTACTGAAATGGCTTGGGCACAAAAATTAGCCAAAGCATTCTATCTATTTTCCAACATTAGCTACAAAGTTGGAATTAAGCACCCCTCTGCTCCTCAAGTCATGGGTAAAATTATGTGCGGCGAACTCCGCTATGGCGATATTGCTACTCGTGCCCTGAAGAAATTATCCTGGGTTTAGCAATTGAGAGTGCTGAGGAGAGACGCGATGAATCGCGTCTGTACAAGACTTACGAGTTATTCTTCCCCAGTCACCAGTCACCAGTCCCTAGTCTCCCAAATAAATACCCATCCCACGGGCGGTTTTAACTAAAGTACCGTTGGGATCGACGGCGCTGTATTGAGCGATCGCTTCTGTTATTGGTACGCTTAAGACTTGGCGATTTTGCCAGGTGACCATGCGATCGTATTTACCTTCTGCAATTAGATTAACGGCCGCTACGCCAAAGGCTGTGGCAACTAATCTATCTAGTGGCGAAGCAGTTCCGCCGCGTTGAATGTGTCCTAAAACGGTGACTCGCGTTTCCACACCAATATGTTGAATAATTTCATCTGCTAAATATTCACCAATCCCACCGTAGCGAGATTGGCCTAAGCGATTTGTAATCGTCACGTTTTCCCCATTTTGGGTGCGAACTGCTTCGGAAACAATAATTAAACAATAGTTTTTGCCTTTTTCTTGGCGTTCTTTAATTTTGTGGCAAATGTGTTCGACTGTGTAGGGAATTTCGGGAATTAAAATTACGTTTGCTCCGCCTGCAATTCCCGCAGCTATGGCTATGTGTCCTGCATCACGCCCCATAACTTCTAAAATCATGACTCGGCTATGACTTGCAGCCGTAAAATGTAATCGGTCTAATGCTTCCGTGGCAATATTTACCGCCGTATCAAAACCAATGGCGTGTTCGGTAATGCCAATATCATTATCAATAGTTTTGGGAATTCCAACTAAGTTAATACCACCTTGTTGTGCGAGGCGGCGGAGAATTGCCAAACTACCATCGCCACCAATTCCAATCAAAGCATCTAAACCTAGTTCATGGTAACCTGCAATGATTTCTTCGGAGCGATCGCATAAACTGCCATCGGTCATTGGGAAAGCAAAAGGATCGCCTTTATTAGTTGTTCCCAACATTGTGCCGCCAGCAGTTAACAGCGAATCAACTTTATCGATTTCCAAGTTTGTGAATTGTGGCGGACGCACCATTAATCCGAGAGTTGCTTGGTGAATTCCCAAAACCTCCCAGCCGTAAGTATTTGCAGCACAATTGACTACAGCTCTGATGGCAGCATTTAAGCCAGAACAATCTCCTCCACTGGTAAGAATTCCAATGCGTTTAGGTTCTACCATATCTTTGCTTGACATTTCGATCCAAATATATCTATCTATTAGCCGACTAAATTTAAGCCTGAGTTAGTAATAGATTAAACCCAAACAAAGCTCTAACTTTAAATGCAAAGGTAATTTTATGTTGCTTTTCTGTTTAAAAACAAAACTATGGTTAATAATTCATAACTTAGAATACAGGAGCCAGAATTCAGAATTCAGAATAAGTGAATTTTTTATAAGACTTGGAAACCCGAACTTTATAATTTGAAGAAAATAAAATATAGTTACCATCCTTGATTTACTAGTCATTTTGATGCCTTGCTATTAAAGTCTCTGGTTTTGCTTCTAAATTCTGACTCCTAAATTCTGGATTCTGATTTCTGACTTCTGAATTCTGAATTCTGGGTTCTGACTCTTGACTTGTGAATTCTGACAACTAAGTTACCCCAGCTGTAAAATATGAGTGTGGAGCTAGTAGTAGATTAAACCTTAAAAAGCAATCGTCAAAAATGCTAGGGTGATTCTATGTTTGTTTTCAGCTCGAGAAAAAATCAAGTTATTCCAACTCTAAAATATGAAGGTGGAGCAAAAGGTGACTAGTATTGATAATTACACCTTCTCTTTTTCAGGAGAAGTAACAATTCCTGAGGCTCCTCCTGGCTTTAAATCGGGTTTTATTGGCATTATTGGTCGCCCTAATGTCGGTAAATCTACCTTGATGAATCAATTGGTAGGACAAAAAATTGCTATTACATCACCCGTAGCACAAACTACACGTAACCGTTTGCGTGGGATTTTAACGACACCAGAGGCGCAGTTAATATTCGTAGATACGCCAGGAATTCATAAGCCCCACCATCAATTAGGCGAAGTCTTGGTGCAAAATGCCAAAATAGCAATTGAATCGGTGGATGTGGTGCTATTTGTGGTAGATGGAGCAGTGGCTTGTGGAGCAGGCGATCGCTACATTGCCGAATTGCTCAGTCGCAGCCAAACACCAGTAATTATGGGTGTTAACAAAATCGACCAGCAACCCGCCGATTCTCAGCTTTTAGATGATAGCTACGCCCAAATGGCTAAGTTCCATAAATGGGAAATCGTGAAATTCTCTGCCAAAACGAGTGCAGGGTTGCCACAACTGCAACAATTATTAATTGAACATTTAGAAATTGGCCCCTTATATTATCCACCCGACTTGGTAACCGACCAGCCAGAACGCTTTATTATGGGCGAATTGATCCGAGAACAAATTATACTTTTGACTCGTGAAGAAGTACCCCATTCAGTAGCGATCGCAATTGACCAAGTAGAAGAAACTCCTAGCATTACCCGCGTACTCGCTACCATTAACGTCGAACGCGATTCTCAAAAAGGCATACTCATTGGTAAAGGTGGCTCGATGCTCAAAGCAATTGGTAGCGCCGCCCGCGAACAAATCCAAAAATTAATCGCTGGGAAAGTCTACCTAGAATTATTCGTGAAAGTCGAACCAAAATGGCGACAATCGCGGGTGAGTTTAGCCGAGTTAGGCTATCGCGTGGAAGAGTAAATTGGGCATGGGGCATGGGGCATAGGGCATTGGTCAAACCACAAATGACCAATGACTAATGACTAATGACTAATAACAAACTTATGTTAAAAGTATTAATTGTTGAAGACGATCCAATGATGCAACTTGGGCTAGAGCAATCTTTAATGGCTCATCCCGATTTGGAAATTGTCGGACAAGCCGAAGATGGGTATTTGGGCGTGCAAGCTGCACTGCAACTCAAACCGGATGTAGTGGTTATGGACATTGGCTTGCCGCGATTAGATGGTATTGCAGCGACGCAACAAATTAAGGCTGCCTTACCTGGAACTCATGTGGTGATGCTGACATCGCATCAAACCGAGACAGAAATTATTGCGGCGCTGTCTAGCGGTGCTGATGCATATTGTATTAAAGGTGCAAGTGTGGAACGATTGTTAAATGCGATCGCAGCCGCAGTTGATGGTGCAGCTTATCTCGATCCGCAAATTGCTCGACGAGTAATTGACAATCTCAAACCACCTTCACCTACAAATAACACCGCGAACTTATCTGCGCGGGAATTAGAAGTATTGAAACTCATGGTAGACGGCTTGAGCAACCCAGAGATTGCCCAAAAACTCTATCTCAGTCCCAACACGGTCAAAACTCACGTCCGAGGGATTATGAATAAATTAGCAGTAGACGATCGCGTACAAGCAGCGGTCGTTGCATTGCGTTCCGGTTTGGTTTGATTTATGACAAAATAGTTTGAAAATTTACCAAAACTACAGCAGAATTCACAAATAAAACAGTGTTTATACCTTTGCAATGAATCGTTATTTACTTCAATGTCTTAAAAATCTGCTCTCAGTGTTAACTAACAATTTTAGACGTAATATCAATTTGAAAAAAGAATCCGACCTATAGATTGAGTAGGGGCGCAAAGCTTTGCACCCCTACAGATTTTTGATGTCTTGCAAAGATGTTGTGAAATACTATAACTTGCTTCTCTCAGAGCAAGTATAAATTTGGTAACTTCTCTACAAGACGCTAGACGAACAGACTTTTTTAAATTTTGGATCTTGGATTGAAACAAAACCCAAAATTTAAAATCTAAAATTTGGTGATTTATCAGGTTATTCATCTCTTGTTTCAGTTTTGATGTCTTTGTTCAACGTCTTGTGGCGTTAAAACTTGGGTCTGATAGCCACCATTTACTTGTTCTCTTTGCGACACCTCCTTACTAGTTCCTTCCCATGAATAGTTGCAAATTTTAGTACTCAGTACAACTCCTAATGTTTTGTTAATCATAAACGCAAAACTATCGATGAAAATAAAGTCCAAAGTTCGACTAATCATAAGTTCCTTTTCAGCTTTCTAGTATCAACTATGATTTGTCTACATAAGAGATAATCCACTTTCCAGAAATCTACTGCCTGAAAATTTGTAAATTTATAATTCATGCAAATAAAAACTGTTGTGGTATATCTATGTCTGTCTAAAGATATAGAAATAAGGGTTGTAACCCCCCACCCCTATCACACTTAGTTTATGTATGAAATAATTTGAAAAAACAAATAATTTTTATGGCCAACGTATAGATTAACCTAGAAATTTTAAAAAGCTTTAACTGAGTTTTAACATCGTTAAAACTCAAATCTGGATGAATTATCAATCAATTAACAGTGAGTTTGGTTAATAAAATCTGTGTTTTGTAGATGATAATTTGATTTTTAAGCAACAAGACACGATGTTTAATACGCAAATTAAAAAAATAACAAATGCAACAAAATACAGAGAATAATCTGAGCAATAGTGAGAATATTAGCGCATCTAAACCGAACAAAGAATTACCTATATTTTGCCCCAATAGCCGCCAAGAATGGCGGGAATGGTTAGAAAAAAATCATAGTAATTATTCTGGTATATGGCTAATCTATTACAAAGTAAAAAGCGGTAAACCAAGTCTTCGATACAACGAAGCAGTCAAAGAAGCCCTATGTTTTGGATGGATTGACAGTAAAGTTAAATCATTAGATGAAGAACGTTATATGCAAATGTTTACGCCTCGAAAGCCGAAAAGTGTATGGTCAAAATTAAATAAACAATATATAGAAGAACTTATAGAGCAAGGTTTAATGAGCAAAGCTGGTCTAGAAAAAATTGCATCAGCAAAACAAAATGGTTCCTGGGAATCATTAGATGCCGTTGAAGCATTAACTATTCCCTCAGATTTAAAACAAGCATTCAAAGCTAACAAAACTGCCAAAGATTATTTTGAAGCCTTTAGTAACTCGTCTAAAAAAAATATACTTTCTTGGATTGAAAGTGCTAAACGTCCAGAAACAAGGCTGAAGAGAATCGAACAAACTATTAATTCAGCAATGCAGAATAAAAGCCCGTTGAACCGTTAAAAGTTTTTCAAGTTGTACACTTAGTGGGAAAATAAATCTCGTGCAATATATATTATTTATACTTAAATATTAATTAATGTTACCGAATGTTAACGATTCAGCAAAATTAGATACAGCGAGGGTAAAAAAAATTGTATTTTTATACACTCTGTCCCGAAACCAAAATCTCCGATTTAGTGGTAAATAAGATGCTAATGAGTTCAAAACAAGCACTAATTACCTCATATTCTTCGGTTTGACTGAAAAAATTGGGTAAATGTTAAGTAGTTGAATCAAAGTAGAAAATTAAAAATTCATTGACAAAATGTCTAGAAATATTCTTTAATCTCAGCCTACAAAGCTCCCTAAACGCCTATGCTTACGGTTGGGTAGGCCACTGGACTTATATGCGTGAGACACTTGAACAAAGGACAAAGTACAAATGAGTAACATTCTAGATACTGCCATTGAAGCGATCGCAGCTCGTGAAATTCTCGATTCGCGCGGTAGACCGACAATTGAAGCCGAAGTGCATTTAGCCAACGGTGCGGTGGGACTAGCACAGGTTCCCAGTGGTGCCTCCACTGGCTCTTTTGAAGCTCACGAACTGCGTGATGACGATAAAAGCCGTTACGGGGGTAAAGGAGTCCTCAAGGCTGTGCAAAACGTCAAAGAAGTATTTGCCCCAAAATTACTTCACTTGGATGCTCTCAACCAAGAACTATTAGACCGCACAATGATTGCGATCGATGGTTCTGCGAACAAATCCAATTTGGGTGCGAATGCGATTTTGGCAGTTTCCCTGGCAGCAGCCAAAGCTGGCGCCGAATCTCTGGCAATTCCTCTGTATCGCTATTTGGGCGGCCCTTTAGCAAATTTATTACCAGTACCGTTAATGAATGTGATTAACGGTGGGGCGCACGCAGCAAACAACGTCGATTTTCAAGAGTTTATGATAGTCCCTGTTGGGGCGACTTCCTTCCGGGAAGCCTTACGCTGGGGCGCCGAGGTTTTTGCTACCCTCAGCAAGGTATTAGATGAGAAAGGCTTGCTGACTGGTGTCGGCGATGAAGGCGGTTTTGCCCCTAACTTAGAATCCAATCAGGTGGCTTTGGAATTGTTAGTTGCTGCCATTGAGAAAGCTGGGTACAAACCAGGGGAACAAGTAGCTTTGGCCTTAGATGTGGCGGCTAGCGAATTTTACAAGAACGGCCAGTATGTTTACGATGGTAAACCCCATACGCCCGCCGAATTTATTGATTACCTGGGGCAACTAGTTGACCAATATCCCATCGTTTCCATTGAAGATGGTTTGCACGAAGAAGATTGGCAAAGTTGGCAATTACTCACTCAGAAGTTAGGTTCGCGGGTGCAGTTGGTAGGAGATGACTTGTTTGTGACCAATGCAACTCGCTTGCAAAGAGGTATCCAAGAAAAAGCTGGTAACGCCATTTTGATTAAACTCAATCAAATTGGTTCCCTCACCGAAACCTTAGAAACAATTGACTTAGCAACTCGTAACGGTTTCCGTTCGGTAATTAGCCATCGTTCTGGTGAAACTGAAGACACAACCATTGCCGATTTAGCCGTAGCCACCCGCGCCGGTCAAATTAAAACAGGTTCTCTCTGTCGCAGCGAACGCGTAGCCAAATACAATCGCTTACTGCGAATTGAAGATGAACTAGGCGATCGCGCCGTGTATGCTGGTGCTGTAGGTTTGGGGTCGAAGTAGGGAGTAGGGAATAGGGAGTAGGGAGTAGGGTATTTCCCCATTCCCCATTCCCTACTCCCCACTCCCCATTCTTCACGGATAAAACCCCAACTTAGGCAACCCCAAGGTTTCATCCCAACCCATCATCAGATTTAAACACTGAATCGCTTGACCCGCCTGGCCTTTAATCAGGTTATCAATTGCTGACATGACAATTACCCGGCCGGTACGCGAGTCAACTTCTACACCGATGTAACAAAGATTGCTGCCATTAGCCCATTTTGTTTGGGGGTAAACGCCGCTACCGCAGACTTTTATCCAAGGAGAGTTGCGGTAGAAGGCAGAAAAAATTGTAATTAAGTCATCTCGCACGAGACCAGGGTCGCGCATGGTAGCATATACAGTTGCCAAGATCCCGCGCACTATTGGGATGAGATGGGGTGTAAATTGGATTGTCAGTTCGTGACCTGCTAATTCACTGCAAATTTGCTCAATTTCTGGGGTATCGCGGTGACGGCCGACGTTGTAAGCTGCGATGGAATTGTCTGCTTCAGCTAGTAATAAGTTGGTTTTGGCTTGGCGGCCGCTGCCGGATGTCCCAGATTTAGCATCGATAATAGCTGTTTCTGGTACAATTAAGCCCTGCTTTAACAGTGGCGAAAGCGCAAGCAGACTCGCAGTGGGATAGCAACCAGGACAACCAATCAGTTGAGCTTCGGCAATGCGATCGCGGTAAAGTTCTGGTAATCCATAAACCGCTATTGCAGCAGTTGAGCGATCGTTTCTTTCTATGCCATACCAACTTGTATAAGTTGCTAAATCATTAAACCGATAATCTGCACTTAGATCCAGTACTTTACATTCTTTTTCTAACAGTGTGGGTACAATTTGCCAAGCTAGACCATCTGGTAAAGACAGGAAAACTACTTCACAGCGTTGAGCAATTATTTCTGGTTCTACTGCCTCTATTGGCAGATTAGCTGTATGAGTCAGATGTGGGTAAAGATCCCCCAAGGATTTGCCCATACTGTTCTCACCACCTAAATAAACCAGTTCGACTTGTGGATGATCCATCAGTAGCCGTACTAACTGTACTCCGCCATAGCCCGACGCGCCAACAATCCCAACGGGTACGCGTCTAAAATTGCCCATGATCCCAAATCCTTATCCCATGAATGGTTAATTCGTTCTCAGCTATTAACAATATCAGCCACCTGAGGCAGAGCGCACAAAACACCGCATCTCCCCGAAACAAAGTTGAGGGAGATGGGGGAGTGTGTCCGGAGTGGGGGGATGGGGAAGTGTGGGGAGTGTGGGGGGAAAGATTTCTTCCCCATCCTCCCACTCCTCCCACACCCCCAATGCCATAAGCCATAAGCCATAAGCCATAAGCCCCATCAGAAATTGCCATCTTATCAAATCATTGCTAGTCTACTTCTCTGCCTTATAAAGGAGCTACAATCTAAATGAATAATTTGTTAAAAAAATTTACGTAGGTAGCTGGAAATCATTCTGTGTCACAGCCTAAGACTACCCAAGTTTTTCAATTCGATTCGATAGATGCCGCCTTGGCAGACCTAAAAGCTGGTCGTGTCGTTGTCGTGGTAGATGATGAAAATAGAGAAAATGAAGGCGATTTGATTTGTGCTGCTCAATTTGCCACACCTGACACGATTAATTTTATGGCTGTAGAAGCCAGAGGATTAATTTGTTTGGCAATGACAGGCGATCGCCTAGATGAATTAGACTTACCTTTGATGGTAAGCAATATTACAGATACGAACCAAACTGCCTTCACCGTCAGTATCGATGCTGGGCCGGAGTTAGGCGTGACTACGGGTATTTCAGCTGAAGACCGCGCCCGCACTATCCAGGTAACTCTCAATCCAGCTACCAAACCTAGCGATTTACGTCGTCCCGGACATATTTTTCCCATTCGGGCAAAAGCTGGAGGCGTACTCAAACGTGCCGGACATACGGAAGCAGCTGTGGACTTAGCTCGGTTAGCAGGCTTATATCCAGCTGGGGTAATTTGTGAAATTCAAAACCCTGATGGTTCAATGGCTAGGTTACAGCAGTTGATTGAATATGCCAAGCATCACAATTTAAAAATTATTAGTATTGCAGATTTAATCAGTTATCGCCTCAAGCACGATCGCCTAGTGTATCGTGAAGTGATTACTAAGCTACCCAGTCAGTTCGGTCAGTTTAATATTTACGCTTATCGCCACACCTTGGACGGCACAGAACACGTTGCAATTGTCAAGGGAGATCCAGCTAACTTCAAAGATGAGCCAGTGATGGTGCGGATGCACTCTGAATGCTTAACTGGTGATGCTTTGGGTTCTTTGCGCTGTGACTGTCGAATGCAGCTAGTAGCCGCACTGAAAATGATTGAAAATGCAGGTCAAGGTGTTGTTGTATACCTGCGACAAGAAGGGCGAGGAATCGGCTTGATTAACAAACTCAAAGCTTACTCGTTGCAAGATATGGGACTGGATACAGTAGAAGCAAACGAGCGTTTGGGATTTCCGGCTGACTTGCGCGACTATGGTATGGGGGCGCAAATGCTTATGGATTTGGGCGTCAAAAAAATTCGTCTAATTACCAACAATCCCCGTAAAATTGCTGGAGTTAAAGGTTATGGATTGGAAGTAGTCGATCGCGTGCCATTATTAATTGAGGCTAACGACTACAATTCTTATTACCTGGCAACAAAGGCTAAAAAGCTTGGTCACATGCTGTTACAGACTTATCTCGTAACAGTGGCAATTCACTGGCAAGACGATCCGCAGTTGGTGACAAAACGCTACGAACGTCTAGAAAAACTGCGGCATTTAGCGAGAACTCACGATTTATTATTGCAGGAAGAGGCGCGTCCTTTAGCGATCGCTTTATTTGACGAGCCATCTTTAACAGTACACTTGGGTTTCGACCAGCCAAAAATTGCAAGCTGCGATTGGTATCGCCAAAGCGGACATCCTTACATACAAGCAATCTTCGAGATTCTAGATGAACTCGCAAAAGTACCGTACATCCAGAAACTAGAATTTCTCATTTCTTCTGGTAGCGATCCTTTGAGTAATTTACAAGTTCAACTAGATCGGCAGATATTCTCAGATGGTACGCTACCTTCATCTATTAACGATCGCTTGGAGACACAGCAAATTTATAGCTTTAGCAAATAAAGATTCAACTAAGTCCTAATATTTGGAACATTAGTCTAAATTTATTATCTAGCTCTAGCCCTTTAGCTAGAGCTATTTGTTTATTACGCTTGTATGCTTAAATTAATAATTCAGCCTCAGAATAATGCCTTGAACTTTTGCTATTTTCAACAATTTATGGTTTATACAAACATAACTATAGGAATCATATTTGATTTGGTGAAAAAAATCAGTACACCCAAACAAGGCTTCTTTCCCACTCCCTACTCCCCATTCCCTACTCCCTACCTACACAAATAATTTCAGTAATCAAACCGGATTCCTATAATAAAGATTACAGTTATGCTTATTGAATTCAGCGTAGAAAATTATCGTTCGATACAAGAAAAACAAACATTGACTATGGTGGCATCTGAAGATGAAAAGATGCTACATACTAATAGTTTTATGATGCCGAACACTGAGAAACTACGCTTACTTACCACTGCTGTAATTTATGGCCCTAACGCTTCAGGTAAAAGTAATTTGCTGCGGGCTATGCAGACACTAAAAACACTAGTCATCAACTCAGCTACTAAAATGCAAGTTGGTGAAAAGTTACCAATTGAACCATTTAAACTAAATAGGGAATCAGCAAAAAATCCTACTAACTTTGAAGTAATTTTTATTCATCAAGGTACTCGTTATGAATATGGAGTATCTCTCAATCGAGAACGCGTATATGAAGAGTGGTTAATTGCCTACCCAAATGAACATCAACAAAATTGGTTTTCTCGACAATACATACCAGATAATCCCAAGTTTCAAGTAGATGAAGGATACAAATGGTCTTTTGGCAAAGGACTAAAGGGAGAAAAATTACGTATTAAAAAATTTGTGCGTTCTAATTCTTTGTTTTTATCCCATGCAGCACAAAATAATCATCCTCAGCTAACACAGATATTTAAATGGTTTGAAGATGAAATAAATATTCTTACTTCCAGTTCTCATACTATGGGATTTACTCTTAGTATATTTGATGAAGATGCAACTCTTCAAGCAAGAGTTGCAAAATTGCTGAGTCAAGCGGATATCGGTATTTCAGGAATCAAAATAGAAGAAAAACCTATACCTGAAAACCTATCTTCTTTATTTAACCAATTTAATAAAGAAGAATATGAACAGATGAAGAGAAATATTAATATTCATCAATTAGATGTAATAACTATTCATAGAATGAATGATTCCGATGAAGAAATAGAATTTGATATGGATGATGAGTCTGATGGTACACAACGTTTATTTGAAATGGCTGGGCTTTGGCTATATGTATTAGAAGACGGAGAAGTACTGTTAGTAGATGAATTAGATAGAAGCTTACATCCAGTCCTATCCAAGGCATTACTTAAGATGTTTAACGATCCAGAAATTAATAAAAATAATGCTCAATTAATATTTACAACCCATGACACCATACTTTTAGATTCAGAAATATTACGGCGAGACCAAGTGTGGTTTACCGAAAAAGATAAAAGTATGACTAAACTATATTCATTATTAGATTTTCAACCTCGTGAAGACGAATCACTACAAAAAGGTTATTTACGAGGCAGGTATGGTGGGATTCCTTTTATTAATGGGCTAAGTATCTAAGGATTATGCCAAAAGGAAAATCTACTAATGATTTAAGACGACGTTCAGGAAATAAAAAATCTAGAGATAACTTTTTAATTGTAGTTGAAGGTCAAGAGACAGAATATAACTATTTTAATGCTTTCAAACAGGAGTTAAAGTTATCTACAACAGAGATTAGAATAGTTTCTGCTTCCGGTGGAGATCCTCTTAAAATTATAGATAAAACTTGTACCTTAGTTCAAGAAAATAAATTAGAAACTGAAAAAGGTAACCAACTCGAATTTGACCGAGTTTTTTGTGTTTTTGATGACGATAATAAAATTAAAAAATTTAAGCAAGCGCTTTTAAAAGCTCAGGAAAATAATTTTATCTGTATAACATCAATCCCTTGTTTTGAATTTTGGTTTTTACTTCATTATCTCTACACTACTGCTCCTTTTGCTAACTATAAGGAATTGTGTCCAAGACTAGAGTCAGAAATGAGAAAAGCAGGTGTTTTGAAAACAAAAGAGAGTTATGATAAAAGTGATATTAATCTATATCACAAACTCCAATCAAAACTAGAGAATGCACTTACGAATGCTCTGCAATTAGAACAAAAGCACCCTAATGAAGATGGATGTACTAACCCATCAACTAAAGTACATATCTTAGTTCAAGAACTCAAAAAGCAAAAAGAATTTAAATAATTTACTATAGCAATCTTATTTGATTTATCAAATTAGCTTTGCACGCAGACAATAGCTAATAGATTTTTCTCACAAATGATTTAAAATTGCTATATATTATTTATCGCGTTTGATTTATTTCATCTATAAATTGGTCTGGCTTGACGGTAAATATTTAGTAACTCTAGAAACTTGTTACCATCAAAATTAATAGGGTCAACTTTTTTATTAGAACGGTCTACTAATTTGTGAGTAGTGATGCGATCGTCTGGGACTTGACTTTGAGCAACTAACCAAGCAAGAGAATGATATTGAGCTTCCGTATAGCCGCTATGGGTTTGTGGGCTGTTAGTGTCATAACTATCTGGTGGTGTTTCTAAGGAAACGTGATAAGCAAAATTATTGACAGACGGCGGCAAATTTGGATTAGTCTGCACAGTTTCCACACCCTCGGAACTCTCAAACACTGAGTTAGCTGCACCAAAAGCTCGTTTTTCTGGCGGTACTAGATAAACTACCGTCCCATCTAACTTGATTAAGGCGTGATAACTTGCTTGCACATTTTCATCAGTATGAGAGACTTGAAAAAAATTAATGGCGCTAGAAGCAGAATAACCAGTTTCATGGATAACGACAATTGGTTGGTTGCGAACAGGTGTACCGTTCACATCTGTGGTGTAACGTTCTCCATAGTTGCTTGGGTCAACTGAAACAATTTGATAATTAGGTCTGTATTGTGCAAAAGCTTGAGTGGTTACGTACCTTGTTGTTACAGGCTGATTTGTTTTGGCTGGGGACTTAAGAACGCGTTGAGATTTCTGCTTTGGTTCTTTCGCTGATTGAAATTGTGCCTGTGGATATTGACTCCAGGCTGGCATCTCTAGTTTTGATGTATTAGATATAGCCATATTATTTTTTACTTGTGTTACTCGTCCAATAAGCAACACGATAATTAGAGCAGCAAACATCAGAGAGATTAGCATCACTCTAGTCGCCCAGTCTGTAAACCTCATTTTTTTATACTCGTACAATGGTAGATATTAACTGATAACTAAACTGAACTTTTCACCAAATCTGAAAAAGTTCTCTCGAAACCTTTTTACTACAAAAGCTATACAGAAATTACATATTTCTTAACAATCTGAAAATTCATATAAGGTGCGTGAAAATGAGACAGGCAAATTCGCTTGTCTTTTGAGGCTAGTATAGTTAGCTGTACTACCCTAGAGCTTATGGTATCCAAAAAATAATCGCTATGTAACCTAATTTTAGTGAAAAATACGTTACTAGTATATGTTGGAATCCTAAGTAATTGTTGCAGACCTCTCTTCTGTCTTTAGAACTATTTAAATACCATCGCCCTCTTAGCGCTGTTATTTTCAGTATTTTTCTGGGAATCCTGTAGTTGTATACTCACTGCATTTGTTACACCTTTAGTTTAGGTAGCATTATTTATGCAACTCATCACCTCCTTAGATATTAGAAATTCCGAATATTTATCAAAGAATCGGCTGATTAGCTATCACCATCAGTTACGTTTAATTTTTTCATTGGGTAATCAGGTCAAGAATATTTTAGAAATTGGAATTTTTAATTCACTGTTAACAGACCTGCTTCAGAAAAACGGATACAACGTCACCACCGCTGATGTTGACCCCAACCTCAAGCCAGATATGATTTTGGATCTGACTACAGATTTTTCCTTGCCAAAAGATAAATTTGATGCGATTGTTTTGTTTCAAGTATTGGAACACTTTCCCTACGAACAGTCAGAACAAGCTTTGAAAAAACTTGCACAAGCAACAAACAAATTTTTGGTAATTTCCATTCCCTACTCCACTCAATATTTGTCATTGCAAATCAAAACTTCTTTCTCAGGTAGACCAAGGCATTTATTGCTCAATGTGCCAAAATTCTGGAGTACAACGCCAGTATGTGACGAGCATTACTGGGAAATGGGTTTGAAAGGATATCCCAAAAAGCGGATTTTAAATTCCGTTGCCAAAGCTGGCTTAACTGTCAAACAAGAATTTATCGATCCCACCTATCCCTATCATTATTTCTTGGTGCTAGAAAAAAATCTTCACAGTATTTAGCCAGTGGGGAGTCAAATCAATTCAAAATTCAACCTCCTGCCTCCTGCCTCCTCCAAAATTGGGAGTAGGGAAATCCGAATCATAAAATGGGGGCAAACAATGCTCCACAAAGCAGCGATCGCTTAAGTTATGCTTTTAAAATCCTAATTGGTATCATGCTCTCGTGTATTCTCCGGATTTATCCCTGAAGGCAGAGGGCAATATCATAATTTCAGAATTTCAAATACTAACATCAAAGATTACTAATCATGTTAGAACAAGGCACTATCAGTATTCATACTGAAAATATTTTCCCGATCATTAAGAAGTCCCTCTACTCAGATCACCAAATCTTCTTGCGGGAATTGGTATCCAACGCTGTAGACGCCATCCAAAAGCTGAAAATGGTATCCCGCGCCGGAGATTACACCGGAGACATAGGCGAACCAGAAATCGTAATTGCCATTGACAAAAACAACAAGACTCTCTCCATCTCCGATAACGGTATCGGAATGACCGCTGAAGAAGTCAAGAAATATATCAACCAAGTCGCCTTTTCTAGTGCTGAAGAATTTATTCATAAGTATCAAGGCAAATCAGACCAACCAATTATCGGTCACTTCGGTCTTGGCTTCTACTCTTCATTCATGGTGGCGCAAAAGGTAGAAATTGATACCCTTTCCTACCAAGAAGGAGCGCAGGCGGTTCACTGGACTTGCGATGGTTCTCCTGCATTTACCCTAGACGACTCATCCCGCACAACTCGCGGCACTACCATTACTCTGACTTTACAAGGAGAAGAGGAAGAATTTCTCGAATCTGCACGGATTAAGAATCTTGTCAAGACTTACTGCGACTTCATGCCAGTACCGATTAAGCTGGATGGGGAAGTATTAAATAAGCAAAAAGCACCGTGGCGAGAGTCCCCAAGCAACCTGACTAAGGAAGACTATTTAGAGTTTTACCGCTACCTCTATCCTTTTCAAGAAGAACCACTGCTGTGGGTACATTTGAATACTGATTATCCCTTCATCATCAACGGGATTTTGTATTTTCCCAAGATGAGGCCGGATGTAGATGTTACCAAAGGGCAAATCAAGCTATTTTGCAATCAAGTTTTTGTTAGCGACAACTGCGAAGAAATTATCCCCCAATTTTTAATGCCGATGCGGGGTGTGATTGATAGCACCGATATACCCTTGAACGTATCGCGCAGTGCATTGCAAGGCGATCGCACCGTAAAGCGAATCGGCGATTACATTGCGAAAAAAGTTGGCGATCGCCTCAAAGAACTTTTCCGCGACAACCGCGAACAATACGCTAGTGTGTGGAAAGACCTCGGCACTTTCGTCAAATTTGGTGTCCTTAACGACGAGAAATTCAAAAAACAAATTGAAGACATCATCATCTTCCGCACTACTGCCAAGCTAACAGAAAAACCTGCTGCCCAAACTCCAGCAGTTGAAGTCCAATCTGCTGAAGGGGATGCTTGGCAAGATGTCACTCCGACTTCATCCAGCGATGAAAACTCAGCACCCACTAGTCCTTACACCACGCTGAAAGAATACTTAGAACGCAACAAAGAACGCCACGAAAACCGGGTTTTCTATAGCACCGATGAAGCAAGCCAAGCTACATACATAGAATTACACAAAAATCAAGGCTTGGAAGTCCTGTTTATGGACTCCTTCATCGATACCCACTTCATCAACTTCCTGGAGCGTGAATATAACGATATCAAGTTTACGCGGGTAGACTCCGACTTAGATAATACCCTGCTGGAACAAGACAAAAGCCAGGAAATTGTCGATCCCAAAACCAACAAAACCCGCAGCGAGACTATCAAAGAGTTATTCGAGAAATCTCTCAATAAACCCAAAGTCAACATTCGCACCGAAGCCTTAAAAGCAGACGATCCCCAAGGAACGCCACCTGCGATGGTGTTATTACCAGAAATTCTCCGCCGCTTGCGGGAAATGAACGCCATGATGCAGCAGCAGACAGCAGAATTTCCCGAAGACCACATTTTGCTAGTGAATACTGCTCATCCACTAATTCAAAACCTGGCGCATCTGAGTCAAGGTAGTATCATTCAAGGTGACGGCCAATCACCTACAGATCAATTAGTGAAAATGATTTGCCAGCACGTCTACGATTTAGCGCTGATGTCTCAAAAAGGCTTTGACGCTGATGGTATGAAATCTTTCGTCGAGCGATCGAACGAAGTACTCACCAAACTAACAGAACAAGCTAGTAAATAAGTTGGGTATGGGGCATTGGGCATGGGGCATTGGTTATTCTCCCCATCTCCCCATCTCCCCACTCCCCTCTCCACTTCTGTTGCCTAAGCCCTAAAATGGAAAGGCTGTATTAAAATAACAATCTGGAGATAGTTGCTATGTCTCGTCGCTGTGAACTAACTGGTAAGAAGGCAAACAATGCTTTTTCTGTTTCCCACTCCCACCGCCGTACAAAACGCCTTCAGCACGCCAATCTACAAGTCAAGCGTGTTTGGTGGCCAAGCGGTAATCGCTGGGTGAAATTAAAGCTGTCTACTAAAGCAATCAAATCCCTAGAAACCAAAGGGATAGAAGCAATGGCAAAAGAAGCTGGTATTAACTTGAATCATTACTAATTAACGTCAATTTATAACCTGAAACTTTCATAGAAAAGAATACAGGTGATTCGTGGGGTAGCATAGCAGTTGCTACCCTATTTTTTATATTTTGAATGTAATACGCTTGGTTGAAATTTTTGAAGCCCGGATAAATCGCGTCTCTACATGAGAGTTTTGATTTATCTGAACTGTATTGATTAGTGTTGTATCTGCTTTTGTACCCAAAGACGAAAAGCTTTAAGTGTTGCATTTCTGCCTGCGGTCATACTTTGGTTAAGATATTCGGGAATTGCTTCAATGAGTGGGAATAAAGGAAAGTTTAAACTTTGCCCAGACTCTACATAATGCCCATCTTGCAGAATAAGAATTTGGAGCTTTCCTCGTTCAAAACACCAAAGTTCAGACACTTTTAATGCTTGATAAATATTAGGATGAGTGCGAGAAGTAATATCAATTTCTAGAGCTAAATCTGGAGGCGGGTCTACTGTTAAATCTAGGCGTTTCTTTCCGCGAACCTTTCGTTCATTTTTTATATAAAAACACTGGTCGGGTTCTATACCTTGAGCCATTGCTTGGTTTTTAAAGGTTGTAGAACCAAGGCATCTAAACTCAATATCTAATTCTTCCAGAAGTGCTTTGACTAAATCGCTAATAATTTCTTTATCGTCTTCATGTTCTGGCAATGGTGCCATAATCTCTAGTATTCCCCTGTCGTAAGCAATTCGTGCTGCGCGGTGTTCCCCTAATTCCTCTAGAATTGTTTCCAATTCCTGCCAGGTTACATCTTGCAGTAGCACTCTTTGTCCCGGTGGAACATGGATGCGCTTTAGTTCCAACAACATCATCTCCACTCCCAGTAGCTCAAACTTAAATTTAGCTTACTCCACTTGACTAAACGCTTGTGGCGATTTTTGCTGCTTCATCGCTATAAATTGTCCGATGCTTGAATATACAGTAGTTTGTTGTTGGTGAGCCTACTTCAAAAATCTTTGTAGAAATCTATCAATCATCCCGCTTATACCTATATAAGCGTTATTTCCAGAAAAAACCCCTGGGATTCCAGAGGCTTTGGTTCCTGATTTAGTTTCTAGTTGTTACTACAAATTGTCCTGAGACATTTCCTGATAGGGAACAAAATTATTTCATTTACAAGTTGGTCTGCTGACTATTGGCTGTAAACCTGATTATTACGTTGTGACAACGCCTAACACCAGATTTACACTCCTAAGAATTTAAAAAATATAAAAAATCCCAATCAAAAATAAATTTTTTATTAAAAATAGTTATTTTTTTACAGGTCTAAAAACTTGCCTTTTAAATTTTAGTCATTGAAACTCAAAACCCTAAAATCTCACGCCGAGACCCAAAAACCCAGAGAAAACTCCCTGCCTCTCTTGCCTCGTGCGTGAGATTTCCAAATTCTTCACTCAATGGCAAACCCTACTTTAACCATCGCGCTGCATCTTTAGCGTGATAAGTCAAAATCAAATCCGCCCCGGCGCGTTTAAAGCCAGTTAAAGTTTCCAAAACCACTCGCTCCTCATCAACCCAACCATTCAGAGCCGCAGCTTTAATCATCGAATACTCACCAGAGACATTGTAAGCAGCAACCGGTAAATTACTCGCTTCCTTCACCCGCCAGATAATATCCATATATGCCAACGCTGGCTTAACCATCAACATATCAGCGCCTTCAGCAATATCCAATTCAATTTCTTTAATTGCTTCGCGACTATTACCCGGATCCATTTGGTAAGTTCTTCTGTCTCCAAATTGCGGCGTCGAGTCTGCTGCATCCCGAAATGGGCCGTAATAAGCCGAAGCATACTTAGCAGCATAAGACATAATCGGCGTGTCTTGGAATCCAGCTTCATCCAAACCTTGACGAATGGCTTGCACAAAACCATCCATCATCCCGGAAGGCGCGATGATATCAGCACCAGCATTTGCTTGAGAAACTGCTGTTTTTTTCAACAATTCCAAAGTTGGGTCATTTAAAACTCGTCCTGTCAAATCGCCAACTTGCAAATAACCGCAGTGTCCGTGACTCGTATACTCACACAAACAAGTATCAGCAACTACAATCAAATCTGGCACTGCTGTTTTTACCGCAGTCGCAGCTTTTTGGACAATACCGCAATCATGCCAAGCGCCAGTAGCATCCACATCCTTATCAGCAGGAATACCAAACAGAATGATGGCAGGAATTCCTAAGTCATAAACCTCTTTCGCCTCTTCAACAATTTTATCTACCGAAAGCTGGTAGACTCCGGGCATCGATTTTACCTCGTTAGCAATTCCTTCACCTGGTACGGCAAATAGTGGGTAAATGAAATCGCTTGTTGTCAAAACAGTTTCACGTACCATCCGGCGCAGTTGGGGATGGGTACGCAGACGGCGGGGGCGATGTGTAGGAAACATAAAATTTTATGAAGAAAAACAACCCAATGGACACAAAACAAAGCGTCACAAAAGCAGGGGAAAAGTTTCCTGCCATCAGACAGACTACAAAAAGTGCTTAACTGACATTTGCCCTACTCTTAATCAAGCTGTGGGGCAATTTTGTATTTTACAGCTTGGTTGACATCTATCTGAAAACTTAAAAAACAATATTACAAATGGGCATTGGGCATTGGGCATTGTATCTCTAAATCACAGAAGCAATATTTTCCAGTTAGCTAATAGAGTATGGGTAATAAATAATTCCAAATTGACAATTTAAAATTATCAAACCTTCTGTTTGCAAAAACATACCAACAAACTAAAGGCAGAACAATTAATAAAAAATAATTTGCAATTACCAATGCCCCATGCCCCATACCTAATGACGCCACTTGCTACAAGTCGGCAAAGCCGCCCAACGCAGTGGCTCCCCAATGCCCATAATTTATGCTAAAAAACTCTTAAAATAAACGGATAACGAAAGGGTGCATCGGGATTGCTAAAAACTCGGCTGATTGCCCAAATTGTTAGTCCCCAGTGCAACAAATACCCAATAGCTGCTAGCGGCCCGAGTAATAATAGTGGTAAGACCAACCAACCGAATAAAAAAAACAGCGCTCCGAGAATCGCTCCGTAGAACCAAACATTAAAGTGGAAATTGATGGATTCTTTGGCGTTTTCTTTAACAACCGGATCGTCAGATACGAGCAATATGGCAATAGGTATACCTACAGATACAATTGTCGTGCTGAAAAAAATGGCTCCATGAGACAAGGCGGATAAAAGCTTTCGCTTGTCTGTGTCGTACATTCCTTTCTCCTAAAATTTAGTCAGAATTATTGATTATATTACGACCCGATCGCGAGCAACGTTGTCTTAAGATTAAAAGACTTACCAACGAAAAAAATTAAGTTAAGTTACAAACAAATAGAGTTATGTCAATTGAACTTGAGTCTGAACTCAATCGCGCAGTTGAACTTCGTCGCAACTTTGCAATTATATCTCACCCTGATGCGGGTAAAACTACACTGACAGAAAAGCTACTGCTGTACGGAGGGGCAATTCACGAAGCTGGAGCAGTTAAGGCACGACGGGCGCAGCGTAAGGCTACTTCAGACTGGATGGCAATGGAACAACAACGGGGTATTTCCATTACTTCTACGGTACTGCAATTTGCATACCAGAACTGTCAAATAAATTTATTAGACACACCCGGACACCAAGATTTCAGTGAAGATACTTATCGCACCCTTGCCGCTGCCGATAATGCAGTGATGCTAATTGATGCAGCAAAAGGTTTAGAACCCCAAACCCGCAAGTTGTTTGAAGTGTGTAAGCTGCGCGGTATTCCAATTTTTACATTTGTCAACAAGCTCGATCGCCCAGGAAGAGAACCTCTAGAACTTTTGGACGAAATCGAGCAAGAATTGAAGCTGCAAACTTATGCGGTCAACTGGCCTATCGGTATGGGCGATCGCTTTAAAGGTGTCTTTGACCGACACAAGCAACAAATTCACCTGTTTGAGCGCAGCGCCCACGGCAGCCGAGAAGCCCGCGATACCATAGTCGAATTAGGCGATCCGAGAATAGAACAGCTGCTAGAACAAGACTTATACTATCAACTGAAAAACGATCTAGAACTCTTAGAAGGAGTTGGGCCGGAACTAGATTTGCAGTTGGTACACGAAGGCAAAATGACGCCAGTCTTCTTTGGTAGCGCCATGACCAACTTTGGGGTAGAGTTATTCCTCAAGTACTTCCTAGAATATGCCCTCAAACCTGGTTCGCATGTCAGCAGTGTTGGCGAAGTTCCCCCCACATATCCAGAGTTTTCTGGTTTTGTGTTCAAACTGCAAGCAAACATGGATCCGAAACACCGCGATCGCGTTGCATTTGTCCGGGTCTGCACTGGTAAGTTTGAAAAAGATATGATGGTGAATCACGCTCGCACTGGTAAACTCGTCCGTCTCTCCCGTCCGCAAAAACTCTTTGCTCAGGAGAGAGAATCGATTGATGAAGCTTATCCTGGCGATGTGATCGGTTTGAACAATCCCGGTGTTTTTGCGATCGGGGATACAATTTACACGGGGCAAAAGCTGGAATATGAAGGCATTCCGTATTTTTCGCCGGAACTGTTTGCAACTCTCAGGAACCCCAACCCCTCGAAGTTTAAGCAATTCCAAAAAGGCGTTGCGGAATTGCGCGAAGAAGGTGCCGTGCAAATTATGTATTCAACTGATGAAGCCAAACGCGATCCAATTTTAGCGGCGGTAGGTCAGTTGCAATTTGAAGTGGTGCAGTTTCGCTTACAAAATGAGTATGGCGTAGAAACCATACTAGATTTATTACCCTACAGTGTCGCCCGTTGGGTTGAAGGTGGTTGGGAAGCATTAAATAAAGTGGGACGTTTATTCAATACCACTACAGTCAAAGATAGTATGGGACGCCCAGTGTTACTATTCCGGAATGAATGGAATTGCAACCAATTAGAGGGCGACCATCCAGAGTTGAAATTAAGCGCGATCGCCCCAGTATTTTCTAGTCAACAACCAGTGGAGGAATGAAGAATTCTGACTCCTGAATTCCTTCACAGTTAGACTTAGCTGGGCACAGTTGATTTCCACGGCATCTGAGGTTCGCGCTTTTACCCAGACGTGGATACCTTAGAAGAGATTGGAGTGCCAGAATCTGTATGCCTTCACATGCCAAATCGTCTTTGGAGGCTGGTTTAGTTGCCCTCAAGCAGGGAAATTACCAAACAGCGATCGCTCACTTAGAACCTATTGCTAGCAGTGAAAGTAATGCCACTGCTAACTTACAAGCAAGAGTTGGTTTAGTGATGGCTTATGCCCGTACTGGCGAAGTCTCCAAAGCGATCGCCTTTTGCCAAAATCTGATTGAGAGTAATAATCCGCAAGTTCAAGAGTGGGCAACCCGCGCTCTCGAACATTTGACAAAACGTAAAAAACCCGAACCCGAACCAAAAAATGTCGAAACTGGATTTGTTGCTTTTGAAAAGTCACCCCCAGACACTCCTAAATCAGAGGAGAAGCCAAAAGACGAAGTAACACAAACCAAAAGCCAGAATATCCCTACGATGGTGCCACTAGCTAAACTCAAAGCTACTGTCACACCACCACCTCCGCCACCGCCCCCGCCTCCTCTCACGGGCTTCATGGGTTCCGTTACCCGCACGCAAGCCAAACTATTCGGCGTTATTTATTGGCGACAAGCACAACGCGCTAAGGCATGGCAACCCCTACGCAAACCGAAATTAATCCCCTTGCGGCTATTGGCAGCAGGTACATTCTTCGCCCTGTTTTGGCTGATAAGAGAAATTGTTAAGTTCGTAATGGGATCTATTAACCTAGCTTTAGTTAAGCTTCCCTATCTGGAGCCATTGCAGTTTTTATACAATGAGCCTACACGATTTTTGCTAATAGCCTTGGTAATATTGATTGGCCTATCGCCTTGGTTGCTAGATTTGCTCTTAGCAAAATTGTACGGTCAGCGAGAACTGACTAAAGATATATTGAATGCCCGTAGTCGGGAAGCCGTTCGGGTGCTACAACGTTGTTGCCAACAAAAGCACTGGCCTTTACCTAAGCTGCGAATTTTGCCAATGGCAGCCCCAATTATTCTGACCTACGGTAGCTTACCACGGAATGCCAGAATTGTAGTCAGTCAAGGGCTGCTAGAACAACTAGCAGATGATGAAATTGCTGTTATTTACGCCAGCCAGTTAGGGCATATTGCTCACTGGGATTTTGTTGTTATGTCTTTAGTATTGCTGGTGACGCTACCAATTTATCAGGTATATCAGCAAGTATCAAAGCTGGGTGACAGGATACCAGGAAAAATTTGGCGCACTCCTGTGACAATTGTGGCTAGTTTGATTTATGGACTTTGGTGTTTGCTGACTGGGACAGCATTGTGGTTGTCACGATCGCGGCTTTATTATAGCGATCGCGTTGCAGCTGAAATTACTGGTAATCCCAATGCGCTAATTCGTGGTTTACTCAAAATTGCCATCGGCATTGCAACTGATGTCCAAAAACAAGAACACACCAGTTCGCAGTTAGAAAGCTTAAATATTGCAGCACCAGTCAGCTACCAACAGAGTCTTTCTTTAGGCACTATTGCTGGGAATCTCTCTTTTGAATCCTTTTTAAAATGGGATATTGTCAATCCTTATCGCCGATGGTTTACGATTAATAATAGCCATCCTTTAGTGGGCGATCGCATCCAACGCCTCTGTCAAATAGCCGAACGCTGGCATCTAGACACCGAATTACATTTTCCTAGAGAGCAACCATTAAAAGTTAGTCGTCAGTCTTTCTTATTACAAATCGCTCCTTGGTTGGGAGTTCCTCTAGGAGTTCTGTTTGCAGGTTTAGTATGGCTAACATGGCAATTAGCATTTGCACTTAAATTTTTAAATCTCAAGTGGATCTATGAGGATCTGTCTTTCATTACAGGCTGCCTTCTGATTGGTTTTAGCATCGGTACAGTGATTCGGATTAATTCTTTCTTCCCCGAGATTAAACCTGCCACTGTGCAAACTGATGACCACCTACCCACTTTGTTAGACGATCCTTGTGCCTTACCAATTGACAGCATCAGCGTCCGTCTAGTAGGCAAATTATTAGGCCGTCAAGACACTAGTAACTCCTTAGCCCAAGATTTAATCCTACAATCAAGTGCGGGCTTAGTGAAATTACACCATGTTTCTTGGTTGGGACAGTCAGTTAATCATCAGGATTTAATTGGTCGGCAAATCATTGTCACAGGTTGGTTTCGCCGAGGAGCAACACCTTGGATAGACGTTCAAACGCTGGAAACTCAAGCTGGTAAGACCATTCACAGCCCTCATCCGATTTGGTCTACTGCTTTAGCAGTTGCAGCCCAGGCTTGGGGCGCATACATTTTTCTAACTGGTTGAATGGGCAAGGGGACAGTGAGCAGAGGGGGCAGAGGAGGCGGGGGGCAAAGGGAAAACTAATGACTAATGACCAATGACTAATGACTAAATAACTAATGACAAACCAAAATGTAAAGAAAAGTTGCAGGTTTTATTCCCAAGTGTTACATTTATTTACACAAACAATAGCAACCGATATAACTCAGCCTTATACTTTGGCGGTGAATTCGGGTGCTTTTTCCCCCGTTGATACCTTTTCATCCTCCCAACACAGCAGCAAATCAACCAGCCGATGGCTGGTTTTTGTTTCCATAAATCCTACCTTGAATAAAAAATGTGTTTTATGCTACGATGCAATAATGCTAAAGTCGAAAATGTGTGCGCTAAAGTGGCTAGGTAGAAAATACCGTGGTAATGTAAAGAATGGTATTTTTTTCTGCGAAATAAGGCATTTAAGAAAGCGTGTACTTTGGCAGACAGTAGGCTATTAAATTTACAATTCTTAGAATTAAGGTGTTATTAGCTCATCGTCGTGTGAGCCTTCGGATTAAATAAGCTTGATCCCAACGAAAAACTGTATTGTATAGGTTGATAGTTTGGAGCAAAAAAATTGGTTGGTGGCAGTCTTGCTCAATAGCATCTATTTTAAAAGCCAAAGCCAAGTAATGGTTTTCTCACCTTGCCATGTTCATTGATCTGTTGGAGGTATAGTTCATGTCCGTTCGCCTATATATAGGTAATTTGCCCAAAGAAGAAATCGATCGCCAAGATTTACAAGCAGTTTTTGCTGCTGAAGGCGATGCTGTAACTACTAAATTAATTAAAGACCGCAAAACTGGCAAATGCCGTGGTTTTGGTTTTCTGACGGTCAATAATGACGAACAAGCTGACCAAATAATTGAAAAATATAACGGTCAGATGTTCAAAGATACACCCATTAAACTAGAGAAGGCATTACCTCGTACAAAGGGTGACGAAGGTGAAGAGCAAGCTCCTAAAGCAGCTAATGTTGCTAGTAGTAACCCTGCTCCTAACACCAACAAAGAAGGTAGCCGTCGCGATAAAAACTCTAAAAAGTCTCGTCGTGGTAGCAGTGGCGGAAGTTCTCGCGAAACCACCACAAACACAGAATCAGACGCTATTCGTCCAGACCCCCGTTGGGCTTCGGAATTAGAAAAGCTCAAACAAATGCTAGCTGCACAAACTACAAATTAATCCTTAAGGAAGAGAAATTAAAAATTAAAAATCAGAATTAGCTTTTTGATTTTTAATTTTTAATTGTTGATTATCCTTTAGCTGCTTAGTTAAAAACTATTTGCAGCTTATTTTATAAGTGCTATTTTTCGAGGCTGACTTTCGACCTGTATTTTGAATTAACTCAGAGATCGAGCTTGTCCAGCCGTAATTAAATGCTTAGAGTATCTAAAATCTCAAATGGGATTGCGATCTAGTGAAACATATCGCTAGCGAACGCGCACAGAAACAAGGCTTCAGTCCACTCCACAACTGCGCCATAAGTATCTCCCGTGTGTCCGCCTAATTTGTAGTTAAACCAGGCGGCTGTTAAAGTAGCGATCGCACTTCCAGCAAGTATCGTTCCTATTGCCAAAAACAACTTCTGTTTATCTATCAGCCACAGTACACCATTCAAAGCCAATAACAGCAACAATCCCGGTAACAAATCTTTGTAAGAACGAATAGCTTGTTTGTGAAAGGCACCTTTACCGGTTGGTTTTAAGTATGGATATTTAGCTATGGCTAACTGCTGCCCCCAACGTCCCCAACCACAAGCAGCCATCAACACTAGCCAACGGTTTTCTGATATATCCGTTAATGCTGCTACTTTTAATAGTACTAAAGCGATCGCTGCCATTGCCCCAAAAGCGCCTGTGGCACTATCTGCCATTACCTCCAATCGCCGATTGCGATCGCCTACTGCCAAACCATCGGCAGTATCCATTGCCCCATCTAAGTGCAGCCCTCCAGTGATGGCAATCCAAATACTTACTATCAAAACACTACGAGTTAACACTGGTATACCAATGTAATTCATTCCTGTGTCCAGTAAGCCTAAAATTCCCCCAATTATTAAACCTACAGTTGAAGCAAGGCGTGCCACCCCTCGAAAATCTAATTCATTCAAATACGGCAGGGGAATTGCTGTGTAAAATATAATACTGGCGGCTAACTTTAACAGCTGGGTTTTCCACCATTGTTGCTGTTTCATCATTTGAGCTAGATTAACATAGTGATTTAACTGCTGAATGCTAGTCTGAGTTTCAGTACAACTAACATCAGTAGACTTTAAAGCTTTAGATAAGATTTACTTCTATTAGAGATTATCCCTGAAAATTTTGTTATGCTGTTCTAGGTAGTCATTCAAAAAATAAAAGTACCAGTTTATACATAAAAATGATTCATAATATACCATTTCTTCAAGGAGCAAAATACGTGTTTTATATTCCTTAACTAAAAACTGACTCCAGATTATCGCCTTGGGCGATGGGTGCGAAACTCTACGTCTTGAGATTGGGAATGCAGCACTAACGCAGATTTTAAGAAAGCTTCAACATGGTAAAATAGCAATAGTGGCAAAGTAATTAACCACCAAAAAACTTTATTATTACCTTACAAGTACACAAGGCAGTCAAGTCTTGGAGTATCTCCAAATAAAACAACTGCCATTTTGCACCTTGACAATTGAAGATATGGGGTTCTATTCCATAGTTCTAGTTATTTAGGGCAGTTGACGCCAGTCGCCACCCTGCGGGCAGCCGCAAAGCGTCTACAAGCCGGGAAACCCGCCCATAGTGCTGGCTCCTTGATGTCGGGGAACTTATCTCCCCTGCCTTCCCAGGAATAGGTTAAATCTTCACGGGAACTAGACGAACACCATTTAACAAAAAAGAAACTACCGTCTGTCTGTCGGAAAGTTAAAATTTGGAGAAAGAAAAATCTCTAACTTGGGTGACGCAAGAAAGCTAACCTAAGTGAAATCGTTAGCTCCAAAATCTCCCGAATTAAATTTGCGAGATTTGCAAGAGACGATTGCCCCACAAAATTGATATTTTTTTAAATATTAGGAGTAAACAAGCTATTCAAGATGACTGTTTAGCTATGTCCTCACCCTCGTAGCTCAATCGCTATTCCCCTATGAGTCACCATCTACCCGACGCCAAGATACCGGCTCCGTGCATTGTGAACACGGGCATCATTGTGAATAAGCTCGACATGCGGCGATTGCTGACAGATCTAGGTCGAGTCCACTACATCTACACCCACGAAGATAAGGTACTGAGCGAGGGTGAAGGGGATGTGATGGAAGTTTTTGCCAATCCGCAAAGGTCTACCTTAGTAGCTAACCACGCCCTATATCTGAATGTTTGTAGTTTTGATTACTTAGAACTCAAACAGTCGTCCCAGGAAGAAACGTACTTTGATTTGACGCAGGACGGAGTGTGTCTAAGGTTGATTCCCCGGTCAACTCCTTTCCAAGAACGGCGGGAACGAAGCTTCAATGCCAGCGCCATAGAAGCGATGATGGAGCAAGTTCTCTCTGCCAGATGGGATGCTGAAATCGACGATGACTGTTCTGATTCTTTCTAAATCAAGCAGGGAACAGACAATAGGGAACGAGGGACAGGGTTGAAAGTCTCTTGGTATAACCTTGGTTCTCAAAATTTCTACCTCTTTGATTTACAATCTACTGTAAGCTAAACAAATATGAACTACCTACGCACTTCGCTTCGCTACGTGCGATGTTTGTGATGCTTCTTGTGATGAATTTGCTTAATAGCAATCCTTATTGATGTGGAGGAATTCATAAATTGCCTTTACATCATATAGTTTTGCTTGAATTCTATAAGGCTATGTTCAAAAATCCAAAATGGTATGATATCGTGTCGAACTGATTAGTTATCATTTCTGCATCTTTGCAAAGATTTGAAAACTCTTTTCGCCCTTTCTCCTTGCTGCCCTAACGATCGCTTTTGAACCGGACACGATATGAGTGCCAATTTCTCTTTTCAATGTCTTGCTTGCTGTAGTCACACAAAAGCTAGAGCAGGGGTGTTTTTTACCCCTCACGGCCCTGTAGAAACCCCAAGATTTATGCCAGTGGGGACGCTGGCGAATGTGAAAACTGTCACCCCATCGCAGCTACGAGATACTGGGGCGCAAATGATTTTATCTAATACTTATCATCTTCACCTGCAACCGGGAGAAGCGATCGTTGCTGGGGGTGGTGGGTTGCACAAATTTATGGGTTGGAACGGGCCGATGCTCACAGATTCGGGTGGGTTTCAGGTCTTCAGTTTAAGCGAGATGCGAAAAATTTCTGAAGAAGGTGTCACTTTCCGTTCGCCCCATGATGGACAAATTATCAAATTAACGCCAGAACGCTCCATTGAGATTCAAAATACTTTAGGGGCAGATGTCATTATGGCATTTGATGAATGTCCGCCCTACCCAGCTACTCGCCAAGAGGTAGAAACTGCTACAGAGCGCACTTACCGCTGGCTAGAACGCTGCATTACAGCTCATCAACGCAGCGAGCAAGCGTTATTTGGCATCGTGCAGGGAGGCGTGTATTTAGATTTGCGATGTCGTGCGGCTGAGGCTTTGGCTAAGTTCGATTTGCCGGGATATGCCATTGGTGGCGTGAGTGTGGGAGAACCTCCAGAATTGATGGCTCAAATTGTGCAAGTTACAGCACCGCTTTTACCTCCAGAAAAGCCCCGTTACTTAATGGGTGTGGGTACTTATCGAGAAATGGCGATCGCCATTGCCTCTGGTATAGATTTATTTGATTGCGTAATTCCCACACGTTGGGCTAGACACGGAACGGCAATAGTGCAAGGCGATCGCTGGAATTTGAAAAATGCAAAATTTCGTGAAGATTTTGCGCCTATAGATGAAACTTGTCCTTGTTACACTTGTCAAAATTTCACCCGTGCTTACGTATCTCATTTAGTGCGATCGCAAGAAATTTTAGCTTACACCCTGTTAAGCATTCACAACATTACCGAACTAATTCGCTTTACACAAAAGATTAGAGAAGCAATATTAAGCGATCGCTTTACCACAGAATTTGGTCATTGGCTTGAGGGAGTGGGGAATAGTGAGATGGGGAGATGGGGAGATGAGGAGATGAGGGGCAGAGGGGAAAATGACTAATGACTAATAACTAATGACCAATGACTAATAACCAATGACCAATGACTAATAACCAATGACTAATAACCAATGACTGATAACCAAAGCATGTTAAGATATTTCTCAATTATTAACGCTGTGTTGGATAGGTGGATTTAAACAAACATGGAAGCAGCACTTTTATTAGCAAAACTGCCTGAAGCTTACCAAATCTTCGATCCTTTAGTGGATGTTCTCCCAGTTATCCCTGTATTCTTCTTATTGCTTGCTTTTGTTTGGCAGGCAGCAGTGGGATTTAGGTAAGTTAATTGATTTTTTAATTTTTTATTAGGACAGGTACTATACCTGTCCTATTTTTGTGACCTCATATCTATTAAATTTACATTTATTAATATTTTGTAATGAATTATTATAATAGGTGAGATATGAATCAAGCCGTGTCAATATAAAGCCTTGAAAGTCAAGCTTAGAGTCAAGGAGGAATCAACTATGGGTAATATCAAATTTGTTAAAGAAAACAAAGAAGTAGTGGCGGCAGATGGTGCAAATCTCCGGCTCAAAGCTATCCAAAATAACATTGATATATATACATTGATTGGCAAGATGACAAATTGCGGCGGCTACGGTCAATGTGGCACTTGTATTGTTGAGATAGTGGAAGGACAAGAGAATCTTTCCCCGCGTACAGATGTAGAAAATCGGAAATTAAAGAAAAAGCCAGCAAATTACCGCCTTGCTTGTCAAACTTTAGTAAATGGCCCTGTTAGTGTAGTTACAAAGCCCTAAGTTTTTTGGAATTATCCTTCGCTAGCATTTAAGCAAGTAAAAAATTTGAGTCAACTCGGTCATCGATGATGATATCCTAATGTTGTTGATTAAAAATTTAAGAGAGGCTTTCTTGCCATGCAAGTTAATGACCTGGGGTTCGTAGCGAGCATTTTGTTCGTACTTGTACCCTCTGTGTTTTTATTAATTCTGTACATCCAAACTGCTAGCCGCGAAGGTGGAAAAGATACTTAAGAGTTTGTGTATCAAATAAACCCCTACATTATTAGTGTAGGGGTTTTTATTTATCAACATACCCAGTTGTAGATGGAAATCTGGCTTTCCTATCTGAGTAAAACTTACCTTAATCAAGGGTTCGCGCTAATAGTACCGGACAAGTAGCATTAACTCGAACATAATCAGACAAAGAAGAGCCAATGAGTCGATCGATATCTACAAAACTCTTAGCGATCGATGGACGACGATCTGGAGAACCGAGCAATAGTAAGTCTACATTCAATTCCTCTGCTAAGCGACAAATTTCTTCACCAGGTTTGCCACTGCTGATATAACAACGAGGTTTGATGCCGAATTTTTGCGCTTCTGCAACTGCGGCTGCCAAAACTGGACTTTTGTCAGCAGTAACTTCAGTTATTTCTGATTTTTTACCGCCAAAATCTGTAGCAATATTTGCCAACATTAACTCGCCGCCCGAAATGTCTCGCAGCAAAAATAATGCCAATTTCAAGCAGTTTTTCGCCGCATCAGAATTGTCTATTGCTACCATGATGCGCTTAATTCTTTTAACATAAATGTCATCTTTGACTAGCAACATCGGGCGGGAAGATAGCTGGAAAACGTATTGGCTGACCGAGTTCGATAAAATCGATTGTAGCCGCTTGAGTCCCCGCGAACCCATAATAATTAGATCGGCATCGATTTCATCAGCTACTTGACAAACTACATCTTTTGGGTCGCCTTGACGCAAAATTGAAGAAACTTCGCTAGCATCTAAGTTCAACGTCTGAATGGCATTAGCGAGAATTCTACCGCCTTCTTCCCATTTTGCGGTCATGTTAGCGGCAGCACTTTTTGCAGCAACTACATGCAAAACTGTAATTTTTGCAGATTGAATTGAGGGAACTTCTCTAAGGGTTTTGAGCATTTCTTCTGCATGTCCCAATCCCGATACAGCCAGCAAAATTTTTTGTATCATCGTTAATTGATTGTTGTTAAGTTTACTTTTGTTTTTGCTATGATTGCTTGCTTTAGGTCGGTTTTTCACCGCCTTATTTGAAAATCTAGTTAGTAAGCTGGTACAAATAAATTATTTTGTTTTTTAGTATCTAACATCCAAACAAATATTTAATTTTATTTGCACCTAGTTACTTAATTTTTCAACTAGACTTCAATAAATTAAGCATACTCTCAATTTACCTTGATAAACTTAATCAATTATGATGTAAGTTATTATTTTTAATCTATGTTAACTTTTTTTCATTAGAAAGGAGTTAAGTATTGCAAAGAATACTAAACCAATCCTTTAGGAACATATATTTAGTAAAACTAATATGATATAGCATAATTTCTAATTCAAGAATTAGAATAGCGTCTAGGTTTAGCTACCAGAATGAAATGCTGTACTTCACGCTTCTTGAAATCTGCTGTAGTAAACTGTTACGCTTTCTCATCTGTTACAAAGTTCTGATAGTACAAAATTGTGGGTTTATGAGACGCGATAAATCGCCGTCTCTACAAGTGTTTTGGTCTTATCTGAACTGTATTGCTTTATAAATGACCAATGACTAATGACTAATGACTAATAACTAATGACTAAACAACACTAAGTTTTTTCAAGTCAGGATAATTCACCAATTAACCGCCTTCAGGGCAACTCCAGAGGCCGCTACAATAGTAGCCTAAGAAAGGATTATGCCCAAATTAGTGATATTATGACCTCTGCTACAACTGTAAAAACTGAGTACGAAGCGATTATTGGTTTAGAAACCCATTGTCAACTCAGTACTAATACGAAGATTTTCTCTAGTAGCTCTACAGCATTCGGTGCTGACCCCAATACTAACATTGACCCAGTTTGTATGGGTTTGCCTGGGGTTTTACCTGTACTAAATCAAAAAGTATTAGAATACGCCGTCAAAGCTGGTTTGGCACTGAATTGTCAAATCGCTAAATATAGCAAATTTGACCGCAAACAATATTTTTATCCAGATTTACCGAAAAATTACCAAATTTCTCAATACGATTTACCCATCGCCGAACATGGTTGGTTAGAAATTGAGTTGGTAGATGCTGATGGGAACCCGACTCGCAAACGCATTGGTATCACGCGTCTGCACATGGAGGAAGATGCGGGAAAATTGGTACACGCAGGTAGCGATCGCCTTTCCGGTTCTGCATATTCTTTAGTAGACTACAATCGCGCAGGTGTACCGTTAGTAGAAATTGTCTCGGAACCAGACTTGCGTTCTGGACTCGAAGCTGCTGAATACGCTCAAGAACTACGCCGCATTGTACGCTATCTTGGTGTTAGCGACGGAAACATGCAAGAAGGATCTTTACGTTGCGATGTCAACATTTCTGTGCGTCCGGTGGGACAAGAGAAGTTTGGCACCAAAGTAGAAATTAAAAACATGAACTCCTTTAGTGCCATTCAACGCGCGATTGACTACGAAATCGAACGCCAAATCGCAGCTGTCGAAGCAGGGGAACGCATTATCCAAGAAACTCGGCTGTGGGAAGAAGGCGCACAACGTACCGTAAGTATGCGGAGTAAAGAAGGTTCTAGCGATTACCGCTACTTTCCCGAACCAGATTTAGCGCCAATTGAGGTGTCAAACGAACAGTTAGAAAAATGGCGCAGCGAACTACCAGAACTACCAGCCGAAAAACGCCATCGTTACGAAAATGAATTGGGGCTTTCGGCTTACGATGCACGAGTCTTGACAGAAGATCGTCCTGTATCTGAATATTTTGAAGCAGCGATCGCAGCTGGTGCAAATCCTAAAGCTGCTGCCAACTGGATTACTCAAGATATCGCCGCATACCTGAACAAGCAAAAACTCAGTATCGCTGAAATTGCCTTGACTCCCAGCAACTTAGCTGATGTCATCGTCCGAATTGAAAAGGGCAAAATCAGTAACGCCCAAGCTAAAGAAAAGCTGCCAGATTTACTCACTGGTATTTCTCCAGAAAAAGCTTTTGCTGGGCAAGAACTAATTACAGATCCTACTGTATTGGAACCCATCGTTGATGAAGTCATAGCCGGCAATCCCAAAGAACTAGAAAAATATCGCAACGGTAACACCAACCTTAAAGGTTTCTTTGTCGGACAAGTTTTGAAAAAGACAGCCAAACGTGCCGATCCGAAGCTGACTAACGAACTGGTCGAGAAAAAGCTCAACGGCTAGAGTGGGGATTAGGGAGGCAGGGGAGGCAGAGGGGGCAGGGGTAAAGGTTAAAGGGAAAAGGGAAAAAGGAATAAATTTAATCTTTCCCTTTCCCCATTCCTATACCCTATGACCAATGCCCAATTACCTAAGTATTTTCCCGTAATTCTTCACAAAATCTTCATAATAGAACTGGTGACAACCCTCATACCAAAAATGGTATGCTCTGGTAAGTAGATGCACCCTGATGATCTGGAGAGCGACTTAAGTAGCTCTCCTTTTTCGCATTCATCTTTCGTCATAAGAAAGGTAAAAATAATTATGCTAAGGGTCTAGTGGTGCTTTATTATTTATTGCCATCAGCAAATAAACTCACAGTATAAGCAACTAGGGAGTGAGGAGCTTCAAGGGCACAGGGACAGAGGGGTAAAGGTGAGAATAATAACTCTTAACTCCTAACTCTTGGAAAGACTTGGGTTAACACTTGTCTCTACTCAGCACTCCCTACTCAGTACGTTGTAAGGGAGAATCATGGCAGATTGGCAAAAAATAACAGGTGGCATCACAGCACCAAGGGGGTATCAAGCGGCGGGAATTACCGCCGGGTTGAAGCCTTCGGGGTTGCCGGATTTAGCTTTGATATATTCAGATGTGGAAGCGATCGCAGCTGGTGTATTCACCACTAGCCAAGTGAAAGCTGCTTGTGTAGAGTATTGTCGCCAACGCTTGCAATCTAAACATAGCGCTCGTGCTATCCTTTGCAATGCCGGACAAGCAAACGCTGCTACAGGAAATCAAGGCTGGATTGATGCTTTAGAATCTGGATTGGCAATAGCTCAAGCATTAAATATTCCTTCGGAATCTGTGTTATTAGCCTCTACTGGCGTGATTGGTCAACGTATTAAGATGGATGCTTTGCGGAGTGGGATTCCCAAGCTAGTAGCAGCACTGTCAGAAACAGGTTCAGATGCCGCCGCAGGTGCGATTATCACTACAGATTTGGTGACAAAATCCATTGCCTTAGAGACAAGTATAGGCGATCGCCCCGTGCGGATTGGCGGTATTGCCAAGGGTTCCGGTATGATTCACCCCAACATGGCAACTATGCTGGCATTCCTGACTTGTGATGCTGCGGTTTCGCCAGCCCTTTGGCAGCAGATGTTAGCTAGGGCAGCTGATAGAAGTTTTAATTCGATTACCGTGGATGGCGACACGAGTACTAACGACAGCTTAATCGCCTTGGCAAACGGTCAATCTCGCACCCCAGCAATTACAGAAGTGGGTGCAGAATCAGAGAAATTAGAAGCGATGTTAACAGCAGTTTGCCAGCATTTAGCCAAAGCGATCGCTCGTGATGGTGAAGGTGCAACTTGTCTTATAGAAGTGGAAGTAACTGGCGCCCAGGATGAACTCTCAGCTAGACAAATAGCCAAAACTATCGCTGGTTCTTCCTTAGTGAAATCTGCAATCTTCGGACGCGACCCCAACTGGGGACGCATCGCCGCCGCCGCCGGGCGTGCAGATGTGCTGTTTGAGCAAGAAAACCTGCAAATTAAGCTAGGAAATTTCTTGATGTTAGAAAACGGCCAACCCTTACCATTTGACCGTGCATCTGCAAGTGCTTATTTGAAACAAGCAGCGATGGGTGCTTATCTTGAAGAAGATACAGTATTAATTTCCGTTAACGTTGGCAATGGTCACGGTACAGGTAAAGCTTGGGGTTGCGATTTGAGTTATGACTACGTGAGGATTAACGCAGAATACACGACTTGAAGAATATAGAACAATACAGTTCAATTAAGATCCCCCCGCCTGCGGCGACCCCCTTTTTAAGGGGGTGAAAAAGAGTTGTTAGCCCCCCAATTTATCCTATGGATTACCCGGATGTTTCTCAACAAAACTATAATTTACTTAAAAATAGCTAGAAAGCTTGGTAAGTATAGTTTTGTCATGGGAGAGTAAAAACGGGTGATGGAAAATGGAAAAGTGGGCATCAAAAGAATTAAGACAAGCAGACTTGGGAGATGTAAGAAGAAATAAACGTCTGATACGGATAGTGGAAGATTTAGCAGCAACAACTTTACTCGTATGATTTTTGGAGTTCACCCTACTTTGAAGCAGATATACAGCAGATTGCAAGTAAGTGAGGTACAAGCAGGACTGATTCATCAAACATAAAGAATTTCTTTCTAACTCCTGCCTCCTGCCTCCTGCCTCAAAACCCGTAACTTTGTACCTCATGTAAATTAAAACTGCTATATATGACTTATTTAGCAAAAACCGCCCCAAGAATTCACATTTACTCATCCGGGGAACCCACAACAGAAAAGTCAATCACACAGCCAAGTATTTACATCAAGCAATCCGTGCAACCCCAGGATGTGGAACAT
>JAVRCJ020000034.1:0-73624 GCA_034530875.2 Nostoc sp. DedSLP01
TTTTACTCCCCACAACTCTTGCTCTTATTACTTTACTTGGACTTGTGTGTACACCGTAGCCTTGGCAAGGGGAGGGGAAGTTTTGCGTCAGCAAAGCTGGGGTGGGGTAACGCGGATCTTAATGGGAGATGAATAAATTCAAAATCAAGTATTCATCAGGGTTTCACGTTAAGTTGACACCAATGACATCTGTGCGCCTCTACCTGCCTAATTTACCTCAAAAACGCTCTCAAGGAGGCGATCGCACCGTATACGCAAATCAATAAGTCTCTAATGTATTAATTGTCTATATATTTATCGCTATAACGAAATATTATTTAATAATTAATTAAGTAATTACACGTAAAATTATTAGTTAATAATATTGCATAATTTGTGGCTGGGTAGTAACAACACAAGTATGAGAATAACAGGAAATATTAGACCTTAAAAACTTGAACCTAAGTTTTTACTACCTTTTAGTAGTTGAACAGCCAAGAATAGATAATGAATTACTCTAAAACAACCGCAATCAAAGATTTCACGCCATTCAACGATACCCAGACGAATCAACAAATTTCGCCCAATATAGAAAGCCGTTACCAATGGGAGAAAACTTATGAGAACTTACCTGGACATGTCAAAGGTGTTCCCAGAGGAGAAGGATTTACTATATTCAAAATCTTCATTTTTCTTTCCACTGCTATTAAAGGCGTAATAGGTTTACTGACTGCACAATTTCTACATTTATTTCCTTACCTTTGGAATAAGTTGAAAAAAGGCGAAATTGTATTTACAGGTACAGCAGATTTGGGATTAATGGCAATTTTGGCTGATTTTAATAATTGGAATAATGTTGAAGAATTTAATGAATTTTTTAAACCTTGGACATTTTTCCAAAAGCCAGATGTTGCTCAAAATTGGCAGTCAGATATAGAATTTGGTCGCCAACGACTAAATGGAATGAATCCAATTTTAATACGTAAGTGCAAGGCTGAAGATATTCAAGCTGACGGCAATTTTGCAGTTACAAATGAAATAATTAATCCAGTTAGGGGCAAAGATATTGACCTAACATCAGCACTGGCGGAAAATCGTCTTTATCTCTTGGAGTATCCCATCTTCGAGAACATAATGAATGCTGAATTAGAAGACCAATTAGGAAGATATTTACAATCTCCAATTAGTCTTTTTTATGTAGATGACCAAAAACAGCTTGTTCCCATTGCCATACAATTACAGGACAAAACTAAAAAAATCTTCACTCCCAATTCGCTACCCGAAGACTGGAAAGCAGGAAAGCTAGCTGTAGCTGGTGCTGATGTTGCTTACCAAGGGATGATTTCTCACTTGCTCAATACACATCTAATTATTGAGCCTTTTGCAGTCACTACAAACCGCAAACTCTCAGGGCAACACATTTTATATCAACTGTTAAAGCCTCACTTTTTCAACACCTTGCCTATCAATAATATGGCTCGGAATGTATTCCTGGGTAGGGGTGGTTTATTTGATAATATAGGCTCCCTTGGTTATACCGGTTCTAATGAACTTTTGAATAGAGGATACAACGGTATAAACCACAACGGCGAAAAGACAGAAGGATTGAAGTTTTACCAGCTAGCTTTGCCTTATGACTTGGAACAACGTGAGGTTGAGCAATTACCAAACTACTACTATCGTGATGATGCATTATTAGTTTGGAATGCTATCAAAAATTATGTGAGTGATGTTTTACGATCGCATTACAAAAATGATGCAGAAATAATTTGCGATCGCCAACTTCAAAATTGGAAAGACGAACTGCTCGATAATGGCAATATTAATGGTCTGTTGCCTCCTGATAAATCTGACCAGCTAAATACCTTAGATGATTTAATTGACATTGCTACCATCGTTATTTTTACAGCAACTGCTCAGCATTCAGCTGTCAATTTTGGTCAATACGACTATGCTGCATGGATTCCTAATAACCCATTCGCTATTTACAAGCCTTTCTTGGATTTGTTTAAATCTGAAAGTCAAAACAAAGCAACACTTCCTCAAAGGTTGCCAAATCGCTTGCAATCTATTCAGCAAATTGTGTTAGTTAAAGCTTTAACTATAGCCCCTCCATACTCCAGCAAATCTCTGCTGACTTTAACCAATCCTTTCTCTAATCCTGTTGCAAGAGAGGCATTCCATAAATTTCAGATCAATCTTGGAGAAATCGAAGCAAAAATATCTGTTCGCAACACATCTGTTTCCCAACCTTACACTTATCTTCTCCCTTCCCGAATTGCACAAAGTATTGCAATCTAGCAAAGAAATAATGGGAATTTTCGTTTAAATTTAACGCAAATAGGGTAGTACAGCTAGCTGTGCTACCTTATTTGTTGCATAGTTTATTTGGTTCCTGTCTGCTACAAAGTTTTAGGTTATATAGGACTCATATTTGATTTCTGAAAAAAATCAGTACACGCAAACAAGGCTTCTTTCCCACTCCCTACTCCCCATTCCCTACTCCCTGTCTACGCAAATAATTTCATGAATCAAGTCAGATTCCTATAGCAGAGAAATCATAGTTCGGGTTGTTGTAGCCTGGATTTGATATGGCGGACTTTATCAGGTCAGGACTGCTGAGTAAACTGCTGACATCACTACCAATAGCTTGGCTGGGCGTAGTACTACCTAGCGATATCAGTTCGCTATTAACAGAGAAATTCCAGCCTTCGTTACCAACGAGTGTTTTACCATCGCTGCTGGTTTTAATCCGGTTTCCCAGAAGATTGCTGTTATTTACACTGGCAGTGTTACCACTACCAAGGATGTCATTGTTACCACCAGGCAGTGTATTGGCATTACCAAGGATATCGTTGTTATTGCCTAAGTTCCAGTTACCGTTACCCTTAGTTGTGTTCTCGTTACCAAAGCCCCAGTTGCCATTACCTTCGGTTTTGCTGCCATCACCGTAGTTCCAGTTACCGTTACCGTTGGTTTTGTTGCCACTACCAAAATTCCAGTTACCATTACCATCGCTTGTATTGTTGCTACCGTAGTTCCAGTTACCATTACCTTGACCGCTGTTGTTGGTAGCATCTGCACCATCTAACTTTTGAAGATCGGATATCCAGTTGTTGCTGTTATAAGGTACAGGTAGATCGTTATTGCCAGTTTTAGGTAGGTTGCTACTACCACTCGTGTTGGAGGGGGGAGTGTTGCCAAATGGTAAGTTGCCAGGGAGGTTTCCTCCAGCAAAGGGATTGCTACCATTGGAGGCACTATCACCACCAGCTTTGCTATCACCAGCAAAGGGGTTGCTACCACCACCTAATACGCTGGGGTCACCGCCAATGACTGAAACCAATTTATTGAACGGGTTATTAGTATCAGTTAAAGCTCGCTCGTCGAGTGGTCGCTCGTAATTGTATGCGTACTTCCCATCTTCACTGGTTGTCGATGAGTTGCCACCACCGATGAAGGAAGCGAAAGGATTGCTACCGCTAGTAGTGCCACCGAAGCCACCACTAGCGCTACCACCACTGCTAGAAGCTAAAGTTGTGCCATTGCTGGACTGCCATTTGCCATCACTGAAATAAAAGTTACCATTACCAGTTGAATTGTTGCCATTACCTTGTGACCCAGCAGTTTGATTGCTATTATCAGAGGTTGCCATCAGAATTAAACTCCTATTATTCAAACTGAAGTTACGCCAATAACAGAAAGAACAACGACACGAATAAAAGCATTTTTTGAGTTTTATACTAAATCAAAAAATGCTATCTTCCGACTACAGATTTATTGCTGAGGTGAGTTAGAATTTGTTTGAAAATCATTTAAACATCAGCAAAAATATTTAATTAAATCAAGTTTGATTAAGCAAAAGCCTAAATAAAAAGCAGCAGTATTTTTACTTAATAAAAGTCTACAGTATGGGATTTATTTTTAAAATGAACAAAATTTAGATTTGGTTGCAAATTCTTTTGATATTGTTTGTGCCAAAATCATTACAGAGGGGAAAAGCTATAAGTGCAGAGAGTGCTATTTTAGCGAATTATTGTCGAGTGCTGGCATGGCAAAACTCAACCGCATCGTAACAGAAAACTTGCTCTACAGTTTCGATCGCCTTTGAAATGTTTAACTCCTACACCTTCGCTGCCAGACGTCCTGCTTCTTCAGCGTCCTGTAGTGTAGGGAAAGGTATTTGATTTACTAATAAAACTAAAATATATTTTTCAAGAAAATATATAGCCATAAAAATTGATAAATTATTGAACTAAAAAAACAAAAATTTCTCCAAATAAAAATTGACTTATCTTTAGATTAATTAGTACGCGTTCATCTATAACAAACTCATTAATTAGATATATAGCAATCCTAAATCATTCGTGAAAAAATCTATTACCTGTTGCCTGCTTCCACAACTAATTTCACAACTCCTGCACGAAAAGCTATAGCAATCCTAAATAATTTACAAATAAATCTACTCCCCACTGGCTACTCACTCCCTTCATGAGTAGCTTATAAATCAATACAGTTGAGTTAAGAAGAACAGTAAGTTGGATTTCGCTGTCGCTCAACCCAACCTACGCCAGTTTTAGCCTTAACACTAAGCGTATTCGCTTATAAATCAAATAAAATTGCTATATAAAAGTATGTTTGCGATCGCCACGAATGCAGCTGCCCCAAACGCTGCTACGATATAGAACAGGCTACCAACCAGTAAGTAGACCGCACTAGGTTTAAATCAAAAGAGATTCGCTTATGGACTGTCATCCAGAAACCGACTCAATTAAAAACCAGATGAGTAAATTAACCCTTTCCGTGGGATGCTGGTTGATTGATTAGGGATTATTTGCAGATGTCTGTTGTTTCTGGTGTCACTGTTACTGTTCCCGCCACAACCGCTAATTTGGGGCCTGGTTTTGATTGCATTGGTGCGGCTTTAAAGCTGTACAACCAGTTCAAGTTCGCCCGCGTAGAAGAGGGCGGGTTAATTATTGCTGTCACAGGTGAAGAAGCCCAGCGAGTACAAACTGATGAAAGCAATCTCCTCTACCAAGCGTTTATCAGGTTCTATCAACATATAGAGCAGACACCGCCAGCTGTGAAAATAGAAATTAAACTGGGCGTACCCCTAGCTAGGGGTTTGGGTAGTTCCGCCACTGCAATTGTTGGCGGGTTAATTGCGGCGAATGAACTTGAGGGTTCGCCGCTGAGTCAGTCGCAGGTGATGGAATTAGCGATCGCAATGGAAGGACATCCTGATAATGTAGTTCCAGCCTTGTTAGGCGGATGTCGGCTGGCTGCTAGTAGTGGTGCAGGTTGGGAAATTTGTGATATTCCCTGGCATCAGGATATCATCCCAGTCGTAGCTATTCCTGATTTTGAACTGTCGACTTCAGATGCACGGCGGGTTGTACCAACGGAGGTAAGTCGTGCAGATGCGATTTTCAATGCCGCACACTTGGGTTTATTATTGCGTGGCTTGGAAACTGGTAAACCAGAATGGTTAAAGGCAGCTTTGCAAGATAAATTGCATCAGCCCTATCGCAAAGCTTTAATTCCTGGTTACGATTCTGTGAATCTAGCAGCTGTTACGGCTGGTGCTTATGGCATGGTAATTAGTGGTGCGGGGCCCACACTATTAGCTTTAACAGATGACTTACATTCAGAAGCTGTCGCAGCAGCGATGTCCAATGCTTGGGAACAAGAAGGAATTATAGCCAATGTGCGATCGCTTTCTCTGGATATCCAAGGCGCGAAAATTTAGAAGATTGGATATGGGGCATGGGGCATTAAGAAGTGTGGGAGGTGTGGGAGGATAGGGAAGAAATCTTCCCCCCACACTCCCCACACTCCCCACACCTCCCAATCCCCCACTCCCCACTCCCCACTCCCCACTCCCCCTATGGATCGAATTCAAGCTGAAATAGCAGCACTTAAATCTCAAATTCAAGCTCTCCAGCAAGAACGTGCTGCACTCACTCTTAATAATGATGTCATTGCCGAAAATGATTCACCCTTGGCAATGGTTGAGGCTTTCCGCCGCCAAGCTAGAGAAAATCCCCAATTATCTGCTGAACTCAAGGGCATAGATGATGCAGTTGCAGCGCTGGAATTGCAACTACAACAAAAACAAGCCGAATTAGCTCGTTGGCAAATTGAATCAAAACAACTTACCCAACAACAGCAGCTAGAGGAAGCGAAAAAAGTAGCTCAGGTTCACGCTCAACGCATTAATCAACTCGCAGCAGAACTAGCTACAGAAATCCGCTCGCTCAAAGCTTGCGCCGATGAGCTTAGTCCTATGTATTGGCAAGTCTATTACAAGCCTTTTATTACTGGGTTTAAGACCATTTCCGTGCCTCACGTCCGATCCGATGGTGAAGTCTGGACGATTGTCAACCGTATTGTTTGAAATCTGAGCCAATACTTATCAATCAAAAATCAGGCTAAATTCTAACTGAGGACGGTGGCATGAGCCGCCGTTTTTTGTTGACGTTGTAAAACTTTACATTTAGAATGGGCTAGGGTATCTCAGACTGAGTATTTATTCCTATCAATAATTAAGATTTAGTCTTTAAAAGGAAATCGCGTTTACAAAACTACAAATTGCTTAATATAATGTAATTAAAAGCGAAAAGTTAAATTGATTGTCAGAAGTGATGAATGCTATAGAATTTCCTTGGCTAACAGCCATAATTGCTTTGCCCTTGGTGGCTGCCTTAGCCATCCCATTAATCCCAGATAAAGAAGGTAAAACCGTCCGTTGGTACAGTCTGGGAGTTGCTTTTGCAGATTTCGCGTTGATGATTTATGCCTTTTGGTATAAATACGACTTCCAAAGTTCAACACTCCAACTAGTAGAAAACTATTCTTGGATACCGCAGTTGGGTTTAAATTGGGCTGTGGGGGTTGATGGTTTATCGATGCCCTTAGTACTTCTGACAGGCTTAATCAATACCCTCGCAATATTCGCGGCTTGGAAAGTTACCAACAAGCCGCGATTATTTTACGCATTGATGCTAGCGATGTACAGCGCACAGCTTGGCGTCTTTGTTGCTCAAGATTTGCTTTTGTTCTTCTTAATGTGGGAAATCGAGTTAGTGCCGGTTTACCTGCTGATTTCCATCTGGGGAGGACAAAACCGCCGCTATGCAGCCACTAAGTTTATTCTTTACACTGCTGCTGCTTCAATATTCATCTTGGTAGCTGGTTTTGCACTTGTCTTCTCAGGAGATACCGTCACCTTCGATATGGCGGCTCTGGGAATGAAAGAATATCCCAAAGCTGTTGAATTATTAGCCTACGCAGGTTTTTTAATTGCCTTCGGTGTAAAACTACCAATTTTCCCTTTACACACTTGGCTACCTGATGCTCACGGTGAAGCGTCTGCACCCGGTTCAATGATTTTAGCTGGCGTGTTGTTGAAAATGGGTGGTTACGCTCTCATCCGCATCAACGTTGAGATGCTACCTAATGCCCATGTTTACTTTGCTCCTGTGCTGGCAATTTTAGGTGTAGTGAACATTGTTTACGGTGCTTGTTGTGCCTTTGCCCAAACCAATCTCAAGCGTCGCTTGGCTTACTCTTCAATTGCCCACATGGGGTTTGTGCTGATTGGAATTGCCTCCTACACAGAACTTGGCATCAGCGGCGCCGTATTACAAATGATTTCTCACGGATTGATTGCTGCTAGCTTGTTCTTCTTATCCGGTGTTACTTACGATCGCACCCACACCTTGATGATGGATAAAATGGGTGGAATGGCGAAGGTAATGCCCAGAACTTTTGCTCTGTTTACCGCTGGCTCAATGGCTTCTCTGGCTTTACCAGGGATGAGTGGTTTCGTCGGTGAGTTGATGGTATTTCTCGGTATCGCCAGCAGTGATGTTTACAGTTCTAGCTTCAAAGTTGTAGTGGTGCTGCTGTCAGCAGTTGGCGTAATTTTGACACCGATTTACTTACTCTCTATGCTGCGTCAAGTCTTCTACGGTAACCAAAACAAAGAGTTGCACTTGGATGCTGCAATATCTGATGTCCAACCCCGCGAACTGTTCATTACCGCTTGTCTGCTGCTACCAATCATCGGTATCGGTTTCTATCCTAAGTTGGCAACGCAGACTTATGATGTGAAAACAGTAGAAGTAGCCGCCCATGCTCGCCAAGTTCTACCAGTTGTTGCTCACCAGCAACCATCAAGTCTCTACTCGCGTATTTTTACAGCACCAACCTTGGCTAGTTCTCAAGTCGAAACATTAGTTAATATTTCAAAGTAAAATATACATCCTAACGATGGGTGCTGCAATTAATTTCTAATATGAGGGGAATAAAGGGGTGGTTACACAACCACCCCTAAAATTTTGTCAAATAAGTATCCTCAGTCCCAACTTTTGATAAAGGTATAGGATTAGAGTTGATGTGTTCTAAGTTGAGCATTCTACTTCTATTGCCACACAAGTATAAATCAAGGATTATGGCACGATCGCAAGAGTTAAACCGCTTTGGACACCATCTGATCCTGGGTATTTCCGGTACTACCTTAAGTGATGAAGATAAGCGGGTACTCAGTGAAATAAAGCCAATTGGAGTAATATTCTATACTGCAAATTTTTTGCATGACACTCCTTATGAAGTTTGGCTAGAAAAATTCAAGGAGCTGAACAATCAGATACGAGAATATACTGAACGTGAATCTATGTTTGCAACTTTAGATCATGAAGGAGGTCGTTTTGTTTGGACACCGCTACCGATTACTCGATTTCCTCATGCCTTATTGCTCCGATCGCACGCATATCAAGTAGCAAAAGCTACGTCCGTAGAACTGAAATCGTTAGGAATTAATTTATCTTGGGCACCTCTAGCAGATATTTTTTCTTATCCTCATAATCCTATAATTGGTTCTCGTGCTTTTGGTAGGACTCCCGAAACTGCTGCTCAAGGTGCCCTTAACTACTACCTTGGACTTCGGGATTCAGGAATTCTTGGATGTGCCAAACATTTCCCCGGACATGGTGATACTAGCCAAGATTCTCATCTCGAGCTGCCAATACTCAATTTGACCATAGAAGATCTGCGACTTCGAGAACTGATACCTTTCAAAACTCTCATCGAAGTACAGATTCCTTTAATTATGACTGCCCATATCTTATTTCCGAAGATAGATCCTGATGTACCAGCAACCTTTTCTCAGACTATTCTTAAAAACATACTCAGGGAGGAACTTGGTTTTGAGGGAGTCGTTGTCTCTGACGACTTAGATATGAGAGCAGTTTCAGGTATGTTTACTCAAGCTGGTACTGTAGCGCGGTTATTCCATGCAGGCTGCGACCTACTCATAATTTCGCGTTATCTTAATTCATCATCTATTGACAGAACTTATAAAATTGCTGAAGATTTTGTTGATTCTCTGACTAACGGTAGCTTAGATGAATCAGTTGTGGAAGCTGCTAGAGAAAGAATTGAGAAACTACTAGCAATAACACCGCAATATCCCATCGAGGCTTTAGATAAAGATGTATTCTTGCAACACGCTCAACTGGCGATCGCAAGTACTTTGTGATGTAACTTAAAGGATTAGGTAGCCGCACAACAGAATCTATAACAGAAGTCTAAATTTGCTTCGAGATAAACCTTCAACCTCGTTGTCTATCTTGAGACACAGAAAAATTTCATTTAGATTTCATTATTTTAGTAAAAGCTATGGATAGGGTGAACGGCAAAACATTTCAGACTATTGTATATACCTTCACCGATGACAAGCGATCGCTAAAAATATGTTAGTCAGGAATAAAATTCTCTGGTTGAGGCTTTGGCGTCAGTTACTTCGACCTAAACGCTTGGCTTTTTTTGAAGCTTGCCTGATTGGTCTAGTTTCTGGACTAGCGGCAGTTCTTTTAGGACAGGCAGTCGACTGGGCAGGTGCATGGCGAGTACATGTTTCTTATCTTTGGCCTGCCTACTTGGTGCTACCAGCTATAGGACTTGTAGGAGGAATCTTAGCTGGTTGGTTAGTAGAGCGCTTTGCACCTGAAGCATCAGGTAGTGGAATGTCTGAAGTCAAAGCAGTATTGGCTCGCGTGCCGATGCCGTTAAATCTGCGGATTGCTTTGGTCAAGCTGGTGAGCGCTACATTAGTGCTGGGTTCTGGAATGCCTTTAGGACGGGAAGGACCGACCGTGCAAATTGGGGCAGCTTTGGCAAATGGGCTGAGTAATTGGGTGCCAACTTCCCCAGAACATCGTCGCCAACTCATCGCTGCCGGCGCTGGGGCTGGGTTAGCTGCGGCTTTTAATGCACCGATCGCTGGCGTACTCTTTGTAGTAGAAGAACTATTGCAAGATGTCTCAGGCATCACGCTTGGCACTGCGATTTTGGCTTCCTTCATCGCTTCAGTCATCTCCCGACTCTATGGCAGTCACAGTCTGGAACTGAATCATCTGAATTTAGCACTTCCAGATACCACCTTCTTCGCTCAGGAAATTCCTTTTTACTTGATTTTGGGAGTGCTGGCCGGGTTATTAGGCATTATGTTTAATAAAGGTGTTCTTGCGAGTCTAGCAATTAATCGCCGCGTCCTACACCTGAGTTTACCTTGGCGAATTGGCATTGTTGGGTTAGTCACTGGTGTTGCTATCGCTCTATTGCCGATAACCTTTCGTAATAATGCCGGGCTAAGAGAGATTTTACTCATAGGTGACACTAACTGGCTATTTGCAGCGATCGCTCTTGTAGTCCAATTTACTTTAATCCTTTTAACTTACGGCTCTGGAGCGCCGGGAGGTTTACTAGTTCCTACCTTAGCGTTGGGAGCTGCCCTTGGTTATTTAGTGGGTGGTGTCGAACACAGTTTGCTGGGAATGAGTGCTGCAACAACTTATGCTCGTGTGGGTATGGCTGCCTTTTTTAGCGCCGTCTGTAAAGTACCAATTACAGCAGTCATCATTGTGTTTGAGATGACTACAGATTTCAATCTGGTGCTACCGTTAATGATTGTGTCTGTAGTTGCCTATTTAGTAGCAGAAAAAATCGACCCGCGATCGCTCTACGACCTGCTACTAGAGTGGAAAGGGATTCACATTACAAAAGAGCCAAATACAGAGGGATTTTTAGCACAATTAACTGCCGCAGATGTGATGCAGCGGCGTGTTGAAACTCTATCTAGCCAGATGAGCGTTGATGAAGCAGTACAAGCATTTTCCCAATCTCACCATCGCAACTTCCTAATTTTAGAAAATGGCAAACTTGTTGGCATTGTCACCCAAAAAGATTTAATTAATATTGCCTCGCAACAGTTTGGTGGAGATAGAACTGTTAGCGAAATTATGACACCAGAGCCAGTAACAGTCAGCCCCACAGCTACACTCGCTCATGTCTTGCATATACTCAATCGCTATCACCTGAGTTGCTTGCCTGTTACGGAAGGTCGCAAGCTAGTAGGAATTATCACCCGTAGCGATATTATCCGTGTAGAAGCAGAGCGACTCAGCGGCAACACCGAACAGATAGAACCGAAATCAGCACCATCTTATGTAGTTTCCCAAACCCGCGCCCCGGCTACAGGCAAAGGCAGGCTACTAGTACCACTTTCACATCCACAGACAGCCCAGACTTTACTGGAAATGGCAGCAGCGATCGCTAAAGATCGCAATTACGAAATAGAATGCTTACAAATAATTATCGTTCCATCCAGCCGCATCCCATCAGAAACGCCAGTAGACACCACTAAAAGCGATCGTCTTTTGCAAGGGGCAATCCTGTTAGGAGAGAAGTGGCGAATTCCCATTCACACTCAGATTCGAGTTGCCCATAATGTTGCTGGGGCAATTTTGGAAACTGTCAAAGAACGACATATTGATTTAGTATTGATGGGTTGGAAAGGTACTACATCAACTCCTGGTAGAGTTTTCAGCCGAGTGGTGGATACTGTAATTCGCCAAGCTCCTTGTGATGTTGTCTTGGCTAAATTGGATGGTAAAAAAGCCTTTGACCGTTGGTTGCTGCCAATGGCAGGCGGCCCTAACTCCAAGCAAGCAATTAAATTATTACCTGCCCTTGCTTCTCTAAGCACATCACCCTCCATTAATCTATGTCAAGTATTCCAATCTAGTGAATCTCTACCGGATACAACATTACTAGATAAATCTGTTCGCTTTCTCCAACGCCGAGTTAAAGGTAAGGTAACGGCTACTCCAGTCCGGGCTAATTCTGTTCCTGAGGCTGTACTTGAGTGTGCCGAACAAGAGAATAGTGATGTGATTGTTTTAGGAGCTAGTCGTGAGAGTTTACTGCAACAGGTGATGCAAGGCAATATTCCAGAAAATATTTCTCGCAAGAGTAATTGCACAGTGATTATGGTGAAAACCTAGTTATGGCAGGAGGCAGGAGGCAGGAGGCAGAAGGCAGTCACAACGTCACAACGAAACAAGTTTCACAAGCCTTGAATGAAAGTGTCTTTCTCCCCTTGTCTCCCCTGCTCCCCCTGCTCTTTCAAGTCAAAAGGTAAAAGTATTACTATTCCTAGCATTTAAAGGCGAGTATACAGTAAGGCTACTCCATGCTTGGGGTTTTTTCAAATTGCACCATCATCAAAACAGCTGGCGCATCGCCTACTGTTCCAGATAGATGACCCTTACGGCCTTGTGCGTCCTCTTTTGTGCCTTGGTCTCCTCCAAATGAAATTTCGCCAGGGCCCATTTCTACTCGCTGACCATCCATAGTCTCTACAAACCAACGTCCCGACAGGGGAACAACCCACTGAGGCTTCGGATTCTCATGCCATTCTCCAACCCATGCAACTGGTAGGACAGTAAACGTAACTGTAGCACCAGACTGTTTCAATTGAGCTAGCCATTGAGGAGAGGTATTCGGTGCTATGCCTTTGTCAAAGAAGTCCTGAATTTGACGACGCGATTGGTGGCTTACACCGTTTTCGTCAGTCCAGACATGCCAATAGTCGATTGTTGGTGGTGTTTTCTTTTCATGAGAATCAGATGATTGAGAAGTTGTAGTTTTGTGTGATGAGTTAGTTTGCATAAATATAGTCCGATTGAAAATGAACTGTTGACTGTTCCTTTATTTGATGAGAATCTGACAGCTAATAAACTGTAACTATATAATTACGTTCCTCCCATTTATTGCTTTTAATCCAGAAAAAGCTAAAAATGATTGGGTGTTGTTGTCGTTCAAAAATAGAAATATCTACATAATTCACTCCTAATTTGGTAGAGGTAGAAGGCGTATCTTTTACGGTTTGCCAATTATCATCTGACCAATGCAACTGAAAAGATACTAAAGCTTGAATTCGCAATGTATAGCCTTTTTTAACTCTGTTTATTTGACGATTAAATTTCCAAATTTCTAACGATTTACATTGATTTCTTTCACCTAAATATCTATTCGCTACTTCTGGAATAAAATCAAATACCTGACCTTCTTTAGTTGACCGCAGCAGCTTGATATACTCGGCGTGCGCCCACATCAAGGGCATGGCTGAACCTGTTGGTTTTCCTAAATACATATACTCATCAGGTTTATCTGCTTCATCCCAAATTTGTTCCGGTAACAAACAAGTGTCTGAAGCAAATCCTTCCATTGCCTTGATATATGTTTTGACGTCGCCGCCAATAGCTAATTCATAATGTCCGCGTTCTCCTGTCAAGAGAGGCCAAGCACGTCCTTTACCCCAACTTATATAAGGACTACCGTCTTCTTGCTGTCCATAGCCGTCGTGATTGTAACGATGCCAACAAGGCCCGACAGGTGTATCGACTTTCAAGACTGCATCAATTACTTTGACAGAATCAACAATAATGGGGTCATCTGGTTTACGAATTCCATAACGTACCAGTTGTAAAAACCCGCCATCGACAATTTCTTTTGCTGGAAATTCTGCTGGTTCGCCAGGTGGCTGGCTGGCGATGAAAATAGTTCCTTGGTTGGGATTTTCGTTTGGTTGAGGATTATTAATATCTGATGGAGTAATCCGAATATAATGCCGTTTGATACCAGGAACTAAGGTTCCTTCGGTAGTAACTGTCCAGTCTTCAATGTGACATTCCAAAAAATCGGCGTATTCTTCGATGAATTTTGCTGTTGCTTCATCACCACGTTCGCGGGCAAATTGGGCAGCACAAATTAAGCCAGCAATGTTAGAAGCGAGGGTAGAAGGTGAATAACCGCTGTTTTCTTCCCAGCGTTCTTGTTGGGTAACAGGGCTATGACGAATTAAATAACCTGCTGCCCGCAAAATCATGGGATAAATATCAAAGTTTAGCGGTACATTTTCTTGGTGTAAAAGCCACGCTAAAAGAATGGGAAATGCGACTTCATCGAGTTGGATACCTGTCCAGTAAGGTTCGCCATCAACCCAGAAGTTTTGAGCAAAACCTCCATCTTCCTGTTGGCTGGTGGCGAGATAAATCAGCGATCGCACTGCTGTATCTGTTTCTCCAGCTGCCACTAAACCTGCTACACTGCTCACCATGTCCCGCGTCCAAACAAGGTGATATCCTCCTTGGTCTTGGTCGTCTTTGGCTTCACCCCAAGGGATAGCTAGGGAAGCAATTAAAGCACCGGGATAAGTTTTGTCTTCATGTGCCAACAACAAACTAACGCTGTTGTGATACAACTTCCCATCATCAAAGGAAACATTTTCTAATGGTTTGATGTCGCTGCGCGATCGCTTCCATTGTTCGTTATATTGCTGCTTCTGCCGTTCAAAAGGAATATTGAGCGACTGAAACAATGTGGAAATTGCATTGTGCAGGGTTGTACCAAATGCCAGCCCTAAGGTAAATTCGTTACTCTGCTCTAGATTTAATTTTCCTGTCAGAGCTAAGTTACCATCCACAGCACTATCGAAGTGCCAGTCCATCTGGAAATCATCAGCTAAATCTGTCCAGCCATCACTCTGACCGACATAGCCACAGGAAAGATGAGTAAACGGGACTGTTGCGCCTAGTGCTAGCCAAGTTCCTCCTTTTTCTGCTACGAGAACATTTCGTCCAGCTACTTCTACTATGTAGCCGTTATTATCTCTACCGCCAACTTCCAAGTGTGGCGCACACAAAGCGTATAACTGAAGTTGGTCAATAAACTCGCGCTTTCCTGTGATTTTTGTGTACTGTAAAATACAGGATAAATGCGGGTCGGCGATCGCTTCTTTGATAATGGTATAACGCCGTTGTGGATCGGAATTAGTGATGCGGTAGCCTAAACCATAAGTCCACAGATGTTCTAGTTTTGATTGCAGATGGCGTTTTTCTTCGTGAAAAAAGCTCTTACCATCAGAAATTAGATATTGCAAATCCCGAATTTGGGGTCGGTCTACTGTAGGATGATAGACTTCAGTCACAATACCATTCCAAACGGTAAACCAAACATGACTAGAGGTAGAGTAAGCTGTTCCGACTGCATCCTTATTAGCATGAGTCCAGCGCGGCTCAATACCTGGTGAGCCAAAAGCCTGTGTTTGACTAAGAATTTTCATAATCTAGCTTTGCTTTATACCAATTCACGAAATTACTGATACAAATCACTTCCTTTGCTCCACAGCAGTTGCTACAACGGGGAGCCATTGCGTTGGACGGGTTTCCCGGCTTGTACCGCTAACGCGGAACCCGCAGGGTAGCAAGTGGCGTGGGAACCACCAAGGGCGCACTGCCTCCTCTGCTTGCACGCAGACGCAGAGAGTAATATGATAGTTTTTTTAGGCAGTTTGAGAAGATTTACGAGTAGCTGCTAAGGATTTAGCTTCGATAAATATTTGCTTAATTTCGGGATGTTTTTGGCGGATTTTAGCTTCTAAATTCTCGACTGTTGATGCTATTTCTTCACCTGTAAGTTTTTTGGAAAATTGAATTTCTAAGTTAAGTAATACTTCCTGTGGAGCAAGTTGCATTGTGAGTATACGTATGACTTCTTGAACTCCTGGTTCTGTTTTAGATAAAGAACGAATATTGGCTATGGTTTGAGGATTAGCACTTTCACCAACTAATAATCCTTTACTTTCTGTTGCTAATAATACTGCTACTATAGCTAAGATAACACCAATAATAATTGAGGCTACACCATCAAAATAAACATTATTAAATGTATGTCCTAAAAAAACTCCTAATAAAGCTACAATTAAACCTAAAATTGCCGCAGAATCTTCAAATAATACTGTGAATACTGTCGGGTCTTTACTGCTTTTAATTGCTTGCCAAAAAGTTTGATTGCCTTTAGTTGGCAGAAACTCTCTTAAAGCTACAGTCCAAGAAAAACCCTCAAATACTATGGCTACACATAGCACAATATAATTCCACATTGGGTTTTCTAATCGGCTAGGGTTAATTAAATGAGTGATTCCTTCATAAATAGACATTCCTCCACCAATGGCAAAGATGAAGATAGCGACAATTAAAGTCCAAAAGTAAAGTTCTTGTCCGTAGCCGAAGGGATGGCTATCATCCGCTGGCTTTTGACTCATCCGGATTCCCAGCAGCAGTAATAATTGATCGGCGGTATCTACCAGTGAATGAATACCCTCAGATAGCATTGCTGAACTATTGGTAATAAAAGCAGCGATAAATTTAGTAATAGCGATCGCCAAGTTAGCACCCATCGCCGCAAAAATTGTTTTTTTAGATGAATCTGAAGCCATGAGGGTAAATAAATAATTTTATTCTGCTTTTTGACGTAGCTTTTTGCCTTGTGCTTGTTCTCTCCACACGTCATAAATTAAAGGGCATAACTTCAACCGTTCCCCGTAAAACCTGGATACAAAGTCATACCACCGTCTACAAACAGAGTTGTACCGTTAACATAATCAGAATCATCAGAAGCTAACCAAACTGCTGCTTTGGCTATGTCTTCTACATCACCGACTCGTTTTGCCGGAATCAATTGCAGTAACTTTGCTTCGGCTTGTGGGGTATCCCAAGCTGATTTGTTAATGGGGGTTTTGATTGCACCAGGGGCGATGCTATTAACACGGATTTTATGGGGAGCTAGTTCTTGGGCAATACTTTGCATCATTATATGAATACCGCCTTTACTAGCAGCATAATTAACGTGACCTGCCCAAGGAATCACCTCATGGACTGAACTAATGCAGATAATCTTACCTGCGGCAGATGAAATCTGCGGTTGCACTCCTCGACGTAAGAATTCTTTGGCGGCTTCTCTAGCACATAAAAATTGTCCTGTTAAGTTTACCCCAATTACTGTATTCCATTGGTCAAGGGTCATATCTACAAAAGGTGAATCTTTTTGCAAACCTGCATTATTTACTAAGATGTCAATAGTTCCAAAGTTCTCGAGTGTTTGTTTAAACATCGCCTTTACTTGGTCTTCCTGGCTGACATCAGCTTGAATGGCAAAAGCTTCACCATTATTTGCTCTAATATCATCGACTATTTTTTGCGCTTCTTGGGCTTGCGAATGATAGTTAATAGCAACAGCTGCACCCGAGGAAGCTAAATAACGAGCTATAGCTTCACCAATGCCAGAACTAGCACCAGTTACAAGCGCTTTTTGACCTTTGAGCAGGTAAGGGGAATAGCTCATAATGTTTCCTTAAATTCTTAAAATCTAGGGTTTGTTGTCAATGGTGAAACAATACGCTTTCTATTAATTTTGGGATAATTATTTATGCAATTCAACATTAATAACTGAGTCGCAAAGATGGATTTAACTTAATTGTTCAATCGGCAATCGAAATCATCAAGTATGTATTAAAGTTTCAATAGTTATTACTTCGATCCTGGGATTAGTTTAAAACTTGGCTGTGGCGATCGCCTCCAGCTATTGGAATAATCAAGAATTATTTCAAAAGGATTAGATAAATTTCATTTAATTTTCACAATTGTCTGAAATTATTAATTTATATAAGGTAGTAGCACTAAGTTTTTAAGTAAAAACATACATACTATTTATCTTAAAATTTTAAGAGCCTTAACAAGGTTAACTTGTTGGTTTTTATTTTAAATCACCCTTGAGATAGTATTGTTTATTCGAGTTATTAGATATGAGTTACTAAGAATTACTTTAATGAAATAAATTTATATATGAAAACTCAAGGTAATTTTTATTCTCAGAGGTTGTTTTAAAAGTGGTTTGCTGTGACTTTAGGCACTTCTCTACTTTGGCGAGTATAAAAAATGAGTTAAGGCGATATGATTTATGAATACTTTTAGTTGTACCAATGCAGTACAGGTACAAAAAGTTAGAGCTATTGGCTTAACGGTAACAAATTGCGTAGACGCGAAGCGGCTTGTCGATAGACATCGCTCTTTGAGTTTCTACACCCAAGCACTTCATTTTGAATTTGTTTCTGATATCACAGTTGCAGGAGAAGAATACAGCAATCTAGAAGATGTACCTGGGGCAAAAATTCGCGTTATTACTTTACGGCTAGGTGATGAACTCATCGAATTAATAGAGTATCTCAATGTAGAAGGAAAACCCATTCCCAGCGATTCTCAAAGTAATGACATCTGGTTTCAACATTTGGCAATTGTAGTCAGTGATATGGATCGCGCTTATGCTCATTTAGGTTCATTTCCCATTCAATCTATATCTCCTGCACCACAAACAATACCATCCGATAATGAAACATCTGGTGGTGTCCGTGCTTTCAAATTTAAAGACCCTGATGGACACGATTTAGAGTTAATTTGGTTTCCGCCTGATAAGGGACAAGATAAATGGCATCAGAACACGAATCGCTTATTTTTGGGAATCGATCGTAGTGCGATGTCTACGACGGGCTACGCCTACGCAATTTCCAACACCGAACAAAGTCTACACTTTTATCGCAACCTCTTGGGAATGCAAGTTGATAGTCGCAGTCTCAACTGGCGTGCTACTCAAGCTCGTATGGATAATTTATAGCTGTAGCCACATAGGTTAGGACATTTTCAAAGCTTGAATGCTGGGAATAGTAAGACTTTCCCTCCTGCCTCCTGCCTCCTGCCTCCTTCGTTAACTGAACCAAAAAATTATGCAGATATCAGCATTTCTCTCTTAAGTAGAATTAGAATTTCATAGTTGTTTCACTTTTTTGTGAAAGCGTATTTAAAGAAGGCTTTTAGTAGTGGGTTGATTATGCGGCTGATATTAGTTGAGGATGAAGCAGATTTAGGTGCAGCAATCAAACAAGTCCTGAATCATGAGGCGTATATAGTTGATTGGTTTCTTGATGGGACTCAGGCATGGCAATATTTAGAAATCGGCTGGACTGAGTACACGCTGGGAATTTTTGATTGGATGCTACCAGGAGTTTCGGGTGTAGAGTTGTGTAAACGGTTGCGAGCCTCCAAAGGAGGAGCTTCGCTAACGCGCTACTTTACTTTACCTGTGTTAATGCTAACTGCTAAAGACCGAATGGAGGAAAAGATTATTGGTCTAGATAGCGGTGCAGATGATTATTTAGTTAAACCTTTTGATATGGCAGAACTGCTGGCAAGATTGCGGGCATTACAACGCCGATCCTCCTACACAGGAACGACTGCATCCCAAGTCCAACCCCGACGCTTGCAATTAGGTTGCCTAACGCTCAATTACAGCACTCACGAACTTACTCGCCAGGATAGCCACGGACACAAACAAGTATTCTCATTAACCGTCAAAGAATTCCAATTGTTAGAATATTTCATGCGGCATCCTAACCAAATTCTCAGCCGCGACCAGATTATTAATCAACTTTGGGAAATTGGTGCAGAACCAGTTAGCAATGTGGTAGCCGCACAAATTCGCTTATTGAGACGTAAATTAGGAGAAGAAGATAGCGAATCTTTAATTGAAACTATCTATGGTGTGGGTTATCGTCTTAATACTCAAGCTGCAAAAGTAAACTGTTAGTTTCTGTTAGCTGGACGATACTTTAAGCAAGGTTCTCTAAATATGGAACGCAATCCTATTTTCCGCGAGACTCGGTTGCGGCTAGCAACTTGGTATGCCCTCGTCATGGGCGGTATTTTAGGGCTATCTGGTTTGGGTGTTTATAGTGTGGTTGCTCATGCTTATCATGAAACGATAGACCAAGGATTGCAATCAGTAACAGAGGCACTCCATAAAACTATTGAACCTGCTTGGCAACAACCAGGACATTTAGAGCAACTTGCTAAAGAACTGTCCTTAGAATTATGTATACCTAAAACAAACTGTTTGTCTAAAACAACTATTATTAAACATCCAATAGTCGAAGCAGCTAACTCTGTTAATTACTACATACACTTATTAGATCGTTCGGGAAAACTCTTTGCAAGTGCAGGTATACAATTGAATAATTTATCAGTGAGATCATCATCACAAAATTGGCAAATTTTAACAGATTCTTCTGGGACTCAATACCGCCAAATCACTTTACCTTTGCATACTCAAAACCAAGTTTCAGGTTATCTGCAAGTAGCACGGAGCCTCACTGATTTAGAGCAACATCTTGCTTATTTAAGATTAACTTTATTGCTGGGATTGCCGATTTCGATGATTTTTGTTGCTTTGTCGAGTTGGTGGTTAGCAGGAAGGGCAATGCAGCCGATATATCATTCTTACCAACAAATGCAGCAATTTACTGCTGATGCTGCTCATGAGTTCCGCACACCTTTAGCAGCAATGCACTCTACCATTGAAGCTGCTATTAGGTTACAGCAAAAACCAAAATTAAATGGTGAAATTTTAGATGTACTCAAACGCCAAAATCGTCGCTTATCGCAATTGGTAGGAGATTTGCTACTGTTGACAAGGATGGATCGAAAACAACTAACACAAGAATATCAATCTTGCTGTTTAAACGATTTAATTAGCGATTTAATTGAAGAATTAGCATTTTTGGCAGTAGAAAATCAGGTCATTCTCTCGAAACAGGTGAAAGTTGCCAAAAAACTCTATGTTATGGGCAATGAAGAACAGCTTTATCGTTTAATTTCTAACTTAATTATTAATGCAATTCAAGCAACGCCTAGTGGAGGAAAAGTCACTGTTTTTTTAGAAGATAGCGAACTTTGCGCCATTATCAAAATTCAAGATACAGGAGTTGGGATTGCTGTTGAACATCAAAACCGAATATTCGATCGCTTCTATCGAGTCGATCGCAATCGCTCTCGTAGTTCTGGCGGTTCGGGTTTGGGATTGGCCATAGCTTTGGCCATCGTTCAAGCACACGAAGGCAGTATTCACGTTCAAAGTCAACCAGGGTTGGGCAGTACATTCACAGTTCGCCTGCCTCTTTAATTAAGATTTAATAATCAATTTTCACTATAAAGTGTTGGTGATTTGGGAATACTAACCCCAGAAATCACAAAAAAGTAGTCAGTATGATCGGTACTCTTGTCAAGATTCCTGAATATAGCCTCACAGAAGAACTCTACAATGGTTCAAGAACTTTAGTTTATCGGGGATATCGAGAGACAGACTCATTAGCTGTGGCGATTAAACTGCTGAAAAATCCTTATCCCAGCTTCAATGAACTGGTACAGTTTCGCAATCAATATACGATTGCTAAAAATCTTAACTCACCCTTAATTATTCAAACCTACAGCCTAGAAGCTTACCAAAATGGTTATGGGCTGGTAATGGAAGACTTTGGCGGAATTTCTCTGAAACAATGGATTTCTCAAAGAAAAACTGCACTATCTATCGGGGAATTTTTACAACTAGCGATCGCTATGTGTAGCACTTTAGAAATACTCTATCATCAACGGATTATTCATAAAGATATTAAACCAAGCAATATATTAATAAATCCAGAAACTCAACAAATTAAATTAATAGACTTTAGTATTGCATCTTTGCTACCGCGAGAAACTCAAACTCTCGTTAATCCTAACGTACTAGAAGGAACGCTAGCTTATATTTCTCCAGAACAAACCGGAAGAATGAACCGAGGAGTTGACTACCGCAGTGACTTTTATTCTTTAGGTGTTACTTTTTACGAATTACTCACTGGTGAATTACCCTTCCAATCAAACGACCCGATGGAGTTGGTGCATTGCCATATTGCTAAAATGCCTACTCCTTTGGAAAATAAAAAAGAAATTCCCAAGGTAGTTTCAGATATTGTGATGAAGTTGATGGCGAAAAATGTTGAAGACCGCTATCAAAGTGCATTAGGACTGAAGTTAGATTTAGAAAATTGTTTAAATCAACTCCAGTCAACAGGCGAAATTAAGAGTTTTCCGATTGCTCAACGAGATGCGTGCGATCGCTTTATTATCTCCGATAAACTCTATGGTCGAGAAGTAGAAATAGAAACCCTTCTACAAGCCTTTGAAAGAGTTAGCCTTGGTGCAACAGAAATTGTATTAGTTGCAGGGTTTTCTGGAATTGGAAAAACAGCAGTAGTCAACGAAGTGCATAAACCCATTGTGCGGCAACGCGGCTATTTTATCAAAGGCAAATACGACCAATTTCAACGTAATATACCCTTGAGTGCTTTTGTTGAAGCATTCCGAGATTTAATCGGGCAATTATTAACAGAAAATAATGTCAAACTTCAGGAATGGAAAAATAAGATATTAGAAGCAGTTGGCGAAAACGGACAGGTCATTATTGAAGTAATTCCAGAATTATCAAAAATTATTGGTCAACAACCGCCCGTACCAGAATTATCAGGAATGGCGGCACAAAATCGCTTTAATTTATTATTCCAAAAATTTACCCAAGTTTTTACTAGTGCCGAACATCCATTAGTAATATTTTTAGATGATTTGCAATGGGCAGATTCGGCATCATTGATGTTGATGCAGTTATTAATGGCTGATACCAAACATCTTCTATTAATTGGAGCTTATCGGGATAACGAAGTTTCTCAATCGCATCCCTTAATGTTGACTTTGAATGATATTCAAACAACAAAAGCCACGATTAATACAATTACTTTAGCACCACTAGGTCAAGGTGAAGTTGAGCAATTAGTTAGCGATACACTCAAATGTCCAGAAAATTTGGCATTACCTCTGGCTCTACAGGTATATCAAGAAACTGAAGGTAATCCTTTTTTTGCTATACAATTTCTTAAAGCATTACACCAAGATGAATTAATTAAATTTAACTTGGAGTTAGGATATTGGTCATACAACATTACACAAACAAATCATCAAGCAATTGCAGATGATGTTGTGAAGTTTATGGTAGCTCAATTACAAAGACTGCCTCAATCAACTCAAAGAGCGTTGCAATTAGCCGCTTGTATTGGCAATCAATTTGACTTATCAACTTTGGCAATTGTCTTGGAAGAAACAGAAATTGAAACGGCAGCTAGTTTATGGAAAGCTTTGCAAGAAGGTTTAATTTTACCGATTAGTGATGTTTATAAATTTTATCAAGGAGACGCTCCTGATACAGTAGCTCAGTCAAATGAAAATCTCGGTAAACAACTAGCTAAATATAAATTTCTACACGATCGAGTTCAACAAGCTGCTTATTCTCTAATTCCCGATCGCCAAAAACAAGCAACTCATCTCCAAATTGGACAATTGCTGTTGCAAAATTATTCCTTGGCAGAAAAAGAAGAAAAACTGTTTGATATTGTTGGGCATTTAAATCTAGGACAAGAGTTAATTACTGAATCGCAAGAGCGAGAAACCTTGGCTCAACTTAACTTAGCAGCAGGGAAAAAGGCTAAAAATTCTACTGCATACACCGCGGCCAGAGCCTATTTTCAGACTGGGATAGAACTGCTTACAACTAAATGCTGGCAAGAACAATATGAATTAACTTTAAATCTTTATGTTGCCGCCGCCGAAGCTAGCTATCTCAATGCTGACTTTGATGGGATGGAAAAAATAGCGCAACAGGTGTTGCAATCAGCCGAGAGTATTTTAGATAAAGTAAAAATTTACGAAATTCAAATTGCTGCCCAGACAGCCCAAACCAGACATTTAGAAGCGATCGCAGTGGGTAGAGATGCACTCTTACAATTGGGAGTGGCACTACCTATCGAACCAAATGATGCTGAGATTGGTAAAGCTCTACAAATTCTCGCCAGTCAACTAGCAGGTAAACGAATTGAAGAATTGATTGACTTACCAGTAATGAGCGATCTGCAAGCGCAAGCAGCCATGCAACTGTTAGGAATGTTGTTTGCTCCTGTTTTTCAAGGAATGCCGGGTTTATTGCCATTAATTAGCTCTACAATGGTCAGTTTATCTCTACAGTTTGGTAATGCGCCCGCCTCCACGGTGGGGTACGTGCTTCACGGTATGGTGCTGTGTGCCTTTTTAGGAGAAGTTGAGGCAGGCTATAGCTTTGGACAGTTGGCATTGCATTTACTAGAGCGTTTCAATCTGCCGGAATTAAAATCAACAATTTTAATTTTGTTTGGTGGTTTTATTCAGCATCGTCAAGAAAGCTTTTTGGCGACTATCCCGACGCTAAAAAATGGTTTTGCGTCTGGTATGGAAACTGGCGATTTTTTACACGCTGGTTACAATGTATGCTGTTATAGTTATGCAGGCTTTTGGAGTGGTACGGAACTCAGCAGTTTAGAACTAGACATCGCCCCTTACAATGCTGCCTTGACTAACGCCAAGCAACATTCTGCCCAAACTTATCTAAGTTTAATGCGGCAGGCGGCAGAAAACTTTAGGGAACCCCGAATTCAGCCGGATTGTTTGAGTGGCACTATCTATGATGAAACTGCAATGTTGCCCAAGCACCGCCAAGCTAACGAACTGACGGTGATTGCCGAGCTTTATACCTACAAACTGTTGCTGGCTTATTCTTTTGGTAATTACAAAGCGGCAATAGATTATATTGACGAAGGTAAGCAGTATTTACTGGCAGTATCAGGATTAATTTTTATACCGATTTCCTATTTCTATACAGCTCTGACATACTTGGCAGTATCTCGCACTCTACCAGAAATTGAAAAAGCCGAAATTCTCGCCCAAGTGGAAATCCATCAAAATTCTCTGCACCAATGGGCGCAATCTGCTCCTATGAATCATCTGCATAAATGGCATTTAGTTGAGGCAGAAAAACAACGAGTGTTGGGCAATAAAATCGAAGCAATTGAAAATTACGATCGCGCCATCTCCCTAGCTCATACCAACGGCTACATCCAAGAAGAAGCACTAAGCAATGAACTTTGCGCTCAATTTTACTTCGACTGGGGTAAAGAAAAGGTGGCTCAAGTATATATCCAGCAAGCATATTACTGTTATGCTCGTTGGGGAGCAAAAGCTAAAGTTGTTGAAATTGAAAAACGTTATGCCTCATTACTAGCTCCTATTATCCAGCAGGCTTCTCCTGCTTTCTCAACTAACCAAACACTCTTCACTTTGGGGAATAATACCGCCATCACTTCCTATACTTCCAACAGTAGCAGCGTTTCTTCAGCTTTAGATTTAGGTACTATTCTCAAAGCTTCTCAAACTATCTCCAGCGAAATTGAACTTGAAAAACTGCTATCATCATTGCTGCATATCGCGATTGAAAATGCTGGAGCAGATAAGTGCGTATTAATGTTGGTAGAGTCAGATAATTTATTGATTACGGCATTAGCCGAACTCAATGTTAGTGCTATTGAAGGCAAGGAAAATACAAAAGTCAAATTTTCTTCAATGTTGCTTAACTCACAGCTTGTTGAAGAATCGAAGGATGTGCCAATTGGCTTAATTAACGCTGTCAAACGCACTTTAGAAGCAGTAGTAATTGTGGATGCTAACGAACATTTGCAATTAATTAATGACCCCTATATTCAGCAACAGCAACCTAAAAGTATTTTATGCAGTCCAATACTAAATCAAGGAAAGTTGCTAGGCGTATTGTACCTAGAAAACAATGTCGCGGGTGGAGCATTTACTCACGATCGCGTTAAAGTACTTAATTTGCTGTGCGCCCAAGCCGCCATTTCATTGGAAAATGCCCGACTCTATCAACAAGCCGGGAAAGCACTAATTGATTTACAACAAGCCCAATTACAGATCATCCAAAGTGAAAAGATGTCTGCACTAGGTAATTTAGTGGCTGGGGTAGCGCACGAAATGAATAATCCCCTTGGTTTTATCGCTGCTAGCCTCAAACAAGCTAAACCTAGTATTAACGATTTGATCGAACACTTGAAACTATACGAGCAAAGTTTCCCCGCACCAGGAGATGAAATCAACGATCATGCCGAAGATATAGATTTAGAGTATACCTTAGAAGACTTACCTAAAATAATTGACTCCATGAATATGGCGTGCGATCGCCTCAAGAATATTAGCACTAGTCTCCGCACTTTCTCTCGTGCCGATAAAGATTATAAAGTCCAGTTTAATATTCATAACGGTATTGATAGTACAATTCTAATTCTCAAACATCGCCTAAAAGCTAACGAACAACGTCCGGCGATTGAAGTTATCGCTGAGTATGGAAATTTATCCCAGATACAATGCTTTCCCGGACAATTAAATCAGGTATTCATGAATATTCTTGCTAATGCGATTGATGCTTTAGAAGAATCAAATACTGGCAAGAACTTTACAGAAGTTCAAAGTAATCCTGGGTGCATTAAAATTACAACTTCGATTGAAGATACATCTGTAAAAATCTCAATTGCTGATAATGGAAAGGGAATGAGTGAATCCGTCAAACAGAAAATATTTGACCATCTATTTACTACCAAAGCTGTAGGAAAGGGGACTGGATTAGGACTGGCGATCGCTCGTCAAATCGTCGAAGAAACTCATGGTGGAAAACTAAGTTGTAAATCTGTTCTGGGAGCAGGTACAGAATTTACGATTGAAATACCAATTGTCTAATTCCTAAATTTTAGGGCGAATTCAACTAATTTACTCAACAGTTAATTAGTTGAATTCTGTAAAACCTCAGCGATCGCTTGGGAAATTGGTAAGCCAGGACAGCGTTCTAGCCAAAAGAACTCGCCAACTGGGTTAACTTCAAGGAATACATACCGACCATCAGGCGTCAAAATGATATCAATAGCTCCGTAGTTCAAGCGAAATTCTGCCATGAGTTTGAGTAATTTATCTTCGACATCTTCAGGCAGAGTGTATGGTTCCCAAGCATCAAGTAAAGCGATTCCTTGTTTGCGCCAATCGTAACGCGCCTTATCCAAAGCTTGAGAATCAACCGCAGCCGTCATGACGCGTTTGCCTACAATAGTTGTCCGCAATTCTAATGCCTTGGGAATTTTCTCTTGAAATGTCATTGGACAGAAACGTAAGCCATCAAGATTGTCTAAATCCTCCGATGAGATGGGATTTGTAAATACTACTTTTTCTTCTCCTTTTTCGTCATAAATAGCAAAGGAAGAGAGCATTTTTGTAATTATTCCCTGTTGGCATTCTTGGGCAAATTTTTTCACCGCAACGGGATTATTTGTAGTTAATGTTAGTGGAGTATCTAAACCGACCTCTCGTGCTATTTGTAATTGCAATTGCTTATTGTCAGCTCGGCGAATATTTGGCACAGGGTCGAGATGAAAGCCTCTAATACTCGCAATCATTCCGTCAATGGTAACGCGAGATTCTTTGAGCGAAGCTTGTCTGAGTTGTATATCCATCGAATCGGGAATTCTTGAGCCAATGGCGATCCGGCGATACCAAACTGCTGATACTTCATTTAAATCTAATATTTGGTCATCGACGCTGATAGTAACTCGTTCGGTTTTCCCATAATAAACATCTAACTCGATTTCTGTAGGAAATCGGTCTGTGTCAAAACGAAATGCTTTTCCTCCTTGAGCTTCAATTGCCTGAATAACTAAAGGAATACTTTCGTTGTCTTGGCTGTGAGTAATGATTAAGACGGTCATTTTAAGATGAAATAATTTACTTTTCAATTGGTTAAAAAGCAGTTTTATGAATAGATGATTCTGAATTATGGTTGCTCTTAATATTTAGGATTTTTTGCAAGTAATGCATCAGCGATCGCCTCTGCAATGGGATAATTTAAATCTCTCTCCAACATCCCCCATTCTCCGGTGGGATTAATTTCTAAAAATACATATTCTCCTGATGGCGTTTTAATAAAATCAAATGCTCCAAATAACAATCCAAATTTTGCCATAAAAGCATCCAGACAACGGATTAATTTCTCAGGTAACTGATATGGTTGCCAGGTCACAACTTCTTGTGTCCCGCGTCGCCAATCTTGGGTAGAATCTTCATATTCAGATGCATCTAGCGCCCCAACAAACAGATTACCATTGACATAGACTGCACGTAATTCTAATTGTTTGGGAATTTGCTCTTGAAGCACAATTGGGCAATAACGGAGTGTTTCAGCATCAATTAAATCTTCTTCTTTCACAGCGCTAGTGTACATGAAAAAAGAAGAGGCTTCCATACTATAAGAAAGAGGTCTGAGCAACTTGGCAACCATTTTTTTGTTCGCTTGTGCAAAAAACTCTCGTGCTTCTTGAGGATCGTTTGTGACGAGAGTCCGAGGTATGACAAGACCTACTTCCGATGCAATTCTCAGTTGGCGTAATTTGTTTTCCGCTGCATCGATACGCTGCAAATCATCCACCCAGTTAGCTGTTCTGAGGCTATCCCAAAAGCCATCTAAGGCTGCAAGTGACTCATTAGAACAAGCTGCTTCAAATTTTGGAGCCAATTCTTTACCTAAATCGGGTTGCCAAATACGCCGCATCCATACTGCTTGTACTTGCTCGGTATTGAGGGAAGTTTCGCCGTATTTAAGTGTATGATTACTGCCTGAGTTACTTAAATTAGCCTGGAGTTTAACTGCGATGGGAAATTTATCGGTATCAAGGCGAAATGGTCGTGCGCCTCGTTTTGATACAGCTTCAGCAACTCTATCTATTGTAAAGTAATCACCACTGTGGGTAATTAATAAAACTACATCGCGTTCAAGGTGCATAAATTATCTGAATTGGGTTTTTCGATTTTCCTTATTGTCAACTATTGACGAAGCAAAGTATTAAAAAAACAAACTTAGTTTTAATGGGAAGCCAACCCCTAAATGGAGTTGGCAAAGCTAAAAGTATTTTATTATTGTGAGATTTTTTAAAATCGCACCTTTCTATGTACTTAGAAGTTGCAGTTAGCTTACAGCAGTTCCGCCGTCCTCATTATCCGAAGGGTATTTCAGAGTAACAAATTGCTCATCATTATCGGATGGGTACTTTTTCGTTGCAACGACATCTTCTCGATCGGAAGGATACTTCAAAGTTTGGACAGGTTGATCGGCCTTCTTGTGAGTTTGGATAGGTTGATCGGTCTTTTTGTTGGTTACAATGCACTTGATATCGCTAACTGATGTTCCACCGCTAATATCTTCCGATTCTTCTTCTGATAGGTCTTCAATACCTTGCCCTTCTAAAAATCGGGCAAAGAATGGTACTGCTTGTGAATTAGCTTCTTCTGGTTTGTTTGCAGACATAATTTTTTCTTAGGTAAACTAAAAGATAAATTTACACCGGTGCAAAGCGTACTACATAGTATGTAATATATCAAGTAATAATCTCAGATAAAACTATTTTTTAATCTTACGTAAAAATACTTTGCATTTATTTGGAAATGCAGCAATTAATTGAGTAATTCTTGTTAATTAATTTTCTACGGCAAAAGAAAAATTCTTTTTTACAGTATAGCTTAATATTACGGGACTAATTTGCGATCGCCTGTGTTCGAGAAGCTCTCGTATCGGGGCAAAGCTATAATATTGCAAGTTTAGAACATGGCATCTAAAGCTATATATTTAATGCCATTACAGTCAAGTCTACAAACTAATCGATAAACTACCTAAAGCACTTTTCCCCAGCATTATCTACTGAATATAAAGAATACCAAGGAGTAATTTTTACAAATAAGTTTCCAAATCAAAGCAAATTAGTATAGGGTTTGTATACACAGTTTAACTTAATTAGCAATCATCCATAAGAATGAAATTTGAATATAGAATTTTATTGATAATTAAGTTTAAAAAACTGTAAAATTGAAAGTTTGGCAATTTTAAAGTGTTTTAATAAAGTTATTAGCGAAAATTTTAGAGAAGCAAAAACATGAAAGGTTTCAGGAAGCTATCCTCGATAGCACTAATTCTATTTGCCTTTGTGTGTCCGCCCTCGTTAGCACAAGCGAAAGATATTTCTCTAAGTAACGGTCTTAACGAACAAACTGCGGCCTCAGAGCCTAACCTAGTTGAAAATCAAAAGCCAGAGCTTTTAATTGCTCAAAGGTATTCAGGACGATATCGTGTAATCCAACGACGCGATCCTTTCGGACGAGTTCAGATAATCCGACAACGGGATGGTTTCAGACGATACGACAATATTCGAGGACGCGATCCTTTCGGACGATATTATGAGAATATTCGAGGACGCGATGGTTCTGAACGCTTCCAAAATAGACGACGGGAGCGTTTCGAGCGATTCCAAAATAGACGAGAACGCCAGATCAGACGCGAACGCGAGTTGAGAAGACGACAACGAGAGTATAGGCGTCAATGGTATTAGTCATTAGTCCTTGGTCATTGGTCATTAGTATTATTGAACACAAAAAATTGTGTATAAATACTAATGACTAATGAATCGAAATCCCCTGGCTGCAAGCCGGGGGATGAGCTAGCTAGATTTTAATGACTTGCTACTACCTCTGTTTCCAGGCGAACGAGTCGGTCTGCCAAAAGTTTTTCCAGTTCTTCTAGTGCTTTGGTAAAACCTTGGATGCCTTCGTCTAGTTTTTCAAATGCCATACGGTCAGCAGCGTGCATCTTGTCAAAGGTAGCCTTATCGATGGATAGTTTTTCAATTTCTAAGTTGGCTACCTTAGCAGGATCGAGTTTGCGTGGTAGTTCTCCAATAGTTGCTTGTAATTCTGCTAAAAGCGAAGGCGAAATTGTCAATAAATCGCTACCTGCAAGTTCAGTTATTTCACCAATGTTACGGAAGCTAGCTCCCATAACTTCGGTTTTATAACCGAATTTCTTGTAGTAGTTGTAGATTGTGGTGACTGACAAAACTCCTGGATCTTCGGCTGGTGGGTAACTATCCCGACCAGTGTCTTTTTTGTACCAGTCGAGAATCCGACCGACGAAGGGAGAAATTAAGGTAACGCCAGCTTCCGCACAGGCGATCGCTTGGTGCAAACCAAACAATAAAGTAAGGTTACAATGAATACCTTCTTTCTCAAGAATTTCCGCAGCGCGAATACCTTCCCAGGTGGTGGCAATTTTAATTAAAACGCGATCGCGACCAATTCCAGCAGCTTGATACTGAGCAATCAATTCCCGTGCCTTATTAACAGTAGCTTCGGTGTTGTATGACAAACGAGCATCGACTTCTGTAGACACGCGACCGGGAATAATTTGCAAAATCTTCAATCCAAAAGCCACCGCCAAACGGTCAAAAGCCAGAGAAACTATCTGTGCTTGGGTAGCTCCGGCTCCAGCATCTTTTTTTGCTTGAAGTAAAGTTAGATCGACAATTTCCTGATATTCTGGCATCTTTGCCGCAGCAGTAATCAGGGAAGGATTTGTGGTCGCGTCTTGGGGTTTAAACTTTTCGATTGCTTGGATATCCCCTGTATCTGCAACCACAACAGTCATTTCTCGCAATTGTTCTAGTAAGCTTTTAGACATAAAATACTCCGTGATGTTTGTTTAGGATTTACTTAAATTCCCAAGGGAGTGGGGAGTAGGGAATAGGGAGTAGGGAGTTAGGAGTTAAGAGTTATTCTCTCCCTGCCTCCCCTGCTCAAGAACTGCCCCCATCTCCCGACTCCCGACTCACCACTCCCCACTCCCCTCCAGAGCCACAGCCTTATTCTAGAAGCTTATGCAGAAATTGGCTGTCCAATGGAATGCACTTTGATTAAGCTAGTTGTTCCTGATTTACCAATTGGGACGCCGGAGGTAATCACCACCTGATCTCCGTTCTTGGCTAGACCCCTCTCTAAGACTCTGTTCACCACATTTGTAAACATTTCTTCAGCATGGTGGACTGGTGGAATCAGCAAAGGTTCGACGCCCCAAGAAAGTGCTAGCTGGCGGTAAGCGGTGGCATCGGAAGTTAAGGCAATAATGGGAGAAGTTGGGCGGTATTTTGACACCATTCTCGCTGTACTGCCTGAGGTTGTGTTACAGAGAATTGCCCGCGAACCGGTTTCGTAGGCGATGCGACACACTGCTTCTGCTACTGATTCGGTAACGCTGAGACTACCTGGTTCGTGACACCAAGAACGTCTGCTGCCCTCATCTAAAGCCTGTTCTGTTCGCACGGCAATGTTGTGCATCATTTGGACTGCGGCGATGGGATATTCTCCCACGGCAGTTTCACCTGAAAGCATTACCGCATCTGTGCCATCCAAGATGGAGTTAGCCACATCCGTTGCCTCAGCGCGGGTGGGATCGGGGGCGCTAATCATCGACTCTAGCATTTGCGTGGCTGTAATCACGGGCTTGCCAGCTTGATTGCAACGGCGGGTGATATCTTTTTGAATCAGAGGGACTTCATGAATAGGTACTTCTACGCCTAAATCGCCACGGGCAATCATGATGCCGTCAGCAACTTTGAGGATCGAGTCAAATTGCTCTACTGCTTCAGCTCTTTCGATTTTGGCAATTAAGCGAATTGAAGCGCCAGCGGCTTCAATCATCCTTTGGGCGGGTTCTAAATCTTGTGGCGATCGCACAAAAGACACCGCCACCCAGTCTACACCCAACTGAATCCCAAAACGCAAATCTAGCAAGTCTTTTTCGGTGATGGAACTCACAGGTAAAGGAGTTTGTGGCAGGTTCACTCCTTTGTGAGTGGAAATTAACCCGCCAATTTTCACCTGTGCCCGAATGCGATCGGCGTCGCGATCTGTAACAATCAGCTTGACACGACCATCATTAATTAAAATCGGTTCGCCCGGTCGCACCATTGCAAACAAAGTCGGCAATGGTAAAGGCAATTCGTCAACACTCTCACCCTTCTCTTGCAAAACAAAGGTAACTTCACTCCCAGCTTCCACATTTAACCCTTCTGGCGGTAAGACACCCAAGCGTATCTTTGGCCCGCACAGATCTTGCATAATAGCGATCGGCCTTTGCTGTTCAGCACTAATCTGCCTGAGATACTGAGCAGTTTGGGCGTGGAATTCATAAGCCCCGTGGGAAAAATTCAACCGCGCCACATTCATTCCGGCTTCTACTAAGGCTTGCAGCTTTTCAGGTGCAGATGTAGCAGGCCCAACAGTACAAATGATTTTGGTTCGACGCATAGGGATTAAGGGTTGAAAGAATAACCTGCGAGATGGATGCTTGATGCCAATTCGTAATTCGTAATTCGTAATTCGTGATTCCTAATTAACAGACTTCAGATTTTATTTGGGTTTTCCGGTTCAAATCTTGAGCCTGCTTTTGGAAAATTGGCATTATGCGATGCCCAAGCTAACTTGTCCTAGACATCGCAACGGTATCCAAATTCACACGTGCTTCATATCACTGGTTTGCTAAGTAAAGATACTAGATTGCGTTTTATTTTCGGGTATTTCCCATTCGACCCAAATCCCAAAAGTCAAAAGTCAAAAGTCAAAAGTTAATAACTAATGACTAATGACCAATGACTAATGACTAATAACAAATCAAACCACAGCAGGCGTTTGTGCGAGTTGTTCTTTTTGCGACATGGCTAACATCAAGTCAACCACGCGATTTGAGTAACCCCACTCGTTGTCATACCAGGCAACGACTTTGAAAAAGTTGGAGTTTAACTCAATACCTGCACCTGCGTCGAAGATGCTGGAATGAGTATCCCCTTGAAAATCTGTGGAAACTACCTCTTCATCTGTGTAGCCCAAGATACCTGCCAAAGAACCCTCGGCAGCCTCTTTCATAGCAGCACAAATTTCCTTGTAACTCGTAGCTTTGGCAGTTTTGAAAGTTAAATCAACTACGGAGACATCAGGAGTTGGAACTCGGAATGCCATACCAGTCAATTTACCCTTCAATTCTGGTAAAACCAGTGCCACGGCTTTGGCTGCACCTGTAGAGGAGGGAATAATATTTTGGGCTGCGCCTCGACCACCCCGCCAGTCTTTTTTGCTGGGGCCGTCTACAGTTGGCTGGGTGGCAGTCATCGCATGAACTGTGGTCATCAAGCCTTCAGTCAGCTCGAAGTTATCATTGATAACTTTAGCAATGGGAGCGAGACAGTTTGTAGTGCAGCTAGCATTGGAGACAATTAGATGCTTGCTGGGGTCAAATAAGTCATGATTTACACCCATTAACAGAGTTGGAACTGTATCCGGGTCTTTAGTGGGAGCAGAAATGATTACTCGCTTTGCACCTGCTTTAAGGTGGTTTGCTGCCCCTTCATAACCAGTGAAAAGTCCTGTAGATTCCACTACATAATCTGCACCTAGTTGTCCCCAAGGTAACTCTGCTGGGTTTCTAACAGATACGCAAGGAATGAAGTGGCCATCAATGACGATACCATCATCTTTAGCTTCAACCTTTCTCGTCAATCTACCGTGGGTCGAGTCGTACTTTAATAGGTAAGCCAGGTTATCTGGTGGTACTAGGTCGTTAATGCCAACAAACTCAATGTTGGGGTTATCGATACCAGCGCGAAGCACAAGCCGCCCGATTCGACCGAAGCCATTGATACCAACTTTCAATTTAGCCAAGATTAAACCTCCTGTTGTGGAAGTTGAACAAAAGGAGAAAGTTAAAAGTCAAAATAGATTGCCTTTTACTCTTTACTTTACGATCCTGACAGTCTCAGTCGGCTAAGGCATATTTACTTGGCAAATTTTAAGGTTTGGGGAATGGGGCATTGGGTATTGGGCATGGGGCATGAGTCTTTTTTGTCACTTTTTACCGATTCTCCATCAACCAAGCGCGATCGCCTGAAGAATGTCCTGTTGGCAAATCCATACATAGCAAGCTTTTTGCCTTTTTCTAACCGTCGAACTCACGTAATATGGGGTTCAGATATGTTCTTCAATAATCTAAACATCGGTACAGTTCAATAAAGGAAAGCCACAGGAGAAAGAAACAATTATTTATCAATCAAAATTCAAGATATTTTGGAAGAATTTAATATCACTCATTCGCAATAATTATTTGTAAAGCAACTCTGCCAAGCTGTAGTGCAGAGGTACTATGAGTGAGGAAATATTCATGCGTTCAGAATGGCAATTTCTTGATGTTCAAGATCCAGATATTAATCAGTACACTATTAAGCTAGAACTGCAAAAATTTAGCATCGGACGAAGCAATGGTAATGATATTGTGCTTCCCAATCCAGAAAAGACAATCTCGCGCCAACATTGTTTTTTGGAATATGTAGTAAATTTGTGGTGGGTGGTAGATGAGTCAAGTGCGAATGGAACTTTTGTGCAACGGTACAATACTAATACTACAATAGATGTGCGTCAGCATAATAGATTACATCTCAACAATGGAGATACAATTTTAATTCTTGGTAGGTTATTAGAGGTAGAAGAACCTGTCTTTTGGAAATTGACATTCCGAGATAATGATGAAACTGGTAGATACTTGCAGTTTCAACCCCCTGCATACTTAGAGTACAGCCTCAGTCAACAAAAACTTTTTTTAGTCAATACTGGAAAACGAGAAGAGATTCTTCTGACTAAAAAGGAACGCAATCTCATTAATTACATGGCACAGTGCAATCAAGCAAATGACCATAAATCTGTAGTGTGTGAATATCACGAACTGATACAGGCTATTTGGGGAGAATCTTTTGGTCATACCAGTAATGATGTTACTCGTCTGGTATGGGCTATTCGCAGTAAAGTTGAGTGTGACTCTGGAGAGCCGGAATTTTTAAAAACAGAGAAGGGAAGAGGTTACAGCTTGCAAGTTAAGTTGATGACGTGAAGCAGAGTGAATAACTTTGCCAGAAGTTACCCTGACAAAGGTAATTTTTTACAAGTAGGTATTAGAATCTGTTTTGATGGTTTTGGTATAACTAAGAGCATGTTTGAAAAGTTTTGGGCGAATATAATTCGCTACTACACAAACGAAGTTTGCCTGCGCGGACTAACGGAAAGTTAAGCTTTTTGAACCTATGAACGTGGGTTTCGTCTGTGTAGCTGCGATTTCTAATCGCCGGGTCTGGTATGAATTTAGGCTTTTCAAACAACCTCTAAGACCTAAAAAACTTGCTAATTTGCAAAAAATGTGGCTAGTTCTTGTGATGAAAATTGCTCATCATATTAAATCCAGCTAATTGCTTACGGTATTACGCTTGATTGTTGATAATTGGTAATTGGTTTTTCACATTACCTATTACCAGCCTAGCTGGAATATCAAGCGAACACGATATTTAGTTCATTAAAGCTATAGCAATCCTAAATCAGTTATGAGAGATAAAATTGCTGAAAAGCCCATAAATACGTGCTTTTTATTTCCCTATTTTCTAACGTTTCAAGTCGGATTGCTATATCTTGATGGGCTAATAGTTAGGATGAATGCAAAATATTCTGATAATGGTACTAAAATAGCTGTTTATGATAGATTATGAGATAGAAATGTTACATTAACAACATGAGCATTTAAAAGCAGCAAAATTCAGAATTTTCAATGTATTAATTTACTCTTTACAGGTTCAATTGTTAAAAGTGAATATGCTTGTAATCAAGCATTAGCTACTAATCAGGTATAACTTTCTATACCAGGATTACTTAACTACAGGATTATTTAACTAATAGCTGGCTTAAGCAAGCTTTTTAGCTAAAAAATGTTTGAATTATTACAATTTAATATTTTTCCCACAAAGTAAATAGAAACAATCTTAAAAGTCTTAAAGTTTCTATTATGGCTTTGCTAGCTCAGCATTATTAACAATATTTGAGAGAAAATTATGTTACCAGAGTACTCAGAGACTCAGAACAATGGCAACTCTAGTGAGTCAACACCAAGAGTTTCAGAAGCTGAAATACAGCAATTACGAGTAAATAAAGCTGCAAATCAACGGCTGAATTGGTTCCATGGTAAGGTTTTGAAAAATGGTCGGTATGAAATTGAACGACCATTAAATCAGGGAGGATTTGCTATTGTTTATCTTGCTAAAGATACGCAAACAAAGCAACAAGTAGCTCTCAAAGTTCTTAAAATTGAGTTGCAAGAAGAGTATGAGCTTGAGAGCCTTGAAGAAAACTTTGTCAAAGAAGCGATTTACTTATCAAAGTGTGAGCATCAGTATATTGTGCAGTTTAAAGATATCTTTAAGGACTCTGATACTTGGTGCATAGTTATAGAATATATTGAGGGTGAAGACTTAAATAGTTGGGTGAAGAACAATGGTTCTTTATCAGAAAAGGAAGCGATACATTACATTAGGCAAATAGGTGAGGCATTAAAGGAACTTCATGCTCATAATTTATTGCATAGAGATGTTAAACCTAAGAATATTATTAGGAGAGCCAATGGCTCAGAAGTAGTTTTAATTGATCTAGGGATATCTCGGAAGTTTTCTCAAAACCAAACTGATAAACATACTCCTTTATTAACACAAAATTTTGCGCCAATCGAGCAACATTTAGAAAAATATAAAAGAGGAGCTTTTACCGATGTTTATGCATTAGCAGCAACACTATATTATTTAATAACTGGAATAGAACCGAAATCTTCTCTCTCTAGAAAAGAAGGTGAAGAACTGGATACTCCTTCAGAAATTCTAGGTAAAAAGAATCTCAGTATTAGTCCACAGGTAAATAATGCTATTATTTTAGGAATGCAAATCTATCCTAAAGAACGCCCTCAGACAATCCAAGAATGGCTGAATTTACTTCCAGACTCCGAATCAGAATTGAAATCAGATGAAGACACAGAATTATCTATACTAACAGATAAAAATCATCCACTACTAAATCCCTTTTACTCACCAATTGAACCAACTAGTAATGATGCAGTTGGCTTAATAAATGCTCTAAATTGCCAGTTATATAGTTGGATTGCTACGTTCACAAGCCCCATAATTTTTTTAGTCACATTTGCTATTTTAAGTTGGTTAGGAACAACCTTAATTAGTGCTGGATTCTGGATGTTATTGGCAGTTGTTGCTATCATCAGTTTCTTTTTATTCACTAAAGAGCGGACTCAAAGGCAAAAGATAGGATTAATAATTAGTTCTTTTATCCCTACTCTAATCATTTTTATTTTTGTTCCTGGTTTGAAAGATTGGAAAATACAAGGATGGGAATTTATAAAAATATTAATGTTAATACTATTAAATTGTTTATTAGGATTTGCTGTGATGAGCTTTTTTGAGGATGAAAGGTAAATTGTCAACTTTATACCAATTTATGAAAAAAAGAAAAATTATTCCATTAATAATACTTTTTGTAATTTGTCCTATTGCTTTACTAATAGTAAATTTCGTGAATCTAGAACAAATTAGAACTCCACAAAATGTAGGAAGTGCTAATTATCACAACATACCGCCTCAGACTTATGACAGAAAAACTTTTGCCGAAGTGCAAGTTCCTGAAGGAACATTTAATTATGGTGGGAGTACGACTTGGGCCACTATTCGTGGATCTATTGATCAAAAAATTCAAGATGCTACTAAACGAAAATTTAAGTTAAATTATGTAGATCATCCCAGAGGTAAAACACCAGGTTCAATTACAGGTATTAGGATGTTATTAAATGATAAACTACACTTTTCTGTGTCTTCTCGTCCACTCGAGCCTCAAGAAAAACAAAATTTAAAAGAAATTCCAGTGGCAATTGATGGGATCGCGATCGCAGTTAATCGTAATTTACCAATAGAAAGTCTGACAATAGAGCAAATTAAAAACATTTATACAGGTCATATTAAAAATTGGAATGAAATTGTCTCTAGTCCAAATGTACCAATCAAACCCTATATTCGCGATCCTAGAGATGGAGGTACAGTAGAATACTTTTTAAAGGAAGTCTTAAAAATAGAAAAAATAGAAGAACTAGGATCTAGTGTTGAATTCGTCCCAGATACAACTCACGGCGTACAAAAAGTTAACCAAAAGAGTGGAGGTATCTATTTTGCCTCTGCTCCTGAGGTAATTAAAGAATGTACTGTTAAAACAGTACCACTTAAACAGAAGTTAGAGCCATCTTTTGCAATTCCGCCTTACAGACCACCGTTGTTTTCTCCTGAAGATTGCCTTAAATATAAAGATAAGATAGAAGCTAATACAGCGGCATTTCGTAACGGTACTTATCCAATTACTCGTAAATTATTTGTGATTGTCAAGCAAAATGATCCTATAAAAAAGGAAGCTGGAGAATCTTATGCAAATTTACTGTTGACACAAGAAGGTCAAGAACTGCTAGAGAAGATTGGATTCGCTCCTATTCTAAACTCTTCTAACAATTAATACCAAGTTGCTAATTTGGATTTTACTCAAATTATTGTTAGAGGAAATTTTTGGGTATTCGAGTGATACTCGTGAATGAGTCTTTAAACTCCACTTTTGTGCCCCAATGCCCAATGCCTTGTGGGATCTGCTGTTTGGAGGCAAGCAGACAGCGGCTTTAAACTCCACTTTTGTGCCCCAATGCCCAATGCCCTTTAATTTTTTTGATACCGCATTCCTGGCAGTTGGGAGAGTAAACCCATAAGTTCTAACTGTAACAAGGCGCTGGAAACTGAACCGGCAGGCATACCGGTTTGTTGGACTATTAAATCAAAGGGTAAAATATCGAAGGCGATCGCATCCATTACCTGTTGCAGTTCGGGTGATAAAGTTGGCAAGCTTAACTGCTGTGGTGTTGACAATTGCTCAACTCTATCTATTTGTGGTATTGCTCCCAGCATTGTTAATAATTCGTCTAATTCTTTGAGAATCAAAGAAGCACCTTGAGTTAGCAACTTTAAACAACCTTGGGATGGATAATCGTCCACTCTTCCCGGTAATGCATAGATATCTCTACCAAATTCATTGGCGTAGGTGGCTGTAATCAGGGCGCCAGACTTTAATGGGGCTTCCATCACTAAGATAGCGCGGCTCATGCCGGCAATAATCCGGTTGCGGCGGGGAAAATGAGTCTTGTCGGGTGGAGTTTTTGCAGGATATTCACTCACGACTAACCCAGCCGTCAAAATTTGCTTGTACAAATCCCGATTTTTCTGGGGATAAATCACGTCTGTGCCAGTTCCTAAAACTGCGATGGTTCTTCCACCAGCTTTAATGGTGGCGGCGTGGCTTTCGGTGTCAATTCCCTCGGCCATGCCAGAAACCACCGTAAAGCCATTTTTCGCTAAAGCTGTGCTAATTTGACGAGTCCAACGAATCCCGTATTCTGAAGGACGGCGCGTTCCCACAATCCCAACTAGCGGTTTTTCTCCGAGATTTTCCTGGAGTTCAACTTCACCGCGATAGTACAAAATCGGCGGCGGACTGGGGATTTCTAATAGTAAGCGGGGATAATCACTATCTGCTGGAGTCCAGAAATAAGGGTTTTCCTGTTGGTGTTTGATGAATAGTTGTTCTGGGTATAAGCGCGATCGCTGTTGTACTATTTTTTCAAGTGTTTGAAAACCAAAACCCTCTACTTCCCCTAACTCTGCCTTAGTAGCGTTCCAAGCAGTTGCCAGCGTGCCAAAATGCTGTTGCAGCCGTCGCAGTAATACCGGGCCAATTCCCGAAATTTGCGACCAAGCTACCCAATACGCACTTTCTTCTACCACTTTTGTATCCTCACGCCACTGCTTTGAGTATTCCCAAAATCAAGGGATTTTGCCCATTTCTATTTATTTATCAAGATAGAATACATGCGTCAGTCGTCAGAATTCAGTATGAATAACTGGGTTTAATACCCCCACACAATCGTAGATTTGGTGGTGCAACAATTCAGTCGCGGGTCTGAATAAGAGACTTTCTTGTTCTGACACCTGAATTCTGTTAGCGTAGCGGGGCGTAGCCCATTCTGAATTCTTCTTCAAGGCAATATTAATTTTTAATTTTTAATTCTTAATTTTTAATTTGAAGGGGGTTGACTCTTGACTCTTAAACATTGAACATTAACTATTGACTATTAATTCTCCCGTTACCTTTTGTGATGAAATCTTTTTATCGCCTTTTACTAAGCCTATCTGGTTACTCAATATTTCCAATACTGCATAGTATTTTTGGTGTCTTGCCTAGTGTGGCAGCCGAGAATGTTGTTGTGAGATACGGTTTGTTCGAGCAATCGATTCCTGTCGCAGATATACGCAACTATAGCGAGACGCAAAAGGTTTCTGCCGATTTGCGAACTATCTTAGGTCGTCTAAGTCCTCAAGAGAAACAGAAGTTTCAAGATGCGCTGCAAGTAAAGATGTCTCTTGATATTGTGGCTTTAGACAAGCTGATAAATACACAAACAGGCAACCAAGTTTTATCTTTTGTTTCCCGAGCGATCGCTCGACGCGATGAAGCCAGTATCCAAGCGCTACGCTCTGCTATTATCATAGGAGCAAAATCACCAGATGGTTTAGGATTGCTGACGTTTTTAGAAGCTTATCCTAGTAATGAAATAGTCATTGATGTGTCAAAAATTTCTCAAATCGTGGGCATGGCAGGTTCATCTTCTAGTGCTGCTGATGCACCGCCAAAGGACGATGCAATTTCTTCACCTTTAGGGAGAATTGCACTGCAATATCAGACACTTGCCGCCCAAAATAAACAATTTTCAGGTTGTTTGTTTGGCGATTCGATTTCGGCTGGACTTGGCAATACCCTCGGTAGCGGTAATATTAATTTTGGGTTAAATGGGTTAAGTTCAACTTCATTACTAGAACAACTGAAAGCTTTAATTCCTACTAAAGCTAAATGCGAAAAAGCCATTATTGCCATAGGTGCAAATGATGCTTTGTATGGAATTAGCGATGAGTTGTTTAGCAAAAATCTACAAGAGGCGATCGCACTTGTCCGTACAATGGGAGCGAAAGAAGTTTTTCTGATTCCCGCTTTTTATTCAACAACTGAGGCTAGTTCAGATCCAACTGTTGCAGCACCTCTTTCTAAAATCGAACAAATTAATTCTCTAATTAATAAAGTTGCTGAGACAGAAAAAGTACCAGTCGAGGCAGCAGGAGTCGCACCATTGTATGAAAATAATGTTTTGAAAAAAGATTTTACCAATGATGGCGACCATTTGAATGCAGAGGGATTAAAAATTTATCGCCAAGCATTGTCACAAATTCTCACAAAGTAAGCATCAGGCAGAAGGTACGAGGAAAAATGCTTATCCTATTTAGTTTCTGAAAATAAGCATTTTAGATTTAATTCTGTCTACCTACTTAATATCAAAAGCGATCGCTGTTTATTTTTTCCAGAAAATAATAATAGCGATCGCTTTTTTGTAACCTAAGTAAAGAAATAATTGCTCCATTACGCCTGAGGATAGGAGCGCCCTTCAATTTAGCTGTCTATAATTAGCGGTAGGTTTAAATCTCTTTTTAATTGATTCTGATTGCTGTTAGTGCAGCAGGGTCTAGCGCATTCTGAATTCTTTTTCAATAAACTTTGAAATTTCTCAATTATGAAACCTAACTTAGAAGATATTACCAACAGTCCTCATCGCCGTCAAATTCTCAAAACTGCTCTTATCTTTCTGGCTGGCTTAACTACAACATCAGTCACATATTTTTTCAATCCCAAATCTACAAAAAAAGCACAAGCAATTGTTGTGCAACGGCCCAATGAGTTTGAACTCAAAGGCAAAGGTACTCAAATTAAGTATTCTATCCTGAACGAAGTTCCACAGCTTGATTACAGAACTCAAAATACTTTCGCTCATTTCAGTGGCGATGAAATTCAAAGATTAACTACTGATATTGGAACACTAGTTACGGTCATTCTCAGCAAACCGAACCCTAATGTAGGAGGAAATACGCTGAAACTCAGCTTTCTATTACCCACTATCAACTTACCTATCGGTAGTGTAGAAACTACTGTCCAAACTCAAGCAATTCTCACTACCGAAAAAACATCAGGATTAATCCGAAGACCAATATTTGGACAATTTCAATCATACGAAACTTTCATACTTAATGGAACTGCTAGATACCGTTAGAGCCATCTGAATCTGAGTTCGGCAATCTTTTCCATTAAGTCACAAGTGACTTTATTTACTCGTAAGCGGCGATCGCTAGTTTCAAAGAGTCCTTCTAATGATATCCAAATGCGCGATCGCTAATGTTAGTTTTTCCAGATAGGGCAATACTCTGCAAAACTGCTCCGCGCGCTACTTCAGCAAGAAGGGAACTCTTAACAGGGAGGAACGGCCTGTTAAGAGTTCCCCGTTCCCTCTCTATACCAGAAGTCAGAAATCAAATTGGATTACTATTTATGAGTCGTAAATATTTTTGATAAATTTCTGCGAAAAATTTGAAATTAAGTTTGATAACTAGGTAGTAGACCCTACTTATTGATGCATGAAACATCAACTTATGAATTCGATAATTGGGACTTCAACCAGCCAAGGAAATCTCCAGAATACTTCTGGAAGTATTCACAAAGGAGATTGTTGATGATAAAAATGCACGCTGTACGCGACCTGAATCAACAACTATCTCAACTTGTTGCCGAAGCCTGTTCCTATCCAGCAAAGAGTTTGATACGGCGGCAAAAGCTGAATGAGATAGTTAGAGTTGTGATGAAATCAGGCAAATTATGGAGAGAGAACACACCTTACTATAACGATGCTCTGCAACAAACTTGGTTGTTTTTCTGCCGGAATCTAGAGCAATATAATCCAGAGCGTTGTAGCGTAATCACTTGGCTCGACAATTGCCTTAAGTGGCGATTGCAAGATTTCCGCACTTGGGAAGCGAAGAATCAAGCTAAAAATGTTTCTAGTTCTACCTTAGAAATTGAGGAAATAACAAACACCATCGAAAATTTACCAGCAGATCCAGAGATTCCGCCAATTTTAGAAGAAACTTCTCAATGGGCAATAACAGATCCAGATGGAGATTTAGCCACTACTCACGTCAAAGGACGGCCTGAAGTAACTTGTCAAATTTTAATTCTACGACGCTTACCTCCAGAAACCCCTTGGAAGGATATTGCTCAGGAGTTTAACTTGCCCCCATCAACCGCACCGAATTTTTATAAACGCGAATGTCTGCCTCGGTTGCGAAATTTTGCACTCAGACAGGGATATCACGAAATTTGACATTCAAGCAGAGATAACTCAAAGAAGGAATATTTGGGAGAAGAAAAACTACTATGATTCATAGTACTGAGAATATAAAAGAAAAATCTATTCCAGTGGCTATCACTCAAGCAGCACTGAGAATAGCACGACAATTTGCCGAGGAGCAGCCAACTCTAGAAAAGAAAAAGCAGGTTTATCTTAATACCCTGGCTGTATGTATTGTGAATGACTATATGCAAATGATGGACATTGCTACTGACTTGAAAGGTAGCGACAGTTGGAATCCAGCTATGCGCCTTTATAGTGATGTTGCAGATTTGAAATTGACTAAATTAGGCTACTTAGAATGTCGGTGTGTTAAGTCTGGTGCAGAGATTTGTTACATTCCACCAGAAGTCCCAGACGATAGAATAGGTGTAGTTGCAGTTGAGTTAGACACAGAGTTTCAAAAAGCGATTCTGGTGGGGTTTGCTAAAACAGTAAAATCTGGCGAGATGTGCATAGATCGGTTGCAAAGTATTGACGACTTACTTACACACTTAGATCGCCTTGAAAGTAACCAAAGCGAAGTAAACCTAAGTCGATGGTTGGAGAATACTTTTGCCGTAGGTTGGCAGCCCATTGAAGAAATTTTAGCTCCAAAAGCACTACAACCAGGTTTTCGTTATGGAACTGGAGTAACGCGAAGTAAACTAATCGATTTAGGGTTAGAACTACCAGAACAAATCGTAGCCTTAATTGTCACAGTTACGCCAATAAGTTCAGTGGAAATCCATTTGAAATTCCAGATACATTGTACCGATGAGGAAGTCTACTTACCTAACGATCTGATTGTAAAGGTATTAGATGAAAAGGGAGTTACTGTCATGGAAGCTCATGCTAGAAGCGGTAGTACTCACATAACACTAGAATTTCAAGTTCAAATGGGAGAACATTTTAGCGTGACCATAGAATTAGGAAATAATAGTATTATTACGGAAAAATTTTTTGTTTAATTACATACATTTTCGGTTATTAATTATGCAGAAATTGGTTGTTTTAAAGCTAGATGGTGATTTAGCTCAGGGGGTAAGAGTGATGTTGGAGATTGGGGCAGAAAGAGATCGCCCCACTATAGAAGTTCGAGGCTACCTTCCCCCCCAACCAGAGATTATCGCAGACTATAACCTTTGGCAGGCAACCTACCGCAGCTTGGAAAATTTTCGCATCACACCTATAAGTATTAGTGTTGGAAATTCTCTATTTGAGCATTTGAACAAATGTCGCAAATTAGAGGAGAAGTTGAGCGAGCAAATAAATAGTTGGCTCAATTGTGAGTCTTTTCGCCCAGCTAAGGAAAAATTACTCAAACAATTAATGGCTGATGACACAATGCGGATATTAATCAAAACAGATGATATTTGGTTGCGTCGTCTTCCTTGGCAACTATGGAATTTCTTTGAAGATTACTCAAAAGCAGAAGTTGCCCTCAGCGGTATAGAGTATGAATATCTGCCAAAAACAAAAACACTCATTGCTAAATCTCACGTAAAAATTCTCGCTATTTTAGGTAACAGTCAGGGAATTTTTATTGATAAAGATAGAGAAATATTAGAAAAATTACCAAATGCAGAAATAACTTTTCTTGTAGAGCCACAACGCGATCGTATCAACGATCGCCTTTGGGAGCAAGACTGGGATATTTTATTTTTTGCAGGTCACAGTTTTAGCCAACAAGATGGGAAAAGCGGTAAAATTTATATTAACAAAACTGATTGCTTAACAATTGATGAGCTAAGGTTTGCGCTAAAGAAAGCTGTCAGTAGAGGATTGCAATTAGCTATTTTCAATTCTTGTGATGGCTTAGGATTAGCCCATCAATTAGAAGATTTGCATATCCCTCAAATTATTGTGATGCGGGAGCCAGTGCATGATTTGGTAGCGCAGGAATTTTTAAAGAATTTTTTGGACAAATTTGCCAGTGGTGAGTCTCTACACTTAGCAGTACGAGAATCAAGAGAAAAATTACATGGTATTGCAGATAGATATCCCTGCGCGATGTGGTTACCTGTAGTCTGCCAAAATCCAGCAGCAGTACCGCCAACTTGGAAAGACTTTCTCAAAAAGCCAGAAACCGTAAATAATAAACTTCAACGAAATAATTACATTACCGAATTCCAGTCTCGATGGTTTAAAGTTCAAAAAGTGCTTTTGTTGAGTTTAATAATCGCTATTTTAGTAATGGGATTGAGAACATTTGGCTTGTTGGAGTTATCAGAACTAAAAGCTTTTGACCAGTTCATGGGGATGCGGCCAGAGGAAAAATCAGATTCGCGTTTCTTGATAGTTACTGTTGATGAAGCCGATATTCAGTATCAAAATCAAATGAAAATGAATATGCGATGGTCTTTATCAGATGGAGCACTAGCTCAACTGTTGAAAAAATTGGATCGCTATCAACCAAGAACTATCGGTTTAGACGTTTACCGCGATTTTCCTGTAGACCCGAACTTTGCAGATTTAGGAGCCCGTCTCAAACAAGATAACCGCCTTTTTGCTGTATGTAAAGTTCCTGCACCTCTTGATGGTGCCCCAGAAGGTACTCCTCCACCTCCTGAAGTCCCAGAAGAACGTTTAAGTTTTAGCGATTTTGTCGCAGATAATTATGAAATTGCTCGCCGTCAGCTTTTGCACTTGACTCCTCCTGTGACATCTCCCTGTAGTGCCAAATATTCTTTCAGCCTGCAAATCGCACTTCATTACCTAGAGGCAAAAGGTATTAAAGCAGATATTACCCCAAAGGGGCAGTTGCAGATTGGGAATGTCTTGTTTAAGCAATTAAGAACTTACACTAGTGGCTACCAAGGAGTAGATGCAAAAGGTTACCAACTATTGCTCAATTATCGCTCTCTCCCGTCTTTAGAAAATATTGCTCAGCAAGTGTCTCTCAGAGATGTCCTTAACGAGCAGATAAACCCTCAATTACAGGAGTTATTGAAGGATCGTATTGTTTTGATTGGTGTCACTGCTCCCACTACTACTGATTATTGGAAAACTCCTTACAGTGCTAAAGCACCACTCAATCAAAAGCAGATACCGGGTGTTTTTGTACAAGCACACGCCATCAGCCAAATTATCAGTGCTGTTCTAGACCGCAGACCTCTACTTTGGTGGTGGCCGAGGTGGGTGGAAGCGCTATGGATATGGGGATGGTCAGCTATTGGAGGAACTCTAGCATTGTTGATTCGGCAGCCACTTTACTTAGGAGTGGCTGGAGCTACAGCGCTATTGTCACTATATGTAATTTGCTTTGGTATTTTTATACAAGCAGGATGGGTGCCACTCGTTCCTGCGGCTTTGGCGTTAGTGGCTACTCAAATAGTAATTGTATATGCGATCGCAGAGCGTTTTGGTTTTCAAGCTAGCAAAAGAAATCCGGATTACGAATTATGATCGGCAAAAAATTATTACTTTTCCCAAGGCTAAAACTTGCTTACATTGTCTTTTTAGTACTTCTTAGCTTGCCAACTTATTCTCCAACGGTATCGGCACAGTTTACTAATTCAGCTAACAAGCCTTTTTTTGGTACACCCATCAACTCTACGCGACCGAACTTTCCAGATAACGGTATACCTACCGGCCGCCGCAAAGGAGGGACAAGCAGAGATGCTTGTTCTGTCCTCAGTATGCCTGTTACTGCCATAGTCCCTGGTGAAGAAACTTTGAGTTCAGCCCAAAAAGGAACGTTACCTCAAACTATCTCCTCAAAATCTTTCCTAGCATTAACAGTTAGTGAATATCCAATCTTTTGGTTTTACATTCCCAATTTGCCCCCAAATTTACACTCTGCTGAATTTGTTTTGCTCAATGAAATAGAAGATGATATTTACCGTAGTCGGCTAACCCTACCTGAAAAGCCTGGAGTTATCAGCATTAGCCTTCCGCAACAACCAAAATATTCTTTAGATGTAGATAAAAAGTATCATTGGTATTTGAAAGTTTATTGTAACGATCTACGAAAAACATCTGGGTACTTTTATATTGATGGTTTAGTGCAACGGGTTGCGTTGACTCAGAAGCTTGAGAGCCAGTTAAAAGCAGTAAAACCAAGAGAATATATAGCTTATATTGATAATGGTATTTGGTACGATGCCATAACAAATTTAGCTAGCCTCCGGAGTAGCAATTTACAAAATGATACCCTACAAAAAGATTGGGCTAACTTATTAAAATCTGTTGGCTTGCAAGACATTGCTGAAGAACCCATTGTTCGGTACTATAAGGCTGAGGAGTGATACCAATTCGCAATTAAAAAACTTAGATACAGTAAAGCTTACAGGGTTTACATCTGTATCATGTTTTTCGTGAAATGGTATGATTGTAAGAATTCAGCAGATTTAACTGAGAATCTTCCCAATCAGATGAAAGCAATTTGGTAGCTTATAACCAATTACCTACTAACACATAAGGTGCCCAGAAATAAGGACGTTTTTCATTATTGAGAACAGCTATTTGAGCGTGTTGGAGTGCTTGGGCTTTAGTCACCCCAGTTTTTAGTTCTCGGTAGAAATAACTCATAAATTTGCTGCTAAACTCATCATCTACTGACCATAAGGTTGCGACGATACTGCGCGCTCCTGCTCGTACCGCCACCCCTGCTAATCCTAAAGCAGCTCGTTTATCTCCAGTTGCTGTTTGACAAGCGCTGAGGACGAGTAATTCAATGGCATTAGACTGACTAGAGCCACTTTGCCGAAATAAATTCACAAAATCTTTTACCTTAACCAGTCGATCCCAAGCCAGAATAAAGGTTTCTTCGGGGTTGGAACTAAACTTCCCGTGGGTTGCTAAGTGGACAACAGAAAAAGGAACCTTTTTTATTTGATTTTGAAGGTTAGTTTCGGTAAATGTTTGATTAAAAAGTTGTTTAGTTTTAGAGACTTCAGACTGAATAGCTTCTAATTCACGCGCTACATTTTTGAGAGGAGGAAACTCTAGATTTCCTATTTGGCGTTTCTCGCTGACTCCGCCACTTAAGACGTTTAACTTTACCTGTTGCAAAGGTTTCGGATTGGTTAGTTGTAGACCTGGAGTGAGAGCGATCGCATATTTCTCCACCAAATATTTTTGCTGTTCTTTATCGTAGAGAACTGCCATCGGAATATTCCGTAAAGATCCATCTAGTACGAATACTAAAGTTTTAATATCACTTTTGACTAACTCTGCTTCGGCTGGTCGGATTAACCAGTCATATAACTTTTGGGACTGCTTTTTCACTTGAAAAGTTCGGGTGATATCCCGTAAATATTCTCCCAAATCTAATATGGTTTTCTCAACTGTATCTCGGTCTACAATCGTCGTATAGTGGCGAAGTTCTTGTTGGCCGGGCAACTTAATAATAATTTCTAAGCGGTCAGCCAAAATAATTGCATAAATAGTTGCTGCTGACTTATCTCGATCGACTACTCGATCTATCTCTACCTTGGCATCCAAGCAGGCCGATCCAAAAAAGTTTTCTAGTTCTGCCAATTGTAGAGATTCCATTGTTTGACGCGCTTGCTTAAGATTTTCTTGAGTAATTTGTTGGTTGCCAGTTTGTTGCAAGCTCAACTCAAGAAACTCCCGATAGACGGGTTCTACACTTTCCTTGAAGGAAAACTGCACGTCTGGATGCATGGCAACCAAATCGCTACTCAAAGACTGGAGAATGTTTACAGCTTGACTGTAATTAGCAAGAGCTTTTGTAACATTTCCCTGAGCTTTATAAAGCCTTCCTAACTGCCATTGCCAACGATAGGCAATATCTGATGCCTCAATGGTTTCGGCTAGATTTAGGGCTTGTTGGGTGAGGTCTTGAGCATCGCTGTATTGCTGGGTCTGCTCGTAAAGTCCACCCAGATATCCTAAAGCATAAGCTAATGCACGAGTATCTTTGATATTTCTAGCTTGTTGAACAGCAGTGGCTAACACCTGACCTATTTGTGTCCGCGAAGGAGCGTTGGAGATGTCCGACTGTCTTAGCTGCATTAAATTTTGAGCAAAATTAATTTGAGCATAAACTGCTGCTCGACTCGCTGGGAGGTTGATAATTTCAGGCTGAATTTGAGTCCACAATACCTGAGCGTCTGACCCCGATTTAGTCTCCACCGATAAGTCCAACTGATTGAGTTGTGCTTGAATTCGAGTGATTAATGAGGTGGATGTTGCTTGTGCCTGTTGATAAAACTGCAATGCACTCGGAAAGTCGTGCTGGGCTTGGGCTGTTGTGCCTAAACTCACATACGATGCAGCTATTTCCTCGGGAGATTTTAGCTTTTGAGCGAGGGTTAAAGTTTGTTGCAAAATGCGTTGGGATTTGTCTAAATCGCCAACTACTCGCAACACATTGCCAAGGCTACGCAGTGCCGTAGCTTTGAGTAAAGAGTCTGGTTGAGTTTGGAGATTTTTTTCTAGCTGGGTTAGTGTTTCGTTAGCCCTATGGTAAAGACCTAAGTATTGCAGGGCTTGGACTTGATTGATTAGGCTGCCAGTAATTCCAGCATTATTACCTACTTGTTTGTAAGTCGCAGTAGCTTGCTCCCAAGTAGTCAGTGCTTGCTCTGCTTGCCCTAGTGCTAATTGCAGATGTCCTTGAGTGTTTAAGACTTGTGCGAGAATGAGTTTGGATTCTTTGGTTTGCAGTTGATTGTTTTGCAGAATTTCTAAGCTTTGTGCGATCGCAAAACTTCCCTGTTGCCATTGTCCAAGTTGCTGGAAAGCCAATGACATTAAGCTCAGCACTTTGGCTTGATTAAACTTATCCCCAAGAGATTGATAAACTTGGGCTGCTTGTTGCCAAACCTTAGCTGCATCAGCAAACTTTTCTTCTTGATATAAACTTTTACCTTGTTGCGCTAGTTGTGAAGGGTCTGGCAGACTTTGGACAATAGGAGCATTTTCTGGAACTTTCGCTAAAACAGGCGCTTGCATAGTCCCGATTACCAACAAGTTGAGCAATTGTCCCCATAAAATTACCAGTACACTTGCTCCCACGTATGAGGGTTTCCAAAACCAACGGATACTACGAAAAAAACCGGGATGTTTTCTGGCTATATCAACATAAAAGTAACGTTTACGGGACATGGCACTTGGCTGATATCAAGGCTGGATTATGGGGTGTAGTAGTTAATGTAGAAGCTGTTAGGACTACCTCACCCTTATCATTAGTTGCCCATTCAGTAGCTTCCACAATTTGAGTAGGTGGACTAACTTTTATCGGATTTGGAAAAGAGGTAGTAGTAGGAGGGTTATTTTCGCCTGAAATAGGCGTATCTAAATCCATCCAAACTGCATCATTGTTTAGGGGAGCGTTGGGGTTGGGTGGCAAACCACCTCGTCCAATGACTACAAACTTGCTTTGAGCAGAACTTGAACTGTTGCAGGCTTGAGCGATTTCGGGAGCTGGTGATATTGTTGGTAAATTTATTAAACCACTGTTGAGGTCGATATCAGGTGTGTTGATTTCCACAGTTCCATTAAGCTCAGGACTTCCGCCAGTAGCAGTGATGTCACTAAAATCTGTTCGATTCTGGCGGCGTTGAATACCATAGATACCGGAAGTACGTATGTCAACTCTTCCACCTTTTCCTTGAGATGCATTAGCAGTTATATCACTATTCTCTCTTGGTATAGCTACAATCAAGCCCGACCGTGCATTAATTATGATATTACCGCCGTTTCCGCGTGCGTTGGTAGAAATTTCGCTGTTGCGACGCAGTGACAATAACTTTTGCAAGTTCAATTTTATATTGCCACCATCACCGGAGTTAGCTCGACCACTGAGCTTGCCTTTGTTATCCAAATTAATAGAACGAGCAGTAATTTCCAAATCACCTGCTTGGTTTGTGCCTAGACTGCTCACAGTTATGTCAGCGCCATTTAAGACATTTAATTCTTCAGCTTTAATTATGATGCTTCCCCCCTTTGTAGTAGACTCTCTAAAACGGGAAGCCGAAATGCTTGCTCCATCCTGAACAATCAACTGCCTAGTTTCAATCCTCAATTCTCCGGCCTTTCCAATGCCTTGTGTGAAAGCAAACAAGCCACTGGGGTTACCTTGTCGTGAGGTTCCAATGAGTTTGATCGAGTCTGTTGCGGTTACGGATAACTTTCCTCCATTTCCTTGACTAAGAGCGGAAGCTGAAATATACGCCCCATCTTGAACAATCAACTGTCCAGTTTCAATCTTCACTTCTCCAGCATTTCCAGATGCTACGGTATCACTTAACAGATAGCTTCCTCCCAGAAGTTTTACTGACTCCGATGCCTTCACCAGTAATGTTGCTCCCGATTTTGAGCCTACCGTATTAACCGTAATAGCTGAATCATCGGCGAGTGTAACGCGCTTGCCTTGTATTTGAATAGCACCACTGCCTTGACCACTAACAGTTACTGTAGTAGTTTGGGTAAGAGATACATTTGCTCGCGCTACATTATCAGGAAAACTTAAGCGGAAATTGTTGTTATCAATGTTCAATCCTACCGTTCCTGTTCCTGCTAATCCTCCTAATTCGATTCGACCGTTTGGAGCTTGCAGTGTTGCTCCTTCTAAATTCACATCGCCTCCCAGTAGAACTAAACTCCGACTTGCAGGAACGGATAGTGCAATTGGTCCTGTATTAACTTGAATCGGGCTAATAGGCTCAGATGCAATTTGATTAAATAGAAATGCAGAAGGATTGACACTCAGCAAGGGGTTAAGCGGATTGACGGGTGAAGTCATGGAAAATTCTGCACCGCCCGAAAACTGGATCGCACTGGCTGTTGTTCCGATAAACGAACCGCCAAGATTTAATTTGGCATTTTTTCCAAATATGATGCCCTTGGGATTAATTAAAAAGAGATTAGCTTGGGCTTGAAGTGTTCCCTGGATATCAGAGGGGTTTGCTCCTGTAACTCGCACCAAAATATTGTTGATACCAGAGGCGCTATGAAAATTTACTATCTCTTGATTTTTAACACTAAAGTTGCTGAAACTATGGAAGAGATTTGTATTCCCAACGGTTGTACCGCCTGTAATTTGATAATTTTTGCCGTCGGTTAACTCCACTTTAGTTCCCAAAGAGGGATCGGCAGTGACCTCCTGAGCATATGTGCGATCGCCTCCTTCTATGCCAATCTCACCCGCTAAAATCACCAAGCCCGATAACCCTAAATGGTAACTGCAACTCAAGCAACTTCTTAAACTCACAAAACTTCTCTCCTAACCTTTGAAAGTTACTTAATTGGAAGCTAGAACACGACTTTAGTAATACTTGTGGAAATCTTCTACCCCTGTGTTTATAAGAAACTCTGCTAGCGGGGTTAGGTTTTTGATTATTACTTGTTTCAAGCCAACACTCGATAAACTTGACTCCAGTCAAGGCCAGGGGCTAGCGAAGCTATTTGCTGTCCATTGCTAAAAAGATTACCAGTATTTGAATCGTAGCTCAAAGGATCAAAATCGGAATTAAAAGTTTCGTAAGCTGATATATTGTAATTTTTTACAGTATAATTTTTTCCGATACCAGAGGTAAGTTTGAAATCTTTGCTGGGTTGAGCAACAGCAGGGGTAAGTTTTAAGTCTTTGCTAGATCGACCAAGAGCAGGAGTAAGTTGGAAATCTCTGCGGGATTGAGTAAGAGCAGGGGTAAGTTTTAAATATTTGCTCGATAGAGCGCGAGCAGCCGATTTCAACTCAGCGATACTTATATTAAAAATACCTTGCAAAACAACAGTATCAGACGATCCAGGAGGAAGGGTAGTAACTAAAAGTATATCTTCGCTAACTGAGAAGTCTGTAATTCGATCGATACCTCCACTTAAGTAATTCAGGACAAAGGTATCTCTACCACCACCACCAGTAAGAATGTCATTATCAGCTCCTCCCACTAAACGGTCTTCACCCGAACTGCCTATTAAAGTGTCATCACCTCGATAACCGTATATTTGATTACCTCCATCCGAAACTGCTAGCCAGTCGTTTCCAGAGGTGCCGTCAATCTTTGCCACTTTCTTTACTCCCTAAGAAATTAGTGATTTGACTGTTTACCTTGATTAGCGTCGGAGGTGAGCTAAATTTAGTTCAAGGTATAAAATAAGCCACTCCTATAACCACAAATTTCCTAACACTAACCTCTAGCATTCATAATGCTAGCATCAGGCTACTTCAAGTATACTACACGTCTCGAAAGTAATAATTGTCAACTTTTATATTTACCTCATTGGATGAATATTTATAGGAATAGTATTTGAGTTGTGAAGACTATTAGCAGTGGCTATTTACTATAAACAACCAACAGCTTATATGCAAGATTTCAGGAATTATTTAGAACTGCTCTCGGATTTATCACAAAGGTTTAGACCATAAGCCCAAAATGCTTATAAAGCTTAGGCTTGAGATAAAATACTTTGCTAACTTACTGTCACGATTTGCACAGCCTCCTAAGAGCTTAAACTCTAAGCTAGATAAAAATTTTAGCGATAACAACAGCAAAGCTTGCGATAAACCAGGTACAATATGTAGAAAATATAGCTGAAATTATTTAGTACTTATTTAGTTAAGTACTAAATAGAAAACAACAAGGTTAAATATTTTTAACCTGATACTGGGTAGCGATCGCTCATCATTTTCGTAATCTTAAATTTGAAAATTTAGGAATTTTTTTGTTATTTTTTTTTAGTTGATTACGCAAGTGAAAATCGATCGGTTGAAAAATCGCTTATTTGGTTATTTACCAAATAATTGTCTTTTATCTAACCTAAATAAATATTTATCACTATTCTTAGTCTAGGTGACCTTCTTTACCCAATCTTAAAAATGTAACTTTATGTAATATATTATATATCATTAAGCCTAATAAACTAAAGTTTTCTTTTTAAGAAAAATAATTTAGTTTATTTATTAAATAATTTGTGTACAAATTGATTCGTGGCATCAATTCACGAAAATACATTGTTTTGGGCTTTTATCGCTTGTTCTTTGATGATAGACAAACCTGCGTCGTAGGTGTGCAGCAATGCTCAGAGGCGCTTGCATGATATTAGTTTGACGTTAAGTTGACACAGGTGAGCAATAATGTCAGCCTATGAAATATGTGGTTTTCAAGCTCCGCATATTTTGTATTTTGTGTTAATGCGTAAGTCCTAATACTTTGTTAACTTTCGCTCGTTTCTTGATGAAAACGCAATTTCTTATTGTGTCAGTAAAAATTTTGGGATATTATTTAGTATAAACTATAAGTTATTTTTATAAATTCAGCTAAGGATATCTTCGCTACAAGCAAGCATCAAGTTTATAAAATATTCATATAATGTTGTTAGTTGTAGGAAGCAGGAATAACAAACGCTCCGGTCTGCATACAGGTTCCTGTGTAAAAATGTCTATTTGTCATATCTTTTTTATTTAGTATATTTTTATACATGTAAGATCAAAAATTTCTAACAAAATCTATTGAGCTAGAAATTAACTATATTTTGGTTCGTCTAAGATTCACCGTATTCCATACCATTGGACTCGGCATAACGCTGCATAAATCGCATGAACCGTTCCCAATGTTCGTCGCGCTCGATTTCAAATTCACAGTCTACCCGCTGTAATTCATCCCCTTCTGGCCCGCCAAAAATAAATTTTGTCGAAGAAGGAGTGACACTAATTTCACCTTCTTCATCAGTTAATAGCAAGGAATTTAAAGCTTGTTTGGTAAAGCTATTGAAACCTTCCAAAGCTTGCAATTTATTAAATCTCATCAACACGGTACGTTTACCAGAAATGCGTCCGCGCCGCAAACTGACATTACTTAATTCTTCATAAATTCCAGCAAAAAATTGGATTGATGGGTTGGTAGATGTCATGATAAATACAAAATTAAAAATTCAAAAATCTCAAATTATCTGGGAGGGTAATACTGGGGATTTATAATAGGAGTTTGATAATTATTTGCAGGTAAAGTACTTCCCATACCATTGGGTACAGGGCTAATAAAAGGAGTTTGATAGCTAGTCATAGGTACAGTGTTTGTATTACCGTTGGGTAAAACAGGATTAACAATTTGGGGTTGATAACCGCTGGTAGGCACTGTGGTTGAAGTATTGCTTGGGGTTACAGAATTTTGGCTAAACTCTTGGTAGGCAGCACGAGAAATTGAGCTAATCAGTTTTTCGGCGCTCGGGTCATTATTGGGGCGTTGTACCATGACAGCAGCTATGTAGCGCTTACCAGTGGGAACGATAATTAAACCTGCATCTGCCAGCATTGTGCCAATGTCGCCAGTTTTGTGATATACTCTTGCTCCAGTTCCCACGCCTGATGGTAATAGTGAGTCTCGCTGGGTGCGGCGCAAAATATCGAGCATTAAATCGCGTGATGGCATACTGACTAAATTTCCCTGGCTGACAATTGCCATCAAATTCCCTAATTCTTTGGGACTAGTAGTGTTTGTCCCTTCCAAGTCTGGTAGCTTATTGCGAATGGCTGTGGTTCTCAATCCCCAACTGCGAAAACGCTGGTTTAAAGCATCTATGCCTCCGAGTCGGGCAATCAGCATATTTGTGGCTGTGTTGTCGCTGATGGTAATCATTTTGGTGGCGACTTCCAAAGCTGCGTACTGGGTGCCGGCTGGTTTGTACTGGAGATTTCCCGAACCGCCTGCGATCGCATCTTGCTGCATAGTCAGCATTTCATCGAGGCGAATTTTCCCGGTATCGACATCTTGGAAAAAGGCAATCAAAATCGGTATTTTGATTGTGCTAGCCGCAGGAAAACTGGTTGAGGCACTGATATCTACATAATTACCCGTATCCAAATCTACTAAAAAAACTCCTGACGTGAGATTTGGGTAGCTAGCGGTCAAATTTTGCACCGCATTTTTTAAGGAGGTCATTTCTTGAGATAACAATAGGCCGGAAGATGCAGCTGGTGCTGTAGTGGTGGGTTGCGGCTGCGATCGCGTCACATTAGTATTACTAGATTGAGGTGCGGAATTTGTGGTGATGCGATTAGCCGGGTCTAATATAGACAAGGCTGTACCCACAATTGCACCCATGCCAACACCCACAATCAACAACCGGAGTAAATACAATATGGTTTTGGCCATTGGCTTTAACCGCGTTTTCCGCGATGAACGCCTGCCGATTTTTGGCTTTTCCATCCGCACTGTTTTAACTGTTGCAGCACCAGGTTGTAAGGGAGGAGTTTTTCCTTTGACAGTCGGTATTGGTTTGACTGCTGCTGGCATGACTAACTCCGATTTTACCCTGCGTGTAGCCGCTGGTATGGGCGCAGGAGTAATGCGATTTTTTGGGCGTGTTAGCGCCGTTTGTTTGCCAGTGGCAACTTGCTGCTGACCGTTAGCTTTTAGTTTCTTGGATACCACTTTTTGAACCTTTTGTGGACGCTGGCGGCGGTTTAGGGGTTGACGCCGCGAGAAAGCTGTTAGTTCGTCACTCGACTCTGACACTGATACTCCTTGTGACCCACTGGACTGTTTTCTTGCAGACTCCTGACCCAAAACTTAACCTTCGAGCGATGCGAACGCTCAAATTCCACTTTGCTACTACTAAGTAGCATTTTTGCGTTTAGTTTAATATTAAATATTTTGGGGGGATGATTGGGTATATATTAAACGAATTATTACAAGTTTTCACCATCCCTCTGGTTTTTCAGTGCCCATTCTACCTGGCGCAAAATTCCTCGTAGCATTGCTAATTCTCCAGTTTGCAGCCCAGCGCGATTATATAATTGGCGAAATTTTTCCATGCGACTAGCTGCGGTATGTGGATACAGATAACCAATTTTCAATAGTAATGATTCTAGTTGCTGGTAGTATGTTTCCACAAGATCTAAAGACGCGAGTTCGGTTTGGGGAAAAGCTTGAGTTTGAGCCTGCTGGGAAGATTGTGACAATTCATAACAGCAGATTGCTACTGCCGTAGCTAAATTCAAGGATAGATAATTTTGACTTGTGGGAATGAAAACAAATCTTTGAGCATAATTTAGTTCTTCATTGCTTAATCCCCGGTCTTCTCTGCCAAAAATTAAAGCTGTGGGTTTTTCTGGTTCTTCTAGCAGCCAAGGTAGTGCGGTGCGGGGGTTTTCTAAAGGGATTTCCCAACTACGAACGCGACCTGTAGTAGCGATCGCTCTCACACATCCATACAATGCTTCTGGTAAGGTTGGCACTATAACCGCAGATTCTAAAATTTCTTTGGCATGGACAGCCATCATTAAAGCTTCAGCCGATAGCCGATCGCATTGGGGATTTACTAATACTAAATTATCTAGTCCGAAATTTTTCATTACCCTGGCGATCGCTCCGAGGTTTATAGGCCCGGCTGGCTCTACCAACACAATTCTTAATCCAGCCAAGCTCATTTTTTCCCTCCAGCGATCGTACTTGCAATTCCATAATTATGATATGGTGATTGTCACTTCACTGAGAGGTTGTTTGAAAAGTAGTTGCTTGTGATTTTACTCACTTCTAGATCCCCCCTAATACCGTTTCACTTTAAGATTGATAGATTCAGGCAAGCAGGGGAAGCAGGGGAGCAAGAAGAATGATTTGTATCAATAATTTCGTGAAATAGTATGATCCCTTAGACTTTTCCCCTTTTTAAGGCTACGGTGTACACACATCTGTGTAGGAAACCAAAATCCTCGTAGATCCGTCATTATCCTCCTTAAAAAGGAAGACTTTGAGAAGTTTTTGCCCCCTAATTTATCGGGGGGTTGGGGGGATCGAAAGTCTAGGAGGCAACTTTAGAAGACTTGTGTGTACACCGTAGCTCTTTTTAAGGGCGCTAGGGGGATCGAGGTTTCAAGCTTCAATGGGTAAGTCCTATCAGCGATGTCTGCGTTTCAAAGCGTTCGCAACAAGTATACGACTTTACCAAGAAAGGCAGAAGTACGAAGGCAGAGGGCAGAAGGAAAGAATTATCAATAAAAACTTCAGTTGTGGGTATAAAGCCTACTTAAAAACAATAATTATACCGAGACTGCTTGCAGCGTTAGCGTAGCGGGGCGTAGCCCGGTATAAAGCGTCGTTGTTTCAATCCTACTCTTTTAAGGGTGGGTTGCCTTCTACCGGGAGCAATGCGATTTTGTGGGATGACCCCACCGGGAGAGCGATCGCTAAATCAATATTAAATATTTTAAAATAAATTGCTACACAATAAGTAGTAATATTACATAAAAAGTATAGGTCATATAAAAAGTCGGCGTTGCTGAATCCAAGTATGAATCATGCGATCGCCTCAAGCTTGCGGGCGCGTAGCGCCCGCAGCGCCACGGAACCGTACTTGAGATAATGTATGAGCAATCGAATAGATAGTTTAAGCATTTCCTCGGACTTGGAATAACAAAAGGTTTTACGATGAAGCCTAGCTAAATAATGTCTAAAACGGCTATTTTCGCCTTCTACTCTTGTCATATAAGTTTTGCTTACAATCCGATCCTCATTGCTAATAAAACAAGGGTAAACTGGATAGCCATCTGTGACGTAAAAATAAGAATGCCAACAGTTTATTATCTGCCACAAAAGCTTAAAAGTGTCTTTACTTCTGTCTCCTAAAACCCAGACTATAACTCCTGAGACATGCTATGCTTATTTACTGCTGTCCACAACCAAACTTTGTTTTTTTTTACCTACAAAAGTTTCAAGTTCATCAACTTGAGTAATTTCTGGTATTTCATTATATTCAGGCGAATTAGGTAGGGTATTTCCCATCTCTCTAACCCAATTAATTACAGTCGTATGATGAACTTTATTTACTCGTTGAATTGCACGAAATCCTGAACCATTCACATACATCTCTAAACACTCTTTTTTTATTTCTTCAGGGTAACCCTGCTTTTCATAAGAATCTATAAACTGACGCTCACAATTAACACATATGTGATTTTGTTTACTAAGCTTTTTACCATTCTTGCGGATATGAGTGGATGCACACCTTGGACATTTCATCGCGATCGCTCAAATTCATACTTCAATTATGCAACGCCCAAAATTTTATTTGCCTGTTGCCTGCAAGCTCTGTAATTTCGTTAACTTTTGGTCAACTTATGGTTCATAATTTGGCCATTTTTTGGGGAAAAGCATACTATGATAGGCGATCGCTACTCATTCCACCTGAGCAGCGTCCCATCCACACACGAGATACCCTAGTGCGGATACTTCGCCACCAGTTTCTCGATCGCAATCCGCACTCGCTGGATCGTCTGCCTAACATTCCATCAGAAAAACATCCCCAGGATTTTCGCGCAACTGTTCTGCCATCTTGAGCTTCTCCATTCTCCAAGACCGCACTTTCGATCCAATTTTTAACTTTTTCATCCGCCAGGGTCACGCCTTTGTTTGACTGTGCTGCGATTGCCCCTCACTTGTGGTATTACTCCCGCACCGGATACCGCCGCATCATTTCGTGCAATCCTACTGGTTCGCCATCCGGGGTATACACAATTTCCCCCGACATTGCAATCACAATCTGTAAGTACTATCACATTTTCGTGAAATGGTATGAGCGATCGCAGTTCAACTCTTGCCTTTAGTCACGTTATTGCAAGAGCTTAACCCAAGGTTTAATCAAACACAACGAGTCGTTAAATATTAATTTTTAAATTAACTCTAAACCAACAATGAAATGATATGAGCCAATTTTTTCTAAGCTTTATTTAAAAGTATAAATATTTTTAATATTAAATATTTTAAAGAAATTGTAAATTACTTTACTGTCCATTTATTTGCTAAGTAAACCATGACTCGAAAATTCTGTCTCCACAACAAAACAATAGCTTTATACTTAGTAGTTCCATGCTCTTTGGTTCTAGCAGTAGTTAAACCACTGATTAGTAATGCTAATCAAGAATCAAAGCAAAAGTACGAGTATTATTCGTATTCTCTTCCTTTAGGAAAAGGTAATCTAAAAGAATCACGGGTATCGAAACAGATAGCACCCGGTGTTACCCATACAGTTATTGTTAGAGGCGAACAATCAAAGAATGAAGTATACACAGTTGATGTCATATTTCAAGCTACTCAACAAGCGGCTCAAAATACTGCTAATCTATTGAAATCCCAAGGATACCAACCTTACATAAAACCAATATTACAAAGAGTACCAGATGATCCTGAATCTAGTGTACTTGGTTATTTAGTCCGTGTTGGTGCTTTTAATACTGAAGCTCTTGCTGTGAATTTACGAGATCGACTGGCAACTATTGGATATTCAGGACTGCGAGTTGTGAATACGGCAGAAGACGACGACCACACAACTGGCCCTTGGGTCGTGAATGTACTGGAAATAGACCTCCATCAGCCTCATTTAAAGATTATTCCCGCACTCGCTAGCCCAATTGTCCCTGATAATGAACGTTTGACGCAGCTTTCTACTAGAACATCAGCTTTAGCAGCAGTGAATGGCGGATATTTTGTTATTGGAGCAAACGATGGTACTCCAGGGGACTTAGCAGGTATTTCGATTATTGACGGTAAACTGGTCAGTGAAGCAGTTAATGGTAGAACAAGCCTAATTCTTCCTGACAGTCTTGGTCGAGATGCTCGTATAACTGCTCTTAGCTCCAAAATTGTGGCAACTGCAAAAAATGGTGTAACAAGAGAGATAGATGGATTAAACCGCAAGCCAGGATTAATTCGAGGTTGTGGTGGTGTAGGTGGAGACTTACCAACAGCAAAACCTAAGCATGACTTTACTTGCACAGATAGTAGCGAAATGATTCAATTTAGTCTGTTACTTCATCGTGATTACTGAATCGGTGTTCTAGGGAAGGGATTTTCTTCAAGTGCGATCGCAACAGCAGCGTTTAGTTTTTCTGGTTCCTTGAGCAAGCGCAACAGTGAACGGGCTTGACGCTCGTTTTTGATGTGTTCCCCCAATTCATCAGCTGCGTCCCTAACTTTTTTAGCCCCTAGCAGTTGATTGATTCTGCGGTAGTCACCCCAGGCGGATAATTCAGCTTGGCAGTATTGCTCGAAGGTTTTGTAATCAGCTTCACGATAAAGTTGTTTTTCCCGCATTTGGAGTATTTCATCAACTGCTTGCCACTCAAAGCGGTCGATGGCAGTGAAGGTTTCTTTGATGCTGTCGTTAAGAATGCTATAGCTGGGTGCTGATGTTGTTTCGCGGTCTAGTGTCAGCATGGCATTACCTGTATATGCTGCATTGGGGCAGGATGGCGTTATATTCTCTTACCAAACAAGAATACCGAAGAAGAAGAAACTCGACTTGAAGATGAAATCACACTGCTCTCACCACAGGAATTAAAGACAGTTTTAGAAGCAGAAATTAACAACCATCTGCGCCAAATTCAATTACTGAAGCACGAATTAAAAGCAGTTGGAGTAGGTTTTGTAGCGGCTAACTCTACTAATGCAGAGACTACAGAACAGCCTGTAGAGCAGCCTTATCCATCTTTGTATGATTTATACGACTTCCAAAATTCTCTAAAATTAGACGAATCTAAAACTATAAACCAAATAGCTTCATCAAAAACATCAACCAGGGAACGCAACCTTGTATAGCGATCGCTCGTCATGTTCGGAGTGCGAGCGTAAACTTCCAAACTCAAGTCAGGCTATGGCATTGTGGTAGAAAGCTTTCATCTGAGCTAACCAACAAGAGCGCGATTCATCCCAAGTGTAAAACATATGCCCACCTAGAAAATGTTTTACAGTCAGATTCGGGCGGATTTGAGGATCTAATTTCATCATATCTGCTAGATGCTTTGAGGCAAAATAAGGAGTGACCAAATCGAACAATCCATGAGCAATGTACACTTGCATACAGGGGTTCAAAGCCATACCTACGCGCAGATCGTCCATTGAACCTAAAAAACCCTGCTTGAATTCGCCTTTGAGATCGAATTTCCAAGCTTTGAATGTTTCCAAATTCAGCAGATGGTAAGACAAGTCGGTTTCAACACCTAACGTGTCCCGCAAGTGGCTATTGATTGCCCCGGTAAACAAGCGATCTAATCCATCAAGAGTCGGATCGCTGCCCTCATAATTTACGCGAGCAGGAAAAGGATCGATAGCGGTAATTGATGCGTCGTAAAGTCCTACAATTCGCTGTCGATCTCGCAGCAGTTCCCTGGCAAAGACTTCAATGCCAATCCTTCCTGCAAGTCTCTCAACCAGTTCTACGGGCAAGCCGATTAACCCTGCCATCTGCTGATAAGCAATTTGGCGCTCATCGGGTGTCATGGTATCTCCCATTGCCAGAAGTGGAATCAAGGTTGTGCGAGCAAATTGTTCTGCTGCTGCTATGTGAGCTTGTAAATTCCCTTGTTCTGCTGCCCATTGGACGCGGTTGTGATGAGCCGCACTAGCCGCAAAGGAAGGAATCAGGGTTGCCCAAGCGGTAAGGTTGTAATCGCTACCAGCCAGCAGGCTGAACTCCAAAGCAGGAGAGATTGCAATAGCACCGCAAAGACCGACACCAAACTCCTGTTGCAGCTTGCGGGCTAACCTAGCAACCCGAAAGCCACCATAACTTTCTCCAGCAATAAAGATCGGGGACAGCCATCGCTGATGACGAGACAGAAATCGTCCAATGAATTCTCCCAGTGCTTTCAAGTCTCGCTCAACTTCCCAAAATTCCGTCTCCTTGGGTTTGTCTGCCTCACCAGAATTAGCTTTCTCGCTCTGTTTGGTATCCTTATCATCTTGAGGTAAACTACGACTAAAGCCTGTGCCAATCGGGTCGATGAACACTAGGTCTGTAAAGCTTAACCAACTTTCAACATTGTCCACTACCCGAACTGGAGGTTTGGGTAGGCTACCATCAGCTCCGAAATAAACGCGCTTTGGCCCTAATGCTCCCATGTGCAAATAAGCAGAAGCCGCTCCTGGACCGCCATTGAAGACGAAAGTAAGCGGTCGGAGCGTAGCTTTTTCAACCTCAGTTAAATAAGCCACATGGAAAATTTCTGCAACTGGTTTTTCATGCTCAAACAAGGTCTGCCATTCGGCAAAAGCAGTGTAGGGAATCTGGCGATCGTCAAGCGATAGGGTTTGCTCAGTTACACTAGACTTCCGATTTCTGGGTGAGTTAGGAGTATCAGACATCTTATAATACTTTGTTTACGGGCAATGCAGACTGGTAGTAATGTAATCTTTTGGATAAGTTTATTGTGTTTTCAAATCTGAATCATTTTTGCAATATTTCATCAGAGTTTGCAATTATTTGTAGAAATTTAATTTCGGCAACGGCCTGATTCGAGTTAGCTTTAATTGAATACAACGCTGTCAGGTAAAGCGGAATTGTGGAGTGTTCTAACTCTATCGCCGCCCGGAGATGTCTGTAAAGATCTGAAGCTTGTTTGGCGTTATGGATTTCTTGAAACCGAGAGAGATTTTTTACAACCTGCCGGACTTTTCAAACAACCTTTAAGATTGTCAATTTTACCACCACTGGTTTACTTATTTTTGAGCTATTTATATAGTACATTAATACTATATACTTTCAGCCGTCTCAAAGATGAAACAAGTAGTTAGACAAATTAAAGAACGCAGCAGAGTTCAACTCCAACGAAAAGATATTAAATACGAACTTTGGCGTTTAGATGATACTGAATTTAGGAAGTTGAGGCGAAAAAGTCTTCCTATCAAAGATGATTCTATGTTTTATATGAATTTTTATTTATCAGAACGAGATAATAAAAATAAGCTTAATTTGGCTGAATTATTCGTTAGCTTAACAAATTTATTGGGTAAAAGTGGTGATTGGATTGATGATTGGAAAGGCTCTTTTTCTTTTCCAGTATTATTGGTTTTAGAAAAAGAGCGAGGTAAATTTTTTTATTTGATGGATATATATGACAATCGCGGTACGCTCTACTTTAGTATCTACAGAGTTTTAGAATCTGATGTAGAAGGCTACGAGCATCAAATGGCTCGTGAACCTTTTGAGCTAGAATTTTCTCGTCAAGAGATCGACTATTTTATTAGCTATTTTTATGGATATCTCGAAGGGCATTTTCATAGCATAAAATCCTTAATACAATCTGAGCAATTTTTTAGAACAATCGGCTCAAATCACATTATATATGGGTATAATAATGGAAAATATTTTGAAGAATGTCATGAAGCTCAAGAAGCTTATCAAGCAGCTATTGAACATCTAAAATCGATGGGAATATGCTCTAATACATCACAAGATGTCAACAGTATTTTGCAGACAATAACTAGCGAATAGTCTAGAAAGAACTGTCTAACTTTGCTCAAAAACTGATGATCTTTCAATAATGAACCATTCATGGTATACGATTGCTAAGAAAAATTCTTTACCTTTGAGACGATCGCACACTGCCATAAATCCCGAAAAAAATGGATCGTTTTCATAGGTACTATCAGATAAGAATAGTGTTACGGAATTGTTATCTCTACTCCATATAGAACGTATTATACTGATATTAAGATGATGTGATTTATCCACAGGCAATAATACGGAACATCCTTCAATTTCAATGAATTCCGGCTCCTCACATTTCAAAACAGATTCCCAATCTTCTGGGCCTTCGTGCTTTTCAATAATTCTGTCCCACCTAACTGACTTAATTTTTTCTCTAGTCCGGGCTGATAAATCCGCAATTTTCATTTTTGGCTACCCTAAATAATTTTTAATAATTCCTCAATATTCCTTGTTATTCAAATTTATTGCAATACTAAATTACTCAAATTTTAATTAATATTAATAGGTATTGATGTATCATCATTTAGGTATTTTAGCCGAAAAAATCATAAAACTGCTATGCCTCGACGAACCACCATACCTTCATCTGGGTCTACTGTTGCAAACGGGCTGGCTCTTTCCGATTTTCATCTACGCTTACAATTTTTAGAGAAAGAACATCAATCTATCCTCAAGCAGATTAAGAAAAAGCGAACTGAACTAAATAACTTTGTTGAAAGGACACGAACTCTTGCCACAGAAGTTCTGCATCGGGCTAATCCCAGCTTCCAAAAAATGGCTCAACTCGACCAGGAAATTCACGCTTTGTTTGAAACTATCTTTACTACTAGAAAATTTGGTAAACAAACTCTCAAAAAGATACAAGCAGTTTATCATCAACTACAGTTTGCCGGAATTATCAGCATCAAACCCGACACAAGCCAATTAGAAAAAGAGCCGAACGAAGAGTTTGCCCCTATGGAAGAAGATTTCTCCAGCCAATCTGCCCAAGATGCCCATCAACATCAATACTGGCAAGCACAAGAAACTACCTCATTTGGGGCTGGGGCTAGAACCGAGACACAGCAAAAAATTCGTTCCACATTTTTGCGGTTAGCTGAAATCTTTCACCCGGATAAGGTACAAGATAGCGAAACACAAAAATATCATACCGAAATTATGCAAGAAATAAATATTGCCTACCAACAAGGAGATTTGGCAAGGCTGCTAGAAATTGAGTCTCGTCAACGAGCGGGGGAAGCTATCGATCCTAATAGTGAAGATGATTTAACTCGCAAATGTCGCAATCTAGAACAGCAAAATCAAATTCTGCTGACTCAATATGAAAACTTAAAACAGGAACTACGTTTAGCTAAAAATACTCCAGAAGGAGCAATGCTTTCTAGTTCTCGCAAAGCTGCAAAGCAAGGTATTGATGCTGTAGCCGTGATGGTCGAAGCAATCGAATCTCAAATCCAAGTTATTTCTCAAATTCGAGATTTTGTTAAGGATTTTCAACAGCATCAACTGACTATTCAGGAATTCCTTGCTGGGCCAGTTTCTCTTTATCCCTCAGAGTCAGAATTACTCCAAGATATTCTAGAACAGATGATCTCAGAATTAATCTGATAAGAAATTGTTGATAATTTAGCTTTCTTAATTGCGAATTGCGAATTGCGAATTGCGATTAGTCTGGTAGCAACTTAGAATCCCAAATGTAAAGTCCTTTTTCCTCTGGCACTCTAGAGAATCGTCCTGTGCGATAACCCCGCGATAATTCGTTCAGTACGCTTGGTCTAACTTGTTGCACCTGTTCTGGTTTGAGTTTTCCATATAATTGGTTGATAACTTCAGGCACATCAAAAACTTTTGTGGGATTCTTTTGCAGGACTGAAGTAATCGCATCAATCAAAAATTTGCCGTCAAACTCTGCTTTCATAGGAATGCTATTAGCTTTGGCGTGTGGGTCTGGTTTTTTGGATTGAGTTGGACTCGGCTTTGAAGAACTATTTTTGCGCGACGAGTTGAGTAATTTCAAATCTTTGGTATAGTAACCAGGTTTACCCGGAACGAGCGACCATTTACCGCTTTCTTTTCCTTGAGTTAGCGTTGATTGAACTCTACCTTTGACTACCTTAGTTGCTTTTGGCTCTAACTCTCCATAGAGCGATCGCACAATAAAATCTATATGGCATACATTACCAATATGTTCCTGTAGTAGCTTTTCAACCGCTTCGATGCGTCTTAGAGATTGATACTCACCCACCATTGCAATGTCCTGCCCCAACAATGATTTGTTTGGCGCAGTGGTAGCTTGTTCTAAGCTGGTAGACTCTGCTGCTGCTGGTTCATCTTCAAGGAGGGATGAGGAAGTAGTACTGGGTTGAATTGTTACACTTGCAGCTTCTACAATGTTTTCACTGTCGTCTGTAACGTGGCTTTGTTGGGTAGCAGTAGCTTCTTGGATTGTGTCTGGCAGTTGAGCAGCATAAAAAGACTCATCAGATTGGGTTTGACTTTCCGGAATCTCAAAGCTTTCAGCATTAGACAAGCTTTCTACCACACCAGAAGCAGGCTGGTTTTCTTCTAGTGGTAAGTTGATATCTTCTTGATTTTGAGAAGATAGATTTTCTGCGGCTAAATCGCTTACTTGTGGTAGGTTAGTCGAGTTTGCTTCCCCTAATTCTGGTTCGGTTTCCAACACCTCAGGGGAAGTGCTATTCAAGCTTTTTTGAGCAGGTAAAGTAAATATTTCTTCTTTTACTTCCTCAGATAAGCCATTAGTGTCCGCTTCCTCTTTCAAAGCCCAGTTAGATAACAAAGCTTCTACATGAGTTAGGTTCTCTAAAGCTTCTGTGTACAATTTTCCATAGGTTTCTACAAGCGGAGCGTAATAATCTCGAATTTCTAATAGTGTTGCGAGAAATTTTGATGGGGGAGGCTGTAATGGCATTTGACTATTTATCAAACTTGAGATTTTCTATTATAGAAAATAATTTCTTTGTTCAACGTAAAATTGTCTGACAACAGGAATTGAGCCAATTTTCAAAGCATCGCTAACTACTTTTGAAAATTCACGTCGCTGTTGTAAGTCTTAGCCCTGGGCTTACCCTTGTTAGAGGCAGCAGATTTCTTGGGAGATGCGACAGGACGGCAAGTTTGGCAATATAGAGAGCGTGTACTCTCGAACATAAATTTTTTTTGCTTGCTATTGTTTAGCTGACTGCGGCTTAAATAATTGAATGTTGTTAACCACTTTACTTGAATCTTAGCCTTATAAAGCCTACTTTTAAGCCTTGAGGTCGAGTTCTCACTACAGCTTTTTTGGGCAATTTTTCTCTTCGTACACTCCAATTTTTGAAAAAGCGTTTGAATTACAACAATCAAATTCTTCACAACCAAAATTGTACCTAGATATTTCTACTAGTTTCTAAATTCTATATAACCATACTTTTTAAACGCCTCGCGAATCAGGGCAAATGCATCTAGATATAGTACATGTATACTAAATAGCTAAGAAAGGTAGCGATCGCTGATGGGATAGAGGTTGAGCAATGAGGCTGTGATGATAAAGTCATTCTAGAAGTAGAAGAAAGCCCCAAAAAAAGCGTGAAGCTCAAGCCCAAAATTACGATTGCTGACCGCCCCGCCAGTCGCTACAAGTCGGGCATTGCCCGCCCAAGGCACTGGCTCCTTTTTTTCCGTTGTCTTGAGCGATTGAGAATCGGCGATGTCTTCTCTACGAGACGCTACGCGAACGACGGGCTGCGCCTACGCAACAGTCGAATGCTCCTCCTTACCTAATTGTGTTCGTAGTTGTTGGCGAACTTGGTCGTGCATTTGTTGCCAGATGCCTTTACGTTGCCAATGCGTGAAAGTAGCCATACACCGTCGTGTATGGCGCTAGTTCGTGGGGTAGCATTTCCCATTGGCATCCGGTTGGTTGTACATAAAATATCGCCCAATCGAATTTCCCGAAAATCGACTTCCACTGGATGACCAAATCCTTTTGATGCCGGGATGAGCGGTTTCAATATCTCCCACTCACCATCACTGAGGTCGCTGGGGTAAGGTTTTGTTTGGGGATCGGCAATCTCTGGCAGGCGAGTCATTTTTAGTACAATTATGCAACTCGATCTAGCTTAAAATCCACTCCCACTCATCCACTGTCTCTTGAGATTTTCTTTACGAATCAGCTCTTAGAGCGGAAATATTAAACTAAAGATTGCTTTTATTTGCTATTCTACAGCCGCTTGAGGGCAATGCAAAGGAACTGTTTACAAATGCGATTGCCAGAATGAATTACTATACACCAAAGATCGGGGATTACCGCAAAACGCAGAATACGGTAACTGTAAGCAAAATTTTAGGCGGATTCGGACAATAACCCTGACATATCTAACACTTGCTCTGACCAAGCACTAGCTTGCTCGGACATATTTTTACGTTCGCTCTCATTAGACCAAAGACTATCAAATTTTAATTTCCACCTAGCTAGTTGAACTTGAATGTTCACTAATTCTTCGGCATATTCTGGTTCAATTTCTGCTGCTGTCCATTCGATAAAACATATAGTTTCATCTGCCACACTTTCGACCGCTTCCGGGTAAGCAGTGTCACAAAATGTTCTCAGTCTAGCTAAATTAGAAGCTATATGCCCTAAACGATTTGATGTATTTTCGCCTTGAAACCGTGCTTGCTTTTCATCCAATTTCTGGTTCATATCCACCTATTAACTCCTGAGCGATTTGCTTAACACGTTCTCGAATCTCTGGATTTTGAATTACCATTGAGCGATTATTCTGGCTGGGACGTATGTTAATAATCGATTCATAAGCTATTGATTGAGTAAATGGAATCCAATCTGCACCCCAAATATCTCGCTGTCTACTACCATCTTCAAGTAATACTGCTTCACAATAAGCGTGTTTTTCTCCTCCCCCTGCTAATATTCCTCTTTCTATATCTACTGCTATTTTGATATATAGTTCTAAAGTTTGCAGCATTTGATAAAATTCTTCTAATGTTGCTCTTTGCTTGATAATGAGCACCAAAATGTTACTCCTAACACTCTAAACACGTAACTGCTACAAGTTTTATTTTTGTGGAACCCCCAAATAAATCTCTGCATTGAACAATTAAATAAATTCCAGTTCATTTGGAAAAATAAATTCACACTCAACAGGTGATAACCAAATATGACAATGTAATTTGTCATATTCTTCTGCTTCAACTATTACTCCTGCTTCACAATACTTTTTTCCAACAAAATCAGAGTTTCTTAAGTAAAAAATCTAAGGCACTAATAATTTGGCTAACTTTAATTTACCTTCTTGTTTAGCTTGGTAATAGGCTTTAGCCAGTTCTTCATTACTAGGATGATGACGCACATAGCTCATCAAAGATCCCCACTTTTGGGAGCTGAGTCTATCTCTTAAACTCTCAGATAAACTTGTATCACTTTGTTTTTGCTGTTCGGCTTCCCATTTTTCCCATTTCATCCTTTGAAGATATAACTGAGCAGCTTCTTTAACAGTAATTCCATGCGTTCTCGCAATTGTCAAGACATGAACCGCTATTTCTAGGTCTTTAATTGAGTCGGAATCCATTGATAGTAATTACAATTTTCAGATAGTAAATCAGTTGAGACTCCTATATTTACAACAAAGGAGTCTACTTAACTCTTGCGTTAACAATTTAAATTGCGATTACACGACCAAATATACTACCCTTGGCTCAAAAAATTATTTTTATATTGGCTTGTGCTGTGGAACTTTGTTAAAAATGCGCTCAGTGCGATCGTCTTACTACTGCACTACCGCCCACCACAGCCCTCAAGCGACCCCAACAGTTTCGTTGAAAGACCTTTCTCAAAAGACTAAATCGGCATTGGTCAGTGGAAGGTTACGTTTGAGGAACGATCGCACGCAAGGCGATTGATTAGTAGTCACAGGGTAGTGTAACCACCATCTATCAGGTGGAAGCTGCCAGTGACGAAAGAGGCTTGCTCCGACAAGAGGAAGCTAACCATGTCCGCAACTTCCTCGGTTCGTGCGAGGCGACCTAAAGGGTGCAACTGAGCCATCTGCTTTCGCGCTGACTCTGGCAACTCTTGCATCTGAGGTGTATCAACATAACCCGGCCCGATTGCAGTCACCCGGATGCCCTGGTTTGCATATTCCAATGCTGCCGCCTTTGTCAGACCGATAATGCCGTGCTTGGCAGTGACATAGGGAGCAATACCCGCCACTCCGACCGCACCAGCGGCAGATGACATATTCACAATTGCCCCACCACCACTTTGGAGCATTGCTGGAATTTCGTATTTCAGTCCAAAGAAAATGCCGTTAAGATTAGTCGCAATCACACGATGCCACCATTCAATCTCATAATCGGCAGTACTAATCCCATGCGGCCCGGTAAAGCCAGCATTATTGACTGCTAGGTTCAACCCGCCAAATCGCTCCACCGTTTCGGCTACCATTGCCTCCACAGCGCGATGGTCAGACACATCAGTTTCAATAACGTGTGTCCGCTTGCCAGATGAATCCAACCGCCTAGCTACTTCCTGCGCTCGTTCGGCATTGATGTCTGCCAGAACGACCCGCGCACCGTTTTTGTACAGGTTGACGGCAATGGCTTCGCCAAGACCTCTAGCTGCACCAGTGACAATAGCTATCTTGTTTGCGAACTCGGTCACTGGCTTATCCCCTCGGCGAGTATTGCTAAAATAACACAATTACAACTCAAGCAATATGCTTAAACTTAACCCTACTTGAGGAAGAACTGCTCAAGATTGGGTTAGCTAGAACAGTACAAGGCGGGATGGTATGCCCGAATCAAATAGCTTTCGAGAATGCGATCGCTTAGTGGCATTGGAGCCGTATCACCATCTTACCGAAGAACAAGATAAGCTAATCAGCATTTAAGTTGCATAAAAGCAGGGCTGATGCTCTTACTACGAGCGAATCATTCTGGAAAAATAAATGACGATTAGCTGAGCAACTTTACTAGTCATTGGCTGTTGCTTGCGTAGTGCCTGCCTTTATGGTCTAGCATTTTATTACTGCTTCCGTCGAGAGTTTACGGTCATAAACTGATGCCACTGCCCGTCATCGCCCAGCACATAAGATGTCATCACTCGATGATTGTCACTCTTGAACTCGATTACATCTCTGTAAGTTGCCATCTTATCATCGCCCGTCATCGCGGGGCCGTCAGAATTGAGCGTTAGCATGTTTTTAGCCGCGTCTAATTCACCGTCGTACAACCATAGATAAGTCATCATTGACCCAATCCAGGTGCCTACATAGCGTTGCTTGTGCGGGTCATATCCGAGGGTTATTATCATTGTTGCCGCACCACCACAGGGCATTTCGCCCTGTCCTTCACCTACAACCCAGAGTCCACCAATCGAACGCACACTTTCCGTTCCTGTTGCTCTTTGGGGCGGCCGATCTGGACTGATCATTGCCTCTGTTTCATAAGTCCACTCACCGACGAGTTTCTGTAGCCACTGATGTTCCTTTTGTGGCCCAGTATTCATTGTTGGCTCCTGTTGTGTTTTGGCTGTCTCCATTGCTTTAGCTCCTTTTGATGAATCATTGAAGAATGTAATTAGCGCGAAGCCCAACTCTGTACGCGAAGCTGCCCCAAAGGGCTAGGAACCGCGTGAAATGATGAAAAATCAAGACCATGATAGTACAAATATACTATTATAGCTCAACTGATTAAGGTTACCTTTATGTGTCTATCTGAAACATTGTTTTGGAACTTGTGCGGGTATCGGTTCTCTTTGAAAGGTTTGAGTGACGGTTCCCGTCGCTCAAACTTTCCGCTTGCACACTAACCGTATTAGCGTTATCTATTGGAGTGAAAGGTTATCTGCGGTGGGTGAAGCGAGTCGTTAGCCTGCTGCACGCTGCATTGTTTCGGCGGAGGAAGTATGATTCTCAACATGAGTGAACATAGTGTATGGCGGATTTTTTTGGCTCACAAAATCGCTCCTGCTTTCACTGCTAACTCCAAAGTTGTAGCGTGTTTTGTATTTGGGTCGGCAGCATTAGGTATTTCAGATCGATATTCTGACCTGGAATTAGCCTTTATCTAATTACAAGCCACAGCACAAAAGGTTGGTGTCAAAGGTTGGGAAATTGAGCCGTATGGGGAAGCAAAACAGGGATGGTTGGAGCAATTCTACCTATACGGCATGAAAGTCGAAGCAAATCATTGGGCGCGAGATACAATGGACAACATCATTATGGATGTGATTGAGCGTTACGATGTGTCGCAAAACGGGCTTGTGTTTGAGAAGCAAGTCATAGCCTCTCATATTCAACGCGGGGTTATTTTTTACGGCGAGGATATTAGACCTCTTGCAAAAGTCACTTAGGTAAATTCGGTTTGGGAGAGATGAAGCTCGTAATTGTAGAGAGCAGCAATC
>JAVRCJ020000035.1:0-69268 GCA_034530875.2 Nostoc sp. DedSLP01
ATTGCTGCTCTCTACAATTACGAGCTTCATCTCTCCCAAACCGAATTTACCTAAGTGACTTTTGCAAGAGGTCTAATGACTTAATTAAAGATGAAGCTTGCCCCATACCTCCAGATTTAGTTATTGAAATTATCTCTCCCGACCAAACTTTTGGAGAAATGAGTGCAAAAGCTACAAATTATCTCAATGCAGGTGTGATGAGAGTTTGGGTTGTGGATGCAAAAGCTAAAACAGTCACTATTTTTTATCCTGATGCCCGACCTCAAACAAAAAGCGGTGCAGATATTTTAGAAGATTCGCTGCTTGAAGGACTGCAAATTACAGCCGAACAAATTTTTCAACAAGCAGGAATTACATAAAAACAGAATTCAGAATTCAGAATTCAGAATTCAGTAGCCAGAATTAATTAGTTAAGAGCTAAACTTACATTACCAGAACACGAACGAGTTAAAGTTATTATTGGCAACTTGGTAAAAGTTTTGCTAGATGAACTCAATTTAAGTTGGGAATCTTTAGGTTCAACTACCTTGAAACGAAAAGATACAAGTGCAGGTCTTGAACCTGATGATTGTTTTTATATTCAAAATTATCAGCTAATGATTGGCAAAGACATAATCGACTTAACTGTTGACCCTCCTCCTGATTTGGCAATTGAGATTGATGTCACTTCTAAAACCAAAATTAGTGCATATCAGGCTTTGAAAGTACCTGAAATTTGCCGGTATGAAAAGAAAATTCTCGAAATTAACTTGTCGCAAGGCGAACAATATATTAAGTCACAAACAAGCCCTACATTTCCTCATTTTCAGATTACAAAATTGATTCCGTAATTTGTGGAAATGGCACGAACTACAGGAACAAGTTCAGCAATCAGAAAATTTCGGCAATGGGTAAAAGAACAGATACAAGATAGAGAAACTGAAAAATTAAGCAAATTTTAGATGTAAATTTTCAGATTTTGAATTATTCTATCGATAAATGAATGAAAACAGGAGCTTTTGAAAAGTATAAACAAAAAAACTAAAATTTAAAGTTTGCATGATTAAAAGTTAAAATTAAAAAACTTCTGTAATTCAATATTTATTTTGTTAATCTGCATTGAATTGCAAAACGGAGAATTAATCTAAAGTAATTGTGACTGAATTTCATTTACAAATCCAAGAAAATAGTAATGGCGCGGGAGTTCGTCTTGATCGGTATCTTTCGCAAGAATTACCAGATTTATCTCGTTCCCGCATCCAACAGTTAATCGAAGAAGGTAATGTCCAACTTAATGGCAAGGTTTGTATATCTAAAAAGATTAATGTTAAAGTAGGCGATCGCATTACTCTAGAAATCCCAGAAGCCCAACCTTTAGAACTGCAAGCAGAAGATATCCCCCTAGATATCCTCTACGAAGATGACCAGTTACTCATTCTCAATAAACCCGCAGGCTTAGTTGTCCATCCCGCACCCGGTCATCCAGATGGTACTCTAGTAAATGCTCTGTTGGCACACTGTCCCAATTTACCAGGAATTGGCGGAGTCCAACGTCCGGGAATTGTGCATCGCTTGGATAAGGATACAACAGGAGCGATCGCGATCGCCAAAACAGAACTTGCCCATCATCACCTCCAAGCACAACTCAAAGCCAAAACTGCACGCCGAGAATACTTAGGTGTAGTTTACGGTGCGCCGAAAGCTGAAAGCGGCACAATTGACTTACCTATCGGTCGCCACCCCCAAGACCGCAAGAAAATGGCTATCCTACCCGTTGAACAAGGTGGACGACCAGCCGTGACTCATTGGCGAGTCCTAGAACGCCTCGGTAATTACACATTAATCCACTTTCAACTAGAAACCGGACGCACCCATCAAATTCGCGTCCACAGCGCCAAAATCGGTCATCCCATTGTTGGCGACCCTGTTTATGGTTCTGGTCGTTCGGTAGGAGTAAACTTGCCAGGTCAAGCACTCCACGCTTGGCGACTGAAATTACAGCATCCTATATCTGGAGAGATGATTGAGGTCACAGCAACTCCTCCCGCCCAATTTACCAAACTTGTGGAGATTCTAAAAAAACGAATTGCACTGTAATGATATATAGCTGTAGCCAGATATGTTAGGACATTTTCAAAGCTTGAATGCTGAGAATAGTAAGACTTAGCCTCCTGCCTTCTGCCTTCTGCCTCCTGCCTCCTGCTATATAAACGACTAGCGTGCATCAGACATGGGATTGAGTCTGTTTCACTAGTTATACCTAAATGAAACTCCTACTTAACCCAGGACTAATGCACGCTATCAAATAATCAAACAGATGTAGTAGTTAGCCGTTAAGCAAAAATCGTTATTTGATTCCTGCTATTTGGCGATAAGGTACAGATTTTTCAATGTCAATGTTGAATGACGAAACCCTTTGTGGAGCATTGCCAGTTGCATTGATACTCTGTGCCAAAGCCAAGAAGTTTGCTGGATCGCCAGCTTTGGGCTTCTGTTCTTGGGGGATGAACCGACGCACTTCCACCTGCCAAATAATTTGGGGGAAGCCCAATTTAGAACGGTAGTAGTCGTCATAGCGCGGAGATTTGATGTTGAAAGGCAACTCACCTTGAGCGCGAGATGGTAGGACTCTACGACGTTGGTAAGGCACTGTAGAGTATCCAAAATTGCTCAAGTACTCTTCAGAGTCGAGTATTTGATCGATAAAGCCTTTAATACCCTTGGTAGCAACTACAATCGACCAAGCGATTTTTTCGCGTTCGTTGTAGACGTCGCGTCCTAGAACTCGCTGTACTACTTGCTCAACAAAGCGGTAGTTGCTGTTGAGGTCGTAAAAGCTTCTCTTAAAGGTATTAGAAAGCACCAATCCACGAACAAAATCCCGTACTGTAATTTGTCCGTTACGGAGTTGGGATTCTAAGTATGTTTCGCGATCGGCAGCAAACGCATAGAAGAAAAGTTGACGATATGCTGCTTCGATCAGATCGTTAAAATCTGAGGGAGAAAGCAGATTGTCTGTAGAAAAAATTCTGGGTTGTTCGTCACCCGGTACTTCGTATGCTTCTACACGCTGGTTTTGACTTGAAGGTGCGTATTCTAACAGAGGAAGTGTCACTCTAAAGCCTCCATGCTCTTAACTAAAGTTAACAACTTTAAATCACATATTAAGGGACGTAGTTGGATCGGGAGATCGGATTCTGATAAAGTTTCACGAAACTTAACCAAGAGTGCTTATTTATTCGCAAGAAATAGCGCTGAGACTGCTGTATGCAACCCAGTGCTAGTTTCAGCAATGGAATGCGACTTCGAGCTTAATGACTTGGTGTATCTCTTAACACTGTTGCAAAGGATACAGTGTAGGTTCTCAGCTAATCCAGCTATTATTTAGGATATGCTGACGCTCACTTTCAAGTCCAGTAAATGCCCTAGCGCAGATTATCAATTTATTACCCGATCGCTTTTTTTGAATTTAGCTAAATGTAAGTAGAAGCTTTGTTCACATAATTCAGATTAGGAGATTCAGTTTCACTTTTTTGAACTGAGGCAATATTTTTTAACATTTCGTAAACGAAATTAATGAAGAATTGGGAATGGGGCAAGCAGGAGGTGTGGGAGATGTGGGAGATGTGGGAGGATAGGGAAGAAATCTTTCCCCCCACACTCCCCACACTTCCCCATCTCCTGCTTGCCCCCTCTCCCCACTCCCTATTCCCCACTCCCTTTACCTATCCAAAATTCCAGGGGATCTATGGTTGACTGACAGTAAGGCCAGCTACGCAATGTTGCTTCCATTCCAGGTTGCCAATAAGGGGGTTCTAATCCCAGTCCTAAACACAGATGAGACAGAATATTAGCAAACTGCTGATTGTGGCCATAGTCTCCTACATGGGCATGAGCGTATTCATGGACGACGATACCGAACCAGTCTTTGGGTGCAACTCGACCGACATCTACCAAAATGGTGATTGGGTTTGTGAGAATGTTGCACAGACCGTCAATACCAAAGGATTGAGCGATGGGTGCTGCAAAAATTTGGATATGGCGGCGCTCTTGGGGATGAAAGCACTGATGACAGGCTTCCAAATACATGTTGATGTGAGCGTTAACGGTGTTAATGTTTTTGCCGATCCAAGTGCAAATCGCAATGCGATCGCGCTCTTTATCGAATACATCCACCATACCCGGTTCTAGAGCCAATCCCTGTACCAGACGTAGATAATCTCGCCCACGAGTAAAAGCATCGGTCTGCTTCAGAATCATTCACCAGCCTAAAACTGAATAAAACTGTTGTTTAGAAGTTACCTCTTGCGTATTGGAAGCTTCTGTAGAAGCGTCAATACGGGTTTCAGTGCAAAACGATGCGGTGCTGAAGCCACCAAAGCGTTTGACTGTACTGCTTCGTAGTCTCATATTTGGGCTGGCGAACCAAAATCGCTCAATGGAACTCATGGTTTCGTATTCGGTTGTCAACACTAGCCCATCTTCATCATCCATGTGAAAAAGACCGACTACAGGCACAATTTCCGCGTAGCCTCTTTCCCGCAGCAATCTGCCTTGTCTTGGGTTATCGGCATCAGGCACGATCGCAAATATAGTTTTTCCTTGATGATTTTCCTCACCCTCTCTATCCCAAGCCATTGTGCCTAGCCAGCGCACCCGCGACCCTCCTACTGAAAGACTGGGGTCAATCTGATGATACTGGCATAGCTCGATGATTTCTGGATGGTCGGCAGCCAGAGTTTCTACTTCTATATCAGATTCTCCCGTTTCTGAGCGCTTGAACGCCAGGTGATGAGTTGCACGTTGCGATCGCCATTTACCAGCACTTAGCTGAAAAAATTCCATTGCGTCTATCAATCTTGTGACTCCTACTTTTGACTCCTGCGGATGATGTTTAGCTTGTTTTTTGTTTTTAAAGTTATTGGTATATAAACATTCTAAACATTACAGCCATCAGTAGTTTGCTTCAATAACCTCCTGAGAAAGGAACAGAAAAACATGTTTTATCTTATATGTAAATTTTTGTTATGTTAACTTATCATCACTTGACAAGATGGACGTCTTAATATCTCAATGCTATACTTATATAAAGTGATATATACCACAGGCTACGCGAATCATTTACAGGATCGGTAACAAAAAACACTTCTATTTAGTCAATTAGAGGAGGAATCCTATGGAATTTCCTATCGAATTAACCTTAGAGCAACAGTTTCGCTTACAAAACTTGAAAGAACAGGTAAAGAATTTAAGTCAAGAACAGGCTCAGGAATTCTTGTTAGAAGTTTTACGGCAGATGATGGTGAAAGATAATTTAGTCAAACATCTGCTCAAACAAGCCTAAGCCACAAAAAAAAGAATATTTTCCTTAAGACTTACGCTGTGGCTGCATAAGTCTTAATTTTTTTTGGGGGAGTAGGGAGTGGGGAGGTGGGGGAGGTGTGGGAGGTGTGGGAGGTGTGGGAGGTGTGGGAGCAGAGGGCAGGGGAAAACTAATGGCTAATAACCAATGACTAATGACCAATGACTAATGACTAAAATATTACAGATTATTACTTTCTCTCTCATAGAAAAGACTAGAGTACTATTAATCCCCTATGTTTTTGTTTGGCTACTCGGATTTGATCTGACGAGACGACGCCGAAAAATAATATCCGCCATTTGTGAATATTAAGGAGAACTCATGGTTCTTGATGCTTTTTCCAGAGCTGTAATTACAGCAGATGCTAAAGGTGCTGCTATTGGTGGTGCTGACTTAGATGCCCTCAAGGGTTTCATTGCTGCGGGCAACAAGCGCCTTGATGCTGTAAATGCGATCGCTAGCAACGCTAGCTGTGCTGTTTCTGATGCTATTGCTGGTATCGCTTGCGAAAACACTGGTTTGCTGCAATCCGGCGGTAACTTGTACCCCACTCGTCGCCACGCTGCTTGTCTGCGTGATACCGAAATCATCCTGCGCTATGTAACTTATGCATTGTTGGCTGGTGATTCTTCCGTATTAGACGATCGCGCTATCAACGGGCTAAAAGAAACCTACACAGCTTTGGGAGTTCCCATTAGCTCTACTGTACGTGCTGTGCAAATCCTCAAAGCTATCGCTGTTGCTCACATCACCAACACCAACACTGAAGCTAACGCTGGTAAAAAGTTCCGCAAACTAGACGTTATCCCAGGCGACTGCTCTGCTCTAGCTGCTGAAGCTGCTAGCTACTTCGATCGCGTTATTTCTGCTCTGAGCTAATAGCTCATAGTTAACGGCTATTTAGCCAAACGAACGTGAAATCAAAACTCGATCAAATCTCATCTGGAGTATAAAAAGCAATGAAATCAGTTATCACCACAGTTGTTGGAGCTGCTGATGCAGCAGGTCGTTTCCCTACCACCTCTGACCTAGAATCCGTTCAAGGTAGCATTCAACGTGCTAGTGCTCGTCTAGAAGCTGCTGAAAAGCTAGCTTCTGGTATCGATGCTGTAGCTAAAGAAGCTTACGATGCTGCTTTTAAGAAATATCCTTACTTGAACCAAGACGGTGAAGCTGGCGACACCCAAGTTAAGAAAGATAAGTGCCTTCGGGACATCAAGCATTACCTACGCTTGATCAACTACAGCTTAGTTGTTGGTGGTACCGGCCCATTGGATGAGTGGGGTATTGCAGGCGCTCGCGAAACATATCGCTCTTTGGGTCTGCCTACTGCTCCCTATGTTACCGCTATGACCTACACCCGCGATCGCGCTTGCTCTCCTCGCGACTTGTCTCCTCAAGCGTTGACTGAGTTCCGCGCTCTCCTCGACTACGTAATCAACTCCCTGTCATAATAGGCAGATTGATTAGCCTAGTGATGGTTGCACTCTAAAAACTAGGGACTCTTGGTCTATTGCTTTGCCTAGATGAGGTTGAGCAATCGACTTAGAGTCCCTCAGTTGTTGTTGAAAGAATTCAGAACTCAGGAGTCAGAATTCAACAGTTAGGAGTGATACTAAGTTGCGTTCAAATAGAATATTTATACTCCCTACTTGCAACCAAAATTAGTATCTTTGACTAGAACTTAAGTTTTTCTTATGACGATAGATTCTCTATTTGAACAGTTGAAACACCCTAACCCAAATTTGCGGGAACGAGCTATGTGGCAACTGGCCGAAGCCCGCGATGAAAATACTATTCCTCGATTGATGAGTATTTTAGATGACGAAGATGTGACTTATCGTCGAGCTGCGGTCAAGGCATTGGGTGCCATTGGTGTAGATGCTGTGCCAGCGCTGGTGGAGGCATTGCTCAATAGTGATAACGCCACCGTTCGCGGTAGTTGTGCTAAAGCCTTGGCACAAGTAGCTGCCAACCATCCAGATGTACCCTTCCCAGAAGAGGGCTTACAGGGATTAAAAACAGCACTTAACGATGAAAATGGTGTTGTGTACATCGCATCTGTGATGGCTTTGGGTGAGATTGGCTCTCCCGCCTTTGAAATTTTAACTGAAGCTTTGAAAACTACAGATAATGTTGCCGTAGCTGTGGCGATTGTCAATGCACTCGGTTCAATGGGCGATGTGCGAGGGGTGGAAGTGCTGACAGCATTGACTAACGATGAAACTGTCGATTCTTATGTTCGGGAGTCAGCGGTGAGTGCTTTACCTCGATTGGATCAGGTGATTAAATATAGCAGAAAATAGCGAACGCTTTTAAATAATTCGTAATTCCTAATTTTCGGCGAAACACCATATTAAATTGTCAAATTGGCGATTTTGAATTAGTTGGAAATAAATTCTAAATTGATTGAATTACGAATTACGAATTATTTTAAGCCCTATTCCCAAGCATCTTCCTCTAACTGCCTCTCAATTTGAGAAATGGCTAATTTAATCACTGCTTGAACTCCTGGTTCCTGTTCTTTGGTCAATGCTGTTTGCAGAGGTTCTAAAGCTACACCATCGCCAATTTTCATCAATGCCAAAGCTGCGGCTTTTCGAGTTTCCAAATCGGAATGGTGCAATAATTCGACGAGTTTGGGAATCGCTCCTTGATGGGCTAAACTGCCCAAAGCTACAGCCGCTTCACAACGCACGATTTGAAATTCATCGCTCAGGGCGTTAATCAAAGTTTGAAACGCCTCTGGCTCTGTGCGTTCTTCAGCAATTTTAGCGATCGCTCCTACCACAGCCGCCCTAACTTCCGGCGAGTCAGAGTTAATTTCCCGATACAAGTATTCCTTTGCTTCGGCTCCAATAAATGACAATGCCCAGACTGCATATCCTTTGGCGCTTTCTGGATATTTGGATGAAGCTAAGATTTCCAATAATGCTGGCACAGCAGCCTCACCAATCTTCGCCAGCGCTCCCACTGACGAGCCTTTGACTACCGTATCCTCATCATTTAATAGAGCATTCACCAAAGTCGGAACAGCGATCGGATCGCCAATCAGTGTCAGAGTTTTAGTACTAGCTCGGCGTACAACAGGGTTTGGATGGTTTGCTACGGCTTCCATTAACAACGGAGTTACGGGCTTACCAACTTTACCCAGTGCCTCTGCAAAACTCAAACGTACCATTCCCCGTGAATCCCCCATACTCTCAATCATCTGTTTGAGGATTTTTTGGTCATCAGGGTTGAAGGTATTTTGATTTAATTGCTCGCTGACTGCTGCAAGTAAAGCATCAGTTTCCGCGTGGGATAGCTGAATTGAGCTTTCCCTCGACTGAGTTTCAAAGTTGACCATGTGAATTAGGGAATGGGGAGTGGGGAATGGTTAAAGGTTTTGACAGTTTTAAATTGCTTAAAACTTGCCTTGTTTTACTAGTTAGTTGCAGTGAGAGCAGCTTGGCGATCGCGCAGTTCTTGGAGCGCGGCGTCAATTTTGGCAAGCTCAGGCTCTAATTTTGCCATGACGCTTACCCTCATCAATTTGGCGCGTTTTGCTGTTTCTGTGGTTTCCTGGACTAAACGCTCTCGATATTTCTCAAGTTCTGCAATCACTTCTGCAATGTCTTCAGTGGTTACATCATTTGTTGTCTGTTCTAAATTTTCATCCATAACTTTTGTTTTCTTTAGTTGTATTTATGATGATTTTTTGCCAGCGATCGCTACTTTTTCCAGACTGTTAGTTGTCTATATACATAGAAAGTAACTCTTGTCAAGAAATAACTAATAGCTGACATAAAGATACATTCCGATCTTCTCAGATTGGGTTACCACTGGTAAAGCTTTTTGGGGGAAATTTTCAAAATGCGATCGCTTTTGTGTTGACTGTCGCTAGGAGCCTCAAATTGATGTAATTTTTTTATCAAGGGAGTAAAGCCGCGTCCGTCCAATCTGGCAACTATCTAAAGTCCAGGTAGCACGCAATAATCGGGATCTGGTTCATATACTCAGATTTTGCGATCGAGTTCATCAAACTTAATGTTGCCATTCCTCAATCGCAAATGAAGAATTTAAATTATTTTTCACTGAATAAATAGTATTAAATCCTTCTTCCCAACTTGGTAAAACTAGCTTTTTGTAAGTTGCTATTAGCCCCACTAAAGGGACGATTTGTTCGTGAGGTCTTTGACTATTCCGTTGCTTACATTCTTCTAATTTAGAGTCAAAGTAGTAACCTAATACCCGAAAGCCTTTGTCTTTTGCTGGAATAATGTATCGCTTTCTTTCCTCCACAGTCGGGTTAGTATTATCTACCACAAAAGGCTGTTTAGCTTTCAAACAGGCTTCGAGAAGAATCTGTTCTCGATGGCGAGTTTTAAGCATATCTAGATTCAGGCGGATATGGGTATTAAAAAACTGCGTGCGATAAAAGGTAGACTTACCTGCTCCCTGGATTCCTATAAAAATAATGGCTTCCATTTTTCCATACCTTCAAGCTTTTTCCTCCAGTGGGAAAATGTCGCCGCGCAAGTAGGAATCAAAGTGTTTTTTAAAGTATTGAATACTCGTCATATTTGCTTCATCGCTTTCTGTGGGAGTGAATTCATAAATTGGAACTTTTTCCCTCACTAGCTTGACCAATTTAGGATCGAGTTTTTCAAAAGAATCTACCCTAAATATTGTGGTTTCAAATCTTAATTTAGCAGGATGAGCGTATCCTAATTTCATCCAAGGCATCCAAGGACAATCTCTAGCCCATTTCGCAGGAGGAACTTTAGTTGCATCAGGACGGCAGGCATTTGAGATAAAATATTCAACTCCCTTAAATTTTTCTCCAGGGCAATAATCTGAGTATTTACTATCTCCTGCTAAAGGATGTGGATATTCTAAAGGAATTTCCATTACAGAGGTGAGATATGCCTGACCTTTGGGGATGAGAAATTTCTTTGGTTTAACTGAGCCTTGGACAATTCTATTAGCAATATGTACTACTGGTACTGGTTGATTTGCTGTTGGTGAGTGCCAAAATTGGAGAATTTCTTGAGTATTGGGGTCGCAAAATAGACCTAATTCTCTATTTATCCGATGTCCGACTTCACCATATTCAGCATCGGGTTTGATAAATACTTTTGTCGCATTCATCCCAATAATAGAGAACAATTTTTCTTTTGGTTTGTCTGGTGTCTCTTGCCACCAAATTTCTCCAGACCAATTGTAATAAAGCTGTAATCCATGATTTTTTCTATAAAAATCAAGATTATTCAGTTCGTAGTCATCTAAATAATCATTCATATATAGGAATCCGGCTTGATTATTGAAATTTTTTGCGTAGGTAGGGAGTAGGGAATGGGGAGTAGGTAATCTAGCTTTTCGATATGTACGGAGTTTTTTCACCAAATCAAATATGATTCCTATAGATGTATCCAGGAAATAGAAAATAAGGGAGCAAGGGTGTACCTAGCGTCCCAAAAATCAAATAGAATTCTTATACCTTTCTAATCTTGCTTGAGTTTTGGCTTTTTCCTACTAAACAAACTAGTCATACTTAACCCAGTAACTAACAAACTCAAGAGTCCCAATCCGTTCAAAATTGGGTAAATTCCTTGTAAACCAAAGATTTCACCGCGATGAATCGAAAGTAAGAAACTACGGGGAACTCCAAGATTAGCTGACCACTCGCCTACTAGCGTTGCCGCTATACCAGTTACCAATGTTACAAAAAGTGGTAAAGCTAGAATAATCGCTAGAGTGCGGTGATACTTGCGAAATGAACGCATTATTAAAAATCTCCAGTGGAAATTATCTTAGTGATTTTTCACTTTTTAGAAACAGTGGCAATATCTGTATTTAGTGTTTGCAATCCCTTAAGAGCTTTGGCTTTATCTTTTGCTTTTAGGGCACTTTCCACCTGATTTTCAGTATCTTCGATCGCATTATAAGTTTTGGAAGATTTAGCTTTGACACCATCTTCAACCTTAGACCAAGCGTCTTCAAACTTGTCAAATTCCTTTTGAGCTTTGTCAAAATTCCCAGCTTGCACAGCAGTCTTTGTATTTGAAACTACACTAACCAAAGCATTAAAACCTCCCTGTGGAGCAGTAGACGTTTTAGATACTGTTTTCCCGCCAGTTGTTTCAGTAGTACTAGGAGTCTGGTTAGTAGATTGTTCGGAACTATTGCATCCTGCGAATGTCAATAGGCTAATTGCAGCCACGGGGATGATGTAAATTAAGCGTTTCATAATACCTCTCTCCAAAATATACTGAGATTGAATATATAGTAATCTGATTTGATTCCTGAATTACTCGTAGAAAGGGAACTCTTAACAGAGAACTCTTCAGTACCCAGTCCCCAGTACGATAGTAAACATGATAATTCTCCTCAGCAATTGATAAATCAATGGATAAACGGTTTTTTAAAATTTTTGGGCTAACGGAAGCACAATCGATCGCCATTATCGATACACCTTTAGAACAACTTGAAGACGCTTCTGATAAATACATTGCGGTTTCGCATTTAATTAATTTCCCCACAGAACAATCGATCGCAGCTTTGGTACGGGCGATTGAAACCAGTAACCCTGCTGAGTTAGAACACCGTATTGTCCGACGCAAGGCTGTGGAAAGCCTCGGAAGATTGCAAGCCGAATCAGCTTTACCTGTAATTCGCCAATGCCTTAAAGATGATGATATTTATACTGTGGAAAATGCTGTATGGGCAATTAAAGAAATTGGGACTCAAGACCCTGAAATACTTGAAGAAGTCGCACAATTACTCGATAAACCAGGTCAAATTTATCGTGTAATTATTCATACTTTAGCTCATGCCAATTATCAGCCTTCCTTAGAATGCGTGCGTAAATTTACCCAAGTTGAGGACGAACCTACGCGTAGTGCAGCGATCGCTACAGTTTGTCGCTTTACGGGTGACTATTCCCAAATCGTTGAGGTTGTGGCGTTGTTGCAGAGTAGCAATGTGAATGCGCGACGCAGTTGCATTCAAGATTTAATTGATTCGCGCTACTACAAAGCCATCCCAGAAATCGCTCGCTGTGCTGTATCTTTGGTGTTCCGATTGCGAGGATTGCGGATGCTTTTAGATGCAGGCGTTCCCTCTGGTGAAATTAGTTTTGCAGAAGTTCAACCTTACTTAGAGCAAGTATTATACGACCATCCCAAAGATATTGATTTAGTACATGAATACGATGTTACGCCTGTATTGAATTTTGTAATTCAGGAACTTTATCAAACTGATTTTGGACGGTGTTATTTAGCAACGAAAACCTTGCTAGATATTTATCCACAGGAAGCACCAGAAGCCCTTTTAGCAACATATACAGATTTAGCATATAACGATTATGGCGCTCACTATCATGTAATGAAACTTTTGGGATGGCTCAAATATGCTCCTGCTTACGATTTGTTAGTAGAAAACTTGCACAATCGAGAACCCCAATTTCAAAAATCTCGCGCTGCTTGTGCGATCGCTCTTGGTGAATTGGGTAATCCTCGAGCAATTCCCGAACTCAAAATTTGCCTGAAATCACCAATTTGGGATTTAAAATATGGTTGTTTATTGGCGTTAGAGCGTTTAGGAGATTCGTCCGGCCGGGAAATTTGCGCTCAGGATCCTGACTGGTTAATTAGAGCGAAAGTAGAGAGTAAAACTAGTTAATAATAATTTGATTCTAGTTCCCCCCTTCTCAAGGCTACGGTGTACACACAAGTCGAGTTACCCCCCTTAATCCCCCCTTATCAAGGGGGGAAACCGGAAAATCTAGTTCCCTCACGCCACTTGCTACCCTGCGGGAACGCCAAGGGCGAACAAGTCGGCAGAGCCGCCCAATGCGGTGGCTCCCCTTTACAAGGGGAGGGTTAGGGTGGGGTAATTCGAGGACTGGTAGTGATTCGATAATTTGTGTGTACACCGTAGCCTTTATAAGGAGAGATGAAGGGGGGTAATAATGCGATTAAAATCACACAAAAGCACTTTTAAAACAACCTCTAAGACGCGATGAATCGCGTCTCTACAAAATGGTCTATTTGTCGCATTCTTTTTTATTATTAAATATGAAATGAAAACTACTTTCAATTTAAAATCAAAATATAAAATTGGCACGATCAATTATTGCTGTGGACTATTGAATCTTGCAAATTAGCAGGCGTTTTTTGCACCTGATGCAAAGGAATTTCAATCCAAAATTCGGTTCCTTTGCCTAATTCGGATTCGCATCGCAGTACTCCAGAGTGTTTTTGCACAATAATTTGATAGCTAATCGATAATCCTAACCCTGTTCCTTGGCCTACAGGTTTAGTTGTGAAAAACGGATCGAACAATTTTTGTTTAACGTCTTGAGTCATCCCCGGGCCGTTATCTGCAATTTTGACTAGTACTCGATTGCGATCGACAAGTTGAGTGTTAATTATAATTTGACTGGGGTTGTTCTCAATCTCTTGTGGGGAACGTTGAGCATTGCACATATCCAGAGCATCGATCGCATTATTAATCACGTTCATAAATACCTGGTTTAATTGTCCTGCATAGCACTCTACCAGAGGCAAGTCACCATACTCTTTAATAATTTCAATTTTGGGATGTTCTGGTTTAGCTTTTAATCGATTCTGCAAAATCAGCAGCGTACTATCAATACCTTCGTGAATATCAACTTCTTTCATGTCTGCTTCATCGAGATGAGAGAAGGTGCGTAATGACAAGACAATCTGCTTAATTCGCTGCGATCCCATCTTCATAGAACTGAGGATTTTGGGCAAATCTTCTATGAGAAATTCCAAATCAATATCGTCAACTTTTTCCTGAATTTTTGATTTAGAATCCGGAAACTCTTCTTGATAAAGCTGCACCAATTGTAGCAGTTGTTGTGTATATTCGCTGACGTAAAGAATATTACCAGAGATAAAATTAACGGGATTATTAATTTCGTGTGCTACTCCTGCCACAAGTTGTCCCAGACTCGACATTTTTTCAGTTTGAATTAGTTGAGCTTGGGTGCTTTGGAGTTCTTGCAAAGCTTTCTGGAGTTCTGATTGTGCCTGTTTGCGTTCGGAAATTTCCAACTCCAGACGTTGGTTCATATTAGTTAATTCAGTGTTTTTCATGAAAGTTTCACGAGATTCGGCTAGCTTCACTGCCATGTAGTTAAATCCATTGGCAAGGTCTTCTACTTCATCTCGTGTTTGAATATCTAAACGATGATCTAAGTTTCCGGCTGCAATTTCTGTTGTTCCTGCTTGTAAATTATGCAAAGACTTAACGATTGGACGCCAAATCAGCATAAATTTAGCGACAAATAAAATTATAATTACCAGTACGACTGCAAAGGAAATAATTTTCTGTACTTGATATAAGTTTTCTAATTGTTCTTCAACTAAAAGACTTTGCTGATTTGCACGTTCAACCAATTGAGCGAGAAAAAATTCAATGTCTCTGTCAAAAGAATTAATAGCTCTAAAATACTGTTGGGAATCTGCTAAAGAAGTCTCGGTAGAATCGAGGTGAGTTAGTTGATTTGCTAACTGACTAAGAAACTGGTGACGGCGACGAATCACTGATATTTCTTTCGCATTTGGCATCAAGCGTTCTAACTTATTAAGAGAGTCAATAAACTCACTTGAAGAGTTAACTATTGCTGTATTTCGAATTTTGAGTAAGACAATATCTTTGAGTTGAATAATTTCAGATTTTAAAGCATTTTCGGCAGTCAGAGCAACTTTAATAGTTTGGGTAGTTTGATTGCTCTTTTCACGGATAGTCTGCTTAATTTGCTGGACAGCTACAGTATTGCCAACAAGAATTGCTACTATCAATCCGACAGACACAGTGGCACCTGTAAAAAATTTGGTAGATATTTTCATTTTGCCGGAACAGAAATTAAGTTGAGATCTTTTCGGAGTTGCTCGATAGAAGCGTAATCTGAATGACTAACAAGGGTGTATCCGGCTGACTCGATTCCTATAATATCGTCAAGACCTTCTGGACTACTAAGAAAAGCGTGCTTTAATTGTTGGACTACCTCTGACGGTAATTTTTTAGATGTTACTATTAGGAAATTAGGTATGGGTGCAGATTTCCATAATATTCTGGAGTGTTGAGATTTTAATTTGTGCTTTTTTTGTTGTTTAGAATAATAAGAAAGATTAACAGCTGCGGCATCAACAATACCATCTTCTAATACAGCTATACTTTTGCTATAACTACCGACATAGAGGGCTTGAGCAAAATCTCGATTGGGATCGATTCCTAGTTTTTTCAAAGTAGCCAGTGGCATTAAATATCCAGAGGTTGATAATTTATCTACAAAGGCAATACGCTTACCTTTAAGGTTTTGTAAGGTTTGGATGGGACTGTCTTGTTTGACAATAATACATGCCCGATACCAGGGTTGTCCCGTATATTTATCGATCGCAGCAACCAACGGTTCAATTTTAGCACCCCGGTCTACTGCCTCTAAATAGCTCATAGGTCCTAAATAAGCCATATCTAGTTTTCCCTGCACCAACCAGTCAACTACTTCGTTGTAATCTTTGCCAATTTGGAAATTTAGTGAAGTTGCGATCGCATTTTGTCTTTTCTGAGTTTCTTGTGAATTTTGCGTTGCTTGTCTCCCGATGGTTTTTGATTGCGCCTCAATATCAACTTCTTCTCTAACAGAGTGGTCTAAATATTCTTTTAAAGCTTTAATAGTCTGCTCTTGCTCTAATTGATTGCCAATAGGGATTACACCAATTTTTAAATTGTATAATTTCTGTTGATTATTAGTTGAAACACTAGCTACAACAGAGCGATCGGTTTCAGATAATTTTTTGCTACAACCTGTAGTTATTAGTGCCAAACTCACTACTAAAATTAAAACTGTATTTTTACTAAATAAAGCATATTTAGCAATCAAATAGGGCGCTGCTAATAATTTTTTCATAATTAAATTTAGGAGTTAGGAGTTAGAAATTAAGAGCTAGGAGTTAGGAGTTTTCTTTTCACCTCTGCCCCCATCTCCCTACTCTTTGTTAAATTGGAATTTGAATCCAAAATTCTGTACCTTGTCCTGGTTCTGATATACATTTCAGAATACCACCATGTTTTTCAACTACTATTTGATAGCTGATTGATAGTCCTAGTCCTGTTCCTTTACCCACAGGTTTTGTTGTAAAAAATGGATCGAATAACCGCATTCTCACTTCTTCTGGAATTCCGGCTCCATTATCGGCAATCCGAATCACGACAAAACTATTGTCGAAAATTTCCGTCCGAATTAAAATCTGCGGTTTTTCTGCTGTCTCTACCTTGAACTTTAGCTCTTCTAATGCATCGATCGCATTAGTCAAAATATTCATAAATACCTGATTAAGCTGTCCGGGATAGCAATCAATTAAGGGTAAATCGCCATATTCTTTAACAATAGATATATCTAGCCCAATTCCATTATTTTTCCAACGATGATGTAAAATTAATAAAGTATTATCAATTCCTTCATGAATATCAACTTGTTTTTTCTCAGCTTCATCATGTCGGGAAAAGTTACGTAGCCCTAAGACAATTTCACGGATACGATTAGTACCCATTTCCATCGAAGAGAGGAGTTTATGAAGGTCGTTATTAATAAACTCTAAATCGATTTCTTGAGCAAAAGATTGAATTTCTTTATCCGGTTCTGGATAATGTTGCTGATATAGGTTCAAGAGACTGAGTAATTCTTTAAAATATTCGTGAGCATAAGTTAAATTGCCATGAATAAAATTAACCGGATTATTGATTTCATGGGCAACACCAGCTACTAACTGTCCCAAACTCGACATTTTTTCATGTTGAATTAGTTGAGATTGAGTTTGCTGCAATTTATAGAGAGTTGTAGTAAGTTTTTCGGCTTGAGTTTGAGCAGCTAAAGTAGCAGAACGACTTTGAGTATAAAGTTGTGCGTGATCGATCGCGATCGCTAATTGGTCGCAAACAGCTTGTAGGAGATTGATTTCACTGTTAGTCCAAATGCGATCGCCACTACAATGGCTGCAAACAATCGCCCCAATTTCCCCAGAATTGCTCTTAACAGGTAACACTAATTGAGCAGTAATTCCACACTCAATTAACAGCGATCGCATATCATCATCAAGATGAGATTTACTATTAACATCATCGATGCAAATTAGTTCTTGAGAAAGTAGAATTTTTGTCAAACCAGCGCTTTTTTCTCGAGGAATGCTACCTAACATTATGGGTAAGTTAGCGTAATTAGGATTTCGCGCTTCCGAGGTGATAGTCAGGCTTGGTTCGGATGGGTGCGGTGAATAAGAAATAAAGTAACAGCGGTCAATTTGTAAGAAGCTGCGAATTTCATTAACAGCAGTTTCTAGAATAATATCTAAGTCAAGAGAACTGCGAATTTGACTAGCTAAGCGCAGTAATAATGCTTCGCGGCGGCTGAGAAGTTCTTCTCTAGCCCAAATCCGGTCAATCGCCACAGCAATATTATTAGCAATCCAATTTAACAAATTATGAGTTGGTTCGCTAAATAATTGTTGGCTAAATAAAGCTATGATGCCAATTAGTTGTTGTTCTACTATTAAAGGATAGGCAGAAAAGCGAAAAATTGAGAAAGGAGAATTTATTAGTAATTCTGGCTGATTAATTGCTAATTCTTGGTTAAAAATGGCTTGATAGTTTTGATTCATTAAGCCAATAATATTATTAGCTAAAACAATATGACTGGGAAAATCGTGGCTATTATTCAAAGTGCTACAGGCAACGTCTGTACATTGAACCCCGGCTTGTAATTCTATCTGATTCGTCTGTCGCTCAAAAGTCCAAATACAAACAAAGGCGATTTTCAGGTATTGTGAAATCGTATTTGTACAGTTTTGCAGAATTTCTGCAAGTGTACCACTTTGAGATAATGCTAAACTAACTTCTGCACTCAAAAGTGATAAGCGCGATCGCTCTACTAAAGCTAACTCTGAAAGCTTGCGCTGTGTAATATCAGTACGAATTGATACATATTGATAAGGATTCCCATTGGAGTCTAATATTGGGGTAATCAAAGTATCGACCCAATAAAAAGTTCCATCTTTAGCTTTATTTTTGACCTCTCCCTTCCAAATTTCGCCTTTCCTAATAGTTTTCCACAAATTCTCAAAGAATTCTTTTGGATGATAACCAGAATTAATAATTCGATGGTCTTGTCCTAAAAGTTCTTCTCTAGAATATTTAGAAACTTGACAAAATTGATCGTTAGCATAAGTGATTCTGCCTGTTTTATCAGTAATAGCTACGAGTGAATGAGTATTCAAGGCAAATTTAAAAGCTTCTAATTCTCGAATATATTTTTGTAGAACAATTCCATTCTCTTTCTTGAGAGAAATATCCCTGGCTCCTGCATAAATTAGCTTCTCTCCCCTCAAGCTAGTTGCATTCCATGACAGCCATTTATAGTCACCATTTTTACAAAGGTAGCGGTTTTCAAAGCCAATTACATCTATACAACGTGCGAGTTTTTTAGCTGCTAGAAGAGTTGATTTCCGGTCTTCAGGGTGAACAAATTCAATAAAGGGTTTCGCAAGAAATTCTTCAATTGACCAACCTAACGTTTTTGCCCATACTGGATTTAAATACTTGAAATAACCATCAAAACTAGCAATACACAGTAAATCTATAGAAAGTGAGAAAAATCGAAAGTATTTTTCTTCAAATTGTTGGAACTCAGATTTAGCTAGCTTCATCAGTTTTTTCGGGTTCAAACTTATTTAATATTTGCCAAATAAGTTAATACGTTTTCGTAAATTGAATAACCTTCCTCATGCGATATTGTTGAGCTAGAGGCTGGCTAACTTTTATTGCGATGAATATTCGGCTATCTGCGAATAATTACGTAAATAACTAGTTAATAGAAGTCAGAAATATAGCTATTTTTTAGCTAGTAAACTAGCTTGCTGTTCATCAAATCCTCTATTAAATATAGGTTTCCCTAAAAAACTGTAAAGTAAACATTGATATTGTCTGTTTAAAATAAGAAGTGTTACGTAAATTAATTTAACGAAACGCTACAAAAAAATGCTAGTGCGAAGAAATCGTTTTGCGTAAGCACTATCAATAGACCTGCCTTGAAAATAGGGAGTAGGGAATGGGGAGTGGGGAATAGGGAGTGGGGAATGGGGAAAATAAATTTTCATTGTTCCTTGTGAGCGCAACTCATGGAGTAAGAGTGCAAAACTCTTTTTGCAAGAGGGGGTAAAGGGAAAAGGTAAAAGGGAAAGGGTTTTTTCTTATCCCTTTCCCCTTTCCCCCTTAACCTTTTCCCAACTTCTGCAAGAAGTCTAATCATCAATCTTTTGTAGAGATGGCGATAAATTGCGTCTCTAGTTCTAGCCTTTAAGCAATACTTCCTCGCTTTCTGGCTTCTTTGTAGGAAGTTCCGACATTTTTCAAACCAGCTTTAATCATTTGTTGTTCCAGGAGAGCAAAGAAACGTGTTTTATCTCCACCTTTTACTACTGCTTGATTATGGGCTTCAGCGATCGCTACTGGGTAACCGTATCCTTTTTGTACTTGTGCTAACATCAGTCCCAGGGCTTGGTCTAGCATCGCTGTATTTTCTGCTACCCATGCCGGAATTTCTATCCGGGCAATTTCTGTACCTACGTGGACATAACAAAAGTAAATAGTTTGGTCGCCGTAGAGTTCGAGAATCGGATTATTACTGCGCCATAAGGTACTGCGTTGTCCTGGTTCGAGTTGAGTTATCCAAAGAGAAGTATCTCGCAGCTGTTCAAAAACTTTACAAGGTACTTTTTCTAGCTGATTTGGGCAATGGCTTTTACAGTCTGGTGCTGGATGGGGACAAGCCAGCAACCGTAAAAAATTCATGCCTTCGATGTTACGGGAGGCGCTAACGTAGCCCATCAAAGGAATTTCAGCGTCACGCATTTGCTGCCAAGCTTCGAGGATGGGGGGTAAAATGCGATCGCGTGCATCTATCGGTAATTGTTCCAAAAACCAGTAAATTAAGGAACCATCCACCATCGCCAAGGCTGGTGCTTCTCCTTTCGCTGCACAAGCTAGTTCCGCTAAAACCGTTGTTTCTGAAGCAGTGCGGCGAAAACTCATCCATTCTTCGGTTCTAATTCCCCATTGCCGAGACATGTATAAATCTTCTGGACGATAAAATACCTCTGGCAAACTATCGAGTAGAGGATGGCGATTTTGTCCGTAGTGTAAGACGACTCTGCCAATATTTAACAGATAACAGTAAGCAATTTCGTGGTGATTGGGGGCAATTTGGGAACCATCTGTAGCGACGATAGTATGAATTTTCGGCGGAGTTGGAATCTGAATACAAGTTTGTAATGGCTCAACTGGGGTAGCATTAGCAAAGAGAATGCGATCGCGCCATTTTTCTTGGCGATCGATTAAATCTTGTTGACACTCGTAAGCATTTTTTAAATATTGTTGCGCCGATTCTAAACGCTGGCGACTAGTAGCAGCTTCTAAAGAAAGATGCTGACTCAAACCCTGCATTTGTCGCGCTAATTTTGTTAGGTCAAGCATAAAAGTAAGTGCTGAGTTAGGAGTTAAGAGTTAGGAATTTTCTTAATTGCTTATAGGCTACGAACCAGGAACTTAAGTTCCTGGCAGGATATCCATAAGAGATTCAATTCTGAATTCTGAATTCTCTCTTATTACACCCAATTCGAGAAATCTTTGGCAAACTGAGACAGCGATAACAGATGAATTCGCGCATCGTGTTGGGCAAATTCCCTTTCTGTTTGGGTATTGTAGCCCCAGTCTGCAAGCAAGAGTTTCACATCTTCAAGGTCTGTTTGCTGTTGAACTAACTGCAAAGTTTTAAGCCTATCTTCTACAAACCAGAGATTAACTGTTTTGTTTACTTCCGCCTGCTTTAATTCTCGCAAAATTTCGTATTTTGGACGCTTGACTTCTTTACCAAAAATTGCTGTTGTTGGTAAAATTACTCCTTCTTGTTGTAATAACTCCTGTACAAAACGCCCTTCTTTAGTTGTGACAATATATAATTTAACTCCACTGGCAAGAGTTAATTTAATTTTTTCAATTACACCAGGATAAAATTTATGCAAACTTAGCCAACCTTCTAAATCTGTAGCAATCCATTCATCGCGCACGTTGTCTAGTTTTGCGCCAATTTCTCTTGCCACTAGTTTATTGTCTAACAATATTTGGGGAGTAATAGTTACCCATTCATGGAGAATTTTATCGTCAGAAATACCATCCATTAAAGCTTTGATTAAAACAGGCATTTCCCAACCTGTTTCAATTACAGGACGCAGGCGATAAAACCTCAAAGCTAAATCATCTGGTGGTGTGTCGTTAGCAGACGGCCAAATTTGAGAGTAGGTACGCCATGCTACCTCAAAATATTCAATTAGTCCGTCGCAAATCACTCCATCAAAATCTAGGGCCAAAATCGTGGGACTAGTTGCTATCATTGTTTTGAGGATAAAAGAGCAGTTTCAGCTTAACTGAACTCATAAGAATTTTTTGTATCAAGACTCAAACACGAAAAACAATTTCGATGGTTGCAGCCGATCGCTTTACCATTCCTTGGGGAGTGACTCTTGGCGATCGCAATTTCCTCGAAGTTTTACTTTTCAATAGTACCCCTGCGGGTACTATCAATTTCAGCATCGAAATGTCATTATTTTAGTGTCAATCCCTCGGTATAACTCTACTAGCTGCTCAAAAAGTAGGGTAACTCTGTCTAGGGTACTTAGCGATCGCTAAGTATCCTAGTTTAAATAATACCAGAGCCAAAACTCTTTGCAACATAACCTATCAGCCGTAGCGACGTACAGCGCTCACAAAGTAAAAGTCAAAAGTAACAAGATAATCTAAGGCTTTTTCCTTCTTACTTTTGCGTTTTGACTTTTGCCTTGTTTCGTCAGTCTTGAAGAGAAGATAAGTAGATAGACAGAATTAAATGTAAAATGCTTATCTCCATAAACTAGATATGATAAGTCTTTTTCCTTCTGCCGTCTGCCTTTTATCTTCTGCCTTCTACTTAGAAATTAACTAAAGGAAAAAACGATGCAAAATCTCCCTTTTGAATTTAGTCACGGCGGATATATCAAGGAAGAGAAGGTGCAAAGGAGAATTGCCTTTCGTCCGCAGACGACTGAGGAAATTGATGTCGAGACAGATTTTGATTACCTGTTCCCCGATCTTGCCAGAGATCCAAACAGCCTGCTGCCGGCAGATATCAATAAAGATATTATCGAGAAGCTTAAAAATCTTGGAGAAAAAATAATTGATAGACAAGGCCCCGAGCCGGAGGAAACTAACTCAAACATACCTCCGGTTTACACTTATTGGGGACAGTTTATCGACCATGATATTACTGCTAATACTGACCGGACTGTTATAGACCTGCAAACTGACATTACCAAAGACGATTTCACACCTTTATCGCCCGACTTCATAATCGATAACCTCAAGAATCTGCGTCGTCCCACCTTCGATCTTGATAGTGTTTATGGTGACGGGCCGACTCTAGACCCAAAAAAGCCCACGGACGCAAAAGAGTTTTATCAGCCAAACGACCCAGTAAAACTGAAAATTGGGCAAAACGCTCAACAAGATGCTAGCGGCGGGTCAATTCCTGGAGCCAAAATTCCGCCAGAAAACGATTTCTCGCGCGACCTACCACGCAATAACAGAATAGCTGCGATCGGCGACAGTCGTAACGACGAAAATCTCATCGTTGCACAGTTCCATACTGCCTTCTTGCGTTTCCACAACGCAGTAGTAGACTGGGTGCGCAAGAATGAACCCTGGAATGCCAGAAACAATAAAAAACTATTTGTGCGCGCCCGAAATCTAGTGCGTTGGCACTATCAATGGCTTGTCATCAATGATTTCCTCAAAACAGTAACTACAACCGGAACAGTAGACAGCATCCTCCGCTACGGCCCGAGATTCTACTATTCCCGAAATGGCAAGCTTTACATGCCTCTAGAATTCTCCGTCGCCGCTTACCGTTTCGGACATAGTATGGTGCGGGCTGCTTATGACTACAACCGCAATTTTACAGACCAACCAGGAGCGCTGACAGACGCAACGTTTAATTTACTATTTGCCTTTACAGGTAGAGGTGATATTGGCGGCCCGCCAGGCCCCGGCCCGTCCGACACTCTCCCTTTTAACTGGATTATTGAATGGGATCGCTTTGTTGACAAACAAAAGGCTGCCAAAAGGCAGAGAAATTCGACGCGAAAAATCGACACCCATCTCGCATTCCCTTTAGCAGATCTCATTAATGAAGGCAAAGATGCCCAACCTCCCATTCAACAACTTCTTAAGCACCTTGCTAAACGGAACCTACTGCGTGGATATTTCCTCAGTATTCCCACCGGACAGAGTTTAGCTAAGAAGCTAGGCGTCAAACCGCTGACTGTGGAGGAACTTCAAAAAAACAATTCGCCAGAATTGAATCAAGCCCTCGAACCTTTTTTAGAAAAGACTCCAGCGTGGTATTACATCCTCAAAGAATCGGAAGTTCGTGCTAATGGGGACTCTTTAGGCGAAGTTGGTAGTCGTATTGTCGCTGAAACCATCATCAGTCTGATTAAGAATGACCCGTTGTCATATCTAAACAAGCGCCATTTCTTTGAAATTTGGAATCCTTCCATAGGTGTGAAGTTGCCCAATGGTGACCAAATTCGCGGGATTAGCGATTTTCTGAAGTTTGCTGGAGTACTGCCGACATAGTTTTGTGAGAACAGAAAACAGGGTTGAAACTCTCTAACTCTTGTGGGGCGGGCGTCTCGCCTGCCCTGTGGACTCCGCGGGCAAGACACGCCATAAGTAGTAGTAATTTATTTGTTGGATTGATTGCCTGAAAAAACTCAGTACACCTCTATCGTTTCTTCCCTGTTTCCTATCTTCGCCAGTGAGTTCTGTAAATCAAAACGGACTGTGATACTAAGATACATAGTGCTTTTAATTACCAAAACTCAGCATTTTTGTTAAAAAAATTTCTTAAAAAAGTTATACAACTAGTTCTATCTCAGGGTAGGAAATCTCTGAGAAACTCAAAGCTATTATTTGATAAAAACAACTTGTTAAATAAGGTACAAATTTTTTATGGCATCTGAAATTCCTGAAGATAATCGACAAGAAGAAGGTAAGTTCGATCCTCAAGATAACCCTGGAACTCAAACAACTGTGCCAACTACAGAAGAGGGTGATACTCCTATTGATGAAAGATATCGTATGACTGGCCAAGAATCAGGTACGGAAGTTCGTCAGGGTTCGGAACCTGAAGCGCCTGGGGGTACTGTTACGACACCCGGTCTTCCTAATCAAGGAACTGACTCTCGTTAATAAGATTCTTGAATTTAATTAAAAAATTCAGATTGTATCTAGGTGTGAAGGTTTAAATCTATTAGCGAATTTTCGGCAATTGATATACATTAGGCTCAATTTTTCCAGCTTAAAATTTTTTACTAAATTTTAAGCTGGTTTGATTTGTCCAAAATGTACTGCCTTAATATTTATTTGAGTTAACTTTGCTAGTCTATAATTTATCAGTTTCCCCTCTGGCGATCGCAATATTTACGGAATTGAAATGCAAACCTATACTAATCCGGTTTACAAAGGTTATTTTGCCGATCCTTTTGCTTGGCAGTATCAAGGGGTATATTATGCGATCGGCACTGGTGCAGCAGAAGCAGAAGGAATGGTAGATGAAATCGCAGACGCAGCAAATATTAAATCCAATCGCCAATGTGTCTTTCCTCTGCTTCGGTCTTTGGACTTTGTAAATTGGGATTTTGTTGGTAACGCCCTATTGCGGCCAGACCCCACCCTTGGCGATAATTTCTGGGCGCCGGAAGTTGCTTACAGTGAAGGACTGTTTTATCTCTACTACTCTGTAGGCCACGAAGACAAAAATCATCAGTTACGCGTGGCTACTAGCGATAGTCCCTCAGGCCCCTATCAAGATGTTGGCGAACCGCTTATAGATCCAAATTCGTGTTCTTTTGCCATCGACCCACACCCATTTCAGGATGATGATGGACAGTGGTATTTATTTTACGCCCGGGACTTTCTCGATGCATCGGATGGAGTGCGCGCTGGTACTGCATTAGTTGTAGACAAACTCCAAACCATGACTCAGCTTGCTGGTGAGGAAAAAGTCGTTTTGCGGGCGCGGTCTGATTGGCAAAGATTTTTAGCCGATCGCTTGATGTACGGTAACATCTATGATTGGCATACCTTAGAAGGCCCCTGCGTTCGCAAGCATGAAGGTAAATACTACTGCTTTTATAGTGGTGGACGCTGGGAAACTGAAAACTATGGTGTAGATTATGGCGTTGCTGACAACGTGATGGGGCCTTACTCCGACGCAGGTAACGAAAACGGGCCGCGGGTGCTAAAGTCTGTCCCCAATTTTGTCAGAGGGCCAGGACATAATTCTATCGTTCTCGGGCCCGATGCTCAGAGTGAGTATCTTGTCTACCACGCTTGGACAGAAAATATGGAGATGCGGCAAATCTGCTTAGATAGGCTTATCTGGACACCAAAAGGGCCTCTTTGTCAAGGCCCTACCTGGACGCCGCAGCTCATCACCAACGGTTGAATTTAATAATAATTTTTGGTGTTAAAGATTTTGCGATACATTAACACCACTCGCTTTTGCTGGTATGACAATACTATAGTAACCAGCAGCGATCGCTGCTAATGCATTCAGTAAAACATTAGCACCAAACAATGGCATTAAGCCGAAAAATGTCTTACCCAATGGTAACAATCCGATGATTGCGAGTAACGCATAAGCAATTGTAAAACCGCGATTGAATACGCGTGCAGTAGTAGCATTGTTGTAAGAAGTAATTCCTAACAACCCTACGCCACAGCGTACAAGATTATGTAAGAAATTGGTGGGAATTGCCCCAAAAATATAGCCAAAACCCGCAGAATAAGCACCAACAGATTCATTAAGTGGCACAAAAGATTCGCTTGTTCCTGGTAAGGAAATCAAAGCTGGTATAAATCCAGCAAAACCTAAAAGTAAATAGGTGATTCCGATAGCTAAAGCGATGTAACGCTCTATAGTTTTTCCCTGCTCGTTGAGATTTTCCATTTTTTATCCTGCTAAATCTGAGATTTTTGGGAAATAGCAGCCACTAACCAAGAGATGATAAAAACTATTTTTATTTTTATACAAAATAGTTTTTATAGCTAGCTGGCTATTTAAAATTGATATTTTTAATTCAAGTTTGGTTTTTATTTATTTCACTCTATCAAAAGTAATGGATAGCCTTTAAATAAAACTTTAGAGGTTTGATTTAATTCAAATACAATATTTTTTGAAGAAAAAATTTTAAATTAGTCATTTTTACTTTTTTTAGAATTTATTATTATAAGTAAATGTGAAAAATAATATTTTTATTTTTAGATTTGATTATTTAATCTTGTTGGTTGCTAGAAAGTAACATTAAGTTTTCTCAGACAATGCCTACACTGACTATGCTATTTATTGTCATATAAATACAATCCGAGAAAGGCGATCGCTTCACAATTGGGATCGTTACAAGCGATCGCAGGAGGCTTATTAATGCGATAGAAGTATTTTAGGCATTATCAAAATGTTTTTAACCTACCTAAGGCATATTCCTAGCTAAAATTTATAATACTTGTTTTTCAGAAACCAAAAAACAGAAATTTTCTATATTTACTATGCTTTTTAAAATAAGTATTACAAAAATATGTATTGGAAATAACAAATTATTTATCTTTCTAAATAAATACTTGAATATTTAAAAGCAGCTTAATTAAATATCCTATTAAACTGAAAAATATGGCAAACTACAAATTAATCTCATGAGTAAAATTAATTGATTAAATTAAATGTAACTATTAATTTTTTGAATTTTTCTATGTACAAAACCGAACAGAATCAAACAAGTATTTTTGTATAAGTTTACAGTAAAATATAAAAATATCCGTTACAAAAATTAACACTGGTTCTTTAAACATTGAGAAAAATATAGTACTCAAGACTTAACAAGAGAGGGATTTTATATTTATTTCGGTAGATGAGAAAGGTAGAATTAAAACAGTATTTTCTTATTAATGCAACACCAGAAAGTATTGATTATAGGATTTCGATAATAAAAGTGCGCCAAAACTATGTTGCAAGCTTTCGTCTGAAAGTAAATTTGACGCTGCCTTCAAAACAAAAGTTACTAGCGATTGGCTAGTCAGAATTTAAAAATCTAATCACGAGAGCATCTATGGCAAGTGAAAAAGCTAAAGTAAAAAACAACGGTACCAGCAATATTATTTCGCCAAAGCAGCGTAAAACAAAGCGATCGCAGCTCGACGAAATGCAATCATCAAGTGCATCGTTGCTGAATTTAACTTCGTCTTCTAAAAAAGTTCAATCAACAGAAACCTTTAAAGACACGCCTGATATAGTTTGCTTATCTCACTTGCGTTGGAATTTCGTTTATCAACGGCCGCAACATCTACTTAGTCGTTGCGCTCAAGGCAAGCGAGTCTTCTTTATTGAGGAGCCAATATTCTCTGAAGAACCATTAAAAAGGTTGGACATCAACGAAGATCCAAGTGGAGTCGTTGTGGTTGTGCCATACCTACCGCAAGGTCTAAGTGAAGAAGCAATCAGTGCAGATTTACAAGCACTAATTAATAATTTATTTGCAGAGCGTAACATCAACAAATATATTTGTTGGTATTACACACCAATGGCGATCGGGTTTACCCGCCACTTGCAACCCCAAGCCGTGGTCTACGATTGCATGGATGAATTGTCAGCATTCAAAGGCGCATCGCCTACCTTAAAGAATTACGAAGCTGAACTATTCGGTCGTGCAGACTTAGTATTTACAGGAGGACAAAGCCTTTACGAAAGTAAAGTTAACCAACACCCCAACGTTTATGCCTTCCCCAGCAGCGTCGATGTCCCCCACTTTGCTCAAGCCAGAACTCTTCAAGAACCAGCAGACCAAGCTCATATTCCCCATCCTCGCCTGGGCTTCTTTGGTGTCATTGACGAACGCATGGATATCGAACTGATTGCTGGTGTTGCCGAAGCACGTCCGGACTGGCATTTAGTAATTATCGGGCCAGTTGTCAAAATCGATCCGGCAAATCTACCACAGCGCGAAAATATCCATTATCTAGGCGGTAGAGACTATAAAGACTTACCTGCCTATTTATCAGGCTGGGATTTAGCGATGTTGCCGTTTGCGCGTAACGAGTCAACACGTTTTATTAGTCCTACCAAAACTCCAGAGTATCTTGCCGCTGGCAGACCCGTAGTATCTACCTCAATTCGGGATGTGGTGCGTCCTTATGGAGAGTCTAAGCTGGTGCGGATTGCAGACACAGTTTCTGAGTTTGTGAGTGCTGCCGAACAAGCAATGCAAGAAGACACCCCAACCTCAGAATGGTTGAGTCGCGTAGATACCTTTTTAGAAAAAATTTCTTGGGATCGTACTTGGGCATCGATGATGAAGTTGATTGACTCCGCCATTGCAGCCCGCGATAGTGAAGGCAAAGCTAACTCCAAAGGTGCGACTGGTAAACAAGCACCAAATATTATTACCAGAGATTATGTCTTCGATTACTTAGTCGTCGGTGCTGGTTTCTCTGGTAGTGTCATTGCCGAACGTTTGGCAACTCAGTCGGGTAAAAAAGTCCTGATTATAGACAAGCGCAATCATATCGGCGGCAATGCCTACGACCATTATGACGAACACGGCATTCTCGTTCATAGATACGGCCCCCACATCTTCCACACCAACTCCCGCGAAGTCTTTGAATATCTGTCGCGGTTTACTAAGTGGCGTAGTTACGAACATCGCGTCCTTGCGAGTGTAGACGGACAGCTTGTTCCTATTCCCATCAACCTCGACACCATCAACAAGCTGTATGGCATGAACCTCAATTCATTTGAGGTGGAAGACTTTTATAAATCCCTTGCCGAACCAGTAGAAAACATCCGCACTAGTGAGGATGTGGTCATCAGTAAAGTTGGTCGAGTGCTATATGAAAAGTTTTTCCGGGGTTACACGCGCAAGCAGTGGGGACTCGACCCATCGGAACTTGATAGATCGGTAATTGCCAGAATTCCTACGCGCACCAATCGGGACGATCGCTATTTTACGGATACCTACCAAGCAATGCCGCTGCACGGCTTTACCAGGATGTTCGAGAATATGCTTAATCATCCGAATATCAAGGTAATGCTTAACACCGATTATCGAGAAATTCAAAAAGCAATACCTTGCCGCGAGATGGTTTATACGGGGCCTGTTGACGAATTCTTTGATTATCGTTACGGCAAATTACCATATCGTTCCCTCGATTTCAAACATGAAACGCACAACACTGCGATGTTTCAACCAGCGCCAGTCATCAATTATCCCAACGAACATCTGTATACTCGCGTAACAGAGTTTAAATACTTAACTGGTCAAGAACACTCTAAAACTAGTATTGTTTACGAGTTTCCCAAAGCTGAGGGCGACCCTTATTATCCCGTGCCGCGTCCTGAAAATAACGAAATGTACAAGCAGTATAAAGCGCTATCTGATACAACACCAGGAGTATATTTTGTAGGCAGACTAGCAACCTACAAATACTACAACATGGATCAATGTGTTGCTCAGGCTTTGTCTGTGTACAAACAAATTGGGGTTAAGGCATAAAAAAAGAATTCAGAATTCAGAATTCAGAATTCAGGATTCAGGATTAAACTGCTTTGTTAGTAGGGTGCGTTAAGACTAACGTCTATAACGCACCGAAAATCTAGGATGGTGCGTTAGCCTACGGCATAACACACCCTACAAAAGTCGCTGTTTTTCGATAAATAAAATAAAATATCAGCTTGAGTTGTAAATTATGGCTTCTGCTTTCAACTCGACGGTCAACACTCCTAAATCAAAACGTCCTCTAGAAGTGTGGGCTGGGGTAGAGTGCACGGTTAATCGTGTGGGTGAAGAGTATTTAGATCAATTAGAACGCAACGGTCATGCAACGCGCTTGGATGACCTAGATTTATTTGCCCAACTTGGTATACACGCCATGCGTTATCCAGTGCTTTGGGAAAAAATAGCGCCTAACGGTTTGGAGAATGCTGATTGGTCGTGGGCGGACGAACGGCTAGAACGCTTGCGCGAACTCGGCATTCGTCCGATTGTAGGATTAGTGCATCATGGTAGCGGCCCGCGCGATACTAGTTTGGTAGACCCAGAATTTCCTGAGAAATTAGCGGTGTTTGCTCGTGCGGTGGCACAACGCTATCCTTGGGTCACACATTACACACCTATAAACGAGCCACTGACTACAGCACGATTTAGTGGGATGTATGGTCATTGGTATCCTCACGGCCGTGATGAATTGACTTTCGGCCGGGCTTTGTTAGGAGAGTGTAAAGCGATCGCTCTTGCCATGCAAGCAATCCGCGAAGTTACTCCCGACGCTTTGCTGGTACAAACAGAGGATTTAGCCAAGATTTACAGTACGCCAAAGCTGGCTTATCAAGCAGAATTTGAAAACGAGCGCCGCTGGTTGAGTTTTGATTTATTATGCGGTCGAATCAACGCAACTCATTTCATCAGGGATTACTTGCTAAGCAGGTGTGGCATTAGCGAGAGCGAACTTGAATTCTTTTTACAAAATCCTTGTCCGCCCGACATTATCGGCATTAACCATTATCTGACGAGCGATCGCTTTTTGGATGAAAATCTAGAAAACTATCCAAATTGGACGCATGGTGGTAACGGTCGGGACAAGTATGCAGACGTAGAAGCAGTAAGAGTTTGTGCTGAGGGTTTGGCAGGGCCGCGGGCATTGCTGAAGGAGACATGGGAACGCTATCAACTGCCCATTGCTATCACTGAAGTTCACCTGAGTTGCACCCGTGAGGAACAACTACGCTGGCTCCATGAAGTGTGGAATGCAGCGCAAGAATTACAAGACGAGGGTGCAGACATTCGTGCTGTAACTGCTTGGTCGCTTCTCGGCAGTTATGATTGGAATAGTTTAGTGACTCGCTCCGCAGGATATTACGAGTCAGGCGTATTCGATTTGCGTTCGCGTAGCGTCTCCTCTGGAGAATCGCCCCGTCCCAGACAAACCGCGATCGCTAAGATGGTGCGAGATTTAGCCACCGGGAACAAACCCAATCATCCACTACTTGAAACGCCAGGATGGTGGCATCGGCAAGAGCGCTTATTATACCCAGCTGTCAGTTGTCTCAATAAAGGGAGTGGGGAGTGGGGAGTGGGGAGTAGGAAAGAAATTACTCCTATTCCCTCTCGTCCTTTGGCAATTGTTGGAGCCACGGGAACTTTAGGCAAAGCTTTTGCTCGGTTGTGCGAACTGCGAGGAATTTCATATCGCTTGCTGTCACGCAAAGATATGGACATTGCCGATCCTATTTCTGTCAATAAAGTACTGACCGAGTTGCAACCGTGGGCGGTTGTTAACGCTGCGGGATACGTGCGGGTGGACGATGCCGAACGCGAACCCGATATTTGTTTGAAGGTGAACGCTGAAGGACCGGCGATTTTAGCTGCTGCTTGCGCTCAACATTACGTAGGGCTGCTAACTTTTTCTTCAGATTTAGTATTCGATGGTGCTGAATCGAATCCTTATGTCGAAACTGCTACCGTTGCACCCCTGAATGTATATGGTTGCAGTAAAGTTTTGGCAGAAAAGCTAGTATTGCAAACTTATCCTGCATCGTTAGTAATCCGCACCAGCGCATTTTTTGGCCCGTGGGATGAATACAACTTCGTCACCATTGCCTTGCGGCAATTGGCTGCTGGAAATCCTTTTGTCGCAGCTGAAGATGCGATCGTTTCGCCTACTTACGTACCCGATCTTGTTCATGCCAGTCTCGATTTATTGATTGATGGCGAGAACGGTTTGTGGCATCTGGCGAACAAAAGCGCTATTGCTTGGGCTGACTTAGCGCGATTGGCAGCGAAAAAAGCAGGTGTGAGCGTTAAGAGTTTGGTTTCTGTGCCTAGCCAAGAACTTGGTTGGATTGCAGCCCGCCCAGCTTACAGCGTTCTCGGTAGCGATAGAGGTGAATTAATGCCACACCTTGAGAGTGCAATTTCTCGTTATTTGGAAGAAAGAAATTAGCAGTGAAGGTGGGGAGTAGGGAATAGGGAGATAGGGGGATGGGGAAGTGTGGGGAGTGTGGGGGGAAAGATTTCTTCCCCATCCTCCCACACCTCCCACACCTCCTGCTTGCCCTATGCCCCATGCCCCATCCCCAATTCCTCATTCACAATCCCCAATTATGTCAACCATTTTAGTAACGGGAGGAGCTGGATACATTGGCTCCCATGCTGTATTAGCTCTGAAAAACGCAGGTTATGAAGTAGTTGTTTTAGATAATTTGTCGAACGGACATCGAGAACTTGTAGAAGAAGTTTTGCAGGTGAAATTGATTATTGGAGATATGAGCGATCGCTCTCTTCTCGATGACATATTTTCAACTTACAATTTCACTGCTGTAATGCATTTTGCTGCTTATATTGCAGTGGGTGAATCTGTTACCGACCCAGCTAAATATTACCAAAATAACGTTGCAGGTACTCTGACACTTTTACAAGCTATGCTTGCTGCGTCAGTTAACAAATTTATCTTTTCTTCTACTTGCGCTCTTTATGGCGTACCAAAGTTTGTTCCTCTTACCGAAGAACATCCACAAGACCCCATTAGCCCCTATGCTACTAGCAAGTGGATGGTAGAAAGAATTTTATCTGATTTTGATACAGCCTATAATTTAAAATCTGTACGTTTTCGTTACTTTAATGCCGCTGGTGCTGACCCCAATGGATTGCTTGGTGAAGACCACGAACCAGAAACTCACCTCATACCATTGGTACTACTAGCTGCTATGGGTAAACGCGATTCAATTTTAATTTTTGGTACTGATTATCCTACCCCGGATGGCACTTGCATCCGAGATTATATTCATGTGACGGACTTGGCACAAGCCCATGTTTTAGGTTTAGAATATCTGCTAAAAGGGGGAGAAAGCGAAGTATTTAATTTAGGAAATGGCAATGGTTTTTCAGTCAGAGAAGTAATAGAAACTGCGAAAAAAGTAACGGACAAAGATATTAAAATAGAAGAACGCGATCGCCGTCCAGGTGACCCCCCTATTTTAGTTGGCAGCAGCGACAAAGCAACTAAAGTTTTGGGTTGGCATCCACAATATGCTGACGTCAAGGAAATTATCGCCCATGCTTGGCAGTGGCATCAACGAAGACATCAGTAGTAAGATTCGAAATAACTTGATTTAGAACTCCGACTTTTTGAAGAAGTCGGAGTTCTGGGTTTTAGCTCGCTTTGAAAAAAATGTATATACAAAAACTTGAAAAATCAAAACAAGCATTATATAAAAACTAACGTACTTATTTCTCTTGGTAGATTAAATCAAAACTGAAGAGATGAAAATATAAATTACAGGGTTAAAATTAGGCTTTTAATTATTAGTTTATGCAAAATGTTTATGGCAATATTCAAAGTTGACCGAGTAGATAGCGAAACTTTAGCTCAAGTTCAACAACGCTATCCCCAAGCTGTATTTATATCGGCAACCGAGCGCTTGGGTTTAGAGACTTTAAAGTTGCGATCGCTCCAACTAATTGATGAAAAATTTGAGTCGGTTGCAGTCCCACAAAATTCATACTAATTACAAGAAGTTTTATGAAACCAGTCATTGTCGTTCATGGCGGAGCAAAAACCATCACAGACAAGAAAGTTGCAGCAAACAATGCAGGTTGCACGGCAGCAGTAACAGCTGGCTGGGCAGTGTTGCTTGGTGGAGGTAGTGCGGCAGAAGCTGTTGAAGCAGCTACCCGCGTTCTGGAAGCTGACCCGACATTTAATGCTGGTCTGGGTGCAACTCTCAACAGCGATGGAGAAGTGGAGTTAGACGCAGCAATCATGGAAGGCTCGTTAAGTTGGGGAGCAATTGCAGCAGCTCAAGGCATACGTCATCCAATCTCGGTTGCACGAAAAATTATGGATGACAAACCCAGGCTACTAGTAGCGCGGGGTGCAGAACGATTCGCCGTAGATTGCAAAGCTGAGATGTGTAGAAAAGAAGACTTAGTAGCCGAGGAGCAATGGCAGCAGTGGAAAGAGGATCGGGGCGTTCTCGATCGCCCCAACACTATAGGTTGTGTGGCTTTAGATGCTAGCGGTATCCTAGCTGCTGGCACGTCAACTGGCGGGACTACGAACCAGCAAGCAGGTCGTGTAGGTGATAGTGCGGTAGTTGGCTGTGGCTTATACGCTGATAATAAGGTCGGTGCTTGCTCGACAACTGGTGATGGCGAGTCAATCATTCCGGTGGTTTTGGCTAAAACTGCGATCGATTTCTTGAGTGAAGACCGACATCCAAATGAAGCAGCACAGATGGCAATTGACGCTTTAGTTTCTAAGGTTAAAGGCGAAGCTGGGTGCATCCTTATAGACCGTCAAGGACGGGTAGGCTGGGCGTATAATTCATCACACATGGCAGTTGCTTATATGACCGCAGGACAAGACAAAGTAGCTGCTTTTACTCAAAAATAACCCTGCCAATTTGTAATACTCGCCTCCAGGAAGAAGCAAGCTGCACAATTCGGCAAGTAATATTTCATTTGGGTTTTCAAGTTTAAATGTGTACTTGATTTTCAAATTAGTGTTAATCATAAAATGGGAGACTTGTTTGCTACTAACAACCGCATTCATATAAAAATGCGGTTTTTTGGAGGATTAAATGGATTCAAAATATAACTTTCAATACTTTCAAGGAAATTCTCTTTCTTATCTGTTTGCTGAAGATATCACAGATGCATCTTATGGGTTTATCCTAAATTACCCTGCTACTGCAAGTTGGGCTGCTTATCCAAATCAGAAAAAATATTTTATTCAAGATGGAAGTAGTGAAGCGAGTAAAACTTCCCTCGATAAAATTTGTCAGAAAGAACCTTGGAAGAATCTGGCTGTATTAGGCGATCGCATTCCAGGAATTACGATTATTCCGCCATCAAAATCGTTAATTGCCTACTGGCAAGAGCATTTGGGTTTCAAGCATTCTAATATTGAAATGAGAGATTGCTCGACTTATTTGGATGACCTCAGCCATAGTGATGACTTTGACAAATTGATTACTCTATTTCCTTTTGATAACCTGAAAAAAGAAAAACACGCTATTGAACCAGACACCCATTATCGCTTACTTAGCAAAGCAACTTTAGCCGAATTAGGGGTACAGTGTCCAAAATACAAAACTTACGATCTGCACGCTTGTAGTTTAGAAGATATTGAATTACCAGAATTTCCTTACTTAATAAAAACATCGCACGGACTCTCAGGAGAAGGCACTTATATTATCAAAAGCCGCAGCGATTTAAATTACTGTTTTGAAGAAATTAGGAAATATCTCAAGATTAAGATGCTGGATACGATTATTGTCTCCGAGTTCGTTAAGAATGAGGTGCAGAATTACTGCGTGCAGTTTTATGTCAATAAGGCGGGAGACATAACTCTTATCGGTACTACCAGACAATTAGTTACTCCAGAAGGCAACTATTTAGGAGGATTGATTGACTACCGCAACACTGACATGAGCAAGTTCTTTGAAATGATTGCCGCCATTGGTAAATATGCTCGCAAACAGGGTTATTTTGGGGTAATTGGGTTCGATGTACTGGAGGATCGAGACGGAGAATTTTATGCGATCGATGCGAATTTCCGAGTCAATGGTTCGACTCCTTTATGTTTGCAGCGTCATACTTTACTGGGACTGGGAAAAGAAGTAGCTAAATATTCCAGTGACTACCGTATGGAAGGAACGTTAGATTCAATTTTAGTGACTTTGAAATCAGAACTAGAGCGAAAAGACTTAATTATTTTGTCGGCTTTAGAGAAAGTTAAATACGGAAAAATATACACAGAAATTTATGCGATCGCTACTGGAGAATCTCTCCAAGAAATGCAGCATATTGAGCAGAAATTACACGAGAAAGGATTACAATATGTCGCTTAAACCCACCCACCATTGTTGATATCTGGCGTTAAAAAGTTTGATTTATCGCAGAAGCTAGAGTTATTTGTCTAATTTTTTATTAAGCCAGAAGAACTGATAGAAGTAATGAAAAATATTGGCTTTGCAGATTTTGAAATTAAAGGATTTGATTTAACGGGTGGTACTAGCTTTAAAACATTGAAGAATATCTTGCTCAAAGGTTTAAATAATCAATCTGAGGGTAAAAAAACAGAACTATTTGAAATCAAAATTAATAATCATACTTCTGTTTGTTACATTGGTCAAGCAGTTAAGAGAAACTGAGAATGTATAAATTTTATTTTTTATTTATTATTGCCTCGATTTGAAATAGATGAAAAGATTTAATCTAAGCATTACTCCCTGACATATAAGCATATAGCTATACTAACCTTTAGCTTTGATTATAAATATATACTTCTTTGTATAGATGTAAATTTTTAAAAAGTTATAAATAATAAAAAATATATTATGCTTTTAGTTTATTTAAATGTTTTTAATCAGGAGAAGAAACATGAAATTTCAAATAGAATGTAATGCAGACAAAATTAGCCAAATGTGTTTAATTTGCCAGCAAAAGTTTCAGGTCAATGCAGCTAGGATAATTGTATGCGATGACCAAGGTGAAGGCTATGGAGACTTATGTTCTCAATGTATCGCTAAAGGTGGTAATTGGGTTCAACATCAACTCCAAAAATTCAGCCAGAAAGTATTAGCTTTAAAATAATTTAAATTAGATTAAATAAATATGTTCGCGATAGGGGCTTTACAACTGTAAAGCCCCTACAAATTATCTATATTCTATACAATTATACGGGAGAATAATATAACAGAGATAACTGAATGAGTAAACTGCAAATCGGTACTAGTGGTTGGGTTTATAAGCATTGGATGGACATTTTTTATCCACAAAATTTGCCTAGCGATCGCCAACTCTCATTTTACGCTCAACACTTCGCTACTGTAGAAATTAACTTCTCCTTTTATCGTTTGCCAGAACGGTCTGTCTTTGAAACTTGGCATAAAGAAACACCACCTAACTTTCTTTTTGCTGTTAAAGGTAGCCGCTATCTCACGCACATGAAAAAGTTAAAAGACCCGATAGAACCGCTATCTCGGATAATGGAACGCGCATCTGGTTTACAAGAAAAGCTCGGCCCTATTTTATTTCAATTTCCTCATACTTGGCATATTAATATTGAGCGTCTTCAGGCATTTTTAGAATTACTACAAACCTATCCACAACAACGATTTACAGTTGAGTTTCGTCATTCAAGCTGGCTGATTCCTGAAGTTTATAAACTATTAGAAAGTGCAGGTGTAGCCCTTTGTTTACCTGTTAGCCCAACAGTTCCCCTTGATGTCTGTTTAACCGCCCCTTGGACTTATATCCGTATGCATAGCGGACAATGGAACGTAGGTTATTCTGATGAAGAGTTATCTACATGGGTTGGACGCATTCGTTCATTTTTGATGCAAGAGATTGACGTTTACGTATATTTCAATAACGACCCCGACGGACACGCTATTCGTGATGCTCAACGACTCTATAGTTTGCTGGAATATTGTTGAAATATATCATTGAAAATTTACAAGCAATTTCAAATTAATGAACTACACAACCTAGAGCAATTTGCAGTTGAATGGACTACGCTAAGGGCTTTACAGCTGTCATTGGTGTCAACTTAACGTAAAACCCTGATGAAAACGTGATGAGCGAGTTCTACTCACTTACCATCAAGATCCGCGTTACCCCACCCCGGCTTTGCTGACGCAAAACCTCCCCTCCCCTTGGCAAGGGGAGGGGTTGGGGGTGGGGTAAAACGATTGTGGAACAATAGTTTGAGCTTAATTTGACACCAATGCACACCTGTGCGCCCCTACAATTAATTTTCAAATGGTGTATTCCATTAAATTGAAAACTGTTATAAGTTCCTAAGCCATTTATTAAATCTGTTTTACTCCTGAATTTTGACTTATTCTGCTTCAATTAAATCAGTTGGTTGCTTCATTGGGAATAAGAATCGCATTAGCTGACCCAGTGGCATAGAGCGTTGTTCTCGAACAAAAACTAAGGGTAAAAGTGCAGCCATCCGTAGTAAGCCAGAGAGAACAAACAGCCCCAGCAAACCTATATTACTAGAGAGAGTTACTAGAAAACCGGCGACAGTAATACCCATTGCTCCTGTGATACCAGCAATTGCACCTGCGATCGCAAAATAACTTGATTGATAACGTAGCGGTGCTATTCCCATCATCATATTGTTGGTACACAAATCAATCGCCGCCCACGTACCGCCAGCTAGTATGTGCAGCAAGGGTAACCAAATCCAAAAAGAAATTTCATCGCTTCTAACCCCCAGCCACAAAAGAGGTGTTATCGCCACTAAGACTCCCACTAATAACAGTAGCGGACGATTTCCAATGCGATCGGCCAGTTTACCCCACAAAAGCAGCATCATCATATTAGCAGCAGTCCCTAAGCCGTGATAAATCGTTACCACGCTAATATCTATATCTAGGTTATCCAGCAAATACAGGTTAAAGAAGGGAGCGCTAACGTTAACAGCAAAGCACCAGATACTCAGGTAAAGCACAAACCTTAAAAAATTAGCATCTTTCAAGAAGCTAAAATCTATCCCGTGCGACTCTGGCTGCGATGTGTCTGAGTGAGCAACTTTTAGAATCTGCGGGTTTATATCAGTCATCCATAACTGACAGCCCACACTAATTAACCCTAGCGTGATTCCTAGAACCAACATTACCCCGTAACCTTGAAGCGTTCCACCAGGCCAAGACGATACGGCAAAACCTAGCAACGGCACGCCAACAAGGTTAGTCAAGCCGAGAATACTATTACGAAAGCCAAAATATCGCCCCCGTATCCGTTGAGGTACTAACACAGCTGACCACCCAAGCCAAGGCGCGCGGCCAAAAGCTTCGATGATATTGGCTACTAAGAGAATTATCAAAGCCAACTCTACTACTTGATATCCAGTGATATGAGATGAAGTCACCAACACAATCGCGGGTATGAGAATCACCCACAACAGCCGCGACGAGACAAAAATACATGCGAAATACCACCGAAAGCTAGTACTTCGGTTTATCAAATAAGCTCCCAATGGTTGCAGGAGATTCACCATCTGAGGGATAGCTGCAAGCAAACCAATTTCAGCCGGCCCGGCGCCTAACTCTAGTAAGAAATTACTCAGCAATGCACCGCCGATAATACTATAGAAAACGGCAGCAAAGACACTCTCATAAGTTAACGCTCTGAGACTTTGGCGAATTTCCAGCTTAGGAATTTTTACGAACAGTTTTGGAGTTGGGAAAAGTACCGTCTCTGTTAATGCCCTATCCTCGGAGATTTCTTGAATCGGGACAGGAGGAAGAGAACCAGCTTCTAATAAAACTTCATCTTCTTGAGGCTCAACCATATTATCTAATCAATATTTGAAGAGTTAATTTGTTATAGCTTCTATAGAAATCTGCTTTGCTTTCTAATTTGTCTGCTCAGGCAAGCTATAAGCAGCAAGCAACTAAAAAGCAGACTTTTTGAGTTATATTTGGCTTTGCAAGAATCAAATACGAGTCTTATATTTGCCAATATTAGTAAAACTTATATGACGTCTCATTAATAAGCTTTAATGCTTGCAATTGCTTATTTGTCTACAAGGCTAATCTATAGTAAGTATTGGTTATGGACTGTTTTAGCAAAAAACTGGGATATAGCTAGACTTGGGCTTTTAACCAAATAAACTAATCAATTGACATAAACTGAATTTTATACAGACTTTCTTAGAAGCTTTCCTATAATAAATATTTTTAGCAAGTAATAATATTTTCTTAAAAAATAATATTATCCATTTTTCAAAATCATTCTTGAGAAATAATACCTTTATATAGGAATCTTGCAATTTAGCTGATACTACTACACATAGGCATAAATAATCCTGCATTTAAGTTAAGTGGATGTGAAAAAACTAAACTATGTTAAGAAAAATTAAGTAAGGTAAAACCTTGTTTCTTATAGCATAGCTGCCTCCTGCCTCCTGCCTTATCCTGACGATAAATATTTACGACGGCTTACTTATATAACCAATAGTTAAGCTTGGCATTCAAGTTGTTTGAGTAGTCTTATTTAGATGATGTGGAGAGAGAATTATTAAAGGACGTTGTTTGTCTATTGAAGCTGTTAATTCCGGTGAGGCTCAATAACTAATCTCATACCAATTGCATAAGCCTACAAAGAATTATTAAACTCAAAAATTCATCGTTAGGTATCATTTTTTATCCTGCTAAATGTGCAACGATCGCAGCAGCAGTAAAAAACTCTTGTATGACACAGACGACCATTAACGATATATCGGTAGATAGTTCCTTAATCGATCCTGAAAAAGACCTGTTGGAATATGCCAACTTTGCCAAGTATCTAGCAGATAGCATTTGTAAAATGACCTTTCCTGAAGGTTTCGTAATTGCAGTTTATGGTGCCTGGAACTCTGGCAAATCTACACTATTAAACTTTGTAGTTCGCTATCTTCAGCAAAAGCCAGAGGAAGAACAACCAATCATTGTTCCTTTCAATCCCTGGTTATTATCAGGACACGAGAATATCACCAGGCGCTTTTTTGAGCAATTACAAAACGTTTTAAGCCAAGAGTTGTCTGTACCAAAAGGTTTGAAAGAAAGACTAGCTGATTTTGCCAACATTATTTCAGACATTCCTCTACCTTACGCACAAACTGGCAAGGCATTAGCGGCATTATTGGACGAGAGAGACAAGGAAGCTACGGAATTAAAAGAAGAAGTAGAAGACACGTTAATACAGCAGCAGCGACGAATAGTCGTCACAATTGACGATATAGACCGCTTGGCTGGCGAAGATATCAAACAACTATTTCGCATTTTTAAAGCAATGCGGAATTTTACTAACGTTGTCTATCTTCTAGTTTTTAATAAAGAAGTTGTTTTAAAAGCAATGGCGGATACTATAGAAATATCTGGAGAAGCATATTTAGAAAAAATTATTCAAGTTAGTTTTGAGTTACCTATTCCCGATAAAATTGCACTCCGCAGGTTGCTTTTGCAAAAGTTGGATAATATATTTGCTGAAACACCAAAAGAACAAATTAACCAAGTTCGCTGGGGCGATATTTACTTTCAAGGAATAGATTGCTTTATTACTAGTATCGGGGATATTGTTCGTTTTGTTAATACTTTAACATTAACCTATCCAGCAGTCAAAGGTGAAGTAAACCCTATTGATTTCATCGCTATTGAGTCTTTGCGGGTATTTTGTCCAAAGATATATACGATAATTCATCAAAATCCTCATATTTTTGTAGGAGAGGTAGACATTTCAACAGACGAACTCAAAAATCTTCTCAATACCTGGATTGCTCAACTGCCAGAGAAAGACAAGCAGCCGATTAAAAACCTGCTTATGCATCTGTTTCCTAAATTAAAATATATTTTAGGTAATCTATATTTAGATAAAAAACAAGAGATGGAATGGCAGGAACAGCTACGTATTTGTAGCTTAGAAATATTTCCTGTTTACTTTCGTCTGTCATTACCAGCAGGAGAATTATCTAATATTCAGAAAAAAATTATCCTTGGTTTGCTGAGAAATACAGATAAATTTAGAGATTATTTGATAGAGCTTGCTAAACTAAAACTTCCAGACGGTACAACACAAGCTAGAATCTTTTTAGAAAATCTAGAAAATTCTACTCCAGACGAAATTCCTGTAAAATACATTCCGTTACTTGTGGAAGCTTTGTTTGATGTCAGCGACCAATTATTATCTCAAAAAGAGGAATCGAATAGTATTCTTGATTTTGATAATGAAGTTATTGTCAGTCGTTGTATCTCACAACTATTGTTTCATATTGATGAAGTATCGCGGTTTGAGTTGCTAAAAAAAGCAATTCTTGAAAATAAAGCATTAGCGGTAATTAGTTATCAAATTGAAACACTAAAAGAGCAACAAAGTCAATATAGTGCAGATAAATCTAACGATGAAGAGTGGCTGTTGAGCGTACATCACGTTAAAGAATTACAAGAAATAGCGAAGAAAGAAGAGGTAAAAATTGATACTAACTATCAAGAAGATTGAATGTAGAGACGTAGCAATGCTACGTCTCTACAAGTATTTTGGGTAATGCAGAATTAATTTCTGGAGATGTCTAATAGACTCGCAGAATAAAATTAAAAATAAATTTACTTTTTTTTGAAAAAAATACTACTACTAGATATATAAATATTCTATAACCCACGAAAGATTAAGATATCTTCAGCACTTTCTAATATCAGGGAATATACTTTACTCATCACATTGCAGTCATGGAAGCGTATGACGTTGTAATTATTGGCGCTGGTCATAATGGTTTAGTTTGTGCTGGCTATCTGTTAAAAGCTGGTTACAGCGTCTTATTATTGGAGGGGCGATCGCTCCCTGGTGGCGGTTGTACAACTGAAGAACTGATGCCAAATGAAGCGCCTGGTTTTAAATTTAATCCTTGCGCGATTAACCATCTGTTTATTTTTTTAGGGCCAGTTATCCAAGAATTGGAACTGCATAAATACGGCTTAGAATATCTTACCTGTGACCCGGTTGCGTTTTGTCCCCATCCTGATGGCAAATATTTTTTAGCCCATCAATCGATTGAAAAAACTTGTGCAGAAATTGCCCGTTACAGTCAGCGTGATGCAGAAAAATATGCCGAGTACGCTGATTTTTGGCAGCGCTTTATTAAATCGGTAACTCCTTTTTTCAATGCACCGCCGAAATCACTTGTTGATATTGCTGGTAATTACAATCTCAATAGTCTAAAAGACTTATTTTCAATTGTCGGAGGTACTAATACAACCCTCGATTTACTTCGGACTTTACTCAGCAGTGCTACAGATAATATTAACGAGTACTTTGATTCTGAGTTTGTCAAAGCACCTCTGGCTAGACTTGCAGCAGAACTGAGTTCGCCTCCCTCACAAAAAGCCATGTCCTTTGGGGCAATGATGATGATGTTGCGTCATAATCCTGGTATGGCAAGACCGCGCGGTGGTAGTGGCGGACTTGTCGATGCTTTGGTGAAGATGGTAAAAGCTGAAGGCGGTACGATCCTCACCGACCAAAAGGTAGAAAAAGTCTTGGTAGATAATGGTAAAGCTGTTGGCGTGCGGGTTGCTGGTGGTAAAGAATATCGTGCTAACAAAGGCGTAATCTCAAGTATTGATGCCAAACGCTTATTCCTGCAATTAATTGATAGTAGCGATGTGGATAGCGTTGATGAAAAATTGCGCGAAAGATTAGATCGCCGCATCGTCAACAACAATGAAACTATCCTCAAAATCGATTGTGCATTATCTGAACCGTTGCGCTTTGTCCACCACAATCACCAAGATATTTTTCTCAAGGGTTCTATTATGATTGCCGATTCCGTCACTCATGTAGAACAAGCTCACAGTCTGATTACTCTTGGTAAAATTCCTGATGAAGATCCATCGATGTATCTCGTCATGCCTACCGGACTCGATCCTTCAATGGCACCGGAAGGCAAACACACATTATGGATAGAGTTTTTTGCACCCTATCAAATTGCTGGTGCAGAGGGTACGGGTTTAAAAGGTACCGGTTGGACGGATGAACTGAAAAACAAAGTTGCAGACAACGCGATCAAGAAACTTGCTCAATATTCGCCCAATCTGGAACATTCAATCATCGCTCGTCATGTAGAAAGTCCGGCTGAGTTGGGAGAACGTTTAGGGACTTACAAAGGTAATTATTACCATATCGATATGACTTTAGAGCAAATGCTTTGCTTCCGTCCGTTGCCGGAATTAGCTAACTACAAAACACCTATTGAGAATTTGTATCTTACTGGTGCTGGAACTCATCCGGGTGGTTCTATTTCTGGTTTACCGGGACGTAACTGTGCGCGTGTGTTTTTACATCATGAGGAACCTATTGCTCAGAAGATTAAGGAGGCAGGAGGTTCGATTAAATCTGCTTTTACATCTGTCTTGAGAAGTGAATCGGATTAAGAGAGTGTTTGTTGTTTTTTGTGTCACGCAGAGGCGCAGAGAAGCAGAGAAGAGAATGCGAAGATTTGAGATATTTCTTGTGGCGCTTTTAGATTCCCCAATAGGCAGAGAAATGCAAGGGTAATAGTAACTAATATGTGGGTGTAGCGGAGTTATTTAGGAATATTTGCAATGGCAATTGATACTAACAAAGCAACTCAATTACCTACTGAAGCTAAAGCTTATAACGGTGTCGATCGCAATGCTTGGATTTTGGGCTGGAATCCCCAACAAGAACTGTGGAATGGCCGTTTTGCGATGATTGGTTTTGTTGCTTATTTACTTTGGGATTTGGCTGGCTATAGTGTCGTGCGTGATGTGCTGCATTGGGTTAGCTACTAAGCCTTGAATAATGATTATCCTCCTTGGAAAAATCAATTTAATAAACAACTTAGTGGCGTTTTAATACTTAACCTACTTGTGAAGCGAGAGCAAATTTTTGAGTTATAGATGGACGCACTAATACAATTTTGATTGAGGGAAATATGATAACTAAAGACACCATACGTGCAGTAGGAGTATTTGCTAATTCTCAACAGATAGAACAGGCAATTAATGAATTGAAAACTGCAAACTTTCCTAGCGAAAAAGTTTCTGTAATCGTTAAAGATGTAGAGCCGGGCGAGAAGTTAGGTGATGCACAACTAAGCGATCGCATTAACGATCGAGATGTCAATACAACTGGAGCAATAGGAGACACGCTGACAGCAACTAGTTGGGGTACTCTGTTAGTTGGTTTGACTAGTTTGGCGCTTCCCAGTATAGGAGCTGTACTTGCAGCAGGTTCCTTGGGTGTAGCATTGGTTAGCAGCGTAGCGGGTGTTGCTGTGGGAGCCGCAGCAAATCAAAATTTGTTGAAGGCATTAGGCGATTTAGGTATACCCGAAGAGAGAGCCAGAGTTTATAGCGATCGCCTCCAACAAAGTTATTATTTGCTTATCTTAGAAGGCTCAGAAGCAGAAATTCATCGGGTTGAACCAATATTACGCGATCGGGGTATTGAATATTGGGGTGTTTACGATTCCTCTAATACTCAAAACGATAGCTTGAATTAGCACTTTTGTAGATGAAAATAATGTTTAATTTCATCTACTCATTTCTACCTTTTTTATTAATTCTCAAGCTAGATGTACTTTAGAGAATTACAAACAAAACTGTAAGAAATCATCAAAGGAAATAACAACCATGAAAAGTGAAAATTTAAACAATCCCAACAATACAGAGAGAACAACACTTGAGGGTGGAAGTAAAGAAGCTCTCAATCAAAAAACCTCTACACAATTTCTACTTAGTACAACACTGGTAGTCGTAACAATTGTCTTAGTTGCTGCAACCGCTTATTACGGACTCATTCACTAATCTGATTTTTTGAATAGGGCATTTTTTGTACTCTAGGATACGAGACTTTTTAATAAAATGCCCTTTCTTTAGGTAGACGATATGTACCAATTAAGAAAGTTAGATTATTTGAGTCACTAACTGTTTTACACTCTAAAAACTCCTCAAGCTCCTCAAATAATGTTTGAGGAGCTTCATTCAGATTCAAAATTTATCGGAAGGCGAATCACAAACTCTGTTCCTTGATGGGGAGAAGAAATACATTCAAGAGTGCCACCATGTTTTTCAGTAATAATATGATGGCTGATAGATAGTCCCAGTCCTGTACCTTTGTCTTCTGGCTTAGTAGTAAAATAAGGATTGAAAATTTGCTGCTGTACTTCTTTTGGGATACCGAGTCCGTTATCTGCAATGCGAATTATTACATGCTCATTTTCTAATGCAGTACTAATAGTAATTATATTTGGTTGTTGTTCTAAATATTGATAGCTTTTACCTTCATTGGATTCTTCTAAAGCATCAATGGCATTTGCCAGTAAATTCATAAACACTTGATTGAGTTGTCCAAGGTAACAGGGAATTGGTTGTAGATTATCAAAGTTTTTTACAACTTGAATTGTTGGACGCGAAGAAGTTGCTTTTAACCGATGTTGTAAGAGCATCAATGTAGTATCTATACCTTTATGAATATCCCCGAACTTTTTTTCTCCCTCATCATTTCGAGAATAGTTTCGTAAAGATTGCATGATATTTTTAATTCGCTCTATACCTTCCTGCATCGAGTCAATCATTTTAGGCAAATCTTCTAGTAAATACTCTAATTCAATTTCTTCTTGATGTTCTTGAATGTCTATAGGAAGATTTGCATAGCTTTGCTGGTACAGATGTAAGTGAGCTATTAAATCTGCAATGTATTGTTTAGTATAGGAAAGATTACCACTGATGAAGCCGACAGGATTATTTACCTCGTGTGCAACACCAGCTACTAGTTGTCCAAGAGAAGAGATTTTTTCAGTTTGTACGAGTTGTGCTTGAGTTCGCTGGAGTTGTTGTAGAGATTGTTGCAACTGTAGAGATTTTTCTTGTTCGCGGGCGTAAAGGCTGGCGTTTTCAATGGCAATAGCGGCTTGTGTTGTTAAAAGCTTGAGAATTTCCTGGCGATCGCTAGTAAATGCATCGCTAGTTAAGTTATTCTCTAGATAAAATAAACCAATCAATTTTCCTTGATACGCAATTGGCGTACATAAAATTGATTTGGGTTGATGTTTGACGATATAAGAATCTGTACTCGCAATAGTTTCTTGGGTGGCATCGCCTAAAATTAAAGTTTCTTGGGTTCTGGCAACATAGTTAATTAAAGTAACTGGGATATCCTGGCTACTTTCTATCAGAGTAGATTGGATAATTTCAAAATAACTATTTAAGGCTTTAGCAATAGCTTTGATAAATAGTTGACCATCTTGTTCTAAAATTAAACAGCCTTTTTCCGCAGCAGTATTTTCTAAAACAATATTTAATAGCTTTTTTAACAAGTTATCTAAAATAATTTCGCTGGATATAGCTTCGGCAGCTTTCATCGCCGTTCCCCAGTCCAAAGTATTATAATTAATACTAGTACTATTTGTAGTTTTGCCAATGGTTTGGTGAGTGGTTCTAGACATTAACCAATCATCCATGATTCCTTGGCTCTTATCTATAAGTTGCGTTCGAGCAATCAAATTAGGGTAGCGTTTTTCTAAATCTGTTACTTTAGCGATCGCTCCCCATTTAATATAACCATAATACGCTTCTGTCATGTATGTTTTAGCAATTTTAGTTTTACCTAATTCTAAGTAAAACAATGCAGCACGTTCGTTTGCTAAAGACTCTTCTTGGATATACCCATTTTCGGCAGCATTGGTAATAGCAGAATCGTATAAATTTATCGCTTCTAAAATTTGTCCTTTAATTCGCGCTAGTTCTGCTGCAACTAATTCATATTTATGTTGAAAATTACATGGTGCATGGTCTGCCCAATGCTTTATTTTTAATTGATTAGCCTGTACTTGTTCTAATATATAACTCTGTTTATCTGCTGTTATATGAGGATACTCAGCTAACAATGCTAATGAATAGTAAAAATAGTACACAGCGGCTAATATTAGCCCTAAAGTGGCTCTTTGATAAGGAGCCGCTTTTTCACAGTAATTAATGGCTTGCTCGTATTCTGCAAAGTTATATAGAATAATAGCTTTAGCAATATAAGTTGCAAATATTCCTTGATAGTAAGAAGTTTGCTCAAACCAATTAATAATATCTACCTCATTGCAAATCTCTCCACTTAAGTAACATGGTTCAGCTACATCAGTCTGAAGATTTACAACAAGTTGCGTCCAAATGCTAATGTAGCTTACATAAGGTTTCTGTTTTAATTTTCGTAGTAAATCAATATATTGAGTTTGGCGATTTTTAACTAATTCTAAGTTTTCCCCAGAGAAAAATAACTGCGTGCAATAAGCAATTACAGTCAAACCAGCATGAGTAATATTTCCAACTTCCAAACCGCTATGAATACCTTTAATTAATGGATTAAATGTATCTTTTATATGTTCTCTGCCAGGTAAACTATATGTACTCACTACCATATAGACTTTGACTTCTAATTCTTTATTCGGGTATTCTTCTAACAAACTGAAGGCAATTTGACCTGAATGATAAGAAGCTGCTGGATTGCCAATAATAGATTGTAAAAATGCACTATAAGCACCATAAACATAAGCGGCTAATGGTGAATGTCCGTGTTCTAAGCAAAGATTGACCATTGTCAAAACTACTTGGGGATAAATATCTGGCGCAGATTGATAAGAAGGTGCAGAAATTTTGCTGAGAATGCGGAGACTTGCTAATTGACAAGGATTTGTCATTTCTGGAAAAGTTACTAAATCTGATAGTAATGGTAATTGCGGTAGACTGTTAACATTTCCTGTATAGCAGACAAGAGAAATTCCTAACATTTCTATTGCCTCTAGCCCAACTTGTACGGCTTGAAATTGCCGACCCTGGGCAATATTCATGTCGATGATGAGTTCGTAAACTTTGATTTGGTCGAGTAAATGTGCCGCTTTTTGAATAACTGTATTTGATAAAACCTGGGCTACTTCAAAATTAGTAGTTAGATACTCCGCTTCTGCACACTCAACATAAACATCTAAAGTTAATTTATATTGAGATTGCCAGCTATTTTCAGCTAAGAGTTTTCTTGCTATCCGCAGATAGTTTACCGCAGGTTCATGGGCAGCAGCAGCTTTTGCTTTATGTCCTGCTGTTAAATTAAATCTGGCTAATTCATCTTTTTGAGATTGCGTAGAAAATAAATCAATCCCAAAATTGAATTGATTTACAATATCGAAAATATTAGACTCAATTTCTGCTTCAGTTTTGTTTTGTAGAAGTAATTGACCAATTTTGAAATGAGTTGCTTGCTTTTGTGACTCAGGAATGAGCGAATAGGCTGCTTGCTGGACGCGATCGTGCAGAAAACGATAAGCTATTTGAGAATCATCAAACCCTATCATGTCTAATTCTTCATCGGCAAATAATAAGGGTATGCTGTATTCATGACTCAAAGGCAAAATTAGTCCTGCCTGTAAAGCAGATTCCAAAGCTGCGGCAACGAAAAGCGATCGCTGTTGGCTGACTGTCGCTAAAATATTTAAACTGAACCGCGCACCTATACAAGCTGCTAATTTCAGGGTATTTTGGGTAGTTTCCGGTAACTTGGCAATATTCCCAGCAATTAACTCCACTACATTCTTGTCTGCGATACCTGTCGCTTGAATTTGTGGCAAGTCCCATTGCCAGCACCCTTGAACAAAGTCAAACTTGAGTAGATGGTCTTGGTGTAAAGTCTTGAGTAGTTGGGTAAGAAAAAAGGGATTCCCTTGAGTTTTATTAAATAATAATTCTGCTAAAGATAGAGTGTTTTCCCCATCATTGAGAGTGTCTGTGACAATTTGCTCCACATGGTTAAGTTCCAAGGGAGACAGCACAATATTGTTGACGATAGTTCCGGCTTGGGAAATTTCTTCTAATGTTTTGAGTAATGGATGAGTGCTAGTTACTTCGTTATCGCGGTATGCTCCAATTAGTAGCAAATATTGAGTGTCTGAGTTGGTCATCAAAACTTGGATGAAATCCAAAGAAGCAGAATCAGCCCATTGCAAGTCATCGAGAAATACAACTAACGGATGTTCGCTTTGGGTAAAAACTTGGATAAAAGCTTGCAATACCTGATGAAATCGGTTTTGGGCTTCTTTTAGTCCTAGTTGAGGAATTGAGGGCTGTTTGCCAATAATACATTCAACTTCGGGAATTACATCAATAATTACTTGTCCGTTAAGATTCAAAGCAGATAGTAACTTATGTTTCCACAGTTCTAGTTGAGTGTTAGTTTCTGTGAGTAACTGTTGTATTAGGTTTTGAAACGCCTGAATTAGAGATGAGTATGGAATATTGCGCTGAAACTGGTCGAATTTACCGCGGATGAAGTAACCGCGCTGACGAACAATAGGCTTGTGAACTTCATTGACTAGAGATGATTTTCCAACACCAGAATAACCAGATACAAGCACTAATTCTGTTTGAGATTTTGATGTTGCTATTCGCTCAAACGCAGATAGTAATATTAATACTTCTTGTTCCCGCCCGTAGAGTTTTTGCGGGATCAGAAGATGAGCAGTGCGATCGCTCTCTCCTGGGATAAAATTTGTGATTACGCCCTGAGTTTGTAGTTGCTCTAAACACAATTCCAAATCAGCCAATAACCCAGCCGCACTTTGATAGCGGTCTTCAGCATTTTTCGCCATTAATTTAGCAATAATTGCCGCCAAAACTTCTGGCACTTCTGAGTTCAAATCCTGGATGGGAGTTGCTTGCTTGGCAATATGGCAGTAAATTAACTCTAAAGGATCGTTAGCTTGAAATGGAACCTTTTGTGCAAGCATTTCGTAAAATGTCACACCCAAGGAGTAAAAGTCACTGCGATAATCAACAGCACGGTTCATTCGCCCTGTTTGTTCTGGCGACATATATCCCAGAGTTCCTTCTATCTGGTTAGGATTGGTGATTTGGGGCGTCTCCTGATTCAAGCGTGAGGCGATGCTAAAGTCAGTCAGTTTAACTTGTTGAGTCTGAGGATTGATAATGATGTTCGCTGGCTTAATATCTTTGTGGACGATGTGGTGTTGATGTAGATAGTCAATTGTTTTGGCTAATGAAACTGCAATTTTGAAAAAACAGAGGAGAGACAATTTTTGTGTTGAAAGCCATTGTTTGAGACTAATACCACCAAAGTCTTCGCTGACAATAATCAGACGATGTTCGTAGTTTTCTATGCTATAAACCTTGACTACACCTTCTGAATTTAAATTTTCTGTAATTTTATATTCGTGTTTGAGGCGAAAAATATGTTCTAGGCTAGGATAGTCAGCTTTAAGAGCTTTCAAAATTACTGGTTGCTGGCTAGTTTGGGAAGTTACCCTGTAAAGAATGGTATCCATACCTTCATGAATAACTTCTTTAAAGTTATATCCCGGTATTATGAACAGTGCCGACACTATTTTTTCCTCTTTTATAAAATTCTTCTTATATCTATATATTTCCCCCTCTACAGACATAAATAACTACATTAATCAAAAAAAACATAATTGAGTAGTTGATTAGGTAAATCTTGAAAAATCAATAAATTCAACTAATAAAGCTGTTTGAAAATCTTTGTGCTATACCTGTATCAAAATATCCACCAATTTCATCGCGATCGCAAGGTATTGTACAGATATGACAAAGCAGTTCGCTAATTTATATATCTTTGGCGATAGTTACTCAGACACAGGTAATGCTTTCAATGCTACTGGAGGAGTTTTAGCCGCGCCTCCCAACTATCATGGAAGATTTTCTAACGGTCGTCTCTGGGTTGACTATTTAGCAGATAGCTTAGAAATCACACTACAACCAAGCACAGAAAATACTTCAAATAATCAAGGTATTAATTTTTCTTTTGGAGGCGCAACAACAGGTCTGGATAATTTATTTCCTGCTGTTATACCTGACTTGCCACAATTGCCAGGATTGCAACAACAAATAGATTCATTCACTAACTTATTACAGCAAAATCAGCAATCTGCCGACCCAAACGCGCTGTATGTTATCTGGGCTGGTGCAGCAGATTATGCTCCGTTTGTCAATGGAATTCCTAAATATAGCGATACTATTACCACCATCGCTAATATTTCTACAGCAATTCAATCTTTAACCGAGCTTGGTGCTAAAAATATTTTGTTAGTAAATGTAATTGATATTGGAAAAACACCGCTTGCATCAGAAGTAGATAGTATTACAAAAGCAGAGGTAGTTAGTAAGCTAATCAAGAAACACAACCAATCTTTGAAAGAAATTGCCCGCATTTATGATGACAAAATCAATCTGATTTTATTTGATGTGAAATCTGTTGTAGATGGGGCGATCGCTCATCCGCAGAAGTTTGGTTTCACTAACACTACTCAAGCTTCTTCACTGATAGAATCTAGCAATCCAGATGAATATGTATTTTGGGATCTAGTACATCTGACAAGCAAAACTAATCAATTAATAGCGAATGCGGCTTTAGCAATTTTAGGTCTGAGGGTCTAGCGTAATACGCAAGCTCGATTTCCACTGACTCAACGTTAACATGGGTGGCGACCAGTGCCAGGAGTTTATCCAGATTCAGGGTTTGTGGCGATAAATCCATCTTCTGATTCATATCCTCCAACATCTCCTCATGCTAGCGTCGAACAAACAAAGATAGTATGATGGCTCGCATTCAACCTACGCGACGACAGTTTATTCAAGGCATTGGAGGAGCTGCTGTCTTGATGCTTTTGGGCTGCAAGCAACAGGAAAAAGCAATGGTGACGCTGTATACTTTTGGTGATTCTATATTAGACTGCGGTCGATATAACGAGTTTGGCGTTCATCCAGGACAACTCCTCGTTCAAAATGACGATCGCCTGTTTCCAGAATTTCAAGGTCAAGACCTGCGATCGCGAGGTTCCGCACGCCTAGAACATCACGCTCGTGATGGAGCAACCGTTGATAGTTTACCTTCTCAAGCTTACAAATTAAGCCCAGAAAAAAGGGCAATTGCACTCATTACCATTGGTGGTAACGATTTGCTAGGGGGATTAATTCAGGATACAGGTGCAGGGATTGAAAACTTTGCTAATGCCCTTGACAACTTCGTGCAACAATTACCAATCCGTCCTGTTTTTCTGGGTAATGTTTACGATCCTACCTTCCAAGATGACCAACGCAACTTTGTAGGCGTTGAACCCGCGATCGCTCGTCAGAATCTCCAGCGCATGAACGCTACAATTCAAACAATTGCTAACCGCTACGGACAGTTAGTTGATATCCACGCTCACTTCCTTAAAGGCGATTCATCTTGGTTCACAGCAACAATTGAGCCAAGCCTGCGGGGTGCTTCCGAAGTCCGACGCGCTTTTCTACCCTACGTTATCGGTAATTGAAGGAGGCAGGAGGCAGGAGGCAGGAGGTAAAACCCTCAACAGTAAAAGGTTTTGCTCCTTTGGATTTTACATTTAATTATGTCCGCTTACTTAACATTTGCGGGTCGAGTAAGTTTGTCAGGTAGTAATACCAAACAGTAATTTTTCGGTTATTGCAGCAACACACTTAAATCAGGAAAGTCTTACTGCTTGTCAGTTTCTTAATTACGAATTACGAATTCGTATTATCCCTAATGCTAGCCTCATTCACCTTACTGGTACAGATGTGACGTAAAATTAAACTCCATCTGGTATTTGCTAATCCCTTGACGCCATGTTTTGTGACTACCTCATCCAAATCTTGACTGCCCGCGTGTATGATGTTGCTCAAGAAACACCGCTGGAGTATGCTCCAAATCTGTCTGCACGACTGAACAATCAACTCATGCTCAAACGTGAGGATATGCAGTCAGTATTTTCGTTTAAATTGCGGGGTGCTTATAACAAAATGGTGCAACTGCCACCAGATATATTGGCACAGGGTGTAATCGCTGCGTCTGCGGGGAATCACGCTCAGGGGGTTGCCCTGGCAGCCAACCGCTTGGGAACGAAAGCGATTATCGTCATGCCGATAACTACACCTCAAGTTAAGGTGGATGCAGTGAGAAGTAGGGGTGGAGTAGTTGTATTACATGGAAATACTTACGACGATGCTTATGCTTATGCTCGTCAATTAGAAGCCGAAAAAGGATTAACTTTTATTCATCCCTTTGACGACCCGCATGTAATTGCCGGACAGGGGACAATCGGGATGGAAATTTTACGGCAATATCAGCAACCCATCCATGCAATTTTTGTCGCTATTGGCGGCGGCGGATTAATTTCGGGAATTGGAGCTTATGTCAAACGCTTGCGTCCAGAAATTAAAGTGATTGGCGTTGAACCAGTGGATGCTGATGCCATGTCTCAATCTTTAAAAGCCGGGCATCGGGTGCGTTTATCGCAAGTGGGCTTATTTGCCGATGGGGTAGCAGTGCGGGAAGTGGGTGAAGAAACCTTCCGTTTATGTCAAGAATATGTAGATGAGATTATCTTAGTAGATACTGATGATACTTGTGCGGCGATTAAAGACGTATTTGAAGATACCCGATCGATTTTAGAGCCGGCAGGTGCATTGGCGATCGCAGCTGCTAAAGCCTACGCAGAACGAGAACAAATCACAGGACAAACGTTAATTGCTGTAGCCTGCGGTGCAAACATGAATTTCGATCGCCTGCGTTTTGTAGCAGAACGGGCAGAGTTCGGCGAACGCCGGGAAGCTATCTTTGCAGTTACAATTCCTGAGGAGCAAGGCAGTTTGCGTCAATTTTGCGAGCTGATTGGTAACCGCAATCTTACCGAATTTAATTATCGCATTGCCGATGCCAAAACAGCCCATATTTTTGTCGGCGTGCAAATTCAAAACCGTGCCGATGCTTCAAAGATGGTAGAAACCTTTGAAGCCCACGGATTTGAAACCCTGGATTTAACAGACGACGAACTCACTAAATTACATCTGCGGCACATGGTGGGCGGACACTCTCCCCTTGCTCAGAATGAATTACTCTACCGTTTTGAGTTTCCCGAACGTCCCGGCGCCTTAATGAAGTTTGTTGCTTCCATGAGTCCCGACTGGAATATCAGTCTTTTTCACTACCGCAACAACGGCGCAGACTACGGTCGCATCGTTATGGGCATCCAAGTTCCCCCCTACGAGATGCAAGAGTGGCAAGCATTCCTCGATACCCTTAGCTATCGCTATTGGGATGAAAACAAGAACCCAGCATATAAGCTGTTTTTGGGGTGAGTGGGAGATGGGGAGATGGGGGAGTGTGGGGAGTGTGGGGGGAAAGATTTCTTCCCCATCTTCCCACACCTCCCACACCTCCCACCCCTCCCTCTCCTCCCATGCCCCAATCCCTAATTCCGATAACTACCCTCCGATATCATATTGGAGTCCCAGGTATACAAACCAATTTGGTCGGGAACCTTGGAGAATCTCCCTGTCCGATACCCTCTAGATAATTCATTTAGCACCTTATTTTTAATCTCTCGCACTTCTTGAGAAGTTATATCTCCGTAAATTCCGGCGATGACTTCGGCGACGGTGAATACTTTACCTGGATTTTGTTCAAACAGAGAAGTCAGGGCATCGATTAAGAATTGACCTTCATAAGCTTTGAGCATTGGGACTGTTCTGGGATTAGGAGGTATGAAGGTTTTCTTCTTTTTGCTTTTACTACTCCTAGCAGCACCATTGCCATTTTTTGGAGCGACTAAATTTAAATCTAGAGTATAACAACCGGGTTCTTCCGGAATTATTACCCAGTAATTCCTTTCTCTGCCTTGGGTGAGGGAAGATTGAACTCTACCTTTAACTACTCTAAATACAGTAGGATCTAAGTCTCCATAAAGCGATCGCACAATGAAATCGATATGGCAAACAATACCCGCCTGCTGTTGTAATAGCTGTTTTATGGCTTCCATTCGAGACAGATGTTGATACTGGGGTAGCATCGGAATGTCCGGCACCTTTGTTGAGTTATCGTTATTTTCTGGAACTGTCTCGATTGCGGATTTAGTTGGAACTTGACTTGCTTTTGTATCAATAGTACCCAAGGAGTTAGCTATTTCAACATTGTCTGAGTCTATTGGTTCTGACTCTATAGACTCGACCAATTTGATTTGGGAAATGTCATCATGGGCTGACAAAAACCGCACAGAAGCTTCCTCAGAAGAGTTGGAGCTTTCATCAACTGGCTTGAGTCTGGAAATCTGCTTATTACCATCGGCAAAAGACCAGGTAGATAATAACGCTTCTACATGATCGAGTTGCGATCGCGCCTCCACAAATAACCGTTGGTACTCTTCTGTCAGGCGAGCGTAATAGTTCCGTAATTCCAACAGCGGTGAGAGAAATGTACCTGGGGGTGGTTCTAATTGTCCTTTTGAATTCATAACAGTTTAATCAATTTAGATCGGTGTCACTTTTGTAAGACATTGGTCTGGGTTTAGCTTTGCGGGATGCTGGTTGGGATTTTTTAGGTGCTTGGGGAGGGCGACATCTCTCACAATATAAAGGTCGAGGCCCGTAAGTCTCACGTTTTGTCACCTCGTTACACTCTTTACAGACAAACTGAAAAACACGAGTGTGAATCTGTCTTTTGTGCGCTCTGACTGTATATTCCCTAACATCAATGAATTTACTTGCCATAATTAGGAATCTTCAATTTCCTTCGTATCAATGTCCTATCAATATAGCTATTCAAGCAAATGAAACTGCATCAGTGTGTGTTTATGTAGAACTTTTATTCAAACCGGTGAATTTAATGCCAAGGACAAGCTGCAAATATTGCTTGGCTGCAAATTCAGAGTTAGCCTTGACTATCTCCTAAGCATATACTTGGTGACGAGCAAACAGCACCACCATTTCTAATAGTGCTTGATTTGAAAAATAATTTCTACTACCTATTACTAGCTGATTTTGCCTGACGCGATCGTTTACGGTGTAGAGTGGGTAATCTTCAACTAAAGTACAATCCCTCTTCAATAATGCCAGTGCTGTAAATAAAGCACTACATAATCAGATCGTCTTGCCAAAAAAAGGCTTGCATGGACTTGTTTAGTTGGATAAGACTAGACTTCTACAACGGTGTCTTAAAGACTTTTGGATCTCCTTGAACAAACTGTAGAAATCTTACCAAAGTATCTGCACTTCAGCCCCTAATTTTATTTATACATATCTTGACACAGATAATTTTCATCGTCCTCATCGGGGAAATTGGGGATAAGTAAGTGTCGGATTATTTAGTTGCACTTCTACATTTAGAAATCAAGTTATTGCCAGTGTATTTAATTGCCTGCGATCGCATTACCCAATTTCTAATACCAATTTCAACAATCTTTGCAAAACCCGGCTCGTTAGTAGGGTGCAGAGCTAGCTATACGCTTCTACTGTATTTGTCCTTTTTTCAAATTGGTATAACCGTTGTGCCTTTTGATAGAGTGATAATTAGCATGAATATTTAGTAGTACAATTTGTCACATATAATAATTTGATTAGTAGTAGCAATTGTTTTTATTTTTAGTTGAGTTTTGTGAACATTTTTGAAAGAAGAATGCGATAAATGTATGGGTAGAGGCGTACAGATGTACATCTCTACCCATACATTTTTTGCCAATATTTTTGCGGATGGTATTACTTATTTTCCACAAAATCGGCATCAATGACATCTTCAGGGCGATCGCCTACTTTAGCACCTGTATTGTTCGCGGTTTAGGCGTAGATAGTGCTACTTACTTGCATTAAAGCTTGTTGTAACTCACTAGAAAGAGATTTAATGCGATCGTTGTTATCTAGTTTAATTGCCTCCTGTAAACCACTGACTAGTTTTTCAATGCCAGAGCGATCGCTTGTACTGATTTTATCGCCCAACTCTGAAAAGCTGTTTCTGGGTTTGATATATTAGTGAATCTGCTTTTTTAACTTTGACCGATATTAACTTTGACGGCTTTGGTTTTTTGTGATTCAGCTTTGGGCAAAGTTAAATGGAGAAGGCCATTTTTGTATTCAGCTTGCACTTTGTCGTTTTGAACTTGGGAAGGTAACGGAATTACTCGATGGAATTTGCCATAACGGAACTCAGAGCGAGTGATGCCGTTTTCTTCTGTCTTGGTTTCAGTCTTGCGCTCGCCACTAATGGAAATTGAATCGGGAGTCGCTTCTACATTTATATCTTTTGGTTCTAAACCAGGTACTTCTAGTCTCAAGCTTATTGCATCATCAGTTTCTTCTATTTCTGCGGCAGGAATGAAGCCCCATCCTGTCCTTTCACCCCCATCAGTTGGTATTAATCTGTCAAACAACCGATTCATTTGGCGTTGTAAGGCGTCGATTTCCCGGAATGGTTCTAAGCGTTCGCTATCCCGGAATGTTCCTGAGCGTTCAATATCTCGGAATGGATCCCAACGAATGAGTGCCATAACTATCTCCTGTTAAGAAACTCTCTAGTCTTGGGAGGCTCAATCTCAAGCTGTCTAGCTTCCGAACACCTGATATAATCTTTCTGTCACGCAATCTTGAAATTTTATTCAGCTCAATCTCAAGCTTCCTATCTATCACACTAGATCGATATTTAAGTTAAGCAGGTTCGGTTTTATAGTCACAAGCGATCGCAATAACCGTACCTTTTGCCAGTTCACAAAAGATCTAACTTATCTTATTTACACTAGTGAAGAAGAAAATTGAAAAGCGATCGCCTTTACAAAAGTATGGATATTCCCTCTGGCGTAACCGATAGCGAAGCTAAGCCGTGTCTTCTCCCAAAGGCGAACGAGCGTCACAGCCCGTCGTAGACATCGCCTGTTTTAAACCTATCTATCACCAGAAGTGCGATCGCACTTTCCACTAAACAATTATGAGTAAAACTCCCCGTATTTCTATTCCACCGGAAGTAAAAAAATATGTCTGGCAACGTGACAAATATCAATGCCGAAGCTGCGGTAAAACTGCACTAGAAATAAACCTCACGATTGACCATATTATTCCCCTGGCTCGTAGCGGTCAAAACGATATTAGCAATCTACAAACTCTTTGTCTCACCTGCAATCAGCAAAAAACCGACAGGATCGATCCCCGGTTTAGACGCCATTTTGATTTATAGTAATTCTGGTGTGGATGCAATATGTGGTAGGGGCGAACAGCTGTTCGCCCCTAGATGTTATGGCAATTGATTTGCGATCGCACTCACATCAACTGCTAGCTTTTTGCCTAGTTTGAGCAACTGCCGACACTGATGAATGTCTTCTTCATTGTTAAGGGTGGTAAGACACAAAGGTATTATCTGACTGTGCAAACAACTGAAATATAATTCTTGGGATCGATGTAACGAAATATCAATATTTAATCGATCCCCGACATCAATCAATCGCTCCAATTGTTGGATATCTGCATTAAAATTACCATTGGCATCATGCAACAATTGCCAAAGCGATCGCATAATCAACTGTTCTAATATCTGCTTGCCGTCGGGAATATTCAGCTGACAACGCAGATGTTTTGCTTCGGTGGCGATCGCCTCCAATTCTACTATGTGATTCCAACGCAATTGCGGCTCGGCAATATCTTGCTCTAGCGATCGCAATGTCATCATACAGCGATGCCCTAAAGCTATCTCCGCCGCTACTTGCAATTCTTGCGGTACTGGCATTTCATCTCGATGAAAAGCCATCACCACACCATAATTATCGCGGTACACTTGAGTATAAAGTTGTCCTAAACGTGTCAGTGTTTGCTGACTTAACAGCCGCATAATCCGGTGGCGTTCTTCAGCAAATAGATTTTCCAAGTTGAAAGTATCTTCGCCAAAGAACTGCTTCATTGCCAAGATGGTATGAGCCGCACTCGCTTGTTTGAGGGCCCCAAAGACTTTTTCTTTTAATTGGGTATACTTGCGCCGCCCAGAAAATTGTTGAATGCAACAGTGGAAATCCCAACCTCCCAAATGCAGAACAGCAAATACCAGATGCTCACTTTCCCAAGTAATTTCTGATACTAGCTTTAAATTGCCCACAGCCAGAGTTAGCGATCCCATGCGTTGAAGTTGGTAATCTAGCTCATTGACAGCGTAGCAATAAACACGCTTTGTGTGAGTGCCTTGTGTTGAGCGCTCGATGCTAAATGTCGATCCCTGACTCGTAAACAAAGAAGTAATCGCATAATGGGCTGCTACTTGTTTAAAACCAAGTTGGGCAGTCAGTACCAGCTGGCGATAAATTTCGCCGCCATGTTTGAATTGATCGACATTACTGGGGGCTAGTCCGAGATGTTTGACGAAGCCTTTTTCCAACTGCACGCCTGCGACTTCCCCTGCTAATTCCAAAGCACGGGCGGCGTAGCGGAGAATCTGCGTACCTTCTGGACGAGAAATTTCTTCAAAAAACCAGCCACAACTAGTAAACATCAACAAAGCATGACGTTGCATTTCCAATAAACGCAAGGCGTCTACTTGTTCTGCGGCTGTTAGTTTGTGGGTTTGATGGCGGGAAAGGAAACGGTTGACATTGGCGCTTGAGCGATCGCGGATTACTTGAATGTATTCATCCCGTGCTAGCCAGGGATCGCGAAATAACTGTCTGCCATATTCCTCATACACCTCTATTAGCTGATCCCGCAGCCAATTGAGAGCATCCCGCAACGGACGACGCCATTTCTGATGCCAAACACCACCTTCTCCACCGCAGCCACAGTTATCTTGCCATCTGTCTACACCATGAGCGCAACTCCAGGCTGTGATTGGCTTCAATTCTACTTCCCAAGTAGGAGGATTAATGCTCAGGTAGTGAGCATAGTTCGTTACCGTCCAACCCTGCTGGGGAAATTCTGTAGTGAAAGCGTAGGCTAAAGTTTTCTCAGTTCCTTTCTTGTGATGTCCAAAGGTTTCCCCATCTGTAGCCACAGAAATCAACTGTGCTGGACGATGATCCCCACGCACCGCAGAACCGATACGCCCAGCAAAGCGATGGGAATTGTAAACCACATCACTAAAACCCATATCCCGCGATATCGGGCCATCGTAGAAGAAGATATCAATGTAGGGGGAATCGGGAGTGGGGAGTGAGGAGTGGTGAGTGTCTGGATTCCCCTCCTTAACTACACTCAAAGGTGAAGATGAAGTGTCTAGCGTCGGCTTCAAATAACAACGATAAGGACGGGTGGGATCGATCTGACTACCGCCGACTTCGTACCATTCAGGATTGGGATTTTCTTTAGAAGCAAAGGGACGACAACGCTGTGCTTGTGATGGTGCAAGGATAATGAAGCGAATACCTTCAGCAACTAGAGCTTCTAAAGTGGGGTAGTCTACACCAGTTTCTGCTAACCAGATCCCTTCGGGATCGCGTCCAAACCGGGAGCGAAAGTCTTCCTTACCCCAGCGAATTTGGGTATATTTGTCGCGTTCGTTCGCCAGAGGCATGATGATGTGATTGTATACTTGCGCGATCGCATTTCCATGACCGTGCAAACGCTGGCTACTTTTGGCATCCGCCTCTAAAATCCGCTGATAAACTTCCACATCGTAGCGTTCTAGCCACGACATCAATGTTGGGCCGATATTAAAACTAAAATACTCATAATTGTTGACGATCCCCATTACTTCGCCTTGCTCGTTTAGCACTCTGGCAAAAGCATTCGGGCGATAGCATTCCCAATGAATCCGCTCATTCCAATCATGGAAAGGTGCAGCACTCGGTTGGCGTTCAATTGCGTCCAGATAAGGATTTTCCCTCGGTGGTTGGTAAAAATGACCGTGCACCGTCACATAAACACCGTGAGCCGTTCTCAGGGGATCGGAGGAGTGAGTATTCTTAGAATCTGAATTTAATGTTGACGTTGAGCCAGAGTTAGCTGGCATTTGGGCAGCAGAAGTCATGTATATTTATCCAAAACAAAAAACTCGCAGTTGCACTGATACATCTTGTGCATAAACCTTTCTACAATGGCTCGAACACAAAATCCGGTATAAAGAACAACTTATGAAATACAACCAAATTTTTGAGAAAGCGGTTTTAGTATAATGGGAAATCTGCGTTATCGCACAGCCCTTTCCCCGAAGGCTTGAAGTAATTAGCCATTTAACAACGCCTCATTTAGGGGTTTTCTCTTTGGCAGCGCCAATCAAAAACTTAATTGTCTTTTAATATATTAAACCCCATTTTTGTTGTAATATTTTGGCTGCATTTCATACTTTTGCAACAAAAGATTTAGAAAACTCTTTAAATTGCAATCTTATTTTACATACATAGGAGTAGATTGGGTATCGGGCATGGGGCATAGGGAAGGGGGCAGAGGGGGCAGAGGGGCAGAGGAGAATAATTAATCACCAATGACTAATGACTAATGACCAATGACCAATGACTAATGACCAATGCCTAATGCCTAAAGTCATAAAATTCTGTGAAATTTCTGAATTAGTATACACAACCTAGAGAGTATCCTATGGGAGTTATGAGTACCCAGTGCTGTTAGCCCAAGCGGGGCGTTTAGCCCGTGCTGAGTCAGTAAAACGAAAGAAAACAAGTAGCTAGGCATGAATTAAATTAAAGTTCGTAGTTGGGGTTTTTGCTATAACTACAGGGCATGAAGTATCTTCAATTAGTTATGCTCGCTTACTTAAGACGATTTGTTTACTCATCATGGTTATGTCTTCACTCAAAACTAGGAACTGGGAATTGGGGATTAGGGACTGGGGACTAGTACTGTTACTCAACACTTAAAACTCAACACTCAGCACAGGCCACACGCTCCGCTACCGCCAATAGCACTCAGCACTCAGATAGAATATCCTCAACTTCAGGTGACAAATGTCAGTAAAAAACATTTTTCTTTTCGTTTTATTGTTGTTTATCCCAGTTTCCTTGGCTGCACACTTTCTTGAGTGGGGAGAATTGGTAGTTTTTGTGACGGCTGGATTAGCTATTCTGCCTTTAGCGGCTTGGATGGGAACAGCTACAGAAGAAATTGCTGTTGTAGTCGGGCCGACATTGGGGGGGTTGTTAAACGCTACTTTTGGCAATGCTACAGAACTGATTATTGCCCTAATCGCTCTGAATGCGGGTTTAATAGATGTAGTCAAAGCCAGTATCACGGGATCGATTATTAGTAACTTACTACTGGTAATGGGTTTTTCGATGCTTTTGGGAGGACTGCGCTACAAAGAACAAACATTTCAGCCAATTGTAGCGCGGGTGAATGCTGCTTCGATGAATTTGGCTGTGATTGCCATTTTGTTGCCTACAGCAATGAACTACACTGCTATAGGAGTTACCGAACAAACGCTGCAATATCTTTCTCTTGCCGTTGCGGTGGTGTTAATTCTGGTTTATGCTCTAACGCTACTATTTTCTATGAGAACCCATTCCTATCTCTATGACGTAGGTGTGGCAGAAACAGAAGAACAGGAAATCTCCCATAGCAGCAAACCTAATGTTGTGTTGTGGGTTGGGGTGCTGCTAGTATGTACTTTGCTTGTGGCACTTGAATCAGAACTGCTGGTAGATTCTCTAGAGGTGGCTACATCCCAGCTAGGCTTGACTGCGCTATTTACAGGGGTAATCCTAGTTCCAATTGTGGGTAATGCTGCCGAGCACGCTACAGCTGTCACCGTAGCGATGAAAGATAAAATGGATCTTTCCCTTTCTGTCGCTGTGGGATCGAGTATGCAAATTGCCCTGTTTGTTGCTCCTGTGTTGGTGATAGCAGGATGGGCATTTGGTCAGCCGATGGATTTGGATTTCAAACCTTTTGAGTTAGTGGCTGTGGTTGTGTCAGTGTTGATTGCTAATACTATTAGTTCTGATGGTAGGTCTAATTGGCTGGAAGGCACTTTATTATTAGCTGCCTATACAGTGCTGGGGTTTGCCTTCTACTTCCATCCAGTTATCAGTAGTGTGGGGTAGAAAATTTGAAGCGATCGCTCCAAGTTTAACCCAAAGCGATCGCCCTTAATTATGGGTAATTAGTCGTCTAATTACCATATAAAATTTTTATTAAAAATAATCTTCTCAAGTTTTCTCCAGAAATTGTATACTTCATCACATTTTTTCTCTTAAATTGCTACATTGTGGTATTCAAAGTTTAGTACGATCGGCCACAGAGAAAAAAAGAGTCAAAATTTGTTCCTAAATTTAGATGGAAAGATGATTCAAATTCTGGATTCTACTTTGAGAGAAGGGGAACAAACTCCTGGAGTTTATTTTCCTCCTGACATTAAGTTAGCGATCGCTCGGTTTTTAGATGCTATAGGAATTGATATTATTGAAGCTGGTAATCCCGCAGTCGATAAAGAAATTGCCTCAGCAATTACTCAGATTGCCAATGCTGGTCTAAAAGCCAAGATAGGCGCTCATTCACTTTGTAGAAAAGATGATGTGAAAAAAGCGCTCGAGTGTGGCGTCAACTTTTTAGGTATATTTTTTAGCGTTTCCCAGAAAAGATTGCAACAGGATTATGATATTGGCCTAGAAGAAGCGATAGAAAAAATTGTTGAAGTTGTCACTTATGCCAGAGAGCAACAAGAAAACTTATTGATTCGCTATACTCCAGAAGATACAGTGCGATCGCCTATAGAAAATGTAGTTGCAGCGGCGATCGCAGCAGTAGAAGCAGGAGCGAATATTATTAGCATAGCTGATACGACTGGATACACAACGCCATTTGTGCAAAATCGCAGTATTTCTTATTATGTCAAAACCCTCAAAGAGGAACTTGCAAAACGACAATTATATCCACAGATAGAAATTCATTGTCATAACGATCGAGGTTTAGCCTTAGCAAATGCTCTAGATGCTTACAACGCAGGAGTTGATATTATTGATGTCAGTGTTATGGGGCTAGGGGAACGCTCGGGCATTGTTGATTTAGCAGAATTACTCATAAATTTAACAGATATACTTGCAGAAAAATCATCTTGGAATTTGAGCTACTTGAAGGAATTATATGATTTTGTTAGCGAGCATTCCCACATATCTATTTCTCCTCACCATCCCTTAGTAGGAAAAAATGCCTTTACCCACTATGCAGGCGTTCATGTGAATGCTGTCGCTAAAGATGAAAGACTTTACCAAAGTTTAAATCCGGAAATTTTGGGAATTAAAAGTAGTTTAGCTTTAGGGATGCAATCAGGATACATTGCCGTCAAACTTGCTCTCAAACAAATTGGAAGAGAAGAACTTGCGGAAAATCAAGATTTAGTTATTCAGATTTGTCAAGAAATAAAAGAAATTGCTAAAAGAGGTACTCTCATTGATATTGAGAAGGAATTGCCGGCAATTGTAGAGCGTTGTACTGTTAATCAAATAATTACCACTGGGATTTGTTCGGTTTCTGTTTAAACTGGGACTTAGGCGTTGAAGCCTGAAACCTATATCCTTAAAAACAACTCAACAATAACTTTTGTAAATACAATATATCTTCAATTAATTTTAACTCTCGATCGCAGTTCTTCAGATCGATGGGTTCTAAAGTAACAAATTCTTTAATGTTGAGCGTGTCCGATCCTGTAATAAATTGAAAAGAAATTAGATAAAACATGTAACCTTATGTTACAAAATCTTAACAAGAAAGAATATATGCGTCAGTCGCCAGAATGAGCGTATGAATTGGAGTGCGACTGGCGATATTCTTAGTAAGACGCTCTATATTACAATTTTGGTGTTCTCAGTTACGGGGAAACTAAATCAAATCGAAATATGACTAAGCTAATTGAGTACGAAGAAGCGAGCGAGGAAGTGCGTGCAGTATATGATGATATCCGCGCTACACGTCAAAATGAGTATATTAATAATTTTTGGAAAGCCATAGCTAAGCATCCTCCCACTTTGCAACGAACATGGCAAGCGGTGAAAGAAGTGATGACCAGCCCTGGTGAAATCGATCCGCTGATGCGCGAACTGATTTATATTGCCGTGAGTGCGACAAATGGCTGCGAATATTGTATTGCCTCACATACAGCAGCAGCGCGTGCCAAGGGAATGAGCGATAATATGTTTGGGGAACTAATGGCGATCGCTGCCACTGCCAACATGACTAACCGCCTCGCCAACGGCTATCAAATTCCCATAGATGAGCAATTTAAAACATAATTTTCTCTTCAAAAAGTAAAAAGTAATTTCCATAAATATAAAAGGCAGATAACTATTTTTGCCTTTTGCATTTTTACTTTTCCCAGTTAGTTTTTATGCTTGTTACCAGCTATTTATAGAAATATTAACTATGCCAAAGGTTCAAATTAACGGAATTGATTTGTTCTACGACATTAAGGGAACAGGTGAGCCTTTGCTATTAATATCTGGTTTTCTTTGCGATCATGCTTATTGGTCGCTAATTATGCCATCGTTGATATCCCACTATCAAGTCATTCGCTTAGACAACCGGGGTATGGGGCGGAGTTCTGCTCCCGATAACCCTTATACTATCAAACAGATGGCTGATGATGTGGCAGGATTGTTGGATCGCATCAGTATAGATCGCGTTCATCTAGCAGGTCATTCAATGGGCGGTCAAATTGCCCAAGAGTTAGCGTTAGCATACCCTGAAAAAATACAAAGTCTGATGCTACTTTCATCTTTGGCAAAAGGTGATGAATTATTTAACAGCATCATCGAAACTTGGGGCGACCTTTTGAAGAATGTAGACTTGAAACTTTATGAAAAAGTCATATTGCCTTGGATATTTACAGATGCATTTTATGCAATTCCTGGAATGATTGAAGGTCTCATCGAATTTGCTATTAAATATCCCTTCCCACCCGCAACTCATTCGCTTTATCATCACAGCAGAGCTATGTTGAACTTTGATACAACAAACCGCCTGCAACAAATTCATTGTCCGACTTTAGTTATGGTTGGCAAACAAGACATTCTCACCCCACTCAAATTTTCCCAGCAACTTGCTCAAGGTATTCCCAACGCTGAACTTGTAGTCATCGATCGCGGTGGTCATGGTTTCTTGATAGAGTCTTCAGAAAGCGTAGTTTCAGCAATGCTTAATTTTTTGCGGAAGTTAAAGCCTGCTTATATTAACTTTGGATTTTAAATTTTTGGCGATCGCTTCATCCAGAATTATTCATCAAGCCGTTAGTAAAAGATGAGACAGCGGTTGATTTAGTAATAGCGATCGGAGTATTGGAAAAGTTTATGGCGATCAGGTCGGATGGCGAAAAGGAATGTTTTTTAATAAAGAGTGGCTGAGATACTCAGACCTGACCTTCACAAAAAACTCTCCGCAAGGACATTTACCATTAGGGGGGGTGGATCCAAAATATCATTCTCTCTTCTCTCGCGTCGAGACTTGTAAACTGTAACAATTAGCAAAGATAAATTTACTCGCTACTTTTTCTATTTCATGGTTAGTTGCTTCTCATTCATCCCAAGGTAGTCTCATTTGTCCTGGAGAGGATTTTTTCACCTTTGCTTTAGCCTTCAACTCCAGTAATAACTTGCTTCCCCAGTAGTTGCGCGTTTCTTTTTTTGCTTGAGACCAGTATTTTTTACAGAATCCTCGATACTTTGCAGCACATTCATCCAGAGTTTTACCCAACTTCAAAAATGCTGGAAGTCTGAACCATTTGTAAAAAAGCTCTCTCAATATCTTTAACTACTTGGGAAACCTCCAGTTTGAAAAATCTGTTCGGCGGTTAAATTCAACTCTGGGAAAGTAGGCGAAACGATGCGATCCTTACCTCTAAATTGAGTAACTTGGTATTCACCATCGATTAATTGATAAATAGAGATAGTAGGCTGTTTAGGATTGCCAATAAACTTTCTAGCACCGATAGCAGCGTAATCTATAATCCAATATTCAGGAATACCTATAGCTTCATAGTCAGCTAATTTTTTGTAGTAATCATCCCGCCAATTAGTACTAACAACCTCAATAATTAATGGAATAGATGCAGCTTGACTTACAGTCGATTCTTTTTTCCACAAAGGCTCATTCACTAAATTTGGTCGATTGATTATTAATATGTCTGGTGAATAAGCCGATTCACTTTCAAGTGCTTTGAGTAATACAGTTTTGGGAATGTAATAAGGTAAATTTAGACGTTTGATATCAACAGATATTTCTAGTGCCAAAAAACCCACGACATCTTCATGGTCTCCGACTGGTTGTGCCATTTCAACAATCGCACCATCATGTAATTCGTATCTTCCGCCTTCAGGTCGCCACGCTGCAAATTCATCGAATGTTACTAGTTTAGGTATGGCTTGACTCATAAATTGTTACCTTAATACTTGCTTTTAAAGCTGACAAATTGCTTTTAAAACTTGTAATAACTGACTCGATCGCTCTCTTTCCATTAAATTTAATTCTGGCAATAGATAATAAATAGGGGGATTTCCTTGTTCGATATAGACAAACTGATAACTTCTACCGTTAGTCGTTAATCCCCAAACTGATTTTTGATTCTCTAAATTTTTATAAGCGTAGGTAAGTAACTGAGGTAAACCTGTTGATATATCAACTTGGCTATTTTTAGATTCAATTAACAATATGCAAAATTATTTTTGAAGTTTTGTATATTTAGCTTTACTGACAGCTAAAATATCAAATCTTGCTTTAATTTTAATATCTTCGTCTTCCACTTCAATATCAGCAGCATCCTCTTCCAAAACAATCTCGATGGGATAGCGATAAAAACCAGCTAATCTTAATAAAGGCGCAACTGCAAGAAACTTTACCTGACCTTCGGAAACTTTGCCTATTGTCAGGTATCTATCAAAGTCTTGCTGAATTTGTTTGAGTTCCTGCTGTTCTACTTCCGTAAGAGGTTCTAGAGATAAGTAGTTAGAAAATGAGTCACTGTAGTGTCTTTGAAAACCAAACAGACGATGAACTTCTTCTAAGGATAAGTTACGAGCGTTAAGAATTTTCATATATTTTTGGTTGATTCAGGTGCAACTCAATCTAAGTTCCCTATATAAAACTTGGCTTAAGAATAATTGTAGGTTAAGTTGAACGGAGTGAAAGCCAACAAATTCTCGTAAGTGTTGGGTTTTGTTCCTCAACCTAACCTACACAAATTTTATCTATTTGAAGCACAATCCGCGGTAGGAGCTTTACAGCTGTAATTGGTGTCAACTTAACGTGAAAGCCTTACCAAACCATGAGCTTGAGTCTATTCACTAACCATCACTCTTCGCATCACCCCACCCCGGCTTTGCTGACGCAAAACCTCCCCTCCCCTTGGCAAGGCTATGGATTACCCGGATGTTTCTCAACAACCCACAACAGAAAAGTCAATCACACAGCCAAGTATTTACATCAAGCAATCCGTGCAACCCCAGGATGTGGAACAT
>JAVRCJ020000036.1:0-13785 GCA_034530875.2 Nostoc sp. DedSLP01
CTCTATTTCTTGCTGTAGTTCTAATATTGTTCTCTGTAACTCACGTATTATCTTGCTCTGCTCAATGATGATATCCACCAGTTCTTCTTTGGATAACTGGTTCAAACTTTCTTGATCTAAGTCTTGAGGCAGGCTTTGGTTCATATTTGTGATACTCACCCTCAAGTGTTCCTTTTGTCAATACTCTGTTACCTGAATCCTTACACAAAATGTACATTATATATGTTTTCTTTTTTACTTGCTTTTGATACCAATCATCTACGATGACAAAGATGGTCGTTAATAGCGTTCCAAAGTCTATGCTAGTCATGGGGGAAGTCTGAATTGAAAAGCTGGTAACTTTCATCTTCTTACTTCTCCCGCCTTTTTTTCTAATTCACATTAGGGGTGAGTTATAAAAAATTATGTATGGGGAACAAGCTCTAATGCTGAAAATGGCAGTAATATAGCAACTGATGTAGGGCAAAGTAAAAGGTAGTAAACCATGCATCCCAATCAGTTCTGGCGAATGTTTGAAAATGAGTGGTTTACCCCCAAGTACCGCCTGAAAAAGCTCTTAGGTGCGGGAGCATTTGGGGCAGTATTCTTAGTAGATGAAATCATAGCCGATCGCGTCATTCGGGAAGTTGCCATTAAAGTATTCTCTAATGAGGGTGAAATGCAAGAGCGGCAAATCACCGAGTTACAGACCGCTATTTCCCTTAAACATTACGCACTTTTGGAGGGGTTCAGCCCCGAACAAGGATGGCTCAAAGGAATTGAATGTCTTGGTTTAGTGATGGAACTAGCCCAAGATTCGTTAAAAAAACGGTTACAACAAGGCAGTTTACCGATCGCAGAAGTTAAAGCAATAGTTAAAAACTTGGCGAGTGCGTTGCAATATCTCCATGACAAAGGCATTGTGCATCGAGACGTAAAACCTGCCAACATCATGCAAGTCAACGGGCAATGGAAGTTAACAGACTTCGGTATTTCCCGGCTTTTAGAAAGCTGCAATGGTATTTATACCTCTTTTACTAATCAGGTGGGCACGATCGCTTATGCACCTCCAGAATCTTACAAAGGTAAAATTTCCCTAGCATGGGACTTGTGGTCGCTAGGTGTAGTAATTGCTGAAATGCTTACAGGGATACATCCTTTTGCAGGCAAAACTTCCCAAGAGTTGATGCAGCAAGTCACGCAGGAAGTGCTAGAATTGCCAGAATTATCCACTCCCTTTGCGACAATTGTTCAGGGTTGTTTGGTCAAAGATTATACGCAACGTTGGACAGCAATCCAAGTACTGGCAGCTCTTGACCCGATTGCAGATTTAGGCAGAGTCACAGTTTTATTACCTTTGTCTCCTAGCTTTCGTAAAGTTATTCATACAGAAGCAGGAGCTACTGGATGCGCTACGATTCCGGTGGCAAATATTCAAATGCAAGCAAAAGAACCTTCTCAGCAGTTGATTCCACAAGCTAAAGAGCAAAAAAAAGCTATTATCCAACCTAACCAACGCTCCAACTATCAAGAGCATCTTCCTGGTGGCTCTATGCTGGATATGATTGCGATTCCTACTGGCAGTTTTTTAATGGGAACTGCAACCGAAGACATCGAGCAGGTTTTAAAACTAGAAACTTGGTTTAAACGCTCAGAAGTTATCAAGTGGTTACGAAAAGAAATGCCCCAGCATCGCGTCAGTATACCTGCTTTGTATATGAGCAGAACTCCAATAACCCAGGAGCAATGGCAGGTAGTAATGCAGACCAACCCTTCTCATTTCAGTAGTCTGATGCGTCCAGTGGAAAGCATATCTTGGTGGCAGGCACAGGAATTTTGCGATCGCCTCTCCCAACTTACAGGCAAATCTTATCGTCTACCAAGCGAAGCAGAATGGGAATATGCCTGTCATGCTGGCACACAAGCACTTTACAGTTTTGGAAACAGCAAACAACCTTTGCGAGATTACGCATGGTATACATGGAATTCCCGACAGCAAACCCAACAAGTAGGGCAGAAAAAACCCAATGCTTGGGGTTTACAAGACATGCACGGGTTAGTCTGGGAGTGGTGCGAAGATAACTGGCATGAGAACTATAATAGCGCTCCTAGCGATCGTAATGCTTGGATCGAAGATGGACACCCAACTAAACGTGTAGTGCGGGGTGGCTCTTGGTATAGCTTGGCAGATGATTGTCGCTGTGTTTATCGTTTTTGTTATGATGCCAGTTTCCGCTATTCCAGTATTGGGTTCCGTGTGGTTGCATCTGGGGAATAGGGGATTAACAAAGAATTTTTTTGAAGAAGGCAGAAGGCAGGAGGCAGCCCCAATGAAAAAATTTACCACCATGAATGAAAATGCGATGTGAGACTGGCCTATATAGATACTCATCGAAGGAGCATTTTCAACTCAGCTAGAACCCAAATGTTACAGAAGGCTAAAATAATTTGTCTTCTGGTTAGTTCCAGAGTAACATCCAAACGTTGTAACATGCTTCCTGGCATTTTAGGTTAGGAAGTGTTTGCTATGTTCTCAGTTTCTGCCCGTTGGATTCAAGATTTTGAAAAGCATTTGTATCGTCGTCAGCATCTTATTCTCTACAGCAACATTCACGATCAATTCCTCTGGCAAGGTAACTATCAAAACATAGCAAGCTTCCTTGATAGCTACTTCCACAGCAAACTGGGATTTGACCTGATTGTTCGTTACGATCCAATAGATGGTTTGACTTTTCCTCAGCCAGAGATGCGCCCTATATTTGAAGAGTTGGCGCGCCAACGATTGGCACAACAACAACTCGAACGCCTGGGACAGTCTTCTACACTTAGTGCGATGGACAAAGCCGTGCCTGCGGCGATCGCAGATCCCATGCAAGCACCATCTCGCGCTAACCCTGGGACGGTGGTACAACGGTTCGCTAGCTCTTATCAATCGCCAGAGGTTGCTTTTAGTCAGTTGCGGGCAGTCGTGTCCCAACCAAAAACTTCAGTAGTGGCAATCGTCGATGTCGGAGATATGCTGACTGCCGATCCAGAACGCTACTCTGCCGATGAACGTCATCTTTTGATGTTGCTGAAAAAATCCACATTGGAAGCGTCTGTAATTGCTGAAGGTAATCTCACAGGCTATCGCAACACTCTCATTCTCCTCGCCAGCGACCTGCAACGAGTGCCGCCTTGGTTTTATACCAGCAATCCTTTTCTAGCTTTAGTCCAAGTCACCCGTCCTAATAAAGAAGAACGCCAGCAGTTTGTCCTCCGCTTTGGACAACAGGGATTTTATGGTGGACATCTATTAAGTGCCCAACGCCCCAGTCTCCAACAATCTTCAGACCTAGAACTTGCCGCAGAAGAATTTGCCGCCTTAACCGAAGACTATCAGACGATGGATTTAGAAGCTATCCGTCACACATCCTGGCGAGAACGTATTCCCTTGAGTCCCAAAACCGTGTTACGCCTAGTAGACTTCTATAAATTTGGGCAACGAGATGAACCATTTGAGCAAATCAGCGCTGATAAAATTGCCTACGCCAGAGAAGAACTGTGCAAATTTGTCATTGGTCAACCCCGTGCTGTAGAAGCTGTTACCAATCTCCTAACTAGCGCGAAAGTGGGCATCAGCTTGAATAATGTTAGCGGTCGTAATAGCAAGCCAAAAGGAATTTTCTTTTTTGTTGGCCCTACGGGTGTAGGTAAAACTGAGTTAGCCAAATCACTCACACGGCTAATTTTTGGAGATGAGCAAGCATTTGCCCGCTTTGATATGAGCGAGTACAAAGAAGAACACGCAGCTGAAAAGTTAACAGGTGCGCCACCTGGTTTTATAGGTTATGAAGAGGGCGGACAACTAACAAACCGAATTCTAGAGCGTCCTTACAGCATTTTACTGTTTGATGAAATTGAAAAAGCTCATCCCAAAGTATTAGATAAATTTCTCCAAATTTTAGAGGATGGTCGCCTTACAGATGGCAAAGGACAAACAGTTTATTTTAATCAAACGGTAATTATTTTTACTAGTAATATTGGTGCTTCCGATCTGGCAGATCAGCAAACTGGAGCGATTATTCGTAATGGCATTATGACGCAAGTACAACACCTTGGTATTAGTTCCTTCAATTACGCTCAAGTTGAAGCCCATTTTCGTGCCGAAGTTCATTGGCACTTTACTAGCCGCATTGGTCGGGCTGAACTGTTGAACCGTTTGGGTGATAGTATCGTCGTGTTTGATTTACTACGTCCTGATTTTGTTTGGCAAATTGGGCAGAAGTTTCTTCGACAATTGGCTGAATCTGCTTGGGATAAATATCAGTTGCAAGTGCTATTTCAACCAGTAGTATTAGAAGTCATAAATGTATATATGCAGCAGGGTGATAATCTACTATTTGGTGGACGCCGAATTAAAACATTGCTGGAGACTCTGATTGAGCGTCCGCTTAACCGTTGGATTTTTGAAAATTACTCCGATTTAAATACACTCACAGGTAAACGGTTAATCGTCAGTGTGGTACAAAATGATGTGCTGTCAATAACTGAGGCGTAGTTGTAGCAAACTGCAAAAACTAATTTTTCAAGGGGCGACAATCAGTAAACCGAAAAGTTTGGCGATCGCTAAAAAATAGCGGACTGCGATCCCATTTTTGGAGAAAAATGCAAAAGCTAAGTCCCTGAGATAGGCTATTAAGTTTAGGGTTGTTTGAAAAGTTTTGAAGTGTCAAATTTTATGCTAAGCGCCTTACCACGATCCGGTTCGTGGCAAGATAGACAAAACCCGAATTTTTCACTTGTGAGAAATTCGGGATAAGGGTTTCAGCTCGAAATTTGTGTAATTAATTTTGTCTATACTACTTATCTCCCTTCCTCTTTAATAACGCCGCATCTCGTTAAGATACTTGTTCTGATATTGCAAAAACTCTTGGCGTGATTCCTGAGAACGATGTTTACGATCTGCGTGAATATCCTTACGCAAATTCTCAAGTTCTTTAATCCGATTTTGTTGGTCGTTAAGAAACTTGCGTTGATATCTGAGGTACTCAGTGTGCCATTCTTGAAAGCGACGTTCGCCATCCCGCACCAACATCTGGCGGTAATGTTCGTGAGACAGTAAATGCGAAGGAACATTGGAAAGATCTGCCATAATTAGAAACCTCAAAGTAAAGGGAAAGGGGAAGGGGATAAGAAGAGGATGGGGGATAGGGAGCAGAAAAGATCCGGGAAACAAGCTAAAACAAGCTAATTTAAATACAGCTTTTTTCTCTTTACCCCTTCCTTCTATAGCTGTTTCCATTGCTTGATTAACCATTGCCTACGGGCTTCACTAGCTAGTATTTTGGCTGTAGCACCAACAGCACGAGCGCGATCGCTACCAGATAAGTCCAAACCGCTTAAGGTTTGGCAAGCCCGAAAACTAGAAATCGTTGCACCTGTGCGAATTTGGCGCATGGTGCGAATCTGGATCATCGCTTTACCTCCTGAGGTTTAGCAATCAGTTTGCCTGCTGTTGAGAGTTCTTGAAACAGTTCCTCTAAAATCAACTTTGACTCACTCAAAGACAGTTTAGAACGAGAAAGTAAGACATCCCTACAGATATCTTGAAAGTCGTCGCTATTGACATCGACAGGAACGTTCTGGTTGTTACAGACTTTAGCGACAATTAAACAAGCCCGCAAACCGGAAGCTTTGTCATTTTTTGTCCGCTGTTGAAATTGCTTGACCAAATGGACAACGGCTAGCGCATCCTTACGAGCTAACCCCGCTTTTTGGACAAGAATCTCCAGTTGGGTTGTTTCATCTGGTTCGGGAATATCTATTGTCACTAAACGATCCATGAGTGCATCTTGGGTGGCGTGTACCCCGCAATACTCCTCTGGATTGGAGGTAAAGATTGCTCGAAACTCAGGATGAACGCGAATATATTCCTGGCGATTAGCAGCCGCTGGCAATACTAACAGCTTTTCCTCCAAAGCGGAAAGCAAAACGTTATTTACCTCAGGACGAGAACGATTAAATTCATCGTAAATCAGGGTGAAACCTTGACGGCAAGCTGTAGTTACCCGTGAATCAACCCAGGATTCACGTAATTCATCCTCCATCTTGACGACGTTATGAATGTAGTTATCTACAATCTTCTTACGGTTGTAACCCCGTTGATTGCCGATTAAATCGGAGGATTTATATTCATCGTCTCCAAACACTAGTAAAATAGGACGCTCTAGCATATTTGCTAGATGTACTGCTAATGTGGTTTTACCTGTACCGGCAGGGCCGCGCAGGTGAATTGAGAAGCCTGTTTGCAGATAACGTAAAGCACGCTTTGTCAGATTATTGACTTTCGGCGTTTCGATGAAGTTTTGTGAGTTAACTTGGAGAACTGTAGCCACAATTATCTCCAATCAAGATTGCTGGAGTTTACTCCCGGAGTTAGAGCGTTTGCTTGGAGATTGTCAGGTGAGGGTGCTGTTCCCCAAACGTAATCTTGCAAAGCAGCGATAAAAGCGGCTCGTTCTTGAGCTTGTTCTGTCCAAGTTTGCTGTTGCTGCGATCGCGTTTCTTCTAAAAAGGCAGCAACCTCGGCTTGCAAGGTGGTATGGAAGTTATTTAACGATTCGCGCATGATAGCAGACATAACAGCGCGATCGGCAGTGGCATTATGCAAAAATTCTGCTGTTTCAGCTGCTAAGTTTTGGCAAAACTCTTCCAGCCAGGCTCGTTGATACTGATGCAAAGCTGCCATTTCTGCCTGAAATTGCTGGCGAGTTTCCAGCACATGTTGTTGACGTAAGCGAACTTCCTGTTCGCGTTGCTGCCGTGCAGCGTACCATTGTTCTCTAAGAGACACAACTTAAACTCCTTTTCCACTATATTGTATAAAAAATTACAAATTTGCTTTTTCTAACTATTACTTTTGAGCGGTATTTCTGAAAATGCCTGCTACTGTGGTTTGGCAACAGGCAGACTAACTAACCCTCTTATGTCACTTTAGTAGAAACCAATCGCTGTAAGCCTTCTGGAGCTTTAATTTCTGGGTTTTGGCTAGAAATTCTAGTTTCTGTTAGTAAATAAAGGCTCAAAGCTTGATTCAATCAAAGGTTTAGAATTTCGCTTCGATTATTGTTTTCCAAAAGTGACATAATAGGGCTAAGGGTATATCGAAAGGGCGATAACCTGATTTAAGCAGCTGGTACAGCAGCTTGAGCAGTCAAACCAACAGCTTCAGCATATTTTAAATATGTTTCTACTGATGCAATTACTATCCGTGCTTCTACTGCTAGTAATTCGATCCCAACTAAGGATACCCGTACCCATAAATCAATGACAACACCCTTATCAAGGATGCGATCGATTACCTCTGCTAAGCTCGAGGACGAGTTCACTTTTTCAACAGCCATGATAGATTACTCCATAATTTCGATAAATCCTTCAAAAACCTGTTACTGAGGTAGTCTACAAAACGTATCTCAGTTTTATTTTGCAAGAATCTTTACCAGGTTCAATGGCAGGTTTTTCTTCAGATATTTACAAATTGAGTACTGTTTATTACTCGTAGTTATTATTGCGTAAATAATTAAAAATTACAATATTATTTTTTTACTTAAACCTCATCTATCTTTAGAACTACATACTCATAACGCCTGAAGATTATACATCCTTAAACTTTATTTGGCTTCTTTAATTGTTCTCCAAAGTTAAGCCATTGCATAAATACTAAAGATCCCAAAGCAATAAAAGTAAGAAAAGTAGGAAAAGCAATAAAAGTAAGAAAAGTCAGAAAAGCAATAAAAGTAAGAAAAGTAAAATGGTTAATATTAACCTTCTTTATTTCCTTAGTCAAAAAATAATCTAAAAACCTTATTCTCAGGTCTTTTTCCAATAGGAGTGTTTAAATAAAAAAGTTGGACTGCACTTGCTTAAGTCATTATTTTGTTTGGCGTTAAAAAGTGAGATAGTATTTTATTTGTTCATAGTAAAAACAAATTTTAGCTAGGTTGTTATGATAAAACTAAACTATCTAAACAAAGATGAACTAGGCTGAAACCATTTTGTATGATGGGTTTTAGCTTTTGCTACTTTCTTGATGTTAACGACAAATTTTAAGCTTAACCTACTTGTACATTCTTTAAAAATTCCAATCTTCAATATCAATTGGGTTTAATCTCTTTCTCAAGATAGATAAGGTACAATCTATTTTTTTAATAGAGTATGACATGATGTTTTTGTTGTTATAACTTCCTCCGTTTGAAGTGAAACTGCTTGAATAGATAGATAAGTTGACTATTTGCAAAACTTCATTCAAAAGAACTTTGTCTACTATTTGCATTTTGAACGTTTACTTTGCATTGAACTTTATAAAGTTATAAAAATATGAAACTATTCAATTTTATCCACAAGATAAAAAGGGAAAAAAGCATGAATAAACAAGTAAGCTCTATACCTACTGTTGATTTAGTTATCGTCATCGATACCAGTCCTTCGATGAAAGACCAAGCGCAAGCTCTAAGTGATGCTGCTATGAGTGCGATCGCATCTGCTAAATCTAATTGCCCTTCTGATTTAAGAGTAGTTTGGTTAGGAATAGAAGGTATTTGGAAAGGGACAAACTTTGACCAAACTATCAGAGCTTATCTTACTCAAAAGTCTAAAGTATCTGAATCCAAACTCCGGGGTAGAAAAAAAGGAGAACTAAAGTCCGCAGGAGCGCAAGAAGATGCAGCTCGTGCCATTGAAGATATCTCACAATACTTTGATTGGCGCGAAGGTGCAGCAAGAGCTATCTTTTATCTCGGCGATGAAGCACTAGAAGGGGGTGGAGATAAAACAGAGCAAAAGGATATTACAGCGGCTGATTTGGCTATCCAAAAAGCCAAAACAGCAGAAGTTACCGTTCACACCTATTTTGGAACTTCTAAGAGCAAGTATCAAGAAGGTATAAAAACTGAATACAAGAGAGTTGCAACCGCAACAGGTGGACAATCTTTTACAGATAGAGACGCTATCAATGGTTTTAGTACAGTTTTAGAAAAAGTTATCTGTGGTAGTCGCACAGATAAAACAATTAAGCTCAAACCAGGAGCAGTTTATATTCAAGATTGTGTCTCCAATGAATTAAGCAAATTTTATACTCTAGATTTAGCCACAGGTAAAGCTACCTTTATTGGTGAGATAGTTACAGAAGTTACTGACATTGCCTTTGTCGGTTCTCAACTATATGGACTCGATCGAGATAAAGATAAGACCAGACTAGTTAAAATTGACCTCAATTCAGGTGATGCTACTGTAATTGGTGATATTGGCTTTGCTGCATCTGGTTTAGCATATAATCGCCAGCATCATACCCTGTACGCCACAACTGCTAAACAACTGATTAGTATTAATCTTGAAACAGGTAAAGGTACATCAGTAGTAACTGTAGCCGATAAAAACTACAACTGTAGTGAAGTTGCGTTTGATGCTGATGGCAAAGCTTATATTACCTTGATTGGTTACGACAAAAAGAAAGTATTAGCAAGCTGCAATCTCGATACAAGTGAAGTCAAAATTCTTGGCGATATTGGCTTTGCCAATCTTGCAAGTATGCAGTTTGTTGGCGATATTCTCTATGGCGTAACTGGTAACTTCTTTAAGTTAGGTAAAGACGGTCAATTAATCCGTATTGATACTACCACTGGTCAAGGAACTTTAGTTGCCACAACCGATCCTATTGGTCGTTGGGCAGGTATCACTATTTATGAACCAGCTACGGCACTAGTAACAAAGATCCCTTTGGAAGTAAACTCAAACGGAAAATCCCAAGAGACAAAATCTCAAGAAATTAAAGTTAGCAAAGAAGAAAACATGAGTCTTTTAACAATCGATACTAAAAACAATTGTTACGTTATCAACCCCGACCGAATGAATCATCTGCAACAAAATGTTGCAACTTGCTTTACTTTTGAGAAAGGTACTTTTGATATCAAAATTACTAATGGTCGCTACAGCTATGCCCAGAGTAAAACAGAAGGTGAACCTTTTGTTTTACTCTGGATATATGGAGTTGATGGTAGTACATTTATCAACAAAAACACAGGCTTTGAAGTAGGTGCAACCTGGACAACCTTAAATGGATATAATGATAGTCTGAAGTTAGAAGTCAAAAAGAAGGCAGTTCTGAATGCCTTGTTTTTTGATGTCAACAATGCTGATAATAGCGGGGTTGTTAATCTCTCTATTACTAGTAGCAAGCCATTTTTCAGCACTCAGACATTAACAGTAGACAGCAAACGCAATTGTTATGTGCTGAATGAAGCAAATTTGTCTAGCCTGAAACAATCTGGCTCCAATTTCATTGAATTAACGCCAGGAAATTATAAAATCAAAATTCGTGAAGGTAATGCCAGCTATTGGTCAGACAACAAGAAATTTAACCTAGAACCTTGGGCTTTAATTTGGGCCAAAGGCGGAAAATTTATTACAAAACTCACTGGTATTGAAGTTGAAGAAACTTGGTTTTCATTGAATGGTCAGAAAGACGAAGTAGTTTTAGAGGTCAAAGAAAAAACTACTTTATCAGGTTTATTTATTGACACCTACAAAAAAGATAACGAAGGACAAATTATTCTAGCAATAGAGCCAGTGAGTGCAACTGAACTGACCCAGAAGTATCAAAAGCAGGAGAATAAGGTAACTGTTACAACAGGATCTGTTACAAATATTAGAACAGAGTCTATAACAAATGGTACAACCGAAACTGTTACAAATATTCGAGGCTCAGGTGGATCTGTGAGTCGTGAAGCAGTGGGTACGAACAGTTCGAGCGAAACTGTTACAAATATCCAAGACTCAGGTAGATCTGTGAATCGTGAAGCGGTAGGTGCGAACAGCTCGGTAGACTTTACCTTTCGTTTTAACGAAGACGAGTTTAAGAAGAAGTGGGAGGAGCAGTTACAGCAGATTGATGCATCTATTAATGTGATAGATGAAGCTGATGTGACGCTGGAGGCTAAGTATTGGGATCAGCTCGAAACTTGGTTGCTGAAGAACTACGAGAAGCACTTTAAGAATTTGGCTGTAGAAGTGGCAAAGGTCAGATTCTCGATGGATGCTTATATACAGCAGATGGAATTTAGTCTCAACCAGCATTTGCAAGGCTGGTCTGGCTACTTAGACAAGTTTGTGGAAGATAAGATCAACGTTGAGATATCAAAGAAAATTAATCAGCAAATCAGCCAGTACGTAGACCAGACTTTTGAGCAAAGGATACGTAACAATGTTGGATTAATTATTAACAACATTGTCAATAAACAGGAACTCAACCAGTACATCGATCGCCATGTCGATCGCCAAATCGACCAAAACTTAGAGGAAAAATTACGTAACAACGTTGCATTAATTATCAGCAACATTGTTAATAAGCCAGAACTCAATCAGTATATCGATCGGCATGTTGATCGCCAAGTAGATCAAAGCTTCGAGCAAAAAGTACGTAACAACGTTGAATTAATTATCAACAACATCGTCAATAAGCCAGAACTCAACCAGTACATTGACCGGCACGTGGATGGGCAAATCGACCAAAGCTTTGAACAAAAAATCCGCAACAACATCAGCGTCATTGCTCAAAACCTTGTCAATAATCCTGAACTGAGCCAGTACTTCAACCAGGAAATCGACAATACCTTCGAGCAAAAGGTACGTAATAACGTTGAATTAATTATCAACAACATCGTCAATAAGCCGGAACTCAACCAGTACATTGACCGACATGTTGATGGGCAAATCGACAATACCTTCGAGCAAAAAATACGCAACAACATTAGCGTCATAGCTCAGAACCTTGTCAATAATCCGGAACTCAATCAATACTTCAATCAGGAAATCGACAATACCTTCGAGCAAAAAGTACGTAACAATGTTGAATTAATTATCAACAACATTGTCAATAAGCCGGAACTCAACCAGTACATTGACCGACATGTTGATGGGCAAATCGACCAAAGCTTTGAACAAAAAATACGCAACAATATCAGCGTCATAGCTCAGAGCCTTGTCAATAATCCCGAACTGAGCCAGTACTTCAACCAGGAAATCGACAATACGTTCGAGCAAAAGATCCAAAATCACATTCAAGTGATTACCCAGAACATTATCAATGATAATGATGTCTTAAACCAGTACGTTGACCAACGCTTACAGCAAAATGTAACTAGTAACACTGAAGTTAACACCAGTATTGTGAATCTTGTTACCAACAGCACTGAAATTAACAGCAAGATTGAGAATGTCCGCAACGAGTGGAATGAGACATTTATCAGTTTGGTTACACAGCGAGTCGATGAACTGATTAAAATAATAGGTGGCAGAGAAACATTTGTCAGATTAATTACTCAAAACATCGTCAATAACAATACTGATATTAATCAGTATGTCAGCAAGCAAATCGATGTCACCTACGAGCAAAAGCTACAAAATTACGTCAAGTTAATTACTCAAAACATTGTCAATAATAATGACGTATTGAATCAGTACGTCGATCGCCGCTTACAACAGAATGTAACCAACAACAACGTCATCATTAACCAAATCTTTGATAACGATCGAATAACCCAGAAGATTCAGAATATCTTGAAAGATAATTCTCAAATTCATCAGCAGATTGAGAGCGTTGTGATCGATAGTACTGAAATTAACAACAGAATTCTGAACTTTGTTGTCAACAGTACTGAAATTAACAACAAGATTAACAACGTCTACAGAGATATTGATATCAAGATTGAGAACGTCCGCAACGAATGGAATCAAACATTTATGAGTTTGGTTACACAGTACGTCGATGAACTGATCGCCATAATAGGCAACAGAGAATCATTCAATATTCAGGTTGCTAATGTAATCAACATCAAGGTGGACGAGCTTCTCAACCAAATCTTGAGAATCAGGAACGAACTGACTGTTATTATTAACAACGCAGACAGACATCTCTATGAGTGGACTCTGGGAGAACTAATGGCAATCAAAGGCTGTTTAACCGATCGCCAAGCTCTTGTTGAGCAGCTAGTTACTTTCAGTTCTGAACTCAGAGTCAAGTTGGATAATACCAACTGTGTAGATATCAACACATTCAAGCCGTTCAAACCTATTTCAGTAAATCCTGCACCATTGTCACCTGTGCAACCGCAGCAGTTACCAGGAAACAAATAACTAGACTTTAAGCTGACTGAAGATTGATGGGGTAGAGGTTGCGTTAGAGCAATGCAATAACGCACTCTACTCCAATAAAACATCTAAATGTGAAAAAAATCATAGTTGGTGAAGACGGAACAAAGCAAACCGGGGAAGAATGAGAATATTTTCCTAAATTTTGATGTAGCGATCGCTCTTTGATTTTTTTCCTAACTAGGTTTGCGACCATAACTTGTAGGGTGGGTAGTGCCCTAAACTTATGTCCAGATTATCAGGTTTTACTAAGCACTGCCGACCCTACACTAGAAAAATAGAAATTTATATTTGAAGACTTTTGTCAATGCGTAAGTCCTAACATATTTCAATCTGCACCTCTGGTTAATAAAAAATTACTTTGCGTGGGTCGGAGATACTATTTATGGTAAAAAAAAGATATTCATATATTGGGGTATCAGTTTTATTGGCTCTCTCGATCTCAACCCCTGTTTTGTCTGATGCACCACCTAATGTAATCAATGAACAGTTTAGGAGTTTGGAGAGTGAAAAAAACTCTACAGATGAGTTCGGAAAACAGCCTCAAGAATCTTCTAATACAAATCCTAATAATCCATCAGCTTCGGGAAGAAAAATTGACTCAGGAAATCTGACATCATC
>JAVRCJ020000036.1:13792-67929 GCA_034530875.2 Nostoc sp. DedSLP01
CCTCAAGAATCTTCTAATACAAATCCTAATAATCCATCAGCTTCGGGAAGAAAAATTGACTCAGGAAATCTGACATCATCGCCAGTACAGAAAACAGATGAGTTCGGAAAACAGTCTCAAGAATCTTCTAATACAAATCCTAATAATCCATCAGCTTCGGGAAGAAAAATTGACTCAGGAAATCTGACATCATCGCCAGTACAGAAAACAGATGAGTTCGGAAAACAGTCTCAAGAATCTTCTAATACAAATCCTAATAATCCATCAGCTTCGGGAAGAAAAATTGACTCAGGAAATCTGACATCATCGCCAGTGCAGAAAACAGATGAGTTCGGAAAACAGTCTCAAGAATCTTCTAATACAAATCCTAATAATCCATCAGCTTCGGGAAGAAAAATTGACTCAGGAAATCTGACATCATCGCCTGTAGAAAAAACAAAAGACGATCCGATTCGCAGTTTCAATCAAAGTCAAGAAAACCAGAAAAATAATCCTACCTTACTTGATAGTGCCGTATACTCAAGTACCTTGAACTCCCTTTTAAAAAATCCATTTTCATGGCTGCTGTGGTTGCTCTTGCTGGGACTGCTGGTTTTGCTTGTGTGCTGGTTCCGGAAACGTCGTCAGCAGCAGGTCAATCGGTACGTTGACCAAATCCTTGAGCAAAAGATAAGCAATAATGTCGGATTTATTATTAACAAGATTGCTAATAAGCAAGAATTCAAGCATTATATCGACCAGTATGTAGTTCAGCAAATTGACAAAATATTTGAGCAAAAGATACAAAATTCCATTCCATTAATAACTCACAACATTGTGAATGATAATGAGGAATTAAACCAGTACATTAACCAGCGCTTACACCACAGTGTCATCAACAACACTAAAATGAACAATGAGATTGTCAGGTTTGTTGCTAACAGTACTGAAATTAACAATAAAATTAATAAAGTCTACAGAGATATTGATATTAAGATAGAGAGCATCCACAACAATTGGAATCAAACATTTATAAGTCTGGTTAGGCAGTACGTTGATGAACTGATCGATATAATTGGTGGCAAAGAGGCATTTAACATCCTGATTGCGAATTCGATGGCTGTTAAGCTGGATGAGCTTCTCAACCAAATCATAAGAACCAAGAACGAATTGATTGTAATAATGAACGATGCAGATAGACATCTCTATGAGTGGACTCTGGGAGAACTCATAGCAATCAAAGGCTGCTTAACCGACCGTCAGGTTCTTGTTGAGCAGCTTGTTTCTTTTAGTGTTGAACTTAGAACCAAGCTCGATTGTACGCCCTGTGTAGACATCAACAAATTCGAGCGATTCAGACCTATCTCGATAGCTCCTAACCACCAAGAGTAGATTGCTGGTTCATAACGGGAGCAAAACGACGAGCAAGGCAATTTAATTGAGTTATAAAACCATGAAAAAAACCGGAAAACGTCTTGTAGTTTGCTGCGATGGAACGTGGCAACAGTTAACGAGTCCTTACCCAAGCAATATAGTTAAGCTGGCTCAATCTGTGAAGCCAATTGCCAGTGACGGGGTTCCACAGATTGTGTTCTACGACGAGGGCATTGGAACCGAGAGTCAAAAAGTTTTAGGCGGAGCGATCGGACTAGGAATTGATAGAAATATAGAAGATGGCTACCGATTTCTTAGCCTCAACTATGTTCGTGGTGACGAAATCTATCTGTTCGGCTTCAGTCGCGGTGCTTACACAGTCAGGAGTCTAGCGGGGATGATCTATTGTTCAGGTCTGCTAGACCGACCGCATATCACCAAAGCACATGAAGCATACGAGCTTTACCGTAACGGAGGTGTGAAGCCAAAGGATCAGGAAGCAGTAGAATACCGTCAAAGTTATGGCGATCGCGTTCCGATTACCTTGATCGGTTGTTTTGACACCGTTGGAGCGCTTGGTATTCCTGGGTTAGCTGTCTTCAAAAATTTTCACGACCAGCTCAATGAGCGCTACAGATTTCACGACACTACTTTAAACAAAGATATCCAAAATGCACTGCACGCAATGGCGATTGACGAAATCCGTGAATCGTTTGATGTGACTCCCATGAAACCACATCCTGAAGCGGAAAACCAACGAGTGATTCAAAAGTGGTTTCCAGGTGGACATGGTTGCGTTGGTGGTGGAACTGAAGAACACAGCGGGTTATCTGATACTGCATTACAGTGGATAATTGATTCTATAGGTGATTTAGGATTGGGACTTGACATCGATACAAGTGTGATTCCCACAGGCATCAACCCCAATTATGAATGTGAATTTGAGAACGATCCTGGATTCTTTAAACTGGCAGGAATCAAGCTGCGTGAGGTAGGTGATGTCATTGAAGATATCCATGACAGCACAATCAACCGTTTGAAAGGTCGCAAGGACTACCGACCCGAAAATTTAAAAAACATTATTGACAAATTATTGGATTAATTCGAGATTTTAAAATTCCTTGGCGATGGCTAAAAGCACAAGATTCTAGGTTCAACCAATACACAGGTAATAACTATGGCTGGGAAAAGAGACACATCGAAAGACGGTTTAAGCAACAAACTTCAAACATTAGTTTTAACTAACTTTAAAGGTCTTTGGCAATTGATCCAAAGCAATGAATCTCTCAAACGTAAAGTTAACAAAACGCTGATCGATAGTCTCATCTACAAAATTCCTACTCGTCCCAATCCCTACAGTATGATGACTCTAGATGAGTATATTCCTGATACTAAAATTCCTAAGAAAACTGATACTTATACTTCCTGGGAATTACTCAACGATCGCACTTATACCGGACGACATTTACCACCCGATCCCAAGTTAAACTCTGAGGGAAATTTACCAAAAGTTGAAGACCTAGCTGTTTTATTTCGCAAAAGAGATGGGAAAACAATTTACTCTCCCAAATCAACTATGCTGTTTCCCTATTGGGTGCAGTGGTTTACTGATAGCTTCCTCCGTATAGATCATAATAATAAATTAAAAAATACTTCCAATCATGAAATTGATTTGTGTAACGTTTATGGTTTAACTAGAAAACAAATACACCTTTTAAGAACCTTTAAAGGAGGTAAATTCAAAACTCAAAAACTCAAACGCCAAGATGGTGTAGAAGAAGAATATCCCCTGTTTTATTATGCCGACCCAGCGCAGGGTATAGTTGACCCTCAATTTGTTGGTCTTTACGAACCCATCAATGATGAAAAAAGACAGCCAGCAGAGAAAAAACAATATCTGTTTGCGATGGGAGTAGAACGAGCGAATGTGCAAATTGGCTATGTCATGCTCAATACTTTATGTATTAGAGAACATAATCGTCTTTGTGATGAGTTAGCACGAAATTATCCAGATTGGGATGATGAACGTCTCTTCCAAACTGCCAGAAATATTCTCATGGCAATTATTCTCCAAATCATCATGGAAGAGTATATTAACCACATCACTCCTTATCACTTTAAGTTGTTTGCCGACCCTGAAGCTTTTGTTAAAGAAAGTTGGCATCAACCTAATTGGATGGCAATTGAGTTTGACTTTGTTTATCGCTGGCATAGTGCGATTCCAGAAACGTTTATTTGTGACGGCAAACCAACCCATATTACCGCATCTCTTTGGAACAATAAGATATTAATTGATAAAGGGTTGGGAGCATTGATGGAGGAAACTTGTTCCCAACCAGGTACAAAAATTGGTCTATTCAACACGCCTGATATATTAGTTGAGTTAACCGAGTTACCCTCAATCAGACTGGGACGGCAGCTGCAATTGGCAAGCTACAACGATTATCGCGAATTGTGCGGTTTCCCTAGAGTGACGAGGTTTGAGCAAATTACTGGCAATGAATTTGCTCAACAGAAACTCAAAGAATTATATGGTCATGTTGATAATATTGAGTTCTTTGTAGGACTCTACGCCGAGGATGGACGGGAAAATTCAACTATTCCTCCTTTAGTAGCACGTTTAATTGGGATTGATGCTTTTTCTCAAGCATTAAATAATCCTTTACTATCACCCAATATCTTCAATAAAGAGACTTTCTCTCCTGTAGGTTGGGAAATAATTCAAAATACAAACACTGTCTCAGATTTAGTTAATCGCAACGTTCCGCCCTCAGGCAAGAAGTACAAAGTTACTTTTGACCTTAAGAATTAGAGGAATATTTTCAATTAATTCTACATAAAAAAAATGAAACTTTTTACTGAATATCCAGAAAAAGACGAAGCTAAATATTGCGCTCTCATGAGCGAGCTAGTCAAAAAGAACATGGACAATCTTTATGGAGGTGATAATAAAAAAACTGCCAAGAGAGATACTCACTCAAAAACCCACGCTGCTGTTCAAGGTACTTTAGAAATCTTTGACTTTGATGAAGCAGCAATTAAGCAGGAATTGAGCAAATGCACCTCATTAACTGAAGCTCAACTTCAAGCAATTTCTCTAAAACAAGGTTTATTTGCCAAACCGAAACAATATCCGGTTTGGCTACGATTTGCTAGTGGTGCTTTCTCCGTCAAAAATGATTATGAAGGAGATACGCGCTCTATGGCCGTAAAAGTGATAGGAGTAGAAGGAGAACGACTACCGCAAAGTCACGAGTTAAAAACCCAGGATATTATTGTCCACAATACCGAACTCTTTTTTATTAGAACCATCAAAGACTTTTACGGCTTTTTTTTGCAGGTTTATAGAGCAAAACTCTCTCCGTTTCTGATACCGTTCTTCCTTTTATGGCGAGCGTTGCATCCCTACGAATACACACTTCTAGAAACCAGTTTCAAACGGTTTCCCAAGACTTTGCTCATAGAACGCTATTGGAGTGCTTCGGCGTATTCTGTGGGACTTAAATCTGATTTTGACCCATCTCAACCAGGTCGAGTTCCTGTGGAATATCCAGCTGTGATTAAATATGGATTTATTCCGGTTTCCAGTCAACCACCTCATCTACAGCTTCCTCTAGAGTCTAGACCAGAAAGTGAGCTAAGAAAAGTCAAAGCTTCAGGTTCAGAGGACAACTACTATCGAGAGGATATCATTCAAGCTTTAGCCAAGCCTGATGCTGAATACACTTGGGACTTTCAAATCCAATTTCAAACTAAACCAGAGATGTCCATTGATGATACTACCATTCCTTGGAATGAAGAAAAATCACCGTTCTTTACAGTTGGTCGTTTAACAATTAAGCATCAGAAGGTTGATTCTCCCCTAGAAAATGACTTTGGGGAAAATCTTAGTTTTGCTCCTGGGAATGGTTTAGCAGTGCATCGTCCTGTTGGTGCGATTAATCGGTTACGCAGCATTATTTATCCGATTGTTGCTAATGACCGTCACGAAAAACGAGGAGTCAAATATCAGGAACCAACAGTCGGGGCAAAATTTTAGCTAATTGCTCAACTATCGCAAAGTTCCTAATAAGAACAGCCATTATTCAACGACCTTGAAAGATGTAAATAGCACCAACTCTGCGGAAGTGAGAATTATTTGCCCAGGCAGCAGTGCTAAATACCCATTCGCCATCGATGGGAGTGCAGAAACCGAAATAGTTTTCGTAATGCAAGTCTGTTGGTTGGAGTTTTTGTTTTTGCTGCCACAAGCCTTTTTCTAGGTGGAAAACGCAAGCATCTCCGGTGTCGATTATTTTGGCAGAATTAGCACGGGTGGAACCAACGATCGCCATATCTTTGGCGATCGCCACCGTCGCACCAAAGAAGCCACAATATTTAGGATGCTGGGCTTGCAGTTTTTGTTTGGGTTGCCAGACTCCTTTTTCTAGTTGGTAAGTATAAACACTGCCAGCAGATAGAACATTGCCAATTTTAGTACCAACTGCCCCGACAAAAGCGTGTTCTCCAGCAATGGCGACGGAGTAACCAAATAAATCTTTGCCATCGACTTGAGCAGATTGTAATTTCTGTTTGAGCTGCCAGACGCCATTTTCTAAACGGTATATATAAGCACCACCAAAAGGACGTTTGACATTAGCAGAGGCGTAGCGATCGCCTGCTGAACGATCATCTCCACCAGTCGTCTTTTGGCAACTCGTTGAGTCTTTCTTGCTCTAATTCTGGTGGCAGGTCTTTGTTCATTATTGTGATATTGCAACCTTTGTGTCGCTTTTGTCAATACTCCACCACCTGAATCCTTACAATAAAACCATAAAGATGCCAAGTTTTAGTTAATACAAAAAGCAAATAACTTTTAACATTTACTCTTCCCTTTATCGAGATGCAAAAACATAAACCGCACCCACTCGTTTTGCTGTTGAAGTATTTGCCCAAGCAGCAGTTGTAAAAATCCATTCTCTATCTGTTGGGGTAGAAAAACCAAAGTAGCTTTCATAATGTAAATCGGTGGGTTGAAGTTTTTCTTTAAGTTGCCAGACTCCTTTTTCTAGTTTGAAGATATGAGCATCACCAGTAGCTTTGAGCTTGGATGAATCGGCGCGGGTTGAGCCAATTACGGCTATGTCATTGGCGATCGCTACTGTTGCCCCAAAGAAGGCACAATATTTAGGTTGGGATGGTTGCAATATTTGTTGTGGTTGCCAAACTCCTTCTATTAATTTGTATATGTAAACGCTTCCAGTACCCAAGATATTGGTGAGCGGGGTATTGACAGCTCCCACAAAAGCATATTCTCCAGAAATAGCGACGGAATAACCAAATAAGTCATTAATTCCAGGTTGTGGGGAATTTAGTTTTTGTTTTTGCTGCCATACCCCGTTTTCTAGGTGGTAGATATAGGCTCCTCCGGGGCGTTTGATGCTGGCAGAAGTATAGCGATCGCCACCGCCGATGATTGCCCATTCTGCTGTCATAGCGATGACGTTACCGAAGCATTGATTAACGCCTAAATCTTGTGGTTGCAGTTTTTGTTTTTGCTGCCATACGTCGTTTTCTAAATAGAATACATAAGCTGCGCCTGCATCTTGAATAGTCGTTGATTTGGCGTGAGATGCACCGATTATTGCCCAGTTTCCATTGATAGCAATTCCCTTACCAAAAGAACTGTTGACTTTCAAATCAGAAGGTTGCAGTTTCTGTTTTTGTTGCCAGATTCCATCTGCTAATTGATAAATGTATGCAGCACCAACATCTTTAATAATTCCATAATCTGCTTTGCGTGCGCCAATAATTGCCCACTGTTGACTCATAGCGACAGCAGAGCCGAATTCATCGCCCACACGAGTATCATCAGGCTGGAGTTGCTGTTTTTGTAGCCACATCTTATTTTGCAATTGAAAAATATAAGCAATCCCAGCATCTTGAATATCGGCTCTATCGGCTTTGCGTGCGCCTGCGATCGCCCATTCTCCACTTAAAGCTGTTTCTTCACCAAAGTATGATTCGCTCTTTAAATCCGCAGGTTGCAGCTTTTGTAATTGCTGCCACTCATACTGAGGAATTACTGTTTTTGAATCAATTACAATAATTTTTGGCGATAATTCAGACTGTTTTTCTACGAATTGAGTATTTTTATGTTCTAATTCCGAGTTGTTCTGCTTGAGTTCCAATAATTTTTTATCTCGTTCAACATTGTTTTGTTCTGATGCAGCAAGTTTCTTATCTAGTTCAGTGAGTTGTATATTTTGTTGAGCGTTCTTTTGTTCTAACTCAGCAATTTTTTGAGCTTGGTCAAAATTTTTCTCCTTAAGTTCCGACAGTTGTTTGTCTAGTTCTGTATTCTTGTATTTTGATTCAACAAGTTTCTTATCGAGTTGAGCATTTTTCTGCTTGAGTTTTGATAGTTGTTTAACTTGTTCAATATTTTTTTGTTGAGATTCAGCAACTTTCTTATCGAGTTCAGCTAGTTGTATATTTTGTTGAGCATTCTTTTGTTCTAACTGAGCAATTTGTTGAGCTTGGTCAACATTGTTCTGCTTAAGTTCCGATAGTTGTATATTTTGTTGAGCGTTTTTTTGTTCATATTCAACAACTTTATTATAGAGTTCAGCATTTCTTTGCTCAATTTCTGATAATTTTTTAACTTGTTCAATGTTTTTTTGTTCATATTCAACAACTTTATTATAGAGTTCATCTATTTGTATATCTTGTTGAGCTTTTTTTTGTTTTAACTCTAAAATTTGTTGAACTCGATCGATATTTTTCTGTTTAAGTTGCAATAGTTCTTTGTCCTGTTCAGCGTTCTTGTGTTCTGATTGAATAACTTTCTTATCGAGTTCAGCATTTTTCTGATGAAGTTCTGATAATTGTTTAACTTGTTCAGTATTCTTGTGTTCTGATTGAATAACTTTCTTATCGAGTTCAGCATTTTTTTGCTTCAGTTCTGATAGTCGTTTTTCTTGTTCAGTGTTTTTTGGTTTCGATTCAGCAACTTTCTTATCGAGTTCAGCATTTTTCTGATGAAGTTCTGATAGTTGTTTATCTTGTTCAGTATTCTTTTGTTCTAATTCAACAACTTTCTTATCGAGTTCAACATTTTCATGTTCAAGCGCAAATGCTTTAGGTTGAGCCAGTATTTCGTTAATAAAGAATAGTTGGCAATCCCAAATAGCTCCAGTAATTTTGCCGTTATTACTACGGCTTGTAACATCCTTAACTGTAGTAGTAGAGCATTCATTTAAAGGCCAATAACCAACTAATCCAGGCTCATTTCCTCTTAAACGGGTATACATACAATAGTTAATTTCAGCTTCAGAACGGATACAATTCCAAAGCCTAACTTCGGCTATCTTGCCTTTAAAATTATAAGCTTCGTTATCATCTTGATAAACACCTATTCTTAAATTATTTTCAGGATTATAATTAATTTTATTAGCCGAGATTGCTTTTGTTGCTTTCAGAACTCCATTAACATAAACCTTCATCTCTTCACCGTTGTAAGTGCCTGTAATATGCTGCCATTGAAATAAAGTTAATGTCTGACTACCGCTACTAAGGTACTGGATTCCTCGCTTTTCCGGGGTGCAAGCAAAATTCACACCACTCGCACCATCAAGACACAAACCATATCCACTTTCTGTAAAACCTGTATCAAAAATATTGCCAAATATACCAGCCCACTGCTTTTGTTGTTCGGGATAAACCCAAGCCTCTACAGTCAGAGTTTTTTCAATTTTAAATTCTGGTTTTTTGCCGATATCAACGAGATCGTCTATACCATCAAAAAAGAGAAAATAAGCAGGAAGATTTTTATTAGTATCGGCTTGAATAGAGGTTTGTTGTTGTTCCCAAATAGCTCCAGAAATTATTGCTTGATTAATAATATTAAATTTGTCGTTGGCAATATTGCTAGTTCCCTCATTCAAAGGCCAATATCCTACCAATCCGGCTTCTTTACCTTCTAAACGGCGGTGTAAGTCTTGTTGCAGTTCTTGTACCGAACGCACGCGATTCCACAGACGTACTTCTGCCATTCGTCCGTCAAAATAACCATCTTGTGTCCAGTTACTCCTACCGATGTAATTAAGACTCCGGTTAAGGTTTCCAGGAAGTTGAATTTTTCCAGATTGAATTTCTACACCGTTTTTGTAGAGTTTAGCATTACCAAAGCTATCAACTGTTGCTGCTAAGTGCATCCACTTCCCAGTTTCGAGGACGTTGTTAGCTCTAATTCTTTCTACTGTAATTTTTTTTATCTGTAAGATAAGTGTATTAGTGTTAGCCTCATTCGCAAATACGATGTTGTCTTTGTCTACACCATTACCAAAGTCAACGATACGCGACCAAAACTTAAAGCTATTGTAATAAACCCATACTTCTATAGTGAAACCCTGTGAATAATCTACATTCATTTTAGACAAAACAATATGGTCGTTTTGTCCGTTAAATTTAAGAAAGTAGGGTAAGTAATTTATTTGTTGATTTGGCATGGTGTAGTTAACTCCTATTTGCATTAGAACTAGTGCAAAACTCTAAACGAATACTTAATCAACATAAGAAATATTTTATAAATATTAGCAACCTAGCGATTTCAGCTATTACAGTTTGAATTTGAATATTTGACAATAACAAAATAGCGAGAGTTTAAAGGTGTGGCCAAAGATAAAAATTCTGCAACCATTTCAAGATATTTACTTGGTTACATATACACTAACTAACATAAATAATATTTCTTTTCAAAAAGAATAATAAATTAGTTAATTTTAACTGATTTATTAAGTAGATAGGCACGATAAAACTAGACTACATCAATAAATATAAAGTAGGCTCAAACCTTGTTTGCACTTACTTTTCGCTTATTGCCACTTCTTTTATTTTAAGTACAAATTTTAGCGCCAACCTACTTAAAGTCCTTAAACATTTTGACCAAAAGTAAGAAAAGTATGGAAAGTAAGAAAAGTAATAAAAGTAGAAAAATGAGATTATTAAAATTAGGATATTTAATATTACGTAGCTTGGCATGATACAATCAAACTATCTCAAGCTCAATTAGGCTAAAACCCTGTTCTATCTTGCTTTTCGGTCTTGCGAGTTTGTTTATTTGAACTAGAAATTTTGACATCAGCCTACTTATATCTTCTTGAAAAACTCCAGTTTTCAAGATGCACGAGGTTTAATATATTTCTCAAGATGGATAAGGTTTAGTATATTTTTATAATAGAAATATGATATGGTTTTTATGTTGATATAATTTAAGCTATAGATATTTTGTGTTCTCTGTTATGTAAATAATTGCTGATAGAGAAAAATACTTTGTATATCACTAAAGAGTTAAACCTATCGTGGCTTCTACACCAATATCATCTAGTTCTAAGACCAACTCGAGTCGAACAATCAACACTTCTACCCAAGGTTCGACTTTGGCGGATATTCTGGAACGAATTTTAGATAAGGGAATTGTAATTGCAGGTGATATTTCTGTTTCTATCGCCTCTACCGAACTTTTACATATCCGAATTCGGTTATTGATTTCTTCTGTAGATAAAGCACGAGAAATGGGAATAAATTGGTGGGAAGGCGATCCTTACCTGAGTAGTAAAGCCCAGACTTTAATTGAGGAAAATCGACAACTCCAGGATAGACTACAAAGTATAGAAGCAGAAATGCGATCGCTTAAAGCTTTAGCTACTAGTCAAGTGGATTTTGGGATAAGGGAAGGGGAAGGGGAAGGTTTTTAAATAAGATTTTTGTACTTTGATTTTAGGAAAATTAGTTAAATATTTTGAGAAAAGGCTACAAGCGTTTTTAATTTAGAAATAAAATCAGTAAAATTATGACGTTAGTTGGTAAGTCTTCAGAAAGTTCGGCTGAAAAAATTCTTAATGTTCAGAAACTGAACAGTAAAGCAGGTTTAGCTTCTTTATTGTTAACAGTGTTGGAAGTTATTCGCCAGTTAATGGAAGCACAAGTTATTCGTCGTATGGATGAACAACTCCTCAGCGATTCGCAGCTAGACGAAGCAGCAGAAAGTTTGCAAAAACTAGAAGAACAAGTATTGCACTTGTGCCAAATTTTTGAAATAAAACCAGAAGATTTAAATATAGATTTGGGAGAACTTGGTACTCTTTTACCTGCACCCGGAACCTACTATCCAGGGGAACCTAGTCAAAATCCTTCTATCTTGGAACTGCTAGACAGGCTTTTAAATATTGGCATAGTGTTACATGGTGATATTGATTTAGGTTTGGGTAATTTAAATTTAATTCACGCCAAGCTACGCTTAGTTCTGACATCAAAACTAATTTAGTTTTTTGTAAAACTTTAGAAAAAAGTTAGTAAATATTTATGAGTTTAGGCATTTACCTATACGGAATTTTTCCCGAAGCTGTTTCTGAAAATGTTATATTAGAAGGATTAGATAAACAACGAGTTAAAAACTATTCTCTTGATGGCTTTAACTTTTTGTATTCAGAAGCTAAACAACAAAAATATCTTGCTTCTAGACGTAATTTATTGTGTCATGAAAAAGTTTTAGAAGAAGCAATGAGTCAAGGGTTTTGTACCCATTTACCTCTACGTTTTGGCTTAGTTGTGAAAAGCTGGGACACAGTTAGCGAACAATTGCTTGTTCCATATAAAGAACAATTAGAAGCATTATTTCAAAAACTGGATGGACGCCGGGAAGTTAGCGTCAAAGTGCTATGGAATAGTCAGGAAGAAATCCAAGCATTGCTAGAGACAAATCCAGAATTGCGAGAAAAGCGCGATGCAATGGAAGGTAAAAATTTAAAAATGGAAGAAGTCATAGATATTGGTCAAATGATTGAAAAGGGTTTGCAAGTTCGTAAGAAAGCTATTATCCAAACTTTTCAAGATGAATTAAACGGTTTGGCAGAAGAAGTATTAGAAAATGTTCCGATGACAGAAGAGATGATTTATAATACAGCTTATTTAATTCCTTGGGATAGTGAATCTCTCTTTAGTGAAAAAGTAGAATCTATCGATCAAAAATTTAGCGCTCGCCTGCGAATTCGCTATAACAATTTTACTGCTCCTTACACATTTGCCCAGCTTTATTAAAGGAAATTAACCTGATGTTGATGAAAATATTATTATTTCCAGTAATTGGCCCACTTGAAGGTATAACCTGGATAGGTGAACAACTCTTAGAACGTGCTAGTGGTGAGGTAGATGAAAATGAAAATTTGCACAAACGCTTGTTAGCTTTACAACTGGCTTTTGATATTGGCGAAATATCTGAAGAAGAGTTTGAAATTCAAGAAGAGGAACTTTTACTGCAAATTCAAGCAATGGAAGAAGAAGTAGAAGAAGTTGATTAAATTTTCAACTTCTTCTACATGATAATTTGTGACTAAATATCTAAGTAAAAAGTCTCAAAATTATTGGAATCGGAAGCCTTGTGAGAACTATGAGAGCGAGTTTCGCTTGTATTATCGGTTGGAGTAACGCGCATAGTCTGAGTCGGGACGGAAGGTGATTGGCGCAAGTTTTGAATTGATAGTTCAGTTTGTTGTATTTGAGTATCTAAATCACTGAGATGCTGTTTCAATTGTTCCAAACGCTCAGTCATAAATTTCAGTTCTTGCTGGATACGCTGCCGGTCTGAGACCATCTTGTATAGCTTTAATTGCTCAGATGTTTCAGATTTTATACGAGGCATTGTGCTGATTTTAGGTCTCTTGAGTCCCCGATTACCAATGTGCTTCATTATCTACTTTTAAAGGAATTAGTTTTATTGTAAGTTGTCATTCACTCATTATTAATATAGAGAAAAATTTTTATTTATATTAATTTGTAATATAATTTAAACCCTCAAATTATTTAACTTTAAATATTAAGTGTGGAATTATATAATCTTTACGTTTATGCTTTTATAAAAACACCACTTGTTGACCTAAATTTACCTGTAGGCATCAGCAATATTGTAGTCCTAATTAGCAAATCTGGTGTTTCTGCTCTGGTAGAACCAGCCATTTCCTTAGAATCGTTGCAAAATAACGATGAAAGCTTAATTAACGCAGTTTTGTCTCACAATCGCATAATTTATGAAATATTTCGCCACACTACAGTTTTACCCTTGCGGTTTGGTACTTCATTTGCTTCACAAGAGAGCTTATTAAATCATTTAGAAACTCATGCTGAAGAATATCTAGAAAAGTTATGCCAAATCAAGGGTAAAAATCAATATATTTTAAAATTTATTCCTCGTACTTTAGATGAAATTAATACACCAGCAGTATCCGGGGGAAAAGAGTATTTATTAGCCAAAAAGCAACGCTACCAAGCACAGCAAGATTTTTACACTGCTCAAATAACAGAATGGGAAAATGTAGCTCAGACAATTACTCAAATCCATGAATCTAAAATTGTTCAGAAAGAAGGTAAAGAAACACGAATTTATCTTTTAGTGAGTAGTCAAAATGAATCTTTACTAACAGCACAACTTTTGGCTTGGCAAGAAGTCTGTCCTCGTTGGGAGTTACAGTTAGGAGAAGCACTACCTCCTTATGACTTTATTTAACTATTGAATATGACCAATAGTGTCTGATATCACTTTTTTGAAATTAGAATTTTGGCTGAGTCTAGAATTGGAAAAATAAATTATGATTCTTGAAAAGACACACATGAACTCAAATCTCAAAATTATTGATAGTATTCATCAATATGACTCACTGTACTTAACTATGTTTAGTGGTAAAGGTGGAGTCGGAAAAACGACACTTGCCTGTGCTTTTGCTCGACGTTGGGCTAGATTATTTCCTAATCAAAACATACTTTTAATATCCACAGATCCAGCCCACTCTTTAGGCGATGTGCTGCAAATAGAAGTAGTAGAACAAGCTTCGCCTTTACCCGATTTACCTAATTTAAGCGTTCAAGCCTTGGATGCTAAACAATTACTATTAGAATTTAAAGCAAAATACGGTAATTATTTAGAACTGCTAGTTGAACGCGGAAGCTTTGTTGAAGGAGAAGATTTAACGCCTGTTTGGGATTTAGACTGGCCTGGTATAGATGAAGTCATGGGTTTGCTAGAAATTCAAAGGTTGCTAGCAGAAAAAGCGGTAGATCGCATAGTAGTAGACATGGCTCCTTCTGGGCATACTTTAAATTTGTTAGGTATTAAAGATTTTTTAGATGTAGTATTAAACTCTTTAGAATTATTTCAAGAAAAACATCGAGCGATCGCAAAAAGTTTTAGCGGACGTTATATACCGGATGAAGTTGATGACTTCTTGGCTAAATTGAAATCAGAATTAGCAGAAGGCAAACGGTTATTGCAGGATGTGGATTTTACTGCTTGCTTAGTAGTTGCGATCGCAGAACCAATGAGCCTGTTAGAAACCAAAAGGTTTTTAGATAATTTGCAGGAGCTAGAAATAACCTGTGGTGGTTTAATAATTAACAAAATATTGACAGGAAAAAATCAAGATTTAGACCGTTACAGCGAACAACAAAACTTATTGAATAATTTTCTAGATATTTCAGCAAACCAATCTCTCTTTATCGTACCACAACAGACAACAGAACCTTTAGGAAGCCTAGCTTTAGATAATTTAATTAGCCAAATTCAAAAAATTGATACCGTCGCCATTGTCCCTTCACCTACTATACAATGGCCTGCTAAAACATCTCCTAATTTCACCGATTTTATAAACGAAGGCAAACAACTAATTATCATTGGTGGTAAAGGCGGAGTAGGAAAAACTACAGTAGCAGCAGCCATAGGATGGTCATTAGCCAGCTATTATCCCGACAAAAATATTCGCTTGATTTCTATCGACCCCGCTCATTCTTTAGGAGATGCTTTTGGTAAGAAATTGGGACACGAACCTACTCAATTAACTCCTAATTTAAGCGGTCAAGAAATCGATGCCAAAACCATTTTAGAACAGTTTCGTAAAGATTATCTTTGGGAATTAGCCCAAATGATGAGTGGTGAGGGAAGCGAACCAGGAGCAATCAAAATTGCTTATACTCCCGAAGCTTGGCGGCAAATTGTAGCTCAAGCTTTACCTGGTATTGATGAAATGCTATCTCTGATTACCATCATGGATTTATTAGACAGTAAACAGCAAGATTTAATTATTTTAGATACGGCCCCTACAGGTCATCTTCTCCGATTTTTAGAAATGCCTTCTGCACTAGCAGAATGGTTAGCATGGATATTTAAATTATGGATGAAATATCAAAGTGTTTTAGGACGTATAGATTTTATGGGAAGGTTACGAAAATTGCGCCAACAAGTCATGCAAGCCCAGAAAAAATTACAAGACCCAAATCATACAGAATTCATTGGTGTGATTCAAGCAGAAGCAGCAATTCTGGCCGAACAAATGCGGCTAACTGAATCTTTAGCAAAAATGCACGTTTCTCAGCGTTATATTGTGCATAATCGCTACAGTCAAGAGATAGAACTTGATGACAGTCTATTTGTCAATCAAACTATTATTCGCTTACCAATTTTACCCCGTTCCGTAGAATCGCAAGACCGGATTATCGGAGCAGCAAGATTATTATTTTAATGTAATCGTCACTCTAATCTAAATCAATGGTTTACAGCACTTTACAACTAAATAGATTTCTTGCAAAAGCCCTTCTTTGCGTTTTCTTCTCTGCCTCTCTGCGCCTCTGCGTGAGATAAAAAATTATGCAAGAATTCTTTTTTGGCGCGATTTTTCCGGCATCATACCCTTATCTGAGCGCCCATAAAATTCGTTACTTAAGTTGATGTCTTTTCAGTATTTATTTATCTCTACATAGTTTAGTTTATTCATACCCACCTACTTACATACTTCTGACGTAAGAGTAAGTCAGAGTACGATCTGGAATAAATCAACTCTGCGGAGGAAGAGATATTGGGGGATAAATCGGTATATTTCAGCAGAACTCCCTCAATAAACCAGAAAACTTCTCAATCCTTTGCCAGACGATCGCAACGCTTTGGTGAAAAAGAGCATGACTGCCAAAAAAAGGGAGGAATTTAATGAGCGATTTATTCAAAGGTTTTGAGCAGTTACTAGAACTAGCAAAAGCCTTGGAAGAAAAAATTGAAACTGGAGAAATCAAGGCAGATATGCAGTTTCGGACTCGTCCTCTTAGCAGTATACCTCGTACAACTGGCGTAAATCGTCCTGGTTTTGTCAACGTCCACGTCAGCAATACTAACTCTCGGACTCCACAACCGCCCAGCGATACATCTGCCCAAACGAATTACACATCCCCAAACCCAGTTACACCAGACTCCTCAGCAACCGCCTCCTTACAAGATATCGGTGGACTAAGGGAAGTTCTCAAAGAACTCAGAGAATTGATTGCTATCCCCTTAAAACGTCCTGACCTACTGGCAAAACTCGGATTAGAACCGACGCGCGGAGTTTTATTAGTAGGGCCTCCCGGAACTGGTAAAACCCTTACAGCTCGCGTCCTTGCAAAAGAATTGCAAGTTAACTATATTGCCATAGTCGGGCCAGAAGTTATTGGTAAATACTACGGCGAAGCAGAACAAAGACTGCGGGGAATTTTTGAAAAAGCTGCTAAAAGTGCGCCTTGTATAGTTTTTATCGATGAAATTGATAGCCTCGCCCCAGACCGCAGCAAAGTAGAAGGGGAAGTAGAAAAACGACTAGTGGCGCAACTTCTGGGCTTGATGGATGGTTTTTCCCAAACTAAAGGGGTAATTGTCCTGGCTGCTACCAATCGTCCGGAACATCTCGACCCGGCTTTACGTCGCCCTGGAAGATTTGACCGAGAAGTGCTGTTTCGCGTCCCAGACCGCCAAGGCCGTTTGGAGATACTAGAAATTCTGACTCGTGCCATGCCGAAAGAACCGACAGTAAATTTAGCAGAAATTGCTGATTTAGCTGTGGGATTTGTGGGTGCAGACTTGAAAGCTATCTGTCAAAAAGCTGCTTATAGCGCCTTACGCCGTCAAGTCCCCTCAATAGAAGGGCCGATTCCCGACCAGATGACAGTGCAACACTCAGATTTTTTGCAGGCATTCAAAGAAATTAAACCTGCTGTATTACGTTCGGTAGAAGTGGAATCTCCTAATGTAACTTGGGAAGAAATTGGTGGACTGGAGGAAATTAAACAAACCCTGCGCGAAGCCGTAGAAGGCGCATTATTACATCCAGAACTATACCTGAGAACCAAAGCGCGATCGCCAAAAGGAATTTTATTGTGGGGGCCGCCCGGAACTGGCAAAACTATGCTAGCCAAAGCCGTTGCTTCCCAAGGTAGAGCGAATTTTATCTGTGTCAACGGCCCGGAATTACTCAGTAAGTGGGTGGGTGCTAGCGAACAAGCGGTGCGGGAATTATTTGCCAAAGCCAGACTTGCATCACCTTGCGTGATATTTCTCGATGAAATAGATACATTAGCACCTGCAAGAGGGCGTTATCATGGCGATTCTGGAGTAAGCGATCGCGTTGTCGGACAATTGCTCACAGAATTAGACGGGTTGCCCACAGGTGCTACTATCTTGGTGATTGCCGCTACCAATCGTCCTGATGCCTTAGACCCAGCTTTATTAAGGGCTGGAAGATTAGATTTACAGATATTAGTAGATTTACCTAATTTAGAAAGCCGGTGGGCAATTTTGCAAGTTTACAATCAAGACCGTCCCTTAGAAGATGTGAACTTAGCTTACTGGGCAACACTAACCGAGGGTTGGAACGGCGCCGATTTAGCATTGCTTGGCGATCGGGCTGCGGTGGAAGCGATTCGTCGCTACCATTCCCAAGGAATGACCGATCCAGCGGCAATCAAAATTACAGACGAAGATTTTAACTATGCCCATCAAATTTTAATGCAACAGCGATCGCTCTAGAAGCTTGACTAAATAAGCAAAAACTTCCCTAAACTTAATTCATGTTTCATGACGATCGGTAACTAAAATGGCGCAAAAAAACCGAAGTATATAACGGAAAGTAAAGTTGCTCAAAAAGCTATTGAATTCTGGCTTATGTCCTCTAAATCCTACTTTTTTATAACGACAATTTTCAGCACTGACCTACTTAAGCTGTGCCAAACTTGCAAAATCATGGGGTCAAGATAAGTTATTTTTTATCTTGATTAATGCGTGAAGCAAGTATATACTTATTTCAGGGAAAGAGAGCTTGTTTTTAGTTATGTTTTTCATCAAGAAAGAGCTAAAACTTAATAACAAAGAACGCTCCTTGATGTTCGGCATGGCTGGATTTAAGCGATTCTTTTACAACTATGGATTGGACTTAATCATAGCAAGTTGGGGTTTCAATCACATCCAAGCTGGAGATGTTAAACGAATAGATGCAATCAAAAAGGTTTATAAGTAAGTGCATTATGGAACTAAAGTTGAAATAATTAATAGGTGGTTTCCTTCTTATAAAACCTGTCCAAATGCAGTCGTATTCAAGCGATGAATCTATCAGGTAAAATATTCTTTTGTCAAAAGTGCGATCGCACTTTTGACTGCGACAAAAATGCTGCAATTAATTTGAAGAATGCACCGTCTAAAGCAGTAAGTCAGGCTCTGGCTTAACTTAACGCCTGTGGACAAGAAGTAGCCGTCTACCTTGGTCGTTCGGTCTTAGCGTTCCCGTACCCCTGCTCTTAAGCAAGGCTGGGCGTAGCGTCTCCGTCAGGAGAAGGATAGCAGAAAGAAAACGCTAACTTAATTAAACTAGTTTGGTTAGGTTTAGGTAAGTTTTTTGGAGCAGCAGATGCTGTCACTAGAAAAGCTGAGAATTGCAGTTGCAGGTGTATCAATCACCTATCCCCTTCAGAGCGTCATCCCTCCTGCTAAAAGAACGACACAGCAGGCAATGCCCTCTCAAGAAACTATGCAGCAAATACCTCCGAGTGATTCTTTTCCTAACGCTCCCACATTTGATGGGGTAGATGACAAGTTAGACATGCCTTACACGCCCGAACTCAACCCTGCCAGTTTTACTGTCGAGATGTGGGTTATGGTTCAGGGTGGTTCCGGCTACCAGTCTATTCTGGCCTCAGTCGGAGGCTCACCGCTAGCAGGACGCAAGGGATATCTTTTTTGCATCACACCTGCACGGCAATGGCAATTTTGGTTAGGCAATGGCGAACCAAAAGCATTCTGGCAGGTACTAGGTGGGACACAGGCAAAAATAGGTGTTTGGACACATCTGGCAGGAACTTACGATCGCAACTCACAAACGATGGCTTTTTTCATCAACGGAGCAGAAGTGGGGCGAGAAATGGGCGTGCAATACCAGCCCAACGATCGCAATCCTACCCGTGTCGGCGCAGGTGCTACAGAACAGTGGGGAGCAAGTCCTTGTTTTTTTCGTGGCAAGATTGCTGAAGTTCATGTTTGGGATCGAGTCCTAGCTGCTAAAGAGATTCAGGCACTTGCAGCCCAGCAGTCAATAGAAGTTCAAGCAGAACCTATTCAGGAAAACGGGGGGCAATGGGGGCAAGAGGGACAAAGTGTTGACCAGACTGAACAAACTACAGGTAATTTCTCTGGTCAAAAGGGACAAAACACAAATCCTTCCCCTCCACCACAACCAAGTGTTGAAAAACCTTTAACTCAAGCGCCAGTAAAGGAAACACCTCTGATATCCAAGCAACCTGAGACAAACACTGCTGCTATCCCCGACCCCCAAACCGTTCTTTGGCAAATTGGATCTCCAGGTCAAGCCGGAACGCCAGCCCCTGTAGGTGGATGGACAATTGAATATAACTACATAGTAGGCACAGATCCCGATCCCCTCAATCGTCCTACCATTCCCTCTTGCTTAGTGCCTTATAATGCCAACAAAATTCCTAATTCAACCAGTCAACTAAATATTCACTTTGGTCTCCTAGAAGATTATACTGATGGACAATTAGTCTTCTCTTACGATCGCTACGGCTCTGGAGAAGACAATATATTTCTAGACGGACAACTCATTGCTAAAACGCCCGGTGCAGACAAGGGCAAACTTAAGCAGAGTCAAATCCCGTTAGGAAGTATTCGCCAAGGGCCGCATACGATTTCGATCGCAACAGCAAACGGTGCGGATGCCGCACACCTAATCGATTATCTGCAACTCCAAATCCATAAGCCTATGCTTTCCAACCTCACATCCCAACTTGGGGGACTGACTGGTGCTTCGTCAAAATCCAAAGGCAACCTATCAAATCCCCAGCAATCATCTGCTCAATCGGCACAAGCCACAGGACTCTTAGGTGGAGTATTAGATCCAGTAACAAGTGTCGCAGGAGGAGGTAGCAATGAGGGACTAGTTGGACAAGCCACAGGACTCTTAGGCGGAGTAGCTGGTCAACTTCCCGTAGCTGGGGAATTAGTCGGTAGTTTAACTAATGAAAATTCAGGAGGCCCAGGAGTGTTAGGAGGATTACTCAATCAAGTCGGCGGATTAGCTGGAGGTCTACCTGTAGCTGGCGGATTAGTCGGTGGTCTAACCGGTCAAGGTGGTGGTGGCGGTGGATTAGCTGACGGACTAGTAAATCAAGTTGGTGGACTAGCCAGTGGTCTACCTGTAGCTGGTGGACTAGTCGGTGGTCTAACCGGTCAAGGTGGCGGCGGTGGATTAGCTGACGGACTAGTAAATCAAGTTGGCGGACTAGCTGGAGGTCTACCTGGAGTCGGTGGTTTAACAAGTCAAGTCGCTGGACTAGCTGGAGGTCTACCTGGAGTCGGTGGAGTAGTTGGTGGTTTAACAGGTCAGGGTGGTGCTGGCCAAGGAGGTCATGCCGGTGCATCGGCTGAAGTTGTGGTACAACTAGCTGGATTAGTACAGCAACTTACTGTATTAGTTTCACAGCTAACTCAGCTTATCACTCAACTAGGGATAGCCAATCAAGCTCATGGCGGAGTAGGGGGCGCAGCACAAACGCCAGGAGCAGGGCAACTCCCCGGAGGGAGTGTATCTTTACCCGGACTTACAGCAGCTCAAGTAACCCAACTATCTACAATGACTGGCCTCTCAGCACCCCAACTAGCTCAACTTTCAGCGTTAACAAATCTCCCACCAGCACAACTATTACAACTACCAGCAATGACAGGTCTCTCACCAGCTCAGGTGTTAGCACAACTACAAGCCCAACAACGTCGGTAGGTGATATTGGGTGAATGGCACGCTTGTTATCGGCAAATCCAATATTCATAAGGATGAGTGGGTGTGGGGTGTAGTGGCGTTCTTTGCTACGCAACGAGTAGCAAAGAAGTTTATTAATGTTCGCACTTGTTTTTAATTTTCTTGATTTTTTCCCTACACCCACAAGAGCCACCCCCAACAAATAGCCCTGACGCTTGTTTCACGTTTACAAGCGTGACATTCGTCTCCCAGCACAGTAACTTTTCTCAATCCGAATCGACAGTCAAAACTATGCGGACTCCTAGAACATCTGGGTATAAGCCTCTGTCACCAGTCCCCCATCCTGCTCCTTCCACAGAACCTGCTGTTAAGCCGTCATTACAAGCCGTGGGTGGCTTAAGGGAAGTGCTGGCACAACTGCACGATTTGGTGGCTTTACCACTAAAGCGTCCAGACTTGTTAGCCAAATTAGGATTAGAACCAACACGGGGAGTGTTGTTAATCGGGCCGCCAGGAACAGGGAAAACTTTGACTGTGCGTGCCATAGCCGAAGAACTCGGTGTCAACTACATAGCTATTGCTGGCCCGGAGATTATTGGTAAATATTACGGTGAGGCAGAGTTACGACTACGGCAGATTTTCCAAAAAGCTACCCTGTCAGCTCCTTGCTTAATTTTTATTGATGAAATCGACAGCCTCGCACCAGAACGGAGTAAAGTCGAAGGGGAAGTAGAAAAGCGCGTTGTTGCCCAACTTCTCAGCCTGATGGATGGCTTTGCTCAACTAAATGGAGTAATAATTTTGGGAGCAACCAACTGTCCGGATCGCATCGATCCGGCGCTGCGTCGTCCTGGTCGATTCGATCGCGAAGTGTATTTCCGCCCTCCCGATCGCCTCGGTCGCCTAGAAATTCTCAAGATTCATACTAGTACAATGCCCCTAGATGGGTCTGTAGATTTAGCAGCAGTTGCCGATTTAGCAATTGGATTTGTCGGTGCAGACTTGCGATCGCTCTGTCAAAAAGCAGCCTACAACGCCCTGCACCGCTTCAATCCCCCTCTAGATTCGCCCATACCAGAAGGACTTAGTATCAATCAGCAAGATTTTCTCCAAGCTTTAAAAGAAGTTAAACCCTCTATTCTCCGTCCAGTCACAATTGAAACCCCCAACATCACTTGGGAGGAGATTGGAGGCTTAGAGAGCGTCAAAACCATTTTGCAAGAAACTGTTGAAGGTGCGTTGCTGTATCCCGAACTGTACCGCCAGTTAAAAGCAATATCTCCCCGTGGGATTTTACTTTGGGGCCCGCCCGGAACCGGCAAAACCCTGTTGGCCAAAGCTGTTGCATCCCAAGCGAGAGCGAACTTTATCGCCATTAATGGCCCAGAATTACATAGCAAATGGGTAGGGGCATCAGAACAAGCAGTCAGAGAATTATTCACCAGAGCAAGACAAGTATCACCATGTATAATTTTTATTGATGAAATCGATGCCCTTGCCCCCATTAGAGGCAGTCACGAAGGAGACTTTGGAGTAAGCGATCGCTTAGTAGGTCAACTCCTCACCGAAATTGATGGCATCCAAGCTTGTACTAACATATTAATCATCGCCGCCACAAACCGACCCAACATCATCGACCCAGCCTTATTAAGAGCAGGTCGCCTAGACTTGCAACTGAAAGTAGACTTACCCGATGTCACCAGCCGATTTGAAATCTTGCGCGTTCATAACTGCGATCGCCCTCTAGCCGCAGACATCAACCTAGCAGCCTGGGCCGTCCGTACAGAAGGCTGGAACGGCGCAGAACTAGCCCTCCTCAGTAATCAAGCCACCATGCAAGCCATCCGACGCTATCGCCTCCAAGGATTTACCCAGACCACTGACCTTTGTATATTTGCTATTGATTATGAAATTGCTTATCAATTTTTACTAACGGGAGGGGGAAGGGGAAAGTAATACCAATTCAAAATTCAAAATGAATAAAGCTTTACACAACAAGGGTTTGGGAGCGTGTATTTAGAACATTCTTTTTGGAAATTCGTATAATTTTCTCTTCCTTTGCACTTGTGCGTGAAATAAATATTTGTATAAAAATAGACTTCATGTATGAATTTTTACAAATTTTCCGCTATCAATCACCTGTAACAGTCCTCGGTCCCTACAAACGAGCCGCTATCTGGGTACAAGGCTGCGACTTTGCCTGTCCAGGTTGTATAGTCCCCGAATCTTGGGACAAAGCAGGCAAACAAACAATTTCCCAAACCGAACTAGCAGACTGGATTTTGTCACAACCAGATATTGAAGGAATCACCCTCTCCGGTGGAGAACCAATGCTGCAAGCACCTGCCCTAGTAAACTTAATTGATAGAGTACATCAATTCAAAAACTTAGGTGTAATGTGCTATACAGGCTACCGCTTAGAACATCTGCAACAACACGGAACAGATGCTCAAAAATCATTACTCAATCGCATTGATTTACTAGTCGATGGAACTTATATAGAGTCTTTACATGGGGACTTACTCTGGCGGGGGTCTAGCAACCAAAGATTATTGATGTTAACACAACGATATCGACAGATTTTAATCCAAGAATTAGCACAAGGCGATCGCTCAACCGGAATAGAATTTGGTATAGATGTCACTGGTGCATTTTACTTTACAGGTATTCCCGCCCGCAAAGGCTTCCGAGATGAGTTTGCAGCCAAAATGCAAAGCCGAGGAATTATATTCTCTAACTAAAAATTACGAATTATTATGAGTGGCAGTCCTAAGTTTTCAGAAGCAGAAATTGCCGAGTGGAAGCAAAAAATTTTAGAAGCTGAACGTCACCGTCGCGCAGAAATAGAAGCACAAAGACGTAAGGAAGCCGAAGAACAGGAACGACAACGACAACTAGAAGAATCCCGTTACCAAACTCAAATTCGCGTACAAAGATTGCTGTCAGATCTAAATTGGCAGTGGGAAAATTTTTATGTTCAAGAAGCAGTAGCATTACAATCTCGCTATCAAAATCAGCTTGAAGCGATCGCTCAAGCAAATTCAGAAAGCAAACTACTAGTAATTTCCGAAGAACTAATTAAAATTGAACAGGCAATGCAAGCCGCATTGCAGCGCAAACGCCGCGACGAAGCAGAAAAACAAAGACGAAAAGACATTGAGCAACAACAGTTTGAACTCCAAGAACTAGAACGGCGAGTAGCTCAAATTCCCGAAACAGAATCTCTAAAATTTGATGCCGCAGGTCGGCAACAATTACAGCGCATCTTACAAACTTTACGACAAACTATTTCTTCTGGAAACCCGATAGCAGTACGCCGACCTCTAATAGAAGCAACAGCTTTAGTTCAAAAACACTTACGCCAAATTGTCCAGGGTCAGTCAAACTCACGCCATTCAGAAGCACAAGCAAATCGACAACTCACAGAGATCAAAATTATTTTGACAGGTTTGAAAGCCGATCCAGTAGTTATGCAATGGCAAGCAGCAGCAGTAACAGAAATAGAAACTCAAATCAATACGGTGCAACAAGCTATTACTAACGGTCAAAGCCAACAAGTAATTTCCCAGTTAACAGAAATTAGGCAGCGGTCGCAAACAATTGTCGAAACCGCCAATGCAGCCCAACTCCAAGCAGACAAGCGAGATTATATTGCTGATAGTATTTCTCAAACTTTACAAGAAATGGGTTTCAGCATCACCTTTCATCAACCAGAGCATCCAGAACATCCCGCTACATCTATTATTTTAGGAGCCACGACTAACACAGGTAAAGGAGTTAGCGTTAGTATTCCGATCGCCGGACAAGTGTTTTATGACGTAGATGGCTATGTCAAACACAGCATTACTACTGTAGATGGAAATACCTCCGCAGTCTGCGATGAAGCAGAACAAATGCTAACTGAGATGCACGATGTTTTAGAAGATAAATTTGGTGTCAAGATGGGTGAAGTATTATGGCAAGGTAAAGACCCCAAGCGCGTCCTTCGCAAAGCCGAGAATTTGCCAACTCAGAAGCGATCGCGTAGTCGTAGTATTTAGCGGGACTTAGAGGATGTTTGAAAAGTTATCGAGGGTAAGATTTTATGCCAATCGCCTTATCATAATACGAATCATGGCGATGTATACAAATGTCTCTGCGGTTTGCTGGTAGTAGCTCGTAGTCTTTGTTCAACCTCTGGCATCAAGTTAGCCAGCCTAACTTCGCTCAACAACCCAACGTTTTGGTAACAATACAAACTCTCTACGTTCTTTTGGTCGTATAGGATTGGGAATGGGAACGAGTTCTGAAGTATGCCACTAATCAATAGCTTTTGCTACTTATTCCTGCATCGGATACCGCCGCATCATTTCCTGCAACCCTACTGGTTCGCCATCCGAGGTATACACAGTTTCCCCCAACATCGCAATCACAATCCACTGCTTCCTCGCCCACTCAAACCAAGCAATCGTACTCCTATTAGCCTGCTGTAACTCCGGCTTCCTCCCCTCCTTACAAGCCGCAACAAACACAGCCTCCGGTGACTTGATTCCTTTCCAAGTCCGTATCGCCTCCTTCAAGTAAGCGATCGCCCCGGCACATTCTCCCAGTACCGCCGAACTGTACGTTGAATCTCTGCATTGAGCCGAAACTGTGGAGTACAGGGTATTTCTCGTAACTTTTGCAACACCTCCTGAACCTCTTGGTTACTGGGCTTTATTGATTTTTCTTGTCGCTCAAAAGCGCAATCATCATCACCAAAGTCTTCGTCACAAAAATTTGACGCGGCAGGCGCGGCCCAAGAACGATCCTCATGAGTATTTGTCTCGGTAGTCGAATCAAGGGGTTCTATTCTTTCAACGAAGTGAGTATTTTCGGGTAACTCTGGTTCTGCGGTTTGACAAACCCCTTCCTGGTTGCAGTCCAAAATTTCGGTTTCCACTGTAGTTCCTGAATTTGTTGTTGTAGCTGAGGGATTAGCTTGACAGATTCTTTAGCAATGGTTTCGCATTGCAGAAAATATTTGCGGATCAGTCTACCTTGTTCGCTCTTTGAGAGCATTCCCATTTCTTTGAAGCATTCGGTTGTCAAATAAATTTTTTCGACTGGTCTACCCACTTTTGAATTTTCCTCACAAGTGATGAAAACTTGGTATGGTAAAGCTTCTAGCGATTCATCTTGGAGTTGTAGGAAATAATCGAAGTTTCGTTCAAAGTATGCACTCAACATCCTCTTAGCATTACTCTTGGTGCTATATCCCAACACTGACCAAGCTCAATCAAAATCTATAATCTGGTTACTGTTATGCAACTGTTGAGCGATTTCGAGCGTAAATTCTGATGCCATAAAATTATTCGTGGTAAAGGTTAATATTTGGCGCATGAAAATATCGGCAGCAGTTGAGCTATGCTGCATTCAGTTCTTTTAAAGATGTGAGTGCGAGTTCTATTTACTGGTTTGTTTCTTGCCAGAACCGCAACTCATCCTTGAAATACCTGTCAGTCTTTTTCGAGCGCTCTTTCCAGCAATCCCACGCCATCACTACTTCCTCACCTAAATCCTCTACAACTTCACCCCTTTCGATATACAGAGTGCGGTAAGGGTCGGTATGGGCAACGATAGAACCAACACCAATCGCAGCAGGTTGTTCAGCTTTTTCTAGGGCGGCAATTAACTCTGTCTCTTCGATGGTAAGTTCCGCCAAGTAGTCAAGTTTTATTACCTCATACTCCTGCGCCACATCCAAATAGTTAATCCATGTACATCCAGGTTTGGCTAACACTTGCCGAATGTCACTAACCGCTTGAGGTAACAGTTGTAATTGTTCGGTTCGATATGCGATCGCACTTTGTGTCGGCTCACTGCCCAAAATCAGAGCCGCAGCTTGCAGGGCTTGAGTATTGTTCATGGCACTGGCAAGATTACCCAAAGCAATACCCATCCCATAAGCCGTAAACACTCTTGGGCGTTTTCCTTCGGAGGTTCAAGAGCAAGCGATCGCAGGTCGAGTATTTTATCTAGAGCTTGCTTAACCTGCTTGTTCAGGGCTTTAGTTGCTTGCTTAGTAAGAGTATTGCCCCATTCTTGAGCAGGACGTTCTTGTACAGCATTTTCTAGTTCCTGAATACGCCCTTTTAGACGCTGGTTCTCAAGTTCCAACTGCCTCAATCCTTCCAACTCGAACAGCCGTTGCTGCAACTGGATATTTTCTTCCTTCTGCTGCTGAAACAGGTTTTGTAAAGCGGTTAGTTGTTCAGTTACCTGTTGTTGTGCTGCTTGTGTGGCTTCTGTTTGCAAGCCAATCCTCAACTCTTGCTCCAACCGTTCCAATTCCTGCTGATGCTGTTGCTTGAGTTGTGCGATCGCTTCGGCGTATTCTGCGGGGTAGGTTCTTTCAGTAGAAAATGGAACGCTTGCAGCATCCAAATCAGCGTTATTGACCAGTTCCCTACTGCCATCAGCGAAGGTGACAATCTGCTGTCTGTAATTCGGGGGGTCTGCTTCGATGGTTCCTTCTTCGCCATACCTGAGATGAGATGGTGAGGTGACTTTAACTATGTTGGTTTTGGAAACCATTGGTTCCTCAAATTCTCCAACCACTGGTTCTTCAATTTTAGGAACCATTGGTTCTGTAGTTTTTTGGCGTGGTAGCCGAGGAACCACTTTGTTTGCAGCTGCGGCAAAGTCTGATTCGCTGGGGGAGGGATTTTCTTCAAGTGCGATCGCAACAGCAGCCTTTACCTTTAGCTTGTCTGGTTCCTTAACTAGCCGTAGCAGCGAACGGGCTTGACGCTCATTGTTTATGTGTTCGCCCAACTCATCAGCTGTGTCCTTAACTTTCTTGGCTCCCAGCAGTTGGTTAATTCTCCGGTAGCCGCCCCATACAGATAATTCAGCTTGGCAGTATTGCTCAAAACTTTTATAGCCAGCCTCACAGTAAAGCCGTTGTTCTCGCATTTGGAGTATTTCATCGACGGCTTGCCACTCGAATCGATCGATGGCAGTGAACGTTTCTTTGATGCTGCTGTTGAGAATGCTGTAGCTGGGTGCTGATGTTTTTTCGCGGTCTAGTGTCAGCATGATTATTGCCCACGCTTGGTAAATGCACGAAAACAGACAGAAAATGCAATTCAACCAAAGTGAACATTCATGCTGGAGTTTGGACTATACCAAAAATGTGTCAGCATATATCTAGCTCACTTTGTTGCCCAACAATCTGAGTCGGCGATCGCATTGCTTGGTCGGCGGGCGATCGCTCTTACTATGCAACAAATAAAGAAGCTGGAGATTGATTATCTGTTGAGTGCAGTTTTCTGGTTTGGTTAGATTGTTCAAGTTCAGTTTCACCTGGAGTCTCAGCTGGAGTTGGTGTCAGAGGATCTTTGGTGTAACTGATTAAATCTGTTGGTGTAATTTCACCTGTTAAATCTTGTGCCAGAAAATTCAGTGCATTGCATAGCTTATTTAATGATTCACCATCAAGTCGAGGCATGGTTTTAGCTTTTCGTAAATTAGCTATCGAGTTGTGGCTAACACCCATAGCTTTAGCAAGGTCGCCTGCTCTAATGTCATACCTTGCCATAATTTCTTTTAATCTCCACCTAATCAAAGTCTGCATCACAAAATCAACTCCTCCAGCTTACTTCTATCCAGACTATACCACAAATTTCAGAGTATTACTGATATTTTTCAGCCCTAAACTGAAAAATATCAGCTCAGGCGTTGACTGCTGAAAAATTTCAGAGTAGACTTGTAATTACAAGGGATAAATAAATTAACTCCGTTTTTCCCAAATGTCTAAAATGCTTGCAATTATTTACCCTGAACAGCGAATCTAATTTGACTGATTTAGGTGTAACAAAATAGGGGTACAGCCGGGATACCTGCAATTTGGGACACGTTGTAAACAAATGTTGCAGAAACCGATTTTGCGATTTACTAACTTGCCCAAAAATGGTATTTAAACATTCAAATTTTTGCACACTAAAATCAACTCTTCAGGCGATTCAGTCCCTCAAACTTGCCCATAAATGACCTTTTTAGGGAATGTTTTGCTCTCTTGACAATACTGAAGTTGGATGTTGAAACATCGAATAATCAAGGGTTTTGAGACTCTGTATTACAAAAGTTTACAACGTGGGTCATTTTACACATATTTCGTCATACCCCCATATTATAACTTTTAGAAAGAGAGGGAATTGATTCGTTGTATATTGAACTAGAAACTGATCCAGAAAGAAACAAAAGAGAGCAAAAAGCAGCGAATAATTAAAAATGTTTCTTTTACTTATAATCAACATGAAAAATCAGACAGTTCTTATTGTTGGCGGAAGTTCAGGAATTGGACTAGCTTTAGCTCAACAAGTTAAACGACAAGGAAGTAATGTGATTATTGCTTCCAAATCTGCTGAACAACAAGCCCCTGAATTACGAAAAATTAACAAGCTCAAAGAGTGTAAATACTTTTCGTTCGATATTACTAAAGAAAGTGAAATCAAAAAATTATTAGAAAAGGTAGGTTGTATCGATCATATTGCCATAACGGTGAAGTCTCCTTTAATTGTTGCTCCATTCTTAGAGTTAAATACCTCAGATGTCCGTCACGCGTTTGAAACCAAGCTTTGGGGTCAATACAATATCGCTAAATTAGCTTATAAACAAATTAATTCGGGGGGGAGTATTGTCTTTTCTTCAGGAAGTTTGGGCATTCGTCCCTATTTAGGTTTTTCTACGCTAAGTATGATTAATGGTGCAGTGGAATCTTTATGTAAAGCTCTTGCCTTAGAAATCGCTCCGATTAGAGTCAATGCTGTTTCTCCAGGGTTTACAACGTTAAAAGAAATGGAAGACAAAATTCCTCTAGGACTAGGAAAATTCTCACAAATAGCGGAAGCCTATTTATTTCTAATGAACAATAGTTATCTAACAGGGACTACCATTCTTAGTGATGGTGGTGCAATGTTAATTTAAACCTTAAATTCATATTCATAACGCCTTATGACTTCCAATACAAAACCCTCTCAAACTCTCTCATCCCCTCCTAGTAACTGTAGCGAACTGCAAACAGAGAGCGATAAAACTGCAAACAAGGCGATTTTGAAACCACATTCTCTGCAAATAAGGGTGGTCTCAAAACCACAATAATGGCATCCGTGAGAGGTTAAGGTAATTACTGTACAAATCTTCCCTGCCAACTGTCCTGTCTTCAAGTCTTCCAAGCTTTTAAGCTTGCGGAATAAAGCCTCTAATGTTGAGCCATCAGCTATCCAAATCCTTTCAAAATTCTTGAGGGTAAATTTAACACTATCAGGAAGTGGTCGTCTCAACCTTTGCTGCCAATTTAGTTGTAACTGCGGTAGTAAATCTTTAAATACTCGCTCAAACAATTCAGATGGAAATACTAAAAATCTTTCTGAAAGTGATTTTTGAGCAATTGTTGTGGCACGACACCACAATAAATCTTCCCTTGCTAATAATCGAGTTAATTCTTGTACGCCAGGAACTTGCCGCCACAAAAGTGTTAGCACTACTGCTACCATCAAAGATAAATTGAGAACTCTATCTCGCAATCCTAATTGCTTATAATATTTTTGTTGAGCAAAGATAGCAGGAGTTAATAAAGCTTCTAATTGTTGAGAGATAGCTTCATTATTTATGCTAGGAGTGTTGTGCCGTTATGCATGGTCAGAGTTTCGTTTTGCAGCTTTAGGCATGGTAGTAAACTCAGTTTTCTATTACCTGGTTTGATTACTGAATTTACCTAACAATGTGGTTCAATTATCCCCAAGTTATTGTGTTGTTACAATACTTTTTCGTTCCATATTTTATCTGCTAAAAATTTTAATGATAATGATAATCAAAAACAGGGGGGAAGGAGGCGAGCGGCGCTCGCCTCCTTAATTGAGTGTGGCCTATCTGCCCAATTGAATTGCTTAGATAAATCTATCAAGTTAGTAAAATGCTGGGGAATGTCTAAGCTAATTTTCCAGAATGATAGCAGCTGCCTAATTACCTCGGCAGCAGGAAGTCTTTTAAATTCATCTTCAAGAAGAGTACGCTTCTCCTTAACAAGAAATACCCATGCTAGTCGTTCCAATGCTGCTTGTTGCAAAACAATAGCTCCTTGGGACTTCCAATAAATAAAATACCCAATATTTAAGAATGATAATCATTGTAGAGTGGTGGGAAGTCAGGGCTGCCGTCGGCAACCCTGACTTCCCTTTTTGTAGTAAGTTCAATATATGGTTCGAGTTTTGGGGTGTGTTGGAGTGTCGATTGAATTAACTGACTCATTAAAAAGTCTGCTTCAGGAAACCGCAACTCAATTGAAAGGAGCAGCTAGACGACGTTTTCAAGGGCAGACTGTTATGGGATCAGGGCGAACGCATCTTATTTACTAATAAAAACTAAGAAAGATTACAAAATGACATAGATAATTCTAAAAATTAATGGAACGATAAGCAAAGTAAATCAAACTTGTTCTGAAAATATCAATTAGTTTATCTTCATCTGAATGAGCAATTCATTAATAAGAAAACAATTCAATTAGGGGGTACATAAAAGTATATTTACTCAGAAAATAGATAAATCTTTAATATGAAATATTCAATTCAAGTTTTGATGTACTATTTTAAGCTAACGCTAAAACTCTTAGTAAATAGTCGTTATCCATCGCTGCGAGGAACTGTTTATTTTTGATTCCTCGTTTTACACGTTTCTCTTTACCTAAAAGGTTGACTGCAATCTGTCTTAGTGCAGCCATACAGTTCAATTGCCACCCAACTGTCCGCTCCACATATCACCGCACAAATCGCAATAGTCAAAATATCAATTAACTCGTGTCGCTTCGTGCGATCTATTCTTGGATCTGACATCTGTGCAAAATGGTCAGCAATGGTGATTTTAGGCTTGAGTTTCACGCTTTGTTAGGGCTAGGCTCTACTTTTACTATGACTCTACCATCAATGAGCGATCGCTCAACCTCCCTGAGACACGCGAGCTAACTTTTTTAGTAAGCATGTATATATTTAGATGCGTTCGCCCTGCTACTGTGACACTAAGAGTAAAAATTCTCAAGGATAAATTTAGTCAGAGTTTAGGGCTACCTTTTAAGAGGATGTCTGAAAAGTTTTTAATGGGTGATTTTAATCACGCAAGTTGTTTGAGCATCAGACGAATCATCGCAATGTAAACAAAAGTTTCTGTTGTTTCTGGTAAGATTTCATAATCCTTACTTAATCGCCGACACCAGTTAAACCAACCAAAAGTCCTCTCAACAAGCCAGCGTTTAGGTAATACGACAAAACCCTTCTGTTCTTTACGGTGGGTAACAACACTTAAAATCCATCGATTTTTGAACAATCATGATATTAAATTAGCAAGAAAACTGTACAGTTTTCTTAAACCAAATGATGTACTTTTAGGGGATAGACCTTTTTGTGCTTATGCCGATATGGTTGCTATTACCAATTTACTGAATTTTCTTCCTAAATTAGAAACTGCTCACTCTCAAAAACGCATCCGACTTTATCGTAGTTTGCTGAAAATTATTGTTCACAAGGTTGTCCCCAACCGTCCTGCACGCAGCGAACCACGAGTCACCAAACGCTGCCCCAAAGCCTACCCCAGATTGACCAAACCTCGGCAATAATTACGTCAACAATTGCAGACTGCTTAATCGATAAGCGTTTCCGCTTTTCTTAGTGCCATTCGGTAAGGGGGAAAGGGAAAAGGGGGAATCTTTCTTTGCCTTTCCCCACTAAATCTTGTATCCCTACAGATGTTAAAGCAGAAACGACAAAATTTCTGATATGATAAAAGTCTCTCTCATTAACTACGGTAGACCTATAAGTTTACCGTAGTTTAACTCGCTAAGGAACAACATTTCTGCCAAATCCATCTAGTGTATTCTTAACAGCATTGATATATCCTTTGTCATTTAAAACTTCTGAGGGCAATCTATTAGTTTTGACTGCACTCCGAACAATGTCTTTAGCAGTAATTTCTTTTGTTTGATAACCCACAATCAAGTTATTGTAACCAGGAATACCTTGTTGTTCAAAGTAACCTTGATAAGCCAGACCAACAAGATTAAAAGGTTCTATCCCAGTTGTAGAAAGGGAGTTGTTAGCTATATCTGTAGAACCGATCGCAATTTTTTCCGATGCGAAAACAGGTGCGGTGGCTGTAGATATCAACACTAAAGATAAGGTACTAAGAATTAAACGTTTCATCATACAATTCCGTAAGATTGAGTAGGATTAAGTAAAGTCAAAGACAAGCTTTGGCGTACCTGTTCCTATCTTGTCATCGTGGCGATCGCGAAACGTCTTTCTCTAGTAGGTTATTTCTAAGTCATTGAGTAGGAAGATTTTTAATCTAGATATACTTCTGGCGAATAGTTCGGTGGGGATAAAACAAGAATCTCCCGCTAACCCTTGCGGGTTTAGCGGTGAGGTGTCAAACAAAGGAGAAGCAATTGAGGGAGGCAGTCCAGATGAAGCAAGTTTCACAAGCGTTACATGAAAGTGGTCTTTTCCGTACTCCCCACTTTCAGTCAGAGGTCAGTTTTCCTCCTGCCTCCTGCCCTCTGCCTCCTGCCTTCGCTGATAAACAACGATAGTTTAGACGAACTTAAAGTCTACATTGAGACTGATATTGATGGAATCTTCAACAATACCAATTCTCTCCTTACCACTGCTAGCAAGATAGTAAATTTCAGTGTCTTTAGCTGCTGTACCAATTCCAGTAACGCTCTTGAATTCCAGCAGATATTTAGCCTTATCACCCCTTACTACAACCCAGTCGTCGGGTTGGCTCCATTTTTGAATAATGGCATATCCATCTCCAGGCTCTACGTATGAAACGCCCCAACTACCTCCCAGGATGAAGTAATCGATTCCTGCTCCTCCTTCGAGCTTGTCAAACTGAGAAACAGTATTGACGCTGGTTCCATAACCGTTGAGGGTGTCCCCACCAGCACTACCTACTAGCAAATCGTTGCCAAATCCACCAATGAGAGAATCGTTCCCACTGTCACCATACAGAGAGTCATTGCCATTGCCACCAACTAAGGTATCGTTATCGTCACCACCGTAGATTGTATCGTTGCCATCACCACCAGTCAGAGAATCCTTGCCGCTGCCACCCGATAGGTAATCCTTGCCATTGCCACCAATTAAGGTATCGTTATCACTCTCGCCTAAGATTCTATCGTCGCCATCACCACCATTTAGAACATCATTACCAGAATAACCATACAGCGTATCATTCCCTGCACCTCCAATCACGGTATCGAAACCATACCAACCGTCGAGGTAGTCATTGCCTGCATCTCCTCGTAAATAGTCGTCCCCATAATCTCCGAATAGCCTGTCATTGCCGGTACCAGCGTAGATCCTATCGTTGCCGTAACCTCCATTGAGAGTGTCATTTCCGATCTCATCGTGATAGCTTTCAAACCCCAGGGTATCGTTACCATCTCCACCATATAGGGAGTCGTTGTCCCAACTGCCGATCAAAATATCGTTACCCACGTTGCCGATGAGAGTATCGTTACCATAATCCCCGTAAACCCAGTCATCTCCTGCTAAAGCATCGATCCTATCGTTTCCCAAAGTACCGAAAATGTTGTCATTAAAAATGGTTGCCATAATTTTTACTCGTTGGTTACAAATGCTAGTCGGACGTTAGATCGCAATTTCTCTAAAGCGATAAAAAAGAGCGATCGCAAACTGTCAAAATCCTAAAATGTATATTCCAGAAGTATTTTAAGTATTTGAAGTATGCTGTAACACAGATTGTATAATAGAAAAATTCAAATTTTAACAGCTAAAGTTATACCCAGTTCTAGTTAATTTCTGGGTTAATCGTGTAGTATTAGATATATTTTTTACATAAGTTGCGGAGGTGAACCGCAAAATAAGAATAACATCACATATAATTAGATGTTTTCAATATTACCGCCACTAAAATTAATATCAACTGCCACAACATATTATATGAACAGTTTTTTCCTCTTGTGAGAAATCACAATTCAAGCTCAGGGTAATTATTAGTATTAGTAGCAAGCAACTTTGATTACAATTAAGTAGAATGGCGTAAAAAAATCAAAGTATGTAACGAAAAGTAAAGTTGCCCAAAAAGCTCTTCCCTCCTGCTTTCTGTCCTCTGCCTCCTGCCTTGCCATAACGACAATTTTCAATACCGACCTATTTATATAGCGATCGCCCCTATAAGGATATTTTTACAACTAATGCACTATTTTAAGCTTGCCGCCCCAGTAGGGTGCGTTACGCCATGTTGTTTATTTATCTCTTGACTTTCGGTTTTTACTTTTAATCGTTATCCTCAATCAGCTAATTTGATGATGTATCAATTAATTTGATGGGATATTAGTTAAATTATCCTAAATTTTGCTAATTTAAATAATTTTCCTCAGTTTTGGAAAATCTAGCTTTAATTGAGTTGCTGTTTTTTGGAGGGAATTTTTGAGTTAATCAGTTAATTATACAGCAAAGTGCTGTTAGCGGTGGCGCAGCTCGCGATTTAGGTAACAAATTCATTCGTGGCGAAATAAAGAAATATTGATTTGATTTTTGCAGCCCATTATAAAGATGCTATGCTGATTTTAATAAACTACGATATGTCTATCAGGTTACAGTAGTTTATACTGTCGTATTGCATTGATATGGCAATACAGTTGAGTTAAGCTTTTTGTCCCCCCTGCTTCACGGCAGTTGCTACAACGCGGAGAACCCGCGCAATGCAATGCCTCCCCTGCCTACCTTAACAGATAAATTTCCTTAACTAACCGTATTGATTAATATGGCTGCTGCTTCAACTCCGAACCATTGACATGAAGGAATAAATTGCGGTGAATTATTTAAAACAGCACAGCTTACGCGATCGCCAAGTGTATTCTGGCAATAAAATCTTTTTAGTTACTGTTTCATGTCTGAGTTTGATAGCTTCTGGTTGCAGTCAAAAGCCATCAGTTAATGTTGCAAGTAACTCCAATTCTGCATCGCAAGTTGTCAGTAACAATCAAACTACTGCAAAAAGTAACGTCATTCGTTTAGGCTACCAAAAAGGTGGAATTATTCCCATCTCACGCCAGCGCGGTGACTTAGAACGCCAGCTATCAGCGCAAAATATTAAAGTTGAATGGACTGGGCCATTTGACCGTTGTGCCACACTTCTAGCTGCTCTCAATGGTAATCGTTCGGACATTGCCGGGTGTGGTGATATTCCTACCATCTCTGGAATTGCAGCGGGGCAACCGTTGTGTATTGGTTACGTACAAAGACCAAGACCAGAATCTTTGGCCAGTGCCATCTTAGTTCGCGGTAATTCTTCTATCCGTAAACCAGCTGATTTAATAGGTAAAAAAGTAGCTGTTAATCAAGGCGGTGCAGGTGAATACTTGTTATTAAAAGTATTAGAGAAAGAAAATATCCCCAAAGAAAAAGTCCAGCGAGTGTACTTATCGCCAAATGATGCTGCACCTGCTCTCTACCAAGGTTCTGTAGATGCTTGGGCAGTTTGGGAACCTTACATTTCCATTGCAGAATTAGAACATCAGGCGCGACGAATCACGACAACACATCCTGCACCCACCTACGGCATTCTAGTTGTGCGTGGCGGTGCTGCTCAAGAAAATCCTGTTGCAGTCAAATCTGCTTTGGCGGCTTTGAGCCAGGATGGTGAATGGCTAAATCAAAATACTGATGCTGCGGCAGATTTTATGGTTAAGGAATTAAAAGTTTCTCCAGCTGTAGCGAAGCAAGCAACTAAAAATCGAGGCAAAGAGTCTTATGTCTTTCCTAATGCACAAGATATAGCCAATCTTCAAAAAACAGCTGACTGGTTACTAGAGCAAAAAATTCTTCCTCAAAGAGTCGATATTGCAGCTTCGGTATGTCCTTTAGAAACTACTGCGACAAGGTAATTTTATCTAGGTTTCAGAGTTTGAATGTGTTGGCGAGTTTTAGAGAATTGGTAAGTAGACCGACATAATTAAATGTAAAATCCAAAGCAGCAAAACCTTTTACTGTTGAGGGTTGTACCTTCTGTCTCTTGCCTTCTACTTATTAGTTGCGATCGCGTTAGTTTAGATAATAAGTACACCGCGATAATGAAAAATAGCAAGCGTTGCTGAGATCGAAAACTACACCAAACGCCGAGCCAAGGGGAGAATGCATAAGTCTTAAACCAAAACCTCACACCCAAAATCTTATGACTCACACAACTGTTCTCGAATCCTTAGAAGCAGACGAATGGTTTGTTAATAGCCCTGACTTACGCGAGTTTGTGGCTATTACTAAAGAAATTAGCTCTAGTACAACTGATGACCGCAAACAAACTCTCAATGCCCTTGTACCCCATTTTTCCGCACTCTTGAAAAAACAAGATTGGCTACCGCAAGAATTTGCGCAACCAAATCTCAATAGCGTTTTGGGAGAAGGGATTGGGCAATGGTTGCTGTATCGTTCTCAGGATCGTTCGCTTAGTATCTTTAGTTTGGTTATTTCACCTAATTCCATTACTACTATCCACGACCATTTATCTTGGGGACTCGTCGGCTTATATAAAGGCAGACAAGAACAAACTTTGTACCGTCGTGTAGATAATGGGGAATTAGAAGGACGCGCTCAGTTACAAAGTATCGGTGTTTATAAAGTCAAAGTTGGCGATATTTACCGCCTATTGCCTCCAGATGCAGACATTCATTCTGTAAAAGCGACGACGGTATTTAGTCCCGCCATCTCAATTCATGTCATGGGAAACGATACAGGGATCCTTTTGCGACACCAATATAATCCCGAACAAGGAAACGTCAAGTCTTTTCGTTCTGGATATTCCAACGCACCATATTAAAGGAATCAAGGGAAAACAATGCCAAGATTCGATAGACCCCAACCACCAGTTTTTCAACGAGTTGAAGAAGAACGCCTTCACCGCAAACAACGCCTTGCTGCTGCCTTCCGCTTATTTGCTCGTTTTGGTTTTAGCGAAGGTATAGCAGGTCATATCACGGCTCGCGATCCGGAATTTACCGACCATTTTTGGGTGAATCCCTTGGGAACATACTTCGGTCATATTCGTGTTTCCGACTTAATTTTGGTCGATAGAGAAGGCGAAGTAGTTAAAGGAGATGCTCCCGTCAATCGTGCCGCCTTTGCTATTCATTCCCAGGTACACGAGGCCAGACCCGATGTAATTGCAGCAGCACACGCTCATTCTCTACACGGCAAATCTTGGTCAAGCCTTGGTCGTTTGCTCGATCCCCTAACTCAAGATGCTTGTGCTTTTTATCAAGACCATAGCATATTTAACGATTATAAAGGTGTAGTGTTAGATACTTCCGAAGGTAAAAGAATTGCTGAAGCATTAGGAAATAAAAAAGCTGTCATCCTTAAGAATCACGGCTTTTTGACAGTTGGGCATACAGTAGACGAAGCCGCTTGGTGGTATATAACTTTCGAGCGATCGACCCAAGCCCAACTTTTAGCCGAAGCAGCAGGTAAACCGATTCCCATCGACCATGAAATCGCTACTTTAACCCATAGCCAAGTAGGAACCCATTCTGGAGGCTGGTTTAGCTTTCAACCTCTCTACAACAAGATTGTGCGCGAAGAGCCAGATTTGTTGGAGTAGTTGAATATTGGGCATGGGGCATTGAGAGGTGTGGGGAGTGTGGGAGGTGTGGGAGGTGTAGGAAGAGAGAGGGGCATAAATTCTCTTTCTCCCCACACTCCCCACACTTCCCCATCTCCTCATCTCTCCCTGCTCCCTCTGCTCCCCCTGCCCCTGTGCCTCATCACTTCTCCCAATGGCGATCGCAGATTTTCTCTGTTGGCTGCAAAAGTCCCAAGACTGGCGCGAATCGAATCTCAAACAGGGATCGAAAAGTTACGCAACTGCCATCAATGTTGATGAAGAGATTGTTTACAAGGATGCACGGGAAGGACAACAACAGCGACGTCAAGAATTACTTCCCGCATCTGATGAAGCGATCGCATCTCAGCAAAAAGTTGCTGATACCTTTTTCCAAGCAGGTGTAATTCCGAAAAAAGTTGATGTCAAACAACTTTGGGACGCAACTTTTAACGAAGATATCGCTAAATGTAAGTAAAAATTTTTCTCCATGACATTAGTCACGGTTCAACTAATTACGTTTTTCACTGGTCTAGAGCTTTTTGCAATCCTATTATTTACTTGTCCAAGAGGTTAAGATTTGATGAAATTTTAATCTCTGCGATATTTACATTAATAGAAGGAAAGTTTGCGAATGAGTATTAAAAGAATGCTTGCTAGCGCAGCACTGATTTTACCAATTGCTGTTACCTTTATTCCTTCCCAAGCTGAAGCCCAGGTGAGACGGCAAATTATTATACGACCAGTTCCAGTTAGAGTAATCAGACAACCCGCACGAATTAGAGTTCATACACCTATTCAAGCGAGAAGGAGAATATTCGTTCCTGGACGTTGGGTGCAAACAAATCGCGGCCGTCAGTGGATACCTGCTCGTTATCTATATAGATAAACGGGTATAGGGTATAGGGCATGGGGCATGGGGCATAGGGCATAGGAATGGGGAAAGATTAAATTTATTCCTTTTCCCTTTTCCCTTTAACCTTTTCCCCTGCTTCTCATGCTTCCCTACTCCCCACTCCCCACTCCCGATTCCCTTTTACACTAAAGCAACTGCTGCTTGTTGCCAGCGTCCGACTGCTTTACCAATGACTGCTAACTCTTGCATTAAGTTATCAAAACGGTCTGGTGTCAGCGATTGGGGACCATCGGATAAGGCTTTGGGAGGATTGGGGTGAACCTCAATCATTAAAGAATCTGTACCAGCTGCGATCGCAGCCATTGCCATTGATGGCACAAACTCAGACCAGCCTACACCGTGGCTGGGGTCAATCATAATTGGTAGGTGAGTCAGCTTTCGCAATACTGGCACTACTGATAAATCCAGCGTATTTCGGGTGTACTGGCGGTCAAAGGTGCGTATTCCTCTTTCACACAAAATAACATTGGGATTGCCAGCTGCTAAAACATATTCGGCTGCCATCAACCAATCTTCAATTGTAGCTGCCATTCCCCGCTTTAAAAGCACTGGTTTGGGCTGCGCTCCTACTTTTTTGAGCAAGGAGAAGTTCTGCATATTCCTGGCGCCGACCTGAATCACGTCTGCAATCTCAGCAATTTTTTCCAGATCGACGGCATCCATGACTTCTGTAATAATACCTAGCCCGCTGACTTCCCGCGCCTTTGCTAATAATTCCAAAGCACTCTCGCCGTGTCCTTGGAAAGCATAAGGTGAAGTCCGGGGTTTGTATGCGCCTCCGCGCAAAAATTTCGCTCCTGCGGCTTTGACGCGTCGCGCTGTCTCGACAATCATTTCTTCATTTTCTACGGAGCAGGGGCCGGCTACGACTACCACGGGATGGTGTTCGCCAAATACCACTGTTTCATTCGGTAGGTTAACCACCACCTCTGAAGCTTCCCCATGACGGAATTGCCGACTAGCGCGTTTGTAAGGCTGCTCTACCCGCAATACCTGCTCAATCCAAGGGCTAAGTTCTTGAATTTGTAGCGGATCTAAGCTGGCCGTTTCACCTACTAGACCAATAACTACTTTGTGTTTACCAACAATTTTTTCTGGAGTTAATCCCCAGCTACTTAGTTCCTCGTCAATGCGCTTTATTTCCGCATCTGGGGAACCACTTTTCATTACTATAATCATGTAAATTTTTTTGTAAATGGACGTAACTTTATTGTTGCGTATCTGCTTAATGAGGAATAGTTAAAACTAAATTTATTTACAAAATAAAGGAGTCATGAGTCATGAGTCAGGAGTCAGAATTCAGAATTCAGGAGTCAGTAGTCAGAAGTCATAATGGTTGAAAATCGATGTTTGTATGCCTAGTTGATTCTGTTTAATTCATCAACTTTGAGCATCCAAGCTTTATTAATTCTGAGTTCTGAGTTCTGAATTCTGAGGTCTTCAAGAATTTTTTTGCCGAGTTTCGCGCCAAACTGCTACCATTCGTCCCCAGTTGACGCCAAATTCACTCAAACCTAGCAGACCCCCGGCTCTTTCTTCATCCCAAGAGGCAGAGAGAACGCCATAAGTTATCCCTAAGACTCCCAAACCAAATAGCCCCATGTTTGCTAATAATACGGCAATGGGAGCTAGTTTAATGTTGGCATAGGTGGCAAGTAAATAGCTGGCAACCAAGGTACTAATGCCCAAGGCTGTTGGTACACCGCAGAAGAAAGCCACCCGCCGAATCATCCGCTGGCTGACTACTTTGGGTATAGCCATTTCTTCTTTCGTGTAAGGCAGCTTTCTCTCGGCTTGGTTACTAGATTTCTCTGGCTTTGCTGCTGGTTGACTTTGAGTTTTTGCAGGTTTTTGCTGTTTTTTGGCTGGCTCAAAGGGCAAGCGACCGCGTTGAGATTCTTCTTCAGGAGGCATAAGCGATCGCCCCTAACCCCGAATGCCAAGACGAGCAATCAAAGCTAAATACTTCTCGCGGTTTTCTTTCTGAATATAAGCTAGAAGACGCTTGCGCTGACCAATTAGCTTTAACAGTCCCCGCCGGGAAGAATGGTCTTTTTTATTTGCTTGCAGGTGTTCGCTAAGACGGTTAATCCGTTCAGTTAACATTGCAACCTGAACATCCGCCGAACCAGTATCGGTTTCGTGGACTTGGTAGCTGGAAATTATCTCTTGTTTTCGTAGTTGCGTCAGAGCCATAATTGAATTTCTAGTTTTTCAAAATGTATGCAGCAGTTTCCCATAATATCACAGCCATTAAGGTGATGTGGAATCATCTAGGGGAAAAGGGGGCAGGGGGAGTGTGGGGGGAAATAGAATTTATGCTTCCTCCTTCCACACTTCCCAATGCCCTCTGCCCCTGTGCGTGTCATTTTTAAAGTGAAATGGTATTAGGGGAAGTAGCGCCAGGAAATTTTTTGATGTTCAATTACTTATAAAGTTTTTGACTGATTGAGTATATTTAACTAAGTATTAATAAACTCAAGTTACTAATCAACCATAAAGCGCTACAGTGCTAAATCCAGGCCACACAAGCACTTCTGTTTAATTCTACCCACTTAATTGAAAGTTAAAAAAAAAGCTTAAAAGATTTAGATAAGAGCAAAATAAGTAATTGAATAAATGAAATAATTAGGGGATAGTTAATAATATTAATCAAATAACAGGTTTATAACTAGCGGCATGAAACCACAAAAGATTACCCGGAGTCGGGGAGTTGTGCTGAGTTCTGTCGGTTTAAAGCGTCTAGAGGCAGCTATATTGGCTGTGGAGATTGAGGAGAACAACGGTCAGCGGTTTACTTTAGACCAGCTAGGCGATCGCATGAAAATCTCCAGCAAAACACTGAGCCGATTATTATCATTAGATATAGGTGTAGACCAGAAAACTCTCAAACTTTGCTTTAGCGCTTTTAACCTAGAATTAGCCGCGGAAGATTACACAGCGCTAAAAGAACCGGAACAGATTGAAACTTCCCAATTAATTACGGCGAATTTGTCTAGCAACAACCAAACTTCCCATCAAATACCGCTAGAATCATTTATTCAGGAACAGCCTGACGAATTTGAAAGTTTTTGGCCTTACCCAGATGGGCCGGTACCTCTGGATTCTCCTCTTTATGTCGAACGTCACCCGATTGAAGAAATGGTTTATCGGGAAATAATTCAACCAGGGTGTGTGATTCGGATTAAAGCACCCAGACAGATGGGTAAAACTTCTTTGGTGCTGCGACTGTTAGCGTTTGCCCAGAGGCAAGGCTATCACACAGTGAATTTGAATTGCTATCAAATCGATTCTGACTCTTTAACTAACTTAAATAAGTTGTTGCGTGGTTTTTGCTGGCATGTTGCTAAAGAATTAGGCATAGATCCCAAATTGAATGAGAGATGGGATGAAGAAATTGGCTGTAAATTGAGTTGCAGCTTTTATTTCCAAAACTATTTGCTCAAGCACAGTCAAAATCCAATAGTTTTAGTCTTGAACGAAGTCGATCGTTTTTTTGAATATCCTCACATTGCTCAAGAATTTTTTGCATTGTTGCGTTCCTGGTGTGAGGAAGCACAACAAAATCCGAATTGGCAGAAGTTGAAGCTAGTAGTGGTTTATTCTACAGAAGAGTATGCTGCCCTAAATATTAATCGCTCTCCGTTTAACATTGGACTGCCTATTCGGCTTAGCGAATTTACCCAAGAACAGGTAGAAGACTTAGCAAGACGGCACGGATTAAAGTGGAATTCTGGCAGAGAAACCAACAAATTAATGTCATTTGTCGGGGGTCATCCAGCATTAATTCGGATTTCGCTCTATTATCTTTACTATCGAAAAGTAACTCTCGAAGAAATGATTGAAGAAGCGATCGCCAATGGTGGTATTTACCGCTATCATTTATGGCGACTCTGGGTACAGCTACAAGAAAAAGTTAATTTAGCAAGGAGTTATGCCGAACTTTTGATGGCAGAAGATAGTTATGTTCTCGATCCCATTGATACTTACAAACTTGATGGTTTGGGCTTGATTCGCTTTCAAGGCGATCGCATTTTACCAAGTTGCGAACTTTACCGCATTTATTTTGCCAAACAACTATCAATAATTGTTTAAATGCGAAATTATTTGAAATTCATCAACATTTATACAATTACTTCTTTTTTTGGGTTCATATCGCCAATTTTGCCCAAATACTGCTCAAACCTAGTGTTTTCATCAAAAACTAAGGAAATTTAAGAGACTGAAGCAGACTGTTAATTTGAGATTGAAAAAAGTAACAGCAAATTAAGATAGTTAAAATAGTTAAACGAAAAATCAACAGATTGTATACTTAACGAAGTGATACAATCCAAAGTTAAATTCGCGATCGGTGATTCAATTATCGCTTATTAAGTATATGGTGAGGAATGAGAGCACAAGATCGGGACTTGGCAGCCTTTGCCGTAGATGGTTTGTGGGTTGCGTCGGTGTTTAACGTTTCGTTTCATAGACCCACCAACACCTACCACTAACTTTTGTGAGGGACTATGACTTAAGAATAAAAATATGACCAAAGAAAAAGGACAATTGTACCGTGATGCGTCAGCACTAGGTGCAAAAAGTCCTTGCTTAAAGTACCATTATTTATTTATGAAAATTTTATGTCGTGAATTTTGAATTCTCCGTTCGCGTAGCGTCTCGGACAGAAAAAGTTGACTTCTTGCTGATAACTATTGAATAAAAGCTGTAGAATTAAATATTTTGACTTTTAGCAAAACATCTATAACAATCCGGCATCATTACTGAGAAACAAGTTTCCCGGCTGATTACCAGAAGTCGGGATTCTGTGTCTTGCAGCGATCGCAAATCAAAGAGGATTGCTAAATGAATCTATTTTTTGTCATCAAACTGTGATATGAGATACCAAGTAGGGGGTAGCCTTCGTAGTGACGATCCCACGTATGTTGTTCGTCAGGCAGACGAAAAACTTTATGAAAGCCTAAAAGTCGGCGATTTTTGTTACGTCTTAAATTGTCGGCAGATGGGTAAATCATCTTTACTACAGCGCACGAGTTATCGTTTAACCCAAGAAGGCTATAGCTGCGTTTACTTGGATATGACCCGCTTAGGTAGCGAAGATACTACAGCGGAACAATGGTACAAAGGTGTGATTCTCAGCTTGTTCTACAGCTTCAATTTGGGGGAAAAGGTCAACTTTAAACAATGGTGGGAGATGCAAACAGGCATTTCCTCTGTGCAAAAATTAGATCGGTTTGTAGAAGAATTGTTATTGCCAAAGCTCGAGGGCGATTCTGAAGGCGGAACAGCCAAAAGAATTATTATTTTTATTGATGAGATTGATAGCTTATTAAGTTTAAATTTTCCTGTCAATGACTTTTTTGCTTGGATTCGTCATTGTTACAATCAGCAAGCATCTGACCCAAATTTCCAACGATTAGGATTTGCGCTATTTGGAGTAGCCAGCCCATCGGATTTAATAGCAGATAAACGCCGCACACCTTTTAATATTGGTACAGCAATTGAGTTACAGGGTTTTAAATTAGATGAAGCCAAACCATTACTCAAGGGGTTAGAGCAAATCATTAGCCAACCAGAAGTAGTACTTAGAGAGATTATTTATTGGACGGGAGGACAGCCATTTCTGACCCAAAAACTCTGCCAAATAGTTGCCCAAACTGCCTCGAAAACATCTACCAGAACAATCTCATTACTTCCTGGAACTGAAGAATTTTGGATAGAACAATTAGTGCGATCGCAGATTATCGAACATTGGGAAGCAAAAGACGAACCAGAACATCTGCGGACAATTCGCGATCGCCTACTCTACCACGAACACCGAGCAGCAAGATTACTCGGACTTTATCAACGAGTGTTGGAAGCAGAGGGGGAGGGGAGACAAGGAAGTGTGGGGAGTGTGGGGAGCGAGGGGGGAAAGATTTCTTCGCCATCCTCCCACACCTTCCACACCTCCCCGCTTGCCCAATGCCCAATCCCCACGGATGATAGCCTAGAACAGACGGAACTGTTGTTATCTGGCTTAGTAGAGAAACACAACGGCTATCTCAAAATTAAAAATCCCATTTATCGCCATGTTTTCAATGCCGAATGGGTACTCAGACAGTTAGACAACCTCCGTCCTTACTCGCAAACATTCAACGCTTGGGTAGCATCAGCTTATAAAGATGAATCGCGTCTGTTGCGAGGAAAAGCTCTCAAAGATACCCAAAATTGGGTTCAGGGCAAAAGTCTTAGTGATTTGGATTATCAATTTTTAGCTGCTAGTCAAGAATACGAACGCAAAGCACTGCAAACGGCAATGGAAGCAGCCCAAGCTAGAGAAGTGGAAGCAAGACTAGCACAAGAGAGGAAGGCTGCAAAATTGCAAAGATTTCTTTTAATTACAGTAGCTATTGCCTTATTCGTCTCTAGTGGGTTGGGAATCGGAAGTTTTATTTTGTACCGCCAAACTCTCAAAAGCGCATACGAAGCAAGAAGCAGTGAAATCAAAGCCCTGGTATCTTCTTCTGAGGGTTTATTTGCCTCAAATCGTCGATTAGATGCGCTTATACAAGCAATCAAAGCCAAGGGTAGATTAGAAAAACTAGGTAAACCAAACGCAAATATCGAGCATCAGGTAAATGCTGTATTACAGCAAGCAGTTTATGGAGCAGATGAGTACAATCATTTTTCTGGTCATACAGCAGCTGTTATCGCAGTAGATATCAGCCCTGATAGTTCTTTAATTGCCTCAGGCAGCATAGATCGAACAATTAAGCTTTGGCGAAGAGATGGTACAGAAGTTGCAACTCTCAAAGGTCATACAGGAGCAGTGAGGGCGATCGCTTTTAGCCCTGACGGTCAGATACTCGCCTCGGCCGGTGAAGATGGCAGCATTAAACTTTGGCAGCGAGACGGCACTTTGCTCAACAGTTTCAAAGCTCACACCGCTTCAATCTGGGGAATAGCGTTTAGTCCCGACGGTCAATTCCTGGCCTCTGGCAGTTGGGACACAACTGTGAAAATTTGGCAGCGAGATGGTACTTTGCTCAAGACCTTTCAAGGTTACAAAATCGGGTTTTTCGGAATCGCCTTCAGCCCTGATGGTCAAATCCTTGCTGCGGGCAATGGAGATGGGACAGTGAAACTCTGGAAACGAAACGCTTCGCGCTGGCAAAACGCCCAACCTCTAAAACCTCTAAAAGGTCATACTGCTTGGGTTTTGAAAGCAGTTTTTACTCCTGATGGTCAGATGATGGCTTCAGCCAGTGAAGACAAAACTATCAAACTCTGGAAGCGAGACAGCAAAAATGGCAGCTACCGCGAGTATAAAACTCTTAAAGGTCACACTGCGGGTATTTGGGGAGTCGCCTTCAGTTCTGATGGTCAAACTATTGCCTCCGCCAGTCTCGATAAAACAATTAAACTTTGGAATATTGACGGTACGGAGCTGAGGACGCTTAGAGGACACAGTGCCTCAGTTTGGGGCGTGAGTTTGAGCAAGGATAACAGCTTTATTGCTTCGGCTGGTGCAGAAAACGTTGTCAGGCTGTGGCAGAAAGAGAATCCATTCCAGAAAAGTATTATTGCCCACGAAGCCGGGGTTTGGTCAATTGCGATCGCTCCAGACAGTTCCACTATCGCCACAGCTAGCCACGAAAACACTGCTAAACTTTGGAGTCGTCAAGGCAAATTGCTCAAAACTTTCGCTCAATCTGGCGGTGCAATCTTTGAGGTTTCATTCAGCGAAGATGGTAAATTAATTGTGCTTCGCTCCTACGATAATACGGTAAAACTCAAAAAGCCAGACGGCAGTACGGTCGCCACTTACAAAGATTCTGTCACCAAACTCTTAACAGCAGTATTAAGTCCCAACGGTCAAACAATCGCAATGGGAAATGTCGAAAAGGTTGTGCAGATCTGGAAACGCAATCGACCCAAACCGCAGATTCTCAAAGGACATCAAGCCGAAGTCTGGGAAGTTGCATTTAGTCCAGACGGTCGCTCGATCGCTTCAGTCAGCGGCGATGGTACTGCTAAATTGTGGACGTTGGATGGTAAGTTACTTAAAACCCTTGTGGGACACACCGCAGCAATTTGGAGAGTTGCCTTTAGCCAGGACAGTAAAACGATCGCAACTGGCAGCGGTGATAATACTGTCAAGTTGTGGACGCTTGATGGCAAGTTACTTAAAACCCTCAAAGGTCACACAGCCGCAATTTGGGGAGTTGCTTTTACTCCAGACGGCAAAATAGTTGCTTCTGGCAGCGTAGATACTACCGTTAAACTCTGGAAGCTCGATGGTAAAGAACTGACTACCCTTAGAGGACATACCGCAGCGATTAGGAAAATTGCCATCAGCCGCGATGGGACTTTGCTAGCTTCTGGGGGTGACGACAACACGCTGATTCTGTGGAATTTGCAGCGAATTCTCAACCTAAACGCACCAACTTATGCTTGCGCTTTGGTACGGGATTATTTGAAAACGAATATAGCATTGGAACAGAGCGATCGCTTTCTTTGCGAACCATCGAATTTCAATAAATGAGACTCGCTAAGAGTCCAGTTTAATCGAGATTTTAGACTCTTGACTTTTGATTATCTAAAATATTACAATCATCTGCCGCCTTAAATGCAGATAGCTGAAGACAGCGATCGCTGCATTAACACGGGATAAGGAGTGGCTGATTGGATGTGAGGAACCCACGAAGTAAAAACAAGGGTTTCAAACACACTAATGTATAAAGATTTGTGTCAGCAAGTACAACAGATACAAGATATGTTTAACAGAGGATTTGAACTTGATGAGGTACGCAACCTGAGTTCTGTAGCCGGAAATCAAGCTTGTCCTAGTTGGCAATTAATCAATTTTGCTGCATTACCGACTAATGGAGTTAAAATAACACGGAAATCATAACTGCCAGTTCCATGCCATTTTGTCACCTTGTCTTATTCTTAACCTCGAGTTTATGTTTTGCGGTAATAGAATTAAGAATGAAGCCCTTGTAATAGCTTTCAACTATCAAAAGGTAGAAGCTACAATAGCAGATTTGACAAAATTAGAAAAACAAAAATCTGTATCCAAAAATACGCTTGTAAAATTTTTATGACTTCCCGGATTCGCTTTTTGATGTGTCCCCCCGATCACTACGATGTAGACTATGTGATCAATCCCTGGATGGAAGGGAATATTCACAAATCATCGCGCGATCGCGCTGTAGAACAGTGGCAGGGACTACACCACATCCTCAAAGAACACGCCATTGTAGACTTAGTAACACCAGAGAAAGGTTGGCCGGATATGGTTTTTACAGCCAACGCTGGTTTAGTACTAGGAGATACTGTAGTACTTAGTCGGTTTTTACACAAAGAACGCCAGGGAGAAGAACCTTACTTCAAACAATGGTTTGAGGCAAATGGTTATACAGTCAACGAACTTCCCAAAGATTTGCCTTTTGAAGGAGCAGGAGACGCACTGCTAGATCGAGAAGGACGCTGGTTATGGGCGGGATACGGTTTCCGTTCGGAATTAGATTCTCATCCTTACCTAGCTAAATGGCTGGATATAGAAGTACTGTCTCTGCGGCTGATAGACGAACGTTTCTATCACTTAGATACCTGTTTTTGTCCGTTAGCAAACGGCTATTTGCTCTACTATCCAGGTGCTTTTGACTCTTACTCCAACCGCTTAATTGAAATACGAGTTGCACCAGAAAAGCGAATCGCCATTGCCGAAGCTGATGCAGTCAACTTCGCTTGTAATGCGGTGAATGTGGATAGCATCGTCATCATGAATAAGGCAAGTGACGCCTTAAAGTCCCGCCTTGCAGAAGTCGGTTTCCAAGTGCTGGAAACGCCGCTGACCGAATTTCTCAAAGCTGGCGGTGCGGCTAAATGTTTAACTCTGCGGGTGACAGAACCAGTTAGAGAAGAAGTCCATGCCAACGTCTCGGTAGAAAGCCGCATCATTCGCATGGAAGGACACTTGCTAGACGCTGGTTTGATTAACCGCGCTTTGGATTTGATTGTCGATGCTGGTGGAAGTTTCCAAGTTTTGAATTTCAACTTGGGGGAACAACGCCAAAGTACATCTGCTGCGGAAGTGAAGGTATCAGCACCATCCCACGAAGTGATGGAAGAAATCATTTCGCGGTTGATTGATTTGGGTGCTGTAGACTTACCCGAAGATGAGCGAGACGCTAAACTAGAGCCTGTAACCCAAAATGGCGTAGCGCCCGATGATTTCTACGTCAGTACAATTTATCCCACCGAAGTGCGGATTAAGGGTCAGTGGGTGAAAGTAGAAAATCAACGCATGGATGGGGCGATCGCCATTACTCAAACTGCCAATGGCTTCAGAGCAAGGTGTAAAATATTACGCGATTTAGAAATTGGCGAACAAGTCGTTACAGATGTGTTAGGTATCCGCACCATCCGCAAAACCGAGTCGCGGGAACAACGCAGTACCAATGAATTTAGCTTTATGTCGTCGGGAGTTTCCAGCGAACGCCGCGTGGAATTAGTTGTGGAGCAAGTCGCTTGGGAATTGCGTAAAATTCGCGATGCTGGCGGTAAAGTAGTTGTCACTGCTGGCCCGGTGGTGATTCACACTGGCGGCGGCGAACACCTAGCGCAACTAATTCGCCAAGGATACGTACAAGCGCTACTCGGTGGCAATGCGATCGCTGTCCACGACATCGAACAAAATATCATGGGCACCTCCTTGGGTGTGGACATGAAGCGGGGCGTCGCCGTCCGTGGCGGACACCGCCATCACCTAAAGGTAATTAATACCATCCGCCGTTACGGTAGCATTGCCAAAGCCGTGGAAGCGGGAGCAATCAAGAGTGGCGTCATGTATGAGTGCGTCCAGAACGATGTGCCTTTTGTACTTGCCGGCTCGATTCGGGATGACGGCCCTTTACCTGACACCCAAATGGATTTGCTCAAAGCCCAAGAAGAATACGCCAAAAACTTAGAAGGTGCAGAGATGATTTTGATGCTCTCATCAATGCTGCACTCCATTGGCGTAGGCAATATGACTCCGGCAGGGGTAAAAATGGTATGCGTGGATATTAATCCAGCTGTAGTAACAAAACTGAGCGATCGCGGTTCTGTAGAATCAGTGGGTGTAGTCACAGATGTGGGATTATTCCTCAGTCTTTTAATACAGCAGTTAGATAAATTAACAAGTCCTTATGTTAGTAAGGTAAGTTAAAAAACGAATCGTTGCTATCGAAAGTTAATTTAGCGATCGCCATTGTGCGTAACAAGCTTAATAGTAGGGTAAGTGTTTACTACCCTACTATTTTTTATTTTCAGGGAACAGGGAAGAAAAAACAGACTTATTTGAACTGTATTGCCAGAAAATATTGCACATATAGTGAAAATAGCACGTATAGTACAGTTTTCTGCATAAGAGAACACACCATCATGTAATTACAAGGTAAAAATTATGCAATCGACTGTGCAGAAAAGGTGAATGCATTACCAGGTCTTTTTATTTAATCTAAGTGTTATGTAAAAACTCAAGCTTTAACAAACCACTCAGACAAACTACTTAGGGCAGCAATTATGCAACAGTTAACAAGTTTCAATGGGGCAGGCAGCACGCATACCGAAAAAGTACTGGCTCTGGACTTTTCTGCTTCTGAAAAACGCTCTCAACAGTTAGAAGTTGTACAGTGCCAGAAAGCGCAACAAGGAGAATATGTTTCTTGTTGTATCCAAGCCTTGGAATATTTAATTGGTAAAAAGCAGCGATTTGATTCACTCAAAAAAATTTGGAACTAGACATAAAAAAAGGTCACTGTTTAACGCTGTTCAACGAGTTGCAATTACTAGTTTCGCCATACTAGGAATGATTGCAGTTTTGAATGGAGTATTACAGCCAAAAAATCAATCAGCAGCGCTAATTGCTCCATCAGGAATTCATCAAAAATAGAACTTATGCCTATCCCCAATCTTGCTGTTTGCTGGTAGTTTTTGTGTCGGCATTTTGATTTATAGCGACTGATGGAACTTCCAAATCCGCGATTTCTCTTCAATTTAGCGCCAATCACTGACACAGTTCTTCAAAAGTCGCATGGTCTACAGGTTTGCCTGTCAGGAAGCTGCTAACTGTTGCTAAAGCTAATCCTACCTCCTGAGCCAAAATTCTTTGACTGGGATACCTATTACGCCTGACTGCCAATTTGACTTTCTCAATGCGATCGCTACGAACTTTGAGAGATCTAGGCATAGCTAATTGCTGGCAACTATCTCGATTTTACACGCTCAAGTCACTCATAAATCAAAACAACTCAGGAGTTCTCACTCTGGAATCCAGTAAGCAACAAAGTTTGATGAATATATACCTTTAAATCTCAAAGGGCACAAAACATGACTTTCAAATCACTTTGGGCCGGTGTATTTGGGCTAGCTTTACTCATAAATGGCAATATCTTTGCCTTTGGCCAAGAGCAACCCACTCAAAGGCTTTCAGTCTCATTTTCGGATGGCGTTGTTAGTGGTACGACCAACAAGGCTGTTAACAGTATTGGGAATTTACTTTGGCATTTTTACACAAGCGAGGAAGACACAACTTATCTGACTTATAACGCCATTAGTATTGGCGGCCATAGCTGCCAAAGGGACTTTACAAAATTACTTAATATTGCAAGCTACTGTCTGCGAATACCGCCACAAGTTACCCAACCTGTGCGTGTACTTGATTTACAAAACCACCTTGCTCAATTGAAATTACCGCGTAACGGCACGCCTACTGGTCGTACTCGAGGGGGGGCAACACGTGCGTACTGGAACTCAATACCCACAGCTAAAAACTAAATTTTTTAGCAGTACAGGAAGCTGGCGGTCAGCTCCATCTGAATCGAATTGTCAAAGACATTTTGCAATAGTGGAACGTACCAAAGCACCCAATCCTTGTGATGTTGGTCAAGCGTGCCAAATCATCGCTAAAGATAACCTTGAGTTATGAGGCAAGGGTAGGTGCTTCAAGGTTAACGCTTGTTAAATAATAAGCAATGGCATTGTGCCAGTTGCGTAAGTCCTGCATACAAAAATACTAACGATCGATTTAACCAAATGCTACGTTAACCTTTATGATGACGATAGCAACAAGCAAAAATCGTACCTGTTAAGTCAATGAAATGGATCTTAACAACTGCTCTGATTTTGAGCAGCACTACCCAATATTCAGCACAAGTAACAGATCGAGCTCAACAACCAGTTACTAATAAACAGCCTGCACAACCAGTTAAAACACCTGCTTCACCTCAACGACCTACTTCTCGACCAGTTTTTATTTTGCCAAAAGCACCTGCTTCATTAAGTCCTGTATCTGGACGTAGAGCAGGAATGGGTAGTCGAGATAATTGCCCTGCGGTTTCAACCCCGCTCACTGCCTTAGTACCATTTCAAGAGGAACAAAAGGTTGGCAAACAGATAAACAAGTCAATTATCGGAACTGTAGAGGGACTAACCACTTTAGAACGGCCTACGTTTTGGTTTTACATTCCCTACACGAAGGATTTGTCTAACTCAAGTGCTGAATTTAGCTTACAGGATAGCGCCGAAAATGATGTTTATAGAAATGCGATCGCCTTACCTTCAAAGCCAAGTATCGTTGGTATTTCTCTCCCTAGTACTGCTTCATTAGAAGTAGATCGGACATATCGCTGGTATTTAAAAGTACGTTGTAACAAAGAGACAGCAAGCATTCCTGTATATGTAGAAGGGGGCATTAAAAGAATCAATTTAGACGATGGTGTTATCCAACAATTAGAAGCTGCAAATGAGCCTCGACAAAAAATTATAATCTATGCTGAAAAAGGGATTTGGTTTGACGCTTTAAATATGCTAGTACAACTACGCGTTTCTAATTATAATGATGCATCTATTGAAAAAGATTGGCAAAGTTTATTGCAATCAGTCAATTTGGATAATCTTGCTATGATGCCTCTAATAAAATTACCAAGGCGTTATTGAAGAAGAATTCAGAATTCAGAATTCAGCAATCTTTCAGTGGGGGATTCAGATCCGCCACTGATTGAAGACCACCAAATCTACGATTTAGTGGGGGTCTAAGATCTGATTCGTAAAGAAAATCTCAAGAGACAGTGGATGAGTGGGAGTGGATTTTAAGCTAGATCGAGTTGCATAATTGT
>JAVRCJ020000037.1:0-65165 GCA_034530875.2 Nostoc sp. DedSLP01
AGCTTTGCTGCGGTCTAAGCCATTACTTAGATAGTAGAGCGTATTTGATGGAGTAATTTCGTTATACCAGTCAGGAACTGTTTGGCTATTGGTGGTTTGTGTTGTTCCATCGCTATAGTTAAAAGTCAAACGGACATCGCTGCTTCCTTCCGTTGAAGTTAACGCCAGATGCACATAAGCATACTGACCGCTAACATTAAAGCTAAAACTCCCAGTAGAGGTTTTAATCAGACGGGCATTATTACCGTTGTCAGTGTTTCTATAATTAAGTTGAATATCTGGATTAAAGCTAGTAGCTGCAAAAAATCCGTTATCTGGCAGCCCATTACCCGAAGTGCTATTGGAAAAAGTAGCGAAGGATTGAGTTATCAAAGCATTGTTGTTCGCATCAATCGCTGTTTGGGCAGTGTCGGTGACTCCTGTGCTACGGTTGACAATGACATCACTATCAAACACTGATGAGACGTTAAACGATACTGTGGCGGCTAAAATCCCTGCATAATTTGCTATTACCCGATCGCTAAAAGCTAGTTGGGGTAAAATCTCACCCACGGTCACTTCTAAATTCCAATTCCCTTCTAATGATGCATTACCCGTTTTTGCAGCGGAAGCGGCTATTTTAGCGTCGGTTAAGGAGTGTAGTTGGTGGAGAAATTCCTCTCCTACATCACCAGCAGCAACATTACAACCGTATAAAAGTAAGTTGAGATTTTTTCTCAACCAACTTTGTAATTCTGAAGCATAATCTTTTAAGTTATCAACGCTAAGTTGGCTATTACCTAAATACAAACATCCGGGCGCACCGTGAGAGACAATGTGAACTGTCTCTATGTCGTGGCGTTGTTTGAGTACTTCTGTAATTTGCTCTACTCCGTCTCGTTGTGCTGACAGAATAATAGTTTCAATTCCAGGTAAAGTTTCTTCGATCAGGATTTCTGCGTCACTGACAAAAGCATCGATGAAAAGGATTTCTAAACCTGTTACTACTTTTGGGCTATCTGTGGCGATCGTAGAATTTAAAAACATAATAAATTTAGTGTGACTATTTTTTTACGTAACGTATAAAGTTTAATCGTATATCTATCCAAAGAAATACGAGTAAATACTTAAAAATTTAGATTTAATATTTCAGTGTTTATGCAGGTTATGCAAAGTTTTTGATACAGCTATACTTATGAATTTGAAGAAGTCGGCCGTAAGTATGGCTAATGGCATTATGAGATGGAGTAGCTATTATTCAGCGCCAAAGTTTTTTAGGGCAAGCATTTGATTAACTACAAAGCTGTCAGGATTTAGTAGTTGGGGTTGTTAGAATATAAGCCAGCGTTGGAATCTGAGTGATGGTAATGTAGCCGTTGAAGCAATATCATGTTCGGTTAAAGGCTTATTATTGTTTATACTTGCTTAGGTAGGGGAAACGCAGTAACACGGAGAAATTATAATTACGGGTGATTAGCCGGATATGGGATAAAATGCGATCGCTCCTTCTCACAGCGATCGCATAATCATAATACTGGCTCAAAAAGCTCTCTCCTCCAGTGAGAACTTTTGCTGCAAATAGTATTTTTATTTAAGCCAATACAACTGGAATTAAGCCTTAATTCTCTCTAACAATACTTAAAAAGAAGGAAATTAAACCCCGTTCTTTTAGTAAGACTGTGTGAATCTTCATAACTAGATATCATTAACGTCAAGGATATTCATTTTTAAACCTCTCTTCACTTATTTTAAAAATTTGGAGAGAGGTTTTCCAGAATCTCTTGAACTCGCATTATCTTAACCTGAATTTGACTGCTCGTGTAGTGTCGATTTAATTAGCTGAATAAAAAATCTATAAGAGGTTTTACTACGCAAAACCGTTCCTCTCCGAGTCGCAGAGGGACACCCTTGAACTTTAAGTTCAAGGGTGGGAGAGGTTCGTCAAATTGGCATTATCTTACTTCTGTACTTGCTATTTCTAAAAGAGTTTTCAGTACAGAATCAGGATTAAGGCTGATGGAATCAATACCTTGTTGAACTAAAAATTGAGCAAATTCTGGATAATTGCTTGGTGCTTGGCCGCAAATACCAATTTTGCGTTCGTGGTTTTTAACTGTAGCTATGGCTTTGGCAATCATTAGCTTCACAGCTTCATTGCGTTCGTCAAATAAATGAGCTACTAATTCTGAATCTCTATCTATAGGAATCCGGTTTGATTACTGAAATTATTTGTGTAGGTAGGGAGTAGGGAATGGGGAGTAGGGAGTGGGAAAGAAGCCTTGTTTGGGTGTACTGATTTTTTTCAGAAATCAAATATGATTCCTATACTCCTAATGTTAATTGTGTCAGGTCATTGGAGCCAATTGAGAAGCCATCAAATATTTCACAAAATTCATCTGCCAATTGCACGTTACTAGGCAATTCGCACATTACATAAACTTGTAAACCGTTTTCTCCCTGCACATAAGCTGTAGTAGCAAAACCTGTAGGAATTTTGATGCCTTTGGGTACAAGCTGCTGAATCATTTCTCCTAGTGAAGCGTTTTTACCACCCACTAGCGGGATATCTGCAATCCCAACTGCATCTAGGGGTAGTACTAGGGCTTGTTGTTTGGTGTTCTGACTTGATGTCTTTTGAGCAACAAATGTTTCAAGCATGAGAAATTTTCCTTAAATGCATTCTCGCTACTGTTACTCGAGAGGAGTCGGTGTTAGTTTTGTACTCCCTCTTGAGTCTCACACTTTTGGTTATAGGAAAATAGTTTGAGGAACTTGTGAGGTGATGACTATTTCTCTATACTGCCCAAGTTTGTAGATTCACAATACAATCGATAGGCGTTGCTGATTGGTGGGATGATTTTTATCTCAAGCAGAGACGCAGAGAGAAAGAGGCTTTGGGGATTTTTGTACAGATGGGTAATCATAAGTGATTAGCCAAATATGATATAACTACTGTTTTGCCAATAGAAATAATTTTCAAGTCATGCAATTTGAGATTTTAGATTTCTCCTACAATTTCAAATCTGAGTTCATGTAATAACCAAGCAAACGTACAATATAAAATTTCTAATTGGCAGAAAAACTGATTTTAAATTACAAGATATTAGGTAATACTAAATGATTGATACTCTGATTGCCCAAGCAGCACAATCTACATCAAAAGTACCCCCAGCACCACCGCCCCCAGCTTTACCGACGGTAGCACAAATAACTGCTTTCTTATATACATTTGGCGCATCTGCAATTATTTTTTTTGTCATCTATATATTACTGTTTTATGTCCTGCGATCGTTTCTTAGGCGCACAGAAAAAGATACAGCCCTACTAATTCTTGGGATTTCGCAAATTCCGGCGATCGCAATTTTTTTGTTTGCCAGTCTCAAACTTTCGCTGTTTCAATTAGGTTCAGGAAGAATCGTAGGTTGGATTGGACAAGGACTCACAGCTTTGTTAATTGCTGCTTTCACTTATTTGGCAAGTATGTTATTTACAGAAGCAGCAGTCGCCTACTTGAAAGACTACGCCCGCAAAACTGAAGCTGTGTGGGATGACGTCTTAATTCCACTACTACAAAATTTTATTCCAGTAATTACATATATAATTGGAATTTCTTTATTTTTCACTACTCTGGGAGTTGATTTAAGCGGAATTGGTTTAGCAATAGGTAGCATCACCGTAGTTTTAGGATTGGCAGTCAAAGATATTTTAAGCGACTTTTTCAGCGGCTTAGTATTGCTAGTTGATACACCGTTTAAATTTGGAGATGTCATCTCCATGCCAGATGGTTCTATTGCAATTATTAAACAGATTGGTATTCGAGTAACGAAACTATATTTGATTAACGAGCATTGCGAAGTATATGTACCGAACACATCCTTGGGAAGTCAAAATATAGTTAATCTCAGTCGCCCTACAACTCACTACGCTTATACAATCAAAGTGTCAGTAAGAGTTGATGCTGATGCAGTAGTAGCAACAAAAATTTTACAAGAAATCATCGTCGGACATCCAGATACTTTAGGTGATATTGATGAAAAACTTGAATGCTTAGATAGTTTTGCTGTATTAAGAGAAGCAGAAGACAATAAATTATCAAAGAAAGAAGCAGGACGGCTGCGTTTGTTAGTTGAAAAAGATGTGAACGACCAACTGCAAAAACTTGAGCGAGTATTAGAATCTTTTGTACTTGAAATCAAACAGCTAGAAAAGGGGGGATTGAATTCAGAAGAACTGAAAAGTATCCAGAAAAACTATCTAGAAATATTAAACTTTGTTGGGCTGGCAGTGATTACGGAACGTCAAGGCAAACGAGTGCGATCGCACCTAGAAGAACAAATCGGGAAAGTAACTTTAATTGGCTTGATTCGTCAATGGTATCAAACTTGGTTAAAAGACCCCGATTTAGTGCTTGAAGACCACAATATTTTACGAGATGAATGGGAGCATAAGATTGAATTGTTAAAAACAAAAATGAATAAAATATTTCAGAAAATTGCTAATCCTGGAGTAGATGAAACCAGATTAGATGACTATTCATTAAAATTTCTTGAATGGTTGCATGAAAATTTTAAAGAGTCTAATACTGCATGGAAAGAACCACAAGTTCAACTAACTGATATCCAAGGTGCTGGTATGCAATTTTCCGTGAGGTTCTACGTTGATAATATTCAATTAGAACACTGGCGTCGTGGTAACCGCGTTCAAAATGAGGTGCGTCGAGAAATGGTACGGCGGTTAAGACAAGCTTATATTTACACGCTAGGATGATGAAATACATGGGGGGATGAGATTTTATGTTAACTGTTGAGTGTCAACAGTTAACAGCAAGGAATGGTTTTCCCAAATACCAGGAATAGTAATACTTTTACCTCCTGCCTTCAGGAAGAACTGCCTCCTGCTATACTTAGGCGATCGCAGTTAGATCAATCTTCGCTCCAATCTTCACGGCCTAACAAATCTATAATTTTGTCGCGCAGCAAAAATTCATTTTTTTCTAGTTCGAGTTCTACGCAAACCCACTCGCGACCGGGAATATATTTACACAAAGCCAAAATTGGCTCGTTCCGACGGATTGCTCCTTTTTTTACCAGTTCCCGCGCTTCATCTTTGATTAGCTCAATGTCATACTTTACAAGAGTATCCATAACAAACCCCCCTGATATTAACTAGTCAGCCTAAGTATCTACACTTTGACTCTAACTTTAATGTATCCAAAATATTTGAGGATTTTGTGAAGATTGCAAATTAAATTTATACAATGGCGGTGTATTAAGGGATTACATAATATTTCTGGTTACAAATTGTATTGAAAACACGTACTTATAAGTATTAATTGTAGTATAATAATTAACACTATTGAAAGCCAAAACAGAGATTTCCCCAACCCTCTTTATAAAGCAATAGACACCACAAATCTCTGGCGGTGCGTTACGGACGATAGTCAAAATTGTGGTTCGTTCCCTATTCCCTTTTTGGTGTTTATCAAATTATTATTTATATGTCCTCATCCTAAGGATTGATTTTCATCGATAAGTAACTCGGTTTAAATAGAAAAGTCCGTGTACGTATACGGGTTAATCCTCTATGAGACGTGATGCTACAGGTAAGTTTACTAGCAATTGGGATTATGAGGCGAAAAGGCGAGTTAGCGTGACTCTTACCAAGACAGCATGGCGATTATTAGAGGAAGAAGCGCAAAAATACAATATTTCTCGCTCTGAGTTAATTGAGCGTACTGCCCGCAGTTTTGCAATAGCCAATCAGCCTGTAAAAACCAAAGGTAACGAAGAGGGACATGGGTTTGTGGTTGGCTCCAATTCATCAGGCGATCGCCCGAACGATAGTATCAGTTTTGATAGTAGTAGCGATAATGCACGCACTCACTTAACTGCAACCACCCCAGCCGAGCAAAAAGTATCAGCGATTTTAGAAAGTATTAGCGATGCATTTGTTGCTTTCGATCGCAACTGGCATTATACCTACGTCAATCAAGCAGCAGCTAGAATTATTGGGAAAACATCAGCAGAGCTACTTGGTAAGCATGTCTGGAATGAAGTTTTTCCGGAATTCGTTGGCAGTATTGCCTATCAGCAGTTGCATAGAGCCATAGCACAGCAAGTTCCGGTTTTTTGGGAAGAATACGAACAAGCGATTCCGCGTTGGCTGGAGGTAAACGCCTATCCATCAGATGAAGGAGTAACTTTATATTTTCGCGATATCACCGAGCGCAAGCAAGCCGAGCAAACATTGCGGAACACCGCCGAGCGATTGAGTTTAGCATTAGCGGCGGCACAGCTGGGAGATTGGAGTTGGGATGCTGCCACTGATGTAGTCACGTTTTCCGAACGGGCGGCTGAAATTTTTGGCATTCCACCAGGCCCTTACATGACCTGGACGCAGATACGCGATCTGCTGCATGAAGACGATCGCGAACTAGCGCGCTTAGAAGTGGAAAAAGCGATCGCCAACCGCAGCGACTACAGTATTGAATACCGGGTGCTGCATAAAGATGGATCTCAATGCTGGATTGCGGCGAGTGGGCGTGCTTACTACTCTCCCACAGGAGAAGTAATTGGAATGCTGGGAGTAGTACAGGATATCACCCAGCGCAAGCAACTCCAAGCCCAATTGCAGAATCAGAAGCAACAATTCAAGATGTTGGCAGACAACGCGCCAGATATTATTGCTCGTTTCGATGCCAAATTTTGCCATCTCTACGTTAGTCCTTCTATTGAAGAGGTTACAGGAATTCCAGCTACGGCATTTATTGGCAAAACCAATACAGAACTGGGAATGCCAGAGGAAGTTTGTATTGCTTGGCGCAACAGTTTAGAAAAAGTATTTGCTACAGGTTTGGAGCAACAAATCGAATTTCAATATCCCACTCCTAATGGCATTCGCTGGTATCAGTCTCGCCTTGTACCTGAGTTTGCTGGCAGCGGTGTTATTGAGTCGGTGTTAGGCATCACCCGCGATTTTCAAGAGTACAAGCAAGCCGAACAAGCATTACGCCGCAGCGAAGAACGATTGCGCTTTGCTCTAGAAGCTGCCGGTATGGTGGCGTGGGAATGGAATCGAACGACAGGTGAAGTTGTGCGATCGCATACATCTCATGAAATTATCGGCATCAGTTGCGATGCAGGGTCAGAAGTTGATTCGGAATTTTTTAATTTGATTCATGCAGACGACCGTGGCTTAGTGTTTGGGTCGTTGGATCGAGCGATCGCCGAAAAATCATCCTACAGTGCAGAGTTTCGCATTATTAAACCCGATGGTTCCCTGCGCTGGATGTTCGACCGAGGTCGCGTGATTTGTAACGATGGCGGGAATGTGGTTCGCATGAGTGGCGTGATTCAAGACATCACCGACCGCAAACAAGTAGAATTTGCCCTGCGAGAAAGCGAACTGAAATTTAGGACGCTGGCAGATAAAATGCCGCAATTATTCTGGATTACTCGACCGGATGGCTATCATGAATACTTTAATCAACGCTGGTTTGAGTACACTGGTATGACCCTGGAACAGACTCAGGGATGGAGCTGGCACAATTTGCTACATCCTGACGATCGCCAGCGTTCTTTAGAAATTTGGCAGCAATCGCTGCGCACAGGCAACGACTATACAATTGAATACCGATTCCAACGAGCTAGCGATCGCGAGTACCGTTGGTTTTTGGGTCTAGCATTTCCCATGCGCGATGCAGATGGGCAAATTATCAAGTGGTTTGGCTCCTGCACCGACATTCACGACCAGCGATGCTTGCTTGAAGAACGCAATCGAGCTCTAGCCCAAGAACAATCTGCGCGTCAGCAAGCTGAAGCCGCAAACCGGATTAAAGACGAATTTCTGGCAGTATTGTCTCACGAACTGCGAACCCCATTAAATCCGATTTTGGGTTGGTCGCGCTTATTGAGGCAAGGCAAGCTCGATGCTAACAAGACAACCGTGGCGCTGGAAACAATTGAACGCAACGCCAAGTTGCAAATTCAATTAATTGATGACCTGCTTGATATTTCTCGGATTTTACAAGGCAAACTCAGCCTCAATTCTGCCGCAGTTAATTTGCAAAGAACCATTACAGCGGCGATTGAAACAGTCCGTTTAGCCGCTGAAGCTAAAGCCATTCAAATTCAAACTCAATTTACATCTGAGACTGTTACTGTTCTGGGCGATGCTACTCGCTTACAGCAAGTATTTTGGAACTTGATCGCCAATGCTGTGAAATTTACTCCCCAAAACGGCCAAATTAAAGTTCGGTTGTCAAAAAGCAAATCTCAGGCACAGATTCAAGTCCAGGATACAGGTAAGGGAATTCGACCGGAATTTTTGCCATTCGTTTTCGATACATTCCGTCAGGCAGATAGTAGCACAACTCGGACATTTGGCGGATTGGGATTGGGACTAGCGATCGTGCGCCATTTAGTCGAACTGCACGGCGGCCTTGTCAAAGCAGAAAGTACAGGAGAGGAACAAGGCGCAACATTTACCGTGACGCTTCCCCTGATGCTAGCAGCAGTTTCAACTAGCCAGGCAGCAGCAATGTCCGATCGCTTTCATCTACAAGGCATAAATATTCTGGCCGTCGATGATGAAGTTGATAATCTTGAACTGGTTCAGTTTATTTTAGAGCAAGCAGGAGCGACAGTGGTTGTTGTATCCTTGGCGACAGAAGCACTGGTAAAGCTTCGTCAATCAAAGCCTGACATACTGCTTACCGATATTGCTATGCCTCAGGTTGATGGTTACACCCTAATGCAGCAAATTCGACAACTACCCGCAGAACAAGGCGGACAAATTCCAGCCATTGCTCTGACTGCTTATGCTGGAGAGATGAACCAGCAACAAGCTCTTGCCGCAAGCTTTCAAATGCATCTGTCAAAACCAATTGACCCAGAGGTATTAGTCCAAGCCATCTTTGAGTTACTTAATTAAACCTAAGATATTCTAAAGATATTCTTAAGCTAGAGTTAGAAAACTTAAAAACTTGTAAGAATTGAAATTAATTGTTCACCATCGTTTGACTTTTAATCATACCAACGAAAGAATAACAAAACCTGAATTAGAGCTTAGATCTAATAAGAAAAGACATTATTAACCTTTAATTCATAGAGCAGAAGTTTTATATGTCAGGACAAGAAAAAGAAAAAATATTTCATACAGAATTAGTCAAATACGGTGTGAAATACGAAAAGGCTCAGAAAGCTGCACAACTTTTAGCTTCTGGCAAACCAGACGAGCTTTTGACACAGCAAGAAAGACAAATAGTTCTTGAAGCATGTTATGAATGGTCAAAACAGCGCAAACGCTACAAACATCTGAAGTCTTTACTAGATTCTGAAAGGCTGAACTAAGCAATAATAAAATCCCCTATGTAGGACTCACATTTGATTGCGTGAAAAAAAACAGTACATCCAGACAAGGCTTCTGTCCCACTCCCTACTCCCCATTCCCTACTCCCTGTCTACACAAATAAATTCTCGAAATCAAACCGGATTCCTATAGATATAATCCTGAGGTATGACAACAAGGCTGGCAGCTTGTGCGATCGCCATTTAGAAACGAGTTCATCAAGCATAATGAAACTCTTGTTAACCATAAGCCATTTCTATTTAGTGTATGTCTAGCGATCGCGGTTCTATTTTACATCTTTTCATCAAACAAAAACCTCGTTTGCCAATGACAGAAGTTGAGGAAATCAACTTAAAAGTAGGTCATGGTATAGAGGGAGATATTAATGCTAACTCAATCAGTCCCAGGCAAATTTTGATTGTGAGGAATGAAGATATTGTATATTTTGCCATTCCACCAGGAGAATTACGAGAAAATATTGTCATAGCAGGGATAAATTTTGAAAATTTTATTCCTGGCTCTTTGATAACTATTGATGGTGATGCCGCTATTCGTTTAACTTTTCATTGCGAACCATGCAAGCGCGTAGCTCATTTAGTTGATTCTTTAAAAAGTATCTACTACCAAAGAGGTATTTTAGGTATAGTTATCAATTCCGGAACAATTCGTGTGGGAAGCAACGTTAAGATTGAAACTGATAAATTTCCAGCATTCTCTGAAAAACCTTACGAACGGTTTCTTGATTTTATAGTAAAAGTCCCATCGGGAAACGTAGTAACCTATCAACAGATAATTACAGCCATTGGAGTAGATAATAGCTATCTTAGGGCTATTCCCATATATTTGAAGAAAACATCTGTTGATGATTATCCAATTCACAGAATATTAGATTCTCAAGGCTATTTAATAAAATATGCACCCCATCAAAAGAGTAAACTAGAATCTGAAGGTATTGAAATTTTAAATTCTCCAGATTTGCTGAATAAAGAAAATAGATACTTTGTAAATACTGAGAAATATTTGTATGAAAATCAAACAATTTATTTGAATTAACAAATATTACGTTCAAAATGATATTCAGCAAGCAACTGAAGTTCGTTGCTCAGAGAATGTTTGAAAAGTCATGATTGAGCTATAAAATATTTTTTTACTCCTCCCTAACCCTCCCCTTGTAAAGGCTACGGTGTACACACAAGTTATCGAATCACTACCAGTCCTCGAATCACCCCACCCTAACCCCTTTCTAAGGGGAGGGAACTAGATCTCTTTTTCCCCCCTTTCTAAGGGGGGATTAAGGGGGGTAAAACCCTGAGTTCACAAGCAACTCCGACTTGTGCGTACACCGTAGCCTTGTAAAGGGGAGGGAACCGAATTTTTCTTATTTCCACCCTTTATAAGGGGGAAAAAACACAACTAAAATCACAGTCAACCACTTTTCAAACAACCTCTCATAGCAAAAGTCATCTACAGATACTGAGATTTTTTCATAAATCAAAGCGGATTTTTATAGAAACTATGCAATTAAAAACTATTTTTTTAATTAATAAAAATACATTCATTATAAAACTAACATACAGCAATCATAAATGAGATAGGAACAAATCTATTTCCTGTTTTCTCCCACCACTAAAAGTTTGTCAATCAAATAAAATTGGTATATTTTTTCAAATTATGCAAATAAATGTCAGATTTCACTCAATAATTGGGCAAATAGTTGAATGATGATTATCCGGCTTAATTTCCCAATGAGAAATCAATCCTGATAATTCTTGTCTTAAAATCAGTAATTTTTCAATTTGTTCGTCAATAGCTTTTACTTTATCTTCTAACTTAACTTTTATATGTTCGCAAGGTAATTCTCCGCCATCATGAATATTTAAAAATTCCTTAATTTCTAACAAACTTAATCCTAAGCTTTGAGAACGTTTAATAAAGTGCAATCGCTCCAAAATATCCGAGTCAAATAATCTAAATCCTCCTTCGGTTCTCCCTGAGGATTTTAATAAACCAAGTTCTTCATAGTAGCGAATAGTTTTAATTGGAACGCCACTTTCTTTGGCGACAACACCAATCTGTTTTGCTTGTGCTTGAGCTAACATACTTATCTAACTCTCACTTATATTATAATTACCGATTTTATCCTAAACTCTCCAGTTAACTGGAGAGTCAAGCATACTGTTAGCAGAAACTAAAGTGAATGGAACGACGATGAACTCACAAGGATCTAAGTCGAGGCAAGAACAACAAGAGCAGGGGATGTATTCTTTGAGCCAGTCAAAAGATTGGTCGTGGCCATTCTGGGCTGCTGTGCCTTTCTATCCTTACAGCAAGCGGCGGACACTCCGCCAGGAAATAGTGAAGGAAACTATCTGGACATTCGATCAACTTCACGGCATTCTCTACACCATTGTGCCGATTCGGATGACTGTCGTTAAGCTTGCTGCTGGAGGTTTTCTCGTCTATGCACCCGTTGCTCCCACAACTGAGTGTGTCCGTTTGGTTAATGAATTGGTGGCAAAATACGGTGAAGTTAAGTACATCATATTACCAACCAGTTCGGGTCTAGAGCATAAAGTCTTTGTTGGCCCCTTTTCGAGACGTTTTCCTCAAGCACAAGTTTTTATTGCCCCGCACCAATGGAGTTTTCCGTTCAACCTACCGCTGAGTTGGCTAGGCTTTCCCCAAAAACGGACTCAAGAACTCCCAGAGGACTCAAGTCTTGCTCCATTTGCTGATGAGTTTGACTATGCGATTTTGGACATCGACTTAGGACGAGGATCTTTTGCAGAAGTTGCACTATTTCACAAGCGATCGCGTACTCTGCTTGTAACTGATTCTATAATTTCTCTACCAGAAGATCCGCCCCAAATTCTGCAATTAGATCCTTATCCCTTACTGTTTCATGCCAGGGACAATGCCTTAGAAGCGATGGCAGATAATGAAGACAACCGCCGCAAGGGATGGCAACGCATTTCATTGTTTGCGCTTTATTTCCGTCCCAGCGCCGTAGAAGTTACTTCAATCCTACAGATGTTTCGCGATGCTTTCAAGGCACCACAGCGATCGCGAAAAACGTACTTTGGTTTATTTCCTTTTCGCTGGCAAGAAAACTGGAAACAAACATTCGATGTTTTACGAGGTCAGGGGCGACCATTTGTCGCACCGATTCTGCAAATTCTCATTCTTCCCCAAGCACCAAGACAAGTTTTCGACTGGGCTGATACAGTTGCAAATTGGGATTTTCAGCAGATTATTCCCTGTCATTTTGACTCGCTAATTCAGACAAATCCGCGTCAATTTCGCCAAGCATTTGCTTTCCTTGAGAAAAATCCCTCTGAAAGTCAGTCTTTATTAGAGGCAGACTTAAGATTTATTCGGGAACTGGAAGTCAGTTTAGTGAAGCGCGGTATTGCAACGCCAGCTAAAGATAAGGTCTAATTAAATTGACACAAATACCTACTCCTGAATATGGTCTGTCGCACGTGTTTGCTCTATTTACCTTTGCTAGGGAGGTGTATAAAATATTGCAAATTCTCAAGCGTATTGGTCAAGCGATCGCTTTTGTGTAAAGCTTGAGTGTTGATAAACAAAGTTGCGATTTTAAGGCTTAATGTTACGACATTAAGAACAAAGATTGCGATCTTAAGGCTTAATATTACGACATTAAGAACAAAGGTTGCGATCTTAAGGCTTAATGTTACGACATTAAGAACAAAGGTTGCGATCTTAAGGCTTAATGTTACGACATTAAGAACAAAGGTTGTAATCTTAAGGCTTAATGCTACGACATTAAGAACCAAGCTTGTAACATTGATAACTATAACTTAACAGTACTGACGGCAAATTTAATATTGCTAATGATGCAATTATGCTGCCAGACTATTTCAGCCCAGAATTTAAGGGACTTTTAGAAAAGAAATTATCCGGCTACGGTGTACACACAAGTTATCGAATCACTACCAGTCCTCGAATTACCCCACCCTAACCCTCCCCTTATCAAGGGGAGGGAACTGGATTTTCCGGTTTCCCCCCTTAGAAAGGGAGGATTAAAGGGGGTAATTGGACTTGTGTATACACGGTAGCCTTGGCAAAGGGGAGGGTTGGGGAGGGGTGTGGTGTACCTCATTTACTCGCAAAACGCTGTAGTAATCTAGATTGGCTCAATGCCCAGACTTGGCATTGAGAAAAATTTCTATTATTTTGAAGTACAAACTTAACTGGAAATACCATATTTGATGATTACTGATATTTTCATCTCTTATTCGCGTCGAGATAAAGCATTTGTGAGAGCGCTCTATTCTACATTGCAGAAAATGAATCGAACTGCTTGGATTGATTGGCAGGATATTGCGCCGGCTGTAGATTGGGAGAATAGCATTTTCAAGGGGATTGAAAATGCCAATAAGTTTATCTTTATTATTAGCGCTGATTCTGTAGATTCACGTTATTGTAATGATGAAATTAATTACGCGATCGCACATAATAAACAATTAGTTCCTATCCTATGTCGTGAGACTGACTTAAGTAAATTGCATCCAGGAATTGCCAAGTTTCAAGTTATTTCATTCTGTGGAGAGAGTGACTTTGACACCTCATTTGCAAAGCTTCTACAAGCGATTGATACAGATTTAGAACACACTCAGTTTTATACTCGTTTAAATAGTCGATCGCAACAGTGGGAAAAAAGCGATCGCGACCCAAGTCTTCTTTTAAGAGGTAAAGAACTTGCATCTGCCGAAAAATGGTTAACTGACAGTACTGATAAACATCCAAAGCCTACTGATTTGCATAAGGAGTATATTATTGCTAGCCAAGAATGCCAACGCCAGGAAATTTATCGCTGGCAGGCATTATATGAAGCAGCCGAGCAGCAACGTATTTCATCTGAAAAAAATGAAATTAAAGCACTTTGCAAATCATCAACAGCTTTTGTGGCTTTACATCAGGAGTTTGACGGTTTATTAGAAGCTATAAAGGCTGGAATAAAATTTAAATATGCTAATTGGAATCAGGAAACACCTGAAATAGAAAATGAAATCATATTTGCTCTCACACAAGCAGTTTACGGAATACAAGAATTTAATCGTCTAGAAGGGCATACTTCTATTGTCAGAAATATATGTTTCAGTCCCGAACGCCAAATAATGGCTTCATGTGATGATGACGGAGCAATTAAATTATGGAGACTAGACGGCTCATTAATCACAATTCTGGTAGGGCATACAGCCTGTGTAAATGATATCATCTTTAGTCCTGATGGTCAGATACTAGCTTCCGCTAGTGAAGATAAAACGGTAAAGCTTTGGAAAATTGATGGTACTCTCATCAAAACCTTTAGCGAACATAATGCTGATGTTCTCGGTATAACTTTTAGTTGGGATGGTCAGGCGATCGCTTCGATTAGTGGAGATGGAATTATTAAGTTATGGCAACCAAATGGCACTTTAATTAGAAGCTTTATTGGGCATAGTAATGGTGGGCAAGTTATTAAATTTCTTCCAGGCGATCGCTTGCTTGTTTCTGGTAGTAATTCACCCTCAGAAACTACCCTGAAATTATGGGATTGTGAGGGTAATTTGCTGCAAACCGTACAAATAAATCAAGGAATTCTAGATATTGATATTCATCCAAATGGACAGTATCTAATGATTGCAGGTGGAAGAAATGTAGAAATTTTTGACTTCAACGGTAATTCTCTTGGTGTTGATTTCGACAAACATGAAAACCAAATCACTAGTATTTGCTTCAGCCCAAATGGTCAAGTTATAGCTGCTGGTGACTCTGATGGGACAATTAAGCTTTCAAATCTTGATGGTCTATTATTACAAACTTTACAGCAACCTGCTAGCGTGACTTGTGTCAAATTTAGCCCTAATAATAACTACCTACTCATTTCTGCTGGCGTTGATGGTGTCATCAGGTTTTGGCATTTAAATAATAAATTGTTCGATATCCTCAATGGCAAGAACAAAGAGGGTTTTATGGGAGTCAGCTTTAATCCTAATAGCCAAACTTTTGTAACTGCTTGTAATGACGGCAGCATCAAGCTTTGGAATCGAGAAGGAACCCAATTGAAAAGCTTAGATGGGCATAGCAATCAAGTACTAAAAGTACGCTACAGTTCAGATGGTAAATTTATTGCTTCCTGTAGCTCAGATAAGACAGTTAAGATTTGGAGTAGTGACGGTATCTTATTACAAACTCTTCAACATCACACTGTAGTTTTGGATATTAGTTTTGGATCTGACAGTAAAACTCTAGTATCCTCTGGAACAAACGAAACTCTTAAGCTTTGGAAAATAAATGGCACTCTCATCAAAACCTTTAGCGAGGGAGGCGAACACTACAATTACAGCCTCAGTTTCAGTTCGGATGGTCAAATAATTGCTGTAGGCAGAAGTGATAGAACTATTCAGCTTTGGAATAGTGATGGCACACTAATTAAAATTCTTCAAGGGCACGGTCGTGCTGTAATGGGTTTAAGCTTTAGCCCAGATAGCCAGATACTTGCTTCAGGTAGCCGAGATAATACTGTCAAGCTTTGGAGTCGAGATGGCACGTTACTTAAAACTTTGCGAGGACATCGTAGCTTTGTATATGGTGTGACCTTTAGTCCTTGCGGTCAAGTACTTGCTTCGGCTAGTTTCGACAAAACTATCAAGCTTTGGCGGCTGGATGGTACTCTGATAGCAAATTTCTCAGGACATAGTGATGCTGCTTGGGAAGTAAGTTTTAGTCCAGACGGCCAAATCTTTGCCTCTACAGGTCGCGATCGTAAGATTATTTTGTGGAAGTGGGATTTAGATTTAGATAGTCTACTAAGGTACGGTTGCGATTGGTTACATGATTATTTACTAGTAAACTCTGAAAAGATTGTTCTGCTAGGGACTTCCAGATAAAGAATAATCAATCGTTCTTAATCTTATTTACAAACTGTAAAATATATTCAGATATTATTTGCGGCTGTTCAATTTGGGGAGCATGACCGCAATTTTTCAGCTTGACGAGATGAGAATTTTTAATGTCTTGCTGGAATTTTTCTGCATCTCCAAGAGGCAGCATATCGTCGGTTTCTCCCCATAAAATTAGTGTTGGTTTGTCAATTTGGGAAATTCTATTTGCCAAGTTAGTATAACCGCCAGTTTTGACGTAAGAAATCAAAGCCTCATTCCAACCAGGCATTTCTTGATGTAGCATCGCGCACTGAATAGCCAAAGGAATTTCGGGATTAAAAGTAGCTAAAATAGGGCTGAAATTGGATGCAAAAATGTGGCGTTGGCGTAAGTATTCTACAGCCAAGAAGTCAAAAGGAGGAAACAAATATTTGCTAAAGGCGGGAGCGCAAGTATAACCTAAACTATTAATTAATACTAGCGATCGCACAACTTCAGGATAAGCGAGAGTAAACTCAATTGCCGCAGCACCTCCCATTGATGCGCCCACTAATACTATCGGTTTGTCGATTAAAGTTTTCCAAAAATCGTAAAGGTGAATTTGGATTGTATCTGGGCTGTAAGTTATTTCTTTTTGCCGTTGTGTAAAGCCAAAGCCTAACAAATCTAATGCCCACGTTTCATTTTGAGCAGCAAGTAATGGCAGCAGCAGACGAAACTCTAAAATGGAACTGTCGAAGCCGTGGAGCAGTACAATTGGCGTTCCTTTGCTACCTTTGTGGATGTAGGTTGTGAAGATTGGGTCTTGGCTGAGGGAAGTTACAAGACCAATTATCTCAATACTTTGGACGAAAGCGATCGCTTTTGGATCTGTTAGTTGACGCACTTGCGGCGGCAGAAAATCTGGAATCATTGGTATTCACTAGAATTCTTGTAGGAAAAGGACGGATCTTTACCCTTGTCCTGTGAGTTCCGTAAAATCTTGAAGGGAATGTGTAGTTTTACTGTAGTCGAATATTCTAGTCGTGGAGTAAGGATACAATCACTATACATATTTCTTAGTGTCATGGATAGCACATAATTATTATTTTGTAAAAAATTTAATTGCAAATAATTACAAATTATTTTTCGAGGAGTCGTTGATGAGCAAACAGCAGGTAAAGCAGTTGCAAACCACGTTGAATAAGATGGAAGTTACGCTGGATGCGATCGCTGATGCTGTAGTCTGGGTAGGAGAAAACCAACTCATTCAATGGTGCAATTCTCGTTTTGAAGTTCTAGTTAACCAAGCCCACGGTAGTGTTGGCTTGAGTTTAACTGAGTTACTACCCCTGACACAAGCTGGAGAATTAATTGATTTTTGCTGCTATCCCCACATACAGTTACTAAATGGCGAATATCAAACAACAAATTATCACTTCCAGCAAAGCGATCGCATTTTAACATTAGAAATTTCTGGTAGCTGTCTGGGGTTGGCTGATGAGAAATGTGCAATCTTGGTGATTCGAGATATCACAGAGATGAAACAAACTCAAGAATCTTTGCAAGAAATTAACGAGCAGTTGCAGACATTAATTAACGCGACACCAGATATTATTTGTTTAAAAGACGGCGAGGGAAAGTGGTTGCTGTCCAACGAAGCTAACTTGGAATTTTTAGAGTTACAAGGCGTTGATTATCGAGGCAAAACTGATTCAGAACTAGCAGAATTTACCAATTTTTATCGCGATGCCTTGCTTTATTGCAGCGAAACAGACGAACAATCTTGGCAAATGGGAACTGTGCATCGGGTAGAAGAAATTATACCCAGACCTGATGGCACAACGAGCAGTTTAGATATGATTAAAGCTCCTTTGTTTCACCAAGATGGGAGACGCAAGGCAATGCTTGTTTTGGGGCGCGATATTACAGACCGCAAGCAAACCCAAATAGCTTTAGAAAATTCTTTGTCTTTGTTAAATGCTATTTTTGAATCAATTCAAGATGGTATTTTAGTCGTAGATAGTTCCAGTAATATCGCTACTTACAACCAAAAGTTCTTAGAAATGTGGTCAATTCCACCAGAACTTTTGAGCGAACCAAATCATTCTGTACGGTTAGCGTATTTGGCAAACCAACTCAAAGACCCCGATAGCTTTGTACGCCGCGTCCGAGAACTATACCAAAAACCCGAAGTAGTTAGTCACGATTCCTTAGAATTAGCAGATGGCAGGATATTTGAGCGCTACTTCTTTCCTCAGCGCATCGGCGAACAAATTATTGGTAGAGTGTGGAGTTTCCGCGACGTTACTCAACGCCAAAGGGCAGAAGAAGCACTACGGCAAAATGAGTTGCAATACCGGAGTATTTTTGAAGCTATCAATGATGGACTATTTATTACTGAAATAGAAACTCAAAAAGTTGCCGAAGTTAATCCTGCTGCTTACCAGATGCACGGTTATACCTACGAAGAATTTATCAGTTTGCATCCATTTGCTTATATTCACCCAGATTCGCATCCTATTTTCCATGAGTTTCTCGGAAAAACGCGAGCTGGCGAGCAATTTTACGGACAAGCAGTTGATATCTGTAAAGATGGCAGTTTAATAGATGTAGAAGTCAAAGGAACGAGTTGCATTTATAATGGCAAGCGCCACGTTTTAGCTATAGTGCGGGATATTACTTCTCGCAAGCGCACCCAGGAAGCCTTACGTCAAAGCGAAGCACAGTATCGAGATTTGGTGCAAACAGCCAACTGTATCATTCTGCGTTGGGATAATAACGGTGACATTATATATTTGAATGACTTCGGTCAAAGGCTGTTCGGTTTCGATTTAGATGAAATTACAGGGCGTAATGTCGTCGGGACAATTGTTCCAGAAACCGAAACATCTGGGCGGGACTTGCAGGCGTTAATGGTGGATATTTGCGAGAACCCAGAAAAGTATATTTTTAACGAAAATGAGAATTTGTGCAAAAATGGCGATCGCGTTTGGATAGTTTGGGCAAATAAACCCATACTAGACGAACAAGGCAACTTAATCGAAATTCTATCAGTGGGCACCGATGCCACAGAACGCAAACGCACTCAAGCAGCTTTGCAAGAAAGCGAATTAAAATTCCGCAGCATCGTTGAAAATGCCAACGATTTGATATTTGTCCTCTCGGCAGAGGGAATTTTTACTTATCACTCGCCAAATGTGACTGCAATTATGGGTTACACTTTGGAGGAAATTGAAGGTCATTCGGTGGTGGAGTTCACCAAACCTGAAGATTTACCGACTAGCGCAGCTGCTTTACAAAAAGCGCTGGCTGGCGAAAAGCTAACCAATATTGAAGTGCGATTGCGACACAAAAATGGCAGCTGGCGATGGTTTAACTTTAACACTTCCACAATCATCGCTTCTAACGGTGAAATTGCGATCGCAGGTGTGGGACGCGATATTACAGAACGCAAGCAAGCCGAAGAAGCCTTGCGTCGCAGCGAAATGAAGTACCGCAATATCTTTGAAAATTCCCAAGTGGGAATTTTTCGCACCCGTCCGCAAGATGGCTTAATTCTTGATGCTAACGATCGCGGTGCTAATATTTTAGGTTTTGCCTGTGCTTCTGAATTAATTGGTCAGTATTCCATCGCCGATTTATATGTCAACTCTAGCGAACGGGCGCTGATTTTAAAAGAGATAGAACAGTACGGCGAAGTATGCAATTTTGAACTAGAAATGCGTCGCTTGGATGGTTCTGTGGTTTGGCTATTATTGTCGCTGCGCCTCAACTCCGAAGAATCTTGTTTAGATTGCGTATTTACAGATATTAGCGATCGCAAACAGCAAGAACAAGCTTTACGCTTAATTGTTGAGGGTACGGCAGCGAAAACAGGCGATGAATTTTTCAATTCCTGCGTTCGCTATCTTGCCGAAGTCTTGCAAGTTCAATACGCTTTAGTTACACAGTTTAATGACGAGCCAAAAACTAAAGTCAAGACTTTGGCATTTTGGTGTTGCGGGGATATTGGCGAAAACTTGGAATACGATCTGCGCGGTACTCCTTGTCAGCATACCTTGCGAGGCAACTTATGTCACCATTCCCAAGGAGTGCAAGCCGCTTTCCCCGATGATGCAGATTTAGTGAGAATGAATGCCGAAAGTTTTCTTGGCGTTCCTCTCACCAGTTCCTCCGGCGACATCATCGGCCATCTAGCAGTGATAGACATTAAACCAATGCAGCCCGATCCTGGGCGAGAACTGATTGTCAAAATTTTTGCTGCCCGTGCTGGTGCCGAATTGGAACGCAAACAAGCAGAAGCCGCACTCCAACGCAGTGAATTAAAGTTTCGCACGATTGTGGAAAATGTTAACGATGTGCTATTTGTTATCAATCCCGATGGGGTTTTCAACTATATTTCTCCCAACATTTTGAAGACTACCGGATTTGCCCCTAGCGAAATCGAGGGTAATTCCTTGGCATTATTTACTCATCCCGATGATGTGCCAAAATGCGTAGAAGTCGCCCAAACAGTCTTGGCAACAGGTGAGGGAATTTCAAATAGTGAGTTTCGTGGCAGACATCGTAATGGCGGTTGGGTTTGGCAAACTGCGAATGTCGCCCGCACGCAAGATGCCCAAGGTAACTTTCAGATTGTCGGCGTAGCCCGCGATATTAGCGATCGCAAAAAAGCAGAAGCCGCCTTGGAACGTCGTACTCAAGCCGAAACTTTACTCAGCAGTATTTCTCGGCAATTCATCGACCAAGATTTAGAAACAGCAATTAATTTTACACTGCGAGCGATCGCTCAATTTATTAATGCCGAACACAGTTGTATTTTTGAATGCTCCAGCGATCGAAAAGAATTTTACCTGATTCATGAATGGTGCTGTGAAAATGTTCCACCATTAATTGATATTGCCAGAGGTTCGCCGGTGGAAGCTTTCCCTTATTTCTACGAGCCGATTCTGCGTGGCAAACATCGCCAAATCTCTCGCGTGGAAGAACTACCGCCCCATCTCCCTGAGCGAAAACTGTTTGAAACCATGTCGTTTCAATCTTTACTTGCTGTGCCGATGGTTCATGCTGGCAGAGTCGTTGGGTTTGTTGGTGCAGCGATGATTCACTCCTCGAAAACCTGGAACCAAGAAGATATTAATCTCTTGAAACTCGTAGGTGAAATAATAGCGATCGGTCGAGCTAGACATCAAGCAGAAGAAGCCTTGAGAATTGCCAAAGAAGCCGCCGAAACTGCCAACCGAGCCAAAAGCGCTTTCCTGGCAAACATGAGTCACGAACTCCGCACCCCGTTAAATGCGATTCTCGGTTTTTCGCAATTAATGGAACGAGATACCAGCCTCAACTCCAATCAGCGTGAATCTTTGGCTACCATTAACCGTAGTGGAGAACACTTACTAAATTTAATTAACGATGTCTTGGAAATGTCCAAGATTGAAGCCGGGCAAATCATTTACAACCCCGAAGACTTCGACTTATATCTCTTGTTGCAAACATTACAAGACATGTTCCAAGTGCGGGCACAAGCCAAGCAATTATTCCTCAAATTTGAAATGTCCCCCGATCTCCCGCGTTACATCCAAACAGATGAAGGCAAACTCCGCCAAGTCCTAATTAACCTTTTAGGTAATGCCGTCAAGTTTACCCAAACTGGTGGAGTCACCTTGCGAGCGAGGATGGCGGCTGGGGACTGGGAACTGGGGACTGACGGTAAGGTAACCAGAATAACTAATCCCCACTCCCCACTCCCTACTCCCCATTCCCTAGTTTTTGAAATCGAAGACACTGGACGGGGAATAGCACCAGAAGAAATGAATAATTTGTTTCAGCCTTTCGTACAGACATCAAGCGGTATCCAAACTAAGGAGGGGACAGGGCTAGGATTAACTATTAGCCGCCAGTTTGTGCGATTGTTGGGTGGTGACATTCACATTACTAGTACCGTTAGGCAAGGATCTACTTTTAGCTTTGACATCCAAGTGAATTTAGTTGCAGCCTTAAAAGCTACACCCAAGTTGAGTAAAGGACGCGTAATTAAGCTGGCATCAAACCAACCAGATTATCGGATTCTGGTAGTGGACGATCGCAAAGAAAATTGCGATTTAATCGTGCAACTGCTTGGTAGTGTTGGTTTTAATACCAAAATTGCTAATAACGGACAACAAGCGATCGCTATTTGGGAAAGTTGGCAACCCCACCTAATTTGGATGGATATGCGAATGCCTATCATCAACGGCTACGACGCAACTAAAGAAATTAGAGCCAGAGAGAAAAATACAGATATAAATCACCGCGCTGTAATTATTGCCCTAACTGCCAGTGCTTTTGAAGAACAACAAGCAAGTATCTTAGCCGCAGGTTGTGACGACTTAGTTCGCAAGCCATTCCGCGAACAGGTAATTTTTGAAAAAATGGCTGAATATTTACATGTGGATTATATTTATGCAGAACAAACCAGTGACAATGCCATAGAGAAAAAGTCAGATAACGTTCAATCTTCTATCTTCAATCTTCACTCTGCAATTCAGGCGATGCCTGCTCAATGGATAGCACAATTAAATCAAGCAGCCATTGAAGTTGATGCAGAGCGAATTTTTCAACTGATTGAGCAAATTGAGCCAAGTCAGTCTCAGTTGGCAGAAGAACTCACAAATTTAGTCCGTAACTTCTGCTTCGATGAAATTATCGACCTTACCCTACAGATGGAATGATACCGAGTTGCGTTCAAAAATATTAATTTTTGAAGTCAAGACCCTTATTAGCCATTTGTACTTTGCAAATATCAATCACAAAGTACAAATGGTCAACAACCGTTACAAGTTGACGTACAACTTATATCAAGTTCGGATGATTAGTTATGATTGCAGTCCTCGCGTTACCCCTCCCCAACCCTCCCCTTGCTAAGGGGAGGGTGCCGTAAGGCGGGTGGGGTGTTTCAGGATTTACAAGTAATTAAGCGAACTTGATATTATAGCTACACATATAGCAGTCCGTTTTGATTTCGAGAACTTACTTGCGTGGTACGCCAAGCACAGTGCAAGCGCGATACGTAGGGAACAGGGAACAGAAAAAAACGGATAGAGGCGCACCTAGCTTCCTAGAAATCAAATAGGACTCCTATAGATTCAGAGAGTTTTGATAGGTACCAATGAAGTAATTGGATTTCTACTCACTATGAGCGTTTGAACAGGGCTTCGTTACCTCAAATTACTGATAACTCACCAGAGGCTAAACGCCTGACTACCGCTAACAGCACTTTGCTATAAATGCACAACAACTTAGCAACGATGGAGTCTTTCTAATTCCACTACGGTCTAGTGTCTAGTTAGGTTTATAAATGTTGAGGGAACCAGAATTAGAAGTACTCAGATAAGCATAAGAAGACAGACCAGCAATTACGTTAGTACCGCCTATAGTAATACTGCCTGTTGCTGTTGCGTCACGAGATGTACTTTTAGAGCGATAGTTTGATAGGTAGCCTGGGCCTCTATAGTGGCTAACGGAGTTACTACGGTAATTATTACCTGTACCAGTCCAAGACAAGTTTACGTTTGCAGTCTGGGAGGTTCCCGAGTAGTAATCATAAAGTACGACACTGCCAGTCACAGAGGCAGATTGCAATGAATTGCTAATTGTGACGGTTGCGCTGTCACTAAAGCCATCACCATACGAATATGTTCCATTGCAGTAGTTGTAGGTACTGTAACTGAGGTAAAGCCCTTTCAAGGAAGTTGGGGAACCTGGTGCCGATTTCTCAAGGTTGTTAAAAGCAGAAATGTAAACGTCGGTATAGCTGCATTCATCAGATTGGTAGAAAGAAGCATAGGCATTTTCTCCCTTGACTTGGTACTTATAAGCGGCAGCTAAAGTTGGAGCAGCAGTTAGGCTCAGTACTGCCAAGGTGGTTGCAATTGCTGTTGCTGTTTTCATCTTCGTTCTCCAAGAATGATTGTTTTGACAAAACATTAATTTTTTGTGCTGGACAAAATCACCGTCTGATAAAAGACGGCATTTGCAGATTCCAGACTGATAGCGATCGCACTTCAGCCAGATAATTGATTACTTGTCAGAGAAGACAAATAATAATCTGAGGTAAAAATTTTTCAGCATTGATTTAAGTACTTCTATTTATGTGAAGCACTTCATTTACTTTCGCACCAACCAGAATTAATGCAATATCAGGATGTACGTATGCCGTTTAATTTGCCTACGTTTATCTCAAAAGCAGTACATGAACATCCCGAACTCTAGCCATATTACGAGAAATTCTGGTGCTGATGAAAGTTTGTCAGACTATGCCTGAGACTATGTGTCAAACATAACAATTACCTTTTGGCTTGATATCATGTCAATCGTATATTTGCATACTACCATCAACATAATACCATAGTACAATCAATTTAATCTTCTTTACAAGAGGATTAAACTGTCGGGACTCAGGATAAGAAATGATTTATAAAGTAGACCTTAAATTTGCAGTTGGGTTAAGCGTTGTTGTGAAGGCAGGGGGAGAAATTTTATAAGTTGCTAAATCGTCTCTCGATTCAGCAATGCCCCCTACTATATAAGACTCTTGCTTGATTTTGTTGTACTAAGTACACTTTTTTCCCGTTCTCCGTTCCCTGTCCCTACGAATAATTCAGCAATCAAATGGGATTACTACCAATACAGTTCGGTTAACGTGTTTATTCCTAGAAGATCCCCCAAACCCCCCGATAAATTTGGGGCTTACAACAAAAGGGGGGGCTTACAACCCTCTTCTACCTCCTTTTTAAGGGGGTCGCCGTAGGCGGGGGGATCTTAACCGAACTGTATTGGGATTACTACTATATATATAGAGCGATCGCCGCAGGGATTGAAATTCACGCAGAGTTTTTCCCGAAACCACACAACCAACCAGACAAAAGCGATCGACTCTAAACAGTTGCTACCACTTCCCCAATTTTGCTGATATCGTAGCCACCGAGAATTTCAAATTGTGAGTGAACCATCCGATGTCCCAAAGTACTAAGTAACTGCTGTACTGGGGCTTCTTCGAGATATTCCTTGAGGATCGCTAAGTCATATCTCGATTGATGTAGAGGGATAAATCCCAACCCAAAGGCTGTAGCTACAGATGCCGTACCCATACCTGCATCGGCAATTCCTAATGCTACTGCTTGGGCAACATCTTGGTGACTTTGAACAATATAGTCAAAACCTCGGACATCATGAAACGGTATGCGTTGTTCTTCGAGTTTTTGTTCCAACAGTAAACGAGTACCAGCACCTGTTTCGCGGTTAACAAAACTCGCTCCCCGTTCCACTAAATCATTAACTGTTGTAATTCCCATCGGGTTACCAGGTTTGACTAAAAGTCCCTCTTCCCAGACACCCAGAGTAATCAAAACCGCTTCTCTTCCAGCCAAAACATCTCGAACAAAAGGAGTATTATACTCACCAGTTTTGGGATCGTATAGGTGCATTCCAGCAATGTGTGCCTCACCTCGGGATAAACCCTGCAATGCAGACATACTGTTAGCAAAGTTAAATTGCACTCGTAGCTGAGGATGCCAGCGTTCGGTGGCTCTAGCCCATAGCGAAATCACAGGCGCACAACCAGCAATCACAACGGTGTTGTGCAGTGCTTCGAGATTATCATCCAACAGGCGAACTCGAACTTTATCTGTGTCAGTTTGATGCTGATTTTCTTCCTCCGAGTGAGGCTCGTTCCTCGCTACCGCTGACGCTAACGGTAGTTTGCTTGTGCCTGTTAACTCTTCCACCCTTACGGGTGACGCTCCTGCGTCGCTACCGCTTGCGCTAACGCCACTCCCTACAACGGGGAGCCACTGCGTTGGACGGGTTTCCCGGCTTGAAGCAAGTGGCGTGGGAACCCCTGCAACTGCTTCACCATCAGCGGGAATCATATCTTGGCGAAAAGCATCCTTGCCAATTAACGGATAAGCTACCCACTGTCCGCCCACACGAGCCAGACTGACTCGCGTCTGCTGTCCAGTTGGGACTGGTTTGGTAAGCACTGCTTCAATTTCAGGTAAATCTCGCTCTAACCAGAATAGATCTTCTACTTGACAGCCAAGTGCCTTTGCTAGGCGGAGCGTTATGGCCACTGAGGGAGCGTATAATCCAGACTCTACACCACTAATAGTTTGACGGGTAACATTAGCTAGGTTAGCCAAATCTTGCTGACTCATACCTAAGCGGGTTCTTATTGACTTCAAGTTGTTACGGAGATCGTTATCCTGCTTCATTGGCTTGAGCTACTCTCGGTTTCAAAAAGCCGTAGCGGATTTAACTAAATCTGCCAAGGCGAAAGCGCGGTCTTTAGAGTTTATATTATTCCTCTTGGAGAAGATTAACTGTGCTTTCGCTGTTTTGATTCCCTTTATTCAAAGAATATCACACAATTTGCAAAATTCCTTGCCAAGCGCAATTTTTTTTGCTGAAGAATTTTGCGATCGCTGTTTATTGGCTCAAAACTCGTTCGTAGTAGCCAATCAAGGATTTATTTGATGTTTCAGTTTTACCAAAAAAAATGGTAAAAAGTAGCATAAAATACAGTTTTGCAAATTGGTTTAGGATTTGATGCTTGATAAGCGAGCGATCGCAAAATGCTGTTAGCAGTGGCAGGGCGTTGAGCTTGTGCAGAGTATAAGCCTAGTTGCTTTATTGCTTTGAGCAGTTAACGCTGTCCTAACAACCTGATTAAAGCCATAAGGGATATACCACCAACCAACTTTGCTTTTTGGGGTCAATTGTACCTCAGTAAAAATTACCTTTTTTCCTTAAAGAAATATGCAGATATCTATTGCAAAATCGGCTAGAGAAATCCGATTTGATTGTTGAATTTATTTGCTTCCAGTAAAGAGTAGGGAAGTGTAGGGAGTTTTTTGGCGCAATCAAATAGGAATTTTATCTTTATTGACCAAAGCGGGCAATAGATAAGAATCAGTTACAGTAATGGAGAGAAGAATGATTACCGAAGAAGACTTAGCTCAACAATTTAACGTAATTATCCAACACGCTCACCCACAGATATGGGAACTGCTACGTCAATGTTATGTAAAGGTGATTAATCCTAAACCTTACTTAACAAAAGCAAAGATGAAAACGTGTATCCGTCATACAAGGTACATTGCCATTTACTGTCCCGACAGACTCATGGATGCGGTGGTAGCAGAGAAAAACTTACTTGGAGAAGTAGCAGAATACGTTGGTTTAGTTGAGGTTGTTTGCTTGAATGCCAACAATTTGCTGCGCGATCCTCTGTCAAATCTCAAAAAAACTTATCCTCAGTTGTGGTTAGAGCTACTTTGGTTGATTACTCAAGAACAATAACGGTAATTATAAGTAGACGGACATAATTAAATGTAAAATCCAAAGCAGTAAAACCTTTTACTGTTGAGGGTATTACCTTCTGTCTGCTGCCTTCTACTGAGTAATCCAGTTTGATTTTTGAACTTATCGATATAGGTAGGGAGTGGAGAGTAGAGAATAGCGCAAATTGCACGGAGTCTTTTCAAAAATCAAATAGGATTTCTATGTGAGGGCTGAAATTTTCTGCAATCTTTGTGCAAACAATTGCTGTTGTATTTTATCGCTGGTGACAATCCTATGAATAAATCTTGTCTACCTCCGGATGATATGCCTTCCAATCAAACAATAAGAGTAAGTGAATTACTATTCAGGCAACTTGAAGAAGCAACGAAAAAAAGCTTTTTCTTGGGCTGCGATAACATGACACGCATGTTGTTATGTAGCTGCCATTGGTATTTTCAAATCAATAGTGGCATTATGACATTGATTATGATTTGTCACGATATGGAAAGTTACCGCAACATTATGAAATGCGTTCCCCATTTTGCTGAAAAGTTAAAACAGTTTACCAACAGAGCGAGAATTAGTGTTAGTTCTCCAATTGATAAAGGTATGCCGTGGATGCTCAGTATAGATAACATTTTACCTGAATGACACTTGCCTAGTACCTGTTAAGGAAGGCAGGAGGCAGTTCTTGCTGGAGGCCGTTTTTGTAACGAGGATTTATACCCCGTGACAAAAACTTTGGACGAAGTACGGTTTTAGACCCGATTGTTTCGATAAATACAGCAGAATTCAAGAGTCAAAATTCAGAATTAGAATAGGCTTTATAGCTAGCTTTGAAGTCGAAATGATGACTTAACTCGCCTTGAAATCTGCTGTACATTTTCAGGAAAGGGGCAAGAGGCAATTAATTTTTTACTATTTATTGCCTATTGCTTACCTCTAAAAACACGGTCTAATTATGAGACGCTTTGTCTTCATTCACAGAAAGAGAACGAATTAACTCGCGAATGACATCGGTTGCTGGTCTCCCTGTCATTGAACAGTATTGCTCTAGCTTCTGCGCCTCTTCTGATGCAAGGTTGATGGTAAATCTTTTAACAGCCCATTTTTTATTCATGATTAGAAAAAATATATTTTGCAAGGACTTTTCTAATATCAGTTTTTTATGCTGTTACTACAATGGTAGAATCAATGAAATTGCATTTAAGAAATAATGAAGCTAAATGGTATATTTCTCGCTCGATAATGAAGAAATAAATTTTATTTTGATATATGAAGTTTATTTAATTTAACTGTAACAATTATAAACACGGCATTAAGCAACTATTAAAAAATACTTATAATAGTTGAGTATTTACTGAATCAGACTTTTTACTATTTGAGAAATTATTAGCGATCGCTCTCAATCCATCAGCAACAAATTTATTGAACGTTACGATATTTTTGTTCTAGTTGTAAGGCGAGAATACAGCCAATTAAACATAACAAGCCTACAGCGTAGCCAACGAAGACATCAGTAGGCCAGTGAACGCCTAAATAAAGTCGGCTAAAACCGATGGCAATAATTAAAATAGCGATCGAAGCGATAATTTGCTTTTGGTATTGAGGAAATTGTTTTGCCAAAATATAGCCGATAAGACCGTAAATTACTAAAGATAGCATTGCATGACCGCTGGGAAAGCTGTGGTGGCCGACATCAATAATCCACTTCCACAGTGTTGGACGCGGCCTACCAAAAATTACTTTCAGTGAAAAAATTAAAGCCATTGAACTAATGGTAGATATACCCAAAGTAGCTGCTTCCCATCGACGATTGTTATATAGCCAATTAGCTTGTACTCCTAAACTAATTAGTAGTAAAACTAATGGTTCACCAAAAAAAGTTGTACTCAGCATAAGTCGGTCTAGCAGGGGAGTGTGGAATTTTTGTATTGTTAGTAAAATCGTGCGGTCTAGACCGTATCTGTGTAATAATGCACTACAAAACGCTAGGGAAAAAATAGCCCCAGATAATTGAACAAGCTGATTGTTTACTGTATATATAGGTAAAGTTTTAGGGTTTTGGTTGATATCAATTTTTCTAACAGGTAGTTTGATAATTTTTTTTGTGTAATCTAAGACAATATTTTGCAGAATTGAGGCGATCGCATTTGGACTAAAATCTTGATGAAAAATTACAAGAACATTTCCTGTCAACTCGTTCGCGTGAAATTTGGTAATTTTTTGCTCCTGGGATAATCTGGATGTTATGTAGTTTTTCAGACTTTGTGAATATTTTAGTCCACTGACTTTATATCTAGCTCTGCCTTTCACAGCAGTGTGTACAGCTTGAATTAAAGCATTTTGCTCCAAAGAATGATTTAAATTAGCGTTCATTTTTCTAAGTAATTTATTTTTGTAATAAAATATTTTACAGCGGTTTTCAGACCGCGAAACAATACTTTTGGGTTAAAGGGAAGAGGTTTAAATTCACCCTCACTTTTTTGGCTTTACCATTTTCCTAAACCAGGATAGAAGTTTTTGGTATCGTTTCTAAAAGTATCGACCGATGAAACACATTATTTCATTACAGGTAAAGCTAAAAGAAACAAGATTGTCGTCAAAATACATGAAAACTACTGTTATTATAAATCAATCAACTTGATGCTACGGACAAAAAGTTGAAATTACGTAGGTTAACTGAATAACCTAGAAACACTGAACGTTGCTTTAAGTAGGGTAACTGAATATTTGGCTAAACTGAAGCAAATATTCCTACAACCATTCTTACGCTAGAGCGATCGCTAGTTTAAGGGTGTTACACAAGGGTCTGGCGATCGTATGTAAAATTAATTTTAATTTAATATTTAGATTGTAAATCAAAATCTATTTTCTAAAAATGGAAAACTTGAAATCACCTGGTTTCACTTGCTGGTTAACTGGATTATCTGGCGCAGGAAAGTCAACTTTAGGAATAGAAATAACCAAAGCATTAGAGAAATTATCCCTTGCTTGTGAATATTTAGATGGTGATGCCATTCGTACTAATCTTTCTAAAGGGTTAGGTTTTTCTCGTGAAGATAGAAATACGAATGTTGCTAGAGTTGGCTTTGTTTGTGGGCTTTTAAATAAACATGGCATTAATACCGTTGTCGCTTTAATTTCTCCTTATCGAGATGGCCGCGAACACCTCAAACTTCAAATACCCAATTTTATCGAAATTTTTGTTGATACTCCTTTGGAAGTATGTATTGCAAGGGATGTGAAAGGTTTGTATAAAAAAGCTTTAGCTGGAGAGATTCCTGAATTTACTGGAATTTCTTCTCTATACGAACCGCCTTTAAACCCGGATATAATTCTCAAAACTGACAAAGAAACTGTAAATGAGTGCGTAGAAAAAGTCTTAAATTATCTTCAGGAACAACGAAAAATATAATTAAAGAAGTCCCAAGTCGGAAGTAGAGTTTTGTCATGGGGATATAGACTTTTACAAGGGTGATTTTTAGAAAAACTTGCAAGGTATAAGGCAATGGTGCGATTAAAGCTGTGGCAATGGGTTGTGTTAGCAATGCCCATCGCTTTTATTATCATTTTCTTACTGGTATCTGCCGGTTTGCAAATTCATGAGTGGGGCATTAATTGGATTTGGGCTGTATTCACTCTTTTATTTGTTGGCTGGCGTTGGCTGTTAGTCAAATGGACTCAACCAGCGCTACAACAGGTAGAAGCGGTATTAGCTGAATTTCAGCAAGAATTAAAATCGGTGGTAGTAGATAATGTAGTAGCAGCAGAAAGCAACGCTACCAAACAAACAGAAGCCGCCCTGCAAGAGATTCTGCAAGCTGCACAAAGCGATCGCCCGATTTGGGAAGATTGGCCAACTTTTTGGACGCGATGTCAAGATTTAGTTGTAGCGATCGCTCATATTTACAATCCTCAAGTTCAATATCCGCTGCTGAATATTTACGTTCCCCAAGCTTACGGACTGATTCGGGGAACCGTTGATGATGTAGATTTGTGGATGCAAAACTTATCGCCTGTGCTGAATCAGGTAACGGTTGGGCAAGCATATCAAGCCTACGAAGTCTACCGCAAATTGGAACCATCTGCCCGGAAATTCTGGAAAGCTTGGAACTGGGCACAGTGGTTATTAAATCCAGCGGCGGCGGTGGCAAAACAAGTTAGTCAGGGTTCGAGTAACCGCGCAACCGAGCAATTATTGGGCAATTTGAGTCAAATATTGCGGGAAGTTGCCCTGAAGAATTTATGCAAACAAGCGATCGCCCTCTACGGTGGTAGTACGTTAGAGATTCCAGCATCCCCAACTACACCAGCCCTGCCCAAGGCAAAAACCCAAACACTCAAAGAAATCCTCACTCAAGCCCAACCAGCAGAAGCAGTCGAACAAAAACCCGTGAATATTCTCCTAGTGGGACGCACGGGTTCGGGAAAAAGCAGCTTGATTAATACGCTATTTCAAGCGGATCTGGCAGACGTCGATGTTTTGCCGAGTACCGATCGCATTCAAAATTATCAATGGCAGACTGAAACCGGAGAAAGCTTGACGCTTTTGGACACGCCTGGTTACGAACAAGTCAACCGTACAGATTTACGAAGTTTAGTGCTTGATTATGCTACCAATGCAGATTTATTGTTGTTAGCGACTCCAGCCTTAGATCCTGCCCTCCAGATGGATGTAGACTTTCTCCAAGAAATGAAAGGAGAGATTGCAGATTTACCAGCGATCGCAGTTGTCACCCAAGTAGATCGCCTGCGGCCGATCCGGGAATGGCAACCGCCTTACGATTGGGAATGGGGCGATCGTCCCAAGGAAATTGCCATTCGGGAAGCCACTGAATACCGCGCTAAACAGCTGGGTGAGTTTTGCAATTTAGTTTTACCAGTGGTGACAGCTGACAGCAAAACAAATCGAGTTGCTTGGGGAGTAGAGGCGCTATCGTTGGGATTAGTAAATGCGATCGCTCCTGCAAAACAACTGCGTTTCGCCCGGTTTTTGCGTAATCTAGAAGCCCGAACTGTTGCTGCTGCCAAAATCATCGACCAGTACACTTTTCAAATGGCCACAGCCAAGGGATTAGCATCGCTGCTCAAAAGTCCGGTTCTTCAGTTTATTTCTACCTTATCAACTGGCTCTCCAAACTTGGCTTATTTGTTAGCAGAACAAATTCCTGTGGAACAGTTGCCAGTTGTAATCGGCAAACTCCAAATGGCTTACGATTTATTCTTACTTTTGAATACATCCAACGCCAAACCACTCAAATTTGAGTTGCTATCTTTGTGGCCGTTGCTGTTAGAAAATTCTGCTGCACCAGAACAAAATGCTTGGGCTTTCGGTCACGCATTAGTGGAATATTGGACTCAAAATTTGACGGTGGAACAACTTGGCGATCGCTTCAAGAGCTATTTATCTACATTAAATCAAATTCAACCAGAGAATTAAATTATGCAATTGGAAGATTACTTTACCTTTCTGGCTCCCGACGACATTCGTTTAAAAGGTTCGCGCATTGGTATAGAAACGATTTTATATGAATATATTTATCGCGCTCGTACTGCTGAAGAAATTGCCCAAATCTATCCAAGTCTCAGCATAGAACAAGTTTATGCTACTATCCTTTATTACCATCACGAAAAAGAAAAGGTGAGTAAATATATAGCTGATTGGCTAGAGTGGACTCACCAAATGGAAGAAGAACAACGGAAAAATCCCCACCCTGGAATTAAGAAATTAATGGAACTGAAAGCTGCCCAAAAAGCCAAGAAACTGAACGATGACAATTCAATATCTAATTGATGAAAATGTTAATCCTCTTTATGCTCAACAACTCCGGAGACGAGAACTGGATATACTTGTTGAAGTTGTGGGAGAACCAGGAACACCACTTAAAGGAACTTTAGATCCAGAAATATTAATTTGGTGTGAAACATATCAAGCTATTCTGGTTACCAATAACCGAAAATCCATGCCTGTTCACTTAAGAGATCGTCTGGCTCAAAATCCTCATGTTCCAGGAATTTTTATACTTAATGCTAGTTTAGGTATTGGCGAAACAATAGATGAGTTAATTCTGATAGCCAAAGGCTCTTTTGATAATGAGTATCAGGATCGTATTTCTTTTCTTCCAATTCCGTAATTAGTGTTTATCAATATTAAATCAAATTAAACCAGAGAATTAAATTATGCAACTCGAAGATTACTTTACCTTTCTGGCTCTCGACGACATTCGTTTAATTTCATTCAAAATTCAAAACTATATCTAACGCAGCACGAATAGTTTGCCAATATTCATCTTCTAAAATTCCTATTAACCCTAATACCCGACTATTATCAACACTGCGAATTTGTGCAACATCAATATAACGGTCTTGGTCTAAACCATTGTTAGTTGTAGCTTTAACATTTACTACATAAGGAGCATTTTTCGTTCCAGGTCGAAATGGCATCACAATAGTTAAAGAACCATATTGATTCATCACATCATTTTGAACTATTAGACAAGAACGGGTTTTTTGGGCTTCTGCACCGACTGTAGGATCGAGTTTTATCCAGCGAATTTCCCCACGTCGATAAGCTAAAATACCGTTTGGCATTATTCAATACCATCTCCAGCAACAGAATCCCAAGCTGCTATCTCTGAGTGATATTCAGTATTATTGGTATCTTCTTTGAGTGCTGCGATCGTTTCCGCTTCCAAAACAGCACGGCGATGTTTTGCTAAAACAGAGTTTATATAACTGCTGCGGTTGGGGGTGTCTCCAAGTAACGCAGCCTTGAGGTCGATAAAAGCAAGAATGTCATCATCAATAGTGATAGTAACTTTCTTAGCCAAGAGTATTTTTCCTTAGTATCACTATAATGTCTTACTGATTTATCATACTATAAAACTAATTTGGATATTAACTCTAAAGTCGTTGACTGTTAATTGTTAACACTGAACTGTCAACGATCGACACTGAACAATAGCAATGGAATATTTTTTTTACTTGGAAGTCTCTAATCAGCAATACCCGAATAAATTCTGTACCTTAACCTGCTAAAGACCGTAACAATGTAACAATAGCGATCGCAACCAAACTCTTGAAATCATCATCACCAGTGAACACCTCTAGTAACGTCTCTGCGCAAACTCAAAATCGCAAAGCAGATCACATCCGGATCTGCTTGGAAGAAGATGTTCAGTGTCATCAAGTCACCAATGGACTAGAACGCTATCGCTTCACCCATTGTTGTTTACCGGAAATAGATTACACCGACATTGATATCAGTACAAATTTTTTGGGTAAACACCTCGGCGCACCTTTGTTAATTTCTTCCATGACTGGAGGAACCGAACAAGCAGGAACGATTAACCAACGCTTGGCCGAAGTCGCCCAACAGTACAAAATTGCAATGGGTGTCGGTTCCCAGCGAGTAGCCGTGGAAAAACCCCAGGTAGCCGATACTTTTGCTGTGCGTAAGTATGCGCCAGATGTTCTACTATTTGCCAACTTGGGCGCTGTGCAACTTAACTATAAATATGGCTTAGAACAATGTTTGCGGGTAGTCGATATCTTAGAGGCTGATGCATTGATTTTACACATTAACCCCCTACAAGAATGCATTCAACCCAAAGGTGATATTAATTTCAAGGGATTGCTTGACAATATTTCTAAAGTATGTTCAAAAATCCCAGTACCAGTAATTGCCAAAGAAGTCGGTAACGGGATTTCAGCCGCGATCGCCAAGAAACTCTTAGATGCTGGAGTCACAGCCATTGATGTGGCTGGTGCGGGTGGTACTTCATGGGCGATGGTAGAAAGCGAACGAGCTGAAAATGACTTGCAGCGTCGCTTAGGCAGGACATTTGCCGATTGGGGTTTACCGACAGCTGAGTGCATTACGAGTATCCGAGCGATCGCCCCAGATGTGCCTTTAATTGCCTCAGGAGGATTGCGTCACGGGCTAGATGCAGCAGTAGCGATCGCTTTAGGAGCAGACATAGCTGGTTTCGCAATGCCCTTCCTGAAAGCAGCAGCAGTATCGCAGACCGCAGTTGCCGAACTAGCTGAAGTATTGATTGCCGAAATCACTACCGTATTATTTTGTACAGGAAATGCTAACTTATATCAATTAAAGCACTCTGATAGTTTACAACCTATAAAATAAATTGGTCTTGCAGAACACCGAGATGAATTTAGGCAGCCAGGGAAACCCCCGCAACACACTGCCTCAAGAGCCTGAACAGATAAATTAGACTTCTTGCAGAAGTCGGGAAAAGGGTAAAGGGGAAAGGGGAAAGGGATAAGAAAAAACCTTTTCCCTTTCCCCCAAGAGTGAAAAAAGAGTTTTGCAAGAGGTCTTTCTTTACAGCGTTTTTCATCTATTTAAACCACAATCTTCGGTAGGGGCTTTACAGCTGTTATTGGTGTCAACTTAACGTGAAACCCTGATGAAAACTCTACTCACTTACCATCAAGATCCACGTTACCCCACCCCGGCTTTGCTGACGCAAAACCGCCCCCCCCCTGGGCATGGGGTGGGGTTGGGGGTGGGTTAAAACGCGTCTGGGACAAGCGTTTGAGCTTAAGTTGACACCAATGCACAGCTGTAAAGCCCCTACAACGTGGTCTATTTAAGTGAAAATTCCTTAAACCAAGCGTATTGCCTTGAGGCTGGGAGTGTAAAAAGTTCACCTATAGATCGACTCAAGTCTCTTCCTGATGAAAGAGAACTTGGGCATCAACGTTATTTAAAGTGGGCTTAAAGAATTAATCTCGATGCGAGCGAGTAATGGCGATCGCATCCCATTTGTAAGAGCAGATTGAGAATCAGGTCTTCAAGCCTGTATGGGAAAAGGTCGCCTAGCCCAATGCTGGGGTTGGCCGGAAATATTGGCAGAAACTAAAACACAGGGAGATAACTTATGGAATATCGGCAATTAGGTAAATATGGCATTCGTGTCTCAGAAATTTGTTTAGGGTCATGGCTCACCTATGGCGGCGCAACAGCAGAAGACACCGCCCGTCAATGCATCGAGCAAGCATATAATTTGGGAATTAATTTCTTTGACACCGCAAATGTCTATGCCAACGGAGAAGCTGAAAAAATTGTCGGTCAAGTGCTGCGGCAGTACCTGCGCGAATCTTATGTTTTGGCAACCAAAGTTTATTTCCCAATGGGTAAGGGGCCGAACGATCGCGGGCTATCGCGCAAACATATTCTCGAGCAATGTGATGCTAGTTTAAAACGATTGGGGCTGGACTACATTGACCTCTACCAGGCACATCGTTACGACCCGACCGTACCCCTGGCTGAAACCCTGATGGCATTCGATTATCTAGTGAAACAAGGGAAAATCCTTTATTACGGAGTTTCTGAGTGGAGTGCCGGACAACTCGCCCATGCCACCGACTTAACCCGGTTAGCAAATCTCGCACCCATTGCATCCGATCAACCTCGTTACAATCTGCTCGATCGCACCATTGAAAAAGAGGTATTACCCCTGTGCCGTCGAGAAGGAATTGGCATCATCAATTACTCACCCTTAGCCCAAGGTCTGCTGACTGGTAAATACAAAGCCGATGGAGCTTTACCAGAGGGTTCCCGGGCAAGCGACCCCAAACAAAATATGTTTTTGAACAATGGAAAACTAGATCGGCAACAGTTACTAAAAGTACAGCGATTGTTACCCATCGCCGAGCAAGAAGGTTTGAGCATGACGCAACTGGCGCTTGCTTGGTGCTTACGCAATCCCGAAATTAGTAGCGTCATCATCGGCGCCAGCAAACCCGCACAAATACAAGAAAACGTTACAGCATCGGGTAAGCAACTTTCTGCGACAACGATTCAAAGGATTGAAGAAGTTCTGGAAATGGAAATTAGCGATCGCGTTACCGTTGGCGTCTGAGTTGTTTTGAATTTCACGAAATTTATTGATACGAATCACTGTTCTTGCTCCCCCTGGCGTCTAAACAATTGTTTTAGACACGATATGAATCGGTATTAAGCGGAGGGACAAATCCGATCGCTAAATCATCCCTGGATTCAGCAATGCCATAGGATTAATTGACTACTTTTTATTATTGCCAGTAGACCGAAAAATTCGCTCGTCGCTTACTGGCATTATACTCTTAAATACAAGCAAGACAGTAACAATCACCTGTCTATAGCAACTGAATTTTTATCCTTAAAGTATCATCCCGATCGCGTTGGACTTTTGGAGGTTCGTGTTTTAATAGCAAATCAGCAAAATCGTAAATTGTGACTTTTGGTTGCGGTTCTACTTCCACTCTTGGTGCAGGTTCTGGGATAATTTGAGGTTCATATAGACCTATTGCATCTCTTAAAAATTGTTCCACCTGTATCACCTCTGTAATAATTTTAGGTATTATTCCCATTTAAACACCGCACTTACCAGAGCAGTGCCAATAAAGTCCCAAGGAGTGAGGAAATTAACAATTTCTGGAATGACGATCCGAAAAACGCTGGATATCATTGCACAGATAGCGATCGCTCTCACTAATACAAGGGTTAGTGCTGAGATAAGCATGTAGCCATTCACAGCCGCGCACCAAAAGCGCATCTAACTCTGTAGGGGCATCTAAATGGTTTATTTTCCAAATTCTGACAGTTTTGCCATCACTAGCAGAAGCGATGAACTTACCATCAGGGCTGAAACTTACACTGTTGACACAGTTATTATGTCCGTGAAAAGTTTGAATATCTTTGCCTGCTAAATTCCAAAGTTTAACTGTCTTGTCATCGCTGGCGGAGGCGATGAATTTACCATCAGGACTGAAAGTTACGCTGTTAACAGCATCTCTATGTCCCTCAAAAGTTTGCAGTTCTCTGCCATCAATACTCCAGAGTTTGACTGTACCATCGTCGCTAGCAGAAGCGATCGCTTTTCCATCGGGGCTAAAACTCACGCTTCTCACCCAATTCTGATGTCCTTGAAAAGTACGCAGTTCTAAGCCTTCTAAATTCCATAGTTTAACTGTCTTGTCGTCACTGGCAGAAGCAATTGTTTGACCGTCCGGACTAAAAGTGACGCTCCAAATCCAATTGCTATGTCCGGAGAAAGTGCTGATTTCTGTGCCATCGAGATGCCAAAGTTTTATAGTTTGGTCGTCGCTGGCTGAGGCAATTATCTTACCATTGGGACTGAAACTCACGCTTCTGACTCTTTGGTTATGCCCTTGCAAAGTTTTCAGCAAGGTGCCATTCAAACTCCAAATTTTGACGGTTTTATCCTCACTCGCTGAAGCTAGAATCTGCCCATTAGGACTGAAAGTCACGCTCCTTACCCAGTCAGTATGTCCTTGGCAAGTGCGTATTATTTTACCGCAAGTATCCCATATTTTTACGGTTTTGTCTTCGCTGGCGGAGGCTAGCATTTGACCGTTGGATCTGAAACTTACACAGCTGACTCTAGCAGTATGTCCTTGATGGGTGGGCTTTTCTATACCTTCAAGGCTCCAAAGTTTGACTGTACCATCATCGCTAGCGGAGGCCAGTAACTGAGTATCCGGACTAAAACTAACACTCCTGCTTCTAGCTCGATGTCCCTTTAAGGTTTTGAGTAAAATTCCATCCAAGCTCCAGAGTTTGACTTTACTATCATCGCTAGCTGAGGCAATGGTTTGGCCGTCGGCACTAAAACTCACACTTCTAACTCTATCGCTATGTCCGAGTAAGGTTTGCACTTGTGTGCCGTTGAGGTTCCAGAGTTTAACTGTCTTGTCGTCACTAGCAGAGGCAATTATTTGGCCGTCGGGGCTAAACCTCACACACCTCACCCTAGCAGTATGCCCAAGTAAGGTTTGTATTACTGTACCGTTGAGGTTCCAGAGTTTAACTGTACCGTCATCGCTGGCGGAGGCAATTATTTTTCCGTCAGGGCTGAAACTGACGCTTCTAACTCTGGCATTATGCCCAACTAAGGTTTTTATCTCTGTACCGTCTAATTTCCAGAGTTTGACTGTGCCATCGTCACTGGCGGAGGCGATGGTTTGACCGTTAGGGCTAAAACTGACGCTGAAAACCCAGTCGCTATGTTCAGTAAAGGTACTTAGCAGTTGTGAGTCGTTAAGTCGCCAAAGTTTCACTGTTTTGTCGGTACTTGCAGAGGCTAGCATTTGCCCGTCGGGGCTGAAACTGACACTATTAACCCCGAGACTATGACCTTGCAGAGTTTTAACTAAACTACCGTCGCGCTGCCAAAGTTTAATTGTATTGTCGTCACTTGCAGAAGCGATGGTTTGACCGTCGGGACTGAAACTCACGCTCAAAATTCTAGCGCTATGCCCTTGCAAGCGATTGCGCTCTTGAATTTCGCAGACTGCTTGCTGTAAATTAGCTACCGTCTTGTGCTTGAGTTTGATATCCACCAGTGCAGGTATCTCTTGTAATTTTCTACCTGCGCGAACGGCAGCGACTAATGCCCCAAGTTGGTCGTGCGATAATAGCAATGCTTGAGAAAGCGCACTTAAGGCCTCAATCTCTGCAATCTCTGCCCGCTTGCGTTCTTGTTTTTCTTGAAACTTAGTCAGCTTCAGTTCTTCTAATAGTTCGGGTTCTTGTTGTTGGCGAATAAATGCAACTAAATAATCATGAACTAAGTGATAGCGATCGGCAGGTTGTTCGCGGACGCGAAATACAAAACCCGCACCAACTAAAATCTCTAAAACTAAATCTAATTGCTCGGTTTTTAATTGCAAACCAGCAGTTTCTATTTTCTCGATTAATTCCGCACGAGTTTTCAGCGGGCGCGTGCCGTTTTCATCTGTTAAGAGAAATAAAATGAGTTGAGCAATCCTTTTATTTTCAACACCGCAGTCTTGGATAACTTGTTCTAAATAGCGCTCAACTAGTTTGGTTTTGGAATTGGAACCAAGTTGCTGATATTGTTCTAAGGTCGTTATGTTATCTTCTTCCAGTTGCGAACCCAAAATCTGTAATTCAATGGGACGCACAATACCTAAATCTCCAGCTAAATCTTTGACTAAGGCATCAATTAGCTGCGGCTCGAAGTGAAATTGCGATCGCGCTGTTAAACTTTGGATGTTTAATTTAGCATCTTCTGGCGAAAACTCTTTTAAAGAGTAACGAATATTTTTACTGAGAATATCATTATTAATAATATTTAAACTGGTAAAACGCTCCCATTCCAATAAATAATGTAGATAGTCTTCTCGCAGTAACAAAATAATTTTGACGCGGGGAAGATTCAAGCAAGTGTGTAAAAATTCATAAAATGGTTTTCTTTGAAATGGCTCGGTGCAAACAAAGAAAAACTCTTCAAATTGATCGAAAATTAAAACTGTGAGTAAATTCCGATTTTTATGATTTTGTAATTGGGCGATAATGTCTTCTGCTGTATTGGGAATTGCAGGTATGCCCATACCTTTTTTTTCTAAAGCATCGGCCACAGCCCTGCCCAATTTCTCTACCCAATTTATATAAAACTGCTGGACTACGGGCAAGGTTTTATATTGGCTAACTGGATCTTCCAGCGCTGGTAGTAATTCCTTATTCACCATCGAACTCTTACCCACTCCAGATTGTCCGTGAATCACTATTAATTTGCGATCGCTCCGGGAAATTCTCTCTTTAATCAAGTAATTAACTTCTTGCTGACGACGAGCAGAAGTAGCGATTTCCGAGTTATTTACTGACTGGGTAGATGGTAGCAATGCCGAGCTAATTAGCTGTTGCTTTAAAGGTAGCGGATCTGCACCGATGAAGGCTCGAAAGCCATGCTGATGTTCGATTTGACGTTTTTGCTGTTTGCTTTGAAAAGCTTTGAGATATTGACCTTGCTGAAAGTAAAGCGATCGCAATTCCTCTAAAATCCGAATATAAACCATTGGATTATACTCAGGTTTACTTTCTGCTCTGGCAGTTTCTAAGTTTTTAATTGCTTCTGCAACTTCACCGAGATGCAGTTGTGCTTGAGCCAATAATAATAAATACCAACCGCCATGAGATTGCCAAGCCTGAGCTAAACTTGTACTCTGCTGTAGGTAACAATAATTGAGGGCTGGCTCTGCGGCATTTGCGAGAATGTACTGTGCTTTTTCAGTATATTGCTGTGCTTGTTGCCAAGCGGATTTTGTCAGTGCAACCTCGGCTAATAAGCCATAACTGTAAGCAAGTCTGATGGGATGAAAATATTCTTGATGTAAATCTCGCGCTTTATTAGCAATATCTTCCAATTCATGCCATTGGTTTAATTTTTGTAAAACCAAGCCTAAAGCATTGATAAACTTCGCCTCTAAATCGGGGCGGCTAGCTTGTTGGAATACCTTAAGCGATCGCTGATAATAATCTTTGGCTGTAGTACAAGATTGCTGATACTGGGAACGGTGACGCACGCCGTATGTCAGCCACCAAAGTCCCAAGCAAAATAGCGAACATCCTTGCCATTCTGGAGAATTGGACTTTTCCCAAAATTCTAAACTTTTTTTATAGTGTTCTAGAGATTGTTCCATTGAGTTGGAAGCATCTCGTCCCAAAACAAATTCTAAACTGGCTTCTAGCTCTGGTTGCAAATTGACGCCACGGCGTTGTAAATCTTTCGTAGCTGATTCCAACTCAAAGCGACGAGACGAACCAACGCCTAAATTCAAGGCTGCATTGTCTACAAATGTATCTGCACCCACTTCTATAACTGTGGCAAATACCTCATTTGCTGTTTGTTGCAAAAACTCAAGTAACTCATCGCTGTTGAGTTCAAATACAATTGTTGTCGCCCAACTCTCGAAATCTGGCGTCAAGCGAATCAGCTTTTGCAATACTCGGTCGTTCACCCACAACAATAAGGGAAAGGGAAAATTTTTGCTAAATTCCTCTCTGACTTGATTGGTAGAAGTGAGTACGGTATCGATATCGCTGACTGCATCTAAACCAAATAACATCAATGCTGGTGGCTGTTCGCAACCAAGCTCTGCCTGAATGGTAGTATAAAGCGTCTTCACAGACTCAGGGACAATTAACTCGCGAATTTTGACAGTTGCAATATCCCGCAGTCGTTGTACCATGCGTTCGCGTAGAACTGCGTAGTTACAACGTAAAAAGATTAACGAAAATTGTCCTTGAGAACGAGCGATCGCTCGCACTAGCGCCTGTAATGAACTCTCGTTATCGGCAGCGAAATTTTCTGTTTGATGTGAATTAGTCATCACTGCAACTCTTTTGCTTGTGCCAAAATCGGATTAATATCAAACCACAAATCGTCTTGATACCGATATTCAAAGACAAACATACTGTGTATCAAACTTTGGTATCTCGGATCTCCTCTTAAGCCTTTTTCTTGTGCTACTTGATGCAGCAAATCCCACTCATCATCGGTAATTGTATTTTTTAGTGTATTACAGCGTTGCTTAATGACACTTGCCAAGCAGTTAGATGAAATAGGTAAATCATCTGTTTTTTGCAGGCAAGTTTGCACTAACATGAGCAAGGTACGGACGTGACCGCCGCTAAATCTACATAGTTGTTTTAAAGTCTCAGGACTATCAAAAACCTCGGCGATTAAATTACGGCTATTTTCCCAGCTGACACCAGGAAAAGCTCTCGCCATGACTAACTGTTGCAGTAGAACGATACCCCGGGAAAATTCCGAACTATCCTTTAGTTGTACGGGAACCATCGGCAAAACTTTCGGCTCTACCCCAAATCGATCTGTTAGCCTTCCTAAGACGTTGGAAAAAATTAAGACTAGGGGAATTGTATAAACTAGGTGACAATTCAATTGTTTTAACTGTTCGCCTCGGTCTACAAATAAATATTCTGCCTGACTAGAACCTGAAGGCTTCATGGAATTATGTAATTTTTCCAAATTATCAACAATTACCACCAGTCCTTTTTTACCTTGCCACTTGAGTTTTTCAATGGCAGGTTCTAGCACTTCTCGGTTAATTGCTTCTAAAAGTCGATTCGTTTGTGGCTCTAGAAAATATCTTAACTGGCTCCGAAGTCTGGGACTATCTTTAGTTTTAGCTGTAACTTTAGCAATATTGCCAGGAATAGAAAGCTCTACATCAGTTATATCGACTGGTGTTTGTAAAATCTCGGCAATTTCTCGAAATAAATTGGCAAAATATCCTGATGCGAGCTTAATTTTAATACCTTCTAAGCTTTGAGTCACCTCACGAGCGATCGCTAATAAAATATCTGTAATATCAACATCCGCCATATCCATATCGTTGCTAGAGTTGAAATAAACTACATGAAAACCTTGCAGTTCTAACTCTGCTTTGAGCCGTTGTAACTCTGTGGACTTACCACAGCCGACATGTCCTGTAAATAGTTGGCAGGTTGGTTTATCCGGCGAATAAAGTGCGATCGCTCGTTCTAATTCGGCAATAATTTTACCACCGCGCACTGAGGAAAAATCAATATAGTATTGCCGATCCTCTGCATTCCCTACCACAAGGGTTTTGCTGGGGTCGCACGCTTGATAAAATTTTGTTAAATCTAATTTCATAAAAAATAATCTGACCGTACCCTTTACATTACATACAGAGCAAAAAATTCCGATTTCGGGTCAGGTGAGAGCAAAAAAATTAATAAATATTAAGGTTATCGAAACAATCGAGTCAAAAACCGTACTTCGTCCAAAGTTTTTGGAATGGGTTATAAATCCTCCTTACAAAAACGGCCTCCTGCCTCCTGCCTTCGTTATTTTTCTGATTCAGGAGTCTGTTTGTGGGAATGGCGATCGCGGTTTTGAAATGCAGCGATCGCAGTATGCAAGGTAAGAAAAACGTGTTCGGGGCCAATTTTTTGTAAAAGTTGCGATCGCTTTAGTTGTTTGTAAAGATCCTGTTTGACACGCGTCATCGCCAAGGTAATCCCTTTAGCGGCTAATTCACCGTGCAATTGTGCTAGTGCGTCGATGGCAGTAATATCAACTTCGACAATTGCTTCTGTATTGAGTACAAACCACTCTACAGGAGTTTTCTCGGCTTCAATTGCCAACAATGCCCTGCGCTTGAAGTGTTCCACATTCGCAAAACAAAGAGGAGCATCATAGCGATAAATTACTAAACCTGGGATAGTTTTGGCTCCTTCCCAATCTTCAATATCGTGTAAACCAGGTAAATCCGGCACTTCTCCCAAAACTGCATCGTGTGGTCGTGCTACCCTGGCAAATAAATCAATCACAGATAAACCCACAGCGATACCAACACCAACCAAAATATCTGTGAGTAAAACTCCAAAGATTGTAGCCACCGCCAAGAATAACTCACTGCGGCGAAATTGTATCAATCTGAGAAATTCTGGAATTTCAATCAGTTTCGTAGCTGCATAGATGACAATCGCCCCCAATGCTGCTTTAGGAAACTCTGCCAGCAAGGGTCTGAGGAATAATAGCACCAAGATGACAACAACAAAAGCAACTAAAGAAAACGCCTGACTTTTGCTTCCTAATGAGTTGGCGATCGCAGTGCGGCTACCGCTACTACTAATTGGAAAACCCTGCATCAATCCGTTTCCCAGATTCGAGATTCCTAAAGCCAAAAGTTCTTGATTGGCGTCAATTTTCTCGCGATTGCGGCTAGCAAATGCCCTTGCTGTGAGTACATTATCTGAATAGCCAACTACCGCAATCCCAATGGCAGAAGCTACGAGTGTTAATAAATCTTGAGTCGGTAATTTGGGTAAAGCCAAATGAGGTAAGCCAGCCGGAATCTCTCCCACTACCGCTACCCCTTGTCGGTCGAGATGAAATAACCCTACGCTAGCCGTTGCTAATAACACTGCTAACAAAGGCCCCGGCGCAGTTGGAAAGCGACGCTGAATTATGAATAAGAAAGCTAAGACTAAAACTCCTAAAATTAAGGTTGGCTGATGAATTCGCTCTAGTTTGCTAAAGAATTCACCTACTTGCCCAAAAACAGTATTTGCCTCAATTTGAATGCCGCTAATTTTACCTAGCTGCCCTGCAATCATAATTACGGCAACCCCTGCCATATAACCAATCAGAATCGGTTTCGATAAAAGGTCTGCGAGAAATCCCAAACGGGCAATGTAGCCAATTATGCATATAACTCCCACCATCAGAGCCACCAGAGAAGCCAGACTTGCATAATTACTATCATTAGATGCAACCACAGGAGCGATCGCTGCTGCTGTCATGACTGCCGTCGTCGATTCTGGCCCTACTGAGAGTCGGGGTGAAGATCCTAACAAACTATAAATAATTATTGGCGGCAGAATTGCCCACAATCCTACAATAGGTTGCACCCCTGCCAATTCCCCATAAGCCATGCACTGCGGAATTAAGTAAGCGGCTACCGTTACACCTGCCAGTACATCAGGAAGCAACCACCCTCGCTGGTAAGACAGCAACCGTTTCAACCCCGGTATGCTTGGCAAGGTTACTTGATGTTTTTTGAACATATACAACGTAGATGGGACTGGTATTTAGTTATCAGAAGATAATAATTAGTTTAAGAGAAAGTTAAGACAAATTTTCTACGAGCAGCTGCACTAGCGGCACATCAGCGACTGCCTCCTGCCTCCTTCAATGGCTTTGGATTAACGTGAATTCGACGGTTTATATAGTGTCCGTCTAATTAGCCAAATAAAAAACCTCTCCCTGGTTTTACGTAGTAAAACCGTCCCTCTCCGATTCGGAGAGGGACAGACTTGAACACTAGTTCAAGACAGGGAGAGGTTCGTCGAATTCACATTGGATTAAAGGGTTTTCCTTTTGCCGTTTAAAGCTGCCAAAATAGTCTCTATTAGTACATCTGGCTCAATTGGTTTGGAAATATGGGCTTGAAATCCTGCGGCTAGTGCTTTAAGTCGATCGCTTTCTCCGGCATAAGCAGTCAAAGCGATGGCGGGAATTTCTTTGCTGCTATTGGGTGCGTGGTTTCTAATTTGACGAATTAGCGTATAGCCATCGATATCGGGCATTCCAATATCGCTAATTAATAAATCAAATTTTGCTTCTTGCCAACTACTCAAAGCTTCACTCGCTGAATTCGCTTCAGTCACCCGCGCCCCGTATTGTTCTAGCAAAAAGGCGATGAACTCGCGTGAATCTCTGTCATCATCTACCAGCAGCGTTTGCAATCCATTAAAATTGAACTCTGAGGAATTATCAGATACGGTATCATCGCCATCCAATTTTGCGGTAGGGATGAGTGGCAGCTTGACTGTAAAAGTTGCTCCTTGTCCTTCCCCCGGACTGGCGGCCTCAACCGTTCCTCCATGCAATTCGATCAAATGACGCACGATCGCTAAACCTAATCCCAACCCTCCAAATTTTCGGGTGGTTGTCCCATCAGCTTGGCGGAAGTAGTCAAACACGTAGGGCAAAAAGTCAGCAGAAATGCCCCTGCCATTGTCGCTGACAACGATTTGCGCGTATTCCAAAGGATGAATATCGACTTCATTTACCTTTTCTAATCGCACCTCTACTCGGCCGCCCTGTGGGGTAAATTTAATCGCATTGGCCAGTAGATTCCAAATCACTTGTTGCAGGCGACCGGAATCGCCCAATACTTGCCCAATGTTTGGTTCAAAGATTGTTTCAATTTGAATCGATTTCGCTTCAGCAGCGAGTTGCACGGTTTCCAGGGCCGCTTTGATGGTAAAAGTCAGACTAACTGGAACCGTGTTCAAATTCAACTTACCTTGGAGAATCCGCGAGACATCAAGCAAATCTTCAATCAATTGCGCTTGTAATTTGGCATTGCGCTCGATGGTTTTCAGGGCGTACTCAGTTTTGGCTGCGTCTTGTTGGGTGGTTTGCAGAATTTTTGCCCAACCCAGAATCGGATTGAGGGGCGATCGCAATTCATGGGACAGCACCGCCAGAAATTCGTCTTTGATGCAATTGGCCTGACGCAGTTGGTCGGCTTGCTGCTGTAACGATGTCAAAAGCTGCCCCCGGTCTAAGGCAATTGCTATCTGGTCGCATAATGTCTGCATTAAGTTAATTTCTGCGGACGTAAATTGCTGGCGGCGCCGGCTGCCAAACGATAGCGTCCCAAATATATGCCCCTGAGCAATCAGCGGTTGGCAGGAGTAGGCAGTGATTCCCAGGGAGCGAATCAAAGCAGTTGTGCAATCGTTTGAATTTTGAATAGCTGCACAGACAATTTGATTTTTGCCTTGAGCAGTCATCCCGCAGACCTCTTGTCCATACTCCAACCATTCAATCTCTTGGGCAACGGCTGCATCGATGCCTTCATAAGATGCTAGATGAAGCTGGTGGCGATCGCGATCGATCAGGTAATTGAAGAAAACATCTAACTCTAACACCTCTTTGAGCTTTCTAAATAAGCTATGAATTAACGTTAGAGGTTGTTCGGTAGAAAGTAAATCCCGTGTAGTTTCATAGAGCAAATCCAGGCGTTGATTGCGTTCTTGTAAAATAATTTCTGCTTGCTGGCGTTCGTTTTCGATTTGCTTGCGCTCGGTAATATCAGAGAGGATAAAAACCGCACCAGTCAGAATTCCTTCGTCGTCAAATACCGGGTCAATAGTTTTGGTAAACCAGCGCCCCTGAGACTGAAATTCTAGAATTTGCCGTTGGTGAGTTTCTTTAGCAAGGCGAAAGCAAGTGCCGTTAAGGATTCCCGATTCTACCTTGAGCAACTCATGGTAAGGACGACCCAAAATTTCACTGGGATGCTTGCCCACGAGCTCCATCATCGCGCGATTAGAGCGCAGAATTATAGCTTCTCGGTCTACCAAACATACGCCATCTTTGATGGCATCAAAAGTCGTTTGCCATTCCCGCGCTGAGGACAAAGCAGACTCTTCTGCTCTACGGATTCGTAGCAGCGATCGCACTGTGGCAACTAGTTCAATCGGTTCGACTGGTTGCGCTAGATAGGCATCAGCACCACTGTCTAAGCCTTCTGCTTTATCTTGGCTGCGAACAAAACTTGCAGAAAGATGTAGCACTGGAATAAAAGCTGTTTCGGGGTTGGCCTTTATTTGGCGACAAACTTCAAAACCGCCCAAATCTGGTAATTTCACATCCAGAATCACCAGCGCTGGCTGCAACCGAGCAACAGCTTCTAATCCTGAAGCTCCGCTTTCTGCTTCCACGATGTTAAAGCCTGCATTTTGCAAAATCCGGGTCACAATGTAACGATTGGCTTCGTTATCGTCAACATGGAGAATTGTAACCCGTGGCTCAGACATGACTTTCCCCCTAAGTATTTAGAATAAGTCCAGCTTTGACGAGTGCATCTTCAAGTTGGGCGTAGACGCGAAGCGGCTTGTCGTCAGACATCGCCATTGCTTGCGAACTTGTTTCTTTAGAAAGAATAGCGATGCTTTGTTTTGCTAAGCACCTTTGCACTTCTGCATCCAGTTGTGCAGATGAGTGGATGATAACAGGAATCGACTGAGTAATGGAATTGTTCTTCAACTGCTTGAGTACTTCAAATCCATTTAACTCTGGCATCTCTAAGTCAAGTACGATGGCGTTTGGCTGTTCGTGTTCTGCCAAATCTAATCCTTCCTGCCCGTTCGCAGCTTCTAAAATACTTAATGGCGTATTCACCAATAACTGTTTTACTAAATACCTATAGGTACGGTCATCATCAATTAGTAAGATTTTTTGATGGCGATCGCCATTAATTAACTTGTTAAGTTTATTCAACAAAAGCAATCTGTCTACAGGCTTAATTAAAAAGCCGTCTGCTCCTAGTGCCAATGCTTGTTTCTCATTATCAATGATGGTAATCACAACTACAGGGATGGAGCGAGTTGTGGCATCTCCTTTGAGTTCGCGCAAGAACGTCCAGCCATTTTGTCCTTCTAGCATAATGTCTAGCATAATCGCTGCGGGTCGAACTTGTTGTAAAACAAGCCTTGCCTGAGCTAAAGTGCGAGTCGCAATCAATTGATAAGTTGACTCTTGCAAGTGCTTTTCATAAATAAATAGTGTTTCTAAATGATCTTCAACTGCCAGAATCGGTAAGCGAGTTGGCTCAATCGCTCGAATTGGTTTCAGGGTAGGAAATTCAGTTGCGTGTGGGTAGATGAGGGGAATTGATGCTGTAAAGGTGGAGCCTTTCCCAGGTTCGCTGCTGATGGAAATGCTACCTCCGAGGAGCTCCGTTAGCTTGCGCGATAACGGCAATCCTAAGCCTGTTCCCTTCACCTGCTTTTGTAAAGGAGACTCGATTTGCACAAAATCCTCAAAAATGCGCTCTAGATCCGCTGGAGCAATGCCGATGCCTGTATCGGATACGGAAAAGGCCACGAGATGGCCTGTTTGCACGGCACTGACGCGCACTTCTCCCTTTTCGGTAAATTTGAGGGCATTGGAGACAAAGTTTCTGAGAATTTGAGCAACTTTGCCCTCATCGCTATAAAGTGGGGCAATGTCTTGGGGTTCCTCGACAATCAGGGATACGGAGGAGCCTTGAACCAATAAGGGGCGCAGCATCCCGCGCAATGTGGCAAATAATTCGCTGACTTCAAACGAGCTGGCACGCACTTCAATTTTTCCAGCTTCTACTTTTGCTAAATCCAGCAAGTCGTTGACCATTTCTGATAAGCCGCTGGCTGCTTTTTGGATAAATGTCACCTGCTTTTGTTGCTCGGCAGTTAAATCGCCATCCATCCGCGCCAGCAGCATTTGAGAGAGCGACAGAATTGAGTTGAGGGGCGTGCGAAACTCGTGACTCATATTCGAGAGAAAGCGGGTTTTAAGTTCGTTGACTTTTTGCAGCGAATCTGCTTTCTCATCGAGTTCTGCATACAGGGCAACTACACCACGATTGGTATCTTCGAGTTCGCGGTTGAGCTGAATTAGTTCTTCTTCGCGCTTGCGCAAATCTGCCATTGCCGAGAGTAATTCCTGGTTTTGGCGTTTGATTTCTTCATAAGGATTTTGGGGCGATCGCTCCATCGCCGCTTCTCGAATCTGCTGCAATTCGGCATCGGTGAAAGCAGGTGTCCGTTTGGACAAGGTTTTACTCATCACCACTGTTGTTCCCTGTCCCGGCAACGATTCAATCTCAAAGAAATCCATGAGTCTGCGAGTGCCGACGATGCCTAATCCCCTGCCTGTATCGGAGGTGTAACCTCCAGCTAAAACCTCTGCTAAATGAGGAATGCCCTCACCTCGATCTTGAATTTGGATCGCAAACGCTTGCGGCTCTCCGGCCACAGAAAATTCCACAGTTCCACCTTGGGCATACTGAAGGGCGTTACGGGCAATTTCTGAAACTGCCGTTGCTAATCGTACCCGGTCTTGAGCATCAAAGCCCAACTGCTCGGCGATTTCCCGAGTTAGTTGCCGAGCTTGCACGACATCTTGTTCGTAGTGGATGGCGATCGCCAAAAGAATTGTCATTTACTGATTCCTTTAGCTACTAACACCGTTACATCGTCTCGTTCTCGGTTAAAGTCTCGGTATAGCACGCCTGCAATCAGGCTGGGATGTTTTTGAGCCAAACCGGGATAGCGATCGAGCCTCCATTTAGAGCCTAATCCATCGGAATGCATAATTAACATTCCATTGGCATACCAAGGATAGCTAAATTCTTGAATTTTGCGAAGTTCGTGGCCGACGATACCGTTGTAAGATAGCAGATGATGTTGTTCGGTAAATGAGAAGATGCTGGCAGCGATGTTGCCAATGCCGGCAAACCGGACGCATAGTTGTTCCGAGTCGATTTCGGCAATGGCAAGTGCGGCTCCCCGGGTATTTCGTAATGCGGCGTGGGCAGCTTGTACGATCGCCGCCGGAGAATAATGATAATGTTCTTGAAAGGTTCTCACGGCTTCTAAAGCAGCACTGGCAGCCGCAGATCCATGCCCCAAGCCATCGGCTACAAGTAGCAGACTACGGCCGCCCTCGATTCGATGCGCCCAGGCATCCCCAGAGACATCCTCCTCCAATTTGGACAAACACACAACCCCAATTTCTAAGGTATTTTCTCCCGGCTGTGGTATCGAGTACGACCACAAGCGAGCCAACAGGGCTGTCCCTTGATTGGGAATCGAGTAAATTTCAAATACATCGGAGAGGCGACGAATTGCCCCTAATCCATTGCCTAAGGTTCCGGCTGTGGAAAAGCCATCTTGCAAGCATTCATCAACATCGAACATCCCTTGTCCTTTATCCAAGGACAAAACCTCAATCCCCACAGCCGAATCGTCCTGAAGCGCTCTGAGCAATAACACGCCGCCATGAGTGTGCTGTATCAAATTGCTGGCGATTTCTGTTACCACAATGCCGACTTTACCGCGTTTGATTTCCTCAAACCCGAGTTTAGTTGCCAAAGCGATCGCTTTTCGTCTGGCTTCTCCGGTCTGACTTGGTTCGGTAATAGTAAGGGCAACAGATTCTCTCATTTTATTTCCATCGTACAATTGTTACGCGCGTACCTTTTCCCTCTACAGACTGAATTTCAAACTCGCTCGCCAGTCGTTTGGCACCGCCTAGCCCCATACCTAAGCCGCTGCCTGTGGTGAAACCATCTTTGAGTGCCAGTTCGATATCGGGAATTCCCGGCCCCTGGTCTTCAAACGTCAGCCTGAGTCCGCGCCGTCCCTCTTGATGAAGCGTTTCTAATTTTGCTGTGCCGCCTCCGCCATAGTCTAGGGTATTGCGGGCTAGTTCGCTAGCGGCGGTGACGATTTTTGTTTGGTCTACTAAGCTAAAACCAATCTCTACAGCCAACTGACGGACGGTTTGCCGGACTAAGACGACATCTGTAGAAGATTTAATGTCGAGCGTTTCAGTCCTCTGGATTGTCATCTGCACGGGATTTAGTGACAGCGATTTGATTTGTAGTTTGATTGAGTGACGATCGCAACAGTGCCATACCCTTTTCGATATTCAGGGCAGTGCAAATTCCCGTCAGCGTCAGTCCCAATTCCACTAGAGTAATTGCCACCGCAGGCTGCATTCCCACAACAACCGTTTGAGCGCCGAGAATGTGTGACATTCTGGCAATGTTGGCTAAAATCCGAGCGATGAAAGAATCAACAATCTCTAATGCAGAAATATCGATGAGGAGACCTAGAGCGTGAGTTTGAGTGATGCGGTTGGTTAGCTCGTCCTGTAGAGTTATGGCCAGGCGATCGTGCATATCTACTTGGATGGTTACAAGCAGGAAATCACCCATTTGCAGTATGGGAATGCGTTCCATTGGTTCCTCCCGTCCGCCTATTGAGGTTGAGAGCGAGTAATCGTTGCTCCCAAACGTTTTAAAGCTGTGAGAAAGGCATCGGCTAACGTTGCCTTTGTTGTCACACCAGTCAAATCAATACCAAGATAAACGATTGTTTGGGCAATTTGAGGACGAATTCCGCTGATAATACAATCAGCTCCCATGAGACGAGCTGCAGTAACGGTTTTGAGCAGATGTTGAGCCGTGAGGGTATCAACCGTGGGAACTCCGGTAATGTCAATGATGGCAACTTCTGACTCGGTTTCCACAATTTTTTGTAATAAGGACTCCATAACTACTTGAGTGCGGGCGCTATCTAGAGTGCCGATAATCGGCAATGCCAAAATTCCCTTCCAGAGTTTAACTACTGGGGTGGACAGCTCCATTAACTCTTCCTGCTGCCGCACAATCATCTGTTCCCGCGTCTTCTGATACACTTCCATTGTCAGCAATCCCAGCCGATCCAGTAAAGTTGTAGCTAGCCAGATATCTTCACCCAATTGAACCGGGTCTTGCAATTCCTGACGCAGACGGTTAAAAAGGGGTTGTTTCAAGGAAAAGACAAATGTAGCAGTTTCCGAGGGCGTGAAACCTTTTTGCGATCGCGATCGAGAAACGCTCGTTAGCATCTCCCGTACATGCTGCCAAGTTGATGCTTGAATATTGGTTAAGTTGCCCTGTGCAACCGCACTGCGAAACAAGCCAAGGAATTCTCGGCACTCCTCCTTTAACTCAGCTTCCTTAATTAAACCTTTGCGAATATTGACACTAGCTAACTCCTGAGTCCACTCTGAGAGCAAGTCTGCCTCGAAGGTTTCCAATATCTTTGATATCTTACTGTCACTCATGTTTCTTGGTAAAGGCAACTGCTTTCATTAGCACAGAATTCAGTGTATGACGATTCTGTGTAATGTGAAAGGCGATCGAGTGAAGGAGGTAGGGGCGGGGCAGAGGGGGCAGGTTTTTCAGATTCAGTCTGAAAAAGCCGATTTTTTCGTTCTGAAATCTTTCTTTGCGTCGCCGTGTCCCCGCCCCCCCGCGTCGATCGAAAGCCAAGCGTGTTGCTGTCCTCACAAGTTTCTCAAATTGTTTTTTTATGATTTCAACTGCGAGACGCGGAACATCCTGAAGTTCTACAAAAGGCTCAAACAATGAATTCAGCATCTGCTGTTAAAACTCACAACACAGCAAAAGATAAGCGCTTTAAAATGCTAGATGCAACTATCAAACGCTACCAGTATCAACAGGATGCACTGATTGAGATATTGCATAAAGCGCAGTCTGCACCAAATCCAGTATTTAGTACTTTGCGTTATTTCCGAGATGAGTATTTGGCTTTGATTCGAGAAACTGCCATATCTACATAGGTGAACCAAAATGTTTACCAAAATTTTACTTGTCATTGGTGCATTAGTGGCGATCGCATTTATCGCTTTAGTCATCATTAAGATAAAGAACGAACAAGAAGTAGAGAGAATTTGGCGAACGCTTGAAGTAACGCCAACAGGCGATCGTTTTAGTGAGGATATGGTTGCAGACTTACCTCTTCCTGTGCGGCGCTACTTCTTGCACAGCATTGCACTGGGAACTCCTCTGGCTTCCTCTGTCAGCTTGGAAATGAGTGGCAGTTTTCGCTTGGCAGAGGATAAACCGTGGATACCAATGCGAGCAAAACAAATTATTTCAGCAGCGAAAGGATTTGTTTGGAAACCGATTATTGGTAGCGGTTTGTTTCAATTTATGGGCACTGATTACTACGCAAACAAATCTGGTGGAATGCGCTTTTCAATTTGGGGGCTGATTTCTGTGGTCAATGCTCGCAATTTTAATATTACTCGCTCTAGCATTGGACGATTTGCAGGAGAATTTTTCTGGTTACCTTCTGCTTTGCTACCCCAACGCAATGTAACTTGGAAAGCAATAGATGAAAGAACTATCGAAGCTAGTTTCAAAATTGATGACGAACCGATAACCTTAACACTAGTTACAGACCTTGACGGCAAACCGCTAAAGGTTTCTTTCCCGCGTTGGGGAAAATATACTGAAGATAATACTCATACTTACATTCCCTTTGGTGGAGAATTTACAGAAGAAAAAACATTTAGCGGCTATACAATTCCCTCCCAAGTTTGTGCGGGATGGCGAATTGGGACAGAGAATTATTTCGAGTTCTATCGAGCAGAAATTCAGCAAGCTGAGTTTCGTTGAGTAATATCAAGTTCGGATGATTAGTTACGATTGCAGTCCTCGCGTTACCCCTCCCCAACCCTCCCCTTGGCAAGGGGAGGGTGCCGTAAGGCGGGTGGGGTGTTTCCGGATTTATAAGTGATTGAGCAAACTTGATATAACTCAAAATAATTAATAAAAGTGAGGTGGAAATGGCAGTCAAAACTTTAACAATCAACGAGCAATTAATTAGCGCCCGTGAGGAGAAAACCATTTTCCAAGCAGCGCAAGAGGCAGGAATTCACATTCCCACTTTGTGTTATTTAGAAGGAGTTGGAGATGTTGGAGCTTGTCGGCTTTGTTTGGTGGAAATTGTTGGCAGTAATAAACTGCAACCTGCTTGTGTGACGAAAGTTGCTGAAGGTATGGAAGTGCAAACAAATAGCGATCGCCTCAACAAATATCGCTGCACAATTATAGAAATGCTGTTTGCTGAAGGCAATCATATTTGCTCAGTGTGCGTTGCCAATGGAAATTGCGAATTGCAAGATTTGGCAATTGAAACAGGTATGGAACATGTGCGGTTGGATTATCATTTTCCCAATCGCAAAGTCGATGTTTCTCACCATCGCTTTGGCATTGACCACAACCGTTGTGTTCTTTGTACTCGTTGCGTGCGTGTTTGTGACGAAATCGAAGGAGCGCACACTTGGGATATGGCGGGTAGAGGCACGAATTCCCACGTCATTACCGATTTAAATCAACCTTGGGGAACCTCAGATACTTGTACTTCCTGCGGCAAATGCGTTAATGCTTGCCCAACTGGTGCGCTTTTTTACCAAGGCTCTAGCGTCGGCGAAATGAAACGCGTAGACGCGAAGCGGCTTGTCCCAGGACATCGCGCCAAACTTGATTTTTTGGTTACAGCGAGAGAAAAGCAACAATGGCTGATTTAGCTGGCGATGGTGAATTATATCAATTCTCTAAAATTCGGTTACATATTCAAATGTTGAAACTTAATACCGATTCAATTCATGATTGCAACAATATTTCGGTGAAGACGCGATGAATCGCGTCTCTACAAATCGTTTATTTGTTGTATTGTTTTTTCAACTTGGTATAAATACAATCTCAATTTATTACGAATTACGAATTCAAAAGGAGTTTTTATGTTACGCCGCATCTTAAAACTCTTCTGGTGGCTTTTATTACTGGGAATATTAACAACATATATATACCTGGGTTTAGCCAGCTTCACATCTAAACCAGCGATCGCTGCTGTCATTCAATTAGAAGAATCACCACAAGAAATAATTTATAGATCGCAGCAAAGATTGAACGACCAATGGGGCAATCATTGGCAAGTTGTTTTGTTTAAGCGGATTCATTCTAATAGTAATAAAATATCTTCTATCAATCTCCGCTTGGTAGGATTTCCTGGTTCTCAAGAACTTCCCCATCCCTTACCATTGCAGATTACTACCGATACAGGTAAAGTATTAACGGCTCCCGATATTTTTCTAGATGAAGCACCAGCACCAACCATTGCTGAGTATGACTTCAATAATGTTTTGTCTCAATTACCAAATCAAGAATTATCGATTGGTATCCCTATAGGTAAAAAACAGTTCATCAATATTCCAATCCCTGAATACGTTGTGCAAGAATGGCAAGAAATTGCATTAAAATCTTGATGTCAATATCACAACTTATTTACTCCAAATTTATACCGTAAAAAAAGAAAATGGCTCGTTTAAAATTTGCGACAGTTTGGCTAGGTGGCTGTTCTGGGTGCCACATGTCTTTTCTCGATTTAGATGAATGGCTGATTGATTTAGCGCAACAAGTAGATTTAGTTTTTAGTCCCTTCGTTGATGCTAAAAAATATCCGCAAGGTGTGGATGTGGTATTAGTGGAGGGTGCAATTGCCAATGAAGAACATCTAGAAATGATACAGATAGTGAGAGAGCGATCGCACATTCTTGTCTCTTTTGGTGATTGTGCTGTCACTGGTAATGTTACTGCTTTACGCAATCCTTTAGGTAGTACTGAACCTGTTCTACAACGTTGTTACATCGAAGCAGCTGAAATCCACGGCACAATTCCCCATGAACCTGGTATTGTACCAACCTTACTAGATAAGGTAGTACCAGTACATACGGTAGTACCAGTTGATATTTATTTACCAGGGTGTCCCCCTGATGCAACTCGGATTAAAGCAGTATTAGAGCCACTGTTAAGAGGAGAAAAACCTTTGCTCGAAGGACGTGAATTTATCAAGTTTGGTTAACTTCACAACTTACTCAAATTCTTTATCTAAGGTAAAGGTGACTGGGGACTGGGGATTAGGGATTGGGCAATAGGTTCGGTTAACGTGTTTATTCCTCGAAGATCCCCCCAACCCCCCGATAAATTGGGGGACTTACAACCCTCTTTTACCCCCTTTTTAAGGGGGTCGCCGTAGGCGGGGGGATCTTAACCGAACCGTATTGAGGGACTGCGGACTGGAGATTAGGGACTGGGTACTAAGAAAGCTCTTTATTTTCTAGTCAATACTGCACACTCTTATCATCCATTCTCTATTTCCTCTTCCCTATCTCCCCAGTCTCCAGTCACCAGTCGCCAATCCCCAAATTATGGTTATGGCAGTTAATTATCAGCAAAGAATTATTGCTCTTTGGACAGTATTTCTATTAGGAACGCTGTTTCATACACAACTAGGTTTAATGCCAATTTTTCACGGCTTATCTGTTATAGAATCTCAAAAAGCCACAAACATCAATGATATTTCTGGAATTATGTGGTTGATGTTGGGCTTTTTTGTAATACCGATACTAGCAATTATTGCTACAGATTTTACTGATTCAAAGCGTTATCGAATCATTCATTTTGGGTTAACCATCTTTTACAGCATCATCAACTTATTACATATAATTGCAGATTTATTTGTCCAGCCAATTCTCTGGTATCAAATAGCCTTGATGGTCTTGTTATTCCTGATAGGTTTATTATTAAACGTTACTGCTTTTAAATGGATACGGTTGCATCATTTAGTGAATAAATCGCACAAAAATTTAGAACAATCAAGCATTTAGGTATTAAGTAAATTAATATCTATCGAGAATTAATTATTCTCAGATTACCAAATAAATTCAAACCGTATAATGTCAACATCATGAGAATTTTGGAGAACATTATGTTAAAAGCATCTGATATTATGACTAAAGATGTTGCTACAATTCGCAGTTCAGCAACCATAGCTGAAGCAGTCAAACTTTTAAAAGCAAGGGACTGGAAAGCACTGATTGTAGAACGCTCCCACGAACAGGATGCCTACGGGATTATTAGCGAAAGCGATATTGTATATAAAGTGATTGCTTATGGTAAAGATCCCTTTAAGGTGCGTGTCTATGAAGTAATGACCAAGCCTTGTATAGTCATTAATCCTGACCTTGGCTTAGAATATGTAGCACGATTATTTGCTGACTATAATTTGCACAGAGCGCCTGTTATTCAGGGCAAGCTAATAGGTATCATTTCTCTAGCTGATATTTTAGCTAATAGTAACTTTCTTGAACAGCCACATAATATCCTGTTAGAACAACAACTTCAGGACGAAATCAAAAAAGCTCGTGCGGTTTGTACTCAAAAAGGTATTCATTCAGAACAGTGTGCTGCTGCTTGGGACGTAGTTGAAGAATTGCAAGCCGAAATAGCGCATCAACGAGCAGAGAAAGTTGAGAAAACAGCTTTTGAAGAATACTGCGATGAATTTCCAGAAGCTAAAGGATTTTATAACACTTGGTGTAGCTAACAACCTCAAGAATATATTTATTAAGTTGCTGGGTTAGATAGGGAACAGTTGCAGAGAAAGATAAAACTATGACGATAAATTTCATAAATTCACAAGAGACAAAAATTGCATCTGAAAAATTGGAAAGTTTCCATTTAACAGACGGGCAAATTGGTGAAATATCTTTAATTAATGGAACATTATATGTTCGTTTTCAAACTGATGATGAAAAAGATTTGACGCTTGTCTTTAAAGATGTAGCTGGAGTTGAGATGTTCAATATTCAGAATGTCGAAGTGAGTAAATGGACAGTTAGCTTAAACGATCCTTTCATCGAACGAAGTAGAAAACTATCAGAAAAACATACTGAAAATCTTGTTTGCTATGCTTTTTGGTCGCCTTGGCTGGAAGAACCTCTGATGCGTATTTTAGCTGGGGATTTTGAAATCAAAAGCTGATAAGTAGAAGGCAAGATACAGCAAAATTATTATGAAAAAAGTAATCATCGACCCAGTTAGCCGAATTGAAGGACATGCCAAAATCAGCATTTATCTCGACAATACTGGACAAGTGACTGATGCTCGTTTTTATGTCACAGAATTTCGCGGATTTGAAAAGTTTTGTGAAGGTCGGCCGCTGTGGGAAATGCCGGGAATTACGGCGCGGATTTGTCGAATTTGTCCGGTGAGTCATTTGTTAGCATCAGCGAAGGCAGGCGATCGCATTCTTGCCGTTACAATTCCTAAAGCAGCTGAAAAACTACGCCGTCTGATGAATTTGGGTCAAATGCCTTTACATATTCAATTAGTTGGGACAGATGGGAACATTCTCAATGAGGTTTGGCGATAGTAATCTATTCTGAATTCTGAATTCTTACTTGAAAAGTTCTCTCCTAACATTTAACCTTCATTCTTCTGTAATTTGCATTCCAAAACGCAAATCTAGCGAGGGCGATAATGCCTAAAGTAGAAGAACAGAAGCATGAAAGCGTGAATACAAAACTCCTCATTTCTCCTCAAGAACTCACGTCCCTGTTAGCCGAAAAATCCTCACTATCTGTCATTATTGATACGCGAAGTCGAGAAGAATATGCTATTTCTCATATTCCCAACTCCATAAATATTAGAGATTTTTTCACTTATCTTTTAGAGAATTCCTCCCCAGCGGGATTAAAGGAATTGCAAGAATATTTTGCAGAAATTATGAGTAGGGTAGGAATATCCGGTACCGAACATTTAATTGTTTATGAAGATGCTCTAAATAGAGGTTACGGCCAATCTTGTCGAGCAGCTTTTTTATTAAAGTATTTAGGTTGTCCTCAAGTATCTATTTTACATGGAGGATATAGAGCATGGCTCAAGGCAGGATTACCTACTAACGATGAAGCCCCCAAGCGTGAAAGTAGTATATTTAGATTGCATCCTAACGCTAACATCATGGTGACTACTACTGAGATGTTGCAAGCAATTGATAACTCAGCAATTATTAAATTAGATGTGCGCGATCGCGATGAATGGCTTGGCTTGAGTTCTTCTCCCTACAATCCTGATTTTTGCCCTCGCAAAGGTAGAATCCCTAATGCAGTATGGTTAGAATGGCATCGTCTGATGAATTGCGATTCCGAAATTCCCATGTTGCGATCGCCAGATGAAATTCGAGAAATTTGTCAGTCAGTAGGTATTACTTCTGAGTCTGTTGTGTATATTTACTGCTTTAAAGGTTCTAGGGCTGCTAATACATTAATAGCCCTCGAACAAGCAGGAATTTCTGCTAAAAATTATTTTGGCTCTTGGAATGAATGGTCTCGCGATTTTTCATTACCTATTGATAGCACAGTAATTTCATGAGCAATATTAATAGATTAATTATGCTGGATTTATCTTAAATTCTGACTTATGACTTCTGAATGCTGAATTATTACCTTTAATCATAAATGCCAATAATTTGAGAAGATTGTGACAAATACTTCAACCCTTCTCTATTTCCTCACAACTTCTTCAAGTTTTTTGCTTAACTTGAAAGTAGTCTTAGACAGCTAAAAATTATGAATTGTAATGTCATAGCTATTGGTTATGGTAATGAATTGCGTAGTGATGATGGTATTGGTCAACAAGTAGCTAAAACGTTACAGCTATCAAACGTAAAATCTCTTCCTGTCCAACAACTAACTCCCGAACTTGCCCAAAATTTAGCCCATGCAGATTTGGCAATTTTTATTGATGCTTGTATTAATTACCAAAGTTTTGAGGTGCAAGTAGAAGCGCTTTCACCTACCTCTTTCAAGACGATCGCCGGACATATAGGGGAACCGCGATCGCTTCTGGCTTTGACTCAAGCAATTTATGGCTATTGTCCGCCGTCTTGGTGGATTAAAGTACCAGGAGTAAACTTTGAATTAGGCTGTAGCTTATCGCCAATTGCGGAAACCGGAGTGGCGATCGCTTTACAAAAAATTACCCAAATTATAGACGAAAATTTGAGCTTGTTTATTTAAAATTTCCCTAGCTGACTATATTCCCAGCAAAGGTAACAACAACTAATGCAAAAGCCTATTCAGCAATCTAGCGATCGGGCGTATGATATTTTGCGAACTGAGAAAGTTAATCCCCTCAATGCTATCTTTGCCCCCAAAAGTGTTGCCGTAATTGGTGCTAGTGAAAAGGCTGATAGTGTTGGACGCACTCTGTTATGGAACTTAATTAGCAATCCTTTTGGTGGAACAATTTTCCCTGTCAATCCTAAGCGCCACAGCATCCTGAGAATCAAAGCCTACCCGACTATTTTTGATGTCCCGGAATTAGTGGATTTAGCAGTTGGTCGGTTAAGTAAAATACATAGTATAAATGCAGCGGAATTTGCTATTGTAGTGAGCGATCGCTGTCAGTGCCAAGGTATAGGAACGGAGTTATTACAAAGGTTACTGCAAGTGAGTCGAGATGAGCAATTAAACACAATTACTGCTGATATCTTAGTTGACAATTATGGTATGCAAAAAGTTTGTGAAGAACTTGGTTTTCGCATCCAACGCACAGACGATCCGACTGTAGTCAAAGCTCAAATCGAAGTCAAAAAATCCCCCTCAACTGCTGAATTTTCGGACTAGTAAGCTTTGGTCATAGTTGTTGAAGAGGAAGTAGAGGGGAAAATAACTAATGGCTAATAATATTATGTCCGGCTAATCACTTACGATCGCCGCATCTCTAGCAAAATCCTAAAATCATCTTCTCCCCTGCCCCCTAAACGATCGGCCTTCAACCTGACATAGATATTACTTTATAACTCTCAAGCAAAACTTCGCTGATTTCCGGTAAAATCAAGTTCTGAGGACTGTGGATTGGGAGAATTTTGGGGTGCCTACACTTGGCGTTAACATTGACCACATTGCTACCATCCGGCAAGCACGGCGGACGGTAGAACCAGACCCCGTAGCAGCCGCAGTGCTGGCAGAATTAGGGGGTGCAGATGGGATTACAGTGCATCTGCGAGAAGACAGGCGGCATATCCAAGATCGAGATGTGCGAATCTTAAGACAAACGGTGAGAACTCACTTAAATCTAGAAATGGCCGCTACAGATGAAATGTTAGCGATCGCTCTCGATATTAAACCAGATTATGTCACCTTAGTCCCCGAAAAACGCGAAGAAGTCACCACAGAAGGCGGACTAGATATCGTTGGGCAAATTGCTAGAATAGGTGAGATAGTTGATAAATTGCAAAGCGCTGGCATTCCAGTTAGTTTATTTATCGACGCCGAGCCTGCACAAATAGAAGCATCTGTCAAGGTGAAAGCTAAATTTATTGAATTGCACACCGGACAATATGCTGAGGCTAAGGACGAAACAAATCGCCACCATGAATTAGCCATCTTAGCTAAAGGCTGCGAACAAGCAATTAAAGCGGGACTGCGAGTCAACGCCGGACATGGGCTAACCTACTGGAACGTCTACCCAGTGGCTGCACTTCCAGGCATGGAAGAACTAAACATCGGCCATACCATCATCAGTCGGGCAGCCTTAGTAGGCATAGAACGAGCAGTCCGGGAAATGAAGGAAGCGATACATGGGCATGGGGCATAGGGCATTGAGAAGTGTGGGAGGTGTGGGAGGTGTGGGAAGAGAGGGGGGCATAAATTCTCTTTCTCCCCACACTCCCCACACTCCCCACACTCCCCACACTCCCCACACTCCCCAAAAGAGGGGTTGTAACTGCGAAATCCGGAAGTAAATGTCAGCAAGAATTCTATGACCGCAACACAGTCTAACAACCTGCCGCTTTGGGTACAGGATCGCGATCGCGCGATCGCAGAAAGTAGCGATACAGAGTGGCGCTATCAGACACCGCCCGATTATTCTCGCTCCAAAGAAAATTTGGCAAAAGAAAGTACGCGCAATCACCTTGAAGGTACGCTAGAAGCGATCGTGCAAAACTTGGTGCGAACCTTTGAGATGGAAGTATCTTTTAAAGCGAACCCGGAACAATGGTTATCTATTGTTAATGACAAGTTTCGCGTTAGTACCAATGGCGGAGTAGATTACACAGCAGCAGATTTATCAGCCCAAGGTACTTACAATTTATTTATGGCTGATTCAGACCACTACAAGGCTTCCGAAGAAAGCTTTGAATCATCCGCGAAACTCTTCCATACAACATTTCCTCAAGGATTTCCTTGGGAAGTTCTGGAAGTTTTCTCAGGGCCGCCGAATGTAACATTCAAGTGGCGCCATTGGGGACATTTTAAAGGAGAATACAAAGACTACGCACCTACTGGAGAGACAGTGGAAATTATCGGCATGAGCATTGCAAAAGTTACCGATGACTTAAAGATTGTTTCCTTAGAACACTACTTCGACAATAGTCTGTTCTTGAGCAAACTAACATCTGGTGGCAAGGCAAATGCAAACAACCAAGGAAGTGCTTGTCCCTTCAGTTCTTGGTTCAAGAAAGCCCGCAAAAGTTAATTCTTAGCGGTACAGCGTATATTAGCGCTGAAATTATTCACATAGCAACCAAAGGATGAAAATGCAAACATACCATTACGTTTTGGCCAGTCGACGCTTTCTGCTCGAAGAAGAACCGATACACGAAGTTCTCAAAGAACGCACGCGTCATTACCACGAACAAGAAAAACAAATTGATTTTTGGTTAATCGAGCAACCAGCTTTCTTAGAAGCCCCTGAGTTAGCACAGGTAAAAGCGAAGTGTCCCCAACCAGCGGTAGCAATTATTTCCACTAATCCCCAATTTATTACTTGGTTAAAATTGCGTCTAGAGTACGTGATTACAGGACAATTCCAAGCTCCTTCCGATAAAATACCCGATCCTTTAGCTTCTTTGGCTAGCGTGTCATAAAAGAATGGGAAGTAGGGAATAGGGAGTAGGGAATGGGGGATGGGGAACAGAGGTCAGAGGGGCACAGGAGAAGTTGCAGCACTTTCCCCTCTACTCGCCTGCCTCTTTCCTATGCCCAATGCCCCATTCCCCATTCCCCACTCCCCACTCCCCACTCCCGATTTTTCTATATAAAATCTTCTATGACACCATAATTTATCTATAGTAAGTTTTGTGCATAGATTTCAAACTTTACCAAGTGTTTTAGGATTAGCGATCGCTTTTTTGACTGGTGGTATGAATTCTGGCTTTGCCCAACAAGCCATTCCTAATTGTCAACCACCGAATGCAGGTGAATATCTTTTATTAGTAGTCAGTCCCACAGCAGAGAATCAAAAGCAGTTACGTAGTGCCTTACCACCCGAACTCAAGACTGTTACCTGTCAATATCTCAATGAAACTGTGACGCGCATCGCAGGTTTTAACAGAATTGACGATGCCAATCGCTGGGCCAGGTATGTCAGCAATATTGTCGGGTTGTCTGCTATCATTACGACTCGACCAACAACACCAGATGTTGTACAAGCACAGCCAGCGCAGCAACAGGCAGTTAATTATAGACCTCAAGCTTTAGGAGAGGGTTTTGCGGTCTTAGTAGATTATTACAATCGCCCAGAAATAGCAAATACCGTCCAGCAAGTAGTGGGAGGTAACGTTGGTTTTGTTTCTTACGGACAACGCCCCTATCTACTGGCAGTTTATACTACCAACCAAACTGAAGCATATAACACATTACAAAAACTCAACGATCGCGGTTTTGTTGCCAGTATTGTAGATAGTCGTAAGGTGATTATGCTGCGTTCTGCTGTGCGATTATAGGTTGATCGCACAAAGGCACAAGGCGCTTAAATTATCGAATTTTGAGAGCGAAAATCGCGATCGCATTTTCCTCCCCTACCTACTTTCCCATCTAACAAAGAGACTGACCGTCGCTCAATTCTGGATGTGTCTGGAAGTAGTCGCGTACCCAAAGACAACCACAGCCTAATGGTTAATGATTTGCGATCGCACTAAAAACTCTATCTAATCTGCTTCATTCACTGGTGCGATCGCTATTATTGTATCAACTTGTTCAAGGGGCGACAAGCTCCCTAAAGTGCTTGCTGTATAAGCTTCATAGCCCTTAAACCTCGCTGATAATATGCCTG
>JAVRCJ020000038.1:0-64738 GCA_034530875.2 Nostoc sp. DedSLP01
ACCTGTTCGTAGGTCATTTATGCTACCCAACTCTCACTTACTTGTCCCATGCATCTAGGACTTTTGCAAGAGGTCTATTGAATTAGATACTTGGGCTGAATACACACTATTAAAAATTGATGCCGATGTTGATGAAGAACCAATTTATTTATTAAAAATGATTTGCCCAAGTACAGGATTTATTCATGCCTTACGAGTTCCGCCCAATATTAACTCAGCACGTGAAGCGATTCGCTGGGTAAATTGGGGAGTAGATGCAGAGGAATTTGGCGTGCAAACATAAGTGTTTTAGAGACTCTCGCCATTGAGAAATTGTTGATACAAATTAAAAAATTTTTCAAATGCATCTGTTTCATCTACAGAATAAAAAAGGATTATACTATCCCAACCCTGAGATGACGTAATATTAAATTTTGCTTGTATCCACTCTTGAAATCTGTCAAATTTGCTTTCTTGTTCTGTTCTTGGTAAACCAAGTTCCATTCTTGCCATACCGTATCCATCTAAGAGCATACGTAAACGAGTAATCGAACGTTTACCTAAATACATACCCGGTCTTTCTTTGATTCTTTGTAACAAATTGAATAAATATTCAGATTTAACATCTAATTTATTCTGGGTAATTTCTGGCATAAATAATTATGTCTCTTAAAAATCTTCTTCTTGAACTTTAAACTGTTGGTCATAATGTATTTTACCTTGGAATACAAGATTATTCATCCATTCCCTTTTAGAAATTCCGTCAGGATGATGGTTATCAAAAACGATTTCTACATTGTTGATGAAAATTGCAATTCCCTCATGACGACCATTAACTGAAATAGCCTCTCCAGGAATACTATCATCATAAATGTAGCTATTTGCACCTGTCGCTGCTCCTGTATATAGTTTGATGCGCTTACCTTGAATACCTTGTGAAATCAAGTAATTCTCAATTGCCTGAGCGCATTCAACGCATCTGAAGTTGTCATAGCGACTAGCGATCGCTCTAATTTGTAGAACGCGATCGCTATTAATTTCGCTGCTACCTTCCACTTCTCTAAAAAATACGAATTAGGCTGAATATATCATCGAATTAATTTCAAAAGATACGCATTATTAAAAATGACTTGCCCAAGTACAGAATTTATTTATATCTTACGAGTTCGGCTACAATCAAATCAGTCTGTGAAGCAATTTGCTTGATAAAATAAGGGAAAAACTTGATGTTGAAAGTGAACGCTAAGCTAAAAAACATCAATCATAAGTATAGGCAAAACCGATGCATTGTACCATACATGAGGACAAATGCACGAATTTAGGCTTGTCCAGATTGAAAGTTATGGTAGGATAATTTTGGAGAAGTTGAGTTCGGCGATACGAATCTTGTTATTAGCAATAATTGCAAGCGGCTCTCCGGATGAACATCTCTGCATCAATGGATTCTGGAGAGTTTCATGTCAATCTACGTAGGGAACCTATCCTACAGCGTCACACAAGACGACCTTAGTAAGGTATTTTCCGAGTATGGCACCGTTACACGCGTTCAATTACCCACAGATAGGGAAACAGGACGCGCCCGGGGCTTTGGCTTTGTGGAAATGGAATCATCAGCCGCAGAAGATGCTGCTATTCAGGCTTTGGATGGTGCAGAATGGATGGGTCGGGTAATGAAAGTTAATAAAGCTAGACCACGAGAGGATAAAGGTACTCGTTCTGGCGGTGGTGGTTGGCAGAAAAATAATAATAGCGGATACTCAAGAGGCTATTAAGTTTTGCAACGATTCACAAAGGCAAAAGCTTTATTAGCGATCGCCAACTTAGCAGTTTAGTAGATAACGAATCTGCAAAATCTTCTATGAGCAGTTCAGGAAATAGCTGGACTGCTTATTTATTTGATAGAGGAGCCAACGGTGAACTTCAGCATAATTTAATCTGATGGTAGGCATAGTATTTTGGCGTAGCAATAAGCTGTTACTCTTTCTAGGAGCTACTTGTGCCTAGTAGGGAATTTTAGCTTAAGAGAGAAATTTTAATGCAACTTTGGTAAAGAACAATAGATAGAATGAACAGAGTTAGCCTTAATGTCTAATCGCCAAAACCTATACATCTCATGGATTTTGCTAATCTTGCATCCCAGTTAAATGCTGGAACGATCTTACCAGAGGGAATTATAATTCTCACCCTCTTAGGGGTTTTGATAGTTGATTTGATTTTGGGGCGTACATCCTCGCGCTGGGTTGGATATCTAGCGATCGCGGGTTTGTTGGCTTCGATTGTCGCCCTGTATTTTCAATGGGATGCTCTCAATCCCATCTCTTTTAGCGGCGGTTTTAACAGTGACAACCTCAGTATCGTTTTTCGCGGTATCGTAGCGTTGTCTGCCGCTTTTACTATATTGATGTCAATTCGCTACATTGAGCAGAGTGGCACCGCTTTAGCAGAATTCATCGCTATTTTGCTGACAGCTACCCTTGGAGGAATGTTTTTATCCGGGGCTAGCGAGTTAGTCATGATTTTCATCTCCCTAGAAACCCTGAGTATCTCCTCTTATTTACTAACAGGTTATACCAAGCGGGACCCCCGTTCCAACGAAGCAGCGCTAAAATACCTGTTAATTGGAGCTTCCAGTACAGCAGTATTTTTGTACGGAGTATCATTGCTGTATGGATTATCAGGCGGACAAACCGAACTAAGTGCGATCGCCAATGGTATTGCCACAGCTAAGGCTGGTCAATCTTTAGGTTTAGTAATTGCCCTAGTTTTTGCGATCGCAGGTATTGGCTTTAAAATCTCCGCTGCGCCCTTCCACCAGTGGACGCCAGACGTTTACGAAGGCGCTCCCACCCCGGTAATCGCCTTTTTATCTGTAGGTTCCAAAGCAGCTGGGTTTGCTCTAGCTATCCGCTTGCTGACAACAGCCTTCCCCCTGGTTGCAGAGGAATGGAAATTTGTCTTCACTGCTCTAGCCGTTCTCAGCATGATCTTGGGTAACGTAGTCGCCCTAGCCCAAACCAGTATGAAACGGATGCTAGCTTATTCATCCATTGCCCAAGCTGGCTTTGTGATGATTGGCTTAATTGCTAGCACGCAAGCAGGTTACGCCAGTATGGTATTTTATCTCCTGGTCTACCTGTTCATGAACTTGTGCGGCTTTACCTGCATCATTCTGTTCTCCTTGCGGACAGGAACCGACCAGATTGCCGAATACTCTGGACTCTATCAAAAAGACCCACTCCTAACATTAGGCTTGAGTATCTCCCTACTTTCCTTGGGCGGTATTCCACCATTAGCTGGGTTTTTTGGGAAGATTTACCTATTTTGGGCTGGTTGGCAAGCAGGTCTTTACAGCTTAGTCTTGTTGGGCTTAGTTACTAGCGTCGTCTCCATCTACTACTACATCCGTGTAGTTAAGATGATGGTAGTCAAAGAACCACATGAAATGTCCGACGCTGTAAAGAATTATCCGCCAGTAAGTTGGAATTTGCCTGGATTTAGACCTTTGCAAGTCGGCTTAGTGGTCAGTTTAATTGCCACTTCCATTGCAGGGATTTTGTCAAATCCACTATTTACATTGGCTAACCATTCCATCTCCCATACTGCAATTCTGCAAGCAAAAATCAATAGCACTGTACAAGCACAAAATCTACCACTCGTGCCAAAGTTAGATTCAGTAAGTCAGTCTCAACCCTCCGTTGATTCGACTGCTAAGATTTAACCGTCTGAATCTGAATAAGACTTTGGGCTATGAAATAAGCGCCTGGTTGCTAATTAGAAACCAGGCGTTTTCAATTTTGATTAATTATAATTTTGCTATTTTAAGAAATTGGGATAGTGATGATAAATTCTGAACCTTCTCCCAATAGAGAATTTACTTCTAAAGTTCCCTTATGTTTTTGCACAACTATTTGATAGGCAATTGATAACCCTAATCCTGTTCCTTTTCCCACTGGTTTAGTTGTAAATAAATGATTAAAAATTTTTTCTTTGACTTCCGGCGATATTCCCACTCCATTATCTTTAATGCGAATCAATACATGATTTTTATCTTCTGTTAGAGCAGTATTAATTGTAATTTTATTGGGATTTGCCTTAATTTCATCAAAACTCAATCCATGATTAGATTCTTCTAATGCATCAATGGCATTTGCCAATAGATTCATAAATACCTGATTTAGTTGTCCTGGAAAGCATTCTATTATGGGAGATTCCTCGTAATCTTGAATTACTTCAATAGCAGGACGTATCTTATTAGCTTGTAAACGGTGCTTCAGAATAACCAGAGTACTATTAATACCCTCATGAAGATTAAAGATAACTTTTTGTTCTGTATCTGCTCTAGAGAAAGTACGCAAGCTCTTACTAAGATTGGAAATCCTATCTGTACCTTCTTTAATTGAGGAAATGATTTTAGGTAAATCTTCCCGGATGTATTCTAGGTCAATAACTTTGATTTTTTCCTGGGTTTCTTTAGATAATATAGGAAAAACTTGTTCGTAAAAATCTATTATAGAAAATAAGTCTTTAATATACTCTTGAGCTGGAGTCAGATTGCCTGCTATAAAGCCAATTGGATTGTTAATTTCGTGAGCAACATCTGCAACTAGGCTTCCCAAACTAGACATCTTATTCTCCATTATTTGCAAATTAAAAAGCATTGTTTCTAACTCATTAGTTCTTTCCTCTAATTGGTTTTGGTACTCTTTTAATTCATCAATTACTCTTTTTAAAAGAGACTCTTTTTTTTGATTTATCTCTTCAAGCTTTACTCTGTCTGCCTCAGACCTTTCCAACTGTTTTTGAAGTATTCTATTAGCTTTTTTAAGTTCTTGGATTTCTTTTTCACAATCAAAACTTGCCATCAGCTTTTACTGAACTCCCAAAATTAAACTTACAAAAGTTTCATTGTGAAATTGTGTTTGGCTAATTAGATCTATAGGAGCAATTTCTCCATTAGAATAAAACCCACATGAAGGTAAAGACTTATTCAAGCAAAACTTAATATTTTCGTACTCTTCTTGTGCTCTCGTACCCAGTATTTGCCGACGAGCAACACATGAAAAAAATAAAGCAGCACTTGGTTCTGTACCCGAATAATTATTTAAGGCATTCATAAATGATGCTTTAGAAGCGGCGATAATATCTTCATAACCTGCTTCAGAAATTTGAATCAGTGCTCCGTTTGGAATATCTGCAAAAAAGGTGATGCTACCAGATTCTTGATTGTAAGCAATGGGTGCTCTGATATAAAATTTATCTGTACCTTGGTCAAAAACTGCTAAGGGATATTCTATTGAAGGAGGAAGCGAGCCTAAATAATGGTGATAGAAATCTAAAGCTGGTTTTCCATCTATTTCATAGACAATGTTCCGCTCTACTTTAGTTACTTTGCTGACTTGGCCGATGGGAGACCAACCACTTGCAACGCCATAAGAAAATAATATTTTGCCGCAAAAAAGTAGGATTGGTACAGAATCACTTAAAACTTCTGTTTGAAAAAATTGGTATGTATTTTGATATTTGGATTGGTCGGCTGCTAAACCACCAAATACAGGTACATCTTGACCGAGAGCTAGTTTTAAGCCATTTAATATAGAGACACCGCTAGTCGTGAGGCTCTCTGGATGAGTGAAACATAAGCTTGGTGGTACTGTACTTTTTGCTTTGGCTTGTTCTACAGCTTGTTTAGTTGCAGTAATTGCATCAGCTGAAACTTTGCGTCCGACTCCTGCATGAATTTCTACTTCGTCTGAGCAAAACAACATCAAAGTAATTGAGTCTTGCTGAAATTCTAGGACTGAAGAAATTTCTCCATCTGTTGTTCCACCAATTAACTCAATTCCCTCAAAAGTCTGATGAATTTTTTGCAAAATCAGGGAATGATCGAAGTCAATTGCAGCAAAAAGAATTCCAGCTTGTGGGATATCTCCTGCTAGGGTATTGACGCATTGTTGAAGAACTTCCTCAACTGCTGATAGAGAATCTGGATCGTTACTATGACCTACTACTGCTTTGAACATATATTTATATATCGAGAAAGTGTTTTATTGGAAAATAATAATTTCTAAATTCTCAGAAACATTAGATGCTTGTTAAACAGGTAGCTTAATGATAAAGTCAGAACCTTTTCCTGATGCTGAATTGACTTCCAGTGTTCCTTGATGTTTATCGACAATAATTTGGCGAGCAATAGATAGTCCTAGTCCTGTGCCTTGACCAACTGGTTTAGTAGTAAATAAATGGTCAAAAATTTTTTGCTGGACATCAGCCGACATCCCCACACCATTATCTTGAATCCGAATTAAGACATAGTGGTTATCTTCATTTAAACTGGTTTGAATCCAAATTTGATTAGGATTTGCTTCAATTTCAATATAGCTTCGTCCTAAATTTGATTCTTCTAAAGCATCAATAGCATTAGCTAATATATTCATAAAGACCTGATTTAACTGTCCGCTAAAGCATTCTATTTCTGGTAAATTTCCGTAATCTTTAATAATTTCTATATTGGGACGAGATTCTGTTGCTTTCAAGCGGTGTTTGAGAATCATGATTGTGCTATCAATACCATCATGGATGTTACAAACAACTTTGCGATCGCTATCTGCTCTGGAAAAGTTTCGCAGACTTGTACTAATGTTACGAATACGTTGAACGCCTTCTTTCATCGAATCTATTAAGTTAGGCAGATCCGAAAGCATATATTGTAAATCTATTGCTGTAATTTCTTTTTGGATTTCTGCAACTGGATGAGGATAATGCCGTTGATAAAGCTCAATTATCTTACTCATTGCTTGGAAATAGACGCTAGCATGTCCGAGATTTCCATGAATGAAACCAACTGGATTATTAATTTCATGAGCAACTCCTGCAACTAATTGACCAAGGGCGGACATTTTTTCTGTCTGTACAAGCTGGAGTTGCGATTCTTGTAAATCTTTGAGTGCTCTAGACAATGCTGCTGTTCTTTCTGCAACTCGGTTTTCTAAAGTTTTTGTCAGATTTCGTAGTTGAAGGTGGGTTTTAATTCTAGCTAATAGCTCTTCTTCATTAAAAGGTTTTGTAATATAATCAACTGCACCGATATTTAAACCTTTAATTTTACTGTCTGTATCTGAATTTCCTGTCATAAAAATCACAGGAATATCGCAAGTTTCTGGCTTTTCCTTCAGTTTTTTACATGTTTCAAAACCATCTATTTTCGGCATCATCACATCTAGCAAAATCAAATCAGGCAGCTTAGATTCAGCTTCTTTTAGCGCCCTTTCTCCATTAACTTCTGTCACTACTTCAAAGCCAGCATTCGTTAATATGTGGAAAACGATCTCTAAATTAGTATTAGTATCATCAACCACTAAAATTAAAGTATTTTCTGCGATATTAGGCATTTTTATAGGTTGCTTATAACTCATGTATTTGATTTAATTTAGCTCCTTATTATTTGTTGATAGTTAGCTCTGGGATGGCAGCTGAGCCAAGTGTATTTTCTTAGCAGACTGAGAAATTTACTGTCTAACAATCCTATAGTTCCCAAAAATTTGAATCCAGCAACATTCTCATACTAAATTGCCTATATTTCATTGGGGCGATCGCTACACATGGATCTACTACTAAATCTTAGTTTTTATCAAATTTGAATATTCTATTTTTTGGAATTAGTCATTATTACTCTTGTTTTCCTATAGAAGTAACACTAGCTAAGATGAGTCTTTTTGTGCTGTAGACAAACTTTTTTGCTTCGTCAACAGCATTTATGATGGTCAGGTAAATATGTAACTATTTTTATTAAAAAAAAATAATTCCAGATAATCACGGTTACGTTTATTTAAAAAAAAATTAACAATGGACAAGTAAGTTTTGAAATATTCATATACCTTTACGCACCGCTGTATGCCTTACATACTCTCTCTTCTAGAAAATGCGGTGTTCAAGAGAATTATTTCAAAAAATCTGCAATAGGTTTTTCAAAAATCTATTGTTTTTTCTTCTGTGATTTATTTGCGTCCCTAAGTTTTAACTCAGAGAGTTTTTATGCAGCAATTACTTTGCTCTGGTTTATACTGTCCATTTGCATCACAGATTAATAAGCATATTGATATATTAGAAAAGCACGCTCTTGAATGGGTGATTCAGTTTAATCTCTTGGCTAATGAATCATCTTATAAGCGTTTTTGTAAATCAAAATTTTTCTTTTTAGCAGCAAGTGCTTATCCTAATTGCGAACTTGAAGAACTAAAAATTGCAAATGATTGGTTGAGCTGGGTGTTTATTTGGGATGACCAGTGCGATCTATCGAATTTAGGAAAAGAACCTGATGTTCTTAAAGATTTCCATCAGAGATTTATAGATATATTAAATGGTGCAGACTTGACAAGTAAGGATATACCACTTGCTTATGCCTTAAGGGATTTACGAGAACGGATACTTCAGAGAGGCAGTAAAGAATGGTTTGATTACTTTGTCAATCGTTATCAAGGTTATTTCGATGGATGCGTTGAAGAAGCAATTAATCGCGCACAGGGAATTACACCGGATGTTGAAAGTTACATGCTGATACGTAGGTTAAGTTTAGGTGGATATCTTTGCCTTGCATTGATGGAATTTTGTGACCAAATAATGATTCCTGAGTTTTTCCGATATCATCATGTGATGAAGGAGTTAAAAGTAATGACAATTAACATCCTTGCTTGGTGTAACGATATTTTTTCTGTACATAGAGAAATGTCAAGTGGTGATGTGCATAATTTAGTATTGCTAATCGATCGCCCACAAATATTCTCTTTAGAAAAAGCAACAATTGCAGCAACTGAAATGCACAATCAAGAAGTAGATCGCTTGCAAGAATTTGAATTATCTATTCCATCTTTTGGAGAAAAATTAGATACGGAATTGGAAAAATATATATTCGGAATACATAGCTGGATATCTGCTAATTTTAATTGGTATTATCACTCTGGTCGCTATGAAACTATAGAAAGGTTAGAGTTAAGTCAAGAAAATCTCATGCTATCTTTATAAAAATAAAGATACCTCAAGGGTACATCATAGCGCTGAAATTTTACCATCGCAGATGAACCCCACTTTATCGGTTTAAGGCAATACCGTTCAGTTAAGCGTCACAAAAGTTGTGAGAGATTCCTATTCCAAGTAAAGTAAAAAGGCAAAAGAAAATCTTCTTTTGCCTTTTTAATTTTCTACAAATGATGTAGAGACACGATTAATCGCATCTCTACTTTTTAGTTTTACTCGTCGTCGAAATCGTCTTCGTCGTCTTCGTCGTCTTCGTAATCTTCTTCGTCTGCTACTTCATCAGCGATTAAGTCATCGTCATCATCTAAAATTGACCTTTCTACACGTCTGTTCCCATAACTAGGTTCTCCAAGAGTCGGAGAATCCAAATTATAGGTGCGAGCTGTGCGGTCATCTAAGACCATATCGAGGGGATCGTCAACTTCATCTAAGACGCTACTGCTAATATCAGTAGCATAGTCATCGATCGCACTGGTTTCTTCATAGGTATTGTAGCCAGTACCAGCCGGAATCAATCGCCCGATAATCACGTTTTCTTTTAATCCCCGCAGCCAGTCAGATTTGCCTTCAATAGCTGCTTCGGTAAGTACCCGTGTTGTCTCTTGGAAGGATGCAGCAGAAATAAAGCTGTCAGTGTTCAATGATGCTTTGGTGATACCTAATAGTACTGGGGTATACTGTGCCCTAGCACCGCCTGTAATCGCCATTGCTTCGTTTACCTGCTCAACTTGGCGCAGTTCAACCAATTCGCCGGGAAGCATTGTGGTGTCACCACCATCATCAATCCTGACCTTGTTGGTCATCTGGCGCACAATTACTTCAATATGCTTATCGGAAATATCAATCCCTTGAGACTGATACACCATTTGCACTTCATTCACTAAGAATGTCTGTACCTTCTGCAAAGCATGGCTAGCACAAGCATAAACTCCGTCTTCAGAACCCAAGCTAAAGAAGATTTCCAAAATTTCATGCGGGTTCGATGGGCCATCGGTCAACGGTTGCCCTGCTGATATATGAGATCCATCCGGCACAATTAAGTTTTGTCCCGGGCCTAGAGGATAATCTGTGACGACGCCATTTGATTCTACGACTTTAATGGCGATCGCTTCATCACCATCACCGTAAACAACCTTGACTTCTCCCGCCCGCCGTGCTAATATACACGCTTCTTTTGGTTTACGAGCTTCCAGCAATTCTTCAATCCGGGGCAAACCTTGAATAATGTCTCCGGTTTTGGCGCGTTCAAATACCAATAGCACCAAGTTATCACCCCGTTGTACCAGATCGCCATCTTCTATTTGTAAGACAGCGCCTGGACTAACTCGGTAGGGACGACCGACGCGGATAGTAATAGCGTAGTTCTGAGTGCTAAGTGCTGAACCCTGAGAATTCTCTTCGCTCAGCGCTTTGGATTCAGCACTGGTTAATTTTTTGACGTCGATTACTTGCCCGGATTCGTCAGTAAAAACTCCCGTGGCAACTTCTGTACCTGCTACCAGCAAGTCACCCACCTTCACTTTCGGCTGAGTACTGGTATTGACGGTAATCAAATCAGTTTCCCGCAAAACCAAACAGCGACGAACGTTTTCGGTTCCCTTTTGTACGCCTCGGACTATCCCGCCTTCTTTAGACAAGATTTGGGTACGTGCGACTACAGAACCAGGGGCGATGGTTAGCCCATCTTGGACTTCCAGTGTTGTCTGGGTACTACCTTGGGTAGCATCAGCGGTAATGTCTCGACGAATTACCAAGGATTCCAAAATCACCAGCTGCAAGCGTTGAACTTCTGAATCTTCGGTATCCTGTACCAATTCAATATCTGCGGCTAAGGGTGAGGCGTTGTGGTCTTGTTCGCCTTCTTGCTCAATTTCCAGCACTAGCTGCGTTCTCAGCAGTTCCACGCCTTCAACAGATTTCACCCGTTCGGAATCCTTGTAAGGCAGCCGTTGTACTGCGCGTAACTGAATAGAACGCCCAGTTTGTTGGCTAACTGATGTAGTTGAGGGCACATCAGGATTGTTCGGTACGGCGAACTCGACTACAGGACGACTTAACAGGGCAGGGCCTTCTGGTGTCTCCACATACTGGATATAGCGTAATTCGGTGGCGACAGTGCCTTGAAATTCCTCGCCTGGTTGCACGAAGGTGTTATCTCTCCCGATAACTGCTTCGGGATCGTCCACCATCAGCAGTTCCCCTGGTTTGATGACCACTTCTCGCAAGATGTCGTTTTTCTGGGTAACTTCGATGACACCGCTGTTTTGGCAGAAGATATCCTTGACAACTTCGGTGCCAGCTTCGACAAACTGACCGTCTTCTACCAATAGCAAGGAGATATCTTTATTAACTTCGTGGGTTTCTTCGGGAATCCACAACAGCGTACCGCCTTGGACAACTTCGTAACCCAGTTTGGCTTTGCCTTTTTTCTGGACTTCCACGCCCGCGAATTTTAAGAATCCACCAGTGGTTGTGCGATAGCGGTCATCAATTAACTCGGCTACCACTTGACCATTTTGCACTTTTGTACCTGGTGTGGCGCGGAGGTTAAAGACTTGGTTGTTGCCAGTGGAAACTAGGTAGTTATTGCGACCTTGGGAACTTTGGACTGTTACCGTTGCTTGGTCTAAGACTACAGAAGCAGTAATAATTTCAATTTCCCTGGTACTCTTCCCTGGAGTAGCTTCCGGCAAGCGCACCACACCACCGTGCAGAGTAGTTAATTTGGTTTCTGCTAATACTCCATTAGAAGCGATCGCATCACCATTTTTCACCACCAATTCAGCACCGGGCGGCAAGTTATAAACTTCCCCAGACAAAATCCAAATCAAACCACCGCGTGCGGCTGTGGTTGTGGTGTTGCCTTGACGGTCAGTTTTTTGTTCTGGAACGACTTCGGCAAATTGCACTTCTCCTGCCAAGTCAGAAGCCACATCTTTAACGGCTTTTTCTGTATTAGTCCGGGTTGTGCGTCCACCAAGGGCGACTTCTGCCAACAACTGGCCTTGTTTTACCTGATTGCCGTCAAATACATATAATGTAGAACCTTGAGTTAGCTGCACCTCTTGGTTACCTGGTGTGGCATCGCCTTCTTTTTTAGGTTCCAAAATGATGACGCCATTGGCCTCAACATACAAGGCATCTTCCCCATGGCGGGTACGATATTGTCTTGTCCGTAATTTGCGGGGAATTTTCACAGTCCCATCAATTTTAGAACGGACTTGTTGTGCCACTTCCCCGGTAAACACACCACCTGTGTGGAATGTCCGCATGGTTAGCTGAGTACCTGGTTCGCCGATACTTTGGGCAGCAATGATCCCCACAGCTTCGCCCAAGTCCACCATCTTGGCATGGGCTAAACTCCAGCCATAACAATGTTGACACACAGAACGTGCAGCTTCACAAGTTAGGGGACTCCGCACTACAACCTCTCCCACCCCAGACCTGCCTATTTCCTTCGCCAAGTCGTCAGAAATTGGGGTGTTGCGTGGTGCAATCACTTCTTTTGTGACTGGATGCACTACGTCTTCGCCAATTACCCGTCCCATCAAGCGGTTTGCCAGAGGAATCAAAGTTTTGGCACCTTCTGTCATTGGCCGAATGGGAATGCCTCTGGTGGTGCCGCAGTCGAATTCGCGAATAATCACATCCTGGGATACGTCCACCAAACGTCGGGTTAGATAACCAGAGTCAGCCGTCCGTAAGGCGGTATCCACCAATCCTTTTCTCGCACCGTAAGACGAAATAATGTATTCCGTCACGGTTAAGCCTTCGCGGAAGTTGGTTTTGATTGGCAAGTCGATAATTTCCCCTTGGGGATCTGCCATCAGCCCCCGCATCCCCACTAATTGGCGGACTTGGGAGATGTTACCCCGCGCCCCAGAGAATGCCATCATGTATACGGAGTTGAGGGGATTAGTCTTCTTGAAGTGGACAACTACCTCATCTTTGAGGGCTTCACTGGTACCGTTCCAAGTATCAATTACCTTTTGGAAGCGTTCTACTTCAGTTATTTCACCCCGTTGGTAACGAGCTTCAGTGGCGCGAATTTCTTCTTCGGCTGCTTCCAGGAGCGATCGCTTAGTAGGAGGCACCATCAAGTCATCTACACTAATGGAAACCCCTGCTTTGGTGGCGTAGCGAAAACCCAAATCCTTGAGTTTGTCCGCCATGACTGCGGTTCGCGCCGTACCATAATGCGTAAAGGCCCAAGAAATCAAATTTCTCAGTTGACCCTTATCCACCACCCGATTGCGAAAAATCATTTTTTCAGTCATTAGTCATTAGTCCTAAGTCATTGGGGATTGGGTATTGGGTATTGGGTATTGGGTACTGGGTATTTTTCCCAGTCACCAGTCCCCAGTCACCAGTCCCTAACTTGCTAGTGCTTCCTGAATCGCTTTATTGTAAATAACCCGACCAGGCGTTGTACGTATATACTGTGAAAGGAGATTTCCTTGAGCGTCTTCTCTGACTCTGCGGAACTTATACTTTAATGTCCGGCTACCATCTTCGTTTTCTTGCACCTCAAGAGGTTCTGTATCCGGTTGGTCTGATTCGAGTTCGCCATCAAACCGCACAAAGATATAGGCGTGCAAGTCGATTTCCTCTTGCTGGAAAGCCATAATTACGTCATCTAATGAAGCAAAATACTTGCCTGCGCCTTTGGTAGCACCAGGATTTTCTGCTGTTAAGTAATATGCTCCCAATACCATGTCTTGGCTGGGCGTGATAATGGGTTTACCTGTGGCTGGTGACAAAATATTGTTAGAAGCCAACATCAACAACCGCGCCTCAGCCTGACTTTCTAACGAAAGTGGCACGTGTACCGCCATTTGGTCGCCATCAAAGTCGGCGTTAAATGCCGGACACACCAAAGGATGCAGTTGAATTGCTCTCCCTTCTACCAAAATTGGTTCAAAAGACTGAATACCCAAACGGTGCAACGTTGGTGCCCGGTTAAGTAACACTGGGTGTCCTTCAATTACTTCTTCTAGTACATCCCAAACACTGGGGTCATTACGCGATATTAGCTTTTTCGCAGCTTTGATGTTATTCACCATGCCACTGCGAATTAGGCGGTTAATCACAAATGGTTGAAATAGCTCAATTGCCATTTCTCTAGGCAAACCGCACTGGTGAATTTTCAGCTTTGGCCCCACCACAATTACCGAACGTCCTGAGTAGTCAACTCGTTTACCCAACAAGTTTTGTCTAAAACGTCCTTGCTTACCTTCAATAATGTCGGACAAAGATTTCAGGGGTCGGTTATTTGCCCCTACCACAGTCCGTCCCCGACGACCATTGTCAATCAAAGCATCTACCGCTTCTTGCAGCATCCGCTTTTCGTTTCGCACAATAATCTCTGGCGCTAAAATTTCTTGCAGCCGTGCCAAACGATTATTGCGGTTAATTACCCGCCGATACAAATCATTCAAGTCGCTAGTAGCAAAGCGTCCGCCATCTAGCTGCACCATTGGGCGCAAGTCGGGGGGAATCACTGGAATAACTGCCATAACCATCCACTCTGGTTTGGAACCAGTAGCGATGAAGTTGTCAATGACCCGCAGCCGTTTAATTAGCTTGGCTCGCTTTTGTCCCTTGGCATTGCCAATTTCTTCCCGCAGGCTTTCAGCTTCTTGCTCCAAATTGATATCGGCAAGCAAGCGCAGTAGTGCTTCGGCACCAATGCCTACCTCTACCCCTTGTAGCTGAGAATCTTCACTATAAATTTGGTCTTCAATTTCCAGCCATTGGTCTTCACTAAGTAGCTGTTTGTAAGTTAAAGTTTCGGCATTGCCTGGACTTAAGACAACATAAGAGTTGAAATAGACAATTTGCTCTACATCCCGCAAGGGCATATCCAGCAGGATGGAAATATAGCTAGGAATGCCTTTGAGATACCAAACGTGAGCTACTGGTGCGGCGAGTTTAATATAGCCCATCCGGTGACGACGCACCCGTGACTCAGTGACTTCTACCCCACAGCGCTCGCAGACAATACCTCTGTGACGAACTCTTTTATACTTGCCACAATGACATTCCCAATCTTTCGCCGGGCCAAAGATGCGCTCGCAGAATAAGCCATCCATCTCTGGCTTGAGAGTCCGGTAATTAATCGTTTCTGGCTTGGTAACTTCACCAACTACCTGACCATTGGGCAAAGTTCTCTCGCCCCACTGGCGAATACGTTCTGGTGATGCTAAGCCGATTTTTACGTAGTCAAACTGATTAGTTTGGGCTGGTCTCATACTTTAAGTGCTGAGTTTCGAGTTATGAGTATATTTAGTTTTCAGTTAAGAGTAAGGAGTTAGGAGTTATGAGTTATGAGTTGTGAGTTATAAGTAAAACTTTTAATTAGTCTTTACTCCTCACTCCTAACTCCTTACTCTTAACCCCTCACTCCTCACTTTCTATTCGTCATCTTCCAGCGATTCGCGGGAAAGAGATTCATAGGTGGGTCTGGGAGGTGTACGGCGGGCTGATTGGTCTGCCATCAAATCGACTTCCACATCTAAAGAACTACCGTCTGCTTGGGTTTCAACCTTGTGTACCGCAATATCTAACCCCAAGGATTGTAGTTCGCGCATTAACACCTTAAAGGACTCTGGTGTTCCCGGTCGAGGAATTGCCTTACCTTTAACGATCGCATTTAACGCTTCATTCCGTCCTTGCATATCGTCGGATTTCACTGTCAGCAATTCCTGTAAGGTGTAAGCTGCACCAAAGGCTTCCAATGCCCACACTTCCATTTCCCCGAACCGCTGACCGCCTTGTTGGGCTTTACCACCCAAGGGTTGCTGGGTCACCAGTGAGTAAGGACCTGTGGAACGGGCGTGAATCTTATCGTCTACCAAATGCACCAGCTTCAGCATGTAAGCCACGCCAATGGTGATTGGTCGGTCAAAAGGTTCGCCTGTGCGTCCATCAAACACCATGATTTTACCTGGGTCATCTGGGTTATATACCCAGTCTTTGCTGGTTTCATCCCGTGCTTCTTGCAATTTGCCATGCACGATTCTCCGAGATGACTCTTCACCATACATTTCATCAAAGGGAGTAATCTTAAATCGCACTCCCAAGGTATGACCAGCCCAACCCAAAAGGCACTCAAATACTTGTCCGACGTTCATCCGGCTGGGTACGCCTAGAGGGTTGAGTACGATGTCTACTGGCGAACCGTCAGGTAAATATGGCATATCTTCTGCTGGCAAGATCCGAGAAATAATCCCTTTATTACCGTGGCGTCCTGCCATTTTGTCCCCAACTTGGATTTTGCGTTTTTGGGCGACATACACCCGGACTACCATATTGGCTCCTGGTGGCAATTCATCGCCTTGTTCGCGGGTAAATAAGCGCACGTCAACTACGCGCCCTTTTTCACCGTTAGGTACTCGCAGGGAATTGTCTCGCACATCCCGGGCTTTTTCACCGAAAATCGCACGCAAGAGTTTTTCTTCTGGTGGTTGGTCGGATTCACCTTTTGGCGTGACTTTACCCACCAAGATATCGCCAGCTTCTACCCATGCCCCAATGCGGATGATCCCTTGTTCGTCTAACTGACGCAAGGCGTCTTCCCCGACGTTGGGAATTTCTCTAGTGATTTCTTCTGGCCCTAGTTTTGTCTGTCTAGCCTCAATTTCATATTTTTCAATGTGAATTGAGGTGTAGATATCATCCTGTACCAGTCGCTCAGAAATTAAGATTGCGTCTTCGTAGTTGTAGCCTTCCCAAGGCATGTAAGCAACGACGATATTTTGTCCTAGCGCCAATTCACCACCTTCAGTGGAGGAGCCATCAGCTAGTACCTGACCTGCCACGACTCTTTCACTAATGCGGACGAGGGGCTTCTGGTTCAAACAAGTATCTTGGTTTGAGCGTTGGTACTTAGAAAGTGGATATCTAATTTCTGGAGTATTGGGTTTTGGACGCACGCGAATTTCTGTAGCATCTACGTATGTGACATCGCCATCAGTACGCGAGACAATTACCATCCCGGAATCTCTTGCTCCTTGGGCTTCCAAACCTGTGCCCACTAATGGACGCTCTGGCTTGAGCAGGGGTACTGCTTGCCGTTGCATGTTCGATCCCATTAGCGCTCGGTTAGCGTCGTCATGCTCCAAGAAAGGAATCATGCTAGTAGCTACTGACACAATTTGTACTGGAGATACCGCTACGTAGTCTACTTGCTCTGGGGTTGTGGTGGAGAATTCTTGACGATAGCGTACTGGCACTTGGGGCCCGATAATGTGGCCATTGTCATCAACGGGAATATCTCCAGGAGCAACCCGCAAATCGTCTTCTTCATCAGCAGTCATGTAGACTGGCGGCAAATCAAATCTGACCCGTCCATTTTCTACAGGTCTAAATGGCGTTTCTAAGAAGCCGTATTGGTTCACCCGCGCATGAGTCGCCAAGGAGCCAATCAACCCAGCGTTAGGGCCTTCTGGTGTTTCAATTGGGCAAATACGTCCGTAGTGACTAGGATGAATATCCCGCACAGCAAACCCCGCACGTTCGCGAGTTAAACCACCAGGGCCGAGGGCACTCAAGCGCCGTTTGTGAGTCAGTTCTGCTAAGGGATTAGTTTGATCCATGAACTGACTTAATTGGCTGGAGCCAAAGAATTCTTTAATTGCTGCTACTAGTGGTTTGGGGTTTACCAGGGAAGCAGGAGTGAGTACTTCGGCATCAGATACGGTCATCCGTTCCCGAATGATTCTTTCTAGGCGGTTTAAGCCTACCCGCACTTGGTTTTGCAGCAATTCGCCAACGCTTCTCACACGACGGTTACCTAAGTGGTCAATGTCATCTATGTTGCCGATATCATATTCCAAATTAATTAGGTAATCTACCGCTGCCAAAATATCGTTCGAGGTCAGCACGCGCATGGTGTCGGGGACAGAGAGGCGCAATTTTTTGTTGAGCTTGTACCGGCCAACGCGACCCAAGTCATAACGTTTCGGGTCAAAGAAACGGGAATCTAAGAGTTGTTGTCCGCCTAAGACTGTGGGAGGTTCGCCAGGACGCAGTTTCCGATACAACTCCATCAGGGCTTCTTCTTCAGAAAATTGCCCTTCTTTTTCAATGGTTTTTTGGAAATATTCGGGGTGGCGTAAGGCGTCAAAGATTTCGTTGTCTGATAAGCCTAAAGCTTTTAAGAGTACCTGGGCCGAGAGTTTGCGAGTTTTGTCGATGCGTACCCACACCAGATCGTTACGGTCTGTTTCAAATTTCAGCCATGCTCCCCGGTTGGGAATTAAGCTAGCAGAATAAGTACGCCGCCCGTTTTTATCGATTTCTGATTTGTAATAAACTCCTGGCGATCGCACTATTTGATTGACAATCACCCGTTCGGCTCCGTTGATAATAAACGTGCCGCGGTCGGTCATCAAAGGCAAATCTCCAATGAATACCTCTTGCTCTTTGATTTCCCCGGTTTCTTTATTAATCAAGCGTGTGGGAACATACATTTGGACGGCATAAGTGCTATCTCGCCGTTTGGCTTCTTCAACGCTATACTTTGGCTCTTTGAGTTTGTAGTTCTGACCCAAAAAGTGTAATTCCAGTTTGCCCGTGTAATCTGTGATCGGACTAAAGGAGTTCAGTTCTTCTATCAACCCTTCTTCCAAAAACCAGCGAAAGCTTGAACGCTGGATTTCAATCAAGTCGGGCAATAGAAAGGAGGGTTCCATATATGTTTCTTTAGTCATGCCTCTACCTTTGTCAACCTGGTTAAATTTTCCCTTGGACACTGCTGTTTAATGCTTCCCACTGCTAGCCAGTGCCCGAGCTGTTTTGGGACTTTTCTCTATACACCTAAACCCTAAACAAATGCGGTCAAGCACAGCCATGAAACCTTGAATGAGCGATTTCCCATATAGAGTAATCGCCCTTAATAGAGATTGGTATTGGATACCGGGTACTGGATATTGGGTATCGTAAATTAGGAAAACTCTTCCCTACTTTCCATTCCCTAGTTACCAGTTCCCAGTCCCTAGTCGCCAATCCCCAGTTAAAATATTCCTGAATTCGATCTACTTTCCTCACTTCTCCTCCAAAAAGCGCGTTAATTTGCTTACGCAGCTCTACACGGTGTGCTTTAAATCCACCGCGCCGTTTATACTCTCAGTGATATCCTAGATATCCTAAGTTTGAGGAAACGATCCGCATCGTGTCGGCTTTGAATCAGAACCACTTTATTTTGCTGGATTGTACTCACAAGACAATTTCATGTAACGATTTTGTATAGGTTATGTACACCAAGCTGATGTTGTGCAAAATTATGGCTTAACCTGATTTTTACGGTTAGTCATGTGTCGGGAGCATCCGCTTGTAGAGATTTGGAGGATGGTCAAGCCGATAACAGCACGGTAAATTCAGCCCAGAAGTTTTATGTTCCTTCCTTTCTCATTATGGCGCTTTTCAAATGTTTTGGAGGGAATGATTTTAGCATATTTTTTTCCTCCTAGAGTTTTATTTCTTGAGAGTGCAAGTGAATAAAATAGACTAAAGAACCGTTTATAGTGACAGACCGAATAATTTACAGGCGTTTTGCGTGGTTTGGTGGCCGATCGCTTCTACAGTTTCTTGACGCAGTTTTGCTACTTGCTCGGCTACATAACGGACGTAAGCCGGCTCATTGCGCCTCTCGCCTCGTTTGGGAACTGGAGCCAAAAAAGGACAATCTGTTTCAATCAGTAAGCGATCGCTACTCACCATCGCTGCTGAGGATTGGATCGCTTTGGCGTTTTTGAACGTTACTGTGCCGCTAAAGCTGATGTAAAACCCCAAGTCGAGAAACCATTGAGTTTCTTCAGGCGTTCCTCCCCAACAATGCATAACGCCGCGCAATCTTTCTCCTTTAAGTTGCCGCCATTTTTGCAGTACTTCTCTAGTTGCGGCAGCAGCATCGCGGCAGTGGATAATTACTGGTAAGTCGAGTTCAGATGCGATCGCTAACTGTGATTCAAACACCATGTATTGTTGCTGATAGTTATCAGCTTTGTAAAAATCCAGCCCCATTTCGCCAATTGCTACCACCTGCGAGTCAGAACTGGCCAAATATTTGATTTTTTCAGCAGTGTCGTGATTCCATTTTTCAGCATCTAAAGGATGCAATCCTACAGCAAAACTGATTTCTGGAAACTCGTGGGCTATAGCTTGAATGCTGGAAAACTCCTCCGGGTGAACGCACGAATGAACTAAACGTACTACGCCTGCTTCTTGCCACCGCGATCGAACTGTTGCTAAATCTGGCTGAAAATTATCAAAATTGAGATGGACGTGGGTGTCTATCAATTGCATCGTTTGCCCTTTGTCTTTTGTGACAAAGTTCTGAACGCCGACTTTTGGCGATCGGACTTTGCGCTTTGTCTATTGGGCATTTGTCATTAGTTGTTTGTTTTGTTACCAATCAACTAACGACAAAAAACCAATTACTATGACTACTCGGCTGTTTTTGTGAGGGGTTTTAGTTTCGTTGCCAATTTTGACTTTTTCCTTGCCCCATTATTCGGGTGAAGCACACCCCGTTTTACTGCTTTATCAATTTTGCTATAAGCTTCAGACAACTTAGACTGTACGTCTTGTTCAAATTCTGGGGTAGGATTAGCTGCATAGGCAGTTACAGCATTAAAGTATTTCTTCATCAGCGTCTTGACTGATGATTTATAAGCTTTATTACGCAGTCGATTGCGTTCTGCGATTTGGGCACGCTTGAGAGCAGACTTTGTATTCGCCACAGTCAATTCCAGAAACTATATAAATATGTACACACACTACTAGACTTACTAATATAGCACCCAAATTGCCAATGTTATAATTTCCTAGAAAAATTCTGTTATTAGGTAGTTAGGAGTGAGAAATCATGGACTAGAGGGGTACAGGGGAGAATAATCAATCCTAACTCAACACTCCTGACTCGCGATACCCAAATCGCTATTTGCCCAATTTTCAGTGTGCCGTCAATTGAGAAAATGCGTTAAAATAAAGAACATCGATAAAATAGTCAGCCTAACTCACTAACCGAACAACCAACGTGATTGTTAATGCAATCTCCTGGTCAAAGCGGATAGAAAATCAAAAGTAAAGAACTGTAATACAGCTAAATTTCAGTGACTTTACAGTATAGAACCGATATTTGGTATCTGTACAGATGTTAACTAATATAAAGTTAGCAAAATAAGTAAAAGCTATAAAAAGACGTCTTCCATACCATTCCTTGTAAGATGGCTTAAAAGACGCCGTGACGCCTTTGAGTGTTGACGGTTAAGGTTAAATCCTATCTCCTTTTGAAGGTGGGATGAGCTTAAACTAAGACCCTACCCTCTGCAAATCCGGGAGATTGGATGTGCAAGCACACCACCTTTACGCCTGTAAGGAGTGAGGGTAAGGGCATAAGGATAGGGGGAAATAGCACGCCCGCTTCCTGGCGATCGTTAGTTCAGGCTTGTTGGATTGAACAATGAAGTCGCCTTTTCAACTAAACCATCTGCTGCCAACCTTAGGAGTATCAAAAAAATCCAGGTTAAGCTAGAGAAGAGAATTAGAGTCAGCTTTCACACCCAAACGGGTGAAGAGCTTTTACTAAATCTCAGGTGGCAATATTATAATTTTGGCATTGTCCTTACTCCATGCTGCGAATCATTACTCAGCAGGCAGACGTCATAGCAGAACTACAACGTATCTGCGATCGCACCCATGACGAACAGGTGCTTAACAAAGAAGCAACGGTGCGGGAAGTTTTGCAAGCAGTCAAGCGCCAAGGCGATAAAGCTGTACTGCATTACACTGCCGAATTTGACAAACAAACCCTCAAGCCAGAAGAACTCCGCGTTACAGGCTCAGAATTAGACGCAGCCTATCAACAGGTGTCAAAGGAGTTGATGGAAGCAATTCGGCTAGCTTGCCGCCAAATTGAAGCATTTCATCGTCAGCGAGTACCGAAAAGCTGGGTACACTTCGGCGACGATGAAATAGTGCTGGGCAAACGCTACACTCCGGTAGACCGAGCCGGGCTGTATGTACCTGGTGGTCGCGCCGCCTATCCCAGTACAGTGCTGATGAATGCGATTCCGGCAAAGGTAGCTGGTGTACCTCGGGTAGTGATGGTAACACCACCAGGCGCAGGGGGAGTAATTAACCCAGCAGTATTGGTAGCAGCTCAAGAAGCAGGAGTGCAAGAAATTTATCGCGTTGGCGGGGCACAAGCGATCGGTGCTTTAGCTTATGGCACAGAAACAATTCCCAAAGTGAATGTGATTACTGGGCCTGGTAATATTTATGTGACCCTAGCGAAAAAACTTGTCTACGGCACCGTGGGTATTGATTCTTTGGCAGGCCCTTCCGAAGTGCTGGTGATTGCTGATGAAACTGCCAACCCAGTGCATGTAGCTGCTGACTTATTAGCCCAAGCCGAACACGATCCAATGGCGGCAGCTATTTTGCTGACGACGGATGCGGCTTTAGCCAAGAACGTGCAAGTCGCTTTGGAAAGACAGCTTGTGGATCATCCACGGCGAATAGATACAGAAAAAGCGATCGCTCACTACGGCTTGATTATTGTTGTGGAATCTTTGACAGCAGCAGCAGAGCTCTCAAATGAATTTGCCCCCGAACACCTAGAATTAGAAGTTAAAGACCCTTGGGCACTGATACCACAAATTCGTCACGCAGGGGCAATCTTTTTGGGTTACTCGACACCAGAAGCAGTAGGTGACTACTTGGCAGGCCCTAACCATACTTTGCCGACATCTGGTGCTGCCCGTTATGCTTCAGCATTAGGAGTTGAAACTTTCCTCAAACATTCGAGTATTATTCAATACTCGCAAACTGCTTTGCAAAATGTAGCTAGTGCCATTGATGTACTAGCCACCGCAGAAGGTTTGCCTTCTCATGCTGATTCAGTACGACGCCGAATTCACCAAGAAGAGTAGTCGGGAATGCTTAATTTTTTCTGAGACTTTTGGCAAAAGTCATTCGATAGCTTCAAACTAAAACTTTAGACAGCGATACCGAAGGTAAGCTGTGCTAATGTACAACATTTGCTAGACTGCCTTGAGCCGTCCTTTAGGCGTCCACAATTGGGGTATTGCCAGACACCAGTTCCTTAAAAAAGATTGCCTTTTTCAAATGAACTGGTGAAAAGGTCTACCAAAATGCTGTTTGTTTGAAAAAATTAGCCGCAAAGTGATGTAGAGCCAGCCTATGGGGCAACCTCGAATATACAAATTGAGTCGGCAGATAAAAAATTAGTTTAGTGTAACTGCCAACATATTTTGCTACATACTTAATTGTAAGGGGTTCACTCTTTAGGAGACGATAGCGGTGCTAAATACTGTATTGGTAGCTCTGGATGGTTCGGAAATTGCAGAACGAGTGATTCAGACTTTAGATGATTTGGCCTTTTCCCAAGACGCTAAGGTTATTCTTTGTCATGTATTTCCCACGTCAGAGTCAGAGATCGAACTACCCGCCGATCGTCCTCAGTCAGAGTCCCCGACATTTTCTTATTTTCATATTGAAAAACAACTGCAATCGTATCAGGAAAAGTTATCGGTTACAAGTGAGTTAGAACTAGTAACAGGCGATCCTGCTGAAGAGATTATTCGCCTTGCCAATATATATAAAACTGAATTGATCGTAATTGGCAGTCGTGGCTTAATGGGGATGAAGCGAATAGTTCAAGGTTCTGTTAGCAGTCAAGTTGTGGAAGAAGCTAATTGTTCGGTGTTAGTCATAAAACCGGGAAAGTAGCGATCGCAAGTACCCCAAAACTAACATTTGAGGAATACTTGAAATATGATGAAACTGACACCTGCTACAAGTTGAACAGGTGTTAACAGCCCAAGATTAAGGATTGAGAAAATTTAAATGGTCGCCAGATTGCGATCGCAAATCTTCTGGTGTACCCTCCATTTTTATTTTACCTTCCTCCACCAATACAATCCAATCAGCACGGCTAATTACTCTGGGACGGTGACTAATCAAGATCGTGGTTTTGCCTTGGCGATGGTACAATAACTTATCCAAAACTTGAGCTTCACTAACTGGATCGAGTCCAGCCGTTGATTCATCTAAAACCAAAACTGGTGGATCGTTAAGGATAGCTCTTGCTATAGCCAATCTTTGCCGTTGTCCGCCAGAAATATTTGACCCAAATTCACCTAATACAGTTTGATATTTTTCAGGTAGTTTAGTAATAAAATCGTCTGCCTCAGCAATTTGACAAGCGTTGACGATTTCCTCAAAGGTGACGTGAGGAGCACCTAAGCGAAAATTTTCAATAATTGAACGACTCCAAAAATGAGCGTCTTGCGGAACAAGGACTACCTGTTGCCGCAAACAATCAAGGGCTATATCTTGCAGATTATAAATACCAATACGAATGTTGCCAGAATTAGGTGAATATAACCCGGCAATCATTTTAGCGAGAGAACTTTTACCACAACCAGATCTACCAATTAAGGCAACAACTTTACCGCCAGGAATAGTTAGGGAGAAATTTTCTAACAACTCTAACCTTCCAGGATAGTGAAAATTGAGATTTGTGCAAACAATATCAGCATTGCTAGGAATCTTGACAAAAGGTTTGGTGCTATCACCTTGATTTTCAGGTGTGGAGTCAATAACTTCTGTTAAGCGTTCGGTGGCAGTTTTGGCACGGGTAAATTCATCTATAAATCCGAGCACAGTACCAATGAGCGCTAAAAAATTACCATTCATCCCATTGAATGCCAGCAGTTGACCGATGCTCAGTTCCTTACCAATAACTAAGGTGCTACCCAGACCAATCAAACTAACGCTGCCGATAGCATATACTAATCCAGAGAAGATGTTGTTAATAATTCCAATCTGAATTGTGCGAAATGTTATGTTTGATAGCCGACCAAATCTGTTTTGGAATTCTTCCCAGAATTGAGGCCCAGCAGTAGTGGTTTTTAGTGTGAGTGCCCCTTTAAAGCTTTCCACAAGAACACCTTGGTTTTCTGCATCTAAAACCAATACACTTCTGACTTTTTGTTGAAGTGTAGGCAGGAAAACAACTGTAGATAAACTCATGACGATCGCAACAATGACTGCGGTCAAAGTGAGTTTCCAGCTATAGAAGAGCATGAAACCGAAAGAGACTATTCCAATAAACAATTGGCTAGGCAGACTGATAACTGCTTGAGAAACTAGCTGATTAATTTGTTGAATATCTTGCAATCTGCTAATAATTTCCCCACTACGACGTGATTCATAGTAAGTCAAAGGCAACCGCAGAATTGTTCTGGCAAATTCCATAACTAGCCCTAACTCAAGCCTTTGGGCAAATTGGGCAACGAGGTTACTTTGAACTAGTTGCAGGCTACTTGAGATCAGATTCATGGCAACAACGGCCATAATCACAGCACCAAGCAGCCTCATATCGCCTCGAACTAGTACATCATCTGTGAGGATTTGCAGCAGGATTGGAGAAGTTAACGAAAACAGACCGATAACTAGAGCGCACAGAAAAGCCTCGAATATTATGCCTCCAAAAGGCACCACGCGCCGCATAAAGCGCCAAAGACCGTCAATTTTATCATCCGGTTGCTGGTAAAAGCGAACTGCATCTGGCTCTAGTAAAAGCATGACCCTATCTGACCAAGCCTCTGTTAATTCTTTTTTAGAGACATAACGGATGTTGATAGCCGGATCGCCAACTACATATTTTTTGCCTTTTTGACCATATAAAACAACCCAGTGGTAGCCTTTCCAGTGAATGATTGCTGGTAGTGGCGCTTGATTGAGACGATCTAATATCTCACTTGATGCTCTAACTGAGCGTGCATTGAAACCAAGCGCTTCAGCTCCCCGCCTCAGTCCCAACAATGTTGTTCCAAGCTGCCCTGTACCTACTGCTTCTCGGATGCGATTTAGTGTAAAGTTACGTCGATAATGTTTGGCAATGGAAGCAAGACAAGCAGCTCCACAATCTTCTTCACTATGTTGTGCAACAACTTGGTATCTCATTTTATACTTCAGTACCCAATAATATCGTCATAAAACCCAAAAAAATAGCAGGGTTTAGTCCCTGCATGGTTAAAAAACTTGACCAACAGTTTAATCTGAACTAATCACTACCAATCAAGTGCTTCTAGAGCGTCAAATAGTCCATCTAACAATTTGGAATCTAATGCTTTTACATTTTTGGTAGTTTTCACAATTTTTACGCTTGATTCAACTTTTTGTTTCTTTACTCCTTTTTTGCCAGGTTTTCCCTTGATTTTAATAACTTTGTGAACTGAGTCTCCCTTAGAAATCTCCAGGCTAGTACCACCACACACGCCTGATTCTTCAGCTTCACTTAGAGAGGTAAACATTGAGGAAATTTGAGTGCTTTTCATAATTCTAGTTAACCTCAAGAGGTAATTGTGAGTTTTGAACTTTATAGAAAGCTACTTAAACTCAAAGTAACGAAAACTAGCACTTAACCAAGATACCTATATTTTCTATTATAAGTAGAATGGTATAAATAATCCATACTCTGCTATTGCCAATGATACGAAACAATCTCAAGCATTTGATTGATTGTATTTTTGTTACTTACATAGTTAGGGTTATTTCCATTAATCTACATTATAAACAAAAAACATAGGCGATTTTGTGATGTCAATCTTTAAACAGCCTTGCTGATTGTTGTGCAGTAGGTTCTGTAAAAAAGACTTTTGCTATCTTTTCTAAACTCTTAAATTGCCATCAATATCCGTCTTTAATCACTCTAGAATCAGAATAATCAAAACTAAATGCCCAAAATCAGAATTTAACCAGGGATTTAGCGATCGCACATCAATTTAAACCCTGAATATAAAAGGGTTCTGGATTTTACTCTAACCGAGAGTGATTAAAGATGGATAAAACTTACGCTTCCTACATCAGTACTATAGTAGTATAAACAATGTTTGGTTATTTAAGCTCTATGACGGCCTAAGCCTACGCAAAGGAAGTGAATAAATCAGGGGTATGCGAAGGGCTTGAAACAACCAATTACGCTAATACATATTATGGCTTTTTGTACAGTGCGTAAGTTCTAATGGATGTGGTCGATTCCTTTAGTATCAGTTCTTAATTTCCCTAAATTAATTGCTCCAGGGCGAACAGTATCTTTAAAGAAAAGCGCCACAGATAACCGTATTGATGATTACCCAATAGCAATCATCAATACAATTTTTGTTAACTTTTTTGAAGAAAAGTAGATGGATGCCAACAAAGGTATGTTAGGATATGCGTTAATTTTCAGCTAATAACTTGCGTTGGATTAAGTTAATTAGCAATTTAGTCCTGTGGAAAAGCAACTTAACCTGGTTCAAGAGAGTAAATTGCTTAGCGTGCGGCATCTTATCTGAGTAAAGACGCGGTTATCCTGTCTTTACATTTATTATTATCCTTCTACTTAAACTTCATTAGTTTGCTTAACCAGCACCTACAGCGTTATCGGAAGAGTTGATTGCGTCTCCACCATCTCCACCGTTGGCGCTAATAGGACTCTTAATGATTACAACTGGTGAGTTTTTGCCGCCACCTATAGTAATAGTACCACCGTTGCCGCCAGCACCGCCAGTAGCGGTTTGAGTAACTGTGTTACTAGCAGCAGCAAGCTTTTTGGCTATTAATTTTACATTAATATTCTTCTTGGGATTCTTCTTACCACCAGAGAGATTAACTTCTTCGTTGGGGGTTAAGGTAGTGAACAATGTGCTTTCCATTATCTGACTTCTCGGTTACTTTGATAGTTGAAATTAAGTGGTACTTTAAGAGCTTGCCTAGCTGGCAGCAGCTACGGAGTTATCGGAAGAGTTAATTGCGTCTCCACCATTTCCACCGTTGGCGCTAATGGGACTCTTAATGATTACAACTGGTGAGCCTTTGCCGCCGCCGATAGTGATCGTGCCACCGTTGCCGCCTTTACCGCCAGTAGCGGTTTGAGTAACTTTGTTAGTAGCAACGGCAACCTTTTTGAGCGCTAGTTGTAACTTGACTACTTTATTATTACCACCAGAGAGATTAGCTTCTTCGTTGGGGGTTAATGTAGCGAACAATGTGCTTTCCATGATTTGACTTCTCGGTTATTTTGATAGTTGAAATTAAGTGGTATCTTAAGAGTTTGCTTAGGTAGCAGCAGCTACGGAGTTATCGGAAGAGTTGATTGCGTCTCCACCATTTCCACCGTTGGCGCTAATGGGACTCTTAATAATTACAACTGGTGAGCCTTTACCGCCGCCTATAGTGATAGTGCCGCCCTTGCCGCCTGCACCGCCAGTAGCGGTTTGAGTAACTTTGTTAGTAGCAACAGCAACTTTTTTGAGTGCTGCTTCTAATTTGACACTCAGAGTATTGTTACCACCAGAGAGATTAGCTTCTTCGTTGGGGGTTAATGTAGCGAACAATGTGCTTTCCATAATCTTAGTTTTCCCTTAGTTTTTGATAGTTGATAAAGAAGTAAAGCCGCATAGAAATCTTGCAAAAATAGATTGAACATTTTTGATGTGGAAGTTCAGCTGAGCGCTTATTCCAGATTCAATTTGTACAATTTATTTTTACATCATGCCTAAGTGCCATCTTCTAATAGAGTTTACTTAACTGCCGGCACCTACAGCGTTATCGGAAGAGTTGATTGCGTCTCCACCCTTTCCGCCATTTGCCTTAATAGGACTGCCAACGAGGAGAACTGGTGACTCCTTACCGCCGCCGATAGTGACCTTGCCACCGTTGCCGCCGTCACCACCCTTAGCGTTTTGAGTAACTTTATTCTTAGCAATGGCAATGTTAGTCAATTTGACTATTACCACTTTTTTTGGAGCGGTACCACCAGAAAGATTAGCTTCTTCGTTGGGGGTTAATGTAGCGAACAATTTGCTTTCCATCATCTTACCTTTCGCTTGATTGTTAGGAATTGTAAGTAGCGTCACATAAAACGAATAACCTCAAGTTCTGCATTGAGTAACCTTTATGTCTCGCTAAGAATATTGTATAGGTTCAGACACTTTTGTGAAGTATTTATCTTCTTAAGAAATATGAATGAAAGATTGTTGCTAAGGCTATTAACAAAGCATTTTTTATACACTAAATATCTTCAAGATGCACTTAATTTAAGTGACATTACAGAATAAAATTTTTATTCTTTTGGAGAAAAAACAAAGTAGATGTAATACAAAGTCAAAAACTATAAAATCTTATGATAATAAGGCTTAAAAACTTGCTTAATTGCTTATAAAAAACGATTTTTTCTTTTTATCTACAAGCAAATAAAAAAACCAGCTAATATTAGATAAAATTTTAAATATTAAATAAAGAAACAGTAAAAGTTTAACAAAAAAATATAAAGATTTTGTGTTCTCCCTAGAAATAGCATAACTAGGATTGAAATTTAGGCATATTTAATCTTGTAAAATTTAGCTGTATGAACTCTTGTTAACTTTAGCTGTATTTTAGCTGTATTATCCATTGTATTTATAAAATAAATAGATAGAAGTCAGAGACTGATTACTAATAAGAGTAGAATCTGTCATTTTTGCCCTAGATAGCGAAAACGTTAAAAGGAGAGAGATTTTGCAAAAAGTTGTTTGAAACAGCTCTTGGTTTGATTTTTTGGATATACCTAAATCTCGACCCTGAAACTAACGCTGGGTAGATTTTTTTGCTAGATTATTTGCAAAACAAATTTTTTACTTCCATGCTGATTGACCCCCAACCAGACTTTCTCCGCCCAGTTGAAAACGACGAATATCTTCCTCCGATTAGCACTTGGACATGGCTGGGAGGATTATTTTTAATTGGAAGTGTTGCTGCTACCTTCAGCCTTACAAGTGTCATTCAATACAACGTAGTAGTGAAGGCAGATGCTACTGTCCGTCCAACTGGAGAAATACGGTTAGTGCAAGCAGCAGCAGAGGGAACGGTTAGAAGCATCAAATTCAAAGAAAATCAAGTTGTGAAAAAGGGAGATGAGATTGCCCTGCTCTACGATGCTCAATTACAAAGTAAAAAAAGCCAAATTGCCGGAAGCATCCGAGAGAATTATTTACAAAGAACCCAAATTGATGCCCAACTAAAAGCGCTACAGACTCAAATCGCAGCTGAGTCAAATTCAATGCAGCGGTCAATTATCTCTGCACAAGCCGACCTCAGTCGCAATCAAAGAGACTATAAAGACAGTCAAATTACAACTCAGGCACAAGTGGAAGAGGAAGAAGCTTCTGTGGAGTTAGCGAAGGAGGAACTGAAGCGATATCAGCAGCTAGCAGAAACTGGAGCGATCGCAACTCTACAGATTAAGGAAAAAGAACAAGCCTTCAAAGCTTCGTTTGCTAGATTACAACGTATCAGAGCTGGACTCAATCCCAGTAGCGCAAATGTGGAAATCGCCCAAGAACGTATTGCTCAAGAAAGGGCAAAGGGTGAGTCTACCCTAGCTGCATTAAACAAAGAAAGACAGCAACTCATTGCACGTCAAGTAGAAATTCAAAATGAAATCAGCAGCGCTCAAGAAGAGCTAAAACAACTCTCAACGGAACTCCAAAAAACTGTAATTAAGACTCCAGAGGCAGGTACTATCCTGAAACTAGAATTAAGAAATCCTGGGCAAGTTGTCAGGGCTGGGGATACCATCGCTCAAATAGCCCCTACTAGTGCCCCTCTGGTAATCAAAGCTCGTGTTGACGCTTCAGAGATTAGTAAAGTCAAAATATGTCAAGCTGTAAAAATTACAGAATGTACGCAGGGTAAAGTGATAATGCGGATTTCTGCCTATCCTTATCCAGATTATGGAACGCTCAAGGGTGCTGTTAGAACTATTTCTGCTGATGCTATTACACCTCAAATTAACGGCAATATTGCTGGTACACCTTATTATGAGGTAACAATCCAGCCCGATAAACTGAATCTGATTAAAGGCAAGCAACCCTACCCCATTCAGGCTGGTATGGAAGTCTCAGCAGATATTATTTCCCAAGAAGAAAGTCTTTTGAAATTTATTTTGAGAAAAGCAAGGCTATTAACGGATTTATAACCCAATCAATTAATCGCTTATCATTTCAAATTTTACCCTGTCCCTAACTAAGGGCATAAAAAAGCAGGGAGAAAAATTTTACCTCTGCACCCTGCCCAATCTCCCCACGTCCACTTAATTCAACTCTTTGGAGTTGCTAGAAACTGACGCAAGCTCAACAAAGTAAGCGTTTGACCCAAATTCAAGGGTAAAACTGAGACTCCTTCCAAGCGGGACTGTATCCAGCCTTCGCCCCAATACCATTCGTGAAAACCGTCAATACCTCCCGAAAGTAAGAAGCGGAGGCAGTTAGATTTTACAACGTCCACTTGATGATGAATTGGGACTGGGCCAGTCCAGGTAGTAAACTCAAATCCAGGAAGTAATTCTTCTGGCATTCCTGGCGCAAAGCGTTGCCCTACAAGCCATTTTGCTAATTGTGCCGGATGCACTAAACTGTCACGAATTGCATCTGTTGGAGCTTCGATTTCGATTCGCAGTTGGCTTTTTTGAAAATTACCCAGCATTTTCCAGGATTACCTAAAGATGAGACATCGCTATCTCTAATTTAGTCATTAGTCATTGGTCATTGGTCATTGGTCATTAGTTTTTTCTTGCTCTGCTCCCCTGAACCCATACCCAATACCCCACTAAGTTACTTTTCTACCAAGACAGAACTTAGAATATATAGGTGGACTTGTTAAGAAATGTAAGGTTATTCATGGCGGATCAGTTAATTCGTGCAACAGCAGCTGAAGGTGGAATTCGTGCGGTAGGCGTAATTACGACACGTTTGACAGAAGAAGCACGGGGGCGGCACAAGCTTTCATACGTAGCAACGGCAGCACTAGGACGGACTATGGCGGCGGGCTTGTTAATGGCTTCTAGCATGAAGCGAACTGGATCGAGGGTCAACGTGCGAGTTAAGGGTGATGGGCCTTTGGGTGGCATATTAGTAGATGCCGGTCTAGATGGTACGGTACGTGGGTATGTGGGGAATCCATCTGTGGAATTGCCTCCCAATCCTAAAGGCAAGCTAGATGTTGGCGGCGCAGTGGGTAACGGCTTCCTCTATGTTGTCCGCGATGTTGGTTATGGTTACCCTTACTCCAGTACTGTGGAATTAGTTTCTGGAGAAATTGGCGATGATGTTGCTCATTATCTGGTCAATTCCGAACAGACTCCTTCTGCTTTAGTTTTGGGTGTGTTTGTCGGAGCAGGTGGAGTAACGGCTGCTGGAGGATTACTAGTACAAGTTTTGCCCAAGGCTGCAAGAGATGAAGCTTTAGTAGAAAAGCTAGAATCGCGGGTAGCCGCTTTAGGAGGTTTTACTCCGTTGTTGCAAGCTGGGAAAACGTTACCGGAAATATTTAGCGATTTGCTAGGAGATATGGGGTTAGTAATCTTTCCCGAACGGCAAATGCTGCGCTTCCATTGCGGTTGTTCTTTCGATCGCGTTTTGGGGGCACTGAAAATTTTGGGAGAAGCCGAACTCCAAGATATGATTGTTAAAGATGATGGTGCCGAAGCAACTTGCGATTTTTGCGGCAGCGTTTACCAGGCAAGTAGCGAGCAATTAGCTCAGCTGATTGCCGATTTGCAAGCTGAATCTACTATTTCAGGATAAAAGTATAAAACAGCACTGAAGTTTTAGGGCTTTAATGGTATCTGTGGATAGAGATAATCAAAAAAGTAGCTTTTTGATTGTGAGAAAGTTACTATGGCAACAATGGAATTATCGGCTTAAAACAGAAAGCTATTCAATTATTTTGGTGTGAGAAATGACAGAACGGGATATTCCAGACAGTTGGTCAGGAGGCAGAGCAAGAGAGCCAGATCAAAATACCAGATTATCCCGAACAGAGCAATTCGGTGAAACTCAACCATTTGATGTCCCAACTACTGGTTCTAGTTCTAAGTCCGTGAAGCGGCGAAAAAAAAATAATTCCGTTGGCAAAGATAGTCATTCACAAGAAACTACGCCAGGTAGTAAAAGTTCTTGGAAGTTGCCACGCTGGATGAGAAGTTGGATATTTTGGTCGTTACTCTTAACTTTGATTCCTGGCAGCGTAGCATTCTTGGCAACGGCAATGCTGCTGAAGTTGCCAGCTGCGCCTAATTGTCCATCGATTTTCTGGCCTTTAGCTAGTGCTTCGGTGCGTTTGCACTGCGCTCAACTGGCAGCTTCTAAGCAAACAGTGAACGATTTGCTGCAAGCGATCGCCCTGGTGAAGGAACTACCAAAAGATCACCCGTTGCACGCAGAAATTAATCGTTTTATAGAACAATGGTCGCGGGATATTTTGCAGTTAGCTGACGAGAGTTTCCAATCAGGAAATTTAGAAGAAGCGATCGCCACTGCTCGTAAGATACCAGAAGAGGTAGCGGCTTATAAATTAGTAGACGAGCAAATTGAGAAATGGCAAACAATTTGGTCGAAAGCAGAAAGCATCTACAACAATGCGATCGCTGAAGTCCGCGAACGCAGATGGCAATCAGCGTTTATGCTGTCCGCCAGAATGCTACGCGTGGACAATCAGTACTGGGCAAGTACTAAATACGACCAATTAAACCGTTTAATTGCCACAGCCCGCGAAGATGGCGATAAGTTAGGAAAAGCCGAAATTTTAGCCAGAAGCCAAGTTGTTGATAATTTACTAGAAGCCATCAAGTTAGCCGAGTCTATTGGGCAAGAAAGTTACCTTTACCAAAAAGCTCAAGAAGCGGTGCCGGCATTTGGACGTAAAATGTTGGAGTTGGCACAGAAGAAACTAGACCAAAAAGATGCCGAGGAAGCACTCGACATTGCTAGACAAATTCCAGAAAGCACCAAACTCCAGGCAGAAGTAGATGACTTTATCGCCATAGCTGACGCCAAAAGAAGTGCTTGGCTGGGTAACATTTCTGGTTTAGAAGCAGCGATCGCCCAAGCACAACAAATCGATCCTTCAAGACCAGTATATGAGGAAGCGCAACAGTTAATTGCTCGTTGGCAGTTGGAAATTGAAGACGTTGCCCATCTGGAAAAAGCCAGAGTATTGGCTAGCCAAGGAACAGTTAATAATTTAACAGCAGCGATCGCCCAAGCGCAACTCATTCCTGCTAGTAACCCCAGGGGTACAGAAGCTAGGCAAGAAATGAGCCGTTGGCAAGCCCAAGTAGAGACAATCGAAGACCAACCTTACTTGGAACGCGCCGAACAAATAGCAATATTTGAGGATATTAACTCATTACAAGCTGCGATCGCCCAAGCTAGCCAAATCCGTAGAGGTCGTGCCTTATATCCAGAAGCACGCAGAAAAATTAACACTTGGACAGCAAAAATTCAGCGCATCGAAGACCAACCCTACTTAGACCAAGCACGAGAACTGGCTTTAGGCGGAAATCTTCCCGCCGCCATTAGCGCAGCTCAACAAATTGCATCGTCGGGAAGGGCGCTTTCTGGCGAAGCAGAAGCTGCTATTAATGACTGGCAAGGGCAAATTCGCACTAGAGAAAACTGGAAAAAAGCTCAAGAAACCGCAGCGGCTGGAACGCCAGAAGCTTTGACTGAGGCAATAAGGTTAGCAAATCGGGTTTCAAGTAATAGCATCTTACGTATGGATGCCAATCTTGCCATTGACCAATGGAGCCAGCAATTATTAGAAATAGCACGTTCCGTAGGTCAGTCTGATATTCCTAGAGGAATTGAAATTGCTAAGTTAATTCCACGTAGTAGTGCAGCTTATAATTCGGCACAAGACCAAATTAAGACTTGGCAAGAGTTTCTCAATCCTCAACCAGAACCTTCGCCTCCCTTGGAGTCTCCAGAATCGCCACCATCAACGACTACTATTGGTCAGTGATTGTTTGTATTTTAGATCGGTGTATAGAGCAATACGGCTGTGTTCGGAAAAATTGTAGGGTGTATTATTGCTCAGGTAAGGCATCATTCGAGATTCTTGGTGCGTTATGGATGTTAGTCCTAACGCACCCCATCACATTCAGCTTTACAATACCGAATACTCAATCACCGATCGCTTCTCCCCATTCTTTAATCACAGCAAATAGTGATGAATAATCGTCTTCAGCAAATGACATTTTCGCTGCTGTTTGTAAGATTTGTCGCACTCCTTTAATGCTGCTGAGGTCTAAACTCACAGCTTTTGCTTCCGAGATAAACAATTCTGTATCTTTGAGCAAGTGTTTTGTAGGAAAATCGGGTTTGGTATAATTGCTATCCAACATTCGTTGGAGTTTTTTGTCAAAGGCGGGCGCATAAAGCGAACTCTCGCGCAAAATTTGCATAAACTTATCCACATCGACGCCTTGACGCTGGACAAAAGCAAGGCTCAGAGCAAAGCTAGTTGTTAGGGAAGCTATTAGTTGATTGAGTGCCAATTTCAGTGCTGCCGCACTTCCCACAGGGCCGATAAGTAAAGCTTCTGTGCCAAAATGCTGAAGTAACTGCAAGTGGCGTTCGTATTGTTCTGGTTTAGCGCCTACCATAACAATCAACTTGCCAGCTTGTACTTCGGGGACGCTTCCTAAGACTGGTGCTTCTAAATATTCACCACCACCTGCAACAACTGCATCTCTAATTTCCTGGCTTTCAGTGGGAGTAATTGTTCCCATTTGGATGATAGTGCGACCTTTGAGAGTTTGGGAAGCTCTATCTGAAAGCAAGACATTATAAATAGCTGGGGCATTAGTAAGCATCAGGATTACACACTTAGCAGCGCTAATGGCGTGGCGCGAGTGTGTGGCAATTTCAGCCCCAGCTGCTTGTAGTGGTGCTAACTTTTCTGGGGTGCGATTATAGGCAATTAGCTGTATATCTGCGGCTAATAACCTTTGAGCCATTGGGAGTCCCATCAGTCCAGTTCCCAGAAATGCCACCTTCATTTTTACGTTCCTTTTAATACAGCGTAGGCTTAGTCCTTCGGAGACCTTGCGTTTTCAAGATTGATTATCAGTTCTCACTAAGAATGTCCTATTTCAACCACCGGCGGCAAAAGTCAGCATAATCACAACTGAAAGCAATAGACCTGGAGTAAGTAGAGTTACTAACATTAATAAATCGTGAGCAGACATAATTGTTACTTGCCAATTGTGTTTAACTTTACACTAATCACTGTTATGCTAGTCTAAATAAAACTAATAGCGCATTCTTAAATAGAGTTTTAACTTTTCAAGTTGAGATTTACTCTGGCAAGGTCAATCCTTTTAGGGGTTGAGAAGTTTGTGTCTCATCAAGATTTTTACTCTGAATTAAAACTCCAAAACCGCCAAGCCCAGTAGGATCTAAAAGCTGGTGTAGTGCATTCCGCCGCTGTAGTAATTGTGAGAGTGGTAGCTTTTGATAGGAAAGAGCAGCAATTCGTTCCCCTAATCCCAAGGCCATCAAAAATAATGCTTGTTGAATAAAACCAACGTTCTTTAAGCCGCAGCGATCGCCCCAGCGTTCCAAAGCTGTAAAGTCAACATGGGCAGTAATATCTTGTCTTCCGATATTGATATAAGGGTTGTCATGATAACGGTGGTGGTAGTAGCACTGTAACGTTCCTTGCGATCGCCTGGGATTGTAGTAACGAGTAGCCGGGTAACCATAATCAATTGTTAGCACATAGCCGAGCTGCAAGCGGTCTGCTACTATACTCAACCAGTTGAGAGCAACCAAATTAATTTCACTGCGGTAACCATCTGGGTATGCACCTGACGTTAAATCGATGCCTACTAAGTCGAAATACTCAGCTAATTGAGGCGTGGAAGGTTCGGCTGCGACTTCTAGAAATGAAGGGTATGGCGCATTGATTTGTTTGTCATTGCTATCTGTTATCACATAAATTTCTCGCAGTTCCCCGGTTTCTAGAGTGAATTGATGAACTGGGAAGGCATCAACTAACTCATTAGAAAAAAAGCAGCCAACGATTGCATTTGCTGGTATATCCTCTAGATTGCACCAACGTACAGGTAAACCTTGTAAGCGTTGTTGCTGTTGTTGCCTTAAAGTTGGCGATTTTTCCACAATTAGGTAGTCCAGCGCCGCGAAAAAGTCCGGATACTGTAGCTCGTAATACTTTAGAATATGCAATGCCAGCAATCCTTGACCGGCTCCCATTTCTACTAGAGAAAACGGCACAGGTCGCCCTAAAATTTCCCACATTTGCAAAAATTGTTCTGCAAGTACTTCGCCAAAATCAGCACTGAGGTTAGGAGACGTGAAAAAATCACCACCTTGAAAGCCAATTTTGACTGCATCGCTAGAATAGTAGCCGTATTCGGGGTGGTATAGTGCCATATCCATGAATTCGGCGAAAGAAATTCGCTTTTGCGGATTGGTGGTAATATGATGAGCGATCGCTGCACACAATGCTGGGTTTGAATCCATAAAATTTGAAATTGGGCATTAAAAGAAATAATTAATTGCCAGTAACGCAATCAATTTAACTGAAGTATATAAATCATAGTTGAAAGAAAACCGCTTTGTTCAATACAAAGGCTGACCAAAAAAATTAATTTGCAATTTGCAATTGGGAATACTGCTGTGGATAAAAACTAGTCTAGGTAAAACCCAACTTTTCAACACTCAGATATTATCAAATCCAAATTCAGCATCTTCTGCATATCTTTAGAAAACTCCTAAGAGTGGTTACGTTAAAGTTACTTGTTGCTTTGGGTAGTCTAGGTTTACGTTTAACAAAAAAGAAGCTATCGAACTTATGAATACAGTAGCCAACAAAAATCAACAGCTAGGGGGTTTATATGTCCAATCTTCCCAAGAACAGCAACTAGTTTTTCCCCTCAAGCATACGGAAGTGCTAGCAAAAGTTGCAGGCAATTTGTCACGAGTTGAGGTGATTCAAAGCTTTGAAAATTCTTTTACGCAGCCTTTAGAAGCAGTGTATATCTTTCCATTACCGGATGAGGCAGCGGTAGATGATATGGAAATTAAAATCGGTGACCGAACTATCAAAGGTAGTATTAAAAAACGTGAAGAAGCGCAACAAATTTATGAAAAAGCAAAACAACAAGGACGTACCGCAGGGCTTTTAGAACAGGAGCGAGACAACATTTTTACCCAATCTCTGGCTAACATCAAACCTGGCGAACAAATCGATGTCACAATTCGCTACACCGAAAGTTTGAAATTTGAGGCGGGAAACTATGAATTTGTTTTTCCGATGGTGGTAGGGCCGAGATATATTCCTGGAACGCCGATAGATAATAGCGGCGATACAGATAGAGTTCCTGATGCTTCTCGGATTACACCGCCTGTAGTCCCAGAAGGAATGCGATCGCGGCATGATATTAATGTCACAGTAGAAATTGATGCAGGTTTACCAATTTCTCAAGTGCGTTCTCCTTCTCATCAATTAAAAATTGAACATTCAGGTCAAATAGTCCGGATTCAATTAGCTGGAGAAGATACAATTCCCAACAAAGACTTAATTCTTCGCTATCAAGTTTCTGGTCAAGAAACTCAATCTACAGTATTAACCCAAGCCGACGATCGCGGCGGACATTTTGCCATATATTTAATTCCAGCTTTGTCATATTCAACTGATGAAATTGTCCCCAAAGATGTTGTTTTTTTGGTGGACACTTCTGGTTCCCAATCAGGCGAACCGTTAAAACAATGCCAAGAATTGATGCGAAGATTCATTAATGGGTTGAATCCCAACGATACTTTCACAATTCTCGATTTTTCTGATAGAGTTAGACAGTTATCAAAGACACCTTTACCGAATACACCAGAAAATTGCGCTCAAGCGATCGCTTATATTAATAATTTACGAGCTTCTGGGGGTACAGAAATGCTCGGCGGCATTCGTACAGCCATAAATTTCCCCACACCAGCCGGAAGATTGCGCTCTGTTGTGCTTCTAACCGATGGCTACATCGGTAACGAAAATGAAATTTTGGCAGAGGTACAACAGTATCTCCAACCAGGAAATCGCCTTTATAGTTTCGGTGCTGGTAGTTCAGTTAACCGTTTTTTACTGAATCGCATTGCTGAAATTGGTCGGGGAATATCTAGAATTATTCGTCATGATGAACCCGCACAAGAAGTTGCCGAAAAGTTCTACAAACAAATCAATAATCCCGTACTTACGAATATTGAAATATCTTGGCAAGGCGACACAGAATCGCCTGTGATTTATCCGAAGATAGCGCCTGATTTATTCAGCGAACAGCCATTAGTTTTATTTGGTCGCAAACAAGATAAAGCCAGCGGTAATCTGCAAATCTCTGGCATTGCTGCGGGCGGTAAGCACTATGAAAAAACGTTTCACCTTACATTTGAGGAAACGGGAAACCTTGCTGTAGCGCAGTTATGGGGACGTGCTTGCATCAAAGACTTGATGAATCAAATGGTGAGTTTTGATACGAAAGCTGGTGTAGAGGCAGTGACAGAAACCGCTTTAACTTATCAACTGCTTTCTCAGTACACCGCTTTTGTTGCTGTCAGCGATGACGTGCGAGTTGAACCAGGAAGCGAATATGTGTCTATGCAGATACCAGTGGAAATGCCGGAGGGAGTGAGTTACGAAGGAGTGTTCGGTAGTCCTCCATCTGGTGCTGTTTTGCGTCAAATACAATTCTCAATAGCACCAGCGCCAGCTTCAGCAGAAGCTCCAAATTTTTTATTGCCAAGACGGGTATCAAAGCCAAAAAAGAAAAAAAAATCAGCCGCCCCATCTGTAAAATCGGCAGCGCCCATACTTCACCAGTTAGAAGTCATCAGCGCCACTGGCTTGGATGAAATCGCAATTGCTGACTTAATCCAACACTTACAACAAATAGATTTACCCCCAGGCTTTAGTGGTGAAATCGTCTTCGAGTTCGCTGTTAACAAAGGTCGGGTAGCCGGGATAATCTTGGATGAAGCAGCATCCACTCAAAAAGATGCAGTTGTAGTGGAGAAAATTGAGCGATCGCTGCTAATTTGGAGAATTCCCACATCTACAACTGCTAAAGTAGTTTTAACCTTGCATATTCACGTTTAACAAATTTGTAGAAATGCACAATGCAGCATCTCTACTTATTAGCAGGGGTTTTTACCTGACGTGCAAGTTCTAAGTAAGCATTCATATTTGCTCCCGGACGCCGACGGCCATTAGAGCCATTAGCTGAAGGAGCTAAATACTTAGGAGCAAAGGTAGTTTCAGTTGGCTGCTGTTTTAAGACTTTGGCTGCCGCAGCTTTTTCATTGTTGCCAGGTTGAACTTTTAGACCCTCAGCAGTTTGCACTAGCTCAACATCAGCTGGTTTTGGATTCTTAGCTGATTTTTCTTCTTTATTTGATTTAGTTGATTTTGCCTTACCGTTAGTTGTGTCGGCTTTTGTTCCGTTCAATGAATCTGGCTTCGATGCGGCTGGTGCGTCTGATGTAATTGTTTCCGTTACTTTTTTCGCACTCGAGCCAACTGTCTCTACTACTTTCTTCGCGTTTGATGCTACCTCTTGAGCTGCCTCTTTAGCAATACCCTTGGCTTCGTCCAATTCTAAGAAGTAGCCGTTGCTTTTCTTCCCTGGTAATAAGCCAGTCACAAAACCCAGGATACCCCCTAGAAAACCGAGAATACCTGAGATCAAATTTTTGATAAAACCCATTACAATTACTCCTGCCTTCTTAATATTTGAAATTTGACCGTAATTGTTAAAAATTACGACAAAGTGTTACATTTTCTACTTTGCGTCACCTTATTCTGGTGACAACCTCTATAGGTTTGTCTTTAATGAACATTGTAGTAAAACTACACGATAAATACTTGCTTATAAGCACTTACCAGCTATATACACCGAGACCTAATTATTAAATTTTACTGTAACTAAGAGCAAGATTCTGAAAGCTAGCTTCATAAAAATTAACATTTCTTTGTCAAATAATTTAGGCAAGCGCTTTGCTTTTAACCAGCGAAAAGAGTGTCATACCCTATTAGCAGGCGCATCTGATATTGAGTTATATTTTTTACAAAGTTGCTCCAAGCTATCTTAAAGTTTTGGCAAAATACAGTAGTTTGCAAATAAATGAGGTACACAACTGGAGAATTGAATATAGAAATTCTTCTTTTCCCTCCTGCCCTCTGCCGACGCTCGCGGACTCGCTCTAAGCGAAGCCATGCCGTTGGCAAAGCCTCTCGTAGAGAAGGCTTTACGCCGCGCTATCCTGCCTCCTGCCTCAAAACCATTAACTCTGTACCTCATACAAATCAAAACTGCTGTATCTTTTGAAAAATCTGAAAAGCAATAACTTCAGTTTGTAGAGCAGTATGTACCTACAAAAGTGAAAAAAACCCTTACATTTAGGGAGATTTGTGTCAATGAACATTGAAAATCAGCAACGCAATCCCGTTTTGTTAATCCACGGAATTGACGATACAGAGGCAGTTTTCCGCCAAATGAGAGCGTACCTAATAGAACAAGGTTTCACCGTACATGCTCTGAATTTAATGCCGAAGAATGGTGATTTAGGTCTTGATGAATTGGCAAAACAAGTAGCTGATTATGCCACGACGAACTTTGGAACAGAAAAACCACTGGATTTGGTAGGCTTTAGCATGGGAGGAATTGTCAGCCGTTACTATGTCCAACGGTTGGGAGGAATTAACCGCGTGCAGCGGTTTATCACAATTGCTTCGCCGCATCATGGAACTGTCGTTGCTTACGGTTCCAGACGTCCTGGTTGCGTACAAATGCGCCCCGACAGCCTTTTTCTCAAGGATTTAAATTCTGATGCTGTAATCTTGAAGCAACTAAATTTTACATCTATCTGGACACCTTACGATCTAATGATCGTGCCTGCGAATAGTTCGCAAATGCCCGTTGGAAACCAAGTAATAGTACCAGTTGCTCTACACCCTTGGATGCTTACAGACTCCAGAAGTTTAGCAGCAGTAACAGCAGCTTTAGTAGAGCCTATTAAGCTACCCCTTCTCAAGAAAAAATTCAGTCAGTAGCTAAAATACTCGTGACACTTTATTTATTTCTAATTACGAATTATGAATTACGAATTATTTAAGTTCTATCTCCAATTTGTGTATGTTCGGAACTTCCGAAAATTGCTTCTGGGTAGCGATAATACTTAAACTCCATTAGGTTATAAAAGGGATCCTCTAAAAAGAAAGTACGATGCTCGAGAGGAGAACCAACAAAACGATTTTTGCCTTCTTCGCGGAAAATTAGCTGTTGCTGTTGTGCCCTTTTTAGTAAGTCTTCCCAGCCACGTTCTTCGGTAAAAATTAGCCCAAAGTGTCTGGGATAGATAGTCTGTTGGGGTGTTAAAGGTTCTTTGGTAATATGAGCTACCAGTTGATGACCTTGGAGATTGAGAATTAGCGCGTGCCGGTTTTCACGACCGGGAATGCAACCCAAGCCATCTACATAATATTTTTTTGTCTGGGCAATGTCAGTTACAGGGAAAGCAAGATGGAATATGGTTTGGCTCATAACTTTATGGAAAAAATTAATGGTTGATGCTATCTACAATCTATGCTGTAAAGTCTTAATTGCGGTCAATTAAAACACAGTTTTAATTGAGAAAAACTTATATCCTTTACCCTAATATGACCAAGATGGCACACTAGGCATTATTTCATTATTTTTCTTGTAGCATCGGCGTTTTAGTTACTTAAACTCAGGCAGATGCTCATCCTATAAGATAAAGAGTGAATCTGAGCAAAGTAAAGTTTGCATTTTGCTTAATTGATTGTTTTTTAGCCAATATTGCAGTCTATCTGTAGACCATTGTTTCTATTTCTACATCTAGCTTTAAGAGCGATACCTGTGCGATTAATTTGGCAATAGTGTTATTAATTAAGCACTAAGTGTCCTAAATTCGGTATTCTGTTGATATTCAGATAAAATTACCTTAAATAATTACTGATGTCATCCCTAATTAATTCTGTGAATCCCTGGCTGCTGGGATTAGGATTAAACACAATTTTATTGGGTTTAGCTGCGATCGCTCCTAAAAAACTACTGACTCCAGCAGGATTATTCCACGCCTGGGTACTAGCCATATTAATTTGGGGTACTTTAGGCTGGCAAGGTTATGCAGTAGTAATGTTCTATTTTCTTGTTGGTTCTGGCGTTACTCGCATCGGTATGGCACAGAAGGAAGCAGAAGGAATTGCCGAAAAGCGTTCTGGCGCCAGAGGCCCCGAAAACGTCTGGGGTTCGGCTTTGACTGGCGCATTGTGCGCTTTAGGAGTAGGGCTACTTAATTCAGGATTCATTCTACCCCAATCCCCAATCCCCAATCCCCAATCCCTACTCTTATTAGCTTATGTAGCCAGTTTCAGTACCAAGCTAGCCGATACCACTGCAAGCGAAGTTGGTAAAGCTTATGGTAAAAGTACGTTTTTAATCACCACCCTGCAACCAGTCCCCCGCGGTACTGAAGGAGCAGTAAGCTTAGAAGGAACTTTAGCTGGTGTGGTGGGTTCCGTAGCGATCGCATTTGTTGCTTGGGGAGTTGGTTTAATAGATTTATTGGGCATAGTTTGGTGTGTCTTGGCAGCATTTATCGCCACTAATTTAGAAAGTGTCATTGGCGCAACACTGCAATCAAAATATACCTGGATGACCAATGAAGTGGTCAATATTTTTAATACCTTAATTGGTGCGATCGCAGCTGTAATATTTGCTTGGGTATGGAGTATTGGGCGCTGGTAAGCAACTAGCCCAGAAAATAAACAATCAATTCTTTGCAGCTATTTTGATTAATTTTGTCTAGTTAGGCGATTATTTGCTATAATAGTAAACTTTTAAAAAATTATCGCTTGCTTTTGCTTGCTCTGGAGCGATCGCTCAAATATTCATTCCTGTTGTGTGTTCCAAAGAGCGTATAACTAATCATGAAAAATTATATTATCAAGAAGGCGTGATGACGACAAACTGAACTTGCGATCGATTCCTGACTGTGAGCGTTATAGCGTCAAATTTTTACTTCTTCAATTAGCAGTTATATATTTTTTTTACCCTTTCGAGTTAATTAGTTTATAGAATCTTTATCATAATTACCCGTCAATGACAAGATTATTTCTATATGATTTAATTTAAAAGTCCTATAAGTGTTTAACCATTTTTACATAATTAGTTCATGGAATCTTTACCATTTTTGATTGTCGATGACCAAACTATTTCTATTGAGGAAGCAGTAAAATACCTGCAAGCCTCAGGGAAACTAGGACAGTTCATTGGCGATATTCTCCGGCAACACGTAATTGAGCAAGAAATACGGACGCGAGATGATATTGAAATTAGTTCAGCAATAACTGAACAAGCAATTATTGATTTTAGGCTGAAAAATCAATTGACTGACCCCCAAAGTTTTCAAGAATGGTTAAAGAGAAATAATACAGATTACACAACCTTTCATACATCGGTTGCTTTTGGTTACAAACTAGAAAAACTCAAAGCTGTAATTAGCGAACCAAAGCTTCCAGAATATTTTATCGAACGCAAAATTTTTTTAGACAGGGTAGTACTTTCTCGGATTGTTGTTGATAATCGAGAACTTGCAGACGAACTACAAATTCAAATTGAAGAAGGAGGTAGCTTTGAGCAATTAGCTAGAGAGTATTCACTTGCAGATGACCGAGTTGTGAACGGCATGATGGGGCCAATTAGCCGAGGAAGTCTGCCGGATACACTACGGGCAGCTATTGATATAGCAAGCCCCGGACAAGTGGTAGGCCCGATAGAAATGGTTGGCGGAACTTCTTTGCAAGGAGAAGCACCTTACGGTTTGTTTCGAGTAGAACAATTTCTGCCATCATCCTTAGAAGATACTCAACTAAAGCAAGCACTACAAAATGAATTATTTGACAAATGGCTAGCAGAGAAAATTCAAAAACTGACAGTCAAATTACAAGTGAGTTAAAAATTCTGGATAATGAATCTCTACGATTAGAAGTGCTAGCTTCTTTACCTTGGAATCAAGCGCCTTTATGTTGGTTGACTCCAGAACAGCAATTGAGATTGCAAGATGAATCGCAAGCTTGTCAGTATCGTTTAGGAGATAGAATCTGGTCAAGCGATGTCGGCGGTTACCAATTCTTTATTGTGGCTGGTAAAGTGCGTTTGCGAGATGGTAGAGCAAACTCATCCAACGGACTCTCTCAAGAACGCCTTGCCAAACCCATCGCCGCCCTTGAAGCCGGAGATTGGTTTGGCGATTTACAAAAGCTATCTGCGGATTTTAAAGCCGTAGCTGCAAGTAAAGAAGTCATAGTCCTGTGTTGGCGTACAGCACTGTGGGCAGAATTTTCTAACCCACAAATTCAGGAATTTTGGCAAGCGTTACCAGTGGAAAGGGAACCAGAAAAAGAGACATTTTCCTACTCTCCCACAATTCCACTACCGCCAGCTACTGAGGAAACTCTTCCCGTCCAACCCCAAAAAGGACTTCCAGCCGCCAATCTCATCGTTCCAAATTATCCTTTTGTTGCCAGTTGGAACACTGCTGCTGCATGTTTAACAATGGTGACGCAACAATTAGAAAATTCCGTGCAACTGGAATGGGTGCAACGCCAACTCAGAGGACAACGCCCCAAAAATGTTGTGGAAGCAGCCGAAAAGATGGGCTTAGTGTTGCGGCGGTTACAAGTAAGTTGGAGCGATTTGCGGCAAATAACATTTCCAGCTTTATTGTTGTGGAATTCCGATTTACCGCAGAGTCCATCTTGGGTGGTAGCTTATGGAATGAGAGGCGATCGCTTGATTATCGCTAACCCTCTAAATCCCGATCGCTTTTGTGAAACTTTGCCCCAGTCAGTAGTTGAAGCGTCTTGGGATGGACAACTCTGGCAAGTAGAACTGATATCACAACAAGAAAAATTTAACCTCAGTTGGTTTACCCCGGCAGTTTGGAAGTATAGAGGATTGCTAACTGAAGTATTGCTAGCATCTTTTACCTTGCAGCTTTTGGGCTTGACAACACCGCTGATTACCCAAGTCGTCATTGATAAAGTCATGGTGCAGGAGAGTTTGCCGACTCTTGATGTCATGGCGATCGCTTTATTGTTTGTCGCCATATTTGAGTCAATACTCGGCATTCTGCGCTTATTTATCTTTACTCATACAGCTCGCCGTCTGGATTTGAGTTTATCAGCACAGCTGTTTCGCCATTTGATGCGTTTGCCTTTGGCTTATTTTGAGTCGCGGCGCGTCGGAGACACAGTAGCGCGAGTCCAAGAACTCGAACAAATTCGGCAATTTCTTACAGGTACAGCATTAACCGTAATTTTAGATAGCATCTTTGCTGTGGTTTACCTAGCATTGATGTTTTACTATAATATTCCCCTTACCTTTGTAGCTTTAGCAGTATTGCCGCTATTTGCTACCTTGACAATAGTTGCAACACCAATTCTGCGTAACTGGCTTAACGAAACTTTTAACCGTTCTGCTGATAGCCAATCATTTTTAGTTGAAACAGTCACCGGCATTCACTCCGTTAAAGCTCATGCAGCCGAACCAGTAGCACGCGATCGCTGGGAAGGCTTATTTGCGCGCTTCATCCGCACAGGTTTTAAAGCCTCTACCACCTCCAACATCAGCAGCAATCTTGGTGACTTTCTCACCAATTTTTCCACCATGCTGATTCTCTGGTTTGGAGCCAAATTAGTCATCGAGCAAAAGCTCACAGTCGGACAACTTGTTGCCTTTCAAATGTTGTCCGGTAGAGTCACAGGGCCGCTTTTGCGCTTAGTGCAATTGTGGCAGAATCTCCAACAAGTCCTACTTTCCGTAGACCGCATTGGTGATATACTCAACGTCTCCCCAGAAGCCGAACCGGGAACTGGCTTAGTTTTACCACCCCTAAAAGGTCAAGTCACCTTCGAGCAAGTATTTTTCCGCTACCGACCGAACTTTGAACCAGTTCTGCGGGGAATATCTTTCAATGCCGACCCAGGACAATTTATTGGCATTGTCGGACGCAGCGGTTCTGGTAAAAGTACACTTTCAAAATTATTGCAACGCCTTTATCAAATTGAATCAGGACGCATCCTAATTGATGGTTTTGATATTAAAAGTGCCGATTTAGCATCACTGCGGCAACAAATTAGTGTAGTTCTCCAAGAAGACTTTTTATTTAACGGTTCTATTTTGGACAATATCACTCTCGGTAATCCCGACATTAGCGCAGAGCAAGTGGTAGAAGCAGCAAGACTAGCTGTAGCACACGATTTCATCAGTCAATTACCTTACGGTTATGAAACCAATGTAGGCGAACGCGGCACCGCTTTATCTGGCGGACAGAGACAACGCATTGCTCTAGCAAGGTTATTTCTCTCCCAAGCGCCGATTTTAGTTTTGGATGAAGCTACCAGCGCTTTGGACAGTGAAACCGAACAACAAGTACTACAAAACTTGCAAAAAGTTTCCGCTAACCGTACCGTTTTTCTGATTGCTCACCGCTTCGCTCCCCTCAAACGTGCCGATATGATTTTGGTATTAGAGCAAGGCGTGATTGCTGAACGTGGTACTCACTCACAGTTATTGCAACAAAAAGGCTTGTACTGGTCGCTATATCAACGGCAGCAAGCAAATATATAGCAGATTTCACCCTTCAAAGCTTGCGATCGCTTAAAAAAGAAACGTTTGGCGAATGGAATTATTATCTTCCATTCGCCTTTTAAATTTAATGCGAATTCGACCAACCTCTCCCTGTCTTGAACTAGTGTTCAAGTCTGTCCCTCTCCGAATCGGAGAGGGACGGTTTTATGTAGTAAAACCAGGGAGAGGTTTTTTATTTGGCTAATTAGACGGACACTATATAAACCGTCGAATTCACGTTAAATTTATTAAAAATTTTTCCATTGCTAATTTCATGCATGAAAACGATTGTGCATGATATCGAAATCCATGTAGAGACGTTGCAATGCAACGTCTCTAAATTTTCTTCTACTCTTTATTGCTATTAAAGTGATATCATTGTAGTATCAAAAATATATTTTAAAACCAAATTATGAAGCAGCAAATCAGCGAATTTCCTGCGTTTAAAGTCAACGGCTTTATAGCCTTGGGCCTAGTCTTCGCTTTAGCGATTTTTGGCAGTTGGCAGGTTTGGTCAACCATACAGGGATTGATAGAAGTATTAGGCAGAAGTCTGAAGGTCGGAGATTTTGCCGACTTAGCAGAAATAGGTGCATGGTTAGGAGCGACACTTATCGTACTAGTAATTCCTTCAATGTCAGGCTTCTTGACAGTTGAGCCAAATCAAGCAGTAGTACTAGTCTTTTTTGGGCGTTACGTTGGTACTATCCAGGAAGCAGGATTTTGGTGGACTAACCCTTTTACCGATAAACGCAAGGTATCTTTACGGGTTCGCAACTTTAACAGCAAAATATTAAAAGTCAACGATGCTCAAGGCAGCCCAATAGAGATTGCAGCTGTAATAGTGTGGCAAGTAATAGAGCCAGCTAAATCTAGATTTGCGGTTGATGACTACGAGCAATTTGTCGCCATTCAAAGCGAGACAGCAATACGAGCTTTAGCAATTCGCTATCCTTATGACGCGCCTGACGAACAATCAATTCCTTCATTGCGTGGGGTACCTGACGAAATTGCGCTTTTCCTTCAACAAGAATTGCAAGCCAGACTTGAAGTTGCAGGAGTTGAAGTCTTAGAAGCAAAACTTTCTCACCTTGCTTATGCTCCAGAAATTGCTCAAATGATGCTGCGTCGTCAACAAGCCAAAGCAATGATTGATGCGCGGCGGCAAATTGTTGAGAGTGCAGTGGGGATGGTTGATGAAGCACTAAAACGAATCAGCGAACAACAAATGATTGATTTAGATGACGAACGCAAAGCTACTATGATTAACAATCTGCTGATTGTTTTAACTTCAGAACAAAACGTTCAACCAGTGGTTAATGCTGGCAGCCTTTACACCTAATATTAATTTGTAATTCGTAATTCAAATTGTATTTAGGGTTCAAGGTTTGAATTTGTTGCCGAATTTTAGAGAATTGGTATGAGACATGAGTCAGAAAAAACGGTTTTTACTGCGTTTAGACCTTGAATTATACGAAGTGCTGGAAAAATGGTCTGCTGACGAATTAAGGAGCGTTAACGCGCAAATTGAGTATCTGCTAACAGAAGCAGCACGCAAAAGAGGAAGATGGAAAGAAAATAAGTCTAAAAAAAATACTAAACAGAGCAAGATAGATACACAGATGCCAGACAAATCAGATGATTTAAAAGAATAATTCAGAATACAGAAATCTGGTTATTTTACACAATCGGTAAAAGCGGTATGTTCATTCTAAATGATACTTCAGAAATAAGATATATAACTTGAAAAATCAGTTAGTTATATGCTATTTAAAAATATCAAAATGTCATAACTTTGTGATGATAATTTAATATTGGATTGATAATTATAATCTTCATAAAAATCTCTAATTTGAAAATATTTTTTGTAGTAAAGTTAGCAATTTTTTCTGAAATTCCATAGTAATTATTGACAATGGGGCTTATTCACAGATGAAAATTTGTGAGGCATGTTTATAAAGCTTCAGACTGTCAAAAACTATTGCTATTTCTGAGAAAAAATACTCATGCTCAATGATGATGTTAGTAACAATTTGTTTTCCCAGAAAACATTAAATGCCACTTCAATATCCTCATTGAATGGATTTAATACTAAAGATGACTATAGTCTCAGTCTCAGCGGCCGTAGTAGCTACAATTCAACTGATGCTGACGTGCAGACGTTAAATAAAAATCACTCAAAAATTAACATTAATAATACTGCTAATAGCAGTGGAAATTATAATTCTACAACTGGTTATGGCTTAATTAATTCAGCAGCAGCAGTGGCTAGAGTTATTGGTCAAAATACCTTTCCTGATGTTCCTAATCTTGGTGGCAATAATTGGGGAGCAGACCTTGTAAAAGCACCAGAAGTTTGGGCACAAGGATACACAGGTCAAGGTGTTGTTGTTGCTGTTGTAGATACTGGAGTTGACCGCAACCACGAAGATTTAAAAAATAATATTTGGATGAATAGTAAAGAAATTGCAGATAACGGTATAGATGATGATGGCAATGGTTATGTTGATGACAATTACGGTTGGAACTTCTCTGATAAAAATAACAACACCTTAGATGGAAACGGTCATGGAACTCATGTTTCTGGCACGATCGCGGGAGAAAATAATGGCTATGGTGTCACTGGTATTGCATACAATGCCAAAATTATGCCTGTCAAAGTTTTAAACGACTCTGGTTCTGGTTCCTATAGTGCTATAGCTAAAGGCATTCGCTACGCTGCGGACAATGGTGCCGATGTAATTAACCTCAGCTTAGGAGGCAATTATTCTAATCGAACTCTAGAGTCAGCTATTGATTATGCCAGCAGCAAAGGAGTAATTGTAGTTATGGCAGCTGGTAATGATGGCGAACCATTGCCAGATTACCCCGCCCGCTATGCATACAAGTCAGGAATTGCTGTTGGGGCAGTAGACAGAGATAATAATATAGCTGATTTCTCTAACAGAGCTGGAAGCAGCGAAATTTCATACGTGACAGCGCCAGGAGTCAACGTCTACTCCACACTTCCAGGTAACGATTATGGCAGTTATAGCGGTACTTCTATGGCTGCTCCCCATGTTGCTGGTGTAGTTGCCCTGATGCTGAGTGCTAACCCCAACCTCACTGATGCCCAAGTGCGTCAAATTGTTGCAGAATCCGCAGGAGATAGTACGCAAAGTACAAGCTCTAATTTTAATATTTCGGATGTGAATTCTTTGGCAAGTCAGGTAATTACACAAAGAGCAGAATACTTTATACCAAAAACTCTCTCTAGTTTTAAGAATTATGATTTTAGTACTTTCACCAGTCAGACGTTTCCAGAAACAACTCAATATCTGACGTCAGAGGATTTTTTTAGTATTAATAATTATAACAATACTGCTGTGAGCGATCGCTCGATTACACAAACAACAGAATATCTGACGCCATCTGAATACGATTCTGGATTAATTAACCCAGAATTATCGACTCAATATCTAAACTACGATGCAACATTTACAGCTATTAATAATGAGAATACCCCAACTGACAATAATATTGATTTTGCGAAACTAATACAGCAAATGCAACAACAGTTTAAACAATTAGAAGAGATTAGAAAATTCTTAGGTATGGGCTAAAATTTTTCATATTTTCAGTTACGTCAAGTGAGGACATTGCAAAAAAGTAAATTCCTGAAATTTATATTCAAGACTTACTTTCACTTGTTACTAGCATTTTTGATTTGATTTAATCTAACATTTTGTCAGCTTCCTCCCACATTCATTGCTGCTAAAACAGCTTTTTGGCTAACATCACTGTAAACAGTATTTAAATACTTCATCACCAAATCGCTGGAATTTGAACTTACGAGATTTTCCTCTTCCTTTGCTAGGGGAATTGCTCCTAAGACATCTAATCCTGTCTCGCTACCAGAAGGTGCAATTACTACCAAAGAGGACTCTAACGGTTCATTATATTGCCAAAAACAGTCAAGCTTTACTGAGTATTTGTTGTCAGGAATTGACTGTTGAATCTCAGGCGTTTCTATGGTGTCGGTTTCAATCTTACCTTTACGTAACTGCCGTAAATCGCTGAGAATTTGCTCTTTGGTACGTCCGCGCAGCTGAAATAGTACAAAGGGATCTTCACTAAAGCGATCGCCTAACTGATAGTATATCGCACCAATGTGTTTACAGGGATTTGCTTTATCAGGACAAGAGCATTTACTATGGACATCACCAAGGGTAAAAGGAAATAACGAAAGACCATTAGCTGTAAAGACTTCTGCTATATTTTGCGGCATTTCTCCCGCCAACAATTTGGCAGCAAAAATTGCTTTTTGGGACATTGTTTCAATAATATAACCCCATTGTTCATCGCTAAAAGGATCGAGGGAAAGGGAAACTTTATAAGGTTCTGCTTCACTACCTTGTACCCTAGCCAATACTTTTGCACCTTGAAACTCAATGCTTAAAACATTTCCTTGGCGTGCATAGTTTCTAGCGCGTTCCAAACGCTTTTTAAAACGATAGGAATCTAGCAAATCTAGCCATTGTTGCGACCACCATTCTCGACTAGCTTGAAGAGTGTAATTAGTCATAAGTTGTATGTATGTCTCATTAAAAATTCTTCCTGATTAAAACCTACTTTTTTATAGGTAGAGTATTCTGAATTCTGGATTCTGTATTCTGACTTCTGTTTATTCTGCATCTTCGTCAATTACTGCATTGCGGTCAAGAATTAGTAAGTTCCGAAGTTGGTCTGTATCTAGTTCAGTTAACCATTCTTCACCTGCGCCTACAACTTGTTCGGCTAGTTGTTTTTTACTTTCAATCATGTCGTGAATTTTCTCTTCTAAAGTGCCAGTACAAACAAATTTATGTACTTGCACGTTGCGGGTTTGACCAATGCGAAATACTCGGTCTGTAGCTTGATTTTCTACGGCTGGATTCCACCATCTATCAAAATGGAATACGTGATTTGCTCGTGTTAAATTCAAGCCTACACCACCGGCTTTGAGTGAAAGAATCATAATTGGCGGCCCTTGTAAATCGTGTTGGAAACGGTCGATCATTTCCTCACGTTGTTTTTTACTGGTGCTGCCATATAAAAAGAATATTTCTCGTCCAAGCTGTTTTTCTAAATGAGGTTTAAGTAATTTACCCCACTCAGCAAATTGGGTAAAGATTAAAGCGCGTCCTGCCCCAGCAGCGCCGGAGGCATCGCCTTCTGCCAAAACTTCTTCTAACATCTCTTCTAGCCGCAGCAATTTTGCTGAATGATGTTGTTCTAATGTGGCTTGTTTTAAATATTGTGCTGGGTGATTGCAGATTTGTTTGAGTTTGATTAGTAAAGCCAAAATCATCCCCCGACGTTGCAATCCTTCGGCAGATTCAATTTCTGCTAAAGATGCTTCTACAACTTTTTGATAAAGCGCAGCTTGGTCGGCAGTTAAGCCACAAAATACTGTCATTTCTTGCTTATCTGGCAAGTCTTGAATAATTTCGCGATCGCTTTTTAATCGCCGCAGTATAAATGGTTGAACTAACGAACGTAATTGACTCAAAGAAGCCGTATCCCCATACTTTTCAATTGGCATGGCAAATCGTCGCTGGAAGAATTGCTTGTTACCTAAATATCCAGGATTCAAGAAATCTAAAATAGACCACAATTCTTGCAGCCTATTTTCTACTGGCGTTCCCGTCAAAGCAATCCGAAATGTTGCCGTTAATTGCCGCACTGCTTTTGATTGCTTTGCCTCATAATTTTTCACATTTTGCGCTTCATCTAAAACAATTATCTGCCAAGGTACGCTTTCTAAAGACTTAATATCCCGATGAATCAACGAGTAACTAGTGATAACTAAATCGTGCTTTTTAGCTGCTTCTATAAAGGTTTTGCCTTTAGGACGTTTATCACCGTGATATTGCAAAACTTTCAGACTTGGTGCAAATTTCTTGACTTCCCTTTCCCAGTTACCTAAAACCGAAGTCGGGCAAACTAACAGTGTTGGATTTTCTAGTGCATCTTGTTCTTTGAGGTGGAGAAGAAAAGCAATAAATTGGACAGTATTATGGCAGATAATATTGTTAGCTACAAAATTGTGATGTTCGCTAACTTCAAAATCATAAACCCATCCCTCATAATCTATCTCTTCTATGGATTTAATCTGGCAATAAAATACTTCTTGCTCGAGAAGGTTTTGTAAAGACTGCCTAGTTAAACTTAACTGTTTTATGTCCAGTTGAGCGTAAGCTGCCAGGGTTTGAGTTGTCCATTTTGAAGGTTTTAATAGTTGATACTCCTGTTGAGCTTCTCCATTAATAATGCGGTTTATTCCAGTAATAACTCGCTGCAAACTATCTTGGGAAAATTGCTGCGATCCATTAACATAAACAGTATTGTGCATTCCAAAATGGCGCAACGGTAACTTTGTTGTTGTAACTGCTTGAGCAACAATATCTCCAGCAGGAATTCCCTCAATATTAGTATTGCTGACAGCTTGACAAATTTGTTCTAATTTGAACTGTTTTTCATAATTGCTAAAACCAATAGCTTGTAAAAATCTGCGTGCAGAATTTCCACCAATTACACCAATATAGTATGTGCGTAAAATCCGCGTTCCATTCGTAGCACACTTCTTTTTAGCCGAGATTCGTAACCAAATGCCAAAGCGCCGCAATAGTGCAGAAAGTTGCTGAATTAGTATAGGTGAAGCTGTAGCAATCTCAATACTCCGCATACTTAAAACAACGGCAGACTCAGCATCAAAATAGTTTTGTAAAAATGTCCGCACGCTATCTAAGTCTGCCTGCATAATGAAAGGCGGAATAAATTTTTCTGCGGATAGTTTACCCCAAACATAACCTTTAGTTTCTAAGAATCGGCGATAGGCTTGGCTGCTAACTCGAAGAAAAGGAACTTTATTAGGAAAACTAGAGATGTTAGGACTGTTAATTGTGAGGTTATAGCGTTTTCCTATGCGCTGAAAAGTTTGGAGTAGATTTTCTAACGGCAGAGTATCTTTTTGCGATATTGTCAATTGTCTGGCATCGGGTATTTCATGTCCTTCGGCAATCTGCCAAGCAAGAAACTTAACTAAGTCTGGGTCTTGTGGTTGTCCATTCCAAAGCGTTTTACCTGGTACACAGACGCGATCGCCTACTTGTAAATTATTTGTCCAACCTTTATTTGTCAGCAATTTGTGGCGATAAGTGATGGTGATACTGCTACCGTCTTCTAGAGTGACTTTTCGTAATTTCTCACAGACTTGCTGCCTATATAATCGTCTGACATTAGCCTGGACAATTTTGCCAGTTTTCTCATTTATGGAATTAACTACTAACTGTTCAGTGGGTTTAGCCCAAAATCCTTCACCGTCAAATTCTGTTTCTCCAGCATGAGTTGTCCAGATTGTCTCGGCTGTACGTAAGAGTCCATTGACATCAATTAATGTATCAGATGCTACACATTTACCTAATCCCATATCGTCCGCCAAACATGCACCCAAGCCCCAACGTTCTAAGAAAGACAGCCAAGCAGCACCGCGTTGTTGATAAGGTCGCAATTGTCCTTGAAAGTTGGCTGGTGTGGGTAAAGGTTCAATGGTCTGATTATTGGTTAGCGCCCCAATCAACTCTTGCAATGCGCCAGAGGCTTCAAAACTGACCACTGGTAATTTTTCAATTACCTGGGTATCTCCTGTACTCAGACGCAAAGCATCTTCCAAAGACAGTGCCATTTGGTCTTTGCGGGAAGCGAAAAAGGTTTGGGCTGTCTTGATATCTTGGGGTCGCAATTCCACCCACTCGCCATTAATTTCTACCAACGGGCTATTTAAAGCCACAAGTTTATCAAACTCAGCTTTGGAAATAATCTGTCCGCCAATTGCCAATTGCCATTGGAAATTTAACAAACTTTGTAACCCCAAACGTCCCTGTTTTGTCTTGGAAGTTTCGGCAGTAATTTTCAAACCCAAACGGTTCGCCCATCCTTCGCGGTTTGCCAAACTCGGAGGTAAAATCACTCCCAAGCCGCTATCTTCAAACCTCCAAACCACAGACTTAATAAACTCATAAGCTTGGATGGGATTGAGGTGAAAAGATTGCGGATATTCGGTTTCTAAACTGGGGGCGAGGACTGGATACAATCGGGAAGCTAGCCCCAAACCCCGCAAAAATGTTTCTTGCGGTTGGTCGATTGTGCGATTTTCATATACCAATCGTTCAATTGGATTGTTCCAAATAGTTGCTGCATCTACCAAAAATTCTGGGTTGTCGGCTGCTTGCAAAAAATACGCCAATGTCCAATCTGTTTGCCCAGATTCCGGAGAACGCAGTTCAAAACAGGTACGAAACAGCGTTTTGAGACTCAGTTGGTATTGTAGCGGCATAGTCCAAGCTTTAAGTGCCGCTTCTAACCTTTCCACTTCAATTACGTCTGCATTGACTCTACCAGATGCATCATTTAAAGCTAGCAACCACTGGCGCACCGCAGTTGGTAAAGACGCAACTGCCTTGGCTTCCATCGGCGGTTGCGAACCTACCATTTCTCGCACTTGGGCATCTATCGTACTATTGAGAAATCCCAGTAACAATTCTTGAGGTTCCGTAGGGAAATCTACATAAAGTAGCGACTGGTGATTAGGGATTAGGGATTGGGAAAACTCTTCCCCAGTCCCCAGTCCCTCCTGATAGGTACGGCAAACTAAGGGCATCTTTGCGGAAAATTTTTCGAGGCGAGTTCCGTCTACAGCACTATCTAAAAGTACTTGCCACTTCGCAAGTGTAGAACCATCGGATTGTCGTTTGATTGTTGGTAAAAATTTACGGCGAGAAATTAAATCGAGACTCCAGCGGGCAACTTGCGACCAAAAGCGTAAATCTCCACCTAGAAAGGCATCTTCGCCTTTGGTAGCGTTTAGGGGAATAGCAGCTAGAAATTTGACTGCTTGGGTGGGATCGAGACAAAAACCCTCAACTCGCCAGGGTTGTAAATATTGCGGTGAGTCTGCTTCTAACCCGAAGCTAGCAGAATGGACGGGGTAAATTGCTGGTTTTTCTTTCTGAGTACTTTCTGATATATAAGTTGGTAGGGCAATAATTTGAGAGTGGGTTGGCAAAGCAATCTCAGTATTACTAGCTGCTTTGCGGGTTCGCCCAGTAGTAGTTACAGCGACTTGGGGTTGTTGGATAAAGCTGGCAATTGGTATATTCTGGGAACGCAACCACTCGCTTAATTCAACCGCTGTCATTGCCAATGGATGTAATGGTATGTCTTGAGATTCACTTGGCGTCAAATTTATTCGTGGCGATCGCCAAGTTTCTCCCCAAATAAATAAACAACTATTTTGATTTTTTACTAACCAATTACCGTGTAAAATCGCCATTTCTAATTACTCAAATTCTCGTACAATTAAATAATTTCAAGTGCTAAGATTTAAATTTCTAGATTTTTGCCAAAATAATTATTAAGCAAAAAGATATTTATATTACAATTACATACTAATAATTCCTTAATTAATTTAGATATTAATAATGGATTTCCCAATTGTCCAAATTTTAAAAAATGGCATAAAAGTAGAACTAGATTACATCCAGCCTCAAGACGAAGAGGCTGTAAGAGCATTGTTAAATACTGTCATTATTGAAGGTCAAACTTATCCTCAAAAGCAACCTCTATCTCAAGCAGAATTTTCAGCTTACTGGTTAAGTAAAGATGCCTTTGTTGTTAGGGCATCAAGTGTGGATGTTACAAATAAACCACAAGAAATATTAGGATCGTTTTATTTAAGGCCAAACTTTCTTGGTCGGTGTAGCCATATTTGCAACGCTGGTTTTATTGTACAATCCAAACTGCGCGGTCAGGGTATAGGACGGTTCATGGGCGAGTCCATGCTCTCGATCGCAGCAAATCTTGGCTACGAGGCAGTAATGTTCAATTTGGTATTTGGAACTAATATAGCTTCAATTACACTTTGGCAGTCGTTGGGATTTGAGATTATTGGGCGGATTCCCCGTGCCGTGAAGCTAGAAAATGAGCAAGTGGTAGACGCACTGATGTTGTATCGCAGTTTGCATTGAACGACTCGTGGATCTGGCTTTACACAATCTAAGGATGATTTGCTAACTTCTAAATTCTCCCCCTACCTCCCCTAGTTACCCCAATGCTTTTGTAACGCCATTTATCTTTGTATGTACCACAAGTCAGCCATAGGGCATAAATGTTAGGATTGCCACAGAAAGAGAATAGCGAAAGAGAAGGAAAAAAAACTGAATGGCTGAAGTTGATAAGTCAATATCCTTCGATGGACGGGATATTCGACTGAAAGTAGGCCTGCTAGCTCCCCAGGCTGGTGGGTCGGTTTTGATAGAATCAGGGGATACAGCTGTTTTGGTGACGGCTACGCGATCGCAAGCTAGAGAAGGCGTTGATTTTCTTCCCCTTACAGTAGATTACGAAGAAAGGCTATATGCCGCAGGTAGAATTCCCGGAGGAATTATGCGGCGTGAAGGTCGTCCACCAGAAAAAACAATTCTTACCAGTCGTCTGATAGATCGTCCTCTGCGTCCTTTATTTCCTTCCTGGTTACGCGATGACCTGCAAATTGTGGCGTTAACCTTGTCGATGGACGAGTTAGTGCCACCCGATGTATTAGCAGTTACAGGTGCTTCAATTGCTACTTTAATTGCTCAGATTCCTTTTAACGGGCCAATGGCAGCCGTGCGAGTAGGTTTAGTGGGAGATGATTTCATCATTAATCCTACTTATGCCGAAATTGAAGCCGGAGACTTGGATCTAATCGTCGCAGGTTCGCCCCACGGTGTGATTATGGTCGAGGCGGGAGCCAATCAACTGCCAGAACGAGATATTATCGAGGCAATTGACTTTGGTTACGAAGCGGTGCGGGACTTAATTAAAGCCCAGGAAGATTTAGTTCAAGAACTAGGTTTGCAAATAGTCCAAGAAGCACCACCAGAAGTAGACGCAACGCTGGAAAATTATATCCGCGATCGCGCTAATGACGAAATTAAGAAAATTTTGGCGCAATTTGATTTGGGTAAACCGGAACGCGATGCCGCTTTAGATGTCGTCAAAGAAAACATTGAAACTGCGATCGCCGAACTACCAGAAGAAGACCCAATTCGAGTTGCGGCAAGTGCAAACAGTAAGGCACTTGGTAATACGTTTAAGGACATTACCAAATACTTCATGCGCCGCCAAATCATCGAGGATAACGTCCGCGTTGATGGTCGCAAACTCGATGAAGTTCGTCCGGTCTCTTGCCAAGTTGACCTGTTACCAAAGCGAGTCCACGGTAGCGGTTTATTTAATCGGGGGTTAACTCAGGTATTAACCGCTTGTACTCTTGGTACGCCAGGAGACGCCCAAAACCTCAACGACGATTTGCAAACAGACCAATCCAAACGCTATATCCACCATTACAACTTCCCACCGTTCTCAGTCGGGGAAACCAAGCCCCTACGTGCGCCAGGAAGAAGGGAAATCGGCCACGGTGCTTTAGCAGAGCGATCGCTGTTGCCTGTGCTACCACCTAAAGAACAATTCCCTTACGTAATTCGCGTCGTATCGGAAGTGCTTTCTTCCAACGGTTCCACATCAATGGGTTCCGTGTGCGGTTCTACCCTCGCCCTGATGGATGCCGGCGTCCCAATTATCAAACCCGTCAGTGGCGCGGCAATGGGTCTGATTAAAGAAGGAGACGAAGTGCGAGTCCTGACCGACATTCAGGGCATCGAAGACTTTTTGGGCGACATGGACTTTAAAGTTGCGGGGACGGATAGCGGCATTACCGCCTTGCAAATGGATATGAAAATCCCGGGTCTGTCTTTAGACATTATTGCCCAAGCCGTCCACCAAGCTAAATCAGCTAGGTTGCACATTCTCGAAAAAATGCTCGCTTGCATTAGTCAACCGCGCACCGAAACTTCACCCTTTGCCCCACGTCTGTTAACCATCAAGATTGATTCAGACATGATTGGTCTGGTAATTGGCCCTGGAGGTAAGACTATCAAGGGAATTACGGAAGAGACTGGTGCAAAAATTGACATCGAAGATGATGGTACAGTGACAATTTCTGCCGTGGATGAGAGTAAGGCTAAGAGAGCGCGCAGTATCATTCAGGGTATGACACGCAAGCTGCATGAAGGGGATGTCTACGTAGGACGCGTAACCCGAATTATACCAATAGGTGCATTTGTCGAATTTCTACCTGGAAAAGAAGGTATGATTCACATTTCTCAGCTAGCTGACTACCGCGTTGGCAAAGTTGAGGATGAAGTCGCAGTAGGCGATGAAGTGATTATCAAAGTGCGCGAAATTGATAACAAAGGTCGAATTAATCTCACACGCTTAGGTATTCACCCAGATCAAGCAGCAGCAGCAAGAGAAGCTGCGGCGGGAAATCGTTAAAACCGATTTGGGATTTTAGATTAGACAAAATCTAAAATCCGCGATGCCTATTGTGAAGGCATCGCCGTATGCTTCTCTAAATTACAGCAGCTTTCAGGTATTTAAATCATTAGTAGATAAAAGTAGTTTCGGGTTGGCGATCGCTAACCAATATATAATTTTTTTTAAATTTACCTGTAAATAAATCGGTATACATAAAACTAATTATTTTTTATTAGTAAGATTTTAACAATTAGTTAATCTTAGCCATAAATAATAAAGCCATCATTCCATATAATTCTTTAATTTAATTGATAGCTCTTTGTAGATGAATCAGAGGTTATTTATAAAATAAAAATTAAATTTTTGTAGCACGTTACTTTCTAAATTGCTTCTAGACAGGTTTAAGTACGCCAAAAAATTTAAAATTCGCTAGTCTACCCTTCTGCTGACACAGACGCAATATGTAGTTTGTTTGCACGAGGGTAAAGGTTACCAAAGGTTATATCAATTCTCTATGAAGGTGTGCTTTACTAGACCCCCTTAATCCCCCCTTATAAAGGGGGGAAACCGGAAAATTCTGTTCCCTCCCCTTATAAAGGGGAGGGTTAGGGAGGGGTATACATTACAGCTTCAAAAAGAAATAGTATTACAATCGGGGATGTTTTTGCAGCTTGCTTCCTGTGAGGTATTCTCTATTGATGATGGCTCCTGAATTCTTCAATTATATAGTTTTATTTATTCCTACAGACTTAATTTATAACTAAATCAATCTATACTACACTAACTAGATTGACTTTTGATAGATAATATAATTATGAATTTATTTCAAAAGAAGACTTGCTATTAAATTCTAAATCTGTAATATTTAAGGGTTAAATACAGAAATTAAGATATTGGCATAATGATAACAACATCTCTAAAAACTCTGAACGAGCAATATCAAGCTCTGAACAATGAGGGGCAAGATGTTATTCAAGGATTAACTACAAAGCCAAAAAGTTTACCCCCGAAATATTTTTACGACGATCGCGGCTCAGAATTATTTGAAGAAATATCTCAGTTACCTGAATATTACCCAACACGAACAGAAGCATGGATTTTAGAACAATATGCTGATGAAATCGCTCAGATAACAGGTGTTTGCGAACTTGTAGAATTAGGCAGTGGCAGTTCTACAAAAACTCTATTTTTGTTAGACGCTTACCAAAAACTTGCTAATTACTGTAGATATGTACCGATTGATGTTAGCCGCGGTATCCTTGAATCTAGCGTCATCAAGCTGCAACAAAAATATCCAAATTTCTTTATCGAAGGATTAATAGGAACTTACGAACAAGCTTTAGCAAAACTAGAATCAACTTTTGCCCCATCACGCATGATTTTTTTCTTGGGCAGTTCTTTGGGTAATTTTAACCCGCAAGAATGCGATATTTTTTTAAAGCAAATCGCAAAAACTTTACAAGTAGGACATTACTTTCTATTAGGGATTGATTTACAAAAACCAAAGGAAATTTTGGAGCCGGCTTATAACGATAGCCAAGGAGTAACGGCTGCTTTTAACTTGAATATGCTATCTCATTTAAATAAGCGTTTTCAAGGCAATTTTGACCTAAATTTATTCGCTCATCAAGCCATTTATAATCAAACTGATGCTCAAATTGAAATGTATCTGCATTGCCAAAAAAGCCATCAGATATCTCTCAAATCTCTAAATTTAGAAGTTGCTTTTACAGATGGAGAAAGCATTCTCACAGAAATCTCGCGCAAGTTTGATTTAGCACTTATGGAAAAACAACTAAAAAGCCACGGACTCAAAACATTGAAGACCTGGACAGACCCGAAAAATTGGTTCGGGTTAATTCTTTGTCAAGCTTGAGTAAAAATGCAGAATTAAAAATTAAAAATCAAAAATTTTTTGACATTATGAGTAGTTTACAATCTACTAAACCTCTAAACCTTCATAGCTGTAATTCTCAAGCTATTCTCGATTATTTTGAGAACGCTTGGCAACTAGAAGATACTCTGATGGAAAGTCCGATTGGAGAAGATACATTTTATATCAATCCTGATCCTCTGAGAAATCCTCTAATTTTTTATCTGGGACATTCGGCTGTTTTCTACATCAATAAATTAATTCGCGTTGGGTTATTAGAAAAACGTCTGAATCCTGATTATGAAATTTTATTTGAAATTGGAGTCGATCCTGAAAATCCACAAGAATTGAATGAAGCGATCGCTCATTTGAATTGGCCTTCAGTTTCTCAAACTTGGGAGTATCGCAAACAAGCATATTCTACAATTTCCGAAGTTATTAAAACTACCCCAATTACTTTGCCAATTCGTCCCGATAGTCCCCTTTGGGCATTAATCATGGGGCTTGAACACCAACGAATTCACATTGAAACTTCCTCAATGTTAATTCGCCAATTACCAATTGAGAGAGTCAAACGTCCCTCAAACTGGAAGTATGCTCCTTTTAATGGTTACACTCCTGAGAATGAAATGATAGAAATTCCTAAAGGAGTAGTAAAACTTGGCAAAGCCTTTGATGATGAGACTTACGGATGGGATATTGATTATGGCGATCGTAGTGTTGAAGTTCCATCCTTTTTAGCGAGTAAGTATCTAATTACTAACGCCGAATTTCTCTATTTTGTTAAGGCTGGCGGCTACAAAAATCAAGAATATTGGGATAAAGAATCTTGGGATTGGAAAACTCAAAATAACATCAAACATCCCAAATTTTGGCTACCTGAAGGTGGCACTTACAAATATCGAGCCATGTTTGATGTAATGGAATTACCCCTAGATTGGCCAGTGGAAGTCAATCACTATGAAGCAATGGCATATTGTCGTTGGCAAGGTAAAGATACTCGCTTAATGAGTGAATCAGAATATCATTTAGCAACTTACGGTGATAATTTACCAGCAGATATAAACAATTACAATCTCAATTTCCAATTTGGTTCGCCAACCCCTGTTGGAATGTTACAAACAGCCAAAAGTGACTCTGGATTGTATGATTTACGAGGCAATGTTTGGGAATGGTTAAGCGATAACTTAAATCCTCTTTCTGGATATAAACCTCATTATCTCTACCCAGATAATTCCGCTATCTTTTTTGACACCAAACATTATATGATGTTGGGAGGATGTTGGATAACCAACGGTACAGAAGCTTTAAAATATTATCGTAACTGGTTTCGTCCCAATTTTTATCAACACGCAGGTTTTAGGATTGTTCGAGATATCAAAGATTAATAACTGAAGGATACAGTTTCGATTGCATAAATGCGAACTACCTGCAAACAGGAGATTATTAACTATGAGACCAAACCCAATACCACCGCAACCCGGTCAAGAATCAGTTTGGAATTATCCGCGTCCGGCCTGTTTAGAAGATACTAATAAACACTTGCGGGTAATTTGTAATGGGATTGTTTTGGCAGAAACCAACAAAGGTAAAAGGGTTTTAGAAACAAGCCATCCCCCAGTCTATTACTTTCCCGCTGAAGACATTAAACTAGAGCATTTGATTGAAACGCCGAAAAAAGGCTTGTGTGAATGGAAAGGCAGATATCAATATTATGATGTCAGCATTGGCGATAAATATCTAAAATCTGCTGTTTGGCGATATATTGACGCCACTCCTAATTTTGTTTCCCTTGAAAAATACTATGCTTTTATGCCTAGTTTAATGGATGCTTGCTATGTCAATGATGAGTTAGCAACACCTCAACCTGGTGATTTTTATGCAGGATGGATTACTTCTGATATTGTCGGCCCATTTAAAGGTAGTCCTGGAACAATGTGGTGGTAATTCCAAGACTAAATAACACAGTTAAAACCAATACTTGGGATATGTTCTCTCGTGTGCCAAATTATTGAATACCACAGCACAAAGTACCAAAACTATCGAACCTTCTAAGGCAGGAGTGAAAAGAAATTCCCACGATGCTTTTGTCATCATTACAACTAATGCAACTGCGCCTGAAGGAGGGTGTAAAGTTGCAGTAAGTTGCATCATACCAATGGCTGTAGCTACTGCCATTCCCATTGCCCAAGGTTCTGAACCGAAAAGATGTAGAATAGTCAGGCTAACTAATGCTGCCACAAGATTACCACCAATTACATTTCGGGGTTGGGCTAAAGGACTATCAGGTATACCAAAGATTAATACGCTAGTAGCGCCAAAGGGAGCCATCAATAAAGGAGAATTAGTTTTTACGGAAAGGTAAGCCGTTGCTGCTATTCCAATAAAACTACCGCACCAACTCCAAAAGATGTGTCTGTGATGGGGTCTATCTAAACAAGATGAACGTCCACTCCCGCGTATTTTAAAGCAGTAGTTTTTCCATTTCTCCTGAACATTTTGATAATTCAATCTGGCTAGATAGCTTGAATAAAACCGTCTTTTGGGTAAATAACCTTTCATAATTCTCCAGAGCAACTACTACCAAAAGTCCTCAACACAAAAAGATTCTCTGTATTTACTGCCTTAACTAATCTTGGTTAGCAAATTAGCTAATAAATACTTAAATTCTGTCAATAAACGGAATTTAAAATTAGAGTTATTAGCTAAAATTACTGTTTGCAAACAGTATGTTCCAGCGATAAATCAATATTGTTATCGCTAAAAAATTCAAAATCATTGATTTAAAAAGTTTGCTTGCTAGCAAATGTCATAATTTCATGATATATAAATTCCAGAATATCCCTGACGGGGTGACAAAGCGGCTGAAGCCAAGAAAATAGAGGACTGTGACAGTTTTGGGGTAAAAAAAGATAGGTCAA
>JAVRCJ020000039.1:0-61821 GCA_034530875.2 Nostoc sp. DedSLP01
ACCTCATTTTCAGAAAGGTCTACGCGCCATGACGCTTATTCAGTCAGCATTATAGCCTTACTGTCACCCCTTCAGATCACAGTATTTGATGCTAGTTTTGCTGAAATGAGATATTGTAGTAAATGTAGATTATTTTTGTATTACATGAGAGAGGAAGAATGATGACTCAATTGCTAGCTGTCCGGGTTCTCTTTAAAAACTTAACCAACACAAGGCGCAGAGATTTTCGTTGAGTCCTCCATTTACAGGAATAATACTCGAATTTACAGACACTAGAGAAATCGATCTATAAAAGTGTCTGCCTCTGTGCGCCTTGTTAATTGCAAGCAGCACATATCGAGGAAACATCAATGAATTTGGATTTTTTAGGCTGGAGTGACTTTTTTGCTCGCAGTTTTGCACCCTATCGCCAACAAGGTTTTAGCGTTGGTAGAATTGCTATTGAATACAGAAATAGTTACATCGTTTATACCCAGCAGGGCGAACTCACAGCAGAAGTTACAGGTAAACTTCGACACCAAGCTACCCAAGGGCAATTTCCTGCTGTTGGGGACTGGGTTATTATTCAGACGCTAGAGCCACAAAAACGCGCTACCATTCACGGAATTTTGCCGAGAAAAAGCAAGTTTTCACGGAAAACTGTCGGTAGTAAAACCGAAGAACAAATTGTGGCAGCTAACATTGACACCGTGTTCTTGGTTTGTGGGCTTGATGGCGACTTTAACCCCAGAAGAATTGAACGCTATCTGGTTCTGGCTTGGGAATGTGGCGCAAATCCAGTTATCGTTTTAAATAAAGCCGACCTGTGCAACTCTTTAGAAGAGAGTATCTTGGAAGTTGAAGCCGTTGCTTTTGGAGTACCAATTTTAGTATTGAGTGCCACCACTCATCAAGGGCTAGATGGCTTGAAACCATACCTCCAACCAGGACAAACAGTTGCTTTGTTAGGGTCTTCTGGTGTGGGTAAATCTACCATCACCAACCAACTCAAAGGTGCATCAGTCCAAGCTGTGCAACCAGTCCGTCGAGGTGACGACCGAGGTAGACATACAACTACAAATAGAGAATTGATATTACTACCTTCAGGCGGCTTAATTATCGATACTCCTGGAATGCGAGAAATTCAAATTTGGGCAGGAGATGAAAGCTTGCAAGGAACCTTTGCAGACATCGAAAGCTTAAGTGCAGAATGCCGTTTTCGTAATTGCCAACACAATAATGAACCGGGTTGTGCAGTGCAACAAGCATTACTGGAGGGAGAACTTGATTTTTCCAGATTTCTCAGCTACCAAAAATTGCAAAAAGAACTCAACTATCTTGTGCGCAAACAAGACCAACGGGCACAATTAGCCGAGAAAGAACGCTGGAAGAAAATCCATAAAGCTATGCGAAATCATCACAAGCGTTGATAACGTTGATATAAATCAATACGCTTGGGTTAAGAAAATTATTTTGTGGAGGCAACAGATGAAAATCAGGAAAGTCTTACTGGAGCTAGATTTCTTAATTGCGTTAGCGTAGCGGGGCGAAGCCCATTGCGAATTGGTATAAATTAATGATTTTCTGATGGGACGGGGATATCACCCGTCCTTTTAATTAATCTCCACCTGTAATACCAACTCTCTAAAATTTGGCAACCAATTCAAACCTTGAAACCTAGATAAAATCTAAATTTTTGAATTGCACTCGGATTTCTCACTAAGCCAAAAAATAGAAGTAAAAAACTGCCAAAATATAGTTTGCATCGTTCTAATTAGGGAAAATAATTAATCAAGCCTTATTGTTTACTTTTTTGCTTGTATAACTTGCAAACTACCACCTGCATACAAAGTTGGCTCGCCTACCTCAAACCCAACTTCTGTTAACAAACCAGGCAAATCAGTTTTTAATAATTCCCAAGCTGTTTCTGTCTCAAATAACAACAAAAAAATTGATATCCCAGGCCAAAATATCGGATTTGTAGGAGCGTGAAAATCTACAAGTGTAAATACCCCTCCTGGCTTTAGCACCCGATAAACTTCACAAACAATTTTTCGCAATTGCTGGGACTGCATCTCGTGTAGCGCAACGCTGGTATGCACCACATCAAACAGATTATCTGCAAATGGCATTTCTTCTGCGAAAGCTTGGATATATGAAGCTGATGGTACATTTTGGCGGGCGCGTTGCAAAGAGAAAGGTGAAGCATCCAGCCCTGTTACATTTTGTGAATGTTTTACCAAAAATTGCGTTGCTTGGCCACTACCGCAACATAAATCTAAAACCTGAGTATCTGAGTCTATTGTTAAGCCTTGCAAAGCAAGTTGGCGAAAACGACCTTCACCACCTACGCTTAACGCTGCTAAACGAGAAATACCATCGTACAGCCACTGATAGCGGTAACTCCAATCTCTTAAAATTGTTGCCATTACATATTTCCTTGCTATTAAGCTTTATATTTAATAAAGATATATTGTTAACATTAGTAAAAAACCTGAAAAGATCGGGGGAAAGTAACTGCTATGGGTCGTGTAGGCGTCTTATTACTCAATCTCGGTGGGCCCGATAAGTTAGAAGATGTGGGGCCGTTTTTGTACAACCTATTTTCCGATCCGGAAATTATTCGCCTACCGTTTCGTTGGTTGCAAAAGCCCCTAGCGTGGTTTATTGCCACGCGAAGAACTAGAACATCTCAAGAAAACTATAAACAAATTGGTGGTGGTTCTCCACTACGGCGGATTACGGAAGCCCAAGGAGAAGCTTTAAAAGAACAATTGGGTTATTTAGGGCAACAAGCCAATATCTATGTGGGAATGCGTTATTGGCATCCATATACAGAAGAGGCGATCGCCAAGCTGACCCAGGATAATATAGAACGTCTGGTAATTTTACCACTTTATCCCCAGTTTTCTATTAGTACCAGCGGTTCTAGCTTCCGGCTTTTAGAAAAGCTTTGGCAAGAAGATCCCAAACTTCAATCTATTGATTACACCGTCATTCCTTCTTGGTACAAACAACCAGGTTACCTCCAAGCAATGGTGGAACTCATAGCCCAAGAACTAGACCAGTTTCCCAACCCCAATGACGTTCATATCTTCTTCAGCGCTCACGGCGTTCCCAAAAGCTACGTTGAAGAAGCAGGCGACCCCTACCAACAAGAGATTGAGGAATGTACTGCCCTAATTATGCAGACACTCAATCGCCCAAATGCCCACACCTTGGCTTATCAAAGCCGCGTCGGCCCCGTAGAATGGATACAACCTTATACTGAGGACGCCTTGAAAGAACTAGGCGCACAAGGCGTAAAAGATTTGGTAGTTGTGCCTATCAGCTTCGTCTCAGAACACATAGAGACATTACAAGAAATTGATATTGAGTATCGAGAAGTTGCAGAAGAATCAGGAATTCACAACTTCCGTCGCGTACCTGCTCCCAATACCCATCCAGTATTTATTAATGCACTAGCCCAATTAGTGATTGATGCCCTGCAAAAACCCAGTTTTAAGCTGTCGCAAGCAGCCCAAATGAAAAAGAGGGTAAAAATGTATCCTCCGGAACGTTGGGAGTGGGGTCTGACTACTAGCGCTGAAGTCTGGAATGGTCGCATTGCCATGCTTGGCTTCATTGCCTTAATCATTGAGTTAATTACCGGTCACGGTGTATTGCACATGATTGGAATTTTGCACTAAGGGGCGTATGGGGCATCGGGCATCGGGCATCAGGCATTGAAGTGCTGAGTGCTAAGTTAGCAATTATTCTCCCCCTACTTCCCCTGCCTCACCTGCCCCTCTGCCCCATGCCTCATACGCCATGCCCTATGCCCTATGCCCTACCCCTGTGATACCAGTGATACCACTGTTTCGCACTACGGACTGCAAACCACAGCAGAATTAAAGCAATTACTCCTCCTTGCCAAGGAGCGTCAAAGGCAAAAAGTACTAGAGCAATACATAAGGTGTCTTGCAGAAACACTGCCCACAAAGGTAAGCCGCGTAACCGATAGAACCAACCAACTTGAACTAGCTGGAGTACCAAAGCTAACAAACCTCCAGTTAAGGCAATCAGCCAGTGTGGTGTCGCTGTGGCTGAAGCTACTGCTAATCCCATAATTGCGCCCACAAGGGGAGACATTAATAACTGAATCAGTTGTAGCAATCTTTGTCCCCATAGCTTTTTTGAGGCTAATAATTCAACTAACGACCAGCTGGTGAGGCAGGTTAATAATATTGGCTCAGAAATATGAGATAAAATTGGAACTTGCGACCACGAGTGAGTACCCTGCAATAGTCCAATAATCAACAAGGGGATGCCTATTCTCATTCCTGCTGCCGCAGATGCAGAAAGTGTAGCTAGGATTTCAATCATCAAAGCACTCCCAGCACGAATAAATCAGTAAGTATTTGTTATGTATACTACCCACTGACGGTAATAATTCCAGCAGGAAATTGGAAGACTTTTTTAAGAAAGGGAGATGGGGAGATGGGGAAGTGTGGGGAGTGTGGGGGGAAAGATTTCTTCCCCATCCTCCCACACCTCCCACACTCCCTGCTTGCCCCATTTAAATACCTAACCGTTGGTAAACGTCCTCTAAATGCCGCAGATGTTGTTGGGGGTCGAAACAGACTTCTAGTTCTGCTGGGGACAATTTTTCGGTAACACGGGGGTCTTTGCTAATTAAGTCCTGGAAATTACCTTCTGGCTTGTTCCAAGCGGCGTGAGCGCTGCCTTGAACGATCGCATAAGCTTCTTCGCGGCTCAATCCCTTGTCTATCAAGGCAAGTAGCACTTTTTGACTGAACACAACGCCGCCGTAACAATTGAGATTTCGCTCCATGTTCTCAGGATAAACCAGCAGGTTTTTCACTAAGTCGGTTATTTCTACGATCATGAAATGTGTCAAAGTGCAAGCATCTGGTAATATTACCCGTTCTACGGAACTGTGGGAAATATCTCTCTCGTGCCACAAAGCAACGTTTTCCAAGGCCGCACCAGCATGGCTTCTCACCAGCCGCGCCATTCCCGTCAGCCTTTCCGAACGGATGGGATTGCGCTTGTGCGGCATGGCTGAGGAGCCTTTTTGACCTTTAGCGAAGAATTCTTCGACTTCTAGAACGTCTGTTTTTTGCAGATTGCGAATTTCCACGGCAAAGCGTTCGATGGATGCCGCCAGTAGCGCTAATTGTTGCACGTAGTCGGCGTGGCGATCGCGGGAAATTACTTGTGTTGAGGCGGTATCGGGTTGCAGTCCGAGTTTTTGACAAGCGATCGCTTCTACACGCGGTTCAACATTGGCATAAGTACCCACTGCACCGGAAATTTTACCGACGGCAATGGTTTGACGCAGAATTGTCAGGCGTTCTTGGTGCCGCAACACTTCTGCTAACCACCCAGCTAGTTTGAAACCAAAAGTGATTGGTTCGGCGTGAATACCATGCGATCGACCAATCATCACTGTATGACGATGTTCTTTGGCCTTTTGGCGAATCGCCCCAATCAAATCTGCCAAACGTTGCAATAATACATCTAAGCTAGCAACCAATTGCAATGCTAAAGCTGTATCCAGTACATCGGAACTGGTTAGCCCCAAGTGAATATAGCGTCCGGCATCGCCTACATATTCATTGACATTTGTCAAGAAAGCAATCACATCGTGGCGAACTTCAGCCTCAATTTCCAGCACTCGCTTTGGGTCAAAATCTGCCTTAGCTTTTATTTCCTCAACCGCAGCAGATGGAATGTAGCCTAATTCAGCCTGAGCCTCGCAAACTGCGATTTCTACTTGCAGCCAGGTTTTTAACTTATAGGCTTCACTCCACAGATTACCCATTTCGGGCAGGGTATAACGCTCAATCACAATCTGGCACAGAATACAACGGGTATATTTTACAGTTTAATTAGTGTAGATCGCTTTTTAACTCTACTTTTTGCTTGGGGATGGAATCAGGTTTTGCATCTGAGGTGATAATGCTGATTCTACCGTCAGCTTCCATATATGCCAGCTTGACTTCAGCCAAAAATTCCACACCTTGCTGGCGTAACTTGCTCATCAATTCTTCTGGTGTAATTAATTCTCGTTGCAGATGGCGCTCAATTATCCGACCATTTTTGACTAGTAAAAGCGGTGGCGGATTCATAAAACGTTGAAACAGTGGGACTTTGTAGCCTAGCCAGTTGAGCAAATAGCTCCAAAAAATTACAGTTCCTACCAGGATTGCGCCTTCAGTAATAGATGTATAATTTGTCGTCATAGCATTTTGGGCAGCTTCAGCAAATAGCACAACTACCAGTAAATCTGTAATTCCTAAAGTTCCTAGTTGTCGACCGGGGAGCAAACGCAACACTGATAACAGCGCTAAATAAACAAGCGATCCGCGTATAATCAATTCCAAAACGCTGATACTAGGAACAAAGATTGCTTGCCAATCGAGAAAAAACAATTTGTGCATTAACATTTATTTTCAATTTCGTTCAAAACGTTGTTGTTGAGAATAAGTTACGACTTAAATCTGTTTTAGTGTAATAATTTTCATCCCAGTTAAAAATAAGTTTGCCCCGTAAATGATAAATCTGACAGTAATAATTTTACTGTCAGTTTCAGGCAGCGATCGCTGTTTTTTAATTACATCACAGTTGGCTTTATTTTTACCCAATTAAAAATACTGGTTTCTTCTTTTATGTCTCGAGCGCTTGGGTTGAGTAAAATAGCGAATTAAGCGGTTAATCAATTTAGAGAATGAGTGTTTATTGTTATTAGGAGCAGTATTATTGCTCTTAGCTTCTTGATAATTAGAAGTTTTATCGTTCATCGGTACGGCATGTTTTGTGGGAGTAATGCCGCTTCCATGCCTTCTGGCGTAAACTTGGGTAAACTCAGCACCGAAGAAAAGAATTTGTGCTGCATAATTAACCCAAGCTAAAATTACCACCAGCGAACCGGCAGCACCATAAGTTGAACCAAAACTGCCATTACCTAAATATTGTCCTAATAAAAATCTCCCGATAGAAAATAAAAATGAGGTAAGAATCGCTCCAATTAAAACATCACTCCATGCAATTTTCACATCTGGTAGAACTTTGAAAATTAGTCCAAACAAAAATGTAGTGATGGCAAAAGAAATGATGAAATTGATAATTTGCCAGAGGAAATCTACACCTGGTATCAAAGTACTAAAATAAGTCGCTAATGCTGATAAAACCGCACTAATTACGAGGGAAACTAAAAGTAAAAAACCAATACCTAACACCATTGCAAACGACAAAATACGTAGGCGAATAATGTTAGTTACGTTGCGTCCGGGTTTCGGTTTCACTTCCCAAATCGTGTTGAGGGAATCTTGCAATTCGGTAAATAAACCGGTAGCACCTAACAGCAAAACTGCAACGCTAATAATCGAAGCCATCGCACCTGTCTGTGGCTTGTTAGCATTTTGAATCGCTGTTTGGATGAATTCTGCTCCTTGCGGGCCGACTAAACCTTGAATTTGTCGGACAATTTCGCCCCTAGCTGCTTCTTCTCCATATACTGCACCTGCGATCGCAATTACAATAATTAGTAATGGCGCAATCGAAAAAATTGTGTAATAAGCTAACGCCGCAGCTAAACGAGAGGCTTTATCCTCACTCCATTCCTGAAACGTCTCTTGAAACAACTTCAAAATCGCCTGCAAATTCATTGGTCAGTCTCCTTGTAAGGGATGTTGCTTAGTCCCTGATATATTGGATACTGAATTTTCTAAGTAGTTACATCTTCCGCAGGATATTAGTATCGCTTCCAAGAGGAGGAATTTAGCCGTGAATTCAAAACAGCAAGCTAATCCAGATAGATAATCATTCTCATTTAACACCAAAAATGCGTAGGCACAGCCCAACCCAGGCATCGCCAATATTGCAATATTTTAGATACTCAATCGCGGTTTGCCTTGATTTTAAGAAAACTTTTCCCAAGCTTGGGCAACTAATTGGCTTAACCAACGGCGTTGATGCGGATCTAACAACGGATCTTCGGCTAGCACCTGAGCAGTTAATTCTTCCAAAGATTGACCCTGAGCGCGGACAATTTTAATAACTCCAGCGATCGCACTAGCAACTAGTTCTTCATCAATCGGCTTTTGGCGTAGAGCTACAATTTCTTGGGGACTGTCTGGAATGGGATAATTCATGGCGTAGGTTTACACTTTTACAAAATGAACAATAATTTTGAGAGAATCTTAAAATTTCTTCACTGAATCTTTACGTAACTAATAGCGCGGAGTTTACCTTATTTTGTGCCTTCATAAAATCTGTCTAAGTGAATAGATTGACCGGAGATGTCAGGAAAAGATGAGAGAGATCCTTTATTTAGAAGTTCCAACTGCGGATATCGCTGCTGTGCGTAGCTGGTTACAGACAGATTTTGAACCCGGAAATGGGGAAAAAGTGCTGACCCCAGAAGGTTTCCGTCTCAACCTCGCTAACGCTACTACAAATGCTGGTAGTTCGATTTCCGAAAAATTACCTGAAGAACTTTCTGTATTTGTTTGGTCAGTGCAACGAACTACTTACCTAAAAGTGTTTCGTTGGGCAGAAAAACCCTTTCCTCAAGAGAAAGAAATCCTGCAACGCCTAACACAACAAATCAGAAGCCGTTTTCCGCATCATTATCCGGAACCCCCAGCCATTGATTTATCCCAGCAATCGATTTTTGCAGCCCTAGCTCCTTACTACCCCCTCACCGTCAAGTATTTTCAGAAAATGCCCAACGGCGAGTATGACCTCAAACGCGCCTACTGGTGGGAACAGCAATGGCGTCAAGGTGTTAGGAATCCGCAAGAGCCGCGACAGGTCGTGTTTTCTAGTACTGGGGATTGGGAGCAGGGGAGATGGGGAAGTGTGGGGAGAGAGGGGGGAAAGATTTCTTCCCCATCCTCCCACACCTCCCACACCTCTAATGCTCCATGCCCCATCCCCCATGCGGAATACGACATCATCTACATAGGCGGCGCACTAGGCGTTATCCATGCAGCAGTGATGGCAAAACTTGGATATAAAGTCTTGCTCGTGGAACGATTGCCGTTTGGACGGATGAATAGGGAATGGAATATTTCCCGCGATGAGATTCAAAGCTTAATTAACCTCGGTTTGATCGCTCCCGCAGAGTTAGAGACCATCATTGCTAGAGAATACAAAGATGGATTCAATAAGTTTTTTGATGGCAATAATCCAAGGAAGTTGCGATCGCCTGTATTGCACACACCCACAGTGCTAAATTTAGGCTTAGATTCCGAAAAGTTGCTGCAACTATGTGGGCAAAAGTTGCAAGCGGCGGGCGGCCATATTTGGGATGAAACAGAGTTTATCCGTGCAGATATAAATGAATCACAAGTTGTACTAAAAGTCAAGTGCCTATGTAGTGAAATTGAAAAAGAAGTAAGTGGTAGACTATTGGTAGATGCGATGGGAACAGCTTCCCCCATTGCTTGGCAATTAAATGGTGGTCGTGCCTTTGACAGCGTGTGTCCGACGGTGGGAGCAGCAATAGAGAGTGGATTTGAACCAGGGGTTTGGGATTCGGAATTAGGCGACGTTCTTTACAGCCACGGAGACATTTCGCGAGGAAGGCAGTTGATTTGGGAATTGTTTCCCGGAGCAGGGGATGAGCTGACGATTTATTTATTTCACTATCACCAAGTCAATGCAGAAAATCCTGGTTCCTTGCTGGAGATGTACGAGGATTTTTTCACAATCTTGCCAGAGTATCGCAGATGCGATATGGACAAATTAGTGTGGAAAAAGCCGACATTTGGCTATATACCGGGGCATTTCAGTGTCGGGAGTAGCGATCGCCAAGTTGCCTTCGACCGCCTAATTGCGATCGGTGATGCCGCATCACTCCAATCACCTCTAGTTTTCACTGGTTTTGGTTCTCTGGTTCGCAACTTAGAACGCTTAACAAAGTTATTGGATACTGCCCTCAAGCATGACTTATTGAGCTTCCAACACTTGAACCTAATTCGCGCCTACCAAAGTAACGTTTCAGTGACTTGGCTATTTTCTAAAGGCATGATGGTGCCCACAGGGAAATTTTTACCACCGCAGCGGATAAACGCCATGCTTAACACCTTCTTTGGACTGTTAGCAGACGAACCTCCAGAGGTGGCAGATAATTTCATCAAAGACAGATGTGATTGGTTAACCTTTAACCGCTTGGCACTCAAAGCCGCAAAGAAAAACCCAGCCTTGCTTTTATGGATTTGGGAACTTGCTGGCCCTAGAGATTTGCTGCGATGGCTGGGTAGTTATTTTAGCTTTTCGCTTCATGCCCTGATTAGCACTTTACTGAGTGCTTGGTTCCCACAGTTTTTAAGCCGGATAGGTTCTTGGCTAGAACCCCGAAATCCGGCATTGTGGCTGCGCCTGCTGGCAATTAATTACGCCATCACCACAGGCAAACCGCGATCGGCTGCCCAGGTAGCAAAAACTAGCCCAGAAGCCGATGCCGTTGAGTTTAGGACATTTATTCGTTGAGGTAAGCAGGGGGAGCAGGGGAGGCAGGGGAGCAGGGGGAGAAAAAGTCTTATCCCAAGCATATTGGTTTAGCAACTATTATTCAGAAATTTATTCATTAGCCAAACAGGGCATTTGCCAAACAGGGAGTGCTGACTGTTGACTATTGAGTGCTGAATAAGAAGTTAATAATTATTCCTCCTCTGCCCCTCTGCCCCCCTGCTCCTCATCACCTTGTTCCCTTGTCCCCTTCTCCCTTTTCCCCTTTTGGGGGAAATTTCGGCAATTCCACAGATGCCAGCGACTTACGCCCTTTGGGTGGACGCTGGGGATAAACTACGGGGGAAGGCGAATTGGCATCATTAGCGTTAGCATTATCAGCTAATGACTGTGGAGACGAGTCCAATTGTGTTAATTGGGGAACTTCTGACCAGTAATCTTCAGTTTCTTCAACAAATACCTTAGGCTCAGATGAAGTGGAAGTAGTTGTAGGCAGTTTGATTTCTGCTTCCAATTGCTCCTGTGGTGGATTTTCTTCTTCCTTATCATCCTCTAAAATTTTTGCTAAACTTTCCCAGGCGGGCAAATCACCCACATTAGTTTCCACATCTGTTTTCGCCGCAGCCGTTGGTGATGGAGATGCAGGCTGGGAGGTAAAAAACATTTGGATGAGACTATCTAATTGCTGGTCTAAGTTTGATGACTCTGGAGGCGAAACAGTTTCAGTTGTATCTGAGGAATCATCAATTTTGGGAGAGGAAACTGGTGGTGTTGGTGTTGGCGGGTCTTGCTTAATTGACCAACTCCATGCAGATGAAGAAGTTGGAGTCGGTTGATTTCTTTGGAATGGGAGTGGTGCTGATGGTTCTGCCCAAGAATCATTGGCATTATCGCCCAAAGATTCTGCTTCTCCCGACCAAGGTTTAATTGGCTGTGCGTTAGGAAATAAAGACCGAGCTTTTCGAGAAAACCTGCCTTGCGTGGAGGTGATGTCTTTAGGATGTTTTGCGGTGTCGTCTAACGAGTCATAGCCAGGAACGGGCGTGTCTAGACACTTCTCCAGAGCCGCCTTAAATTGCAGGGTTTGGCGTTGTTGGCGCATCAGCCTAGTGCGTAACTCGCGGCAAGCATTTTCTGACTGCAATAACTTCTGAGACTGTTCGTTGTTGTTGGTGTGTAGCAACGTACATTCTCGTTCTAGCTGAGCAACACGTTGTTGGCTAATTAGGAGCTGTGCTTTATGAGTTTCGATGAAAACTTCCTGGCGTTGAACAGTTTGTACGGCGGTTTCTAATTGTTGAAATAGCGACTTTATCTGTTCTTGGGCGGCAGCTAATTCCTGAGCTTGTTGGTTGAACATCGATTCAGTGACGCTGGAACGCGTTTTCTGCCACTGTAAAACCTTTTCAGACTCAGCTAAGTTGTCTTTTAGCTGCTCTACTTCTTCATATAACTTATTATTAGCCGCACGCAATTCCTCGTTCAATGCCAGCAGCTTCTGAAATTCGGAGTCAAGAACTGCTTGTTTGCCGCTTTCAGGCTCTGCAACCCAGTCGTCCTGGGTAGTGTCTTCCGGAATTGGTGTATCTTCAGCTGGCATGAGCAGTGGCAATTTAGAAATTGCCATCATATTGTCATTAGGCATAACTGAGTAAAAGGGACAATTCGCCTGGTTTGATTGTGGCGAATTAGCAGAATTTAAGGATTCCATCACAGCCCCGTTATTTGAGGTGTCAGCTTCATTCATAACTCTTGACCCACCCGCTTAAAATTATTCAGCAGTGCTGGTGTTAGCATTGCCGATTGACATGTCCGATCGCGGTTTGCTCTAGAAGCTAAGTTTAACTCTCTCTAAGCACCAGTAATTACTCATCAATCGGTATTAACCATTTTGTATCTACACTGATGCCGTTATAACACTATGAGGCTCTTCCCCGTCAAGAAGAGTAAAGCTTGCAGAAGATGAGGTAGATGACGAACACAGGAGAAACCCCATACTGCAAAACTAAATTCTGTTGGGCGATCTAGTTTTGTAAGTAGAGAGAAGACATAAATATTTATTTTTATCTGCCCTTCGGGCAAGGCAGAAGGCAGAGGTGATACAGCAGTTTTGATTTGCATGAGGTACAGAGTTAATGGTTTTGAGGCAGGAGGCAGGAGGCAGAGGGCAGGAGGGAAAAGAAGAATTTCTATATTCAATTTTCCAGTTGTGTACCTCATTTATTTGCAAACTGCTGTAAGTGAAGAAACAGTTCTAAGATAAGTCTTAAGCCGCAGCCCAAACTAGGTTTAAGACCCCCACTAAATCTGAGATTTAGTGGTCTTCAATTTAGAGGGGGTCTGAATCCCCCTCTAATTGGCCTTCTGCCTCCTGCCTTCTGCCTTCTGCCTCCTGCCTCCTGCCTCCTGCCTTCTTCAATCAAGGTAACCACCGGGGGCGAAATCCAGCTAAGGGAAGCTGTTCTGGTTTAATTTCGACAGTTGCAGCATCAGCAATGGGCAACAAAGGCATTAACCATAGACTACTAGTAGCAATGGTATCTCCATCATCAGTTTTCAAAGCGTTTGCAGGTAATGTTGTTGGCGGGTTTGTCTGCGGTACTACTTGGTCAAATAACAAGCCTAAACCGTCAGCAGATAAACTCATTTGCACATTTCGCTGCTCGGGAGGCAGTAATAAAAGTGGTTTTTGTTGACCGGTTTTCAAGTCAATTGCCACTACATAAGGTTGTTCTATGTATTGTTCCTTGGATACTAGCTGTGTCAGCAAGCAGTAGAGGGTCGGTGAGGCGGTGTCAAATTGGCAGCTGACAATTGAGCCTGTTGTTTTTACTAATTGTTTCTGTACGCCTTGGTTTGTCACTAAAAACAAATCCCGCGTGTAATCTGTATTAAATTTTACCATTGCCGCTTGAGAACCATCTTTTGAGAAAGCCTGGACTAAACCAAACTGCGGCAGAAAATCTAAGGGTTTGCTAGCGTCTCCTTCCAAGGGTAAGATTGCTGCTCCTTGTCCTTGGGCGACTGCTACGGCTTTACTATCTGGGGTGATGGTAAAGTCTCCCCCTGGTTGGCTTTGCAAACGTTTAGGGATGGGTTTTTCTCCCGAAGCGTCACTATTTGCTGGCATAAACCATAGTCCAAAGTCACCGGGATTAGCTTTGTTTCCTCGCTGAATGACAATAGTTTGCCCATCTGGCGATAAGTCAAATTTCAGGTTTTGATAATCTTTACTATCTAAAATTAAGTCTACTCTGCCTGCTGGTTCTACTTCTCGTCCAGATTTGCCAGAAACGCCTGTTGTGACTGTGTACAGTTGGGCTGATAGTAAGTCTAAGTTTTTGGTAGTGCGAGCCGAAAATAAAATTTTCTCCCCATCTGGAAATGCTTCAAAGTCCATTACTATCAAGTCTTTGGGAGTAAGTACCCTTTTTTGCTCTTGGGTTAAGTTGTAAAGAATTAACCTTCCTTGTTCTTCTTGCTCGGTTCCTATGTAAAGAATGACGCGATCGCGGGTGCGGAAGCTTCCCACAAAAGGCTGGATCGTCCGATTGTTGCCTTCTTGTTCGGCAAACTTATCTCTAGCCTTCTGTAACTGCACTTTATAATTTGTGCCATAAGGTGCTGGTGTAAGCAGTGTATAAACCATTCGTCGCCCTGCCCAACTGAATTTACCTGCTAGAGGCGGCTCAATTTTCAAGTTATCCTCGACGCTTTTAGTGTCCATTGGGCGACTAAAGGTGAGGGCGAAAGAATTATCTTCTGCACCAATTTGTTGATTTTGCCAAGTAAAATCTCGGACGCGAGCTGTTACTACATCACCTCTTAATATCATCAACCCAATCAGCACACTCAGTAGTAACATCAGTGCGATCGCTATCCGATCCAGTGGTTGAATAAATGCTTTTGATTTAGTCATTGGTATTGGGCATGGGCAATGGGTATTAGCAAATGACTGATGACTAATGACTAGTGACTAATAACTATAAGGATTTTGGGGTTGAGGAATTTTTTTCAAAGAACTAGCCGCTATGGTCAGTTGACGTTTACCTGAGAGATTTTCTGTCACCATTTGTCCTTCTACTTCCAACCAAGTATCAGCAGGGTAATCTTGATTATTTGGGAGTTTGACAGGTAAGCCAATAGGATAAGCGTCTGCTGCACAGCAAGTTAAGACAAACCTTGCTATGAACAAATATTCTTTTCCCAAATCTGGCGGGTGAATGACAAATCCCTCCACCTTGGCTTTTTGCCCTGTATAGGAATCTGGCTCTGGATAAACATTGAGAGTGCGTACCCAGTCTACAAGCGATCGCTCTTCTGGGCGAACGGATACTCGAAAGGCTTGGGGCTTAACGCGTGTAGTTCCCAATAAATCAGCAGTGATACCCCTTTGCAGTGCTTTATCGCTAGCAAATACTTGGGGTGTAATTATGAAACCCAAAATTGCCGCAGTCAATAATAATGCACTGCCCCAACCAGGGGGAAATAAACTAATATGCTGAGTATTTGGTATGACATCGCGGCGGCGGCGCTGCCATAGTTCCAGCATTTTGAAGAAGCCAAAAATTATCAAGCTGATACCAGTCACAACCACTAACCAAATGTAGTTTGGGTGAATCAACAGGTTCAGTTTATTAGTCAGCCAATATCTCAACATTAAAATGCCCCAAACTGTAATTGCTAGGGCATCTAGCCAAGGAAGTAAGAGAGTTGAAATTTTAGGTTTGGGATTTTTTTTAGTCATTGGTCATTAGTCATTGGTCATTGGTCATTGGTCATTGGTTATTAGTTTTATATAAAAAACAAAGAACAAGTGACAAATGACAACTAAACAAAGAATTTTTAAAACACGTGTAAGTTGAGGAAAAGAGTGAACAAAAATGTTAATTGTCCTGCTAAAGCAAATAAGTAAAAAACTGTTTTGGGCTTAAAAATGGATAACATCAAACCAATACCTTTGATGTCTATCATCGGGCCAAATACCAAAAATGCTAGTAACGAACCACTGCTAAAAGTTGAAGCAAAAGACAGGGCAAAGAAAGAATCTACTGTAGAACAAATTGACACCACTACTGCTAATATCAGCATGACTACAATTGAAGTAATGGGGCCAGCACCCAAACTCAGAATTAATTCCCGAGGTGCGAGGACTTGAATCGCAGCAGCAATTGCACTTCCTAAAACCATGACTCCGCCTAATTCCCGCAATTCTTGGATGCTGTTGTCTATTACTAGACGCAATTTATCTGCAAGGGGTTTGCTAGGAGTAGGGATAACAGTAGGAGGTACTAAATTTGCATCTATCCGTATTGGTATACCTGCTTTTCCTCCTAAAATATAAGTCCCCGATTGCAAGATATTTGATACTGTTGATTCTTTTTGCGATCGCATTAGATTACCACGCCGTTTAGTTTCAGCCGGCGCAGGAGGATTAAATTTCATATACCTAGCGATCGCAGGCTGGACTATAGGATTTAAATCCTTTTGAAAACTGAAAACAAAGCCGACGATTGTGGCAATTGCTAAGGAAAATACAACCCGTAATATTACTATTTCTGGCTGATCGCGAAAGGCTGTCCAAGTTGCCCAAATTACCACTGGGTTAATTGTTGGTGCTGCTAGCAAAAAACCAATTGCTACTGGTGTGGGTACCCCTTGAATTAGGAACCGCCGCGCTACTGGTACATTCCCGCACTCACACACCGGAAATAAAAAGCCGATCGTACTGCCAACTAAAGCACCCAAAAACGGATTCTTGGGCATTTTTTCTACTAATTTGCGCTCATCAACAAAAAACAGCAGCAAACTGGAGAATAAAACCCCAAGCAGCAAAAAAGGCATCGCCTCGACTAGCAAACTTAGAAATAGTGTAAAACCATTGTTGAGTTGATTCATGGGCGTCGCTGTCAAAAGCGGTTTTGAGTTTGAGGATTGTGCCTAGTCATTCTATCCAAACGGAATCAAAAGCAGTTCGGGAAAGGAAACGTCATTTAAATAACAAGTTCTCCTAATAGTTAAATGAACGCTTAAGCGCTAAAAGTCTTGAATTCAAAGGAGACACTGCTATTGACGTGAGTGCATTTACTGATGATGGCCATTTTTAAGATTGTCTGAGTTCAGAAATTGTTCCGTTTTAGGGGGCAAGTAGCTGCATAGATGTTTTTCAATTTCTCTATGTTTATACTTACAGTAATTTACTGAATCAGATATTAATTAGACTATATTTTCATCAAGGATTTACAGTTATTCAACATTTGGGGATCGCTCTTAGTCATTTGTCATCTCTTCTGTTTCCTTTGCTAATGCCCCATAATCTACCCATAATGACCATTAACCAATAACTAGACCTAGTTTTGGCAAAATATCATTTGAGCTTTGGTTGATTTTTTACTACAAAAACCTTAAAAATGCAAGCTCAAAAGAAAATAAGGGAGTGGGGAGTAGGGAATGGGGAATTAAAGAAGGTTGGAAAGCTTTTTTCTAATGTCCCTTCATCTGACCCTACTAATTTGTAAGTGGGGAGTAGGGAGTAGGGAGTAGGGAGTGGGGAAAAACCACTTTCATACTTGGTGATGAAACAAGTTTCATCGGGACTGCCTACTCCCTATTTCCCCACTCGCTGTTGATTAATGACAGAGGCTAAGATATTAGCTTATTGTTGACTTGTCTTTGTCAAAATTAGGGTGCCTAGTGCTAGAAGAATTCAGTTGTCGTCCAATTTCACCGCCATTTTTGTCTGAGGGTAGCGATGGCAATCTTGGTTTAGATTCAACCCTCCAAGAACTACCAATGTACAACTTTCCAGTGGAAGTTAGCTGCACTGGGATGGAAGTGGCTGGTTTTTTGGAAAAATATCCCCTGCTACCAGGAGTGATTTTGGTAGAAGAGGGGAAGTTTGTAGGAATGATTTCGCGGCGACGACTGTTAGAATTTTTGATTCGTCCTTACGGACAAGAATTGTTTGTTCAGCAACCATTAGGGGTTCTTTATGGTTATGCACGGACACCGATTTTATTGTTGGCTGACACAACATTAATTTTGATTGCGATGCAACTGAGTTTAAAGCGATCGCCAGAATTTTTATCAGAGCCAATTGTAGTGCAAACTGCTTGCGGTAGTTACAGATTATTAGACGTACAAGAGTTAAATTTTATTTCTTGGCAAATTCGCGGTATCAAAAACTTCGTGCGGTACGAACGCAGCCAAGCCCAAATGATTCAAAATGATAAGATGGCGAATTTGGGGCGTTTAGTAGATGGGGTAGTACACGAAATTTTAGACCCTGTGGGTTTTATTTGGGGTAATATAACTTACGTCTCAAATTACAGCCAAGACTTACTGAAGTTAATAGCAGCTTACGACAAAGAATTACCATCAGTTCCTCCGGCGATCGACCAAATTAAAGAAGAGATTGAATTTGATTTTTTAGAAGAGGATTTATTGCGATCGCTTGCGAGTATCCGCGCTGGGGCGGAAAGATTAAAAAGACTAGTTACTAGTTTACAGAACTTCTGCCATCTCGACGAACTTTATCCCAAGCCTGTAGATTTACATGCCTGTATAGATAATCTTATTTTATTAATCAATAGCCGGATTCAAGGAGAAATTGAAATCGTCAAGTCTTACGGACAATTGCCACCAGTGTATTGTTTTATGGGGCAGTTAAATCAGGTTTTAATCAATATTTTGAGCGAAGCTGTGGATACATTACTCAATGAAGCAATACGACAACAGTTGCATCTAGAAGATACAAAGAGTATCAAAAAACCCCGAATTGAGATTACCACAGAAGTTATTTCCCTCAAACCAAGCAAACCTTATGCACCAGATTCTCGCTGGGTGTTAATTCGTATTGCTGACAATGGCCCTGGAATTCCTCAAGAGTTACACCAGCAAATTATTGAGTCTTTTTCTTTAGACACCAAAAATGGAAAAGAGACAAGTTTAGCAGTTAGTTATCGAATTATCACTGTAAAACACGGTGGTAAATTTAACTTACGTTCCCAACCAGGAGTAGGAACTGAATTTGAAATTCTGTTGCCCTTGGTCTAATTCAAATTTAGGCAGTTTTTGCAAATTATTACTGCGGTTGCTGATAATAATTAAAGTTTAAATTAAGCACCTTTCAAAGGTAAGCACTTTGATTTCAAACTCAGGCACAATGTTTCCAGCCTTGCTGTTCTAACTCTTGGATAACTGCCTGTTGAAGCACCAGATTTGCATCCTGCCAAGCCTTTAGGGACACCCCCTGAATTAGATGATTGGGCGAACGGGCATCATTTGCTGGGTTGAAAAAGCTAATGCCGATGCTTGTAAGTATGCGAATTTCACCAGTCATGTTAACAACTAGAGAAAAATGGGTGGCAGCATTCGCATCTTGAATGTTTATCCAGATTGTTTGTTGTCCACCAATCTGTGGGGCAGAACGCCAGATATATGAACTGCGTAAATTATCATCTGGGTCAACAATACCCCATAAATCCGATACTTTTACATCCGATGGCAGTGCCAGTCGATTCCATCCATTATGTGAGGTTTGAATAGATTTTAATGACCAAGGATGTTCAGAATCGGCATATTGATTGAGTTGATGTTTAATGGTCTGCGCTACTTTGTCAAAATCATTTGATGACGAATCTGATGATACCTGAAAGCTTTTCATTTCCGTATCTGGATAATCAAAAACGAAAGGGGAAATTTCCACCATCCAGTATTCTGGTAGCCATAGTTGTGTCAAAATCGAAAATGCTTGAATGGATTGTTGAAGTGTATCTTCCAATGTTGCATCATCATTGCTCCATTCAAATTCATCCAGACGATTATTATCTCTGAAAATAATATCAATACCTTGGTCGTGAATATCTACCATCCGCTTCATTGTTCGACCTCCTAGCTAGGCTCTTGCCCACTGATTTGTTGCTAGATTGCGAATCAGGTGTTGCGGTGTCCCATTTTCTAGAAAAATATCAATATTGTGGGTTCGATCCGCACCTGCCCAACTCTGTGTATTTAAATTATGGAGTAATTTATCAAGTTGATTGTCTGTCATCTCCCGCAAAATCTCCCCGTCACTTTCACGGGTGAGAGTTGTAACCTTGTCCAAGGTTGTGGCGTCAATTCTTGTATTACTGACAGTTCCCTTTTTAGTAGTTGTTTTACCAGCAATCAGATTTTCGTCAATCGATGCGTAGATTGCTGCATTGTAGGTTTTGCCATCCGCCGGATCGACATTGGCAAATTTCCCTAGCGCCGCCGTTACCTGTCCTGTGAAGTCTTGATAGCCTTGAATGGGCTTACGTATTGTTTTGACTTCAGTTTGTGAATCTGCATGTGTTAAATCGGCAGTCTGGCTCGTACCTACAATTGCAGTTTCATCTACGTTGACTGCTCCAACAATATCTTTTGCAGATCTAAGTTCATTAATTTTATCTAGAACATTCTCTGCCCTGAGATTTACATTCGTCCCTGCTAACCACTCCCTAAACCCGGGTAAATCGCCTTTTGCGTAGCGCGTCTGCATATCTGTTAACAGTTTTGGCAAATCCAGAGTTGTAGGCAAATTGCGTTTTGTTTTCTCGTTGTTGACGGGTTCTTCTCCCAAGAATGTATGCAGCTTGTCGAATTCTGAAACGTAAAGTTCATCAGCTTTGGCGCTGAGTCTAGCCTTATCACTTGGTTCAAAAATGACTCCACCAGGGTCAAGATCCGGATCGGGTCTTTTCAAGTAATCTAATACTCGCGCAAAGGACAAGGTATCAATGTCTACATTAGTATTATCTGTTTTGTAAAGTAACCGTTGGACTGGGAAACTTGTTAGAGATTGAGTTGTTATCTTACGCTGCACTGACTTTTGTGACAACAAATCTTCACTCTTATTTTCCGCGTGCGTCCTCTGCACCGCCCCCCCACTCTGCTGCACAACATGGGTCAACTCATGCGCTAACAACTCCTGACCGCCCCGACTCTCTGGGTTATACTCCCCTGGTATTTGTTGGCGCTGGATAGACGCATGATTTTCTAGTTGTCCCAATCTTCCCACGACCTCATGCGCCACTGCATCAGCTTGCTGTTCGTACATGTCTCCTGGCTGATTAATCGTGAGTTTGGTTTGGGGACGGCGCAGTGGTATTCGACTAATGTCGTGGACTAGAGAGTTATCTGGTACTGCTGAGGACGATGCGCTAGAAGGCTGCGAACCAAAACCGCGGATTGGTTGTTTGAGTGAAGGTATTGAAAAGGAATCTGCGGTAATTTTTTTGGGCTGGATGATGCGTTCTTTCATATTTTTCTAATGCCCAACGAACTGGTAAATGAATATCTTGTCTGATACTGGGATTTAATGTAGAGCGATCGCACTTTGAGGACAACTTACCAACTGTTGAAAATAAATTTGCCGAATTTAAAAGATATGCGATCGCACTTTACTTTTTCGTTATTTTGTTAAATGCTTTTACACGTTTCTGAATCTGATTTTTAATAGTTTTGTGCAATAGTCGATCGTCGAGGAGCTGACGTCTATCTACTCTGATGCTAAATTGGCGTACATCCTGTGGCGCAGTTTCGGTCAAACCATCACCCGGTTCACTATGCTCATCGATTACGCCTTCAAAGAGCTTTAACTGTGCTTGTTTTCTCGCTGTCTTTTTGTCACTTACCATGTTACTTAATTGGCTGGTGAGTTCCTCAATTGTGTATTGATAGTTTTGATTCTCAATATTTTCACCCAATGCTTCGCCCTCTCCGCCAGCAAAGCTTTGTAGAATTTCAGTTTTCCCGGCACGGACAAGAATTATGAAACTGTGTGCGCTGGAACCAAAGCCGACGCGATAGATAACTGCATTTTGAGCATTTTCTTCGATGTCTTTTATCAGAGCAGGTACTCCGGTATTAGCAACCGATTTTGTTTCCCAATTCCCTGTCTTCTCTCCTGTGCCTAGTAGGTTAAAAAGATGCTCGGCTGTAGCATAGCACGCTGTATAATCAGTCCAATTTTCTAAATAGCTATCTAATACTCCGAAATTCTTGGCATCTTGGATCGCCTCTTCGTTCAGTTCCACCAATAGGTTTCGTTGCCCTTGGTCGGTTATACCAGACTCATTAAGATATTTAATGAACATATCGCGGACTAGCGTTGCTTCCTGTTCCACCCCTGGCTTGGGTTTCTTTTTGGGTGGTTCGACGGACTCAGATGACTCCTCAGACCCTTCTTCAATATTGATTTTCTTAATGACATTATTCTTCCCGTGGGCTTTCCCATTATCGAAGATATACCAACCGCCTGGTTTTATCTCGATCAACTTACCTTGACTCTTTTTATTGTCTTGGTTGATGTACTCATAGGTGGAGTCAACAATTATCTCATCTGTAGGGAGCCGTTGGAGCATATCTGAAGACCCGGTGTTCTGGATAGGGTCAACTTCTCTGATATGGATAGACGAAGAATTTCCAGGTTGTCCCAATCTTCCCATGACTTCATGCGCCACAGCATCAGCTTGCTGTTCGTACATGTCTCCTGGCTGATTAATCGTGAGTTTGGTTTGGGGACGGCGCAGCGGTATTCGACTAATGTCGTGGACTAGAGAGTTATCTAGTACTGCTGAGGACGAAGCAGCAGAAGGCTGCGAACCAAAACCGCGTATTGGTTGTTTGAGTGAAGGTATTGAAAAGGAATCTGCGGTAGTTTTCTTGGGCTGGATGATGCGTTCTTTCATATTTTTCTAATGCCCAACGAGCTGTTAAATGAATATCTTGTCTGATACTAGGATTTAGTGTAGAGCGATCGCTTGAGTATTAAAACCGTTGCTAGATAATTGGGCGATCGCACTACAAAATTAGGCGCTCGTACTAATTTGGATGATTCTGGCGATAGGCATTCCAATAATTTAGGCATTCCTGGCCGTAGTTCACCCGAATCCATTGCTTGACTTCTTGCGCTTTGTATCCTTCATTGAATACACTAAAACCACAACCGTGAAATGGGCCACCACGATAATCCAGATATACGAAACGCCCTGTATCCGGCTTTTTCTTCACACTAATCCTCGTACTATCTTGAAAATCTATGTGTTCCCATATTGCTCCTCCGCCGCTTAATATTCCAGAGTCATAATTAGTTTCCGTGTATGGTGGTAATGCTTCGGAGACCGCTTGCTCGTTACTACTACCTGCTTTCTGCACTAATCGCTGCACCGCCCCCCCATTCTGCTGCACAACATGGGTCAACTCATGCGCTAACAACTCCTGTCCGCCCCGACTCCCAGGCTTATATTCTCCCTGGCGAAAGAACACATCTTGACCCGTCGTGAAAGCACGCGCCTGAATTGATTGATTCAACAAGTCAGATTGACTATCCGTGTGAACCTTCACGTCACTGAAATCAGCGCCAAACGCCACCTCCATCGGTTCGCGGATATTGTCTGCCATCGGCTGTCCGCTACCTCTTGCTTGGTTAATAGACGTTTCTAAGTCTGGGTTAGCAGCCATCCCAGCCTCACCCCGACGCTGCACCATCGGCTTCATTTGTAATTCCTCTTCTTCCTCTGGCAGTGACTCTCGTTGGAGTGTGCTATTATCCAGAGATTTCATTTGCAATTCTTCTTCCTCTTCTTCCTCTGGCAATGATTCTCGTTGCAGAGTGCTATTATCCAGAGATTTCATTTGTAATTCTTCTTCTTCCTCTTCCTCTGGCAGTGACTCTCGTTGCAGAGTGCTATTATCCAGAGGCTTCATTTGCAATTCTTCTTCCTCTTCTTCCTCTTGGTCTGGTATTTCTTGCCGTTGCGCCACAGGTGTTATAGAACTTGCCAGAGGTTTCATTTGCAATTGTTCCTCTTGTGGAATTTGTTGGCGCTGGATAGACGTATAATTTTCTAGTTGTCCCAATCTTCCCACGACCTCATGCGCCACTGCATCAGCTTGCTGTTCGTACATGTCTCCTGGCTGATTAATCGTGAGTTTGGTTTGGGGACGGCGCAGCGGTATTCGACTAATGTCGTGGACTAGAGAGTTATCTGGTACTGCTGAGGACGAAGCAGCAGAAGGCTGCGAACCAAAACCGCGGATTGATTGTTTGAGCGAAGGTATTGAAAAGGAATCTGCGGTAGTTTTCTTGGGCTGGATGATGCGTTCTTTCATATTTTTCTAATGCCCAACGAGCTGGTAAATGAATATCTTGTCTGATACTAGGATTTAGTGTAGAGCGATCGCATTTCCAAAACATTAACCAAAAGTCTGGAATCAATGCAAAATCAAGTTAGTTATTAGGCATTTGTAAATGACTAATAACAAGTTCGACTTTTGGCTACTTTTGATTCTGAAGCAGTACCTTTAGCCTTGATTCTAGGAGGTTTTTTTATGGACTCAAATCAGCAACAAACTTTGTTTACATTTAATGGAGACGTTGGAGGTAGTGCTGGGTACGCGGGGGTTTCGGTGACTTCTGATGCCAGTAAAGTGGCTCAAACTGCAAGTAAGTATCTCAACGATTCGCTGCTGCTGAACGAACTCACAGAGCAGGTGTATAAACTTTTGCAAGAAGATTTGCGATCGCAACGCGAAAGAATAGGTAACTACAGTTCTCAAAGGTGGTTTTAATGGCTGGAAATAATAACGGCAAAGTTACCCATGAATTAAATTACGTTACCAGTAATCGTTTTTACATAGAAATAGATAGCTCTATTGCTGCATCTTTCACCGAATGTAGTGGCTTAAGCGTTCAAATTAAGAAAAACGTTTATCAAGAAGGTGGCGTCAACGACCAGCAAAGAATTTATTTAGGTCATACAGAATTTGCAGATGTAACTCTTAAACGTGGAGTTACCGACCATCCAGGTTTTTGGAACTGGATAAATACAGTTTTTGATGAAAAAGCGACAACATCCCGGCGAAATGTCAATATTTTGATTTTTAATCAATCTGGCGAAACGATGATGAGTTGGACTTTGATTGGTGCCATTCCAATAACCTGGAAAACGCCTGCACTCCAAGCAGATGGCAAAGCAGTTGCGATTGAAGAATTAACTTTAGCTTATGAAGGCTTAAAAGTTGCCAGAACTACAGGAGGAGGCAATCCTGTAAAACGGAATGACAAAACAGGATATTTTGTTTCTAGTTAATTATTTTTCAACTATAAAATATGCAAATCATTCAACCGCCACTAGGAAACAACATTCATCCACTTGGGATAATATCACCCTTATCTAATACTCACAGACTAATCTTGAGAAAAGAATCTGATTTTCTGCATTGCCGAACTAATTTTATCAGCCCGATACAAAAAAAATCACCATTAGCCATATCTTCTCAATTTTTATTATCTCGCGAACCAGACTCATCGATACAACCAGTAATAGGTTGGGATACTTGGGATAATCCAGATATCAATAGTGGATTTCCATTTATTAACTTTAATCCTTTTGATTCAATAAATTCAGAAGAAAATAATAATTTTGATAACAGTGAAGTAGTAAAAAGCAGTACTCCAGAAATACTGTCAACTATTATTGATCGCAATATAATTAATGATATATCATCAGAAATAAATATTCCGAAAAAAAGCCAAATCCAAACTAAATCTAATCCCAAACCCAGGAAAAAATCTCCAGAAAAATCCAAAACAAAATCTACAACTAAAAAATCAGCCAAATCATCTCCAGCTAAAAAGCGCGTCAAAGCTAGCGATGAAACCAATACTCCTATTAATCCCAATCCAGATATCTTAATATCATCAAAGCCACCATTCTCTAATGAAATTAATTCAGAGATTGTACAAACAAAAAATGAACTTGATGGATTGAACTCTGAAACACCCGATCCTCTCTGCGCAATGGACACTTTCCTCAAGTCAAGCCAGCGCGTTGCGGAGGTTCCCGACGCTCAAGGACTCGCTACCGCTTCGCTATCGGTTGTAGCAACTGGCGTGGAAAACCCGCCCACAGAAGTGTCCTCCTCTGCGCCTCTGCATGAAAAAAATTATCCCACAAGCCCACAACAGAACATTCCTTTAAACAATACTGATTTTATTAGTAGTACCATACCATCGACTTCGCTTAACGATGAAGCTCAGCCAACTTTGTTTAGAAACATAGCTAACGAACAGCCGCAAGTAACTTCTGAGCTACCATCTAGTTTACCGAGTACAAAGCCGTTAATTTCAGAAAATATTTCGCCATTAGACAAAAATCTATTAGAAGAGAACACAAGCCAATTAACAAGCAATTTTCCGGTAGAATTTTCTTTGCCTCATAATGAAAACGAAAAAATTGACTTGCCGAGTAACTTGAACAATAACCAAGAACAAATATTGACCAAAGCATCAAAAGTCAATTCAAGCTCACTGCAAGAAGATATTAAAACTACTCAATCATTATCAGAAGTTGATATACCAAATATTTCAGTCAGCCTCAAGCAACTGCCACAAGATATTGACCCAGATAAATTTCCTTATCAAGTTGATAATCCAAACACTACTCCTCTGATTAATTTAATTCAAGAGCAACAAAGTTCGCAAACTTCAAATTATCCATCACCAGAACAAAAATCAACAGATAAAAGTTACGATCCAGAAACAATTATAGTCATTGAACCGGATATAATCTCACAAACTTATAGAACTGAATTTGATCCAGATAATTTTCCATCTGATAATTCTCTAAAACATATACCTTTATCCTCAACAAATAATTCTCCTAGTCTTGAAAATACTTTAGGAGTAGACAGCAGTCCTACGCTACCAGATGTTTCAGTTACAAAAAATTATATTGGAGAACAACAAGAAATTGACTCTAGCGAGCCGAGCAAATCTCTTCCATCTTTGCCCGTTCAATTAACACCGAAATTACCCGTAATTGTAGATATAGATAAATTTTCCACTAACTCTGATAACAATGAAGAGTTAGTCAATTCAGAGTTAGAATCTACTGTAGCGCCTAATATCTCAAATGTTGCATCAAATATAATTTCACTGCAACCTGACAACAATCTTGAGAACGCTATTAACGACTCTATAGAAAATCAACCTGTTTTAGTACCAAATGAGTTTGTTGCAACACCAAGAGTTAGCAATATTTCGCCTGAAATTATTGAATCGCCTGTAGTAAATACCACATCGCCTGAGATTGTTGAAACATCAAAAGTTAGCGATATCTCGTCTGAAATTATTGAATCGCCAGCAATAAACGCCACACCTTATGAGATTGGTGAAACGCCAATAATTAACAACATTGCACCTGAGATTATTGAATCGCCTGTAGTAAGTAGCAGATTTTCTGAGCTTGTTGAAACACCAAAAGTTAGCGATATCTCATCTGAAATTGTTGAAGCACCAAGAGTTAGCGCTACATCAACTGAGATTGTTGAAACATCAAAAGTTAGCGATATCTCGTCTGAAATTGTTGAAAAACCAAGAGTTAGCGATGTATCAACGAATGTTGCCCAAACATCGAGTATTTTTCGTAAAATAGTTGAAAATGAAGAAATAGTAGAGTCAGAATTATTAGATGCGATCGCTAATTCTGAAAACTCTGAAATTTCCAGCTTTATTGATAGCTCAGATAACCAAAATATCCTAGAAAAGCCCACTTTTACACAAAATCGGGTCAGCATACCGCCTGAAGTTGAACAAGATACCACCATTGAAAATTTGCCAGCACCTAAAGGTTATGCTACTGGCGGTAAAGTAACAGATTCACGCCTGGAAAATAAACCGTACATAGCACCTTCGGATACCGTACCTGCAATGCTGACACCTGGGGAATTTGTAATTAATACCAGGGACGCACAAAAAAATCTACCTCTACTACACCACATCAACAGTGGTGGTACGCTAGAGGATGTTATTGCTCCAAGCTTACAGCCACCCAACGCCAAAGAACCGGGAAAATTAACTTCTCCGCATTCGACTAAAGTCGATTCTTTTTCAGACAATTCATTGCAACTCAAACCTCAGGAATCTAATTCTTTAATTCCTTCTTCTTTAGGGTTGAATGTTGGAAAACAACAACTTTCAATACTTAATTCTCCACAAATTAGTAGTGTTGAGAATAAAACGCCTGATGCACCGATTAATTCGCCTCAATACTCATCACCTCCTTTAATTTTTAGAAAAGCAAATTCCACCACTCAGACATCTTCCCAATGGTCAAATGCCCCTTCTCAATGGTCAAGTGTGGAAGATTTATTTAATGAAAATGATGATGACGAATTTACAAGTTTCTTCAACAGTGGAGAATCTCAAAACCAAAATTCAGAATTCTCTAATGTTTTTACATCATCAGAATCACCACAAATGTTTGCTAAACAACTTCCTGTAACCAGAGGCTTTGCTGATGGTGGAGAAGTTATTGCACCTGAAAATACAGAGTTGGTAACCGAAACAATAGAAAGCACTGCTGCCAAAGACGGAGAAAATGCTAAAGATGATACAGCGGATATTGAAGCTTTAGCTCGTGAAATATATAGCAGATTACGTCAACGTTTGGAAATTGAGCGAGAACGTCATGGTGGTTATTCAGGTCGTTTAGCTTGGTAAATTTTATTTAAAAAAAAGAGGAGAAATACTCAAATGGCAACTCCAGCAATTATTGTTACCCAAAAGCTTAAACCCCAACTTGAGAAAGCGAAACTTATTGCTTATAACAAGGAAGCGCCAGATATTGAATTAATGTTTAATCCTACAGAAGTTAGTTTCTCTCGAAATGTTAAATGGGAAAGTAAGCAAGGTAACAGAGGAACTACTCTACTCCCTAAAGTTAATTTCTCTGGGGTTGAGCCTTATAAATTTACACTGAAACAATTACTATTCGATACTTATGAAACTAAAGAGTCAGTGATGACAAAGTATATAGACAAGATAAAAAAAGGCGTAGAAACTATCGAAAAAGCGAATGACAAACGCCCCCCTGTTTATATATTAACGTGGAAAACAGAGTATTTTTATTGTGTAATTACAAGCCTAACTTACACTTTAAATATGTTTTTGACTGATGGCACACCAGTTAGAGCAATGGTAGATATTACTTTGCAAGAAGTAGATAAAAATAACCTTCCTGGAGGACGCCAATCTGCTTCTAAAGGTGCAAATCGTAAACCAAATAAAAAGCTGGGAAAAACTCCTTAGGATTTTTGATTATTTCAATTTTGAATTTTGGGTGATATTTTAGGACGCTGGAAGCGCAAATTGTAGTTTATGCCTAACGAAAACCTTTATTTAAACGATCCTTTACTTAAGATAGAAGGAAAATCCGCATCTCCTGAATTGCTGAAAGATTTATTACAAATAACTGTTGAAGAGAGCTTGCATTTACCAGCAATGTTTACGCTGGTAATACATAATAGCTATATTCCAACAATTGAACGTTCGGAAAATAAACCTTGGCGACACGAGCAATTATTTAAAATTGGCAATAAGGTCACGTTAGGCTTCAAATCAAGTACTACTCAAGACCAAAATTTTAAGGACGAGAAAAGAAGCATCCTGATGGAAGGCGAAATTACAGGGATGGAGGTTCACTTCAATGAAAAATCTGAAGCGAATATAATTGTTCGGGGCTATGATGTTTCACATCGTCTGCATCGAGGTCGCTACAATCGTTCTTTTTTAAATACAACGGATAGTGCAATAGTTCAGAAAGTAGCTAAAGAAGTAGGTATAAAGGTTGGCAAAATAGACCCAACTAGCGAAGTCCATAAATATGTCTTTCAAGAAAACCAAACTAATATGGAGTTTTTGCAAGAAAGGGCTGCGCGAATTGGTTTCGATTTATTTGTTACAGAAGACAAGATAAACTTTTGCAAACCAGAAAGCCAGTCGCCTTTAACATTAAAATGGCTAATTGATATTAGTAAATTTAGTACTCGTGTCACTAGTGCCGAACAAGTGAGTGCTGTGGAAGTACGTGGCTGGGACTACAGCAAAAAAAAATTGATTAGCTCAACAGCCAATAAAGAAAAGCAAATCACTAAGACGGGTAATAACTTAGGAAGTAGTACTAGTAGTGCATTTCGCAATCTTGCAAAGCCCAAAATGATTGTTGTCGATAAACCTGTTGCTAGTAAAAAACAAGCAGACATGATGGCTCAGGCTTTGTGTGATGAATTAGGTGGAGAATTTGTTTTTGCAGATGGTAAAGCATTTGGCGATCCTGAGATTCGACCGAGAAAGTTAATTCATCTTGAAGATTTAGGTACTCGTTATAGTGGCGATTATTATGTTACGGAAACGCGCCATTTCTATAACGGGCGGGTTTATGAAACAGATTTCAGCGTCCGCGGTTTACGTGCTGCTAATTTATTTACAACACTATCAACGAAAAAACATTTACAGCCATCTGAGACACTATTAGTCGGAATTGTCACTGATAATAAAGACCCAGAGGGATGGGGTAGAGTAAAAGTCAAGTTTCCTACCCTCACCGAAGACCATACAAGCGACTGGGCGAGAGTTGTAGCAGTGGGAGCAGGGCCAAACAGAGGTTTTGACTGTTTACCAGAAATCAACGATGAAGTTTTAGTAGGTTTTGAACACGGCGATATCCACCGTCCCTATGTTATTGGCGGCGTATGGAATGGTAAAGATGCGCCACCAGAAAAAGTCGCTGACTCAGTTGTTAATGGTGTCAGACTACGCACGATTAAAACTCGTGTTGGTCATGTTTTACAGTTTGTGGAAGCAGACAAAGGAAGTAGTAAAACAGGGATTCGGGTAGAAACTAAAGCTGGTCACAAAATGTATCTTAATGATAGCGATCGCCATATCGAAATTAAAACCGCAGGCGGTCATACAATCAAAATGGACGATAGAAGTAAATCGATTTCCATTGAAACCACAGGCGGACATTCAATCGAAATGAAAGATGCAGGTAAATCTGTTTCAGTTAAATCAACAGGTAATCTGTCATTAGATGCTCTTGGCAATATAGACATTAGCGCCACCGGTAATATTACAGTCAGAGGTGCAATTATTCGGCTCAATTAAGCCGGGAGTGGGGTTTTGATGTGCGTCCAGCAGCAAAAATTTTTTTGATTTCTAAATTTACGCATTATGTGAATTACACGCTAAAACCCTTGATTTATCGTTGTAGAGACGTTGCATTGCAACGTCTCTAAAGGTCGCACAATCGTAGATACAGCGTATTTCAGGTAAATGAAGTACACGGGTAGAAGCTTTATAGCTATTATCGGTGTCAACTTAAGCTCAAATGCTTATTACACAGGCGTTTTACCCCACCCCTCAATCCCCTCCCCTTGGCAAGGGGAGGGGAGGTTTTGGCTTTAGACAAAACCGGGGTGGGGTAACGCGGATCGGGATGCTAAATGAGTAGAACTCGCTCATCATGTTTTTATAAGGGTTTCATGTTAATACCAATTCTTCGTGAAGCTGCATAGAATTTTACCCCTCCCCAACCCTCCCCTTGGCAAGGGGAGGGTGCGCGCTAGCGCGGGTGGGGTATTTATATGCGTCTTCATATTCAATTGGTATAAGTTGATACCCACGCCAAGCTTGGCGCCCCTACGATTATCTGTACCTCACCAAGGTGCAATGTGCTGTATTTCGTATATTTCGATAATTCACATCAGACATAATTTCTTAATCAGTATCAGGAGTTATTGAAAAATAAAATATTTGAAAATGCCGAGATAACCCTCTAAACCATTGGGTATCTCGGCTGAAAAAACAAAAATATTAGCGCTTAAACGAACCGTATTTAAGATTTATTCAATTACTTTTTCGAGATTATTGTCAGGCAATTTAGAAGGCTTATTACGTTTGAGTATTGCAATTGCGCCCAAAGTAACCAAGACGAGTAGGCTAACGATAGAGGTAGGTTCAGGCACAGTGACTATAGTTGCAGAAAAATTAATGCCTAATTCGCTATCTTCTGGCCCAAAATTTTCAGAACCCGGTACGAATGGCGGTGCAGAAAAAACCTCTAAATAACTTGGTGTGGGCAAAAAACTAGCGAAAAATGGACTAGAATAATTTCCCCCAGAAGTGGAATATCCAAAACCGTCACCCGTTAACTGCTGAGGATTAAGACTAATTAAATTATCAATCTTAAAAGGTTCGTTTCCTGGTATTGGAGTTCCGGTAGGGTATAGACCAGTAATTGTTTCACCATTTCGCGTACCAGTAATTCCCAAAATCTGGTAAAAACCCGAATCATCGGGAGTGTCATTAGTGATAAAAGTGCCGTTAGCTGTGATGCCAGTACCAGAATAATTCCAGTTCCAATTTAAAGCAAAGGCAGCTGGCATTGTTCCGAAAACAAATACAGACGTAGCAGCAATAGCTGTCGCAAATAATAAAGCTAAATTTTTCATGGAGGTTGTTTTATTGCTTTGAGCAGACCAAAGGCGATCGCAATTCTTAAAGCTTGAGTTCAGCTACAGCAAACCCAAAACCAATCGCAGTTTACCACTCAATACAATTTGGTTAACAAGATTTTTTCTTCCCCTGCCCCTGTGCCCCCCTGCCTCTTCATCCTCGACCTTTGGCGAATAGGCTTTACCTCTTTGTGCCGATATCTTTGAAGATATACATGTCACAGCTGTCTAAGTGCAAGATATGGTTTATGGTCGCGATCGAGCCTATTTGGGGACGGGTTTGGCTTATCCTCTGCGCTTGAACGTGCAAGGGGGGATACAGCTTAGCCGGGAAGAACAAAAAGTCAAAGAATCTATTTGGATTATCCTCCGCACTGGATTGGGCGAGCGGGTTTATCGGCCTAATTTTGGTTCGCGTTTGTCAGAATTGGCGTTTGCACCTTTAAATACCGATACTCTACTGCGAATTCGGATTTATGTTTTAGAAGCTTTGGAAGTTTGGGAACCGCGCATCATTATCGATGAAGTTCTTACCGATCCCGATCCTGTACGGGGCAGAGTAGATATCACCATCAATTATCGGCTCAAAGACAGACCTGATATTTACAGTTTTGTTTATCCTTATTATCTGGTTTCAGCTGGGGAGGAATTGTGATATCAATTAAAAATTAAAAAATTTAATTACGAATTACGAATTACGAATTACGAATTATTCAATCTGTCACATTATTTTTCTTAAATTGGTATGAACTTTGATTTTTTACCAAAATTACCTTCTTCCAACTTAGACGATCGCACTTTCGATGACTTGGTAGACGAATGTATAATGCGTATTCCCCGCTACTGTCCGGAATGGACAGACCACAATCTTAGCGACCCAGGAATCACGCTGATTGAATTATTTGCTTGGTTAACTGACCAGATGTTGCTCAGATTTAACCAAGTACCGCGAAAAAATTATGTGGCTTTTCTGGAATTATTAGGTATTCGTCTCCAGCCTCCCGCCCCAGCATATACAGAATTAACTTTTTATTTAACCGCTGCACTGCCGGAAGCTTATACTATTCCGGCAGGTTTAGAAGCTGCAACTATTCAAACTGAAACCACAGAATCTATTACTTTTAGCACTGATGCACCGCTAGTTATCGGCGTACCCCGGATACAGCATTTCTTAACTGCCCAAAACACTGACGATATTCCCCAATCTCTACGAGAAAGAGTCACAACTTCCTGGACTCGCGAATCTAACGGTTACTGGACGGGTAACGAACAGGCAATATTTGAAGAGGAACCCCAGCCTGGTAACTGCTTTTATTTAGTAATAAATTCTGACGATCCTTTAGATGCTAATATCTTAGAAATTATTTTCCAAGGAGCTGCGGCTACCCCAGCTGGGATTAACCCCAATCAACCGCCTCGCAATTGGGAAGCCTGGGACGGAGAAAATTGGCGATCGGTTTTATTGGAAGAATCAGATGATAAAACTCGAGGCTTCAGTTTTTACGAAATCGCCCAACAAGGAGGCAACCCAGCTCAAGGTGCAGAGGTACGTCTGCATTTACCTCAAGTTTGGCCTGTAACTAACTTTACCTCTTACCGCGGTCGCTGGCTGCGCTGTAGCTTTGCCATTACAGAAACCAATCAATCTGGTTACAATCGTCCGCCACGCATTACTGGTTTGGCAGTGCGGTCAGTTGGCGGTACAGTCAGGGCTAGTCACAGTACGCTGATTATCGACGAACGCTTGGGAATTAGCGATGGTACCCCCGGTCAAGTTTTCCAGTTACAAACCTCACCAATTTTAGAACGCAAAGAAAACGAGTATATTTTAGTCACTCCTGCCAATGGTTTGCCCCAGAGGTGGACTGAGGTGAGAGATTTTGCTGATTCTGCACCGCATCACTATCATTACACCATCGATTCCCTCACGGGTGAAGTGCAATTTGGCCCGTTGATTCGGGAACCGAGCCAAATCAAACGGGAAACACAAGTAAGAACGCGAATTCAGCAACCACGAGTAGACGATACAAGCGTACAAGTTAGCACTCTAGAAAACAGACAATCCGAACACCAGTATGGGGCGATTCCTCCCCGCGGTGCAGAGATTAGAATGGTAGCTTATCGCACAGGCGGCGGCAGACAAGGCAACGTGCAAGCTGGGGCAATCCAGTTTTTGAAGTCTGCATATCCATACATTGCCAGTGCGATCAATTTAGTACCAGCAATGAACGGTGCTGACGCCGAGTCATTAGAACAAGCTGTGATGAAAGCACCGCGAATTCTCCGCACCCGCGATCGCGCCGTTACTGCTGAAGATTTTGAAGTATTAGCCCAACAAGCAGGTAGAGGAGCGATCGCCCGCGTCCGGTGTTTGCCAGCAAATTCACGCAGACAGGTAGGTATAGTTAGTTTAATAGTAGTGCCATACGCAAATACAGATGCGATCGCTCAAGGAGCTGGCATGACACCAGAAGAATTTGGTCTAAGCCGTGCCCTCCAAGACCAAATCTTGAGTTACTTAGATGAAAGGCGCTTATTAGGAGTACAAATAGAACTCCAAGAACCAAATTACGTAGGCGTTTCCGTACAAACAGAAATTGCACTAGAACCTGCTTATGACAATCCTTTTGCCAGAGAAGAAATTCGCCGCAATTTAAGAGTACTGCTGTATAAATATCTAAATCCATTAACCGGAGGGCTTGACGGTCAAGGTTGGCCCTTTGGGCGACCAGTTTACATATCAGATATCGTCGCCTTACTCCAAAAAACCCCAGGCGTCCGTCATTTAGGCCAAGTCCTGCTATTTCCCATCCGCAAACAAGGAGAAATTTGGCGACGACAATCATCACCAGAAACCGCACTCATTGACCCAGGGCCGGAAGGCTTAATATGCTCTTGGTCTGATACAAATCTGCGTTCCAGCCACGACATCCAAATAATTCGTAATTCGTAATTCATAATTCGTAATTGTTACCCCAAGACTAAAGTCGGGGGCTAGAAAAAAGGAATTATGTTTTTTATGTCCATCAATAAATTGAGTTGCTCTGTCCATTAATTACGAATTACGAATTACTACTTATTTTCTCCCCAATCCTATGGTTCAAAGTCGCTCTAGTCCAGCTGTACGGATTCAATTAACGCCAATGCAAATCCCCGAAGCTTTACCTGTAGGGGGGTTAACCTTTGCTAATGAGGAAAACCCCGATGCAGCAGGGCGTAGTTTACTTTTGCATCCCGGACACCCAAGCGAGATGATTGTCCAAGTGCAAAACTTAGAACAGCGTCCTCTGCGGGTAAACTTCAGCGTTGAGGGAAACTTTCCCAGTGAGTGGTGTCAAATTGGGACAGAAGGTAGCGAGATACCACCTCGGGGACAAATGGATGCAGTTTTGTATTTTTCTGTTCCCGAAACATTTTTTGAAGACCAACAAACAATCGCTCCCGGAAAAAAAGATAGACTAACTCTTAACTATCGCAGCCTAGTTACTCTACACATCGACCAAGGCACAGACAACGAACAAATTTATAGAAGCGAATATTTTGATTTATACATCCGTCCCTACACCACCTACATGGAATTCTTGCCCATTTTGTATCGTGAAGTAGACTTTATTGGTCGCTTCATGAAAATATTTGAGCAGGCTTTTCAACCAATAGTTGATAGTTACAACGCCATGTGGGCGAACCTCGACCCCTTGACAGCACCGCAAGCACTACTGCCCTTTATGGCTCATTGGGTTGCTTGGCAAGTAGATTCCGTCTGGGATCTCCACCAACAGCGCCGTTTAATTCGCCGTGCAGTAGAACTTTATCGCTGGCGGGGAACTCGCAAAGGATTGCGCCTCTACTTACACCTTTATACAGGCTTACCTTTAGACGAACATTTACCCAACGAAGCAGATAAACATATTAGTATTACAGAACCTTTCGGCCCGAGTTTCATTATCGGAGACGCACAACTTGGCAGTGCAGTTTTAGCCGGCGGACAAGCATTCCATTTTGTAGTCCGTTTGCGCTCCAACATTTCTAGTGGCATCATCAACGAACAACTTATTCAAAGAATCATCGAACAAGAAAAACCAGCTTTTTGCACCTACGAACTCACCATAGAAAATCCTCCCCATTAAAAACTCTAAAAACTCCATATCCTCTCTGCGCCTCTCTTGCCTCGTGCGTGAACTCTTCTTTATTTTGAATTTTGAATTTTGAATTTTGAATTCCTTATGTCTCACCCCTTCCCACCCCCACCAATTAAATACTTTGAACGCCTCCAAGCCACAGACGGCTTACTAATCAACGCCGAACGCTGGCGCGCAGCCCACGACTATCACCGCCTGCGGCAAAACGCCCAATATCAAAGTTTAAATCAACCAGGAATTGTTTGCGGTTTAGGTGTTAGAGATATTTCTGCACCCAGCCAAGTAGAAGCCAGATATCGAGATGGACGTTGGGTACAAATTCAACCCGGTATCGCCATTGATTTAGCAGGTAATTTAATCATTGTACCTAACTCTTATGATTTTCCTATTGATATAGAAGTAGTAACATCAGAACCAATCACAATTTACTTAGTAGTTAGCTATGTAGACCCTGATGAATTGCGACGCGCACAGCAAAGAGATATCGTTCAAGAAACTTATCGAATTGACCAAAGAAACTCTACACCAGCCAGTTCAGAAATAGAAATATGTCGCATTCTCCTGCAACCAGGACATACTGATATTACTCAACCCGCCGATGCATTCTTTCCAGGTTATAACAATATTGATTTGCGTTATCGCCGTCAAGCACAAATGCGTCCTCAAGCTCTTGTAGCAATGGCACAAGCTAATCACAGCGACCCAGAATGTGCGCGTAATTTTTTCAGTCTTTCCTACTTATTACAAGCAGTTGAACCCTTATATCCTAGTTTGCGGGGAGCTGATGAACCAGGTCAGGTTTCTTTATCAGAAAATATTCAAGATTATGACCTACTTTATCTTACAGGCGGACAAGCCATATCTTTAAATAGTCTCGAATTTGAATCCCTAAAGAATTACTTAAACTTAGGTGGTGTAATTCTAGTGGATGCACCAACAAATGCTAATGCTTTGATTGAAAGTACTCAAGCATTAGCACAACAGTTAGAAAGTCCTTTAAGACCTTTAGAAGAATTGCAACGCAGCCATCCTCTAAGAACGAAACCTTTTTTATTCGCTGCACTGCCATTAATTAATCAACAGCAGATAAAACTGTTGATGGGTGGAGGAATTATTTTAGTAATTGGCGATTTAGCAAGTGCTTGGGGACTAGATAGAGATTTGAGTTTACCCCGAGTAACTATTCGTACAGCTCAAGAACTAGGAATTAATATTCTTCACTATGCTTGGAAGCGCCGACAATTAATCGGTTTGCAACAAGAAGATAATTCAGGGCAATGGTGAAAGCCGAGTGAGGGACTTCCAAGTAAAAAAATATCCTATCGTTGGGAAGGCAGGGGAAGCAGGGGAGGAACAATTCGATCGCAGTTTTCGCTCTCAAAATTGGATAGGGTAAAAGTTTTGTGATTCACAAAGTGTTAGTTTTTCCCATTTATAATGTCTCGTAAGCGATCTAATTGACCGCGATACAATGCATCAACGATATCATCGTCGGTTGTCAAGATTCCTTCAATCCAATCTCCCGTCCAGGCATGACCTTCTACAAGGCGATAAAGTTGGGGGCGATCGCTAACTGAAGCTGTGCGGAAGATTTCAATTACCCGTTCTCCTTCATCTTCTCCAGTCCAGCCGCCAATTAAAGCACGCACGCGATCGGCGCGTTGATTCAAGGTTAGATGAGGCAGATCGTCTGTAGTTTCTTCCATGACAGCATCATCTTCATTGAATCCTGCCTGCCCTTCAGAGGGATTAAAATCAATAATGCTCCGCAATCCAACCAGGGGATTGGCCACGAGTGGTTCTAGGAATCCATGAATAAACCCAGCTTGGGGATGAACCGTTCCCAGCCAACCCCCTGCAACATCTTCATTTTCTGGAAACTTAGCAGCCATCCCCTCTAACTTACCCTTAATTTCCCCTGATTCAACACTCTTTGTAATCGCTTCTCCATAAGTTTGCTCTAAATCCGAGCGAATTTTGACAGTCCATAGTGCATCTAAGGAATCTGCTTGCCAGTTCTGAGTTCCGTTGTTAGCATCTGGATCTAGACGTGGCAGAACTTGTTCTGGCGCATAGCGATCGCCAGGAGTAGCAGGACTGGGAGTTTGTCCTTTGACCGAATTCAAAATCCACTCATCTGAGTAAGGGCCTGGATTACCACTTCCTAAAGCGTAGGCATTCTCGATATCTTTACAGCCTAGTTTGACTGCCAATTCTGCCATTTTAGCTGTTTGATTATTAGAATCTTCCTTGTTTAGGTTACTATCACCAAAGGTTTTCCAGCGATCGCCCAAATCATTCACAACCCACAATCCTTGTTCGTTATCAAAATCGTGGGCAACTAAAGCAACCAGATCGTCAAATCCCAACTCTGGCATATCCTTAGTTTTTTCTTGTACTTGAGCAATAATTGTGTCGTAAATAGCTGAAACAGTTCCGAAAATTGTTGCGCCATTTGTAGTATTTTCATTGATGTAACGTGCAACATCAAGGGCAATCTTCCGCTTCATGTTGTTAAAGAATAACGGATATTTCTGCCGCCAATACTGGCGAATGTCAGCTCTAGGCGTGCGTAAATGTCCGGCTGCAAAGTGGTCTGTCAAAAAGTGATGGGCAGCTGCTTCACGCGCCATTCCTTCACCGATATCTTGCTTCGATTGTCCCGCAAAGAATGCCCGTAAAATTGCGTCTTCATGTAGAGCTCGATAGGAACCCCCAGCAGAGGATCTATTTCCGCCGCTTGGCCCTGCCGTACCATGAGGGGCAGCAAAATGTTCGGTATTGTCCGCCGCTAACCGCAGATAACGGTTATCAACGGCATCGGTCACAGCTTTAGAAAACTCTAATTCTGCCCAGATTCCCGCCTCCGGCTGTTCGGCTGAAGAGATTGGAGCAAATCTAATATCTTGGGGATTAATCGTTTTGATGGCATAGATGATTTCATCTTGTGTGCCTGGGGTTTTACCGGGATCGGGCGATGGGGTTGCTGCTAGACGAAACAGCGAGTCAGGAACGGGTTCTTCGACACCTTGCTGATTCACGCGAGTATCGCGGGGATCGAAGTAGTCGCCGCTTAACATTGTGATATCGCCATGAGTGAGGCGGAAAGGAACTTTTAACGGTGGCTGAAAGTTTTCTGGCCCCGTTGTGACTTCCCCTCCCTGAAAATTATATGCTTTGTCACCAGAGCCGCGATCGCCCAGTGACTTATGCTCTAGGGAACCAAATCTTTGGATTATGGGTTTTTGTTGGAGTGTAGCGGAGTGAGTGCCGATCTGTTCCTTTGGTTGCACAGCGGTATCAGGCATCGACACCACTTGATTGGCTATCTGCTGTGCTTCCTGCTCGTACTCGTCGTTTGATTCTCCAACTATTAATTGTGCTTGGGGGCGATGCAACAATATACGGCTAATGTCATGAGTAGGGGAATTTTGTGTAATAGTTTGTGGTTGTAATAATTGCTGATGAGCAGATTGTGTATTTTGCGAGTCGGTTACTAGCTCATTGACTTTGGAGAATGGAGCAGTGTTTATTTCTCCGAAACCGCGTGTTGGGTTCGCTAATGTTGGAATAGTTGAAAACTCAAGCGACGGATTTGTATAAGTGGATGTAGCTGCTTTTTTTTGTCGCACAAATTCACTCTCACTCATCTCACCTTTCCCCCATCAATAAGCTAAGTTTTATAAATATAGTGTTTCAGTCAATTATAGAATTTGGCTAATGGCGATCGCTATCGACTTAAGTATAAATTATTGGGTTTATATCTGAAGCCTAGATAAAAGATAAATATTCCCGATCCTATACCCCACAAAAAAGAATTGATTATCTCAAATCCTTATCTCAAGGCAAGTTTAATTATTGAGTACATAATTAATGGATATTAATAGATATCATCTTGCAAATGAGATACTAATATTTACAGTATTTAATTTTTATTTTTAAATTTGGATGTATTTAATACTTAAACTTCCTGAGTTTAGTAATGCCAATTGTCTTCAATCGGCAACAGAACTAAACCCAGAAAGCTAGACAAAATCTGACAAATGTTTAAAGGCAAAGTCGTTGGCAAAGGACTAATGACTAATGACTAATGACCAATAACTAAGGACAAAAATTAAGTTATGAACAAAACCTTTGCAACAATTGATGGAAATGAAGCTGTTGCGCGTGTTGCTTACAAATTAAATGAAGCGATCGCCATTTATCCTATCACCCCCTCTTCAGCAATGGGTGAATGGGCGGATGCTTGGTCGGCAGAAGGTCGTCCCAACCTCTGGGGAACTGTTCCCAGCGTCGTGCAGATGCAAAGCGAAGGCGGAGCCGCAGCAGCCGTACATGGAGCATTACAAACAGGTTCTCTGAGTACCACCTTCACGGCATCTCAGGGATTATTGTTGATGATACCCAACCTCTACAAAATTGCTGGCGAACTAACTAGCGCCGTGGTTCACGTTGCAGCACGTTCCCTAGCCACTCATGCTTTATCAATTTTCGGCGACCATAGCGATGTTATGGCAGTCCGGGCGACTGGTTTTGCCCTATTGTGTTCTGGTTCGGTGCAGGAAAGCCAAGATTTTGCTCTCATTGCTCATGCTGCTACCCTAGAGGCGCGAGTTTCATTTCTACATTTCTTTGATGGTTTCCGTACTTCCCATGAAGTGCAGAAAGTCAAACTGCTTGCAGATGATGATTTAAAATCGCTCATCGACGATAACCTGATACTCGCCCACCGCAGCCGCGCCCTCACCCCAGACCGCCCAGTATTGCGGGGTACCGCCCAAAACCCCGATGTTTACTTCCAGTCCCGCGAAGGTGCTAACCCTTATTACAACGCCTGCCCAGAAATTGTACAGCGGATAATGGATAAATTTGGCGATCGCACAGGCAGGCACTACCAGATTTTTGAATATTATGGTGCCAGCGATGCCGAGCGCGTCATCGTTCTCATGGGTTCTGGTTGCGAAACCGTCCATGAAACAGTAGATTATCTCAACGCCTGTGGTGAAAAAGTTGGTGTCGTGAAAGTGCGACTTTACCGCCCCTTTGACGTCCACAGATTTGTTGCAGCCTTACCTAGTAGTGTACAAGCGATCGCCGTTCTCGACCGCACCAAAGAACCAGGTAGCGCCGGTGAGCCGTTGTATCTCGATGTGGTGGCTGCTATTCATGAAGCATGGGGCTTAGAGCATGGGGCATTGGCAGTATGTGAGGAGAGAGAGGGACAAGGAAGTGTGGGGAGTATGGGGAGAGAGGGAGGAAAGATTTCTTCCCCATCCTCCCACACTCCCTACCTCCCCATCTCCCCATCTCCCCATCTCCCCATCTCCCCATCTCCCAAAATCATCGGCGGTCGCTACGGTCTTTCATCGAAAGAATTTACCCCGGCGATGGTTAAGGCTATTTTTGATAACCTTGTCCAAAATCAACCCAAAAATCATTTTACTATTGGGATTAATGACGACGTTACTTACACTTCTCTGGAATTTGACCCGAATTTCTCCACAGAATCAAATAATGTTGTGAGGGCAATGTTCTATGGGTTGGGTTCAGATGGTACGGTTGGCGCTAATAAAAACTCTATTAAAATTATTGGTGAAGAAACCGATAATTATGCCCAAGGTTACTTTGTCTACGACTCTAAGAAATCTGGCTCGATGACGGTTTCTCATTTACGCTTTGGCAAAGAGCCAATTCGTTCTACATACTTAATTGACCAAGCTAACTTTATTGGCTGCCATCACTGGGGATTTCTCGAACGCATAGATGTTTTAAAAGCTGCTACTTTTGGAGCAACTTTACTACTTAATAGCCCATATAATGCAGATAGCGTTTGGGAAAATTTGCCGCTAAAGGTGCAGCAGCAAATTATCGAGAAGCAGTTAAAGTTATATGTAATTAATGCCAACCAAGTTGCCCGTGAAAGCGGTATGGGTGGCAGAATTAACACAATTATGCAAGTGTGCTTCTTTGCTTTAGCTGGAGTCTTGCCTCAAGAAGAAGCCATAGCTAAAATCAAACAAGCGATTGAAAAGACTTACGGTAAAAAAGGTGCAGAAGTTGTCCGCATGAATTTGCAAGCCGTAGACAACACCCTAGACAACTTACATAAAGTAGACATCCCACAGACAATCCCCAATCTTAACTCCTCACTCCTCACTTCTAACTCCTCACTTAATTCCGCCCCCGAATTTGTGCAGGAAGTTTTAGGCAAAATCATGATTTGGGAAGGCGATGATTTGCCTGTGAGCATACTACCAGCTGACGGTACTTTCCCCGTTGGTACTGCGAAGTGGGAAAAGCGTAACGTTGCCCAAGAAATACCAGTGTGGGAGCCTGATGTTTGCGTTCAATGTGCTAAATGCGTCATGGTTTGTCCCCACAGTGCTATTCGTGCTAAGGCTTATGAAGCGGATAAATTAGTTAATGCACCAGACACATTCAAGTCAACTAATGCCAAAGATAAAGACTTTGCCAATCAAAAATTTACCATTCAGGTAGCTCCAGAAGATTGTACGGGATGCTCGATTTGTGTAGAAATTTGCCCTGCCAAAAATAAATCTCAGCCATCCCTGAAAGCAATTAATATGGCACAACAATTGCCATTGCGAGAACAAGAACAGAAAAACTGGGATTTCTTTTTAAATTTACCCAATCCTGACAGGCGGCAGTTGAAATTAAATCAGATTCGCCAACAACAATTACAAGAACCTTTATTTGAATTTTCTGGTGCTTGTGCGGGTTGTGGTGAGACACCTTATTTAAAATTATTAACTCAATTGTTTGGCGATCGCGCCGTCGTCGCTAATGCTACAGGTTGTTCCTCAATTTACGGCGGGAACCTCCCCACTACTCCCTGGACAACCAACGCCGAAGGACGCGGCCCTGCATGGTCTAATAATTTATTTGAAGATAACGCCGAATTTGGTTTTGGCTTTCGTTTATCTGTGGATAAACAAGCTGAATTTGCAGCGGAACTTTTGCAAAAATTGGGGAATGGGGAGTGGGGAGTAGGGAATGGGGAAATAATTTCTGAAGATTTAGTTCAATCTATCCTCAAAGCGGAACAAAAATCTGAAGCTGACATTTGGGAACAACGAGAACGGGTAGCACTGTTAAAACAAAAGCTAGATGAACTGTTAGAAAAAGAAAACGATCGCTCAAAAGCGCCATTCCCCATTCCCCATTCCCCATTCCCTATTCCCTATTCCCAAATCCAAACTCTCAAATCCCTTGCAGATTATCTGGTGAAAAAAAGCGTTTGGATTGTTGGCGGTGACGGTTGGGCTTATGATATTGACTTTGGCGGTATCGATCACGTGCTGGCTAGCGGTCGCAATGTCAACATCTTAGTCATGGATACAGAAGTATATTCTAATACGGGCGGTCAATCTTCTAAAGCTACGCCACGAGCCGCAGTTGCGAAATTTGCCGCCAGTGGTAAGCCTGCGCCAAAAAAAGACTTGGGTATGATTGCCATGACTTACGGAAATGTCTACGTGGCGAGTGTAGCTTTGGGCGCTAGAGACGAGCATACTTTGAAGGCATTTTTGGAAGCAGAAGCTTATAACGGGCCATCGCTGATTATTGCTTACAGCCATTGCATCGCCCACGGAATTAACATGACTACAGGGATGAATCATCAAAAATCCCTGGTAGAATCAGGTCGTTGGCTATTGTATCGGCATAATCCAGAGTTGCAAAAACAAGGTAAAAATCCATTGCAATTGGATATGCGATCGCCAACTCAATCTGTAGAACATTCAATGTATCAAGAAAATCGCTTCAAAATACTCGCTAAGAGCAAACCCGACCTTGCCAAGAAATTATTAGAACAAGCCCAAGCTGAGGTAAATGCACGCTGGCAAATGTATCAATATCTGGCAAAACGCGAGGTTCTTTGAACATCTGTTCTGATTTTCATGAGAAATAAGATTAGTTTTATAAAAAAAATCGCGAGTTTGTTGATGAAACTCGCGATTTTTTTTACAAACCACATTATTTTCGTTACAAACTCACGGCTTTGTTGATGAAACTCGCGAGTTTGTAACAAACAAGATTATTTTCGTTACAAACTCACGATTTTGTTGATGAAACTCGCGATTTTTATGACAAACATGATTATTTTCATTACAAACTCGCGATTTTGTCGATGAAACTCACGATTTTTATTACTATAGCGGTTCTCAATTAGGTAAAATACGTCGATTCGTAGGGGCTTTACAGCTGTCATTCGTGTCAACTTAAGCTCAAATGCTTATTTTACAGGCGTTTTACCCCACCCCTCAATCCCCTCCCCTTGCCAAGGGGAGGGGAGGTTTTGGCTTTAGACAAAACCGGGGTGGGGTAACGCGGATGGTGATATTGAATGAGTGGATTCAAAACTACGTCACGATAAAGGTTTCACGTTAAGTTGACACCGATGCACAGCTGTAAAGCCCCTACAGCGTGTTGCATCCAAACGAGAATCACTATACATAATACCAATTCACGAAATTACTGATACAAATAACTTCCTCTGCCCCCTCTGCCTCCTGCCTTCTACTTATCCTATTTCACTTCATTAGCAATAATGCCAATTAAATTCAACTTGCTCAAAATTTCAATCGCTTGAATTAATTGAGTTTGCTTTACTTTGCCCATGCGCTCTACCATAGCGATCGCATTGCAAAATGATGCGATAATTCTTGCATCAACTGTAGCTAAGATTGATGGAGCATCTATCAGGACTAAATCGTACTTTTCTTCAAACAATTCAATTAGTTCTTTCATCCTTTGAGAACTCAGCAGCTTCACTGTATCTTCTGGAACCGGACCAGCAGTCAAAATATCGATGAAGGGATGAATGGGCTGAATGTACTCTTGAAAATCAGTAGTTGTCTCATCAACTAATAATAAAGATAGCCCCCAATCATTGGAAAGTTCTAATACTTTATGGAGATTAGGATTCTGTAAGTTAGCATCAATTACTAACACGCGTCGATGCATTCTCGTAGCACTTGCCACTAACCCTAATACTAAAGTAGTCTTCCCCTCTCCTGGTAGTGTTGAAGTCAACATTAAAGACTTGAAGGGTAAGGGATATTTTGATATTTTAATGTTTTGGTAGATCATGTCCAAATTTTCATGGACAGGCAACTTTGTACTGGTGTCTACCATCGCCGGAGGTAAGCTTTTTTGCTGATTCCGAGACAAGCTTAAAAAGCGTTTTTTACTTTGAGGCGATCGTAATTTTGGTACTGTTCCCAATACACGCAGATTTGTGAATTTATTGAAGTCTATCGTACTATAAATAGTGTCATTCAATTTTGATAAAATTAAAGCTGCCAAAATACCTAAAATCGGCCCGATTATTCCCCCTCCAAGCAAAAATAATAATCTATTATTTCCTACAGAAGTACCTAAAGCCGGTTCTTCCAAGACTTGCCAGTTATATCCTTCCTGAGCAATTTTAATTCCTAAAGACTGTTGTGCTTGAAGTAATTGTTCGAGGGTTTTATGACTAGTCTCTACTTTTTGCCGCAGACGATTATATTCCGCTGTGAGTTTTGGATATTTGCTCAACTCAGCACGAACTTTCTGTTCTGATTGTAGTAAACTTTTTTCATTAGCAGTTAATCCCAAAACATTGGTCTGTAGTAAAACCAACTCATCTACTAACCTGGGATCGACCGCGAGCATCTGCGTTTTTAATGCGTCTTCTCGATTACTAATGCTAGTAATGTTTTTGATTTCTTTACGTAATAGCTCTAGCTGATTTTCTCGTTGCTCCTTGAGTTTTGCTACTGATGGATAATCATCTGTATAACGCAATCTTTCTTTAGCTAGTGCTAGTTCAGTTTTTTGAATTTCATTTAATAGCGTTTGGTAACGGCTTGACTGATTTAAACGAGAAGAAATCTTGGCATTATCTTGAGAAGAAGCTGCTATTTCTTGTTCGAGGCTACTGTAGCGGGCATTTACATCTTGAAGCTGGGCGCGAATAGTTTGTAGCTGTTGTTGAGTATCACCTAGAGATTGCAATAAGATTTTACTCTGTGCTTCCGGATCGACTAAATTATGTTGCTTGCGAAACTGCTCTAAATTTTTATCGGCTTTATTAACTTCATTTTTGAGTTCTGGAAGACGGGTATTGACAAAAGCTAATCCCTGATTCAAACGCTCTTGTTGTTGTTCTTTGTTGTAATTTTGATAGACTTTTTGTAAAGCTTGAAGTACTTTTTGGGTTTTAACTGGATCGTCATCATTAAAAGAAACTTCAAATACTTCACCAAGAACTCGATCGTCTCCTTTATTTGCCTCTTGTTGAGCGATATTTAAAGACGCTTTTTTATTGTATTGTTTTTGACCTTTAATATAGTCTAAAGTAATATTGGGATAATCTGAATGAAGTAAATTTACGGCTTTATGAAGTAACTTAGTACTCAGCATCAGTTTCCTCTGAGTGCTGTAATCGGCAACTTTGCTATCTGTATCTTGTGAATTATTTGACTGTGCCTCTGGGGATACATTAGAACTTACTAATATTTGCATGTTGCTTTGGTAAGTAGGCTTGGCAGTTACAGCAAAGAAGCCCGCAACTGACATCGCTACACAAGAAACTCCCAAAATCACAAAGCGTTGACGAAGCAAAATAGTAGATAGTTGTCTGATTTTACCCCCTGTTGCTGCTGAGGTGGTAACTTGTTGCTCTTGATTCAGACTAGTCTTAACCACTATCAAACTCCTCTAATATTGAAAGAATATATTTTGAAGATTTTCCGAAACATTTTTTAAGATGTTTTTTATACCTCTAGTAATCCTATTTGGTTTACAAACTCCTCGCGGTGGAAGAAAACAAAAAACAGGGGATAAATTTGTTCGTGCCTCATTTAGGATTGCTATATAACCACAATAGAATACTTAACTAGTATCCCAATCATCAAAGTCCTGGGGATAAGATTATGTCAGCTAACATTTCATGTTCATCAATTCATGCATATAAATTTTGAATCAGTACTGGAAGAATAAATTTTCAAGAAATATTTATTTTTATAGTAAAAATCTTATTCAAAAATTAATTATTTTTCTTAACTATTTCACGCAAAAGTCTTATGGGTTCCTAGATTAGCATTATGTAAAAGTGATTTTTTTAACCTGTAATATATCAACCTTTTGAATAAAAATATTTGAATGATAATAGGACTATATTTTTGATACACTTAATTAACCGTAAATTAATCGTTAATTAGTTAACTTGCTTATCAAAGTAAGTTGCTGTTTACCTGCTGGACAGTAAATTATAAATTAGTTATTGCATATTGTTATGTGGGATGTTTAGGAACATTTCGCTTCAACACTGGGCATTAGTTGAGAATAATATCAATAAGCTAACAGGATATAATTGGTATTTCATATCAGGTTGCTCCATCACGTAAATACCTACATATTATATTAGGACTCCTATTTGGTTTTTGGGAAACAATAATTTTAATAGTCGCTAAGAAAACATTTGATTTAGCTAACACTTAACTCGAATCAAAAAAAAATTCACAATGACTATGATTCCAATTTGGGACTCTACCCTAGATTTTGCAAGTACTAAGTCCGTTCATTGACTATATGTTGGTCAGCGCTTACTTCAGTTAACTCCACTTGCCGCCGCCTGGGTACTTCATAAACCATAAAATCGTAAGCCATGTCAGTACGGGGAAAAATTGCGCGGGCTTCCTGAAGCAGATCTTTTAACTCTAAGTTATTTCCAGGAGCATAGCGGGGACTAAAATGAGTCATAATCAGCCGATGTGCGCTAGCGGCTAAAGCTGTTTGGGCTGCCATTGTGCTTGTGGAATGCAATCGCTGAAAAGCCATATCTGCATCTTGGTGGGCAAAGGTGGCTTCGTGAATTAATACATCTACATCACGAGCTAATTCCACAGCCCCGTCACAATAAACTGTGTCTGTACAGTAGGCAATCTTGCGACCAATTTCTGTAGGGCCGCACAATTCCACGCCATGAATTACGCGCCCATCGTTAAGGGTGACAGTTTCACCGCGCTTAAGTTGGCCGTAAATCCGACCGGGAGGAATTTGCAAGGCTTTGGCTTTTTCGATATCAAAGCGTCCTGTACGGTCTTTTTCAGCTACGCGATAGCCGAAAGCTGTAATCCGGTGATGTAAACTACCGCAGCTAACGATAAAGTCATCGTCTTCATAAATGACACCGGGACGAATAGTATGGACTTTTATCGGGTACGAAAAGTGAGTGTGGGAGTAACGCGATGCGGATTGAATGTATTCGTTTAATCCAGCTGGGCCGTAGATATCAATTCGTTCGACATTGCCAGCTAAACCGCAAGTTGCCAGAAGCCCCATTAAGCCAAAAATGTGGTCGCCATGCAGATGCGTGATAAAAATTCGGGAGATTTGGCTCATTTTTAACTCGCTGCGCAAAATTTGATGCTGAGTGCCTTCGCCACAGTCAAATAACCACAGTTCTGCCCTTTGGGGTAATCTCAGGGCGACGCTGGAAACATTGCGCGATCGCGTGGGTACACCGGAACTCGTCCCTAAGAATGTTATCTGCACAGCGTTCTTTAGTCTTCCTATTGCTTAATTTGCAGTTCTATTTTCTATAGTGGCATGGTTGACGAACAAAATACTTTTTAGAGCCGATACTTTAGCCGATTTACCAGGCTAGGGCATCAGTTTGATTTGTAAATAATTAGTTTGTGCCCAGTATTTTAAGTTTTTCCCACTTATTAGGCTATTACAACCCCTAATCATCAAACGTAAATTAATAGTATTGCACTTCTATTTAATTTTTGCAAAAGCTCTGACAACTTGATAAGCTTGATTCCGTATTCGCATTTACTGCTTAAATAGATTATTTAAAATTATTAAAACATCTTACTATATCATATATGTTGTATTAGGTTTTCAGTTAATTTCACACTTGAGACAATTTATATAATTATGAGCATAAATTACATAGAAAATCGCCAAAAATTAGTTGCTCTCAGACATACTCATTTCCAGAAAAATTTACCTTTAAATCATCAACTGATTGATTTAGTAGGCGATATAAATAGCCACGCCTTTTTAGCAAACCCTGCCTCTCAAAACATTTACCTCTACCTAACAGAATACGTCAGGGCTGTTTCGGAGTATTGGTTTGAAACCAGTTCGGATAAAATAAGCGTTCTTGATTGGGGGTGCGGAAAAGGGCATATTTCTTTTCTCATGGGTGAAATGGGTTTCCAAATTACTAGTTGTGATGTGCGTGGTGCTGATGATTCAGCTTTTGGGCAGATTACACCAATCATTGAAAAAACATCTTTAGAAGTTGTTCCTCTAGAACATCCTTATTTACTTCCTTTCAACGATGCAAGCTTTGATGTTGTCTTAAGTTTTGGAGTTCTAGAACACGTTCCCAATGACCTTGCTTCTCTGGGTGAAATTCATCGAATATTGAAACCATCAGGTCTTTTTTTGTGTTTTTTCCTTCCTTACTACCTTTCTTGGACTCAAAATTTAGCCCATTTGCGGGGAGACTTTTACCACGATCGCTTATATTCCAAAAAGATAGTAAAAAATCTCCTCAAACAAACTAATTTTGAACTTCTTGACATTTGGCATAGACAATTTCTGCCTAAAAATAGTATTTCATATCAGAATTATCACGTTTTTGAATCTTTAGACCAATGGCTAACTACAAATACACCTTTAAAATATACTGCAACTAATATTGAGTTTGTAGCTGTGAAAAGTTAAGGTGTTTGATTCGTAATATTATTTGAATTATTAATTGCTGCCGTTATGTTTAAGCCTCGTTTTGTTCGCTTCTTTCGCCACCTCAATTGGCGTACCCTCCAAAAAACTTTTGCCAGGACGCTCGAAAGACGACTTTTAGGACTAGCCTCAGAAATTGCTTTCAATGCTATGTTATCGTTGTTTCCAGCGATTCTTGCTTTGATTACAGCTATTGGTTTATTGGCAGAATCTTTACAAGATACGTTTAAACAACTAGCAGCGCAATTAAGTCAAGTTTTACCTGAAGAAGCTTTGTTTTTGATTCGTGATTTTGCCACTAAAGAAATTACTAATTCCAAAAATAGCGGTTTATTTTCTATAAGCTTTCTATTAGCAATTTGGGCTGCTTCAGGTGCTATAAGCACTGCAATGACAGCCCTCGACCAAATCCATCAAATTCCTCAAGAACAAATACGCCCATTTTGGAAAGCCAAACTCGTTTCTCTAGGGTTAACAGTTGGTACTATGTTACTTTTAGTCTTGGCTTCTTTTTTGGTATTTATCAGCGATTGGCTGTTGAGAATGGTAGTACGCGAAAATGTTTCTTTTAGCGTTTTATTCGATATTTGGCTACTGTTACGCTGGCCTTTAGCATTAAGTATTGTTGCTTATGCTTTTGGCTTTATCTATCGTTACGGGCCGAGTGTCTGGAACTCAGGCACACCAATGATGCCTGGTGCAGTTTTAGCAGCTGTTTTCTGGGCTATGTTATCAGGGTTATTTCGGCTTTATGTCGCTAATTTTGGCAATTATAATAAAGTATATGGTGCTGTTGGAGCCGTAGTAGTTTTAATGCTCTGGCTGTCGATGAGTGCTGCTGTGATGTTAATCGGCGACCAGTTAAACGTGACTGTCGGTGAAGATATGCGTTCCAAACGAGAACTACAATCTGCGGAAAAATATTAAAATATATTAATTAAAAAATCCCCGAATAAATTGTTGCAAAAATTCAATAGGGGAGTAAAATGTCTAACGATTCAATACAAATGAGCGATCGCCTTCATGCCTGATTCTTCTTTTCGATCTTCTATGATTGAACCTGATGCCAAAGCACCTACCTTAAAGCGCCTCCGTCAGATTAGCCGTCTGCTGGATAATGCCATCACTATTCCCGGAACCCAAGTTGGTATTGGTATCGATCCAATTTTAGGATTATTACCTATTGGCGGTGATTTTTTGGGAATCATGTTTTCTAGTTACATCATTTTAGAATCAGCGCGACTGGGTGTATCTAGAGCCACCTTAGGCAGAATGGTTACGAATGTGATTATTGATGGCTTGCTAGGCGCTGTCCCCGTTTTAGGAGACTTTTTTGATGTTGCTTGGACAGCTAACAATAAAAATATTCAACTCTTGGAAGAACATTTAAAGTTTCCTACCCGACAAAAGAGTGCAGACAAATTGTTTATCATTGCTCTTTTAGTTGGATTGTTACTAATCTCAATTATCTTAGTAGCATTACCTGTGATTCTAATTAGAATAGTGTGGAACGCTTTAAGTGGAACGTAAAAGAAAATTCATAATTCAGAATCAAGAAAACTTAGAAATTTAAACTTAATAATTTGAATAATATTCAAAAAATATAGTACCCTTGATTTTATATTGATTCTGAATTCTGACTCCTGAGTTCTGACTTCTGACTTCTAAATATATTTTTCCCTTCAATTATTGATTAATCCAGGAATGAAAGATTGGTGGCAAGCCACTTTTCCTAAAGGTCGGCAAAATTTGGTTATTACTGATGCTCATGGTTATCCCATACAGATTGCTTATGGCGAAAAAGGTAAAGGAAAGCCATTAATTTTATTACATGGTATGGGCAGTTGGAGCTACAATTGGCGTCATAGCATAGAATCCTTATCTAAACATTTTCGGGTAATTTGTTTTGATGCTAAAGGATTTGGTTTTTCAGAAAAACCATTGTCTCGAAGAGAACACAACGGCCATCAAGTTATTGAATTTCAAAGAATTATTCAGGCATTATGCGATGAACCAGCAGCGATTGTAGCTGAGTCTTTAGGAGGATTAGTTGCCCTTGCCCTTGCTGAAGAATATCCCGAATTAATCGGGCGATTGATAGTAGTAAATGTACCTATTTTTACCGAAGGTTTACCACATTGGGCTATGTGGTTGCTTGCCCAAACGCCTTTAGAAATAATGCAAGCAATTGACTCTTCGCGTTTGGTATATCTATTTGCACCATTATTCAGAGAAATCATGGCAATAGAAAGACGTGCAGTACTCTTCGATCCGTCGATACTGACACAGGAAGATATCTATTGGATAGCTTACCCGTTTATTGAAATACCTGGTGCGATCGCTAAAGTTGCCGAAGAGTTACAAATAGCAGCTAGAGAAATAGAAAATCTCCAAGCAAACAAGCCAAATATGCTCGCTAAAATTCAAACTAATTTGAGCAAAATTGAATGTCCTACACTAGTTTTATGGGGCGAGCAAGATAGTTGGTTTCCTGCTAGTCATGGTGAAAAATTACATCAGCATATCCCCAATTCTAGATTGCAAATTTTGTCTGACTGCCGTCATGATGCGTCAACTGGTGCTTCTAAAGTACTGAATGCAGCAATCTTAGAATTTTTGCAAGATAGTGATTTTTACTAAGAGGATGTCTGAAAACTTTTTGCTGTTGTATTCGAGACTTGTAGATCCCCCTAAATCCCCCTTAAAAAGGGGGACTTTGAGTCCGGTTCCCCCTTAAAAAGGGGGGCTAGGGGGGATCGAGCGAAATATTTCATACTTCTCAGACATCCTCTAAAGAAATGTGAATGTTGAATTTTGATTCATAAAAAGAGAGTGGGAGGAAGCATATCAATTAGCTTTCAAACTCCCACTCTACCATTTACTACCGAAGCGAACAGGAATGTATACAGGCGTTGCTTGTAATTTGGGGGCTATTGCGTACTTCAACATACCCACATACATTTAATAGTCCTGCTGTAGTAAATGTTAAACCTAATTATTGATATTTACTTACCAAAAATTTTCTAAAATCATATTTTTTTTGGATAGTTTTTTCTGCAAAAATCAATTAATCAATATTATTTTTGCAAAATAATATTGCTTGCTTGGTAGTCCCTGATAACAACACCCTTGAAGTCGTTTATCTTCTATAATTTAGCTTCGTTAATTAGAGCCTGGTTGCCATTTTGGCAGGTTTTTAGCTTTCCTAATTTCTGTCGTTTGTAGTTTAATAGAGAACGCTATAAAGGCGAAAATCTACGCCTCTACAATGATTTTATTTTTCAGGATATGTACTACATTGAAGTAAAAGCTGCTGTTACTTTTTCAAAGCGCTTTCATCCTTATATAGTAAGCCTAAAAAATAAAATTCCTGACTTCTCTAATAAATCAGGAATTACGATCGCCTTAATTGACAAAAAGTATTAATTTGACAGGTTTTTACTTTACAGTATTATTAATACTGGCGTAGAATCGCAGACAACGAACTATCTTTACGAAGATCCATCAAGTCTGCCAAAGATTCCTTGCGCGTATCTAAATGGTGTTTGTGTTCTGGTGGTAGAACTGTCACCAAATGTTTTGTTTTAGGTTGCGCTTGCATCACAGGCATTAGTTGTCGCTGAGGCACAAAAATTGGTTGGTCTTTAGGAAGGCGCGGTTCCAATCTTGTGTTGCGGGTTTCAGCCAAGCGTGTATGATGGCGGTTAATTGGTTTTGGAACTTTTTGTGGTTGTGGTTTCCGGTTGAGAACTCGGAAAATAACCAAGCAACCACTACCACAGCTGAGGGCGATCGCAGCTACCATCCATAAAGGTGTAGGATTACTATTCTCAGAGGGCGTATAAATTGGTTCTTCTACGATAACTGGAGGTGATTCTGGTTCATCTTCTTTTACCGGCCCAGCATTGCCTAAGCTATACAAGGCAAAACCACCACCTGCCAGAAACATGGCTAAAAACCCAGTTAACAATAGCCAAGGATGATGTGCAACCAAATATATTAGACCATTTGAGCTTTTTGTTAATCTCAATTTTCTTTTTGTCAGCTCTGGAGTGGCCCCTATTAGTTGGGTTGGCTCGTGCTGTACACTCTGACTTTTTTCCATGATTACTTTCAGATTTGTACCCCTCTAGTCCATAAATTGTACTGGAGGAGTCAAGCATCAGGTATCCGTAGCAAAATTTCAGATTCGAGTAACTTTTTTGTAAAACAAGAGTTACTAAATCTGATTAACTTTTACTAAAATTATGTATTTGTTACTACTTTTTGCTGTAATAATCTGGAAATCAGTTTGCTGGTTTTTCTTGTTAACTAGGAGAATGTCTAGCGATCGCCAGTTGAATTAATCGATCGACTAACTCAGGAAAAGCAACTCCGCTATGCGCCCAGAGTTGAGGATACATGCTAGTTGCAGTAAAACCTGGTAAGGTATTGATTTCGTTAATTAAAACTTCTTGCGTTGCTTCCACGTAGAAAAAATCTACCCTTGCTAAACCTGCGGCATCAACAGCTGCAAAAGCTTGCAAAGACATGTCCTGAATTTTACGGGCAATGGCATCTGGAATGCGTGCTGGTATCAGTAAATCTGCTTTACCCTCAGTATATTTAGTTTCATAATCATAAAAATCGCTGTTGTATGTAATCTCTCCAACGATAGAGGCCTGGGGTTGGTCGTTACCTAAAACGGCACACTCCACTTCTCTGGCGACTACACCAGCTTCTACAATTATCCTTCGGTCATAACTAGCGGCATTATCTAAAGCGGTTTCTAATTCTGCACGCGATCGCACTTTGGCAATTCCTACAGACGAACCTAAATTAGCAGGCTTGACAAAAGCAGGATAACCTAATGTGGCTTCAATCTCATCGCACAGTTTTGGAAATACACAAGGATTAGACCAAACTTGCGCTCTAGTTAACGCCTTATATTTCACCTGTGCTAGTCCCGCTTGCTCAAACGCCATTTTCATGGCGATTTTATCCATCCCCATTGCCGAACCCAACACCCCAGAACCGACAAAAGGCACTTGCATCAAAGTGAGTAACCCTTGAATTGTCCCGTCTTCACCGTTGGGGCCGTGGAGAATAGGAAACCAAACATCCACTTCCGCAACTTGAGAGGGAGATTGCCATTGGCTCAACGTTCTAGAGTTAGATGTCAAATTTCCGCCAGAACTTGATTGTTCGGATTCCAATAGTGGGATACCGCTTCCTAAAACCTTTTGGGGTGCTTCCCCCGCCAACCAACGTCCATCTTTTTGGATGTAAAAAGGCAGTATTTCGTATTTACTACTATTTTGCTCTGCACTTAAGGCATTAGCGATCGCCCGTGCTGAGTTGATTGAAACTTCATGCTCTCCTGAACGACCGCCAAACAATAACCCGACGCGCAGCTTAGTCATTTTGAGTACCTCGAAACTCCTCAAGCAGATAGCGTATCACAACCTACAAAACTTGCCATATTTTTCCACATGATTGTTTCGCTAGGCGGCCGTTACATAAGATACATAGCAGATTTTCAGTTGCTACAGATACTTAAAAAAGTAAATTATTGTAGGGTATCACAGCTAGCTGCGATACCCTCGTGTAGCTTCTTAAACTGCAAATTGCTGTATCTTTACTCACAGACGTTGCATTGCAACGTCTCTACATGTCTATTCATACGGCAATAAACCTATAGCAGGCTTATGGCATAGGATGGAAGAGTAAATCGGGCAAAAAATAATTAAAAATCGCCCAGGTAGAAAAGGCAATTGATATTGCAAGAACAGCAAGAACTGGCCCTAGAGAAAGATACTTCAAGAAATAACCTTGTTGTTGGTTTGATTTCTGCATATAATACTCCTAAAAAATTTCAAGATTGCAACAATTAGTTGTTGCGTATTTCCAGACATTCAAGATTTTGCGAACCATTAACATCCTTTTTTTGGATAAAATGGCAATACGATACTAAGCAACAGCAAATTTTTGCAAGATTAACTGCTAACTAAAATTTCATCATGTTCAATATATTGAACTCAAAAAACTGTTGTGTTGGTGATAATTAGTTAGCAAGACATATTACTTTATATGCAACTCAAAAATTTCAAATTTTAACTCTCTCAAAAGTAGGATTCATCTGTGAGTTTAATCTTGGGATTTGTTTGACAAAATGTAATAATTCCGTACCCAGAAGTCAGAAGTGATAAAGAATTTAGTCTGATTTATATATTACTCATTAAATATTATTCAGATTCTTGAAATATTCTGAATCCTGAATTCTGACTCCTGAATTCTTACTACAAAATTACTGATTGTGTTTCAATGCTTGTACTGCCAGTAACGCTAATAAAAAAGCTCCAGCACCCCACTGAAACAAAGGCAATTTACCCAAGGCATCAGAAATACTAGGTATAACTAAGTTTTGGTAATCTCCATCAATTCTGCCGTCTTCTCGAACAGGCTGGTAAAAATTGTTCGGCGCATCTTCAGATTTTGTTTCCTTGCTATGTTGTAGATTAAAACCAAAAAGTAATAGCAAAGAATCTACCAACGAAGGCGATATTTTTTGGGCTAAATCTAGTAATTTAGCTACATCCCCAACCAAAAGATCGCGAATCGGATGTTCTGCTGCATAGAGAATAGAATCAGCCACAATTGTTGGAGCATAATAAGGTGGTATTCCTGATGGTTTTACCCCCAATTTTGTCAAGCCATTATTCCAGAAGGGAGTGTTAATTACAGCTGGCTTAATACTTGTGACGCTGATAGGCCATTTATCATGTATTAATTCGATACGCATAGCTTCTAAAAAGCCTTCAACCCCATGTTTGGCTGAAGAGTAAGCACTTTGATAAGGAAGCGATCGCCTACCTTCCATTGAAGATACATGGATCAGCGCGCCCCGCCCTTCATGTTTGAGATGAGGTAATGCTGCCATCGCACCATATACTTGCCCCATCAAATTAACATCGATGAGATGTTTAAACTCTTCTGGTGTTGTGTTGTCAAAAGTGGCAAAAATACCAATAGCCGCAACATGTACCCAAGTATCGAGTCGTCCATAAACCTCTACAGTTCGATCTGCGATCGCTTTAACTTGTTCAAACTCTTGTACATCAGCAACAACATGGGTTGCTTCACCCCCAAAACCTCGAATTTCTTCCACCAAAGACTTTAACTTTGACTCACCACGAGCAGAGACAACTACCCTAGCTCCACGTTTAGCAAATTTTAGTGCTGTCTCCCGTCCAATACCACTGGAAGCTCCAACGACTGCAACGACTTGCTGATTAATTGGCTTTAATTGCATAGATACTACTCCTTAAAATAGAAAATTGTTTTTTAGCCATAAAAATTGGGCTTTGATATGTTCCAAGGCTGTTTGCATGGCGATCGCACCTAAATTTACTAGAAGCAAACCCACAATACCCAAATCAGCCAATAGGTATGCGTACTATTGAGATAATATAGATTACTTGCATATTTCTAATTTTTTGGAACAAAAAAATTGAAAACATATTTTTAATTAGATATAAAAATATCAGTATGTTTTATAAAATTATTTCTTAGAATTTTAGGTATTTTTAATGAACTCCTTTTAAACTTTTAATAGCTTAGAAAAAACTAATTATTAATCTCTACAATATTACATATACAATACTTTACAAACTAATCTCGCTCAAAAAATCATTCTTAAGAAAGAAACTAAATTTTTTACAATATATCTATTAGTATATAGAAACTAAATATACTAAAATTATCTAAAAATTACCAAAAACTCTTTTGTTTATAAATTGAATAGCAAATTAGCCTATTATCTATTGATAATCAAAAAATTTAATAAACAGCTATTGTTGAAGCTCAGAGCACCTAAGCAAGATATATATCAAATAAAGCAATTATTTTAATACTAATTTTTACTTGCTTTTTAAAGCATTAAAAATACTTATTTTCCACTTATTAGTAAAAATTAATAAAGCTCCCAAGAATTATCTTGAAGAGCATTGAAGTAAAATCATGAGTATGAAATCGCGCATAATTGAACTTTAACTATACTAATTAGTTTCATCATCTATCTAAAGAAATGGCATAAAATTAATTTAATTTGTCATCTTGAATACGGGAATTTTTAAAACTTTAAGTAAATAGCCTGCAAATAGCAGACTATTGCAACTAGTACCAATAGTTACCATATCGTACACTTCCATAAGTGCCACTAAGACTAAAGTATCTTTCCTGATGTTACAAAACACATCAGGCATCTAAATCTTTCGTGGGTTATAGAATCTTTATGGCACAAGAGTTAACAGTACAACTAGTTCGGGGATGCATAACCTGTTGAATTACAAATAATCAACCTGATGACATCCGCAAACGAACTATCTCAAACTAAATATTGAGAAGCCAGAGCGAAGTAGCAGATTTATTGTAGGCGATCGCCCATACAATGATGAGTATTATAAAATTGGCTACTTTGTTCACTTTATTTTTTAACAGCGAATATTTTCGGGTTTACTGCAATTAAAGGATTGTTTGAACTTTACCAATCCTGTTAAAATGCATCGATGTCAAAAAAGCAACATCACTTAAACAAAAAACCTGGTTGGTCTTTGGATGAGCGAGATCCACGGTTCATCCAATCTCTGATGCCCCTGTTTGATTTTTTGTATCGCTACTATTTTCGAGTTCACACTAGCGGCTGGGATAATATTCGACCTGATGAAAAAGTTTTATTTGTTGGTTCCCACAATGGAGGACTCGCAGCTCCAGATATGACAATGATGATGTACGATTGGTTCCGACGCTTTGGGTTCGAGCGACGCGTTTATGGATTGATGCATCCCAAAGCGTGGCAGGTTAGCCCACAGCTAGCCCAACTAGTTGCCAAGGCTGGAGCAATTATAGCTCATCCAAAAATGGCTTACACAGCCTTGCGCTCTGGAGCTAGCGTCTTGGTTTACCCAGGCGGAGCCGAAGATGTCTTTCGACCGCACCATTTACGTAACAAAATTTATTTTGTAGGACGCCAAGGATTTATCAAATTAGCATTGCGAGAAAATGTGCCAATTGTGCCTGTAATTTCTTGGGGTGCCCACGATACCTTTATTGTGCTTGCTGACTGCTATAAAATTGTGCGCCAACTCCACGAATGGGGAATGCCTTGGCTATTTGGAATTGACCCAGAAGTTTTTCCAATTTATTTTGGGCTACCTTGGGGATTAGCAATAGGCCCCCTGCCACACATTCCCTTTCCTGTGACTTTATACACGCGGGTTTGTCCTCCCATCGTGTTTGAACGCTACGGTCGGCAAGCAGCAAGTGATCGCGATTATGTCGATCGATGTTATGAATTAGTTGTTAGTCAGATGCAGCAAGAGTTAGACAATCTAATAAAGCTCTCTGCGAAGTCATAAAAAAATACTGTAGGTCAAGATTATTTAAGGTGCTTTGTTGCACAGCTCACCTTAAATAATCTCACATGCCTTGGTATACGGCAGTTTAAAAATCAAAGCAGATTACTAGACCGACAGTTCTTTCAGCTATAGATACAGTTTGCCAAAAGTAGCAAAGTTATCTCAACCTTTAACATGAGTTATTAAGTTCATAACTCACATTTATGTATAATTTCTTAACTCCCCAGACTGGATTCGAACCAGTGACCAATCGATTAACAGTCGATCGCTCTACCGCTGAGCTACTGAGGAACGCTCACGATTTATTATCTTAAGCTAAAGATTAGAACTTGGCAAGTACTTTAGCTAATATTTTTTTCAATGCTTAATTCTAGATTTTTGCAGCCAGAATTCACTCTATAGGCTGAGCAAAGATTCCTGAATAGTAAATATCTACTGTAATCCCATTCGCAGTTCAGCCAGACGTTGCCGTGCTTTGGCATCAATCGCATTGGCTAAGAATCTGCTGTTTGATTGTTTGCGTGTGTGATACTTTTGTCGCATTCGACAGACAGTTGCTTCTACTTCACCACAGAGTTGTTGCGCCGACAACCATTCAGCGCCATATCCCTGTACCATCAACTGCTGCGCTCGATCTGATGTAGCAACAATTACACGAGAAATCAAAGATTGAGCTATTTGCTGGCGAAAAGACGCACAAGATTTTTCAATATAAGTATCTGCTGTTTGCCCAAAATCAGTGTAATAAACAGATAAAAGCTCTGTAATAATTTCTTTATTACTAGAAGAATTTTGATACTGGGCATCAAAAACTATTTGAGTTGCATAACCTTGAAAAGCACTGTAACCAGCCATTGCTTCTACAAGTTCGCTGCGTGCAGCCTCTAGTCCAGCGCTATCACGGGTTTTTTTTAAGCACGGCCAAGCGCCTATTATATTGTAGCCGTCCACTAACAAAACGGCTGAAAGTAACGAACGGGGCATGGTTTTTAATCACAATTTTCTAGAGTTAGCAAAATTCATTCATAATTTTTATAATAGTTGATGGTCTATCTGTAACACTATGTTACATAAAACAAAAAATACCCCAGCTTCATAAAACTAACCTGAAGACAGAGGTGATAATATAAAACGCGCCTCTTTCATAAAGGCGCGTTTTATGTAACTAGTGCTGAGTAATGAATGGGGAGTAGGGACTGGGAAATAGGGAGATGGTGGCTAATAAGCAATCACCACTTACCAATGCTCAGCACTAATGTCCAGTACCTAATATTGACCACTCATTAAGAAGCTTCACTATGCATTTGCATCAGACGTTGTTTAAGGCGCTGGGCTTCACCTTTATCTACAACAGAACCTTTTTCTAGTAAAAAAGCACCGTCACAGTAGTTTAATTCGTCTAATCGATGGGTTACCCAAAGAGCTGTAATACCCCGACTTTTGACGAGGCGGCGAACACCAGCAACTAAATCCAATTGGCTATCTGGATCTAATAAGGCAGTGGGTTCATCTAATAATAAGATTTCACAGTGACGAGCGATCGCACCTGCGATCGCTACTCGCTGTTTTTGTCCCCCGGAAAGCGCATATATAGGGCGTCGTTCTAGAGCCAGCAAATTGACTGCTCCTAGCGCCTCTTCAACCCTGACTCTGACAGCAGCAGGTGGTAACTTTTCCTCTACCAACCCAAAAGCCACATCAGCTCCAACTGTTGGCATTACCAACTGATGATCCGGGTTTTGAAAGACAAAGCCAACGGGTTGCAAAACCCCGATTTCGCCGGACTCAGGAGCTAATAACCCCGCTACTAGCCGAAGTAGGGTTGATTTCCCGCTACCGTTTGTACCCAAAAGCATCCAAAACTCACCCTTAGGAACTTCTAAAGAGCAAGATTTGATAACTTTTTCTCCATTAGGCCAACTGAAGTTTAAATCCTTGACCTCGATGCCTACTTGAGACATTTGTCAACCTTAGTTACTCAGCAGCTAAAGCGAAAAACCCAGGTGGTCTACCACTAGCAGTGGTTACACCATCTTTTTGGACAATCTGCACTCCAGAAATTTCACTCGCACGGACAGCAATTTTCTTCTCTGTTTTGCCCTCGCACTTTAGCTCCACTATGTCAGGATTGCCAGAACGCATCGCTGCCAAAATTAACTGATAGACAGCCTCAGCATCTTCTGCTGACTTACGTTGCACTGAGATGGGGAAAGCAGTGTTTCTGATGCTTAAGTCGATGGTAAACATTTAGCATTAATCAAATTTAACTGTAGCAATCATTCTAACGTCAAGCTGACTGATTGTAGGGAAAACGGTATTGAGTGCCGGGGATTGGGTATTGGCCAGGAGCTATTGTAAGAGGACAAAGCGACAAGTGACGAGTCGCTAACTTCCGGCACTCAGAAATCTTGGGTAAAAATTGTTACAATTTACTACCTTGTCGGTAGATATTGACTCGCTAATCTCTATCGATAGTTAAATTTTATGACAAATCCTCTAGAAAAATTAGAGATTTGCACTTAATATGATTAGAGGTTAGTAAAAAATTGTAAACTAAGTTAACAGCTTAGTTAACTTTCTGCATTATGGAGTGCTTGTAAATAGCTATCTATAATACAGATACAACCTGTAATTATAAACATTTGGAGATTTGCTCTAATGACCATCGCAGTTGGACGCGCCCCAAGTACAAGAGGGTGGTTTGACGTAGTAGACGACTGGCTCAAGCGCGATCG
>JAVRCJ020000040.1:0-58834 GCA_034530875.2 Nostoc sp. DedSLP01
CTTGCGGATATGAGTGGATGCACACCTTGGACATTTCATCGCGATCGCTCAAATTCATACTTCAATTATGCAACGCCTTAATGTTTTTAATACCCTCAGTACTCAGAATGTCTGCGCTCAAAATAAAAATATCTTTTGTACCACAGTTTCGGCGAAACGCAGAGATTCAACGCACAGTCAAACGTTACTGGCAGAATGTACCAGGGGCGATCCCCTATTTGAAGGAGGCGATATGAACTTGGAAAGGAATTAAGTCACCGGAGGCTGTGTTTGTTGCGGCTTGTAAAGAAGGTAGGAAGCCGGAGACACAGCAGGCCATGGGAAGAGTGAACCAGAAAATACCCGGTCGTACTCATTTCTTAAGGGACTACAATCGTTTAGTGTTCTCTTCCCCTTTTCGCCGCCTTAAAGATAAGACGCAAGTTTTTTCGTTATCTACAAATGACTATATTCGTACTCGTCTAATTCACAGTCTTGAGGTTTCCTGCGTTAGTCGTTCCCTTGGTAGGATTGTCGGAAATGAGATTGTAAAAAGACACAAGCTTGATGAGTATGGTTTCAGTGCTTCAGATTTTGGTGAAATTGTGTCTGCGGCTTGTTTAGCTCATGATATAGGTAATCCTCTTTTTGGGCATTCTGGAGAAGATGCTATTCGTACAGCATTTCAATCTTGGCACGCCACTGTTCAGCAAACAGAAGAAAATTTTTTTGATAAATCTCAAAAAACAGATTTTGATCTATTTGAAGGTAATGCACAAGGTTTCCGCATTTTAACTAAACTGGAAATGCCTCCTCAAAAAGGTGGAATGCAGCTTACTTGCCCGACTTTAGCAGCATTTACAAAATATCCTAGAGAATCTTTAATACCAGAATCTATTTTTAATGGATACAAGGGTCGAAGAAGTATTAAGAAATATGGTTTTTTTCAAGCAGAGAAAGATTTATTTACTGAAGTAGCAGAAACGGTAGGGCTAATTCGTCGTCATGAACAAGTAGCATGGTGGGCGCGCCATCCGCTTGCGGGGCAATGTAATTCTAAAGCAGTTTAACTACTTGCTTGATTCATTCCTGGGTTGTATGCTCTCATTCGGCACACTAAATATAATCTGTATTTTGTCAATAGACTGATTTACTTAAAAAAATTCAAAAAAAGCGATCGCTATGTAAAGAAGAGGGGGTAAGAGGGCAGCTAGTTGTTCTCTTACCCCTAATTCTATATTGATAGTCAAGTATAAAGTAAGTAATTTTTAATACTTTATATATTATTAATAATAATTCAGAAAATATATCGATGAAATTAATACCTGCAATCAGCAAAATGTTGAGAGGAGAAGAATTCTCATTTTTGAAATGTCTTTGAGTAATTAAGCTGAAAAATCAAGTTTGATTTTCAGAAATGATTGTATTTAGTGATTTGCAATCAATTACAGTACATAAATTCTTAGGTTAGTGTCGTTCTAGCTTATAAATTATTGACTGTAAATAATGCTTTGGCGCTGAAAACATCTAATCTTCTAATAGCTTAACTACAAAAATTAGTGAATGGCTTAAATAACATGAATATGCAGAATAAAGGCATTATTTTCATTGATTTATCAGTTAAAGACTACGAAGTATTGCTAAATTATCTTGTATCAAAAATTGAGGTAATAGTTCTCGATCCCAGCCAAGATGGCGTAGAACAAATTACTCAAACACTGTTACAACGCCCTAAAGTTGAAAGCGTCCACATTGTCTCTCATGGTTCTCCCGGTTGCCTCTACCTGGGTAATACGCAACTCAGTCTCAGCAGTTTAGAACGCTACACTCAACAGCTACAAACTTGGTTGTGTCCAATTCTGATACTCTACGGCTGTAAAGTCGCTGCTGGCGATGCGGGAGAGGAATTTTTGCAGAAGTTGCATCAATTGACTGGGGCAAATATTGCGGCTTCTAGTACACTCACAGGTAATGCTGCGTTGGGTGGAGATTGGAATCTACAGGTTCAAGTCGGCGAAGATTTTTCAATTGCAAATCCTATAGCTTTGGCATTTCGCCAAGAAGCACTTTCTACTTATACCGGAGTACTTGCTCCTGGTAGCCTCGACACTACCTTTGGAGTTGGTGGTAAAGTCATTACAGATATCGGTGGTAGTGACACAGCTTATGGTGTTGCCGTTCAAGCAGATGGCAAGATTGTAGTAATAGGTGAAAGTTACAATAGCAATGGTAACTTTGCCGTAGCTCGCTATAATCCCGATGGTAGCCTAGATAGTAGCTTTGGCAATGGTGGTAAAGCGATCGCCGATTTTGCTAACCAAACAGATAAACCTTATAGCGTTACCATTCAGCCTGATGGCAAAATTTTAATCGCGGGAATTACTTACAATGGTAACCAAACTGATGCTGCTCTTATACGCTACAACCCTAATGGTAGCTTAGATACCACCTTTGGTACTGGGGGAAAAGTTGTTACCAACTTTGAGGGGAAAAACGAATGGATAAAAAGCGTTGCCGTCCAGTCAGACGGCAAAATTATTGTGGGGGGATATCTTAACCCCAATGACGGTACTCTCAATAATGACTTTCTCCTGATACGTTACAACTCAGACGGTAGTCTGGATACTAGCTTTGGTAATGGCGGTAGGGTTCTTACTTCCATGAGCGACGGACAAGACGGCATTGCAAGTATCCTGATCCAGCCAGACGGTAAAATTGTAGTGACTGGCGGTGTCATGGTTAATGGCAGCAATAACTTTATCTTGGCACGTTACAACTCCAATGGCAGTATAGATACTAATTTTGGCAGTAGCGGTAAAGTAATCACAGACTTTCCTGGCACACATGACTTTGGATATAGTGTTGCTCTTGGGTCTGATGGCAAAATTGTCGTAGCGGGAGGTACTGGGGACATTGGTCTCAATGGAAATTTTGCTCTCACACGCTATAACTCCGATGGCACTCTGGACGCTAACTTCGGTAATGGGGGTAAGGTTGTTACAGATCTAGGCGGCAACGATGTTGGTCTAAGTTTGGCTATTTTACAGGATGGCAAAATTGTAGTATCTGGTTTTGCTGAAAACGCAAACGCTAACCGCGATTTTGCTTTAGTTGCTTACAACTCGAATGGCAGCTTAGATACCAGCTTTGGCGATAGCGGTAAAGTCATAACTCCCGTTAACGGTAGTTCTTTTCAAGAGACTAGGGTTGCCGTCCAGTCTGACGGTAAGATTGTGGTTACAGGCAGTGACAGCGGTAACTTTGTTGTAGCACGTTACGAGGCACCCTCTAGTAACGTTCCTACTCCTTTGAATGTCAGTTATTACAAACTAGCAACTAGCGACTTTCTCCAAGACTGGTCAAATTCTAATTTAATTACTAGCGATGATAATTGGAGTAATTTACCCAGTATTAGAGGTTTTCGAGGTGATGGTTTAGTCAGTAGCACGGGTACTAACCCACAAACATTACTAACTGATAGTTCTGCCACCCCTATTGATGTCAATGCTAATCAAACTAATCCAAATACCTACACAAATAGCGGGATTACAGAATTCGCATTGAGCAATCCAACTATTGCGCTGAGAGGTTCATCAACTGCGACAGCACCGCATTTAGTTATTTATTTAGATGCTACTGGACAGCAAAATCTCCAACTTAGTTTTACTTTACGTGACATAGATACCTCAATACGCGATGCCATTCAATCTGTTGCTGTACAATACCGCGTTGGGGAAACAGGAAATTTCATCAATCTGCCAGCAGCTTTTGTACCTGATGCTTCTAATAACGCCTCAAGCTCAGCGTCTTACGACGCGCGGGAAGCACGCATCAGTGTCTTATTGCCACCCGAAGTTACCAATCAGACGAAAGTCCAAATTCGCTTTATTACTACTGATGCCAATGGAGAAGATGAGTGGATTGGGGTAGATGATATCAAGGTTACGAGCAAACCTATTAGCACAAATCAAGCACCAGTAGCTAAAAATGATAGTTACTTGATTGCGGCAAACGGACAATTACAGACTGGTGCTGCAATTACAGCACTGACCTTAGATAGCGATCGCGGTAATTATATCGGTCAGAGCGATTATTATAGCTATACTCCCGCCACAGGTAATTTCAGTGCTGTCCGTGCTTATCCTAGTAATTCCAGCAGCAATAATGCTATCCGCATCAGCTATTCTGAGACGGGATCTGGCGGTCACTGGTGGGATCTGGAATTTGCAGCGCCATTTAATGCTCCCCTGACAGCAGGGACTACATACACAGGTGCAGCACGTTTCCCATTCCAAAATTCTAATCAGCCTGGTTTAGATGTCGGTGGTGATGGACGCGGCTATAACACCCTCACAGGTCAGTTTACAGTCAACCAAATCACCTATGGTTCTGGCGACGAAATCCTCAACTTTGATGCCACCTTCCAAGAATACGGTGATGGCGACCCTGCTAGCGAAAGCTTCAAAGGCCGCATTCAATACCGCGCTACCTCCAACAATTTAGTTGCTGGTGTATTAACCAATGACACAGATACTGAAAATACGGCACTGAAAGCAACCTTAGTGTCTGGCCCAAACAACGGTAGCCTGATTTTCAATTCTGATGGGTCTTTTACTTACACTCCTAATGCTGGCTTTCAAGGAATTGATACATTCACTTATAAAGCCAATGATGCAATTACTGATTCTAATATTGCCACAGTTAATTTATATGTTGGCAATCAAGCGCCTACAGTCACTTTGCCTAGCACAAATCCGACTTACACTGAAAACGCACCTGCCATTTTCATCGACCCGAATGCAACTGTTACAGACCTTGATTCCCTAGACTTCGATTTAGGCAAATTGACTGTTCGCTTCAGTAATGGCGGAACTACTGACGATCGCCTGATTATCCAAAGCAGCACAACAAATAAAATTACAGTCAACAGCACAAGCATTTTGTACGATGGTAGCTTTATCGGTACTTTCAGTGGTGGTATCGGTACTCAAGATTTGGTAATTAACTTTACCTCTAAAGCGACACCTGCTGCTGTCCAAGCCTTAGTACGGAGTATTACTTACACCAATATCTCTGAGAGTCCCTCTACCACTCCCCGTAGCCTCAGTTTTGTCTTGACTGATGGTGATGGCGGAACTAGTGCTACGGTGTTTAAGACAATTAATGTGACTGCTATCAACGATTCTCCGATACTCAGTTTGCCAGGAAGTAACCTGACCTACACTGAAAATGCCCCTGCTATCTTCATCGATCCGAATGCAATTGTCGCAGACGTTGATTCCCTAGACTTCGATTTAGGCAAATTGACTGTTCGCTTCAATAATGGCGGAAATGCTGATGACCGCCTGATTATCCAAAGCAGCACAACAAATAAAGTTACAGTCAACGGCACAAGCATTTTGTACGATGGTAGCTTTATCGGTACTTTCAGTGGCGGCATAGGTACTCAAGATTTAGTAATCAATTTTACCTCTAAAGCGACACTTGCTGTTGTCCAAGCTTTGGTAGGCAGTATTAGTTACGCCAACATCTCCGATAATCCCGTTACTACTCCTTGTAGTGTTAGCTTTGTGGTGACTGATGGTGATGGCGGTACTAGTGCAACAGTCTTTAAGACAATTAATCTAACTGCTGTCAACGATTCTCCAATAATTAGTTTGCCAGGAACTAACCCTACATACACTGAAAATACTCCTGCTATCTTCATTGACCCAAATGCAACTGTTGTAGACCCTGATTCCCAAGACTTCGATTCAGGTAAATTGACTGTTAGCCTCAGTAATGGTGGAACTGCTGATGACCGCCTCATCATCCAAAGCAACACGACAAATAAAATTACAGTCACCGACACAATCATTTTGTACGATGGCAGCTTTATCGCTGCTTTCAGTGGCGGTATCGGTAATCAAGACTTGGTAATCTACTTTACTGCTAAAGCTACGGCTGCTGGTATCCAAGCTTTAGTAGATAGTATTAGTTATGCCAACGTTTCAGATAATCCCGCTACTACTCCCCGTAGCATCAGCTTTGTATTGACTGATGGTGATGGCGGTACTAGTGCTAGTGTCTTTAAGACTATTAACCTGGCTGCTGTCAACGATGCGCCAGTTATTACCGCAAATCAAAGCTTCAATATCAGGGAAAACGGCAGTGATGGTACGGTGGTTGGTACTGTAATTGCTACCGATGTCGAGGGAACAAGCTCATTTTCCAATTGGGCAATTATTGGTGGTAACCTTGACCTCGATGGAGATGGGAAAGCTGTTTTTAGCATCAATTCTACTTCTGGACAAATTACAGTTGCCGATCGCGACGATCTGGATTTCGAGAGTCAGCCGAACTTTCAACTACAAGTTGCTGTCAGCGATGGCACAGATACTAGTGCTATGCAAGCGATCGCTGTCAATCTCAATGATGTCAGCGAAAAGACTATCTATGGCAACTCTTTAAGCAATAAGCTTTACGGCAGTACAAGCGATGATACTATCTACGGCTACGAATCAAGCGACTATTTATACGGCTATGATGGTAACGATCGCTTGATTGCTGGTGCTGGTAATGACTACCTTTATGGTGGTGGAGGTGATGATATTCTCGATGGTGGTGATGGCACTGATTCACTTAAGGAATCTGCTGATGTCAACTTTACTTTAACTAATACTCAACTATTTGGTTTAGGTACTGATAGCCTCAGCAGTATTGAAAAGGTAACGCTGACGGGTGGTGTCAGCGACAATACTTTGAATGCTTCATCATTCACAATTGCAGGAGTCTATCTTTATGGTGGTGATGGTCATGATAGTCTCTTAGGCGGTAGTAATAATGATTACTTATACGGTGAGAATGGTAGCGATCGCCTGATTGGTAATGCTGGAATTGACAAGCTTTATGGTGGTGCAGATAACGACACCTTGATTAGCGGTGCTGGTAATGATGCACTTTATGGACAAGCAGGTGCAGATATTTTTGTTCTCGCCTCAGGAAACGGCACTGATACTATCTATGATTTTCAGGATGGTATCGACAAACTTGGTTTATTTGGTGGTTTAACTTATGGGGCTTTAACTATCTCTGCAAGTAGTACTAAAACTTATATTCGGGTTACTTCTACTAATGAGACATTAGCTCTTTTGAACAACATTACACCCAGCTTGATTACGGAAAGCGATTTTATAACTATTCTATAATAGTGAGTAATTTTCAATTCTACTACTTAAAAATCAGTTGAGTACGTAAGTGTAATCCATTGTAAAAATCGCTCCTCAATTACAATTAAATAATTGGGGGGCGATACTAACATTTATCATGCAGGAGTATACTATGCAGCGAATGCGACCCGATATCAGGAGCTTAGTAATTACTAAACGGGAATTTAAAAAACTAACTGGTATTTCGCCTAAATCTATACGCATGGAAGCACCAAGGCTGTCATCTTACAGACAGTCTTTAGTAACTGCATTTGAAATATTTGCTTTTATGTGTATTCTTAAGATTTATTTCACTTTTGGGTTTTCTAGTTTTACTTTGCAAACAGTATTACTTACAGCGCTTATAGTAACTGGGGTGGCTATTATATTAGGTTTAGTAAGTGCAGATTATATATATCAGCGAGAAATCAAAAAGTATAGAGAACAACAAGCTCTCAGATATCTGATTTCGGAAATACAAAAACATTGTCATATTATCAAAGCAATTGATATTAAGGATCAATTGGAAGATGCAGGAAACAAACCCATTGCTCCCGAAAACAGACAGAAAGTAGTGGAAGCACTTCAATTGACTAGAGCAGATTTAATACGTGCTTTAAAAACAGAAAAAATTTTAAGAACAAACAAAGATTTTATTTTACAACACCCAGATACATTCACAAGTAACCTAGCAGCAGTGAAAGCACTACAAATTACCGAACAAGCAAGTGAATGGGGACAGCTACTCAATCAAACATTAGAAGTTGCTGTAGAAGTTAAAGAAGAAATGCGTAAGCTACAGGCTGGAAATTAAGTTTTATCTAAGTAGCCGTCATGAACTGGGTACACCAGAGGTTTACGTACTAGTTCTATAGGACTCATATTTGAATTCTGAAAAAAATCAGTACACCTAAACAAGACTTCTTTCCTACTCCCCACTCCCCACTCCCTGTCTACGCAAGTAAATTCACAAATCAAACCAGATTCCTATAGTAATGTTGTATCAGTTTGTAAAAATTGCCAAAGCTGCGTTCTATTTAAATTAGCCAAGTAATTTTTAATTTGGTGATAGCTAAGTAATCGTAAGAATATTGCACCATTTAGTTGGAGCCTTTCGGAATAGTTAGCATACTCCTCCCAACGGCTACACACCAGTAAATACTTTGGACGGTAATCGCTTTGTAAAAATTCATTCATCTTTCTTACACATGGTTCCTGACGTGCTGACTCCAATTCATCTAAACCATCTAACATTGGTAGTAACTTAGCATTATCCAGCCATTTACTACTAATATCCTTTCGCACCCCATATTTCGACTTTAATTCCGCTACTAACCAATCATGTATTAACTGTCTATCATTCTTCCAATTCGAGAGGTTAAATAGTACCGGAATAGGGTAATCAGCTTTTTTTTCTGCCCGTGAAATCAAGGCTTTTGCTAAATCTAATGTTGTAGTAGTTTTACCAGCACCAGGATTACCTAAAATTAACAACTTACCTGCAATTTCTTCCTAGGCTTGCTTCCAACCTGTTATAGACCCTCGTGATACGTCTAAAATTGTTTGGATTTCATCATATAAGTAACCTTGATAAACCAGCTTTACTGCCAACGCTTTCCTTATCTCACGCGCATCTGGATGCATATCTATAAAATTCTGTAGTTCCGCGATCGCATCAAGTACTGTTTCCTCTATTGGCTGTTGAGAGGATACTCCTACTGCCCGTCTAGCAGTTTGTACATACAGATTTATCATTGTTGCTTATTTTCCTTTTATGCCCCTTCCGTATTTTTTCGTAGTTTTGTTCAAAAATCAAATAGGACTCCTATAGTTAACTTCATACCTCTGCTTTACCTAAATTTTCAGCATTATTTCTAATTGACAAAACAAAGATTATCTTAGCCTCTCAATGATGCTCTATAAACTTGGTGCATACTTATTTAAACTTCAAGAGCGATAAACAGGGTCGTTGGGCTATGACTTATTGTTAAGTAGTAGCTAGTTAGTAACTTCATTTGTGCTTAATTAAAATTGCTACTATTTGGGGAAACTTGCAATGTCAAGTTTAAGCGTTATTCGATGGAGCGTTTTAGTGCCTATCTTAGGTATTACGTTTAGTACAATGAATTGTGCGATCGCCCAAGTTACCCCAGATAATACTTTACCTAATAACTCCAGTGTCACAAGGGAGGGTAACATTTTCAACATCACCGGGGGAATGTCAGCAGGAAGGAATTTGTTTCATAGCTTCAGCGAGTTTTCTGTTCCCACTGGTGGTGTTGCTTCCTTTAATAATGCTATTGATATTCAAAATATTATTAGCCGAGTAACGGGTGGTTCCACTTCTAATATTGATGGGTTAATCAAGACTAACGGTACAGCTAACTTATTTTTGATAAATCCTAACGGGATTATATTTGGTAAAAATGCTGAATTAAATATTGGTGGCTCTTTTGTTACGACTACAGCATCGGCGATGGAATTTGGTAATCAAGGTGTGTTCAGCGCCACAAATCCAGAAAGTTCTTCATCGCTGCTGAGTGTCAATCCTTCTGCCTTACTATTTAATCAAATCAAAACCGCATTTATAGAAAATAATTCAGTTGGTTTGGACGTACCAAATGGCAATAGTTTGCTGTTAGTCGGGGGTGATATCAATATGGATGGTGGAGGATTATTTGCTTTTGATGGACGAATAGAGTTGGGTGGATCTTCTGGTGGAGGAAAGGTAGGACTTCAGTTGGAAGGCAATAATCTACATTTAAGCTTTCCTAATGATGTAGCACTTGCAGATATATTACTTACTAATAGAGCCATACTAAATGCCAGTGGAGAGGGCGGCGGCTATATCCAAGTGCAGGGCAGAGATGTTACGCTCAAAAATAATTCAGCAATTTTTGCAGATACACTACGAAGTAAAAACGGCAGAGGTATTTTCATCAGGGCAGAGCAGTTAAATATCGAGGGTGGCTCCAGTGTGAATGCTAACACGTTTAGCTCAGGGGTAGGTGGAAATGTGAGTATTAAGACTGGGCGATTGCTTGTCCGAGAAGGAGGAAGGGTATCAAGTAGTACTTTAAGCGCTGGTGAGGGAGGGGCTTTAGAAGTAACTACCACTGAATCGGTGGAAATAATTGGAATGTCTGTCTTGAATTCTCAAAGCTATGAAAGCGGAGATGCTGGGGATTTGACAATTCAAACTCGGCAGTTAATTGTTCGAGATGAAGGTCAAGTATCAAGTACTACTTATGGAGCCGGAAATGCTGGGGATTTGACGATTCAAACTGAGCAGTTAATTGTTCGAGATGGAGGCCAAGTAGTAAGTGGTACTTTTGGCGAGGGTTTTGGGGGGGCTTTGACTGTCAATGCCTCGGATTCCATAGAACTGATTGGAACAGAACCAGAAGGTCGTTTTACCAGAGGTTTGATTACTCAGAGTGATGGAACTGGAGATGCCAGAGACTTGACAATTACCACTGGAAAGCTGATTGTCCGAGATGGAGCACGAGTATCATCTGCTACAACTAATCAGGGAAAAAGCGGGGATATTCAGGTTAATGCTTTTAAGTTTGTGAATCTCTCTGGGGTTGGTTCTTTTGGATTCTCTAGTGGATTATTTGCTAGTACATCGGGAGTTGGTCAGGGAGGCAACATTACGGTTGATACCAGCGCCTTCCAAGTAGCAAACGGTGCGGTTCTGAGTGCCAAAACTGTAGCTGAGGGGAATAGTGGCAACATAACTGTGAATGCTAATACCTTTGAAGCTGTAAACGGTGGTCAAGTTCTCACTAACACTCGCAGCAGGGGACGTACAGGGAATATTATCCTCAATGCCACTAACAGCATCACCCTCTCTGGCAGTGACTCTACCTATGCTGACCGACTAAGCCAATTTGGGTCAAACTTCATTAATAACGAAGGTGCTGAAAGTGGACTGTTTGCCAGTAACAATTCTAGAGTCTCTGTCAAGGGTGGCGATATTTTTGTCAACGCCAGAATATTGAATGTTCAAGACAGCGCTAAAATTGCGGTTAATAACTTGGGAACAGGACGAGGGGGCAACATCCAAATTCAAGCAGGTAATCTAACTCTCAAAAATCAAGCACTGATTTCAGCAGAAACGTTCAGCAGTCAGGGTGGCAATATTGAAATAGGGCTAAAAGGCATCTTGCTGCTGCGTCAGAGTAGTCGAATTTCTACCAATGCTGGCACTGCACAGCAGCCTGGAAACGGCGGCAACATCGCCATCAATGCACCATCAGGCTTTATCGTCGCTGTCCCCAGCGAAAACAGCGATATCACCGCCAATGCTTTTACAGGCAAAGGTGGCAGGATCGATATCAAAGTAAATGGCATTTATGGTATTCAGTTCCGTGAAAGTCCAACTTTATTCAGTGACATCACTGCTAGTTCAGAATTTGGCATACAAGGTACTGTAGAACTGAATACACCTGATATTGACCCCAACAGTGGTTTAGTTGAATTGCCAGCCGTACCAGTTGATACAGAGGTGGCGCAGGGCTGTAGTGCTGGTAGCTCTATAGCTAAAAGCCAATTTACAATCACGGGACGTGGTGGTTTGCCTCCTAATCCTGGCGAGGCACTTAACACTGATGCAGTGCAAGTTGATTTAGTAACTCTCAATCCAAAAGTTGCTCAACGCTCTAATACAGCAATTTCCACAACTATTAACTCTGCATCTCCTATCATCGAAGCTACTGGTTGGGTAATTAGTGCCAATGGTGATGTCACTCTTATAGCATCTAATTCCACGCTTGATAATTGGCAGAGAACACCTGATTGCCATGCATTCAATCAGCAATCAGGGGGTTGATAAACATAAAAGATTGTATCGAAACAAGAGAGCATTTTCGTTATTCTAAAATGCAGCACTCTAATTTTGGTTTAGTGACAAAATTATTTAAACCAACAGTTTGTAATAGTATCTCCCAAGAAGGATCTTGCGGATTATGACGACGCAGTTGCTCAGCTTCACTCAACGCGTCATGCCAAATACCATTGGCAGCATAAAGAGTTACGCGCTGGCTTGGTGTTGCTTTTTCTAGCTTAGTTTTAAGAGTTAAATTCAATTGTTCTCGTTTGATGTAACCTTCTACATTCGCAATAATTTGACGATCGCTTTTACAGTAAATATTAAAATACCAACGATATTGTTTGCCTACTTCCAAAGGTTTTGCGCTTGATGGTAAAGCAAAACTAATCACTCCTGGTGTGCTTGGCAAAGAAGCTTTGTAAATAGACTGATTTTGTGCCTCATCTTCTAGGACAAACTCTCCATCAGCAAAAGAAGACAAATAAGGAACGTAGAACCAAAAGCGAGGATGTTCTGTGCTTGCAGTTGCAAATACCACATCTGACTTTGAATAAATAGGCACTAAAGCTGTTAGCTGCTCCAAAGTGCGAGAAACTAAAGGCTGATTAATATCTTGTTCGCAACCACGACTACCTGCTTCTGCTCGCTTACCCGGTTCACCAATGTCTTTCGGTGGGGATGGTGTATTGAATATTAACGAGCGGTTTATTTGTGCTTGTACTTGTGTATAGCTAAAAAATATTAAATTAATAATTAGAAAAAGTTGAATTTTATCTAAAGAAGATTTCATAATTTTTATTCCTCAACTTATAGCAATTAATTGTCGTTGATTTTTTGGGGAATTGAAATAAATTGCGCTACTTCCCGCAGTGACTACTAAAACCAATAGTGACGGAACAAGAGGAACCCAAACGCCAGAGCAAAAGAAAATTAAACTAAGGAAATATAAAATGCTAATAGCACCGCTACTCAGTAGTAATATACGTATTCCCGAGCGATCGCACACTGCAACTACACCACCAATCAAAGCCCAACTCCAAATCCATAACACTTCACCCCAAACAGGCCAAATAACTAATATAGACCGTCCATCTTTCACCGCACTCACAAGTTGGCTTATCATCTGTGCTTGCAAAATTACTCCAGGCATTTCTAGGTGAGAACCATCCTCCTCTAGATAAGGAGTAGAAATATAGTCGCGGAAGCTTTGAGCAGTAGTTCCAATCAGGACGATTTTATCTTTGACTTGAGCAGGATTGACTTTCCCTCGCAGTACATCTGTCAATGTGACTATAGGAGCAATTTTTAAAGGAGAACCCCCATAAGAACGGTAATTGAGTAGTATTTGATAGCCTCCTGTATCGGCTTGTTGATATCCACCTTGACGCGATTGCACTCGTTGAAAAACATTGTTACCAATCTTTAAATCCCCAGATTTTGTATACTGGGCAGAGATTCCTTCTTGCTGTAGATAGTGAAATGCTAGTTGGGCATTTAGGGCATAACGTGCAGTGCAAGAAGATGTAGGTTCTGCTGGTTGCATTGCTAGTAGATGGCGACGCATAACCCCATCTGCATCTAAGACAATATCACTAAACCCTTGACGTTCTTGTGGTATCCCTAAAGGTGCTGAAATTCCAGGCCGCTCTTTTGTGGGTTCTTTAACTTTGCAAATCGCCAACAAATTGCGCTCGGCAAAAGTTGCTGGATTAAGTTTAGATGGCTGATCGCGATAGATGTCTAAACCAATAGTTCGTGGTTTTAATTGTGCAAGTTTCTCTAAGAGTCGAGCTAGTGCTACATCAGATAATGAACCGCTTCTGAGCTTTTGTTCTGGTAGTTGAAAATCTTCTTCGGTGACAGTAACTATCAATAACCGCGAATCTTGCTTTTCTTGGGGACGCGATCGCACCAATTGATCGTAAGCTTGCAATTCCCATGTCTGCAAACCACCCTGGTATCTTAATCCTAATACACCCAAGGTAATCAACAAGCTCAAAATCAGTAAATTCCTGAAGTGATAAATATTAAAAAATCTCTTAGGCTTGTTCCAATTCATCGGCACTATGCCAGGATGTTCGCAAATAACTGGCAACCAAGTAGCTCCTGGATATTCTTTTTCTAGTCCGGCAAGCCTTTCTCTAGCAGTGCGAACCGCAGCGTATATAGACTGTCCTGAAGAAAAAGCTTCTAGAAAATGTTTCAAAAATTTCTGAGCGACTAAATCTGGTACTGGTTCCCGCATGACAATCACTTGCGGAATCTGCAAATCTTGTAACTCTCTGGCTAAACCCAATCCATCACAAGAGTTAAAAATTGCTAACTGTAACCCTTGGGCAACAGCTTGTTTTAAAGCATACTTGAGGTCGGTAATTGTAATACTATTTGTGGCATTAATATAGATGCGACCAGTGTCACCTTCAGTTTTACTATGACCGGCGAAAAATAAAATATTCCAGGGTTGTTTCCACAACTCGTCATTAAGGTCTAAAAGCTGAGGTTCTACTAAAAAAGTTGTAGCAGCACCAGGTAATTTTTTTAGTAATTGACGGTCTTGCTCAACATCAATACCTTGACTATCGCCCAAAATCGCTAAAATATTAATTTTCTTTTGACGAGAGAATGATTGTGAGCTAGATATTATTTGCTCTGATTCTGGAACGCTCAAAGCAACTTCAGCTTTTGGATAATCCCTGTCTACTAAATCCCATAAATGCCAAGGAAGTTTATTCAGTTGTAAACAGGCAGTGCGGATTAATATTCTGACTTCATCCTCTGGCATTAAGTGCTTGAGCCATTTTTCCCGCACGGGACGAAATGATTCACAAAGCAGCCATTGATTTAGTTGCGATCGCAACTGGTAAGTTAAGTTGTAGCAATCCTCGCGTCGTTGTGAAATGGAACCATCATAAACAATTTTTTTGGCTTTGATGCGAGTAAATTTCCACAGACTACTATAGGTTGATTGCCACTGGTCAATTGCTTTTGCTATGTCTGGATTTGGCGGTAAATGTCCTGAGATTTCTGTACTTGGACGAAAGCCTTCTTCCCCAATCTCTAACGTTACCCGCACTCCGACATTTAAATTACCATCTAGCCTTAGTACAACTAACTTTCTCATGGCAGAACCTTTGTATCCGCGTTAGATGGCAAAATTTTCTATAGCACTAGTATCTTCCAAGACTAGTTTAACGCTGAAATGTTCTCCTGTTTCGCCGCTAAATTGTAATTGAATATTCTTATTAGTATTTCTTGTTTGGGCTTCCATAACGCAAGCTCCTTCAAAGTCGAGTATCTTTAGTTGTAAATTAGCAGGTAAATAAAGTTCTTTTTGTGTGGGATGTATTTCTACTATAATGTCAACTTCTTGTTCGGATTCTGGAGTCAAAGTCACAACTAAAACTACTTGGCGATCGGTGTTTCGTTGCCCCAATTCAACTATTTTCCCTCTACTTATAAAAGTGCTTCTAGTATTTCTGAGACTGCTATCTGCATAAATAGCTTGGCTACCTAAAAGATATTCAATTTCTTGCCAACCAGTATCAACAATATTTTCAACCCACCGCCGCAAGTTTACCAGTCTATTATTTATTGGTGATTGAATAGCTGATTTTGCCATATTCAATCCATTTAAATATTCTAAATAGCTTAGTAAATTTTCTAAGGAGTTTAATTGACTGATTGCTAATGAATTAGTTAATATTTCTTTAACAAATCCTAGCAGCTTTGCTTCTCGCAATGATTTATTGATTTGCACGACTACATAGCCAATTCGGTTAGTTAATGCTTCGGGTGGCACATAGACAAACTCTTCCCCTTCTAACACCGGACGGCATTCCAAAGAACCTAAGTTTTTTAATGATAGATCCGCTACATCCATAAGTAACTGCTGTACGGGATTCCAAGAGTCACTTGCTTGTAAGTCTGTCTCAAATCCCATGTATTGTAAATATAAATTTACAAAGCCTACAGCTAAAATATTTAAACAAACTTGTTCACCTTTTTGTGGTGTAGCTTGTTGACTAGCTATTTTTTGGGCTAACTGCCTGGCACTGGCAGGTATAATGCCTGAATAAGTTAAAAAAGCTGTTTGGTTACTCATATTTTTCCCGATCCGATGAAATGGAAGAAAATCTATACATATTCTTTTAATTTAGGGGCAAATTTTTTAACACATCTTTGAAAGAAAGTATTTAATGTTGTAATTCCAATCCCCCATTCTTCCGAGATATCTTTCCAGGAAACTCCAGAGTACCTTCTTTTCGCTATTGATTGAAAATTTACTTCTGGATGATTCTTGATATGTTCTTTGAAAAAAATGCCTTCAGGATCGTCCTCAATACATTGAATAATTTGTTCAAATATGGATATAGATTCAGAGAATGAAAGATTTTCTATATGACTCTTTTCTAAAGATATTTCATTTTTTTTACCAATAATTTTAGGTATAGCTTCTGGGAAAAAACGTTTGGTTAGTAATGTATTCACCCAGGTGAGAAATTCTCCACGTTCTGGATCGTATTTACTAATATTGTCATCTTCACAAAGGTAAAAGAATAAATTTTGTACTGCTTCTTCATAAATATCCTCATAATTCATTAAAAATTGACCGCTATAGGGGCGACAAAGTTTACCTGATAGCCAAATTTTACTAATTAATTGTGTTAAAGCCATACGCCGCTCTTTGCTTAATTTTGAGTGTTGTTGAGCAAAAAGTGCTAATTCTTTTAGTTGTTCATCCAGCTGTTTTCTCGACGAATCGTTACTCATAAGCGGCCTCGAATACTATCGCACCTAGTAGCGAATCTCTATTTCTCTCTGCTAAAAGGCGCAATTTTTACACAAACAATTGTCAAATGTTATAAAAATACACATTTTGATATTGTTACCTCGCCTCCTTAAACCCAATCTTAACAACTAACCTTTGTGCCTAAACTCTCCAAGATTACAGCCAATTCCCCAACAGAACGTAAGGTGCCCAAAATTGAGGGCGTTTATACTTTGGATTCTGTAAAAGAGCTAATTGAGCGCGCCGGAGAGCTTCAGCCTTTGTTATTTTTTTATTTGCCAGTTCTTGGTAAAATTTACTCATTAACACCGCAGTAGATTCATCATCCAAATTCCACAGAGAAGCAATTGTACTGCGCGCTCCCGCTTGAAAAGCAACACCAGCAATTCCTAGTGCGGCCCGGGCATCTCCAGTAGCAGTTTGGCAAGCACTTAAAACAAGTAATTCAATTGCTTCTGGTTTATTTTGCTCTACAGTCCGGACTAAATTATTCAACTGTTTGACGTAAATGCGACCGTCCCAAGCTAGAATAAATGTTTCTTCAGCTTTAGAACTAAATTGACCATGAGTTGCAAGATGTACTACCGGGAAAGGTAGAGAATTAATGCTCTGTTGTAAAGACTTGCTAGTAAATTCTTGATTGAGAAGAATGCTGCTAGGTAATTCAGAACCAATTTCCTCTAATTCTTGTTTTACTTTTGGTAATGCAGAAAATCCTGGACGTGCTTCACTCAATCCAGCTGCTATAATTTTTAACTCTTTTTGTAATGGTTTCGGTTCAATTAGATTCTGCCCAGGGGTCAGAGCAATTGCATACTTTTCGATTAGATACTGTTGACCGTCATAGAGAACCGCCATTGGAATATTTCGCAACCAACTATCTAAAACAAACACCAAATTAGGAATCTTATTATCAACTAAGGCAACCTCAGCAGGTTGAATCAACCAGTTATATATTTTTTGGGATAGAGATTGAACCTGTCGCAATGTGTGGGGCTTACGTAAATCTTCTTGCAGTTGTTTTAAGGTAGTTTGGACTTCTTGTTCATCGACAGCCGTACTGTAGTGCAGCCAACGATTTTGCGGCAGATTTACTATTACTTCTACTCGGTCTGGCAAAATAAATGGATAGAGAACTGCTGCTGTTTGATTTGTTTTTTTAGTTAGAATTCGAGCATTTAAACATGTATTGCGGAAAAAGTTTTCCAGTTCGGCGATTTGCAGCAACTCTATTGTTTCGCTTGCTTTTTCGAGATTTTTGGGATTGGTTTGAGAATTTCCTTGGGGTTGCAACAGCAACTGTACTAGCTCTCGGTATACAGGTTCGACTTCTTCTCGAAAGGAAAACCTGACTTGAGAATTAACTTTAACTAAGTCGTATCGTAAAGCTTGGAGGTAGTTAACAGCTTCAGTATATGCGGCGATCGCTTCATTTATTTCTCCTCTCAGCTTCAGCAAACGCCCTAATTGCCATTGCCACCGATAAGCAATATCTTTAGCATCAATAGCTTGAGCCATCAACAAGGCTTGCTGAGTCAGGTTTTGAGCATCACTCCACTGCTGAGTTTGTTCGTACACCCCACCCAGAACACCAACAGCATAGGATTCGGTACGTTTATCTTCCAGGCTTCTAGCTTGTTCAATAGCAACTGATAATAATTGAGCAATATCCAACCATGACACAGTGTCGGTGGTGAATTTCTTTTTAAATTGCGTTAGAGTTTGAGCAAAGTTGATGCGCGCAAAGATGGCTGTGCGACTAGCTGGTAAGGTACTAAGTTGAGCTTGGATTTGAGATGACAACGCCGTTAAAGCAGGAAATTGCTCGGTTTCTAGTAACAGCCTCAATTGATTAACTTGAGCTTGGATGCGTGTAGTAGGCGAAGCGGCCGCATTAGCAGCTTGTTGGTAAAATTTGATAGCCGTTGGCACATCTTGTTCGGCACGGGCTGTATTGCCTAAACTAAGTAAAATATCAGCTACTGCTTGCTTGTCCTGTAACGATGAAGCTACTTCTAAACTGTGCTGTAATATTTTTCGAGAAGTTGCTAAATCTCCAGTAACTTGTACGACATTGCCCAGACTACGTAACCCAGTGACTTTTAAAGGTGAGTTAGGCTGCTGTTGCAGAATTTGGATACTTTGTTCTAATGTCTTTTGGGCTTGACGATAATAACCTAGTGTTTGTAAAGCTTGAGCCTGGTTGATTTGATTACGAATAGTTGCATTAGTGTCATCAATTTTTTGATAAATACTAGCTGCTTGTTGCCAGATATTTAGAGCATCTTCAGGTTTGCTTTGAGCTAATAGTAAACGCCCTTTAATATCTAATATCTGAGCTAAGACTTGAGGGTTAGGTTGTATAGTTTTTAATAAATTCAGACTTTGAGATATGGCCTCTTGTGCCGCATTCCACTGTCCCAATTGCTGATAAGCTAATGATAAATTGCCCAAAGTCATAGCTTTTGTTAATTCATCCCCCGAAGTCAACGCAGAGATAGCTTGTTGCCAAGAAGTCACTGCTTGGGCAAAGCGTTCAGCTTCATAATATTTTCTGCCTTGCTCCACTAAATTTTGGGCACTGGGTAAGCTGTGAACGATAGAATTTTTTGCTGTTGTATGGGCAAAGGTGGGCGGAAATAACCCCGTACCCAACAATATAACCAAAAACAGCAGAACACTGAAGACACGTTTAATTTTACGGAATCTAAATTTTTTCTTAACCATCTGCTTGCCCTCATCTTTCTGAGTGCTGACAACCAGCACTGTGGCGAACATTAGCTATGAGAGTCACGTTACCATTAGCATCGATCGCCCAATCCTGAGCTTCTACAATCGTAGAATTTGGTGTTGGGGAAACTGCTACTTTTGGATTAAGAGTAACTAAATCTACCTGCACTGCATCAGTGTTGAGAGCTTCGCCTGGGTTAGGAGGCAAGCCGCCACGACCAACAATATTAAATTCGCTCTTAGCTACGGTTCCACCCGCAGTACAGCCCTGTGTTATTTCAGTATCAACAGGTACATTCGGTAAGTTAACTAATCCTTGGTTAGGATCGATTCCAGGAGAGTTAATAGTTATTACACCGTTAAACGAAGGGTTTTGTTGAGAAATTGCTGTGATATCACTTGTTGGTAATAGAAACGGATTTAGTCGATCTGGCTTGTTTGTACCTAACAACTTCACTAGATCTTCTCGACTACGCACGACCATACCAAAGATACTAGTAGCGTTGATAGTGACATTTCCACCTTTGCCCTCAAATGCATTGGCAGTAATGTCACTATTTTCCAAAGGAACAGCGGCAATAAATTTAGCATCAATGTCAATATTGCCGCCATTGCCACCAGCTTGCGTAGTTCCAGCAGTAGTTGAGATTTGACTGTTGCGGCGCATCAACAATAAGTCCAAATCCTGTAACGTAATATTTCCCCCATTGCCTGAACTGGTTGTAGCTATAATTACTCCTCGATCGTCCAGTTGGATGGAGCGTGCCCTAACTTCTAAGTTACCTGCTTTCCCCGCTTCTAAGCTACTTACAGATACTTGAGCTCGATCTCCCACACTTAACTTTCCTGTATTAATTCTCAAATCCCCGGCAGTTCCAGTACCTTCTGTTTGAGTAGATATGGAACTAGAAAACCTGCCATCTGCTGAGATGCCACTCACTACTACAGACTCGGAGGCGCTGATATTTATTTTCCCGCCTGCTCCGTCACTAAAAGTACCAGCTGATATCTCTGCACCATCCCGAACACTCAACTGCTGTGTATCAATTGTCAAATCTCCTGCGGCTCCAGTGCCTTGTGCCCCAGTAGTCAAGCTGCTAAAAAACTGATTATTTACTGAGTTACCACTGAGCGTCACAGACTTTGAAGCAGTTACATTCAAGTTTCCCCCTCGCCCGGCGCTAAAAGTAGCAGTAGATGCCTGTGCCCCATTTTGGACAATCAGCTGCCCTGTATTAATTGTCAAATCTCCGGCGACTCCGGTTCCAGTCGTCTGCGTCAACAGACCGCTAAAAAACCGATCTGAAGTTCCACTGAGTACTGTGGACTGAGAAGCATTAACATTCAAGTTTCCTCCTTGTCCATCACCATAAGTACTAGCAGTTACTTGTGCCCCATCTCGAACAATCAACTGCCCTGTGTTAATTGTTAAATCTCCGGCAGATCCAATGCCTTGTGTCCCAGTAATCAAGCCACTGGCAACCTTTCCATTTGTTGAGGTTCCAGTTATTGTCACAGACTGGGAGGCATTCAGACTTAAGTTTCCTCCTCGCCCGGCGCTATCAGTAGCAGTAGATGCTTGTCCCCCATCTTGGATAAACAACTGCCCTGTATTAATCGTCAAATTCCCAGCATTTCCAGTACCTTCTGTCCCGGTGGTCAAACCACTGGCAATCTCCCCATTTTTTGAGGTTCCTATTAGTGCTACAAACTGCGATGCGCTGACACTCAAGTTTCCTGCTAGTCCGGCGCTAAAAGTAGCAGTAGATGCTTGGGCACCATCCCGAATTGTTAACTGCCCTGTATTAATCGTTAAATTCCCGGCGGTTCCTGTACCCTGTGTAGTAGTAAACAAGCCGCTGGTAATCTCTCCATTGTTTGAAGAACCAATTATCTCCACCGCATCGCGAGCTGCAACTGACAACTGACCGGCTGCTCCTTCACCATAAGTGCTAGAGCGTATCTGTCCGCCATCTTGCAGAAATAATTTCCCGGTTTCCAAAGTTAAATTTCCGCCTGCACCTGTGGCTCCTGGGTTAGCTTGACTAAATAAGCCGCTAGGAAATCGGCCATCTGCGGTGGTGCCAATGACTTTCACCACATCACCAACCTTGACAGCCAAGTTGCCCGCGTTCCCTTGACCAAATGTACTAGTTTGTATTTGTCCGCCATCTTGAATCGTTAACTGCCCGGTTTCCAAGGTTAAATTTCCGCCTGCACCTGTTGCACCTGCGTTGACTAAATTTCTGATGGCGCTGCCAAACAAACCGTTTTTTGAACTACCAATTACTTCTGTGCGGCGAGCTACAACTGCCAAATTACCTACTGGACCTTCACCAAAAGTACTAGCTTCTATCTGTCCACCATCTCGCAGAATTAACCGCCCGGTTTCTAAAGTTAAATTTCCCCCTGCACCTGTAGCTCCTGGGTTGGCAGAATTTTTGATTTCACTAGAAAAATTACCATTTGCTGTAGTGCCAATCACTTCGACCAGATCGCCAGCTTTCACTAACAAATCACCTGCGGCTGCACTACCAGAGGTAGTAGCTTGGATCTTCGCTCCATCTCGAACCATTAACCGCCCGGTTTCCACAGTTACATTTCCGCCAGCACCTGTGGCTCCTGATTCAACGGCAGAGCTTAATTCACTAGGAAATACAAAATTGGCTGAGGAGCCAATTACTTCTACCACATCGCGAGCTTTGATAGTCAAGTTACCCGCTTTGCCTTCACCAAAGGTACTAGTTCGGATCTGTCCTCCTTCTCGGAGACTTAATTTCCCAGTTTCTAGAGTTAAATTTCCGCCAGCATCAGCTGTTCCTGAAAAGATTTGAGTGGTTAATTGACTGGGAAAATACCCATTTACTGTAGTACCAGATACCTCAACTGCATCGCGAGCTTTAACTGTTAAGTTACCTGTTGCTCCTTGACCAAATGAACTTGTTTGTATCTGTGCGCCATCTCGAAGGCTTAACCGTTTAGTCTCTAAAGTGACATTTCCTCCAGCACCTTTGGTTTCTGAGTAGACGAAAGTCCCTAAGGTACTCCCCAATAAACCATCAGCTGAACTGCCAAAAATGGCGATCGCTTCGTCAGCTTTGACTGTTAAGTTGCCTGTTGCTCCTGCACCATAGGTCTTAGCTTCTATCTGTCCACCATTTCCAACAATTAACTGTCTAGCTTGTATAGTTAAATCTCCCCCAGCACCCGTAGCGGCTGACTCGACTTTACTAAATAAACTGCTCTGAAACAGACCATTTTTGGAAGAGCCGATCGCTTCCACTGCATCGCCTGCTTCGATCGCCAACTGACCTGCTGTTCCTGTACTGGAGGTAATGGTTCCTATCCTTGCGCCATCTCTAACGCTTAACCGCCCGGTTTCTATAGTTAAATCTCCCCCAGCACCTGTGGCTCCCAATCCAACGGCAGATCTTAATTCACTGGGAAACGAGCCATCAACTGAAGTGCCAATCACTTCCACAGTGCCGCGAGTTTTAATCGTTAAGTTACCTCCCGGCCCTTTACCATTTGTATCAGTTCCGATCCATGCTCCATCTCGAAGTACTAAACGTCCGGTTTCCAGGGTGAGATTGCCACCAGCACCAATATCTTCTTTTGAGAGGACAGTAGTGGTTAAGCCACTGAAAGCCAAGCCGTCTTTTGAGGAACCAATGACTTCTACTGATTCCGAGGCGTTCGCATCCAAATTTCCTCCCGATTCTGCTCCCTCGGTCAAGGTTGCGATCCGCGAACCATCCTCTAGCTTGATATTCCTACCCCAGATTTGAATATCTCTGTTGTCTTTGCTACCAGATGTCACTACATTAGATTCATTTATCAGCGATACATCAGCTCGTGCTACATCATTGGGAAAATTCAAACGTAGATTGTTGCCATCCACATTCAGCCCTACTGTTCCCGCTTCACTGATTCCTGCCAGATTCACTTGGCCATCTGTAGTGGATAATACTGCATTATCCAAAGTCACATTTCCACCCACCAGTGCTAAGGTTTTTTCTGGCAGCAAAAAAGCCTGGTTGACAAGTATGCTTTTTGCTGAATCTCCATATTGCAGACCAATTGGCACATTGATAGATAGCAGTGGCTGGTTTTGAGGCGCATTTACACTAAACTCTTTGCCATCAGGAAACTTGAGGCTATTGGCCGTACTCGCTAGAAACGAGCCACCGATATTCAATAATGCATTAGGCCCAAAGATAATTCCATTAGGATTGAGCAAAAATAGGTTGGCATTACCGTTAACGCTGATGAAACCATCAATATTTGAGACTGATTTACCTGTTACGCGACTGATAATGTTTTGGACATCAACAGCATTATTGAAGTAAGCTGTACCCCCAGTGGAAACAGAAAACCGATCGAAACTGTGGAATAAGTTTTTCCCTGCTTGGGTTCCTCCTTCAATAATACTGATGTCGTTAATTTTTGTGACACTAGAATTATTGGGGAGAGTGCTATCGGGGTTAATTTGAGCAAAAGCACAATTATTAGTGGAGGCGATCGCTACACTCATCGCTAAAAAGCTAAATATCTCTAATTTCCAGTCCCAACGTTGCCAATATTTAGTTGTTCTGGACATTTTTCCCCCTTGATTACCAGTAGTTTGGCAGACTACAACCCGTTAAGTTCAGGATTAATCACTAGCCAACCTAACCGTTAGCTAGAATTTGTTACCAATATTTATGTATGGACATTACCCGGAGCGTATGCTGAAAGCATATTTATTTGCTCTATTTTGGTGGAGCGATCGCATTTACCCTACAAACACTACAACTAATCGCTACGCTTTCCCAGTGTCTGTAGTAGTCTTATTTGAGCCGTCAGAAGAGTTTTTGAAAGCATCGTCAAGAACTCCTTAGCAAACAGAAGAAATTAAGAATTAGCAAGTCGCAAGAATTCTTTACGCAAAGGTGTTGGTGGTGCGAGTGTTAGCACTGAAGGAATGCGCGATGGTTCTGCAAGGCGTAGTAGTTCGTAACCGATACCAGCAAGTCCGGTCATGAGTCCGGGCGTTTCCACTCCTAATGGCACTCCACACAACCAGCCATGTTGATTGATGCTTTCGAGGATGATAGCTGCAAGGGAGTTAACTTTTGAATGCAAGTTGGAGTCGTTAAGGGTAAGGCTTGCCAGCAACAACATCTCTAAATTACCCAAATCCCCATGACATAAACAGTGGTTAAGTCCAAAGCCTTGAGTCAGAGTAGTCTTGAGTACTGTATCAATTTCTAAACGAATTTCAGCATTATCGAGATAGGATAGCGATCGCAATCTTCCTAATCCAACTCCTGGCGCACCATGACACCAAGCGGTTATAAAATTAACTGGCTCTTGGTTTCCTGAGAGAACTGTATTTTCCAACTCGCGCAAATCTGGCCAATTACCTACTCTGTGACATAAGAGACTTTGTTCGTAAGTAATAGCTTTTAGGGCTACTTTGTAATAACGCTCATCACTCGTAATTGCTGAGAGTTCCAGTAACGCCGAAGCTATGCCAGCTACCCCGTGAGAAAATCCCGCTAGTGGTTTCTTCCCCATTCTTGGAGCAATCCAACCCATACCATTTTCCATTGTTTGGACACGGGCGAGGAGGCGATCGCCACATTGAATTGCTGCTGCAAGTGTACTTTGAGAGGGAGCAATTTGATACAAGTTGAGCAAACTAGCAATACAACCAGCAGCACCGCCAATAATATCTAATTGTTCATCTTTAGCAATTAAATTTGGGAGCAAATCAACCAGGGATTCAGCTTGTACTAGCAGTTCTGTTTCATCCCATAAAACTCCTAAATGAGTCAGAGTATAAATGATACCTCCCCAGCCATTAAACCCGCCTATTGCAGTAGTGAATGCTTTGTCAGTCTCTAGTTGACGCTGCATTGTGCTCAATGCATTTTTTGCCAGAGTAGTGTAGCGATTTTCTTGTGTCACACTACCAAGGTAGGCAAGAAATAAAATCACTCCCGATAGACCATCGTAGAGGTCGATTCTCAAAGATGCCAAAGTCCAGTATTTTTCATTGATTAGTGTTAAGCCAAGCCAAGAAACATTTTTATCGTCTCGCAATGCTAGTGATTCTAAGCGATCGCCTACTGCCAAGGCTGCTTTTATCAGTTGTTCGGGATTAGCATTGTTTCGCGGTTCGCTCAGATGGTAACTAGGCCAATTTACTTGTGCCTCTCCCATGACCAAAGTTGTCACAGATGCACGAATAAACCACAATTGTTGCTGCAAATCAGCTTCATTAAGTAGTTGAATACGTCGATGCACTCCTTGCATACCTGTTTCATCAAAGAAGTCGGCAATTTTTCGATCGCAACTGCTCCAAATAGCACGGGAGTTAGGACGGGTAGTAAACATAGGAATGTCACCTTGCCATAAATCGTAGCGTTCGGCCGCAATGATTTTCGCCAGATAAGGTTGTTGCTCGATTCCTACCCATAAACGGTCGAAGTGGCGATCGCGTTCTAAAGCATTGCGTAAGAAATCAGGATGGAAGCTTTCTGAAAGCAATAAGCTATAAGTGCGGGTAGATCTAAAAATGACCCGTACTTCGTCCTCGGCAAAACAAGCTAAAGGCCCATTTTCTGACAACAACTCATCTCGATATTGCAACAGTAGTTGGTAAATAATAGTAAAGCCAGTAATAATTGCCTCGGTGTAATCCAGTACATTTACTTCAGCATCATTTAAAGTTGGTCGATTCTGACTGCCAAACATAGGCATACGCTCGCGCACAAACCGCATTTCATCAGTGCCAATTGCTTCCAAGTGGGAAACGCGATAAGGCGTGAGTTGACCGGCTGTTCCACCTAAACCACTCAAGTCAACTCCTTCTGACTCAGCATTTGCCCAAAGACGTTGAGGTAGTAACCCAACTCGTAAAACCGAATAAATAATTTGATTAACTGTAGGCAAGTCTGAGTGCGTAATTTCCATGCCTTCAGTCCGAAGATGAAAGAGCGACTCTAGGTCAACTAAAACCGGGTGTTCTCCAGCAGCAATTAAATTTTCTAAATGAAAATCTGTAGCTTCTAGAGCATATAGTAATGCTAAGTATGCGCCCTGTCGTTCATAAAATCGTTCGATACCGTCAGGCTCCGTGCAGCCTTGAGCGATCGCGAATTCTACCCAGCCATGAGTTTTACGATTTAATATTTTCAGAATCCGAAATGCTGGATGATTACCACGTTGATTTAGCCAAGTTAGAAGTTGCTGAAAATGTACTTCAATATCAAGCGGTCTAGGCTTATATACTATTTGTAAACCAGAGCTAAAATGAGCAATTAGCACCGACCTTCCACCCCGATGAGTATCACCAAGATTACCGTCTATTTTGACTAAGAACCCTGGAGCGTTATCTGAACTAAAGATATTAACAATTTCTTTCCAATCTTCACAAAGATGTTGTAGAAATTCCAGGCTAAAATTAACCCATCGGTTAATAGTAATTACTAACTGACGAGCTAATACAGGATACTCTTGTAATAGAGAAAGCACAATTTCAGGTTGACGTAGATGTTGTAAAAAACTCTGAAATCTCTCTTGTTGGGTATCACCTGATAATACTCCTTGTAGCCGTGTGACATTAAGTTCTAAAACCATTGTGCGACCCAGCATAGACAAAAGTTGTTCTGGCAGAATGCTAAATAATAAATCTACAATGTGATTAGGATTAAAAGGTATATGAAATTGTGTTTTGATGAGTTCTTGAATTTCATTATATAGGCGATCGCATCCTTGATTAATTAAAGGTAGAATCGCATCTAAAAAACCAGTTAACTCTGAAGCTGCAAATTCCTCTAAAGATGGCATTGAACGAGAATTAGGATCGGCAAATGCTTGATTTATCTGCGTTAACCAGTCTGGAAGCTCATTGCAACGGTTCTGCACAGTCTCAATAGATTCACCTAAAATTTGGCAAAATTCATCTTCTGTCACACCATCTTGTGCTAAACGCTGAGAAAAGTAAGAGTTATTACTGAAAGGAGATTGCGATTTCCAACGCTGTATCTGTCGTTTTTGCAGTTCGGGGTTGATATGACTGTTAGTGCGATCGCTTTGGTTGTTGTGAAGAGATGCAATCCTTTCAGTTAAGGTAGTAGCTTTATACCATGTAGCAGATTGAAAATAAGATTGACTCATGTTCCTAATAGTTTCAATTGTTGAGGATAGTTAATTAAAAAGGATGAAGAGGGATTACTACGATCCCTCTTTTGTTGATGTTTTGATTCATTAGTAGTGTTAGTAACAAAAACCTGAACTAACATTACAAATTAATTAAAAAGGACATCGGCAACGCCCAGTTACAGTACTTGGACAACCACACTCAGCAGTAACAGTACAAACACGACCACCTGAAATATGAAAACTAAATCCTCCTTCAATTCCGTTTATTTCTTCATCCGTCAAATCAACTAGTCCAGCAGGATTGTCTGGAATTTGAGCGCGTTGAGCTTCAGTTAGGCTGGAGCGATATTCTTCATCTTTCCAAGCGCGAACGACATCGATATCGTTGATATTGATATTACCCATGATTGACTCCTTGATTATTCAATGAAAGTTGAGATTTTTTTCGAATAAATTATTAACAATCTCATCAATAGCAAGATGACAATATCAATTCTCATCTATGCAATTTGAATGAGTAGCGAGAATCTGTACAGAAATTAAACTTGTTTGTTTAAGTTCTTGATTTATATTTTCTAAATTTACTTTCCAGAAATCAAGTAGAAAATTTTAATAGCAAAAACAAAAATCCAAGAATAATGTTTTTGAATCTTATTTAATGAAGGCAGGGGGCAATTCTTGCTGGAGTCCGTTTTTGTAACGATGATTTATATCCCGTGACAAAAACTTTGGACGAACTTCGGTTTTAGACCCGATTGTTTTGATAATAACGAATATTAGCTATTTTATATAAATAACTGTCGAGCTATAAATATAGTATGCTTGTATTTTTTCTTTAAATATTATGCTAGCTTGAATTACATAGAAAACATTCAAAAACAAAATATTATGACTTATGTTTAAAAAATAGCATAGATTCAAGGCAGTCAGAGCAGGAAGACAATCTTAATTATTTATGCTTGCAAAAATATTTTAATTTATCAAACCAAATAAATAACTATATTTATAAATTATCTAGTAAGAGTTAAGTCTAATATACCCCCTAATAGATAGAAGGTGCGTTACGCTATCGCGTTAACACACCCTACGAATAATTTATGGCACAAAGATTAGCTGAGTTTAAAATAATGATATAAAATCCTAATAATGCTGTTCAGTACCCGAAACAGTCCTAGTATTTGTTTGTAGCCAATCTTGAAAAAGTGAGTCTAAGACTTGCTTTCTGATTTCACTGAATTCAGCCGGGAAACACTTTTCAACCCTAAGAATGTGATAACCCAATTTTGTATTGATTGGCCCAATTACTTCGCCTGCTTTTGCTTGAGAAATAGCTTGTGTAATTTCTGGCATCAATTCTGATAGAAAACGCACACCAACAAAGCCACCATTTTGTTTAGATTGTTTACCTTTGGAGTATTCTATTGCTAAAACACAGAATGACTCATTTGACTCTTGAATTGCATACATTACTTTTTGAGCTTCTGTGAGGTTGCTGACTAAAATTTGAGATAAGGCTACACGTTGATAATCTTTACGATTGCTTAGATAATGAGCATCAACAGCATCTCCAAACAGATATTCTTTTAACTTGTTTGTCAGTAGTTCTAATCTAATACCCTGAGACCAATCTTCTACGCTAATTTGCTGTTGTTGTAGCCATGCTAAGGTTTCAGAAACTCCTAGTAACTTATGTTCGAGCCGAAATTTATCTCCGGCTATTTGCAATTCTTCATCAGTCACAGTCAAATCAAACTCTTGACAGATATTTAAAATGAACCGATCGCGTGCGGCTAAAACTGCATATTCAGCTATTTTATGAGAATAGCGCAGGTAGGCAATTACATCTGCATCTGTTGCTTGGGGAATTTCTGGAACAGATGATAATTCTGTGTTTGTCAAAGTTTCTGTCATGGTTTTGTTCTCCTATGAAAGATAATTTTGGCGATAAATCAATTTTTCCGATGGAATTTGGTTAATTGACAAATGATTGCGATGTAAATCGCCGTAGAGATTTAGATATTCCACTTCAGAGGTCGTTAGTTTACCTTGCTGAACGCCAGCGATCGCTGCATCAATTTCTTGGCGGTTAGTCAAACCTGTTAAGCAAACATCGACACAATTTTGCGTCAACGAATATCGATATAGATCGGGGACACTAGGTCGCCAACATTTTTCGGGTAAACTACTCGGAACATCTAGGATAGGGCCTGAGTGAGAACCTGTAGATTTGAAGGTGACGATACCTGGTCGAGAAGAGTCTTGCGCGTGCAATTGATTGAATACCCGACTCTGAGCAGATCGATGCGCGATGTTGTGTCTGACCATGACCACATCTAATAAGTCACTATGCAAGCACTGTTGTGCTAAATTAATATCGTGAAAAGAAGCACCGATATAGCGGACGGCTCCCATTTTTTTGAGTCTTTCGGAAGCGCCAAACATTCTTTCAATGGCGCGTTGATAAACGCTATTGCTACCTCTTAAATCTGGAGAAAGTTGCAAGCAATTCTGTAAAATTGACCGATCGCTAGAACCAATCCAGCCCCAAAACAACACATCAATATAATCAATTTCTAGCTCTACAAATTGATCTAATAAAGCAGCTAATGCCATTTCTGGACTCTTGATGTATGTCACAGTTGCCAACACTACTTTCTCTCGCACTGAAGAGCGACGGCTACACATCTGGCGTAATGCTCCAGACATGGAACTGTAAATATAGTGGTGCAAGTCGCTAGAGTAGAAAAAGTAGTTAATTCCACGCTCAAAGGCGTAAAGAGTATCTTCACTTGAGATGCTACCACCACCACCCAAACCAAGACAGCTGACTGTTAAATCAGTACGTCCCAATTTGCGGTAAAACGATAAGTCGGACTCTGGGAAGTTATGTGTTACATGACTAACTTCGCTGGCTGGGGTGACTTGAGGCGGTGCAAGATCGGTTAGTTTCATCGTTCTAATGGGGTGTAGATATCTTCAGAGTTGGCATTGAGATAAGAATGTTGCCAGTCAATTCCTAGAAGATAGAAATGTTGATGAATAAATTCCATACGGCTTTGGGGTGATTCATCACCTTTTTGGCGAGCTTCTAGTAAGGCATTGGCAACAATTTGGCAACGGTTCATCCCAAAACTTTCAGACTCAGCAAATTTGAAATCGGGTTCTTCTGCTAAAGCAATTCCAGGGGCGAGAAATTTTGTAAATAGGGGTACTTCTGTGCGGAAATAGGATTGCATTTCCGCATAAATATTTCTTAGCACTTGCCAGATTGCTTGATAATTGCTTTTCTCAAAGTAGAGAACACCACTGTCATACCGTCCGTAATCAGAGGGGTTGTATAACACTTTAAAAGTGAAGGGAATTCCGATTTGGTTTAAGTGCTGTGTCAGGCTTTCCATCAAGGCAACTGCACCTTCAGGTAGCAAGTTAAAGTAAACTCTGACTGTCTGAGGAGAAGTGTCTGGCCCAGCATCGCCCACAGCCATGTAAAATCCATTTTGAACTAGATTTCGCGGCATCCGAATAGCAACTAAGTCGCCGATAGATGCCGATCGCTCGCTAGGTTGTAAATGGCGATCGCGCTCAATATGCAAAGTTAAACCGCCCTTGGTGACTGCGAGGCTCCCATCACTTTCTTGGCGCACCAGTAACCAACCTGGGTCAAAGTAACCTTCACCAAGATTACTTTTGTGTAGGCGCTCGTAAAACTCTACGTCTACTCCTAAAAAAGTATTGTTCTCTAAATTTTGATGTCGTGCTAAGTCAGTCGAACGAGCATCTTTTGCTAACTCAGATCGTAGAGAGCCATTGTAATAAATGCCGTAAAGAAAACTTTGCAGTTGGATACTTAAATATTTATTTTGCAAATCCAAAGGTGTTCGCTGAAAACGGGCTATTATCTCAGCAGGAATATCCAAGGGTTTGTAAGCTGGATGGCTAATACAGAAGTCGGACTTAATTTGAATATTGTTGGCTATGTCTTGCAGAGAATCTAGCACAGAAGTTGATATTGAGCTTTGAGGAGAATCTAGTAATTGCATAATGTTTGAGTGCCGCTAAGAATATTTAAACTAAAGAAGCTTTACCATGAGCGAGTTGTGATTCCGCAACTCCAAAAACTGTTGAGATTGATTGTTCTGGACGACACAACAAACTTTTGGCAACTTGAAGCATACAGATACCAATATTTCCAAAAGATTTTTGATGCTGAATCATTGCTTGAATTTGTTGAATTATGGCAAGTCCAGAAAACTGCACAACTCGTTTGAGAAAATCAGGGCGATGCTCTAAAATTTCTGGAAAGTTTGCCAAATATGCTTGAGTTAAAGCAGCAATGGAAGGCTGAAGTTGTTCGAGTGGTGTCATCGCTAACCGCAAAGATTCTTCGACATCAATAGATTTACTCACCACTAAACTATTTAGCCAAAGTTGTAAATAACTGGCGATGAGCATTCCTAAGTCAAATGCAGGATCGCCCCAAGCGCCTCGTTCCCAGTCAATAAGTCTAATTGCACTATTAGTTGTCAGGACTTCTTGCCAATTGTTGTGCAGGAGGATATTGTTCAGCTTGAGGTCATTGTGTGTGAGACAGCAAGGTACGGATTTAGCGATCAGTTGTGCGATCGCTTTTCCCAGGCTGTCATATCTTTGATAGAGAGCAAAGAATTTCAATCCATCTGCGGGAACCCGACCGAAAACTTCAGGAGTAATCTTGTCTAGCCCAAGATTAAAGTTAAGAACTTGTTCAATAGATGTGTCATCAGATTGCTGAGCGAAAAATTCTTGGTAGTCGTGACGTTGGAAAGTCGCTTGATGGATGGTAGCTAAAGTAGTACCAATTGCAGATGCGATCGCAGTTGGAAAAATATTCTCCTTGATATAAAAATCAGCTAGATCGCAATAGTCATTGAGATAATTAAAAACAATAATCGAATGCTCTACATCAAAATGTAAAGCCTCTGAAAGCATTGAACAAATATGACTGAGTTCATGAGTTTGTTGAAAAAACTCATGAATTCGCCATTCACTCAAAAATTCACCCGCAGTTTTCCCTTCTTGATTGTGACGTTCCTGTTTAACAAGGAGTTTACGTTCATCGTCTAAACTCAGTAATAAGTTGAAGTTTTTCGCAGCTTTTGGCTCGACTTGTTTCAAATCCTGCTCTTGCAGAAAAAATAACTCTTGATTAAATAAGTACTGGAAAACGTTTTGAGAACTTAATAAAAATGTCACAACTAAACCCCCATAAAATGTATTACACAAGGCTGGCTTATTGCATAGATGATTTTTTTGAAACTTGATTAGCTTTAATTTGCTAGGATGCTTTATGCAAATTCGTCCTAACGCACCAAAAATCTGGGATGGTGTGTTAGTTTGTGGCATAACACACCATAACTCTGTAAATTCAGTTAATCCTTAATTGCGCTTAAACAAGCGTCCAACACCACCAATTGCTCCAGCTATACCAATAGCACATTGCTGTGAGGAACGAGCGCCAATATATCCCAGCCTAGCTGCTGATAAAATTAGCGCTGGTGTGAAACCACCGTAGATATTTTCAAATTCATTGTCACCAAAATCGTCCATATAGCCTTCAGAATCACAAAATAAATCAGAACCCTTAGGACGCAAATCGGAAATATTGATACTAGCCATTGTTTTGCCTCTTGAATGAAATTAATTGAAATGTAATTAGTAGGTTGGATTTTTTGAGTTTCAAAGTCTTCTCGAAGAAATTGTGTAATTATCATTAAAATCTTTATTCAAGAAGACTTTGATGGGTTTTGTATTTATAGCCTAGCTATTATGCTCTTGTTGTAGTCATGAATTTTCCTTGTCGCCATAGAAAATCCATACGTCAACATAAAGACCCCAATTGAGGCACATACAGGAGTAGATAAAGCACCTCCACGCATCAAACCAATTTCATCATCATTGATTTCATTGAGATAACTCTCTTTATCTAACAGGAGGTCAAATCCTGTTGCAGAGAGATTGTTAATTGCAATGTTTGCCATACTAGGTTTCTCCAGGTAACTATTAACTTAGTTAACGACCAACAATCCAGCCAGAAACAGCACCACTTACAGCTACTGCTCCTGAAACTGCATATTTGGCACACTTGGCTGATGAAATACGTATTGAGTAGCCAACAGCCCATATAGCAAATGGAATACCACCATAAACTTGATTAGATTCGCTGTAACCGAGTTCATCCATATAGCCTTCAGAATCGGAAAATAGCTCCAAACCAGTAGGACGCAAATCGGAAATATTAATGTTAGCCATTGTTGTTCTCCTTGAATTTTTACAACGTTTACCAAGCCAAATTTTTAACCTATTTTTTTGAGCTGCGCAGTTAGTCTCCAAAAAGGTGGATATATAGGTCTTGGTGTAGGAATAGGACGGCAATAAGGACTAAACCACGGACGAGAAATTAATCCACCCTGAATGTTGAGTTCTTCTTCTGATAAATCGTTGATGAATTGTTCAGAATCAGAAAACAGATCGTAACCAGCAGGATGCAGATTTGAAATTGCAATATTAGCCATACTAGCTCTCCTATTGATTGAGGTTACTTTTACTCTTCCTATGGTTTTATTCTTGAAGTAGTAGCAGCCCATACTGTAACAGCAATACCAGGAGAACCGAAACCAGCACTAGTTACTATACTCAGTACACATCTCCATTTAGACCATTTTCCACCTTGGATATTGCCAACTTCACTGTCTATTAAATCGTTCATATAGCTTTCGGAATCTTTGAATAGCTCAGAGCCAGTAGGATTCAAATCAGAAATTTCAATGTTAGCCATGAGATTTTACCTTTTAGTAAATTTTTGTGCTAGATGTTATCTGCACATTTCCTTATGTCTCTTCAATCTTCTGATAATAATTTGAGGATTTCAAGGTTTTTAAGCTGGCTGTTTGTACATAATTAAAGGACTTATGTTTCGTGCTTAAATACTTTCAGACTTAATGATTTCTTGGCAATTAATATAATAAAAGGTTGCGTTAAGGCAATTTAAAACGAATGTTATCTATTTATCGGTAGAGTCCGCTTATTTTGGTTTGGTACACTACAAATGCCAGAAAAGCCAGATTTCTAACCACAAGCAAAAATATTATGTACTTTTGTAACAAGTTGTGGAATTCCCGGAGTTTTGATTCAGAGAAGTAACAGAGAGTTTCAGGAATTATCCAGATTAATTTCTATCTGGGCATTGCAAGTTATACCAGGAGGAATTGCTGTGAACAAGCAAGGTCTATATTTAACAACGTTTCAACGTAAGCTTTTGCTCAAGAGTTTAGAAACAGATTTACGTCCAGAATACCGCCGTCGGATTGAAATCATGCTGTTGGCAGATGCAGGTCAATCTCAGACTCAAATATGCGAAGCTTTAGGATGCTCTCAGGAGACAGCACGGCACTGGATTACTATGGCACAAACAGGCCAGGCTCATCATTGGAATGACCGCCTGATGGGTCGTCCTAAAGCTGTGAATGAGCAATATCTCGCTCGCTTACAAGAACTAGCAAATCATAGCCCGCGTGAGTATGGTTATGCATTTGAACGCTGGACAGGACAATGGTTAAGCAAGCATTTGGCAAAAGAGTTTGGCATTAAAGTTAGTGCTTGCCACGTTAACCGTCTGCTGAAGGAAATGGGACTTTCGACTCGACAGACACGCAAAACAGAGCAAAAAACTGATAACACCAAAAATTCTCGGATTACGATTGGCAATCTGTTACCCAATCCAGAGCCTAATTTTCGATGGTCGTTGAATTTCGTTAAAACCAGTAATTAATTTTTTCAAATCATGGTTCAGAACAAATCAGAATTTTCTCTTCAACAGCTTGCCCAAACTCTGGGTCAGACTCTTACACCACAAGAATTTTCAGACTGCATTAAAAAAATTGAAATTATCCAGCCAAGTGCAGGCAAACTTTTTTGGCAGACAACAGACGCAAACATAGGCATTTATCTAATTTTGGCAGGTAAAGCCAGATTGCTCGATCGCAGCGATAATTTAATTGCTTCTATCGGTATAGGAACATCCTTCGCCCAGTTAACGCTATTTCCCGAAGAACAATTTCAACCTTACGCTGTTCGGGCTTCGGTAAATCTCAAAGTTGGTTATATTCCTGGGGAATGTTTGCGATCGCTCATTCGCAAGTATCCCACCATTGGGCAGCATCTTCACAACCAAGCTGTACTTTGGGATTTATTACTGTTATGTCGCCAAAATCCTGCACTGAATAATGTTACTTACGAAGGTGTAACGCAAATTCAACCACTTCTAGAACAGCACAATCTCCAAATTAACAAACTGCCATCTTCTTTACTCAAAGACCAGCAACTCTGGATATTACGGCGTGGCGAACTATTGCACACATCAGGACTAAAACTAACTGCTAGCAATATTTACACCTTAACTCAGTTACCTAAAGACCGTGGTTGGCAAGTAACTCAAAGTTCGCAACTATACAGCCTCAGCAGTTTACATTGGCAAACTGCATTGCAACACATACCACAACTGGCTGAACTCGATGCTAACAACCATCCCGTTGCAGTCTCTCAGCCTGCGATGTTGCCCCAATTGACGGTTGAGCCAAAAAACCAGTTAAAGAAGAAAATTAGTAAAGCTTACTTCCCTAGCCCAACCGTAAAAATCGGTCATTTATGGCAACGTATTACTCGCCGCTATCCCTTCTTTGAACAACAAAGTGCGTCTGATTGTGGCGCGGCTTGCTTGGTGATGGTTGGTCGCTACTGGGGTAAGCATTTTAGCATCAATCGGCTGCGAGATATTGCTAACGTCGATCGGGATGGGTCATCGCTGCGAGGTTTAGCAGCAGCAGCAGAAAGCATCGGCTTTTCAACTCGACCTGTCAAAGCCAGCCTGGATAAACTTGCACAGCAAAGCCTTCCGGCTATTGTGCATTGGGAAGGCAAACATTATATCGTTGTCTATGAAGTCAAAGGCGATCGCATTATCGTTGGAGATCCTGGTATTGGTCAGCGTACCCTCTCACATTCAGAATTTCAAGCAGGTTGGACTGGCTATGCTTTGTTACTCCAACCGACAGCCCTACTGCGAGAAGCCAAAGAAGCCAGCACTCCTTTTTGGCAGTTTTTTGAATTAACTAAACCTCACTGGCTGGTATTGTTAGAAGTTCTGATTGCTTCTATTCTGATTCAAATCTTTGGCCTAGTCACACCACTATTTACACAACTATTACTAGACCGAGTGGTTGTGCAGCGTAGTAACTTAACATTAACGGCTGTCGGTATAGGTTTAATTATCTTTAGTCTGTTTCGAGTTGCTATCACTGGACTGCGGCAATATCTTCTCGACCACACAGCTAACCGAGTAGATTTAGCCTTGATTGTGGGATTTATTACCCATACCTTTCGCTTACCTCTAAACTATTTTGAGTCTCGTTATGTGGGCGATATCATTTCTCGCGTGCAAGAAAACCGCAAAATTCAACGTTTCTTAACTGGTGAAGCACTATCTATCTTTTTGGATTTACTTACAGTATTTGTCTATGTTGGATTGATGTTTTGGTATAGCTGGAAAATGGCATTAATGACCTTAGTGATTGTGCCACCATTTGTCTTATTGGCACTGATAGCTACACCTTTTTTACAACGTGTTTCCCGCGAAATTTTTGGCGCACATAACGAAGAAACTGGGTATTTAATTCAATCTTTGACGGGTATCCGCACGATTAAATCGATGGCAGTTGAGCAAACTGTCCGCTGGCAATGGGAAGAACTTTTTGGTAAGTCAGTAAAAAAGACTTTTTCGGGGCAAGTCATTGGCAACACACTGCAAATATTTAGCTCTGGTATTGAAGCTGTAGTTACCGCAGCATTATTATGGTTTGGTGCGTGGCAAGTGATTCAAAATGAACTCACCATTGGGCAACTGATAGCTTTTAATATGTTGCTCAGTAATGTGATTAATCCTTTTCAAAGGCTGATTTTGTTGTGGAATGAACTACAAGAAGTACTGATTGCTGTTGAACGAATTAATGATGTGATTGATGCCGAACCAGAAGAAGATTTACAACATCAACATTATCAATCATTACCAGCAATTCGCGGTTATATTCGCTTTGATAAAGTTACTTTTCGCTATCATCCAGAAAGTGAGATAAATACCTTAGAAAATATCAGTTTTGAAGTCCAACCAGGACAAACAATTGCACTTGTCGGACGTAGTGGTTCGGGAAAAACAACTATTTCTAAGCTGATATTAGGATTGTATCTGCCTATAGAAGGGAAGATTTTAATTGATAGCTATGATGTCACTAGTTTATCGCTGCGATCGCTCCGTCAGCAAATTGGTGTAGTCGATCAAGATACCTTTTTGTTTGGTAGTACAATTCGCGAAAACATTTCTTTAGGCCATCCCGAAGCTTCTTTAGAAGAAGTTATAGAAGCCGCTAAACAAGCAGGCGCACATCAGTTTATTAAAGAACTACCGATGGGCTACGAAACCCTAATTGGAGAAGGGGGAGGAACGCTATCTGGTGGACAAAGACAAAGATTAGCGATCGCCCGTGCCCTTGTCGGAAATCCCCGACTGCTAATTTTAGATGAAGCTACCAGCAGCCTTGACGCTGAATCTGAACGCATTATTCAGACGAACCTCAACACAATTCTTCAAGATAGAACAACTGTGGTGATTGCACATCGCCTCTCAACAATACGCAATGCAGACAGAATTTTAGTACTAGATAAAGGCTTGTTAGTTGAAAGTGGCACTCACGATGAATTAATGGCTAAACGCGGTCACTATTTCTACCTAAATCAACAACAACTGACTCTAGCAATTTAAATTAATAATTAGAGAAATAACCATGACAGACGAATTTATTCCACAAAAGCAATTTAGCCACAATGGTCACTACCATAGTCATCAACTAGATTTAAAAACTCAATCAAAATCTTTTACACCTATCAGCGAAGATTGGTCTTCTTTAACTAAAGAGTTAATTGATACATTACCACGAGTGTGGACACGCGGATTGCTGTATTGGCTAGTAATATTTGCGGCGATCGTTTTACCTTGGGCGATGCTATCTCAAGTAGACGAAACAGGTACTGCTAGAGGAAGGCTGGAACCTCAAGGTAAAACTCTGAGATTGGATGCACCTGTTACGGGTAAAGTTATATCTATCAAAGTTAAAGAAGGGCAAACTGTCAAAGCTGGAGAAACTTTATTGGAGTTGGAATCAGATTTAACCCGCACTGAACTACAACAAACTCAGGCAAAACTTGAGGGTCAACAAAATCGTATAAATCAACTTCAGTTACTCAAAAACCAACTAACAATGTCTTTACGCACTCAGCAATTACAAAACCAAGCCCAAGAGACTGAACAACTTGCTCAACTCGCTCAAATTAAACAACGTTTAAATTCAAGTAAACAAGTATATACTTTGGAAAAAGGCCGCTTGAACTTAGCTAATAACGAAATCCAACGTTATCGATATCTTTCGCAAAAAGGCGCTATTTCTAAAAGTAAATTAGAAGAAGTAGAAGGCGCTATGTTTGAACGCCAGAGACTTTTAGAACAAGCACAATCAGAGATTCAACAAGCCACAACCGAAATTACTAAACAACAAAGCACAAATCAACGTCTTAGTCGTGCAGGTGAACTAGCACTTTTAGAAGGTCAAAAACAAATAAAAGAACTCCAGTCTCAAGTTATAGATGTGCTATCAGAAATTGGCCAAACTCAAAAGCAAATTCAGGCTTTGCAATTTCAACTACAACAGCAAACTCTTCGTACTCCTATTGATGGCACAATTTTTCAGTTATCTATAAATAATGCCGGAACTGTTTTGCAACCAGGACAAATGATTACTCAAATTGCGCCTAAAGATGTACCTTTGATATTTAGAGCCGAGATGCCTAGTCAAGAAAGTGGTTTTTTACTTGTAGGAATGCCAGTAAAACTGAAATTTGATGCTTATCCTTTTCAGGATTATGGAGTGGTAGAAGGCAAACTTCGCTGGATTTCACCAGATTCTAAAGTTGTCGAAACACCTCAAGGCAAGTTAGAAAATTTTGAACTAGAAATTGAAATATCAAAAGCCGCTATTCAAACTAAAGAAAAAAGGATAGCTTTAACGCCAGGTCAAACAGCAACTGCTGAAGTAATTGTACGGAAGCGCCGTTTGATTGACTTTGTACTAGATCCATTTAAGAAGTTACAAAAAAGCGGTTTAGAACTTTAGAAATTATTCATAAGGAGTTTAACTATGTTAGATTTACTTGTTGTCTACAAAGATGAAATTATTCACCAAATCAAACTTTCTTGCCAACTTCCAAATATTGCTGAGAGTATCATTACTCGCAAAATTATAATAAATACAGCACAAGAACTAGGCATAAAAGTTGAAACAAAAGAACTTCAAGAAGCCGCAGATAGCTTGCGGGTTTTCAACAGGCTTGAGAGCGCTGAAACAACTTGGTCTTGGTTACAAAAACAAAGTCTTTCTTTAGATAATTTTGAAGAGTTAGTTTATTATAACGTCATCTCTTCAAAGTTAGCCGAGTATTTATTTGCTGACAAAGTTGAACAGCACTTTGTTGAAAATCAATTAGATTATACTCAAGTCATCATGTATGAAGTTGTCTTTGATGATTTAGACTTGGCAATGGAACTTTTTTATGCGATTCAAGAAGATGAGATTAGTTTTTCTGAAGTTGCCCATCAATATATTCAAGATGATGAGTTACGCCGTAGTGGAGGATATAAGGGAATACTAAACCGTACAGATTTAAAATCAGAAATATCAGCAAAGGTATTTGCAGCAACTCCACCCCAGCTTCTTATACCAATTGTCACTTATAAAGGAGCGCATTTGATTAATGTTGAAGAAATAATCAAACCCGAATTGAATCAAACTTTACATTTAACAATTATTTCGCAGCTATTTTCAGAATGGCTGAAGCAGCAATTAGAGCAAGTTCAAGTCGAATACTCAGATATTGGGTTTAACCTTGGCGATTAGATATTCCACTTATCAATTATTCGTAATCGAATTAACCAAGCACAAGCTTTACAAGCTTTGGGATTTTATCGTCAAGCTGAAAAAACCTTAAGGGAAACTAATACAATACTGCAAAGCGAACCTAACTCGCTTTTGAAAGTCGTAGAGTTGCGTAGTCTCGGCAATGTCGTGCAAGTCACGGGTGATTTAGAAACATCTCAGCAGATATTGCAGCAAAGTTTAAAAGTCAGTAGACCGAAAAGTTTTTCACAAGGCTTATCAGTCCTTAATTTAAGGTTGCGATCGCCATCTGCCAAAATCAGCTTCCAATCAACCTTTCAAGCATCTCTGTTCCAGATGGATAAATAGAGCGCGAGCCTGTGGTCGTGAAGTAGCAGGGAAAAGCATCGCTTTAAACCCTGATTCTTTCGTCAACTTTCAAAAGTTTTCGGTCTACTGTCCTTGCGTTGGCGTAAAATATCTTTTAGCCGACTGGGAACTGCGATAAGAGCATAGGCTTTTAAGCTAGAGCATTTTTCTAGATTAAAATTTTTGAGAATTGTTTCAATTTCAGCATTCGCCATTTGAAAATAATCTGCTAGGCTATGTTGACTATTTGTAAATTTGGCAATTGTTTTTTTAGCAGCCCAATAATTTGGTTCCTGTAAATAAGCAGATAAATGCATTCTAGCAAGGCTATTAGATTCCTCTCGCCAGCACTTATGCCAATGTAACGCCCAAAAGCCTTATAGATAATCGATTTGCCGTTAACAAGCGTGCCATTCGGCTAGGAATGAATCAATACACTGGAGTTTGATTAATCGCACTCACATTCGGATCGAGATTGTCACCAGTGCCGTAGACATAATTAAATGCGCCTCGATCGTGGAGAAGATGCGATCGCAAAAATAATCCACTCCAGCGTCCGATGGTCTCAGTTGCTGTGGTCTGGCCTAAGGTGGGTCTGTTTGGCTCTCGCTCGGGGTTGTCAACGTTTGTGATGCTATAGTGGTTAGCACCTTCTACGGTAACTAATACTTTGGGCGGATTGAGAATGCGATCGTAAGTTGTTTGAGTATTGAGCGGTGGAATCACACCATCCAAACTTCCCCGAATCAGCCCGACTGCGATTCCTTTGTTATTGACTGGGAAAAATTCTCCAGTTTGCGGATCGCGAAAGCTAGTGCCGTAGAAAATACCTGCCTGCAACTCCGGCGGTGGCGTGTAGTTTGGCGAGCAAATTCCAGGTATGCAAATCTCGTCCTGTGTTGCGCCTAATCCGGCGCCTCCGCCAAACGAGTGCCCCAGGAGTCCTAGCGTTTCGGTCTCGGCAATTTTAAAAATCGGTGAAGTCGGATCGGCATCTTCCACTTTCATCCAATCCAGCACCTCATTCACTTGTCCTTGTTCAGAAAGTAGACCCGTCACCGTTTGACCATCGGGTGCGGTTACCGTCCGCTCATTGTTGGGAACTACGACCACAAATCCATAGCTGGCAACTATTTCGGCATAGTTAGAATAGTCTGCTTTATCGACCAGACCACCTTGCAGCATCAGCGCGATCGGCAGTCGATCCGGCGTTGAATTGGGCAGCACTGGATAATACACATCGGCTGGATCGCCATCTGCGGCAATTGTGGTTGTGTAGTGCTTCACTTGGTCATAAATCGGGTCGGGATTGAAACTTGTCTGTTGTTCTATACTCAACCGCAGTACCTCCCCCTGTCCTGCAACAAAGCCTTTATTAGAGATGTAAATGTCACCGTCAGCACCGATTTCTAAACCCGTCGGATTCGTTAGTTCATCGTCTGCGATCGTCGTGCGAGTTTTACCATCAGGAGACACATAGATCAGCGCACCTGCGTCACCTTCATTCAAAAGCCCGTTCGCATCGTATTCCAGGACATACAAACCGCCGGATTTGTCAAAAGCTAAATCGACGATATGCGTAAACCCGCCTGCATAGATTTCCGGTTGACCTTCAGCATTGATGCGATAAACTTTTGCTGTTTCTGCTTGAAAAGGAAACCCAGTCAATTCGCCGACATAGAAAGCACCATCTGGGCCAACGGCGACTGAGGTGGGGACAGGCTGTCGCACCACTGATTCACCCGTGAGCGGATCGGTCGTGGTATAAATTGGAAGGACTGTTTCTAGAGACACTTCGCCACCAAAGGCTCGCTGACTAAGCAAATCATTGCCACCTGCATCCACCACATAGGCTGTATTGTCCTCAATGAGCAAGTCATAGAGATTGGTAACGACATCTTGCCCATCAGGGTTGTTATTTTGCTCATACGCTCCAAAATCCCTGAGTCTTGTCCAGTCAGCACCACCGTCAAAGTTATCGATCGCAATCAACTGGCTAAAATCAGGAACTTGCAATAGATTATCTCGATTGGCAGGATTGCTGGCAAGACCAACGATCGCATAGGCGTTGCCATAAGCATCAAACTCAATGTCACTAACACCTGATGCATCCGATCCATCGGGTAATGCTAGCGAGGGGAGTCCGGTGACAACTCGTTTCACATTCCCGTTTTGAATGCGGGCGATCGCACCCGTTGCGCCATAGAACAAAGACGCGCCCGGTATACTTGGAGATGGAACACTGGCTCCTGTTCCCCCTCGTCCTGCTTCGGCGACATAAAGTGCGCCATCCCGGCCAAAAGTCAGCTTCCGAGGACTATCCAGACCCGATCCTAGCACTTCAATTTCTGATATGTGTGGCGTTTCTACTTCAGTCATGATTTACTTGCTTTGAATTTTTGAGGCTCTATTCTCTGTAGCGGACAAAAACTTACAAAATTATAGATAGGATTTCATGAAAATCACCGAGGCAATTTATGGCGATGCTCTCTTCAGCAGTGTGGGTAGTTAATCTTACACGAGCAGGGCGTCCGATCGCTGCAACACTGCCATATCCTCTTCATCCAGTTTAACAGGGATGCCGCTGCGGATCAGTTCAGCAAAATCCTCGTTGGGAACCATAATCGTTAGCGTATAGAGGCGACCCATCCCCGTATTTTCAATGGCATGAATTCCGGTTGGCGGCACCATAACGCTGTCTCCGGGGCGAATATCGACGGCTTTGCCATCACACATAGCTACGCCCTCTCCCTTGAGGACAAAAAACATTTCCACCGCCATTTGATGTCGGTTGGGCGGCGTTTTCCCACCGACATCAAAAATTTCCACACAATACGTCAAAGGCATCCGAGTACTCATCGGATCGAACACGATCGCCAGCCGATTTGTAGAATCCGGACTAATCCGATAAGCCTGATAATCGCTTGGCGATTTGAACATCGGAATCACACACTTTTTTGTACTTGTAGCATCATTCATTTGCATTCCTCCATTTGAGAGTGACTAACAGTCTGTCCAACCACTTTAAGAACGTGTTTTAAAAGTAGTGATGACTGAGTACCGAGAAAGAGTTAATACTCAGTCCTCAGCACTCAGTACTGTCTAAACCCAGATTTGGCTTTTCAAACAGATCCTAAGGAGTAAACGACTCCTCCTCAATTGCCTTACAGGAAGCGGCTTTACAAGTACGCAGTTTACTTAGTCGGTTAGCAAGCTGTTGGAGTAGAGCTGAATCGGCTGTAGCAGCCTTGTTGTTCAACTGATAGGGGTCTTTTTTGATGTCGTACAGTTCCTTGGCCCCAGTTTCATATTCAACATAGGTGTAATCTCGTGTCCGGATCGCCTGGTAAGTAGGGATATACAGTTTATTCTTCTTCAGTTTATCGGGGCACTCTGAGCGATCTTCATCTGCAAGCTGTGACTGCTCCTCCTGTGCAAGCTGTAACAGATCGTTGTCTAGATCGTCTAGATCCTCCTCTTCAAGTACATTTGGATTCTTCTGATCTGGTGTGTGTTCTATCAAAAATGCAGAGCGCCACTTGCGGGGTTCTGGTGTCGTACCCTTTAACAAGGGTAAGAACGAGCGTCCATCAACAAAACGGGGTGGTTGAACTCCAGCTATATCGGCAAAGGTGGGGAAAAAGTCGATATTACCCACTATCTCTTGCAGTTTCTTGCCGGCGGGAATTCCCGGTCCACGCACTACCAGATTCAAGCGAATATCTTCTTCGTAGGCACTTTGTTTGCCTAAGCTTACCCGGTGAATACCCTGTTTGTAACCGTTATCGGAGGTGAGAATGATGTAAGTATTGTCAAGTTGCCCTGACGCCTTGAGCGTATCGACTAACTTGTTAACTGTATCGTCAACCGACTGTAGCGATCGCAAGCGCTTTCGATAACTTTTATTAACACATTCAATTTGTTCGCGATCGAGTCGATTCTTCAACTGATTCTGCATGAATTTAGGCTTAGTACTAAAGCCGCCCTCACCGTCGGTTTCGTTAAAATTGGGTGGGGTGGGCGCTTCAACACCTTGGAAGAGGGGCTTATAGCGATCTGCTGGCGTATATGGCGAATGAATGTTGTAGGGAGCCAGATAAAGGAAAAACGGTTTGTTGTCTCTGGCAGAACGTTTGATGAAATCAGTGGCGAAGGCAGTATAAACGTCTGTACCGTAGTCTTCGGGATTGTTACCGTACTTGACCAGCTTGCCATTCTGGTTCAGTGTATAGCCGTACTGTGTGTATGGATTGCCATAACCCTGTTGTTTGTTTTTCTCGCCTTTTTCCATTGCGCTATACCACTCTGTCCAACCAGGCGGGACGTAGGTATCATTGGGGGCTGTGTTGGGGTAGCCGTTGAGGTACTTGCCAATCAAAGCTGTCCGGTAGTCATTTGCCTTTAATAAGCTGGCTATCGTCTGTTTTTCTGGACCATTGCCTTTGTCATAGAATTTCTGGAAACCTCCATCAGGTTTTTTGTTGTTCAAAACCCCCGTATTGTGGGGATACTGACCGCGCAAAATGCTTGAGCGCGATGGGCAGCATAGAGATACATCGACAAAAAAGTTGGGAAATGTTACGCCCTTGTCGATCAAAAGCGACTTGATGTGTGGTGCATATTTCTCCGGATCTCTGTTAATTGTGTCAGCGTCCATGTCATCTACTAGGACGAAAACGATATTAGGTTTACTTGTTTGGGTAAAAGCTTTTTGTGGTGCTGATAGTAGCACATTGACTACCAAAACACCGACCATCATTAGAACAAAGAACTTTGTTCTCAAACTGGATGTTTTCATCAAATGACCTCTTGATTTACAATGTCAGAGTTTCATTTTTTGGCTTGGGGTATGGTTAGTAAAAACCAAACTTTTATTTCAAGCTTGTACGCGCAAAGATGATTGAGGTGAAAGTGATTTGCAACTTCTACAGTGACCGAGACAATGCAAGGATTTTAGATTTTGGATTTTGGATTAAATCTAAATTTACGGAGAAAAAAACAAGAACATTCAATATTTAAGCCTCTTCTTTACTTGGTACGGGTAGTGTGAAGGTGCGATCGCCCTCAAAAAATCCACCTGACTGACAATTTTGAAAAAATGTTCAGTTTTTCAAGTAATTTAGATTGTAAGTTGACATTCTGGTTTGCCATGAGTCCTTTATCTTTAGTAAAGAGTAATTTTGCACCCAAAAGGGACTTACAGATTGACAAAAATCTAATTATGTAAGTTGAGCCTTCTGATTCTTAATTGGTAGCAATATTTTCGTTTATTCACTGTGGAAAATCAAAGGTTTTTAGTTTTTTCATAACAGTTTTACCGCTTCAATAATGTTGACCATTGAAGGAGTCGGAATTATTCGCGTCAGTTCAAAGCCATTCGATCGCAAAAACGCTCGATATTCTGCCTCAGTTCGTTCCCGTCCACCCACCATCACCAGCATCAGCAAGTCAATAAACTTTGCTGGAGCGGGTTCGTTTCCTGGTGGAATAATGTTTTCGACAAGGAGTAATTTGCCACGATCCGGCATCGCCTGATGACAGTTTTTGAGAATGAGTGAGGACTTTTCATCATTCCAATCGTGGATTATCCAGCGCATCAGGTAAACATCACCACCTGATGGCACAGACTCAAAGAAATTCCCAGCAACGGGTTGAATTTTGTCGTCTACACTGACATTGGCAATGACTCCGGGCAGATCGAACAGAATCCCTTTTAGATGGGGATATGACTGGATAATTGCAGAAATTAAGCTGCCTTGCGCTCCACCAACATCAACAATCGTACTGAATTGGGAAAAGTCATAGCTGGCAGCAACCGCTTGTGCGCTCTCACTTCCTACATTAGTCATCGACTGCGACTGTATTTGACCCTCTTGGGGATGTCGAGCATAGTAATCCCAAAGCGACATACCTGCGGCAGCATCGAACGCAATCTCTCCGGTTTTCAAACTGTGCAAGCCATGACTCCAGCCCAAAGAACACTCGTATCCCATCTGCGACAGGGCAAAATATCGCATTGAGCTAGGACTATTGCTTTGTAGCGTTGCTCCTAATGAGGTCAGTGCAAAACATCGATCGGACACTTCAGTAAAGATGCCAACACTCGTTAAGGCACGCATGAGTCGATAGAGCGATCGCGGTTCGGTGTTCGTTGCGGCTGCGAGTTGAGCGATGGTCTGTGGCCGCTCGTCAAACACATCAGCAATCCCTAACTGTGCAGCAAGATAGATCGATCGAGCAATCCAAAAGCCACTGATTAGATCGAACATCTTTGCTTGAGCGGTAGTTTCTGATGTTTTCATCTCGTTCACTCCTGAATACTAAATTGTTAATCACATCTTGGATACTCAAACAACGAGCGATCGCAAACATGAAACGCCGATAACATCAGATTTAAAACTGGACTGGCTAAAACTATTATTTTGACGATCCGTATTAATCTTAGTTGCGATCGATCAGTGTGTTTGAGGGCAAGCTCGGATCGAGTGCCTTACGCGCACTTTCAACGCCTACAACGGGTAACGTACTAGGATCGAGCAAGCCAAGTTGAACTAATACACTCGCCTGATCCCAGTAGATATGCTCGTGAGCTAGTTTGTTGTCAAAAAACTGAACGATCGCTACCATTGCCACTTCAACCGGTTTAAGAGTCGGAGCAATGCCAGGTAGCATCCAATCCATTCGGACGGTATGAGTGAACTTAAGCACCATTTCATCGACGAGCCGATCGGTTCCGATCGTCCGCGAAATCAGGGTCAGCGCCGTGTCTGGCGGCATCTGTGAAATGAAGCATTTGGAATAAAACTCGCGCAGTGCTGGTTTCCCCACTCCCCCAGTCATCACCGGAATGTCGTTCACGTAAGCATCCTCAACCATCGTGGCCAGGGTATCTTCAGTGTTGTGAGCCTCAAACTCATACCGCAGATGTTCTTCCCAGAGTTCTTGCAAAACCTGCTGGGCTGGTGTCAGGTTGGGAGTTGCCTGTAAAGAAGCTTGTTCGTTTATAGTTTGCTGTTTGTCCATGATTGAATTCTCCTACTTGTTCAGATACTCTTCTGACTCTAGAAACTCAAACTAAAACTAATTGAAGCGAATATTATTCTCTAAAGAGGATAGCCTACCAGCTTTGTACTGATTTTTGCGACACTTTCAATGGCAGGCTGTACTTGACTGCTCTAGCAATATCAAGCTGTAAAAGGTTACCCAATAGCACCCTCAGAGAAATTTTAGGGTGCATTAAGCTCTTTGGTGAAGCCATAAAGTTCGTCACCTGTAAAAATGCGATCGCCACCACTCGATCTCTTCGAGCAGCAACGTGTAACTTACTCATATACCAGTTGAGAAAGCGTACCATCGGGCTGCGCGTCGCTTGTATCTGGGGAATACGCAGATCGTTGTTCACAGCTATGCTCCAAGCGATGTCTACTACCTTACCCGCCTCTTTGAAGAAACGCGCCCGCAGATTTTGGCTACCTTGAGCAAGGCAATTTTGCAAAGCGAGGGACTCAAGGGCAGCAACCGTCATGCCTTGACCGTAGATAGGGTTAAAGCTGCAAATGGCATCGCCAAAAACCAAGTAATTTTCGGGAAAACGCGCCATTCCTTCATAATAGCGGCGCTGGCTGGTCGGAAACTTGTAGGGTAATAGTTCGCAGAGGGGTTCAGCATCTTTAATGACTTCGTAGATCTCCTGAGCAGGTAGAGACTTGGCGAATTCGAGGAAACCTTTTTCGTCACTGGGTACGCGATCGCCCAGATAGGCACCGAGGGTAACAATCCAGAGATCGCCTTCTTGACCCAACATTACCCCATAGCGCCAGTTGGGGAGGCAGGGTGAGACGACTGTAGCTAGATCGCCTTGGAGGTGTTCTGGTCGGCGGCGATAGATGCGAGTCATATAGCCGATGTCCACACGTACCTGTTCCTCTTGGGGCTGTTCATAGCCGAGTTTTTCTAGCCAGACAGGGCTTTGGGATCTCCGCCCCGTCGCATCTACCACCAGATCGGCGTTTAGTGCTGACTCAAAACTCCCATCACGATGATGGATCGGGCTTACCCCGGCGATGCGAGTCCGATCGGGAGTCGTCAGCAACCCCAGTACATGACAATTCTCAATCACCTTGATATTCGGCAAAGACAACAGACGTTTGCGTACTTGAGCTTCAAGTAAGGGACGACTGACTAACAGCCCGTTTAGATCGCTTTGGCTTTTTTGGAAATACCCTCCATTAGCAAACCAACGTGTTTGTTGTAATGAATCCGTCGATAGTGCTCCCTGTGCCTTGAGTTCTTGTGTGATGCCAGGGAAAAACTGCTCAAGTACCTCTCGACCCCTCGATAATAGTGCGTGTGCGTGGCGATCCTGGGGTACTCCCTTGCGATTCTTGCCTGGGTCAGGGAAAATATCGCGCTCCAGCACTGTTACCTGCTGGTAATAATCTGCTAATGCCCTCGCTGCCAGCAGTCCGCCCATGCTTGCCCCAATGACAATTGCTTGTTGAGCGATCGTTTTCATAGTTTGTTCCTCCAGCTTTTCTAGATCGCGAATGTGTTAATCATTACAAATATTTCCACTTACCTTTGACCTTGATGTAGGTTTTATCGACTCGCTATGAAATATTATTATTGGATATCATAATAACTATCCTCAGCAAGACATTAATTAGAGTCAAGGATCGAGGAATTTAATGACTTGCAGCGACAATAGCTGCCTGCAATTGCTCGATGTTCCAGCGTCCGGAATACTGAATTCTATTGATAAACAGGGCTGGGGCAGCCGTTACTCCACTTTGTAATCCACTTTCAATATCTTCATTGATGCGAGCAACATGCACTTGTCTGTACAGATCTCGAACAAACTGAGTGACATCAAGCCCTAAATTATCAGCGTATTCCGCTAGATAGCCATCCCCCAGATCTTGCTGATGGGCGAACAAAATGTCATGCATCTGCCAGAATTGTCCCTTTGCTGCCGCTGCTTCTGCTGCCGCTGCTGCCTTTTGAGCTTGAGGATGAATTCGAGGCTGAGGAAAATGCCTGTAGACAAAGCAGAGATCGTTTTGCTCGGATGTGTTAAGCCCTTCTTGCACTGTCTGAATTAAGGTATGAAGTTCTCCACATTGAGAGCATTGATAATCCCCATACTCAACAAGCACAACTTTGGCATTCAGCGATCCTTGGTGACGATCTCGCTGGGATGGTGGTACAGCTAATTGATTGCGATCGCCAGTTGCTTGGGCAAAAATATTGTCACTCATTCTCAACCTCGACGAACAAAGCATTCACTGTACAGGTGGCACTGTGAAATATTTTTTGTCAATCCTAACTAACATCTATATAACTTAATATATGGAGTCAGCTTGAAGCTGTCATCAATTCAGAGTTTATATTTTAAGTGACAAAAAGATCGCCGATGAGCGATCTAAAGTACTTAACTTCAACTGTACTTAAGTTCAGATTTATTTCAACTTAAGTTGGAATCATAAGACGGTGGTGTTCTAAAACTGTTGGAAGAGGGCTTTGTTGCATGAATGCAACTTCAACAACCAAAGATTTCCATTTGAACACTGCGGTTTATTATTTTATCTAGAGCTTGCAAGCGAGGAAACTTACATAATGACATCTCAGTCCGTTGATAATGTTGCTCAAAGGGAGAACCAGCTCCAAAATTGGAATAATTTTTGCCGCTATCATGTAGGCGACTGGTATGGTATCTGGACTAAATATTCGCCAGAAGGACACTCAATTGACTCCTTCAAGTGTGTTCGCTCCTTCCATCTCAGTGAAGATAGTAGCCAGATAACTCAGCAAAATTACTACACTTATTCTGATGGAAAGACTGAACTACAAAGTCCAGGCCCTTATACTAGTGCAGGTATATCTTTTAACGGGCATCACTTTGTGGTTTTGTTTCTAGACAACAGCTTTTCCTGGGGATCTACAACGATCGCAAATGTGGATGCTCAGTTATTCTGTGAAACAGGGTTCACCTATGGAAACAGGAGGATGAGCCTCAGCGTTTTTTACAAAAAAAGCGGAGAATTGCAGCATATAACAGCGATCTCTGAGCAATTAGACAGCTTTAATGAAGCGATTCCAGCTCCTAATGTGATTCAACCTGATGGCGTTTGGCAGGGGACTGTCAAACAGATAACCCCCGATTTAGTCACATCCTCTCCAGAGAAAATTGGATGGCAACCCTTGGAGAACGAATGTGGCAATAATCAGGTATTTCACTTTCCAGGAGGCTCGATTAGTTGTCCCTTGAGGATTGAAAGCAACACAGTCCTGGATCTGATTGTCGATTGGCAGGCGGCTCCAAACAAATTATTCCGTGGAATTCGCCACTTTGACAATTCCGAGTTGAGTCGCTTTTTGCTTCAAGTCTACGAATCCTAATCAGATTCGGCGATCGCAGCACAAGTATAGGCAATAGCAATTAATAAAACCTTTTTTGTTCGTACTTAACTTTAACTCTACTTAAGTTCAGAGCTATTCCAACTTAAGTTGGAATAATGAAACTAAAGGCTAGCAATTCCTCGCTTTAAAGCGATAATGGTTGCCTGGGTGCGATCTTTAGCCCCTAACTTGCTTAAAATCCGGTTGATATTTGATTTGACCGTGCTTTCGCTAACATTCAAAGTAGTACCAATCTCCAGGTTGCTCATCCCTTGTGCCACCAATTGAAGCACCTCTAACTCACGCTGGCTCAATTCTGGATGATTCATGCGCTGTACTAATTTGGCAGCAACATGTGGTGGAATATACTGCTGCCCCTCATGAACGGTACGAATAGCGGTTCGCAATTCGCAAGGTCTACAGTCCTTGAGCAGGTATCCCTTTGCCCCTGCCCGTAGCCCTTGATAAATATCCTCATCTCCGTCATAAGTCGTCAATACCATGATGCGGGCTGTTTTAAATTCCGCGCAAATCGTACTAATCGCTTCAACGCCTCCCATTTGGGGCATTCGTAAGTCCATGAGGGTGACATCGGGTTGCGTTTGGCGGAATAACGCGATCGCCTCAATCCCGTCCTTGGCTTGACCCACAACAGTCATATCGGATTCTTCATTGATGATGGCTGCTAATCCTTGCTGAACGATGGCATGGTCTTCAACAATCAGAACGCGAATGACTAGACTCATGACAGCTTACTCCCGATTCAGTATGACAATAATTTCTGTGCCTTGACCAGGCTGACTGTTGACGATTAGTTCACCGCCAATACGCTCAGCCCGTTCGCTCATCCCCAATAAGCCAAATCCTTGATTCATGATTATTTGGTTAGTGTCAAATCCCTGCCCGTTGTCTTTTATTCGCAAACAGCACTGCATTTTCTCGTAAACTAATTCAACTTGAATCTCTGTGGCATGGGCATATTTAATCGCATTGGTTAGGGCTTCTTGTCCAATGCGTAGTAGATTATTCTCTATATCAGGTGATGAAGAGTAGGCTGTACCGATGACTTCACAGGTAATATTGGTATCAGTAGAAGATTTCATTTGCGCGGTTAGGTGTTTGAGGGCACTAATTAAGTCTCCCTCTTCTAACAGTTTTGGTCGCAGCGCCGCCACCGATCGCCGCGCTTCAGTCAGTCCAGTGCGGGCTAATTCATCCACCGTTTCCATGTGTGCCTGAGCCGTCTGTGGTTTCTTTGTCATTAGCTCTATCGCTGTGCCGTTATGCAGTACAATGCCTGTAAAGGCTTGCGCTAACGTATCGTGTATTTCCCGTGCCATCCGGTTGCGTTCCTCCAAAATCGAAGCTGACTCGGCACGTTTGCGATCGCTAATATCAGTAATCACACCTTCCATATATCCATCGGTTGCATTCAGATGAAAAGAGTTAAGCCCCCAAAACGATGTGCCGTCTCGTTTTCGCATCTGAATTTCAATGTTTTGCAGGTCACCATGACGCAGCAGCAATTCAACGACTTGTTGGCGATCGCTAAGATTTACATAAAAGTCTGGGGAATATACAATCCCAATTATCTCATCGGGTGAATTAAAGCCAAACAACTCTGCAATGCGTTGATTCGCATCGAGAGCTAATCCATCCGAAAGGCGCGATCGAAAGATGCCGACCTGTGAGTTTTCAAAGATGTTGCGGAACTTAGTTTCACTGCACTGTAGGGCTTTTTCTGCTTGTTTGCGCTGGGTGATGTCATTGCCAACCGATAAAATTTCAACTAAATCTCCCTGTTTATTCAACATTGCTTGATTCGACCAGGCAACCCAAACCCGTCTGCCGTCTCGACACAGGTTTTCATTCTCCATTTGCAAGTAAGAGGTAGAGTCGAGACGATTGTAAAATACATTGTGGATGAATTGTTTGAGATTGCGCCCAGAGGTTTCGATTTCTGGAACGATTGTTTCGAGTAAGGTACGCCCTAAAATCTGATGTTCCTCATAGCCAAAAAATCTCAGCCCGTAATCGTTCAGGTATTGAATCCGTCCTTGTGCATCACAGCGAAGAATGATTGAGTTTGCGGTTTGAACTAAGTTGCGATAATTCGTTTCACTTTTCTGTAACGCTGCTGTTCGTTCGCCGACCTGTTGCTCTAAAGTCCGGTTATAGTCTGCTAGCAGTTTCTCTGCTTGTTTGCGCTCGGTAATGTCTTGAAAAGTGGCGATCGCATAGACTACATTGCCCCGTTCGTCATAAACTGGAGTTCCCCACACCTCGACTGGAATTTTGGCGTTGTTTTGGCAAATTTCTACGTCGTCAACCCTAGTGCGTTCGCCCTTCAATGCCCGCACGATCGGCATTTTCTCAGTCGGATAGGGTTGCTCCGTTCCCGCTAAATAAATTTGATAAACTTCTGCAAGTCGATCCGATGTCACCTCAGGATCAATTCCTTTACCCAATAGTTGAATTGCCCGTTGATTGGAGTAGTATGGGTGACCCACCGCATCTACAACTCCAATTCCCACTGGGACAGCTTCGAGAAATTGAGTCATCTTGCTTTCGCTAGCACGCAGCTTTGAGTAGAGTTTAGCATTTTCGATGGCGATCGCTGCCTGAGTCGATAATAAATGCAAAACTTGCGATTGCTCTGGTGTAAATGCCCCAACTGCTAATTGATTTTCTAAATACAACACGCCAACCAGATCCGCTTGATTGAGTAGCGGCAAACAGAAAATAGATTTAGTTTGGTTGTGCTGAATGTATGGAGCGTTGATAAAACTACCTTCACGAGTTGCATCATTTAAGACAATAGTTTCATGAGTCCGAATTACATAATTAATAATTGATTCAGGCAGGCAATTTATAATCGGAACCGATTGCAGCACCTGTGTAGTGTATACATTCTCGCCATCACTATCATTTAGTTGACCAGTCGCTTCAATTACCCATTCTCCTGCGTTTTCCAAAATTAGAAATCCGGTTTGAGCGCCAGCGTTCTCAATTAATATCTGCATTAAGGAACGAAGCAACTGCTCTAATTCAATTTCACGAGAAATCGCCTGAGATGCTTTCATCACCGTTGCTAAATCTAAAGCGATGTTTGAGGTATTAGAGGTAGTTTTAGACATAGTGGGGGTTGACGTGGGAGCTTCCCTATAAGACTGAGAAAAAAATTGCCCATAGCGATTTTCTAAGTCTTTAACTTTAGCTTTTGCACCCCAGCGATCGTAGCAATAGTGGGCTTCTTTTATGTATATTTGAGCAATTTTTGACCGACCTCGCGCCAGATAATGTTTAGCTGCTAACTCATAAGCTAATGCTTCTTCTTGGATAAACTCATTCTCAGCAGCACCCGCTATAGCTTGTTCGTAAAACTCTTCAGCCTCAAGAAATTGCCCTAAGACTCGCGCTTTCTCTGCCTCGACTAAATGAAATTTATGTATATAATTCATTGGGGCATATTCTGCCCATTTTTTCATCTTTTCTTGGTTGGTACTAACACAACTGAGCCAAGCTTCTTTTTCAGCGATCGAAGCCTCAACCAATAGGCTCAAAAGCACCAGTGAATCATAGAAATGAAATAAAGGTACAGGTATCATTGCTGTTACCTCTTCTAAATACTGCCTCGCTAAGACAGCAGTCTGTGCAGCTTGATGGTACTCTCCAAATAGATAACACAGTATAAGTTTGTTTAAATAGAAATAGTGAATTCCAGTTCCGTCTTTAGCTGCAATAGCGTGCGATAGAGCTTGCTCTTCATCATATACCCTACCAATTAAGCGGCTGGGGTTCTCAGACCTATCTAACAAATTAAGGATTGTCTGCCACAACAGTGCAATCCAATTAGAGGGGTTTTCTCGTCTGATTTGACCGATTGCTTTGCTGTAAGTTGCCGTTTTTTGTTCTAGTTGGGTGAGTTCCTCACCGATAAAAAACGAGTGATAACATACATGATATGCAGCATAGCCAGCGTATTCAAATTCTCCGGTTTCCACTCCGTTCTGATAAGCATCAACCAGCGTTGGTATTGTTTTTCTAAGATGCACTTTCCAGTGCATGACGTGGGCACTAAATCCCGTTAATGCTTTAGCATTCCCTTTTTTTGTACTCAATCGTTGTGCCAAGCTAAGAGCCAATTTGCCAAATTTATAACCGAGTTCAATGTCTTGAACAGTTCCACATAGAACAAATCCGTAGGCAGCATAACTCAGTGGTGACCAGGTAGCATTGCCGTAGCTGATTGATAAATTTACCATCTTACACACAATCAGTATCATCAGTGCTGGTGACATCATATGTGCAGTAGCCGCAACATTTGCCATGATATACATTGCTGCCAGTGGTTCTGGTGCAGTCATCTCTGGTAGCTCGATTAAGTCTTCGATTTTTTGTTCAGCTAATAGGGAAGATGTTTCTTCCAATTCTTTTTGAACCTCTAACTGACTTGGAGTTTCTATTAAGGTTACTCCAAACAGCTTCAATACTTCCAGTCCAGTTTTAAGTGCTTCTTTTAGCTTGCCCTGTGACAAAAACGCTTGAATTTTGCTATCGTAAACCTGCACTTTGTCGATGGCTGTCTTCGCATTGTTGAGTACCACTTCAACGAATTGTTCCATCTCATCAAAGCAACCATGCAAATACGCTGCTTCTGCTGCTTGGGAGTACAGTGCTAAGGTCAGGTCATACTCACTCAGCCAACTATCTGTATCTAGGAGTTTAAGCCCTGTAGTGAAATACTTAAGAGCCGCTTCATAAGCTGTTGCTGCCTTGGCTTTTTGACCTACAATTAAATTCAAGAAAGCAATTTCAATTCGTTCTGCTCGTTCGGCGATCGGCTCATTTCCCCGATTGAGATGATCGACAATTTCAAACAGTCGCTCGGCTCGCTGCTCTTGTGAAGTTTTTTCGAGTAAATTTCGACCGATTTGAAGATGAACAACTTGTTTGTGTGACTCATCAATTAAGGCATAAGCAGCTTGTTGTACGCGATCGTGCAAAAACTTATAGTCTTGAACTAACAAGTTTTCGTCTAATTCAGATATAGGTTGAATTAATCCAGCTTCGATAGCTGCTAGTAAATCTAGAGAAACTGCTTTAGGTGATTTTTCACAAACAATCGCTAAAGTTTCTAAATTAAATTCAGAGCCAAGACAAGCGGCTAAACTCAGAATTTGCCGTGTTTCTTTTGGCAGTTTATTCAACCCGATCAGCAGCAAATCCACCACATTATCAGCAATATCTTGGGCTTGAATCTGGGCAATGTCCCACTGCCAGCATAAGTGTTTCGCATCAAAAGAAAACAGATTTTCGCCATACAGCATTCGCAAAAATTCACCGACAAAGAAAGGATTGCCCTCGGTTTTACGTAACACTAATTGAGCTAGGGAACGAACGGTGTCAACGTTGCAATGTAGCGTCTCAGCAATCAATTGACTCAACGGTTCGGGGGTTAAGGGTGCTAAGATAATCTCCTGAAGTAGTGCCCCTTGTTTTCTCAGTTCTAAGAGCGTCAATGCCAATGGATGCGTTGGAGTCACTTCATTATCTCGGTAGGCTCCAATCAAAAATAGATACTGGGTTTGCTCGTCGAGTAATATTAACTCGATTAACTTCAGAGTGGCGGAGTCGATCCACTGTAAATCGTCTAAGAAGATGACCAGGGGATGTTCTTTTGAACAAAACACCCGCACAAACTTTTGAAAGACTGAATTGAAGCGATTTTGAGCTTGGGTTGCTCCAACAGAGGGTACGGGTGGCTGTTTGCCAATAATTAACTCAACTTCAGGGATGACATCAACGATCGGTTGTCCATTGCTTCCCAATGCCGTAAGCAGACGATTGCGCCACTGTTGCACTTGCTCGTCTGGTTCCCCTAGTAGTTGCTGTACCAATTTTTGCAGGGCATTGGCGATCGCACTGTAGGGAACATTGCGCCCAAATTGGTCAAACTTACCCCAAATAAAATAGCCGTGCTTTGCCGTGATGGGTTTATAGAGTTCTTGCACCAATGCTGATTTGCCTACTCCCGCATAACCAGAAACCAACATCATTTCGACGTTGAATTGAGCATTTTCTCGCTCTTTGCTTGCGGCTACTCTGTCAAATGCCGCTAATAATGCGCCAATTTCTGCTTCTCGTCCGTACAGTTTTTGGGAAATTTGAAATTGCTGGGAAATATCTTGAAAACCTAATTGGATGTAGTCAATTTGGCCAATTTCTACTAATTGCTGGGTGCAGTATTCTAAATCTGCTTTGATGCCCCAGGCACTCTGATAGCGATCTTCCGCATTTTTCGCCATTAGTTTCAAAATTATGTCGGAAACAGGCTTGGGAATCTTTGAATTGATTTCGTGCGGTGGAACAGGTGTTTTGGCAATATGGCAATGAACTAGTTCTAGGATATCGCTGGTGGGAAACGGCAACTGTCCGGTCAAAAGTTCGTAAAATGTTGCACCTAGCGAGTAAAAATCGCTGCGGTAGTCGAGCATCCGGTTCATGCGTCCGGTTTGTTCTGGAGATAAATAGGCAGGGGTTCCTTCTAGAAGATGAAGACTTTTAAATGTTGGATTGGTGCGGCTGAATCGAGTTGCAATCCCAAAATCAATCATTTTAACAACGCCAGTATTTGGATTCAGGACGATGTTGCTAGGATTGATATCTTTATGAATAATGTTAGCAGCATGGATTCTGCCCAGAATCTCTGTAATGGCGATCGCCAGTCCAAGAAAATTCGATAAGCGTATGGGGTAGAAGTTCGATTGCTGCTGCCGCAAGCGTTCTAAAGACTCTCCACCAAAATCTTCTAGAAGGATGACGAGCGTGCGCTGATAGTCCTGCTGGCTGTATGCCTTAACTACGCCATCGATGTTGAGGGAATGGGTAATTTCATATTCCTGCCTGTAGCGAGTTAATTCCCCAGCTGAGGGATAATCTTGCTTGAGGACTTTAGCGACAACTGCACAGTTATCTTGCTCTCTAATACCCCGGTACACAAGAGTTGCCGAACTTTCATAGATTTTGCTTAAGATGGCAACTCCAGGTAGGGTAATCATTCAATTCTCTCCCTATGAGTGTTATTAACAGCTCTAATACTACAAAGTATATCGTTTGCCAAACTCCAAGAGATGAAACAATTCCACAAAGATCGCGATCTAACGCTAAAAGCTAGAATGCTTGAATGCCACTAAAAAAGCTCTAAGCTATGTGGAATAAGGGCTATAGTTTGAAATGCCGGACGAGGAGTAAGTAAGTAGGCAGGCGATCGCTAATGAAGAAATAATGTAGAGTTGTCCAAAAGTTTTTGGAGATAGAAAAAGCTTACTCGTTCATGAAATTCTTTCAAAAAGACGAGCAAGCCAACACCATAAACACTACT
>JAVRCJ020000041.1:0-57462 GCA_034530875.2 Nostoc sp. DedSLP01
CTACCTTATTTTCATCAAGGTTTACGTGCTATGGCTCTTATCCAGTCTGCTTTATAGGCTCTTTGTCACCCCTTCAGGCTAGATACATATTTTCTGAATTTGCCTATAGTCTCATTCTTTAGGCTTGCCTATAGTTTGAAACTACAGACAGATAGCATTAAATAGCTGAGATAAGTATTATGAACAATGTAATTAATTTCTTAAGGGAAATTAACAATGCTACTTTATCTCAGCGGTAAAACTGAAACTGCGTATCATACTAAAGACCGCAATGCTGGTAACTTTGGGTTAAGTGGTAACCCTGAAGTTTGTAATGCTTGTTTAGCTATAAACAGTTTTTTAGTTTCGCTATTTTCAGTCTCGATAACTACAAATTAAGCATCAGTATACTGTAGTTAATTCTCTATACTCCTCAATTATTCGCTGTTTTTGTATTGTTTGAGGCTGTTTACAAAGGAAGAATAAATAAAACTGGTGATTATATATACTAAAAATTAGCAGGGATTTGGCTTATTTTACTTAACCTTGTAAACAAAAACAGTCTTTAATATGAGTTTATTTGTGTAATAATATTTAACGTATCTTAATATTTTGCAATAGTTTTAGAGTGTTAGCACTGTTCAGTCTAAGACACTGACCCCTAATAGAATTTTCTTGCTAGTGGTTAGTGCTTTTTATCATGGCTATATTTTTAGGAATTTTTACCTGCATCATATCACGGAGGAAAAGCGTGATCCAGTTACAAGAAGCACTCAATCATCAAAGAAAACTAACCCTATTATTAAAGAAGGAATCTAGTTTTAGCGGCCTTTTCATTGCTATTTTCATTATTAGCGTATGGGCTATAAGTTTATTCTTCTTATTTTTAATTGATATCTCGAAATTAAAATTTTGGATGTTATGTATTTTAATACCTTGGCAAACATTTTTATATACGGGGTTATTTATTACCTCTCACGATGCTATGCATGGTGTCGTATTTCCTCAAAACTCTAAAATTAATCATTTTATTGGTAATTTGAGCCTATCTCTATATGGTCTATTACCATATCAACAACTATTGTCAAAACATTGGCAACATCACCGTCATCCAGCGACCCAGACAGACCCAGATTTTCATAATGGTAAACACAAGAATTTCTTGGCTTGGTATTTTAACTTTATGAAAAATTACTGGAATTGGGGACAAATAATTGCCATAACCTTAAGCTATCAATTTGCCCATCTTATACTGCATATACCCCATGAAAATTTAATTTTATTTTGGGTAGTACCATCGCTTTTAAGTTCGTTGCAATTATTTTATTTTGGCACTTTTATACCCCATAGCGAGCCAAAAGGAGGTTATATCCAGCCGCATTGTGCCAAAACTATTAACTTTCCAATTTGGTTGTCATTTATTACTTGTTATCATTTCGGTTACCATAAACAACATCACGAATATCCCCATCTTGCCTGGTGGCAATTACCAGAAATTTACAACAAAATTAAATAATGAGGCAATAGTAAATGTATCCCTTAGTGATGCGTTAGGCTAAAGCTGAAATACAAAATAATATTAGCGTGACAAAGCCTAAAATATCGAAATAAACTTTTATTGTGGTGTAGGTATTTTGCCAGCACCACAAAAGATATATTTTATTTACTATTTTAGATGTGCCGCACTATTATAATAATTTAATTTTCAGCTGCTAAAATCCTTTAATGGCAATTAATAATTCTCGCCTTGTTACCTATAGCCCTGCTTATACAATTGTTCCTACTTACGAGTGCTTTAATCGCTGTAGCTACTGCAACTTTCGTACTGAACCAGGTAAAAGTTTTTGGATGAATCTCTCGGATGCAGAAAGTATTTTAAAACTTCTTCAAAGTGAAAAAGTTTGCGAAATTCTTATCTTGAGTGGTGAAGTGCATCCCCATTCATCGAGGCGTCAGGCGTGGTTTGAACGGATTTATAATTTGTGTGAATTAGCACTTTCAATGGGGTTTTTACCGCATACCAATGCAGGGCCGTTGAGTTTTGCAGAGATGCAAAAGCTCAAGTATGTCAATGTTTCGATGGGGCTGATGTTAGAACAGTTAACGCCAACATTGTTAAATACCGTACATCGACACGCACCGAGTAAATTACCACAAGTGAGGCTGCAACAATTAGAATGGGCGGGAGAATTGCAGATTCCTTTTACAACTGGGTTACTTTTAGGAATTGGAGAAACTGCTGATGATTGGTGGGAAACATTAACAGCAATATCTCAAATTTATCAGCGTTATCATCACATCCAAGAAGTAATTTTGCAACCTCATAGCCCGGGAAATCAGCAAAGTTTTAATGCACCGCCTTTTAATCCCCATCAATTACCAGAAGTTATTGCTAAAGCACGGGAAATTTTACCAGCTGATATTACGATTCAAATTCCGCCGAATTTAGTTAAAGATGAGGGATGGTTGCTTGCTTGTGTTGAAGCGGGTGCGCGAGACTTGGGCGGAATTGGCCCGAAAGATGAAGTTAATCCCGATTATCCTCATCTTCAGGAGCAGGCATTGAGAGAAATTTTACAGCCTGCGGGGTGGGAGTTAATAGCGCGTTTACCAATTTATCCGCAATTTGATGGTTGGCTGTCAGAGGAGTTGCAAAAGTTGGTGAAAGGGTGGCGAAAATATTTTTTGTGTCACGCAGAGGCGCCCAGACGCAGAGAAGAGAACGCAAAGTAAGGACTTTTGCAAGAGGTTTATTCGTTAGGCTGCGATGATTTCTTGCACTAAAACGTAAGGCTGGACGATGAGAGTATTGAATCGTTTGGTAGTATTGTTATTCCATTCTCCTAACTGTGCTGTGGTAGGTTTGGTTATCAATTGTTCGTCAATCCATTGTTGTACTGATGGAGTATTATCATTTGCGATCGCTACCCCAACATCCACTATATTTAATTCAAGTGCTACCAAAATTACTGCATCTCTCTTTACATGAGGAATTAGCCACTCCCATTCTGACTCATCCAAACTTTCTGCTAATTCTGCTCTTAAATCCGACATAATTACTTCTATGTTTAAATACCGATTTTTTTATTATTCACTAATTCGTAGTTTCTGACAAATGACTTATTACTAAACTTCAGATTTCATTTCTTCAATTTCAAACAAAGATACAATTACTCCCGCGATGGGGATAGATATAAAAACACCTAATAAGCCTGCTACTCTAGCACCTACTAAGAGAGCAAAGAATATGACTACGGGATTCAAATTTAGCGCCCCTTGCATAATTCTTGGTGCAATCAAATTGTCTTGTATCTGCTGAAGAACAATACAAGTTATTAATACTTTCAATGCTAACCAAAAACCTTGAGATAATACAACTAAAGTGACAATACTTATTCCTAATGTCGCTCCTATACCAGGAATAATATCAACAATACCAACGATTACTGATAATGATAAGGCAAAAGGTACTTGTAATACTAAGAAAGCTATAAAACTTGTACTTGTCAAAAATAAGCTTAATAAAAACTGACCTCTAAAGAATCCCAAAAATGCACGTCTGATGACTTTAGTAAATCTATAGCGTTGTTGTTTTGGTACTATTTTTAATATAAAACTCCACAGCTTTTCTCCATCTAGCAACATGAAAAAAGCTACAACCGCTATCAAAATAAAAGTGACGAAATTCGTCATAAACCCTTGTAATATAGCTAAACTAGTTACAAGAGTTGATATAGCTTGGTTGCGTAATTGTTCTTGAACTGTGCTTAAATCTATCTGAAGATTACGGCTTAGTAAAAATGCTTCTAATTGGTCTAATAAGGGTAATAAAGAATTTAAAAATCCAGTTATACTATCAATTAATTGTTGTCCTTGGGATAAAACTGTTAAACCTACGGTAATTATCAGACCGCCAAGAATTACTATACTCAGCAAAAAAACGACACTAACCGCTACACCATGAGGCAAAAAAGGCCGCAGCCACTTTACAGGATAGCTAAGTAAAAAAGCCAAAATAGCAGCGAATGTGAAAATAACTATGACTGTTTCAAAGTAAGCTAAAAGCTGTACAATTGCCCATCCACAAGCAACCAAAAGTAAAAAGCGGGCTAACGCCAAATTATTTAATCGTTGCCAAAGGTTTTTGGCTTCTAAGCCGGCCATATTAATTTGAAATTTTTGATTTGAGATTTTGGACTATCAAAATAGTACTGGTATTAATTTGGTCAGAAATGTTGCTTGCAGAAAGATTGCTATTAACTTTATCTAGTGGCTAGATTTAAGCACAAAGTCTGATTTAATTACTAAGTACATTGAATTTAAGTCTAGAGAAACGTAATAGCGATCGCTACCTCCCTAAAGTAGATATATGGGACTCATCGTCCTAGATCGTGCATTTCATTAATAACAGCACTACACTTTTGTGCTAAAGCTTCCAATTCCTCTTTATTACTGGAACTAGGAGCATCAATCAAGTTACCAATTCTGACTGTAATGGGAACTCCACGGGGTATTTTCGAGCCTTTTTCTAAAATTCCCTCTGTACCCCAAACACTAACTGGCAATATTGGGGCTTTGGCTTTGGCGGCTAGCAGTAGCGCCCCTCTTTTGGGGTCTGTAATTCGACCATCTGGGGTGCGGGTACCTTGCAAGAAAACACCGACAGCCCAACCGTTATTCAGATATTCTAAGGCTGAACGAATGGCATTGCGATCGGCATTTCCCCGACTCACTGGGTAAGCACCGTAGAGTTTAATCGCTTGCGCCAAAATTGGAATTTTAAATAATTCTTCTTTAGCCATATACGCCACCGGACGGCGCACGCAATTAGAGACAATTGGCGGGTCAAAATAACTAGCATGATTGCTGACTACCACCAATGACCCTGATGGGGGGACATTTTCCGCACCATAAATTTTACCCCGAAAGTAAGCGTGAAGCATGGGGCTAACGATTGACCATTTAAAGGCGTGGTAAAGTGCCAGACTAATAAACGGTTCGCGGTTCTTGTCCACAGAAGATAATGCCAATTAGACTGACATTTAGCATAAGCGATCGCAAGGCCCAAGGCAAACCAAAAAAACCCTGCCAACTCCCCAGTTTCACCCATTATTTTGGCTTGATACGGTAACAAAATTTCTACTTCAAGCTTGGAGTTTGTTGGCAATGATAAAGTTGATATTCGTAGCCGTCCACGCTCGGTAAAGATTTAGTATCAGAGATAACGCATGTTTTAACGGCTTCTGCTACAGGAGCCTGAAAGTTTACCAGCCATAAGTCAAAAGGTCGTGGTAAGGTCTTTAAAGTATTTTCCAGAGCAATAGAAGAAGTATTCGGGTTTTGGTCTTGATGCGCAAGTAAAAACAGAGGATTTTGCAGCGAATCTCCAAGTTTTATTTCTCTAGCTATCCCCATCATTTCGCCAATATTTACGTAAGTTTTTTGAGTGGTAGCAATCAGTGTTGGCACTGGGGACACTTGTTTAATTAATTGCACAAACAAGTCAGGGCGATAATATTTTTGATAGCCAAGATTGCAGAGTACTGTAATTGCGCTGGCAAATCCCATTAACCAAATTAAGCTTGCGGCTTTTTTTCCATTTATACCCCATTTGCCTATCTCTTTGGGAATTAATCCTTTGGGGGGATGCCAACAAACTGCTAAACTTGCTGCTATTAAAACAATGATGCTGGGAAAGTAGAGAAAGTGATAACGAGCGCCTCTGGTAAGGTCAATTCCTAAAAAGTAGGTGAAGATAAAAAATAAAGCGATCGCACTAATAGTAACTCCAGCCATCACCTGAATCATAATCGCGGTTTCTGGCTGTTGTAGTTGTATCTTAATACCACGCACTAAAATTGGTGTCGCCCAAATAAAGAAAATTAACATCACCAGTCCCGAAGGAATCACAACCAATAGCTGTGAAGATTCAACTGGTAATAAGGAAATCATCGTAATCCATGTTCCTAAAGCTTGAAAAATTGGGGCAATCCAATCTAGTCCAGCGCGGGAACCTCGAATCCACTCAGTTAAATTATCCCGATTTCTATTTTCTAAAAAGATTGGCAGCCAAATGAAACTAGCGACAAAAGTACCTGTAGCAACAGCATAAATGCGCTGCCAGGTAGGAGAATAAAGTAAAGAAAATTTGATGTTAGTTTGTTTTTGATGCCAAGCAAGAAAAATTAAAACTACAGCTTCAGTGCAGAGAGTAAGGCTAAAAAAGTAATGAGTAGCAAAACCCAAAGCATTAATTTGTACCCAGAAAAGTACTACCCAAATCGGTAAAAGCGTATGGTTTTGAATATGACGCGTGGCAATTACTAAGCAGGTGAGAGAAGCAATTACCCACAAGGCTGCTAAGCTATAATGGCGTGCTTCTTGTGCCAAAAAGATTGCGTAGGGCGATACTGCCATAATAGCAGCAGCGCAATTTCCAACTAATGAAGAACGAAATGCTACTTTACCTAATATGTAAACACCGGGAATAGAAAGGGCACCGATGAAAGCTGGTAGCGATCGCGCCGCAAATAAAGATACTAATCCTTGGTCGCTGGGAAATAATTTCATCCACAAATAAGCCAGGGCAAAATACAGTGGTGGATGAGTATCTTGCGTAACTAAATTATGAATTACATTACCAATGGTAGTGGCTGGATTTGGTTGTAATGGTTGCAATAGAATATCAGGTGCGATCGCTCGATCTAGGGGTACTCCTAAAAAATCATTCCCCAAGCTAAACACCAAAGTGGAAAATTCATCAGTCCAAGGAGGCTTGGCAGTCAAGTTACTTAAACGCAAGCCTAAGCCGATAATAAACCACATCAAAGGATGAAACCAGCTAGGAAAAAGGGGAGCAGATAATTCTTGCAAAGGTATCTGTTGCGGGATAGATTTTTTACCTCTGTGAGGCAGAATCTCGGCTGCGTAAACAGGCAACAAAAAGATAATTTTTTTGCAAAAATAGTACGCATCCCCAAACAAAACTCTCATAGTCAGGTCTCACACTCACGGATTTGTAGATTCGACGTTTTAGATTCAAGTTAGTTCTAAAATCTAAGAATAAAAATCCAAACCTCAAATCCCTCGTTGTGATTATTTCACATCGGTGACGCGCCAGCTAAGTTTTAAATTCACCCAGAAATTCCAAACAGTAGCAACTGCGATCGCAATTAAATTGGCAATATAACGGTTAGGAATTAGGAAATTGAACACTAAATTTAATACCAGTACATTTAATACGAGTCCGGCAAGACAAATGACATTAAATTTTAAAAATCGTTTGGCGCGTTGATGCCATTCTTGTTGTCTGGCGCTGACATCGGCAAATGTCCAGGCATCATTCCACAAGAAATTATTTAAGATTGCAATTTCACCAGCAATAATTTTACTGCGTGTTAATGGCAAAGCTAAAGTAGTCGGTTCGCTCAGTAAGTAAAGTATTGCCATATCTACAAATACTCCACTCAAGCCAACCAAACCAAAGCGGACGAATCGCCCAACTGGGAAATTAACTTTTCTCCGCAATTTTCCTACTCTTCCTGTGGAAAGCCGCAGCCGCACTAAGTGGTGGATGTAATCTATATATTGCTTCCACGTAACTTTACTTTCACCCTCTTTGCGTTCGCAAAATACATAACCAACTTCGGCAACTTGGTTGACTTTTCCTCGCCCAATTACCTCTAGGAGAATTTTGTATCCTACTGGGTTGAGGGTTGCATTGGCGATCGCACTCCGGCGCACCATAAAATAACCACTCATCGGGTCGGAAACTCTCCCCAATACTCCTGGTAAGATAATCAAGCCTAGCAACTGAGCGCCACGGGATAAAAAACGCCTAACAACACTCCAACTGCTGACACCGCCTCCATCTACGTGGCGGCTGGCTACTGCTAAATCTGCTCCCTGCTCAACACTACGCAAAAGTTGCATCAATACTTCTGGTGGATGCTGCAAATCGCCATCAATCACCCCTAGCACGTTGCCTGTGGCCGCTTGCCAGCCACGAATCACTGCTGAAGACAGCCCCCTTTCGTCTTGGCGTCGCATCACTCGCAACTGTGGGTATTCTGTTGTCAAAGATTGTGCTATTTCCCAAGTTCCATCGGGGCTATCATCATCTACGACAATTAATTCATAATTTTCTGGAATCGATTCATCTAATAACTGACTTAATATACTGACTATTTTATGGATGTTGTCACGTTCTTTATAAGTAGGAATAACTAGAGATAGATAGATAGATTCGTTACTTATACTTACGTCATTAGGAGGTAATTCGGAAATCTTAAGCGGACCAGTGGGAACTGTTAATAGCGAATTGGATGAGTTTGTTTTCATATTTCAAATAACATAATAAGGGTATGTACCTGCCAGGCTTAATAGAACCGAATATTTACTGCTTCGGTCTATTCAATCTGAGTTATGCGACATTCTATAATTACTTTTGTTAAGGCTTACTATTCTGAAAGTTTAGTAATTTACGTACTTAAATTCCCAGTATTTTTACTAAATTCATCTAAATTTCATATTTTTCTAACATCTTATATGGAAATCTTTATTTAGATGAGGATTATTATTTATACAAATTTTTATTCAGTATACCACTAATTTAATTATCTCAGTAAATACTTAATTTATAAATCTTATAATTCAGAGTTTTTAATATTATTAAGCTTAATAGTTCAAAACTTCAAGTGTCATATAGGAATCTGGTTTGATTTGTGAATTTACTTCCGTAGACAGGGAGTAGGGAGTGGGGAGTAGGAAAGAAGCCTTGTTTAGGTGTACCGATTTTTTTCAGAATTCAAATATGAGTCCTATACATGGCATGTCTTGCTTTACTCAAGTACAAGGTAGGAGTCAAAGCCTGAGGCACTAGTTAACGATTTAGGTGCGTTAAGCTACGTCATAACACACCCTACAGATACTACAGATACTGAAATTTTTTCATAAATCACATCGGACTCTATTAGCTTTGACAGTTGAGGACAAGTTTTTTTACAGCTTAAATATTAAGTTATATCAGGCAACGTACACCAGGCTTGAAAGTCTGTTTTGTCTGTATTTTACGGTCATTTTGTATCTTCATCTATGGTTAAAATATTATATATAGAGAAATTTTATTTGATTGCTAATAAATACCAGATGTGACTGTTGATTGTTAAGAGTTGGTATTTCACCGTCAACAGCATTTATGCGATATTACATTTTTTCATTTCCCATCGCTACAGCCATTTTAATTTGTAAAAATTATAAATCTTCATTAGGCTGACAGCTTAAAAAAGTTTGTTGGCTAACTTGATTTTGACTAGCTAAGGATTTATAAAATCTCGAGTGTGAATAATCTTTTGATTAAACAAAAATTTCGTATTTTGATAAATCTATTCTTTTTCAATACCCTACGCTAATGTCAAAGACAAACGGGTTCAACAGTTCTCTCAGCAGATAAGCAGCCTTATAAGAGCGTTTTCTCATAAAGCCTCTACGGTAAAAATCCCGAAATCATGACTTTGTGCGATCGTTGCGTACCATACGCCTAATAACTGAATCACTCATTGCTGATTTAAGAAAGATTTTAGATTTGAGCTTGGCAATTTCTTTGCCTTAAAGGTTTATATGAATACATTTATTGCAATCATTTTTCAAATTCGTATGACATAAACTTATATAATTTTGATTTTTACTTGATAAATAACCTTTAATATAGTAACGGCGATTTTTCAAATGTAGCAAGACTTATGAATGTAGATACTTCTAGATTTTTTTGACTTATACCAGGATTTTTTCAAAGTTTGTTAACATATCTAAATCTATTTTTAACAAAAGTTAATAAAAATAAAAAACAGTATAATAGGAAGTAAAAATTGTATTGTAAATCTGCCAAAAGTAACACAAAAAATCCCCCGATAGGGCATTGTAAAAAGGAGGAAATTTTTGTTTTTTATTAACTTAAATGCGTTATTTTATTCCTTGTTTTGAATAAATAAACATCTAAAAATACAGGGTAAGTTATGCATATTCCTGATGGATTTATTTCTGTGCCGGTGGCAGGGGCTACTAGTGTAGCGAGTGTGGCAGCACTTTTTATTGCCTTAAGGCGATCGCAAGAGGCTTTTGGCGTGCGTCGCGCTCCCTTACTGGGGCTAACTACGGCCTTTATTTTTGCTGCTCAGATGGTTAATTTTCCAGTAGCAGGAGGTACTAGCGGTCACTTGTTAGGGGGAACCTTAGCGGCGATCGTTTTGGGCAGTCCTTGGGCGGGAATGTTGTGTATTGCCACAGTTTTAATTATTCAAGCCGTGCTATTTGCTGATGGTGGAATTACAGCATTGGGAACAAATATTTTGAACATGGCAGTAATTGGTGTTTGGGTAGGCTGGATTTTAACCCAAACCTTGCAGCGGTTATTGGGCGGCTCTAAACGGCGTTTACCATTAGCAGTCGGCATTGCAGCTGGTGTTAGTGTAGTAGTAGCTGCTGTAGCAGCAGCCATTGAATTAGCCCTCTCTGGAACTGCACCTGTAGCCATAGTTTTACCAGCCATGACTGGCGTACACATTCTGATTGGTATTGGCGAGGGCATAATTACAAGCGGTGTGTTGACTTATCTAGCTACAGCTAGACCAGATTTGTTACCAGGCGAACAGCATGAGTTTCGTGGATGGTCGATACCCGTTGTCAGCATTTTCTTAATTGCAGGAGTACTATCACTGTTTGCCTCAGCATGGCCTGACGGTTTAGAGAGAGTTGCCGAAAACTTGGGCTTTATCGGCCTAGCCGATAAAGTGCGGATAATTGTACCAACTCCCCTAGCTGATTATGGTATTGAGGGTTTGGGGCCAATTGGCAGTAGTATTGCTGGGCTTGTTGGGGCTGCGGTTTGCTTTGCTGTTGCCTTTGGCATTGCCAAGGTAGTGAAACCGAACAATGCTTAAACTTTCCTTATCGCTACGTTTGCAACTGTCTCTAGCGATTGTAGTAGGGGCAGCTTTATTAAGCCATCATGCTTGGTATGGACTGAGCGTATATGGTGCGATCGCACTTTTGTGGGCTTGGCTGTTGCGCGTACCAATTCGCCGCCTGGGAGGATTACTCGGTACAGAACTGATTTTTTTATCATTGCTGACATTACCCTTGGGATGGGAACGAGCGAGTTTTTTGCTAGTTCGTTCTCTGGTTTGTCTGATGGCAATGAATAGTTTTTTGTTAACCTTACCGCCTCACAGTTTCGGCATCGCCCTCAAAAGCTTACCCTTACCAGCACCAATCAAAGAAAACTTGCTCCTAGCTGGGCAATATATGGAGATTTTGCTCTCCGAAGTCACACGTATGCAGCGCAGCGCTCAATTACGAGGTTTGAATGGAACTGCGGCATGGCTGCGCTATGCCAGTGCTGCCACCATCGGAGCCTTGTACCTGCGTAGTCTAGATAGAGCAGAGCGAGTTTACGCAGCAATGGTAGCTCGTGGTTACAACGGACAATTGCCTATAGATTCAGATTCAACCCTGAGACCAAAAGAGCGCTTTGTCGTCTTATTCGCTTGGGCGATGGCTGCTGTTATCACCTTTGCTTCCTACACAATTTAATCCACTTCCTATAGACGCGATCGCTCGCGTCTCTCCAAATTTCCTATTCCCAATTCGCTTAGATAGGTCAATTTTGAAATCCTTAACTTCCAACCCCCAACCATCAACCGATAAACCTCACAGTGCTGTAGTCAAGGTTGAAAACCTGGTGTATGCCTATTCTCGGCAAGAACCCGTATTACAACAAATATCTTTTACCTTGAACAGAGGCGATCGCGTCGCTTTGATGGGAGCCACCGGTTCTGGAAAAAGCACCTTACTGGAGAACCTAATCGGTTTAAAAGAACCGCAATCTGGAAAAATTACGATTAATGGCATCCCTGTAGAACCGAAAACTTTACCCCAAGTACGTCGTCAAATCGGTTTTAGCTTCCAAGATGCCAACGACCAATTATTTATGCCCACCATTTTAGAAGATGTGACCTTTGGGCCGCGCAACTATGGCATGTCAGCAGCAGAGGCAAGCGATCGCGCCCGCCAGTTATTAGCAGATTTTGGTCTAGAAGCCTACGCCAATCGTTCTGCACACGAACTCTCCGGCGGACAAAGACGCCTCGCAGCCCTGGCCGCCATTTTAGCCCTAGAACCAACAATTCTGATTTTGGATGAGCCGACTAACGGTCTCGATCCAGCATGGCGCCGTCATTTGGCACAAGTATTGTTAAAGTTACCCGTGGAAGTGATGTTAATTGCCTCCCACGATTTGCACTGGTTAGGTAGAGTTACTCAACGCGCTTTGGTACTATCTGGCGGTCGCATTCAAATAGACAGTGATATTCAACCACTTTTGCAAAACGGTGCTATTTTAGACCAGTTAGGTTTGCCAATAGATTGGTGATTTGAGTATGGGATACGAGGAGATGGGGAGTGTGGAGAGAGCTACGGTGTATACACAAGTCGAATTACCCCCCTTAATCCCCCCGATGTCTTGGGGGGAAATAGAAAACGTAATCTCCTCCCCTTGTCAAGGGGGTAAATACAAAACCTAATCCCCTCCCCTTGACAAGGTGGGGTAATCTAACGACTTGTAGTAATTTGATAACTTGTGTGTAGGCCGTAACCCTTGTGGGTGGCTGTATTTAATTTTGAATTTTGAATTTTGAATTTTGAATTGATTTATTGCTCTTGGGGTCTTAATGTCTCTTTCATATAAATATACTGTTCTTGCTCCTATTAGCTTGAGTATTGCTTTGTTGATTGCTAGTTGCACCGAAAATAAAGCTTCCCAGTGCCAGCGGCTGGTTCAAGTCGTGAATGAAGGAACGTCACTAATTGATAAAAATAAAGGAACGCAAGTGATCACAAGCATTCAGCTGTCTAAAGATTTGCAATTTATTACTAAATCGATTAAAGAACTAAATTTAACAGACCCCAAGTTGAAAGAATATCAAAGCGGCTTTGTCAAGATTTTTCAGGATCTCAGTCAAGCGATCGCCAAAGCCGGTAGGGCACTAGGTGCAACAAAAATAGCACAAGCCTCGGCAACTGGGAGGGAGAGAATTCAAAAGTCTAGAGCCGAAATTGATTCATCACTAACGGCCGCTGAAACTCTTGGCAAGCAGTCAGATAAGTTAATCAATGAAATGAATAAGTATTGCAGCCAGCCAGAGTAAAGGCTGGAGGGGCAGAGGGGCAGGGGGAGTGTGGGGAGAAAGATAATTTATGCCCCCTGAACTTCCCACACCTTCCACACTCCTAACTTTTAACTCAGCACTTCTTAATCTCATCAAATTTAAGTAACTTTTATCACTCTTTTTTTAGAAATATTCCTGATACTCATCAATTTTTACTGTCAAAAGAAATATTGGTGCAAGTTAAATGAATTACCAGGAGTGATATGAGTCTACTGATGGCGAGTGTATTAGTAACAGCGCCAATATCTGCGCTAAATGTACCGGTAGAACCGATAATTGAGCCAAATAATCTGGTGCAGCAGTCACCACGAGAAAATTTATCTCTAGTAGTCCCTGTTGCTAAAATTACACCGCCTGAATTTGTACAGCCAGATATAAGTACCTCAACAGTTGTAAAAAGTAAGTACGAAAATATACTGAAAAAAAGTAGAGAAAAAATTCAATTTATCAGTTCTTCTAACTCGCCTGAATCAAAAAACACCCAGCCTCTAACAAAGGAATCTGACAAAAATTCTCCCCATCTCCCTCTCTCTCAATCTCTCAATAGCCCAGATTCAGACAACCCAATGTCTCAAGTCACTTCAGTTTCCCAACTTGAAGACGTGCAACCCTCTGACTGGGCTTTTGGTGCTTTGCAGTCTTTGGTAGAACGCTACGGCTGTATTGCGGGATATGCTGATGGTACTTATTTAGGAAATCGTAGTATCAGCCGTTATGAGTTTGCGGCTGGTTTAAATGCTTGTCTGGAAAAGATTAACGAAGCGCTCGCTAACAATACACTTAACACCGTTAACAATGAAGATTTAATCCTGCTGCAAAGGTTGCAAGGTGAATTCAAAGCCGAGTTGCAACAATTACAGCAGCGTGTAGAAGTTTTAGAAAACCACACAAGTGAATTAGAAAAGAATCGGTTTTCTACAACTACCAGATTATTTGGCCAAGCTGTTTTTAGCCTTCAGGGAACCAATACAACCGATGTAGATTTGTTTCCTAGAGATGGAATACCCGAACGCCAGGGAAAAACCAATGTCACTTTCACCGGTAGCGCCCAGCTAACCTTAGCAACTTCATTTACTGGGCGAGATTTGCTGTTAACAGGGCTATCGGCTGGGAATTTAGGTTCTAATGCGTCGTTGGTATCTACTAATATGGGACGGTTGGGTTTCGAGTCCAATACAAACAACAATCTAGTTGTTAGCGACTTATCTTATCGATTTCTGGCCTCGAAGAACTTGGGAATTGTCGTCGGTACCGCAGGAGTTAACCCCATCAATACCTTTCGCGGTATTAACCCCTTAGAAGGTTCTAGCGACGGTGCAATTTCTCTATTTGGTCAGCGTAACCCGATTTTGGGCATTGGTAACGGCACTGGCGGTATAGGTTTTGACTGGGAAATTAGCGATCGCATTAGTTTGCAAGGCGTTTATAGTGCAGAAATTCCCAGTTTTCCAGGCAATAGCAAGCAGGGTGGATTATTTGGTGGTAGATATACTGCTGGCGCTCAGTTAAGTTTAGCGCCCACCGATAACATCGATGTCGGCATACATTACCTTTATTCCCACTCCCCAGATGGCTTACTGGGAGCAGGTATCGGTGATTCTCAACTGATTTCGCCTTTTGCCAATCCTACAGCTTTCGATACCCAAGCAATTGGTGCTACCGTCGCTTGGCGAATTAACCCTAACTTGCACTTAGGCGGTTGGGGTGGCTTCACTTCCTCCAAACCATCCAATCTTTCTGGAACTGTAGAAACTACTAATTGGGTGGTATTTGCGGCTTTTCCCAATTTGCTGCGTCGTGGCAATTTAGGGGGCATTCTTGTAGGACAGCCGCCGAAAATTACTTCTAGCACTTTACCTGAGGGATTTAATTTTCCCAACTTTTCTGATGGAGGAACAGCAGGCGGACGCAGCGATACATCAATTCACGTAGAACTTTTTTACCGCGCCCAACTGAGTGAAAATATTGCCCTGACTCCCGGTTTATTTGTCGTTTTCAACCCAGATCACAATGCTGCTAACGATGCTTTAGTAGTTGGAACATTAAGGGCAACTTTCCGGTTTTAATTTTGTAACAGTGTAAATGTAACTAAATATGCTTTTTGAGTACTGAAAATTTCAGTATTTAAATACTTTCATTCCCCAATGCAAACAGGAAAAAAATCATGCGTATTTTTTCAGATGCGATTGAAGGAGCAAATTTTTCATGAAATTACATCAATCAACTCATACCGATTCGAGAAATTGCGATCGCAACCCGAAATCTGTCTGGGAAAGTTCTGTTCGCCTAAAATCTCAAAATTTGAAATTGTATCAGTTGGGTTGTGCAGTTGTTAGCAGCAGCAGTTTAGCTGCAGTCATCATTGCTTTAGGCGGGACAAGTGCTTTAGCTCAAATAACGATTCAAAGCAGTGGCACATTATCAGGTACAATTCAACTTCCTTCCAACAATCCGAATTTCAATAAAAGCATTACTCGTGTTGATACAGACGATACAGGGACTTACTCGCGGAATTTAGGTACTAAAAGCAATCCTAATTACGTTCCTGTATACAAGTCAGACTACGTGAAAGTCGAAACACGCTCTGATGGTAGTTTGCATTACTTTGTTGACTTTACAGGGATTCCCATTATCTCTTTCAACGGCGTTCTGAATTCGCCTGTTCTTTCTGATGGCAATTTGACACCTTTTAAATACCAGGGACAAGTGGCTGGAACTACATTTCAAGGAGTAGTTCAGGATGAATTTAATCTCACAAAAGCCTTCTACACTGGTATCGTTACCGACCCCAAAACCGGAAACCAGTATCAGGGAACATTTGAAGTCAGTGGATACGGGCCTAGATATAGCGATCGCAATGGTGGTGCAACCCCCACAGTCTTTGACTTCAAGTCCGATTTGCCGGGTTTACCAACGGTGAAATCTTTACAAATGACTAACTCCCCCATAGGGAGATTGACAATTAAAGTACCTGCAACCGCAACTCTCATTAGTCCCACACCCGTAAGTAGTGGTAGCACACCCACTCCTATACCGGTAGTTAGCGGTAGTACACCCACTCCTGCACCCGTAGTTAGTGGTGGTAGTACACCCACTCTGCCAGCAATCGTTGATAGCGGTAGTACGATAACTGCTGCACCAATCGTTGATAGCAGTAGTACGGTAACTGCTGCACCAATTGTTGATAGTGGTAGTACGATAACTGCTGCACCAATCGTTGATAGCAGTAGTACGATAACTGCCGCACCGACGACTACAAACTACACACCAGGGTCTAATTCTCCATCTCTGTCTACTGCACCGAATATAGAATTCAGTAGTGGTAATTCTCCAACAGTCGATCGGGTAGTTGCCAACGCTGCAACCCTAGCTGAAGCTGCTTGTTCAAAAAATTTTGACAATAGCTGTACAAAACCTGCTTTACCCAAACAAGCGATCGGCCCTCGCAGTCGAGTCCTAGTGCGCTAAATATTTATACGAATTTACAGATTGTAGAATCACTTCAACTTTCAGGGGAGTCGGGAGTAGAAAAAAGCAATTTATAACCAAAAAAACCTTTTACCGCTTACCATTCCCCATTCCTTATTTCCCATCTTCACATCAACCCTTTGACAGAAACTTCAGGTACTTCTGGAACTCTAGCAGACCAGAATGAAATCGATATACTAGCTAAGATAGATTAATATTACAATTTGAAAAACCCACAACTCAACTATTATCCAGCCTTATACAGTTCAGACTTCGTTTCTGTGGTAGATTTTACCCCGATGATTTTCTGGCTATACTAGTGACTTAAGCCGATTGGCTAAAAGTGATTAGGGATTAGGGAGTAGGTAATAATATTAAAAATACTATTTTCCACTCCGAAATTTACACTACCCAATTCCTTTTTTTGGGATTACAGCAACTTTCTCAGTCGCTCGCATTAACACTACAAAGTAAATTTAGCTCAATTAAACCTCTTCTGAGTTAGCACCTATGAAAGAAGAATTGATCGTCAGAATTTTACAGGTCTTGCGGATTAATATGAGCTGGATGACTTGGAATTTATTTTTGGCTTTTATACCTTTGGCTTTGAGTGTATGGCTATTTCGCATTAAACGCGGTCGCACTTGGCTGTGGTGGTTGGGCTTCTTAGTCTTCTATGCATTTTTACCTAATGCGCCATATTTATTGACCGATGTAATTCACTTAATAGACGATATCCGCACTATTCAATCAGTGTGGATGATTACTTTAGTATTAATTCCTGTGTATTTGTTAGTAATTTTTGCTGGATTTCAAGCCTATGTAATATCGTTAATTAATTGGGGTTACTACTTACATCGCATCGGCAAAAATCAATGGATTTGGCGGCTGGAGTTGATTACCCACGCTCTGTGCGCTGTTGGTATTTATTGGGGGCGTTTTTTACGTTTCAACAGTTGGGATTTCATTACTCAACCTGATGCGATATTGACCAAAGGTGTTGAAGAAATTCTTGGTAAACAGCCATTGGTAATCATTGCTATTACTTTCGCGATCCTGATGGGACTGTATTGGATTATGAAGCGAGTAACTTTAGGTTTTGTTATCCAACCGAAAAATGGATATGCGATCGATACACAACCAGCAAATTCTAATACTCCCAATGCGGGATAAATTAAAGGTAAGGATTCAGGAGTCAGGATTCAGGAGTCAGAATAATTAAACAATTGCGCCAAGCTTTGATAAATAAATATCTTAATTCTACTGAAATCCTTATAAATTCTGACTTCTGAACGCCAGTTAGCTCCCCTGCCTTAAAAGCGACGGGATATTTATTTGGAAGCCCCTTACATTGTTGAGCGTAGACGCTGCATCAACTTTTCCTCAGGCATCGCACATCTATAAAACCAGTTTTCAAGACAAGCGATCGCTAAATTTTCTAGAATTTGGTATCGCGAAATCTATGTATTTTTTTCAGTCACCAACAAGCAGGCATATTCCAATCAACTTGGAAACAATATATTTTTACGCCTAAAGAAAGGTATATAGACCAAATAATTCCGTATCAAAAGAAAGATGAACTTAGCAACATCAGGATTTGAAATGAATCTATGTTGTTTAATTTTTCTTGGCTGAGAACGGAGTCGAATAATATGAGCGTATTTTCTATTGATGAACTCAAAACTTTAGCAGAAAATTCTCAATCCCCGTGCATTTCTCTGTATCTGCCGATGCAAAAAGCAGGGCCGGAGATTCGTCAAAATCCGATTCGGTTTAAAAATTTAATCCGTGAAGCTGAGGAACGCTTAGAGGCGATGGCAATTCCCCAGACAGAAGCGCTAAATCTTCTCCAGCCAGCGAGAGAACTAGATACTACTGAGTTCTGGGAACATCAAGACAACGGATTAGCAATATTTATTTCTCCACAAGTGTTTCGCTACTACCAACTTCCAATGGAGTTTGGAGAATTGGTAGTTGTCAGCGATCGCTTCCACTTGAAACCGCTGCTACATTTGCTCAATAATGATGGCAAGTTCTACCTCTTGGCACTTGCTCAAAAAGATGTCCGGTTTTTTGAGGGAACGCGCTACAGCATTAACGAAATAGAAGTCGAAAATTTGCCTAAAAGTTTGGATGAAGTCTTGCAAGAGGACGAGATGCAAAAAGGCGTGCAACAACGGATAGCCACTTCTAAAGGCGGAACTGGCAATTCTTTTCAGCAGCCAGGTACATTTCACGGTCAGGGAAGCCCTGACACAGATAAGCGCCAAGAAGATATCTTACAATTTTGTCATGCCATTGATGGGGCATTGCATGAGAAATTACGCAAGCAAAAAGCACCTTTAGTTGTAGCTGGGGTTGAGTATCTTTTTCCCATTTATCAGCAAGCAAATACTTATAATCATTTGGTGGAAGCACCAATTACAGGCAATCCCGAATTCACCAAGCTAGAAAAATTACAAGACCAAGCTTGGCAGATTGTCGAACCTCTGTTTCATCAAAATCAACAGCAAGTAATAGAACTTTACCAACAAATAGCTGGTGAAGGTACTGGCAAAGCTTCTAGTAATCTCGAAGAAATTATTGCAGCTGCCTATTACCAAAGAGTTGATTCTTTGTTTGTCCCAGTAGGACGGCAGATTTGGGGAAAATTCGACCCAGAAACAATCGCTGTAGATATACACCCAGAACAACAACCAGAAGACTACGATTTATTAGATTTTGCTGCCATTCATACGCTTTTAAATGGTGGAGAAGTGTATCCTGTTGAGCCAGAAAAAATGCCAAATGACGCATCAGCAGCAGCAATTTTCCGATTTTGATGTTGTTAGCAGGGAACGAGGAACAGGCTATAGGTCAATACAGTTCAGTTAAGCTGATTGGGACTTCCAGAAATTAAATTATTCAATTTTTAGAGCGAAGACCACGCTCATCGTCTTCCTCCTCTGCTCCCTCTCTCTGCCTGCTCTGCTCCCCGTTCCCTTATCCTTGAGCTTTTCCACACTCTATCTTCACCAAACAATTTCTCCCTTTTGCTTTTGCCTGATAAAGCCCTTGGTCAGCAGCAGCAATTAAAGTTGCCGGAGATGATTCACTATGAGGAATAATAGTTGCTACGCCAAGGCTGAGGGTGATGAATTCACTAACTAGAGAATTGGCATGAGGCAGTTTTAAGGCGCTGATATTAGTCTGGATATCTGTCGCAACTGCAATGGCTTCTTCGGCATCAGTATTTGGTAAGATGACTGCAAACTCTTCTCCACCATATCGAGCAACTAGATCGGTAGGGTGTTTAAGTGTCTGAGAGATTGTATTGGCAACGTGTCTGAGTGCATCATCTCCTGCCAGATGCCCGTGAGTATCGTTGTAAAGTTTAAAGTAATCGACATCACACAAAATCAAAGATAGCGAAGCTTCTTCTCGTGCTAATCTTTGCCATTCGAGGTTCAAAGTGTCATCAAAGCAACGGCGATTTGCCACTTTGGTCAGACCATCTGAAGAGGCAAGGCGCTGTAATTCTTGGTTTGCTAGTTGTAATTGGTGGTAGAGTTCTGATTGTTGAATGGCGATCGCAGCTTGAGTTGCCAGCTGATTAAACAAGTTAATCTCCGATTGCTGCCATAGTCTGGTATTAGAACACTGGTGAGCAATCAATAGTCCCCACAAACGTTTTTGCTGCAAGATAGGCACTACAAGATTTGCTCTAATTTTCAAACTCCGCAGCAGTTCAACATGACATGGCGATAGTCCGGCAGTTTCAATATTTTCTATCGCCCTACTATTACCTTGTTGGTAATAAATTGCACCATTGGATTGAAAGCATGTGTCCATCACATGAAATCCTAGAATGGACATACATCCTGGTGCTAATGACTCTACAGCAACTAACCCACTCCAGTCTGGCTTAAACTGATAAATCACTACTCGGTCTACATCAAACACTTGTCTTACTTCGTCTGCCGTGGTTTGTAAAATCTCATCTAACTCCAACGACTGGCGAATGCGCTGGGTGACAGCGGCGACAATTCGCTCGAACTGAGTTTGGCGTTGGACGCGCTGCTCAAATTGCTTACTAGATGACGGTGCTACAGTTAACGCCAAGGTATCAAAGTTAGGGGTCGTAGTGCTAGGTATGGCACTGGGTCTGGCAATGAGATAGCCTTGAGCAAAGGTTGCACCTCGTTCTCGCAGCCAGTTGAGTTCTTCAACGCACTCAATTCCTTCGGCGACGGTTTGAATATTTAACTTTTGAGTAATTTCTAAAATCTTTTCGGTAATTGACGCTTTATACAGATCTTGATGCACATCCCGGATTAACTCCATGTCTAACTTAATAAAATCTGGACGTAACTGATGCAGCAAGTTGAGGCTGGAATAGCCAGAACCAAGATCGTCAAGGGCGACCAAAAACCCACTATCGCGGTAGTATTGGAGCACAGCTTTGAGATGGGCTAAATCTTGAGGATTGTCTGACTCTACAACTTCAAAGACAATCCGTTGATGTTCAATGCCTGCTCGATCTATTGCTTCTACTGTACTGCGTAGGCAATAAACCGGGTCATAAAGCGCTGTTGGTGCAAAATTGATAAAAATGTGCCCGCTAACTTGATGACTGGTGAATTGCTCGATCGCTTTGAGACGAGCAGCTCGGTCGAGTTGTGGCAAGAGTCCGGCTTCGGTGGCTAACTCCAGGATTGCTTCTGGCGATACTAAACTGCCTTCTTCATCCAGCCCCCGCAATAGGGATTCATATCCATAAATCTGGGATGTATCTTGAATTGAGACAATCGGTTGAAAGTAACTGGTAAATCGTTCAGCTGCCAACATTTCCAATAACCACTCCGACTGATTGAGTTTAATAAATCGTTGCAATGAGGCGATGTCACTAAAATCTTGGAGTTCGGGTTGAATAGAACCTTGAATGAAAAGAACTTGCGTTTCTTTTAATTCTCTCGGTGCGAGAAGTTGAGCCAAATTACGGGCAATTTCTTGAGCTTGTCCCGGTTTACAGTTCAAACTTAAACCTGGCCGCTGATGCATGAGTTCATACTCAACGCCTAACGGCTTTAGGTATAAGATGACTTTTGTCAAGGTATGGGAAACAGGGAACCAAAGAAAGAGCCTGCCTGCTTCTCCTGTTTGGCAGCGCAGAATATTGGAACAAGCACAAGTCTTGGAGGGAGGACATATTTGGCTCATTGGTAACTACCTTGCTCAACCCGATTGATTTTAGTGTTCCCCTCAAACTTCTCGTAAAAAATGAATTACAGTTCAAGTAGATGAAGATTTGATGAGAATCCAAAAGTTAAAAGTTCAAAGATGTGTAAGTTAGATACAACGGCAGCTTACCAGGCACGGCTGAATCCATCCCAAGCTGTCATGAAGTCAATTACTAACATACCGTTCATCATTGTTGCTATTAACAAAATTACTGATGACAACCAATATTTTTTTAATAGTTTGAGAATTATTAATCCTATACCAATAGGAATCGAGAGCAAACTCCAAAATAAAAATATCAAATATATTGTTGTAAATTCAGTAACTTGTTGGGTTAAAGATGATGTCAAAGGCTCACCAAAAAATCTTATTAAAACATCTTCATGAAAGTACATTATTCCCAATATAAAAGTTGGTATACATAAAAATAAAAAAATTACTTCAATGCTTTTGAGTATTTTCATCAAGATTTTTGCTCTTTTAATTCACGTCGTGCTGCCGCTAAAATAATTCGTTGTTCGGCACGACCGATCGCTTGATATGTTCGCTCGATCGCTTCGGGTTCCACGGAAATCGAAGTTATGCCCCATTCAACTAAGCGATCGATAATTTCTGGATAAAGGGCTGGTGCTTGACCGCAGATTGAACAAGGTATGCCAGCAGTTTTAGCCATTTGGATGAGTTGAGCGATCGCACCCATAACTGCTGGATGACGTTCGTTAAATACTTTTGCTAGCTGTCCCTGTTCCCGGTCTACTCCTAGCAATAATTGGGTTAGGTCATTTGTACCAATGGAAATTCCGGCTACGCCTGCTTTGACGTATTCTGGCAATAAAAACAGTACGCTTGGAACTTCTGCCATCATCCACAATTCAAATTCCGCTACCTGCGTTAATAAAGCTTGCTCAACTTTGCGACGACAAAAGATAAATTCTTCCACAGTCCGAACAAAGGGTAACAGCAGGTGAATATTGGTGTAGCCAGATTGCTGTACGCTGGCTAAAGCTCTCAGTTCCAACTCAAACACAGCAGGATTTCGCAGGTAGCTCAAGGTGCCGCGTTCGCCCAACATCGATGATGAAGTTTGTAGACTATCACTTAATGATGGCAAATCCGGCGATCGCCAATCTAAAGAACGATAAAAAACTGGTCTTGGTGCAAAACCCCGAGCAAACTGCATAATCTGGTCTGACCAACGTTCTAGCAATTCTGCTTGACGCCCGCCTAAAATCCAACTATTAGGATGTTGCCCATCTAAAATATTTAGTACCATCAATTCTGAGCGCAACAATCCTACTCCATCGCTAGGCAAGCTTTTTACTTGCTCTATCAAGCTGGACTGACTCAAGTTAACCAGCAGTTTGGTAGCAATCATAGGTAAACCAGAACTAACAGTAGCAGAAGACAATGAAAACGGGTTAAAGGAAAGCTCTGCTCTTGCGCTCCTGTGTTCCTCTGCTCCCTCAGAAGTTCCAATATCTTCTCTTTGAGAGACTTCTGTTCGAGAATCTTGACTAACATCAAGGTCTTTGGGAAACGGAGGAAGCCTCCGTTCAGACTTCTGTGTGCTTCCTTGCTCCTCTTGTTCCACTTTCCCACTCTCCCAATCGTTTGAGTCTGCTTTAATCCGATAAACTTCTCCTCGATCGCCATCAAGCAATAGTCGTTCGCCAGTTTGAATTAAGGTTGTTGCTGATGTTGCATTCACTACTGCTGCTATCCCTAATTCTCTCGCCAGGATAGCAGCATGGCTGGTTAATCCTCCTTGCTCAGTGATAATTCCAGTCACGTATTGTAAAAATGGCAACCAATCAGGCGTAATTGTTGGTACTACTAAAATTACTCCTTGAGGGATTTGTTCGGGTTTTTGCTGGGAGTTCATCATGACTAAGGCATTGGCCACAGTACGTCCTCGGGAAGCTCCTAACCCTCTAATAAAGTGTACGTGGGGAATTGATTGGGGAGTAGTAACTTGTGTTAAGTAGAGTTTGCCAGATGTAGTTTGGCTAACAATAGTCCATTTAATAGTAAAGGTTTGACCTAGTTCGCTGACTAATTCGCTTCCCAGGCGAATTATTTGTTGTAAGTATTCTGGTTGTAAAGCGTACTGTTTTTGTTGTGCTTCTTGCAGTACGTAAGTAATTAGACAAGTTTTCTCTAGTGTTAGTGCAGAGTCTGCCAGAGATGGGGAAAAAGTTCTATGGGAAGCATCATCAATATGATAAGCCAGCATTTTATTGCCAAGCTGTTGCTCTAGGATAATCCCGGTTTCGTTTTGAATGTAGTAGACATCTGGCAAGACTTCGCCTTGAGCGATCGCCATTCCGAGTCCCCAAGTGGCTTCAATTTCCCACCCAGAGGAGTTGGCTTTTAGCAAGCCACTGGCGATCGCATTTTCCACAGGTTGCACCAAAATGCCTAAGTTAATTTGTTGCAGGCTAATTCCTGTGTGTTGCCAATACAATAAACTCCTGGCGCGAAATATTTGGCTCCAAGTACGCTTTAATGCTGTGGCGATCGCTTCCTCTTCGGGATGGCAAAATACAGACTCCAGTAACCCAGATATATTTTCTCTAGCTACTGTATTATTTACTGACAAAGTAGGTCGAAAAATCAAACAGCTAGTCTGCCATTCTCTGGCGGCTGTCAAAATTGCATTTACCCACTCCTGTGGGACAGTTGCAGTTAAAATCTCTTGGCGCAATCGACCAGCCACTTGCTGAAGTTGACGCCAATTACTTACATCTAGATGTAACGAAGAATGAGGCAAGTCAGCAACTAATGACTCGGAACTGTTGAGATTTTCTAGAAATTCTTGCCAAACTTCTGCCGAAACGACAAAACCAGGCACCACCGGATAGCCACGTTGGATAATTCTGCTTAAATAAAAGGCTTTGTCACCTACTTTGGCGCGGTCTTGTAGTTTAATTTGGTCTAGCCAGTAGAGTTTTTCCACTCAATTCGTTAGTTGTCAGTTATCTATTCGTAGCTACAGCCATTTGTTATTTAAGAATGCAAACCTACAGTTACGGGCCAAAATAGTAGCTTATTAAAAAAGAATCCTCACAGAAGTATACAATCAGGTAATGCTTGAATCCCCACCTGATTCTATTCTTCTTAAAAGCTATATTACCAATTAACCTAGTAAAAATAATTATCCATATCAGACGTCTATACCAGAATCAACCTTGCCAAACACTTACTATCTTGCAACTAATGATTGGTTAAATGTCAGCTTCCGGCTATGCATCGCATTACTGGTTGGAGGAATTATCGGCTTAGAACGCCAAATTAGGCGCAAACCAGCTGGTTTAAGAACTCACATGCTTGTGAGCTTAGGTTCAGCTTTATTTACCATCATACCTCTGCAAACAGGCGAGCTACAGACCAGTCCCGATGCGTTGAGCCGCGTCATTCAAGGAATTGCAACCGGTGTGGGATTTCTCGGCGCTGGAGAAATTGTACGTCAATCTTCCCAACCGTCACAGCAACTCGAAATTCACGGACTCACATCAGCAGCCGCGATTTGGGTTTCGGCTGCTTTGGGAATTGCCGCTGGCTGCGGTTTATGGCAGTTAGGATTAACTGGTGGTATTCTCACTTTTTTAGTTCTCAAGGTTTTTAAAAGCTTAGAGAAACACGAGTAGTCATTATTTTTAGTTAAAAAACCGCCCGCGGGGTGAAGCAGTGCGGTTTTGGGGTTTTCCCAAGACTGCCCTGCCTTGCGGGGCATATACTAAGCGTATCTGTAATGAGTAGCTTTAATCACTTATTACTTATATGCTGAGTAAGACCAATGTTGAGAAAATATTGAGAAAATATTTTGTGCTGCGAAAATTTGAGAATTTTAGATTGATAAGTAAGCAGACATAATTAAATGTAAAATCCAAACCAGGGAAACCTTTTACTGTTGAGGATTTTACCTCCTGCCTCCTGCCTTCTACTTATATCTCAAGAAAGATCGGTTTTGCCCTCAGTTTATGATGCGCGTGATAACTTTTTGCGTAAGTTACCAATTGGAGACTCTATAAATTGATAGATGAGATAGGCTAACCCTAAGGAAATTAATAGAGCAATTCCTCCTTGAGCAACTTTAGGGAACTGGGGTAGATATATCCGCACGCCGAAGATTACAGTGTAATGAACTAGGTACAGCGAGTAAGAAAGTAATCCAATAAAACGTACCCAGTTGAAATTTACTATGGGAAATAACCCCCACTTAGGGAAGCGAATAGCAGTAAAAAAGATTGGGTATAATCCAATCCCTTGTATCGTATAACCAAAACTTTCTTGAAATTCTGGCGAACGATAAAGTAATGAAAAAAGAATCAAGATTATGCCTGCAGGGAAAAAGAAATACTGCCAAACTTTATTAGCGTAATGTTGAACATCCAGCATTGGATTGTTGTAAACTGCCAATGCACAACCGAATAGAATCCCATCTACTCTAGTATCTGTTGCATAAAACGAACGATCTTCAGATACTCCAAAACCATAAATCAGAATGCACCGCCAAACTAAAACAACCAAACATAATCCTAAAATAGTCAACAGTTGTTTGGCTGGACTGACACGCAGTTTACGTAAAGCTAGATAAAGTAGTGGGAAAAGAAGATAGAAGTGTTCTTCAACAGCAAGAGACCAATATACCCAACTACCAAGAGTTACTCCGTGACCGTCACTAAAAATTCTGTAGTAGTTGGCATAGTGCAGAACTTGAGATAAAAAGGCTGGTAAATAAATTTCTCCTCTCAGGAAGCCGAAAGCAGTTAAAGCAGTTCCGACGAATAAGACTAGATAAAATGATGGCCAAATACGTAGTATTCGTCTCAGATAAAAGAGCTTAAAATCTAGAGTTTCATAGCGATCGTATTCTCTTCTGAGAAGAGTTGTGATTAAGTAGCCACTCAGAAAGAAAAATACTGTTACACCTAAGCCTCCAGGAACCAGTTTTCCTAATCTTGCATGGGATAAAAAAACTAATAGAAAGGCAAATGCTCTAATGCCATCAAGGGATGGTATGTAGAATTTTCCATGAGCATTTGTACCTGCTGAAAATTGTGTACTAGTTTCTGCTGAGGTTATTGAGGATTTTTCCAACACTCTTGGCTCCTTAAGGTAGAACACAATAGGCTCAAAACTTTATGCGATAAAAGTGCAGTAATTTATCAGGCATACCGCACTTTTACATAAATTTTTAAATTTTTACAATTTTTATGATACGATGATTATTAAAAATTTTTGCAATTATTAAATACGTATATTATTAAGTACATTCACTAAGATTTTTCGCTACGGTAGTTTTCGATCGAAAACTAAATCTCCAGCAAACGCTTATAAATCAATATTTTCATCGGCCTTTTCATGCTTTTTATCCGGAATTCAACGGTTTAATACACTGAGTCTACAAGTAGAGTTAGTGGCATTCCGGATATGAATCTTCGCCTCAACAACATCTGGTGAAAATCCAAACCCGCCCTAATTAGCAAGCTGTAATCTCTAGTCCCTAAAGAAAGTTAAGATTCTATTAGGTAATAATCCAATTTCCTAAGTTTTATTACGGCAGCGATCGTGAAAACACCAATCTGCTCTTGCTTTTATTTGCATCCAGTTAATAGCTAAGATGCTGACTACGCTTGTCTTTCGTTATTTTCAAGAGAAGTCAGGAGCTTCTGCCTTCCTTAAATCAGAACTTCGGTAAATTTGGAATTTTGAATTTTTTATGTACGATGTCCTTGATTCTCATTCTGTCCTAGAAGTGTTGCGACCAGTGCAAGATCCAGAACTCCGCAAAAGTCTGGTAGAACTGAATATGATTCGCAACGTCAAAATTGATGGTGGTAAGGTTAGTTTTACTTTAGTTCTAACTACTCCCGCCTGTCCTTTACGTGAATTTATCGTTGAAGACTGCCAAAAAGCTGTAAAAAAATTACCAGGCGTTACAGATGTAAGTGTAGAAGTAACGGCAGAAACACCCCAACAAAAAAGTTTGCCAGACCGCACTGGCATTTCTGGGGTAAAAAATATCATTGCAATTTCTAGCGGCAAAGGTGGTGTCGGTAAAAGTACTATAGCCGTGAATGTCGCAGTAGCTTTAGCCCAAACAGGGGCGAAAGTCGGCTTACTAGACGCTGATATTTACGGGCCTAATGACCCAACAATGCTGGGACTAGCTGATGCCGAAATTGCTGTACGCTCAACTGAAAAAGGTGAAATCCTCGAACCTGCTTTTAATCACGGCGTCAAATTAGTTTCAATGGGCTTTTTGATTGACCGAGATCAACCAGTGATTTGGCGGGGGCCAATGCTAAACGGTGTAATTCGCCAGTTTCTCTATCAAGTGGAATGGGGAGAACTCGACTATTTGATTGTAGATATGCCACCAGGAACCGGCGATGCTCAGTTAACTTTAACCCAAGCAGTACCGATGGCAGGAGCAGTAATTGTCACCACACCCCAAAATGTGGCATTGTTAGATTCTCGTAAGGGATTGCGGATGTTCCAGCAGATGAACGTTCCAGTATTGGGAATCGTGGAAAATATGAGTTATTTTATCCCGCCAGATATGCCAGATAAGCAGTACGACATTTTCGGTTCTGGAGGTGGTTCCAAAACAGCCGCTGAATTGGAAGTGCCACTTTTAGGCTGCGTACCGCTGGAAATTTCCACGCGTGTCGGCGGCGATAGTGGCGTACCAATAGTAGTTGCTGACCCAGATTCAGCTTCAGCAAAAGCATTAACAGCGATCGCTCTGACAATAGCTGGCAAAGTCTCAGTCGCAGCTTTGACATAATAAATTTTAATTTCTATCTGCTTCCTGGGCTATGGTCTGGGAATACTAAAAATTGGGCATTGGTATGCGTAAGTATAATTTCCGATCGCCAATGCCCAATGACGCCAGTCGCCTCAAGTCGGTAAATCCGCCTACAGCGCTGGCTCCCCAATGCCCAACTTAAATCTAAAATCTAAACTGGCACAATGTTATTAAAGCGATCGCTTCCCAAAATTCATTGGAAATCTTGGGTTAAGCCCTGGCAATATGTAGATTGGTTACTATTTTGTTTACCGATTGCTGTCAGTATTTTTGGCGGCGTTACAATCCTGAGTACGGAACTCAAGCAACCTGTAACTGATTGGTGGTGGCACTGGTTGGTAGCGGGTATCGGTGTCTTAATAGCACTTTTGTTAGCTCGAACCCGTTACGATATCTTGTTGCAGTGTCACTGGGTAACTTACGCACTTACGAATTTCAGCTTAGTTGCCGTGATGATTGCAGGTACTAGCGCTAAAGGAGCACAACGGTGGATTAGCGTTGCTGGCTTTAACGTCCAACCCTCAGAGTTTGCTAAAGTCGGCATGATTATTACCTTAGCGGCGTTGCTACATAAGCGCACTGCTTCCAAAATCGAAAGCGTTTTCTACGTATTGGCAATTACCGCTATACCTTGGGGATTAGTATTTTTACAGCCAGATTTAGCAACATCATTAGTATTTGGTGCGATCGTCTTGGGAATGCTTTACTGGGCAAATGCTAACCCAGGGTGGCTAATTCTGATGATTTCCCCTGTAGTTGCTGCAATTTTGTTCAGTATATCTTGGCCTTTAGCACAGCCGATAGTTTTATTTAAAGAGCTAGCTTTTGGGCCGTTGGGCTTGGTTTGGTCGGTTGCAATGGCTATTATCGGCTGGCGAACTCTGCCGTGGCGTAGATTTGGTTTGAGTGCGATCGGTGCTTGGAGTCTCAATATACTAGGCGGCGAATTAGGAGTTTTCGCCTGGAATCATATTTTGAAACCGTATCAAAAAGACCGACTCACTGTATTTATGGATCCCGATCACGATCCCCTTGGTGCTGGGTATCACTTGATTCAATCTCGGATTGCTATTGGTGCTGGGGAAATTTGGGGATGGGGTCTGTTCAAAGGGCCGATGACGCAGCTGAATTTCGTCCCAGAACAGCATACAGACTTTATTTTCTCCGCAGTTGGTGAAGAATTCGGCTTTGTTGGTAGTTTGGTAGTACTTTTTGTTTTTTGCTTAATTTGTTTTCGCTTACTCCACGTTGCTCAAAACGCCACAGACAATTTTGGTTCTTTGTTAGCCATTGGCGTTTTATCGATGATTGTATTTCAGGTGATTGTAAATGTTGGTATGACTGTAGGCTTAGCGCCTGTTGCAGGCATTCCTCTACCTTGGATGAGTTATGGGCGTTCAGCCATGCTGACTAACTTCATCTCCCTGGGAATAGTAGAATCGGTAGCAAATTTTCGCCAACGGCAGAAGTATTATTGATTGGTCATTAGTCATTAGTCATTTGTCCAATTACCAATGACTAATGACTATTAACAAGTATTAAGCTATTAACAGGAAACAAGCGAGGCTAAAAAGTATGATTCTGCCTGGAGCAACTGTTCGTGTTAAGAATCCCGCAGATACCTATTATCGCTCTGAAGGACTCGTGCAACGGGTGAGCGATGGCAAGGTAGCCGTACTGTTTGAAGGTGGTAACTGGGATAAATTAATTACCTTCCGCCTGAAGGAATTGGAACTCGTAGAAACCACAGCGGGACGTAAAAAAGCAAAATAGATTAGTTAGAAGTAGAGACGGGATTAATCCTGTCTCTACAACAGTTAGGAGTTATTATTGTTCAACTCCTAAGTCCTAATTCTTAACTGATAACTCACCACTCTCATGCGCCTTCCATTACCACAGTTTGACAGAAGCGATCGCCATCCCAACCACTTTGCGGAGGTGATTGAAACTACTACTACTGAATTTTTGGCACAGTGTTTGGAACCCGAAGATTTAAGCTTTCCCTCTATGCCACCTTTTGGTAGTTGGGTTTGTGCTGTGGATGAAGAATCTGGGAATCTGGTTTACGCTGTGGTGTATCATGCCACAACTATGCCCATAGATTCCGTACACCGAGCTCGAGCATTAGGCTTGTCCTTGCAAGAATTACGCGAGGAACAACCCCAGATTTTTGCTATGCTCAGAACAGAATTTCGAGCTGCGATCGTTGGATTTGAACTATCTTCACAAAATCCAAGTTATAACCGAAGAGTATATCAGTATCTACCTCCGCGTCCGCCGCAAATTCATCAAGCTGTTTATCGATGCGAACTAGAAGCGATCGTTAAATTTACTGAGGAACTAGACTTTTTGCGGACACTACTTTGTATCAATGGTGCGCCAGTAGACGCCCTGACCGCAGCTACCATTCGAGATGTATACCAATTACGTAAAGCTGACCGAGAATGGCTAATTAAAGCTGGGCGAAATCTGAGCGTGTTACTAAAAGATGACTACGATCGCTTGCGGTTCATTTTGAGTCAAATCCACCCGTAGGTAGTTAGTTCTTAGACAAATGTCTAGTTTAGTGTAAGTTAAGATTTTTGATTTTTCGTCAGACGTCAGGTAGCTTCTACATTTATATCAATCGAGCGATCGCCCCCAAGGCAACCGCAGTTTTACCATAGCCTCTTCAATTCCTACCTATGGAACTCATATTACAAGTTCTTGCTCTGGAACCAACTTCCCAAGTACTTGGCAAAGAACCAATTGTTTCCTTTGCTATTTTGCTGGTGGTCATCTTAGTTATACCGATCCTGTTTGAGCGACTAAGATTACCAGGATTAGTAGGTTTGGTTTTCTCTGGGTTAGTACTTGGGCCTTCGGGATGGCATCTATTTCAATCTGACTCGTCAACGATAGACCTGCTATCAGATATTGGGTTAATGTATTTGCTGTTTGTTGCAGGACTAGAAGTCGATTTAGAAAAGTTCCGTAGGAGAAAAAGGCGTGCCTTTGGGTTTGCTAGCTTGACTTTTTGCGTACCGCTAATTATAGGAACCCTAATAGGTTTGATTTTAGGCTGTAATTGGAATTCTTCAATTTTAATTGGCTCTTTATTTGCTTCCTATACTCTTTTGGCATATCCCATAATCACTCGTTTGGGAGTGGTAAATAATGAAGCAGTTACTGTCAGCATTGGAGCTAAAATTTTTACAGATATTGGTGCAGTTCTAATATTAGGCGTTTGTGTAGCTATAGCTCGCAATCAAATATTCAGCTTTGCTCACCTACTCACATTGTTGGGTTGGTTAATTATTTACTCTGTTGCTGTCGTTGTAGGAATCGATTGGGCTGGTAAAGAATTTTTTCGCCGTTCCGGAGACGACCAAGGAAACAAATTTTTGTTTGTCTTACTTGCTGTGTTTCTTGCTGCTGTAGGCGCTCAATTAATTGGAGTAGACAAAATTGTTGGGGCTTTTTTAGCAGGTTTAGCAGTAAATGAAGTTGTGGGCGAAGGCCCGGTCAAAGAAAAAGTGGTGTTTATTGGCAGTGTACTGTTCATTCCGATTTTCTTTGTTGACCTGGGTTTACTGATTAATTTTCCCGCCTTTTTACATAATCCGAACACTCTCAAGTTAACGCTGTTAATTATTTTTGGTGCGATCGCCAGTAAATTCATTGCCGCATTGCTGACAAAACTGCTTTATCGCTACAGCTGGCGAGAAATGCTCGCAATGTGGTCGCTATCGCTTCCCCAGGTGGGTACAACCTTAGCAGCAACCTTAGTCGGATACCGGGCTGAATTTTTGTCATTGGACATATTACACAGCGTCATTGTTTTAATGGTTGTCACATCAACCTTGGGGCCATTCTTAACTAGTCGAGTAGCTGTTGGTTTGACTGCTTCCCTAGTCGCAAACCCATCACCAGCTACTTTCCCCGATGGCGATACACCAGAAATAGATACTGCTTTGACGACTATAGTCGTACCTGTCTATAATCCTCAGACACAGCAATATTTGATTGAAATGGCAGCCCTATTGGCGCGTCAGTCACAGGGTAAAATCGTACCGCTAGCGATCGCCAGTGCTACTGCTCACATGGATGCACCGCAGTTAGAAGCTTCTTTAGAACGCAGCGAACGGTTATTAACAAAAGCCACCGCCCAAAGTCGAGTATTAGGTGTAGCCGCAGAACCAGTGCTGCGAATTGATGATGCTTTTGCTCAAGGAATTAGCAGAGCTGCCCGGGAACAAAAAGCTAGTTTAATTGTTATGGGTTGGGGTAAACGTACTGGTTTGCGGGCGCTGTTATTTGGTAACGTCATCGATGGCGTACTTTGGGCGGCTCATTGTCCTGTAGCAGTTACACGTTTGGTAGAATCACCAAAAAAAATTCAGCGCATCTTAGTACCAGTAGAAAATTTAACAGCACCGATATTGCAGCCCGTACAATTTGCTCAGATGTTGGCAGAAGCAAATCAAAGCCACGTAACTGTACTGAATGTGTGCGATCGCCGCACTAGTTCCAGTAAAATTGCCTGGAGGCGATCGCATCTCTCCCTCTTAGTATCTAAATTAGCTCTGCCTAATACCCCAGAAATTCAAATAATCGCTCATGAAAATGTTGCTCAAGCAATTTTGCAAGCAGCAAGATTATACGATTTAGTAGTTTTACCTTTTATCCGCAATCGTACTAGTCCCGGTGGGTTAGCCATTAGCGATGTCACAACTGAGTTAGCCAGACAACTCACTTGCTCCATTGTCATGCTTGGCGAACCACAACGCACTCAAACAAATGTTGTTATCTCTAATACAGCTACCAGCATTACGTCTGCTGTATGATATGAAACCAAGTTCAGTCACTTGGCTAGACTCTGGCTGCAATGGAAAGAACAAAATTTTTGGGCAATAAATTGGCTGTAGAAGCGTACACCCGTACATTTTTACTATTTATTTGTAGTAGCCATAAAAAGCCTTAACCCTAAAAACACTTTATTTAGTTGAAGATTTCATGAACTTTAAATCAAAATCTGACAATCTCTAGTAATGTTTGCGATTTTCCTAGTTAAATTATTAACGAAGCACATAAAAACATCACAAATCTACAACCGCAAGCAAACAAGTAAATTCAAGAACGCTTTTTGATTAACTCTTGTTTGTTATTGGTTCTGTATTTTTGTGCCCAAGCTGGGTAACCTAATAGAGATAAGTGCAATAGCTACTGAAAATATCTGTAACTAACCAGGAAACTATGAGAATTTTAGTAACGGGCGGTGCTGGGTTTATTGGTTCCCATCTCATCGACCGACTAATGAACGAAGGGCATGAAATAATATGCTTAGATAATTTTTACACAGGTCATAAACGTAACATCCTTAAATGGTTAGAAAATCCATACTTTGAATTGATCCGTCACGATATTACCGAACCAATTCGGTTAGAAGTGGATCAAATTTATCATTTAGCTTGCCCTGCTTCTCCAGTACATTATCAATACAACCCAGTAAAAACCGTTAAAACTAACGTTATGGGAACGTTGAACATGTTGGGGTTAGCTAAGCGCGTGAAAGCTAGGTTTTTCTTGGCTTCAACTAGCGAAGTCTATGGAGATCCGGAAGTTCATCCCCAAACAGAAGATTATAGGGGTAGCGTCAATCCTATAGGCATACGTTCGTGCTACGACGAAGGCAAAAGAATCGCTGAAACCCTAGCATTTGATTACTACAGACAAAATAAAGTTGACATTCGAGTTGCGCGGATCTTCAACACCTACGGGCCGAGAATGTTAGAAAATGATGGTCGGGTGGTAAGCAACTTTATAGTTCAAGCCTTGCGCGGCACTCCTTTAACAGTGTACGGTGATGGTTCGCAAACTCGGAGTTTTTGTTACGTTTCCGATTTGGTAGAAGGATTTATCCGGCTGATGAATAGCGACTATATCGGCCCGGTAAATTTGGGCAATCCTGGGGAATACACGATTTTACAATTGGCACAAGCCGTGCAAAACATGATTAACCCCAACGCACAGATTAAATTTGAGCCGCTACCGTCAGACGACCCCAGGCGTCGCCAGCCTGATATCACAAGGGCAAAAACTTGGTTAAATTGGGAACCTACCATTCCTTTGCAAGAGGGGTTAAAACTGACAATAGAAGATTTCCGCGATCGCATCAACAGCGATGTTAAGAATTCAGCCTCCTGAGTAGTGCTTAGCTCTGCTCTTAACTTCCGTGCAAGCTCATCCTATTTGGTAGCCGGTACTTTAGTGGCTGTGTTTCCCCTAAGTTTATAAGTGTGATAATTTAACGCTAAAAATAGCGAGGAGTTAAAAATGCGTGTTTGCGTAATTGGTACTGGTTACGTCGGTTTGGTTACAGGTGCTTGCTTGGCTCATATTGGACATGATGTCATTTGCGTAGACAATAACGAAGAAAAAGTTAAATTAATGAAATCTGGACAGTCCCCAATTTTTGAACCGGGACTCTCAGAAATTATGCAGTCTGCCATTCAAGCAGACAAAATTCATTTTACAAGCGACCTCGCAGCTGGAGTCGCCCACGGAGAAATTCTGTTTATTGCTGTAGGAACGCCACCTTTACCAACTGGTGAGAGCGATACCCGTTACGTTGAAGCTGTAGCCCGTGGTATTGGGGAAAATCTCAACGGTGGTTATAAAGTCATCGTTAACAAATCTACAGTACCCATTGGTTCTGGTGACTGGGTGCGGATGATTGTTCTAGATGGTATCGCCGAACGGCAGAAAACTCTCGTACCTGCTGGTGGGATCGCAAGCGATGATAAATTACCTGAATTTGTAGCTGAATTTGATGTTGTCAGCAACCCAGAATTTCTGCGCGAAGGTTCAGCAGTTTATGACACCTTTAACCCCGATCGCATTGTACTAGGAGGCAATAGCCCCAGAGCGATCGCCTTAATGGCACAACTGTATGCCCCAATTGTAGAACGCAAATACGCAGACAATCCCTCTTTACCCCCAGTACCAATTCTGGCAACAGACCTGAGTTCGGCGGAAATGATTAAATACGCTGCCAATGCGTTTTTGGCCACTAAGATTAGTTTTATTAATGAAGTCGCTAATATTTGCGATCGTGTTGGTGCTGATGTTACCCAAGTCGCAAAAGGTATTGGTTTAGACTCCCGCATTGGTAACAAGTTTTTACAAGCTGGTATTGGTTGGGGTGGTTCTTGCTTCCCCAAAGATGTTTCCGCCCTGATTCACACTGCTGATGACTATGGCTATGAAGCAGAATTACTCAAAGCCGCCGTCAACGTTAACGAACGTCAACGTTTGATTGCTCTGGAAAAACTGCAACAAGTCCTGAAAATCCTCAAAGGCAAAACTATTGGGCTACTAGGTCTAACCTTTAAGCCTGATACCGATGATATGCGCGATGCTCCAGCCCTCAACTTAATCGAACAACTCAACCGATTGGGAGCTAAAGTCAAAGCCTACGACCCCATTGTTTCCCAAACAGGTATGCGTCATGGTCTTTCTGGGGTGCTAGTAGAAACCGATGCTGAAAGACTCGCTGACGGCTGCGATGCTTTGGTACTCGTCACCGAATGGCAACAATTTAGCACTCTCGACTACCTAAAGATGGCAAAATTGATGGCTCATCCCGTAATTATTGATGGTCGTAACTTCCTCGACCCTGAAGTAATGGTACGGGCTGGATTCCAATATGTAGGTGTTGGAAGATAGATATTTTGGATTGAATTAAAAATTTCTAGCTGTTATTAATCAAGTAGGGTCATAACTATAGTTATGACCCTAAAATTTTTCATATAAAAGCTGTGTCTATCAAAGATATTAACTTCCATCCAAGTTATGCTTATAGGCAACTAGTTGGAACATCAGGAGATAATTGAAGAACTATTTGATTTCCTGGTGATTGAGGTAGAAAGTGTGAAACTGGCTTTTATCATTGATCCCATCCATCAGCTTGACCCGTGCCATGATACTAGCGTTGCCCTGATGGAAGCAGCGCAAATCTTGGGACACGAGGTTTGGGTGACTCAAGCAAATTTACTGAGTGTAGTGGAGGGCAAAGCTTGGGCTGTCCTACAGCAAGTCGAACTTGTACCAGTGCAGTTGGTTGAGGGACGCTGGCTAGCAGCGAATCCTTGGTATAAATTGAGCGAAGGCTTTTTCGCTTCCTTGGAAACAATGGACGCCGTATTTATGCGGACAGATCCACCAGTTAATGATTCCTACCTTTATGCCACCTATATTCTCGATTACATTGACCAAAATAAAACTTTGGTAATTAATAATCCTAGCGGTATTCGCGGGGCAAATGAAAAAATGTACGCCTTGCAATTTACCAAAGCGATTCCAGAAACCATTGTTAGTGCTGATAAGCAGTTTATCAGGCAATTTGTGGAAGCGAAGGGAACTGCGGTTCTCAAACCATTGGGTAACAAAGCTGGGGAAGGAATTTTGATTTTGCAATCAGGCGATCGCAATTTCAACTCTATTGTCGAACTCAGCACTCTTCAAGGTAAAGTACCAGTAATGGTGCAAACCTATTTACCTCAAGCAAAAGAAGGAGATAAGCGAATTATCTTACTAAATGGCGAACCGATTGGCGCCCTCAATCGCCTCTCTAGCAGCATTGATTTTCGCAATAACATGGCAACTGGTGGTACAGTCGCTCAAACGGAAATCACTCCTAGAGAACATGAAATCTGCACCCAAATAGCCGAACGTTTGCGTCAAGACGGTTTAATTTTTGTAGGTATTGACGTTATCGGTGGCTATCTGACTGAAGTTAACGTCACTAGTCCCACTGGAATTCGTGAGATTGACCGCCTAGATGGTACTCGCCTAGCTCATCAGGTGATTCAATGGATTGAAAAAACTTTCAACAAGAATACATCATTCAAAATACACAATTGAGAATCAAGACCCTCTCAGACTCGCTAACTCTACTTCGATCGGTGGGGAATTAGAACCACCAAATTTTCTAATTTTGTCTGATATTTCATCATTTATAGCAGTTGAACCATAGTTGAAGACATAAACTGACCGTAAGTAAAACCCAGAAAACAATAGACTTTCAAGCCTGTTGCCTGTTCCCTGCTATATCAATACACCAGTCGCTAACAAGACTTCTAAATTCTAGCGACTGGTACTTTTATTCTTTCTTATTAAAAATAAAAAATAATTTTGATTTGCTTTTTAATTTTATTCGTGTCCTATTATTTGGAAATCTATTTTAGTTAGGACACTTGCATAGTTAAGTTTTCTACGCCACTTACTTTGAAATAAATATATTCACTAAGTTAAATGGATTGCAGGGGTAGATGTAGCAATCGCATTCTTAGTCGAGCCAGTCTTCTTGTTTATTTTTCACAAAAGCACAATCAGACACAGGAATCAACAGACTCCATCTCGAGTTCATTCTGTAAGTAGCGTCGAGAAATTTATTTACCAATTAGCAATATTAGGGACGGCAATGTAATTGCTTGCCCTTGCCGTTGGTAAAACCCTGTAACTAGCATTTTTTATACAGCTACCAGCCTGACTTGAGACTGCGAATTTAATCTCAAATCTCAAATCAAAATTTTTTAATTTCTCGGTGTACGTCGGTTTCTCAGAAAATCAGGGATATCCAATCCAGGTTTTTCTTTTGGTTCTGGAATTGGAGTTGGAGTTGGAGTTGAAGTTTGGGTTTGAGGATTAACTGTGGGTTGTGGTGTTACTGGTCGTTTGGGAGTATTAGGTGCTACCCGAACGTTAGCCACACTTTGTTGTGGTGCTGTTTGTACTTCACCTGTAAATCCGGTAGCAATTACGGTAATTCTGACCTCACCTTGGAGTCGGTCATCAATTACAGCTCCAAAAATAATATTCGCATTGGGATCTACTACTTCATAGATTGCTTCGGCAGCAGCATTCACTTCATGCAAAGTCAGGTCAGTACCGCCAGTAATATTAAACACTACACCTCTAGCACCTTCAATGGAACATTCTAGTAAAGGTGAAGAAATAGCTGCGATCGCGGCTTCTCTAGCTCTAGATTTTCCTGAGCTAACACCAATTCCCATCAATGCCGATCCTGCATCTGCCATCACGGCCCGGACATCAGCAAAGTCAACATTTACCAAACCTGGGATCGTGATGATATCTGAAATACCTTGCACCCCTTGACGCAGCACATCATCAGCATAGCGAAAAGCTTCTTGTACGGGAGTTTGTTCGGGGATCACTTCCAACAGTTTGTTATTGGGGATGATAATGAGCGTATCTACCCGACTTTTTAATCCTTCAATACCTTGTTCTGCTTGGCTAGTGCGGCGGCGTCCTTCAAAAACAAATGGCCGCGTAACCACGCCAACAGTCAAAGCGCCCATTTCTTTGGCTACTTCTGCCACAATTGGTGCTGCACCTGTTCCAGTACCGCCTCCCATACCAGCTGTAATAAATACTAGGTCTGCACCCTCTAAAGCCGTAGCAATTTCATCTCTCGATTCCTCAGCCGCCTTTTGACCAATGGCAGGATTACCACCTGCTCCCAAACCGCGAGTCAACTTCTGTCCAATTTGCAAGCGACTGGGAGCGCCAGCTAAGGTCAGAGCTTGGGCATCAGTGTTAATTGACCAAAACTCGACACCAGAAACATCAGACTCTATCATGCGGTTAACAGCATTGCCGCCACCGCCGCCGACACCAATCACTTTAATATTGGCAACCCGACCGGGTACAATCTCACCAATTCGGCTATTTTCAGTGGAAATCTTCTTATTATCGTGATTTTGTGCGAAGTTCAGCCCAGAGCTATTAAAGGGATTGGTCGAGTTCACTGACAGAGAAAAACCCTGCTGTCCGGTAGCTTGAGAATCTTTATAGGTAAGTCCTTGGTTATTATCAAGTGTCATTGGATTTGTCAGAGGTAGATAAACGACTTTTGGGGGTGTTATTCAACTAGGAGTCAACTATAGTTTGACACTGCTATAAAATTGTGGCAGTGTTTTTTATTGTTTTCACTACTGTCAAGCCTAACAGAATTGGCTGTGCGAAAATTTACTCTCTTGCGAGCTTTGAAGACAGGCGATCGCGCAGCTGATTTTACAGAAGTATAATTCCAATTTACGCAGTCAAATATAGCCAGGCTACTACAGATATGCTTGAACAACAATAATTTCTGCATAATAACGTTGAATATATTTAAATACCTACATGTATCTAAAAGTATTCTGTATAACTTTAACCAGACATTAATGTATTCATTTTCTTCACCAGATGGCATAACTTGCAAGAACCCGTCAAAGCGGGTCTTATCTGCCTGAATAATATTGTTAATAGATTTCACCATTGGCAACGATCGCAATTGAAGATACAAAATTTACATGGTACTTGCTTAATCTTCGAGATGGAAGTAAGGAATATTTTGCTTGTCAGACTATACCTGATTAATTTGCGATTTGGGGAGTGTTAACGGACACTTTATTGCAGCAATACTCTATCCTCCGAGAATCCTTACCCCTTCAAAAAACTAAATATTTCCCTAAAGCTTTTGTAACCTAATAGGGCTGACGGCACAGATTAGTTAATACTGATTGCCCAGAACCAATGCTTAGGCAACTGTAAGTATCATTTTCACATATTAAAACTTTAGGTCTACTGTCTTTGGAAGTGTCCTCAACAGATGAAAGCTAGAGTGTTTTTGGCTCTGCGTTGGAATGGCAGCATTAACCGTTTAGCTCGGTATTCTTTACTCGTGAGTCAGATTTGAATGAAAAACTCAAATATTTTTCTCCTTTTGGCGCTGGGTTCAATCGAAGAATATATGGGCAAAAGGCCTGTAAAACACCTTTTACCATCATTAGATTGTCCGGCATCTGCACCCCACCAGTATAGATGTTAGGGTATCGATTGGGAGTCTTTGACTCCCAATGAAGATTTTATGGTCGATCTTCTCATTTTAATTAGAAGTTAATGCCGATTTCCCTGCAATTTGCGAGAAAACTAAAAATAATAAATATATTTATCAGCATAAAGCTTCTTAACTTAGGTTAGAGCGTTCAATACTTGAAGCACTTTAGATTTTTTTAGGGTTTTTAGGAGTTAATTTGGGGCTTTCTTGGTTCATTTGTACTAATGGAAATTCGGGGTTTTTCAAATCAATATACTCTATTTCGTCAGAATTGAGTTTTGCAGTTAAATGACGCATTTGGCCTAGTACTTTGATTTGTTCGGATAACTGGCTGCCTGGAGTGCCAAGATGGACATTTCCTAACTCTGTTTTCAGAATTAAATTCGTTGGATTTTGGCAATCAATTTCCATTACTTTGACCAGGCTTTGGCTGACAGCTTGATGAACTTGAGTCCAATTGAGACAGTATTGTTTTGGTAATCCAATAACTCTAAGACTGGGTAATTTTCTGGTGGGATTGAGCGATGTGTATTTTTCTAAAGGTATCCAACCTCCACTGGCATCTAGTAAACCGATAGTGACTTTTTTGTTACCACTGTCTTGATTTTGCACTGATGGTGTTTGAGTCACTGCTACAGGTACTCGTTCTTGGATATCGATGATTAAACCAGGAGGAAATAAACGCCGTCTAACACTTGCATTGGCAATAGTTGGTTGTTTCTTCAAAGAGTTAGCGATCGCCGACGGCTCAATTCTCCACAAAGACTGGGGATAAGATAGCACTACCAGCGTTCGAGTCGTCTCATCGGAGAGTAACTTATTGCCTGATTTCATAACTATTTGTTTAGAGGTTTTGAGGATCCACACTGGTTGGATTGCCATCCAGAGTAACCCACCTGCTAAACCGGTAATGGCAAAGGTTCGCCAAATAGCCTGAATAATTTTCATCTGCCGTTGCCGACGCAATTTTTTACGACGCTGGGCTAGATCCTTACGGGAAACTGATATTATGCCAGCCATTCAAACCCCTTTTTACTTGCTGTCCAAATTCCTTGATGTGTTTGTATCATTATTAATTTTTAGTAAACACCGTGGGCATGTTTTAGCCTCTCTCCTCAAGACTTTTTTTATTTTTAGTAACACTTTACAGTAACGATACAAAAATCGTGGCGCTAGTCCTAGTCATTGTTGCGATCGGCTTTCCGGTGTCTATTTTTAACTGACTGTAGTCTTTTTGACAAGTTGGTTTCGCCCTTTTTTTCTTCATGATTGCAAAATATTAAGTTGAAACTTTTGGTTGATTGACAAATGAAATGTAAAGTGATAAAGAAATATTACTCAATCTCTGTATAGCTTGCTATAATTAATACCAGTTCTACCTCATCAGCTATACGAAGTGAGAATCATCCAGTCTAGTATTTTTTTGACTTAAAAACTTAGGCATGAAAATTTGTGCCAAGCCAGTGAAGAGGACTCAGAGCAAGAGGTTTTTGCCTGTATTCCCTTGTCTTTCCTTACCTTGTCTTTTTATGGTCATCTAAAAGCTAGAGATTGGCAAAAGCTCAAGAGCAGGTGTAAAAAGGACAGATATGCTTAATGTTATTAGGGTCAGTTCAATCTCTACCATATACTCCCAGTGACTCGTTGCAAGATCCTACGAGTACTGTTTGTTGCAAGATACTACCAACTTGCGAACTAAGCGTATGCCTCAGCGTAGGCTAGAGATTACTTGTATAAAAAATACAAATTAAATGCATCTCCGTACACATCTACATACACCTCAACATACATGAAAACGACATTAAATTTGTCACGTTTTTATAAAGCATGTAATCCTAGCTACACTTTAAATGTCAGTAACGTGTTAGATCGGCAGTATTACATAGATTTTGCCGATGTACGCGGTTGCAAAATTGTCGAAGAATTGCAGCGGACTATTTGCCGTATTTCTCCAGATGAGCCAACCTGCCAATTATTTACCGGTCATATTGGCTGTGGTAAATCCACAGAATTGCAACGCCTGAAAACAGAACTAGAATTGGCGGGATTTCATGTGGTTTATTTTGAGTCCAGTCAAGATTTGGACATGGCGGATATTGATGTCAGCGATATATTGCTGAGTGTGGCCCGTCAAGTCAGCGTTAGTTTAGAAGCAATTGGTATCAAACTCAAGCCTAGTTACTTTAGTAATTTGTTTAAAGAAGTAGGCGATTTTTTGCAAAGTTCCTTAGATATTTCAGCAGAAGCAGAGTTGTCCTTGGGAATTGCCAAGATTACTGCCAAAACCAAAGATAGCAACCAAATGCGCCATCAACTGAGGCAATATCTGGAACCACGCACTAACAGTATTTTGCAAGCCATTAACGAAGAAATTTTAGAAAAAGCCGTTCATCAGCTCAAGATGCGGGGTCAAAAAGGACTGGTAGTGATTGTAGATAACTTGGATCGAGTAGATATGCGTCCATTGGCATCAGGGCGATCGCAACCAGAATATCTCTTTATCGACCGCGGCGAACAGTTACGCCGACTCAAATGCCATTTAGTTTACACAATTCCCCTAGCGTTAATTTTTTCTAATGAGTACGAGACACTGAAAAATCGTTTGGGGGGAGGAATTGCACCTAAGGTACTGCCGATGGTGCTAGTGCGACAAAGAGATGGAAGTGACTACGAACCAGGAATGTCCCTCGTGCGCGAGTTAGTCCTGGCTAGAGCTTTTCCAGAAGTTCCTGTGGATGAAAGACTATCACTAACTACAGAATTATTCGATAACCCCGAAACTTTGGATCGTTTATGTCGCGTTAGTGGCGGTCACATTCGTAACTTATTGGGTTTACTTTACAGCTGCTTGCAACGACAAGATCCGCCTTTTTCTAGCGCCTGCTTAGAAGCCGTTATTAAGGACTACCGCGACGATTTGCTGTTAGCGATTGACGAATGCCAATGGGAATTACTCTTTGAAGTAGTGCAGCAGCAGAGAGTAAAAGGCGAGTCTGACTACCAAAGTTTACTGAGAAGCATGTATTTGTTTGAATATCGCGATCCTGTAGGGCGCTGGTTTGGCATCAGCCCAGCCCTAGCAGAAACAGAAAAAGTTTTGGCTTGGCTAAAACATAAATAGCACTATTGGGTAAATTAACTGTGATTAGTCATTTGTCCTATGTGACAAAGTTCTCATGTCTTCTCTACCAGAGGCTATGCCAACGAGAGGTTACGCTAACGACAAGCCGTCGTCCGGGCTTCTGCGAGGGAAACCTCCACACCCTGCCTTTGCGCTTTGCAAATCACAAATGACTAATGCTCCATGCCTCATTCCCCATACTTAATACCCAATGACCAAAGAAAATCAGCATACTTTGCAAAGATTGATTAGAGCGATCGCCCTTTCTGAAGGTCAATTTGCTCTAATTTTAGTGCGGTGTAACTATGGGCAATTGCGGGAGCAAATGTTACAAAATATTCGCTCTGTCACCAAAGACATTAATATTAGAGAAATCTTTCTCAACCCATCAGCTACTTCTTTACACAACACAATAGTTTCCCAACTATTTCTAGATAATCCCGCTGTTCTCACAGACTCTTTGCCATCATCTGTTATGGTTTTTGGTATTGAGTCAGTTGTCAACCTGGAAAACTTAATTACAGGTATTAACCAAGCACGAGATATCTATGCTGCAACTTTTCCATTTCCATTAGTTTTGTGGTTGCAAGATGATGTGGCATCATTGCTTTCTAAATTAGCCCCTGACTTCAAAAGCTGGGCAGCAACCACTATTAAATTTGAAATGGCAAAAACAGATTTAATTGCTTTGATACATCAAGAAGCAGACTCTTTATTTGCCAAAGTTTTAGAAGCAGGTGCCGAAACATTTTTATCTAACGCTTCTCTAGATTTAGATCCTAAATCCCAACATCGCCACGAAATAGAATCAGCACGTAATGATTTGTTGCGTCTATATGGATTTAAATTAACGCCAGGATTAGAAGCCAGTTTAGAGTTTGTTTTAGGGCGGGATAAATACGCTAACGATCAAATTAATGGTGCTTTAGCCAATTATCAAAGAAGCCTAGCATTGTGGCAGCAGGAAAGCAAAAGAGTAGCGCAGTTGGAGACTGGAAAAGTAGGGAAAGCTGGCGAACAATTGCTCTTATTCCCCTCATGTTCCGCATCTCCCTCATCTTTACTCAAGCAGGCAATAGTACTATTTCATTTAGGGCTATGTTATCGTCGGATGGCAGACTTAAACCACAGTGCTAGTAGTAGTTATTGCCAACACGCTCTTTTATGGTTTAAACAATGCCTGGAAATATTGGAAGAGGTAGAAAGAGAAGATTTAGTTGCTAAATTTATCTCACCTGTTTGTGAAATCCTGCAACGTTTGCAAGCTTGGGATGAGTTGAAACAATTAGCTCAAAAGTCATTATATCTACAGAAAAATTATGGAAATACAGCGCAAATAGCTCAAAATTATGGTTTTTTGGCAAATGTAGCAGCTTCTGAATCAAATTGGGTACTGGCTCATGAATTAGCCAATATAGCGCTTTCTATGTGTGAAGCAGCAACAGAAGTTTCCCGGAAGCAAGAAAGTTGGTATCTTCTGTTATTAGCACGCGCACAACGCCATTTAGGTAAATGGGAAGAAGCAGTCAATAACTTGGAATGGGCGAAGGTTGTTTGCGAGTTACAACATCAGCCATCACTTTACTTAGAGATTTTAGAAGAATTGCGATCGCTTTACTTTTGCGAGCGTCATGACTATGCAGAAGCCTTTAAGCTCAAACAAGAAAAAATTCAAATCGAACATCAATATGGCTTTCGCGCCTTCATTGGTGCAAGTCAGTTGCAGCCGCAACGCTCGAAAATTAACCCAGCATTAGAACCTGAAAAAGTACCCTTTATTCCTGAGGAAGTTGCCCAAGAAATATCTGCTTCCGGACGACAGCAAGATGTCAATCGCTTCATTGAAAGAATTAGTCGTGCTGACTACAAACTCACAGTAATTTATGGGCAATCAGGCGTAGGCAAAAGTTCGATTCTCAAAGCAGGTTTAGTACCAGCCTTGAGAGGAAAAATTATCGGCGATCGCATTCCCATACCTATTGTTTTGTCTGTTTATACTGATTGGTTGACAATTTTAGTCAGCAGTGTCAACCAAGCCCTAGCACACGTAGGAATATCAGTTAATCTTGACTATACACCGACTATACTGCTGGAAAACATTCGCCTAGCAACCGAGCGCAGTCATACAATAATTCTGATATTAGACCAGTTTGAAGAATTTTTCTTTGTGAGTAACCCGAGCACGCAAAGAATAGAATTTTACAAATTTTTCAGCGAATGTTTAAATATTCCTTTTGTAAAAATTATTCTCTCATTAAGAGAAGATTATTTACATTACTTATTAGAATTTGAACGTTTGAGTCAGAAAAATAGTACCGAACTATACAATTTAGGAGTAATCAATCAAAATATTCTCGACAAGGATATTCGCTATTATTTAGGAAAATTTTCCAGCCAGGATGCTAAGGCTATAATTCGTAGTCTGACTCGGCGATCGCATTACGAACTGAGCGATGAATTAATTAATCGATTAGTAGAGGATTTGACAGGAGAACTAGACGAAGTACATCCAATTGAACTACAAATAGTCGGCGCTCAACTGGAAATAGAAAATATTACCACCCTCGCGCAATATAAACTTTGCGGTGGCTGGACAAAATTAGTGGAACGCTGGCTTGGAGAAGTAATCAAAGACTGCGGTCAGGAAAACGAAAAATTAAGTTGGAAATTACTATTTGAATTAACTGATGACAAAGGCACGCGACCTTTAAAAACTAAAGCTGATTTAGCAACTGCATTAGTTAACAATCACGATATCGATACGTTATCAAATTTTAATATAGTTGGCGAACTAATTTTAGAAATCTTGGTAGGTTCAGGGTTGGTATTGCGAGTCAGAGAAGAGTTAGGCGATCGCTACCAATTAGTGCACGATTATTTAGTTGAACCAATTCGCCAAAAAAACAATTATGGAATTGCTGCCGAATTAGAAAAAATCAAACTGGAAAAGAAGAAAGCAGAAGTAGCCCAAAAACTGAGTCAACAGCAACTCAATATAATTTTACAAAGGCGGTTAAGAGAAGCACGTATAGCAGGTGTAGTGCTGGCATTTATGGGAGGAACAATAGCAGCACTATGGTGGCAAGCTGACTTACAGAAAAAAGCAGCAGTTCTGCAAACTTTACGAGCTGAACGCGGTGAAACTAACTTAAAAATTAGCGCGATCGCCGCTGCTAGTGAAGCTTTATTTGCCTCTAATAAAGAATTTGATGCCTTATTAGAAAGTTTACGGGCTTGGAAACGACTTAAAAAGGTAGAGGCTGTGCAAACAGACACCCGAATGCGAGTAGTGACAGCCCTGCAACAAGCAGTTTATGGAGTAACCGAGGTCAACCGCTTACAAGGGCACACTGATAGCGTTTGGGGAGTAAGTTTCAGCCCCAATGGTCAGATGCTGGCATCAGGAAGTCGAGATAAGACAGTAAAACTTTGGCGTCCTGACGGAACTTTACTCCAAACTCTCACAGGTCATACTGAGGCGGTAAGTGCCATCAGTTTCAGCCCTGACGGACAAACTCTAGCCTCCGCCAGCCTCGATAAAACAGTGCAAATCTGGCGTCAAAACCCGATTACAGGTGAATTTTACCCCCAACCATATAAAACCTTAAAAGGACATGGAGATTGGGTTTATAGCGTGAATTTCAGCCCTGACGGCGAGTTATTAGCTACTGCCAGTAAAGATGCAACAGTAAAACTCTGGCGTCCAGACGGTACTTTAGTAAAAATCTTGAGAGGACATCGCCACTGGGTGAACTGGGTCAGCTTCAGTCCTGATAGTCAATTCATCGCCTCAGCCAGTGACGATAAAACAGTGAAAATCTGGCGACGGGATGGCAAGTTGGTTAAAACTTTACGCGGTCATCAGCTAGGTGTAACCGTGGTTGCTTTCAGCCCTGACGGTAAACTGTTAGCATCCGCAGGTCGAGACAAAACAGTGAAAATTTGGCGGCGGGAATTTAACGCCAATAAGAAAAGTTTTGACTTTATCCCTTACAAAACTTTACAGCAGCATAGCAGTATAGTGTGGACTTTAAGCTTTAGTTCCGACGGTCAAAAATTAGCTTCTGGAGGTGAAGACAACACCATAAACCTCTGGAGTACTACCGGCAGCTTACTTAAAACCTTTAAAGGACACAACGATGCTGTTTCTAGCCTAGCTTTCAGCCCCAATAATAAATTGCTGGCTTCGGGAAGTTTTGACAAAAATGTGAAATTGTGGAGTTTAGATCCCCCAACACCATCTATTCTCCAAGGGCATGAGGGTCGGGTTTTGAGCGTTGCCTGGAGTCCCGATGGTCAAATACTAGCTTCTGGTAGCAGCGATCGCACTGTCAAACTCTGGTATAGAGACATCATTAACGGCGAAGTCAAAACTACACTCTACAAGACCTTGCAAGGCCACACAGATAAAGTTCCTAGCGTCAGTTTTGACCCCAAAGGTGAAATGCTAGCTTCAGGAAGCTATGACAAAACAGTAAAACTTTGGCGGCTGGATGGTACTTTAATCGAGACTCTGTACGGGCATAGCGATGGCGTGATGAGCGTGAATTTCAGCCCAGACGGCGAGTTTTTGGCATCAGCCAGCAAAGATAAAACAGTGAAGATTTGGAACCGTCAAGGGCACTTGCTCAAAACCCTAGTAGGGCATCAGGGTTGGGTGAATAGCGTCAATTTCAGTCCTGATAATCAAGTTTTAGCCTCTGCCAGTGACGATCAAACAGTCAAATTGTGGCGGCTAGATGGTACTTTGCTGAAAACTTTTTCGCCCCACGACAGTTGGGTATTGGGCGTCAGCTTTAGTCCCACCGACGAATTGTTAGCTTCTGCCAGCTGGGACAACACCGTGAAACTCTGGCGGCGGGATGGTACATTGTTAAAAACCTTGCTCAAAGGCTACAGCGATAGCGTCAATGCCGTAACTTTCAGTCCCAATGGAAAATTAATCGCCGCAGCGAGTTGGGACGGTACAGTTAAACTCTGGAGCCGTGAAGGTAAATTAATTAAAAGCCTCAATGGGCATCGCGCGCCGGTATTAAGCGTCAGCTTTAGTCCAGATGGTCAAACACTAGCATCAGCTAGTAATGACAACACGATAATTCTCTGGAATTTAGATCTTGATGATTTAGTTGTTCGTGGTTGCCAGTGGGTGGATGATTACCTCAAACACAACCGCAATCTTGAACAACGCGATCGCCATCTTTGTGATGGCATACTCTAAGCACAGGTATATGGGGCATGGGGCATTGGTTTTTAACAAATCACCAATGACCGATGAATCTTGGTCGATTAACCAAAGGAGCGATCGCTCTCCAAAACCTCAGGGGTATTCTCTTGAGTGTCTTCTTCGGACAAATTGGCTAAAAACGCTTGTAATTTCATCCGTTCAATGTAAGGCCAGCCTCCCTCAGATTCAATATCTTTGAGCAACGAGTAGAGTTGGCGACGGTTGACAGGTAAACTCTCTTGAAATACTCCATCTCGGATTTCTCGGTGTAACCGTTCTAATTCTCGCAGCAAAGCCAAAAGAGCTACAGTATCGCCTTGGCAACACTCAACTGTATCATGTACCACAGTTGCGATCGCTTGCAGTTTAGAGGACAAATTCTGTGATTCAATAGTTTTGTTGTTGTTCATCCCACCTTTTCCGTGTAAATGAGGTCAACTCAAATTTACCGGAGATTTTTAATTTTCCCTAGTTTGCCAGTCATAGATTCATTAGTTGTCAATTTATCCAAGGAAACCAACCTTGTATAGAATTCTGCACAAATTTTTTCCGAATTCACTGTAATCGCCATCTCCCTATCCCTCAGTTCCCACTCCCTACTCCCTAACTCATGGCTGAGTATAACTAAATTTGTATTTTTCTCAAAAGCTTCTAAAACAGCGTAGTACCGTTTAGCACAGCATTCACAGGAGCTAGAGGGGATCAAAACATTCTTGCTGGAGACTAGAGTACTTTGATTTTGAGTTAAAAAAAATCGTATGATCTGGCTGATTTACCCATCAAACAATAAGCGTATGTAGTGGCGTCACATACATAACACAGTTCGATGCAGTTTTACAACTTAGATATTAATTTTTGAGATTGAGGTTGACCATGAGGTATCGCGCTTTAATTGTTGCATTTTTGGCTTTGTGCCTGGGGCTAATAACTGCTTGTAGTGATGCTCCTACTACTAGTAGTGGTAGAGATGTACTCACCTACGAACAAATTCGAGGCACCGGCTTGGCTAACAAATGCCCTCAACTATCGGAAACAAGCCGTGGTTCTATTCCCCTTGATTCTAGCCAGCGATATACCATCAAAGAACTTTGCTTGGAACCAACAAGTTTCTTCGTCAAAGAAGAACCTGCTAATAAACGGCAAGAAGCAGAATTTATTGCTGGTAAATTGTTGACTAGATATACTTCCACCATTGACCAGGTACAAGGCGATCTCAAAATCAACTCAGATAATAGCCTGACTCTTGTGGAAACTGATGGTCTTGACTTCCAAGCCATTACCGTGCAACTTCCTGGTGGCGAACGAGTACCTTTCCTCTTCACCATCAAAAATTTGGTTGCTCAAACCCAACCCAATTTGACCAGTATTAATACCTCCACCGACTTTGAAGGTACTTTTAAAGTTCCTTCTTACCGTGGCGCTGCTTTCCTAGATCCTAAAGGTCGTGGTGTCGTTAGTGGCTATGATAACGCCGTAGCTCTGCCCGCCCAAGCAGATGATGAAGAACTCACCCGCACTAACGTCAAGCGTGCTGAAATTCTCAATGGTAAGATTTCCCTGCAAGTAGCTAAAATAGATAGCGCTAGCGGTGAAATTGCTGGTACTTTCGAGAGCGAACAGCCATCTGATACTGACTTAGGTGCAGGCGAACCTAAAGAAGTTAAGATTCGCGGTATCTTTTACGGTCGGGTTGAACCAAAATCATAGCTAAATCCTCTTGAATTTAAGTAACTGACTGGCATTTAGAATTACGATTTCGTCAGCATCAGCTTCATCACAAGAGATAATCCTTTACCCATTTTATTTAGGGGGTAGGTAGGTTTTTGCGAAATAGCTATAAATTAACTACAACAAAGGGCATTTTGCCCTTTTTTTATGACTTGCGTAAATATACATACTAACTTTTAACTTTTATTTATAGCAGTTGAACCATAGTTGAGGACATAAACTGACCGGAAAACACAGGGAAAAACTGACTTTCTAGCCTGTTGCTCTTGAGATTCAGCAGCAACAGCCTTTTTGTCACTGCTTCAGGCAGACAAGCCTGAAAAACTGCAAGGACGGGGTGCTTCAGCTAGTGTTTATTGTCTGCTACCTGCTATGGTAATTTTTGAATTCAAAATGAATTTCTTTAAATATATATGTAATTTTACTGTCAATTCAGTTTTGCTTTCTCCAATGAAATTCTAATTATTGTCGTTTGGTTTCTAGAAATTCACTCCAGCATTACCCAATGAAATTAAGTACAATCTCGGTTTGATATTTAGTAATTAATTATATATTTTATTTCTATGTAGTTTATAAAACACAACTACAGCTAATACCAAAATTAAGAAAATAATTCAGAAGTCATAATTCAAAGACTCTTTAGCTTCGCTCTTGACTAGCAATTTAGATTGAAGAAAAGCTGATTTGAGATTTTTTTGGGTTCGTGTTGGACTAACATAGCCAAAATCAAAAATCCTTTTACTTCTGAATTCTTTGTTGATAACAAGCTAAATATCAACGCATTTAAACCATTTAAATATTGCTCGATGGTCAAGTAATCTATGGAAAATTTTCCGAACAATTTGTTATATCTCATAGATTTACTAGGGCATAAAGCACGCTATTTCTTTGATGTTGTGCGCGAACGTAACTGAGTTTAAGCGCGAGTTATTAATTCTTTATTTGCTCAATAAACCCGGTGCTATGCCTACCACAATCACCAATGAACTAAAACACGAAATTTGGCAGTTGTTACGAGAATATCAGAAATCTCGTTCTGAAAATGTTCGTAATCAACTGGTAAAACTCAATTTTGGACTTGTGAGAAAAGAAGCTCACTATTGGACAAATCAATGTCATGAGGCATACGATGATTTGCTTCAGGTTGGATGTTTGGGTTTAATTAGGGCTATTGAAAGATTTGAACTTTCTAAAGGACATGCTTTTAGCTCCTATGCTCTTCCCTATATTCGGGGTGAAATTCAACACTATCTACGAGATAAAGGCGTCACTGTGCGGATTCCTCGCAGATGGTTAGCACTGCAACAGCAAGCAATAGGAATTTCACGTTCGTGGCGTGAAACACACAATCGCCAACCAACAGATTCGGAATTAGCAGCAGCACTAAAAATTTCTCCAAATGAATGGCAAGAAATTAAATTGGCATGGGTGAATCGCGCTCCCTTGAGTTTAGATGTGCCAGTTCAAGATGGAGAAGAAGGCTCTACTTGTTTGGGAGAATTAGTTCCAGATCCTCACTATCGCAGCTTTCAACTAGCACAAGAAGACCAACTGCGCTTGCAACAGGCGTTGGTTCAGCTAGAACAACGTACCCGAGATGTGTTGGAGTGCGTGTTTTTGCAAGATTTGACACAAAAACAAGTTGCGGAACATCTGGGTATCAGTGTAGTAACTGTTTCCCGTAGAGTGAAGAAAGGCTTGGATTTAATGAAACAGCTAATGGGTGTGGCAGAGGACTAACTGCCAATAAAGTAGATCCGCAGTTATGCTGGGTTATAGGTGCGAAAAATAACCCCTGAAAATCAGAAAATTAGGTTATAAAGGGAACAGACTTTGCCTTGAACAAAAATTTCAAGCATGTTGATTTCCAATTTTCAATTTTCCAATGGCTTTTGAGAAAGACTCATGGGCAGAAATTCAACAATTACAATTGCAGCTACTTTAACTTTGGCGATCGCTGGATGTGCTTCTGAAAATCCACCGCAAGCTACCAATCCTGCGCCGATTGCCACAATATCAAAAAAGTCGCCACCAGCGGCTCAATCATTTAAGAATCCAGTTGTACCTGCCAAACAGGTTTCACAAGTTCCTTCTGCAAGTTTGAGTTTAATTCAATCTACTAATGGTACAGAACGGGCAAAGGTAATTATGGTAGCAAAAAACCGTAATGACCCGTTTGCACAACTTTTCGGACAGCCAGTTGGTGAAGTGGCTAAAACACCAGGAAAACCTGTTCCGGTGTTGCCTAAGCTACCTACTGCACCAACCTTAGTCCGAAAACTGCCAACAAGTACCATAGCTTTGAATCAAAAGAAAAATAACATTGCTTTGGTTGCAAAAGTACCAAAAAAAGTCAATGCTACTTTGACTTCAGTCTTGCCTAAGGTTTTACCTCAAGTTGTACCCAATCCGACTTTAGTATCTGTATTGCCACCAACACCACAACCTGAGTTGGCTAAGAAAGTTGTTGTGACTGGTGTAGTTCTGATCGGTAAGGAACCACAAGCAATTATTAAAGTCCCAGATGAGCCAACGAGCCGCTATGTACAGGCAGGACAGCGATTAGCGAATGGCGTACTCATTAAACGCATTGAAATGAATGGAGGCTCTAATCCAATTGTCATTTTGGAACAATATGGTATCGAAGTTGCCAAAATGGTAGGGGAAGGGTCTGTCGATTCAACGCCATCAGCTTCAACGCCATCAGCCGCAGCTACTACTGGCGGTCCTATTTCAGTGACAACACCCTCCCAAAATTCAGTTAATGTGGGAGCTTCATAAAAGATGGAGACTAAGGAAAAAATTGAATTCCCTGGTTTGCCTTTAGCAGTTTATCGAGAAATTGCAGCGCATTTACGTCAAGTGGAAGGGTTAGAAGTGGATTTAATTCCCCAATCCTCCCAAGAGTTTGATTACAATCAAAGTCAAATTGCTGGCTTAACGCTTTCGTGGACAGCAAAATCTACTTTAGAAAGTCGGCAACGAGCAAACCAAATTTTGGCTTATTATCAAAGTCGCTATATGAATCCTATTTGATTTGTGAAAATTCCAAGCTTCAGACTCCCGATTTTTTAAGAAGTCGGGAGTCTTGTTGTTTATGAATCTTTTAGAATTGCGATATTGAGTTTCCAACTCTGGCACAACTGGACTTGAAAATCGAAAATCAAGAATTTGTTGAGAACGTCTAACCGGGGGCCAAAAAGCAACGTTATGATTGTTAATGCATTAATCGAGCTTGGGTCTAATAATTAAGTTGGCACAAATAAACCTTTATACTACAAAGACAGTTAATCGCCTCTGTAGAACAGTCAAAAACCCTTAAACCATAAACTTTGGGCTACTGTTACTTAGGTGCTGTATCCAACTAAAATCAGGTGTTGTAAAAATCTCCATAAGGATAATTGAAGTGAGTAAGACTAATTCAGATTTTCTGGCCTCCAGCGATCCGGCGATCGCGGAGTTAATCGACGACGAACTACAACGTCAGCGAGACCATTTGGAGTTGATTGCTAGTGAAAACTTTACCTCTGCGGCTGTACTGGCCGCTCAAGGTTCAGTACTGACAAATAAATATGCCGAGGGATTACCCGGTAAACGCTACTATGGCGGTTGTGAGTTTGTTGATAAAATCGAGCAACTGGCGATCGACCGCGCTAAAGAGCTGTTTGGTGCTGCTCATGCAAATGTACAACCCCATTCTGGCGCACAAGCTAATTTTGCGGTGTTTCTCACCCTGCTGGAGCCAGGAGACAAAATTATGGGGATGGATTTGTCTCATGGCGGGCATCTCACCCACGGTTCCCCTGTAAATGTCTCGGGTAAGTGGTTCCAAGTTAGCCACTACGGCGTCAGCCAACAAACAGAACAACTTGACTACGACGAAATTCGGGAGCTGGCGCTTAGGGAGCGTCCTAAGCTGCTGATTTGTGGTTATTCAGCTTATCCCCGGATAATTGATTTTGAAAAATTCCGTAGTATTGCTGATGAAGTCGGTGCTTACTTACTTGCCGATATTGCCCACATTGCTGGTTTGGTGGCTAGCGGCCTTCATCCTAATCCGATTCCTTATTGTCATGTAGTGACAACAACTACCCATAAAACTCTACGCGGGCCGAGAAGTGGTTTAATTTTGACTGGCGACGCAGAACTAGGCAAAAAGCTAGATAAATCGGTTTTTCCTGGCAGCCAAGGTGGGCCTTTGGAACATGTAATTGCTGGTAAGGCAGTAGCTTTTGGAGAAGCGCTCAAACCAGAGTTTAAAACCTATTCTGCCCAAGTAATTGAAAATGCTCGTGCCTTGGCAGAACAATTACAAAATCGCGGCTTAAAGCTGGTGTCTGGCGGTACTGACAATCATTTAATGCTCGTAGATTTACGCTCTATTGGTATGACTGGTAAGCAAGCGGATCAACTAGTCAGCCGTGTGAATATTACTGCTAACAAAAATACTGTTCCCTTCGATCCGCAGTCGCCATTTGTAACTAGTGGTCTGAGGTTAGGTTCCCCAGCAATGACGACGCGGGGCTTAGGAGTAGCAGAATTTACTGAGATTGGGAATATTATTGCCGATCGCCTACTTTCTCCAGATTCCGAGGAAGTCGCCCAAGATTGTAAACGACGGGTGGCTGCATTGTGCGATCGCTTCCCCTTATACCCTCACCTGGAAATCCCTGTACCAGCATTGGTATAAGGCATAGGGCAAGCAGGAGGTGTGGGAGGATGGGGAATAAATCTTTCCCCCCACACTCCCCACACTTCCCTATCTCCCTCTGCCCCCCTACTCCCCATTCCCCACTCCCTACTCCCTTCCCCAATTCAATGAGTGCAGAAATTATTTGTGTTGGTACTGAATTGCTATTAGGAGATATCCTCAATGGCAATGCTCAATTTTTGGCGCAACAATTAGCTCAATTAGGTATTCCCCATTACTATCAAACCGTAGTTGGCGATAATCCAGAACGGTTGAAACAAGTTATAGAAATTGCTATTTCTAGAGCGCAAATTCTGATTTTCACTGGCGGTCTTGGCCCCACGCCAGATGACCTCACTTGTGAAACCATCGCTGATTTTTTTCATACTCCTTTGGTAGAACGCCCAGAAATCATTGAAGATATAACCCAGAAATTTGCTCAACGCGGCCGGGTGATGTCACCAAGTAACCGCAAACAGGCTTTAATTCCCCAAGGTGCAGAAATTTTACCCAACCCCACCGGAACTGCACCCGGTATTATTTGGCAGCCCCGTCCTAACATTACGATTTTTACCTTTCCCGGAGTTCCCAGTGAAATGCACCCGATGTGGAAAGAAACGGCTGTGCCATTTCTCAAAAGTCAAGGTTGGGGCAAGGAAATTATTTACAGTCGAAGTTTAAAGTTTTGGGGTATTGGTGAATCTGTTTTGGCGGAAAAGGTTGCTTCTTATTTAAATTTGCAAAATCCTACTGTAGCTCCTTATGCAGGGAAGGGAGAAGTAAGATTGCGAGTGTCTGCTAAAGCAAATTCAAAAAGCAAAGCAGAAGCTTTGATTGCGCCTATTGAAAAACAAATTAAAGAAATTGCTGGATTAGATTTTTACGGTATCAATGATGACAATCTTGCTACCGTCGTCGGCGAGTTGTTGCGTGCATCAAAAGAAACTCTTGCTGTAGCAGAATCTTGCACTGGTGGTGGAGTAGGGCAAATGTTAACTGAGATTTCTGGGAGTTCTGATTACTTTTGGGGTGGAGTAATTTCTTATGACAATTCAGTGAAAGTTAGGCTATTGGGGGTTAACGAGGAAGATTTAGATAAATTTGGGGCGGTAAGTGCTACTGTCGCCGAACAAATGGCAATTGGAGTCAAAACACGACTTTCAACAACTTGGGGATTGAGTATCACTGGGATTGCCGGGCCAACTGGAGGGACAGACACTAAGCCAGTGGGCTTGGTTTATGTCGGTTTGGCTGGACCAAACGATGAAGTGGCAAGTTTTGAGTATCATTTTGGTGCTGCACGAGGACGTTCTTTAATTCGCTATGTGAGTGCAAATGCAGCCTTGGATAATTTACGACGGAAGTTGTTGACCAGGTAGCAGACACTTGTCATACTAGCGATCGCCTCTGCATTTAGTCCAAAATCAGACTTGACTAACCCTAAATAGGCTTGGTGAGTAGTTTAAATGGTATACAAAAGCGATCGCATTTTGATGTTGAAATTGCGATCGCTTTTAGTAAAAATTTCTATCGGTGGAAAAAACCGTCTGTATTCGAGAGTTTGCCATATATTAGTTTGACTAGCGAAGCAGCCCGCAGAGAGTTACTAATTGCACCAATTTTATTAGATGTTGTTCGCTACACCTGCGCCCAACTGAGAATTGATACTAAGTTGCGTTCAGAAATAGTATTCCTATTCCCCACTCCCCACTCCCTACTCCCAGCCCAAGTTACTATCTTTGATTGCAACTTGGTATGAATATCCTTTAATTGTTACAGAACAATTAAAAGGTTCCCTTGATTATTATTTGCACGCAGACCGTAAGCTCTTATATCAAGTTCGCTTAATTACTTATATAATCTTGAAACACCCCACCCGCCTTACGGCATCCTACCCTTAGCAAGGGGAGGGTTGGGGAGAGGTAACGCGAGGACTGCAATCATAACTAATCATCCGAACTTGATATTAGTCGTAGAAGCTAAAAATGCTGATTTGGCAAGAGGTTTTACTCAGCTTGCTGTAGAACTGATTACTCTGAAGGGGTGACAGTAAGGCTATAATGCTGACTGAATAAGCGTCATGGCGCGTAGACCTTTCTGAAAATGAGGTA
>JAVRCJ020000042.1:0-55725 GCA_034530875.2 Nostoc sp. DedSLP01
TCATTTCCAGCGCCGCCGACATTATTTTCATTTCCAGCGCCGCCGACATTATTTTCATTTCCAGCGCCGCCGACATTGTTTTCATTTCCAGCGCCGACATTGTTTTCATTCCCAGCGCCACCTACCGTGTTTTGATTTCCAGCCCCACTGACATTATTTTCATTCCCAGCGCCACCTACCGTGTTTTGATTTCCAGCCCCACCTAAGGGGTTTTCATTTCCAGCACCATGTACGGAAGGTTCAGGTTGGGTTGTGGTTTTAGTGGAGTCAACACTCACATTATTATTCTGGGTACTTGTGTTGTTATTAGTAGTTTGAGTACCCTGCTGAGTATTTGATAAGGCTTCCCCTGATTTGTTAGTGGAATTTGCTGTGGAATTATCTGTACTCGAATTTGCTGAGGAACCATTTGTAACAGTATTATTTGTTGCTGAATCTGAAGGAGTAGGAGTTAACTGTAAGAAAGATGGGTTTTCAACTACTTTCTCACCTGTTACTGGCGGCTGTGCTTTTAAAGCCGCTGTAGTTTCAGCTTGAACGCTGGCGATCGCTGGGTCACTCGGGGGTGTAACATTTTGATTATTTAAATCAAGTTCTCGAACTAAATCGCTAGTTTCATAAAAATTTCTCAGGTCAAAATCGTATAAACCCTCAAATCTACCTCTAACTACAACCATCAGCTGTCCTGCTTCCAGCATCCGAGTTTGAGAACCGTCCTTATTAGAAACTTCAATGCCGCTATTTGTCAGTGCGCCCACAATCGTGGTATCTGTTTTTTGGTCGTAGCGTACAAATAATGCTGAACCACGAATTGCTGCTGCTGCACTTGGCGTTTGTATACGTGTTTGCCCTCTTCCTGGTGGTATAAGCAGCAATGCTGTTCCATTTGAGAGTTTAAAGCTGCGAGTCTTGGGTAAAAATTGAAATATAGCTTGTTCCCCAACTCTTGCCAAAGACCCATCGTTAAATCGCAAGTCTGCTAAAGAAGCTCGACCTGTTAACAACCCATCTCCAGGGGTCATTGTATCCAATCTTTGTGCGGGACGCTTCTTGAGTTTGTTTTTGGGTATTAGTTGCACTAAGTTGCGGAGGTTCTGAATCTCAGCTCGTGTGAGAGGAGTTAGTGCACTTACTCTATCTGGCAAAGGTAATGCTAGGATTCCCCATAAACCAATTACTAACAGCGGTAAGGATTTATTCATAATTTTGATTATTTGTACAGCCTAATACCAAAAAGCACTAAGCAGTTACCCTGGTGCTAATTGTTATAGCCAGTTTTTAATGTAAATTTATCTGCACCTAAGTCTACATTTAATAGATAAAATAAACAACTAATAAATATGTATTTACTTTATTTAAGTTTTGTTCTAAAGTCTATTCTTTACGCAATTAGGTCTAGAGCAGATTTAAAACTTAAGGCTCAATAACAATTGCTAAATGCTCTATGGTATGGAGAATATCTCTTGAGGCTTTGAATATTTAATTTCAGCCTTTTTCCTTTCATCTACATTAAAAGCCAGGAATAACAATCTGAAAGTTAGCTATGGAGTAGGCATGATTTATGGCTTTTCATAGGTAAAAGTTTTCGGTATACTTACATTTTGTAATCTAACTATGTTTATTTACACCTATTGATTTAACAAAAGTTGAAAGAACTTTGTGTCAGAGCAGATAATTTTGGCAAAAAATTATAGGAATGAATCCGAAAAATAACAATTTTAATTTGTATATCTCAGTATATACCTAAAAAGCTGAACTAGATAGACTCAATCGTATGTTTGTGAGTCAAAACTTATGATACAGCTTCTCAGCCTACATTCGCCAAACACGCTCAACGCGATCTAACAGATGCGACTCAAGAATTGGAAAAATTTGTTTTTTTGGATTTTGTTAGCTTCTACTACTGGAAGCTGGTATTGCATCAGAGTAGATGCGGCAGAATCTCAAAATTATGATTTGGCATCAATGGGTTATGCTGACTCCTCGCCGGCTTCTTTACAAGAGGTTAACCGAACAGTACAGCCGTTAACTTTAGCACAACAAACGCCAGATATTAAACAAGCCCAACCAGCACGAACTCAAGAAACTGGCGATACTCCAGAACAAAGCGAAACGCCGCAGCTAGAATCCCAGCCAAGCAATTTGCCAACATCTCCTTCAGACTCAACAGAACAACTGTTAAATCTACCTGATATCAATCGTTTTCAACAGCTAGAGAGATTAATGAGGCTGTTACAACAGTCAAAACAGTCGTCTGAGTCTGATAACAATATCGAACTTGGTTTGCGGGTGCGGTTAAGACCTCTAGAACAACAGCCACTTCCACCGCAACCTCCTGTGCGAGAATTTACACCCGTTGGCTATCTACGAGGTCGTGTGAGTTATTTCCACACGAGCAACATTTTTTCTTCAGAAAAAGATCCGATAGAAGATAGTTTGATCGTTTCTGGACTAACACTAGCCTCTGCATATTTTCCTATCGGATCTAAAACATATTTAAACGGGTCAATTGATGGCAATATCATTCGTTATCTAGACCAATCGCAATACCATTACAACCAGCTGAGATTTAATTTCAGCCTTTACCAGCAACTATCGCAACGAATGTATGGAGAACTCAGTTTCAGCAATCAGCAGTTATTTTATGCCAACAACAGCGATCGCCCCAATAGCTTCAAAGCAGGCGATCGCTTTTTGAACGAAAATTCCCTGCAACTATCTTTCGGACGGCGCGATCCGTTAACCTCAAGATTAATGCTAGATAGCTTTTACGAACTGAGTGTCAATTTTGCCGATCCTCAAAGTCGCAGCCGGGTTGTTAATTCTTATTGGTTTTCTCTGAACTACTATTTACAAAAGCCTCTGCAAATTGGTATCGACTACCAGGGGAACTTCTCTGACTTTACACAACGCGATCGAGAAGACCAATTTCATCGGCTATTTGGGCATTTAATTTACCGAATATCTGATTCTAGTAGCATGAATGTCCAGACTGGGTATACTTTTGGTAGTTCAACTGCTCAAAACATTGATTTTGACGGCTGGTTCTTCAGTATTAATTACAATTTGTTATTGGGTCGGTTTTGAAATTAGTCATTAGTTATTAGTTATTGGTCATTGGTTATTCGTTGGGTTCCCAAGTTCGATCGTCTTTTCATCACTCAATGACTAATAACTAATCCAATCACTCCAGCTACCAGCATAAAGTTTGCCCTTGGTAATGCCAGCTAATTCTAGAGAAAGTAAATTTACACAAGCAGTCACGCCAGAACCGCAATAAACTAAAATTTCTTCGGCTGTTTCTAGATTTTCCCAGCGACGGCGTTGTTCGCTTTCGGGAAGTAAGCAGCCGTTAGAATCTGTAACTTCTTGCCAAGGATAATTAACGGCGCCAGGAATATGTCCAGCAATTTTATCAATTGGTTCTCGTTCGCCTCGGTAGCGATCGCTTTCTCTCGAATCTACTAATACTACACCTGGCGTATCTTTGCGGCTTTTGACTGCTGTCATATCTACAACTTTTTCTGTTTGCACTTGAGGTACAAATGTCCCTATCCGTGGCTGAGGAATAACATTCGTAACGGGATATCCGGCTTTTTGCCAGCCGCTAAAACCTCCATCAAGTACTGCTACTTGTTCGTGTCCTAAATAGCGCAACAACCACCACAGACGAGATGCAAAAGCAAAGCGAGAATCATCATAAGCGACAACTAGAGTTTTTTGATAATTAATCCCGATCGCTGTAAATTTCTTAGCGATATCATTAGGGTTAGGTAAAGGATGTCTTCCGCCATGCTTACCCACCGGACTAGAAAGATCCTGGTTCAAATCTAAGTAATATGACCCTTTAATATGACTTGTTTGATACTGTTGTTGTCCTAATTGCGGTTCCGCCAGAGAAAAGCGACAGTCCACGATTGCTACTTGCGGATCTTCTAGATGTTCAAACAGCCAAGTTGGTGAAACAACGAATTGGGAATTGCGCATAGAGTATGGAGAGATGAGTAGGACAGGCGCAGAGGGGGCAGAGGGGGCAGAGGAAAACTAATGACTAATGACCAATGACTAATGACCAATGACTAACTTAGAGAATTTTACACCTCAGCTGACAGCAGATGGCTCTTTCACCTTTGTCTCCCAGGAGTTTGGTGAATCTTTTCACAGCCATTATGGTGCTAAACAAGAAAGTTTTTTCAAGTTTGTGGAACCAACTCAATTGGCTACAGCGGCGCAAAAACCTGTGTTGCGGTTGTTGGATGTTTGTTATGGTTTAGGATACAATACCGCTGCTGCTTTACAGACAATTTGGGCAGTAAATCCTAGTTGTAAGGTTGAAGTCATCGGCTTAGAACTGAATCCAGCAGTACCACAAGCTGCGATCGCTCATCATTTGTTCGACGGTTGGAAGTGCGATCGCATTGAAATTTTGTCCCAGTTAGCTTTTGAGCATCAAGTGCAAACAGATTGTCTAGAAGCGAAACTCCTAATTGGCGATGCTAGAAAAACAATCGCGCTAGTACGTCAATGGAATTTCTCGGCAGATGCAATCTTCCTCGATCCGTTTTCACCACCACAGTGTCCTCAATTATGGACAGTTGAATTTATTAAACAACTGTCATTGTGTTTAGAGCCAGATGGTTTATTAGCGACCTATTCTTGTGCTGCTGCTGTACGCACAGCAATGTTATCTGCTGGGTTAGCGATCGCTTCTACCCCACCTGTAGGCAGGCGATCGCCTGGTACCGTGGCAGTAATAAGAGGATGGGGAGCAGAAAAGCAGGGGAGCAGGGGAGGCAGAGGGACAGAGGGGGGAAAGATTTCTTCCCCATGCTCCCATACTTCCCACACCTCCCACACCTCCTGTTATCCTCTTTCCCAAGCTGAGGAAGAACACTTACTAACTCGTGCTGCGATTCCCTACCGCGATCCTAAATTCAGCGATCCAAGTGAAGTTATAATCAAGCGTCGCCAACAAGAGCAAGAAAGTTCTTCTCTCGAACCTACCTCCCACTGGCGAAAAAGGTGGCTATCTACAACACAAGGTAGGGATTTTATAGGAAGTAGTTTGTAGTTGGATAGCGATGTCTACAACGGGCTAAGTTTAAGCAATAGACTTCAGAAAAGTTGGACATCTTTCCAAAAATTGTAATTTCGTTTTTTAGTACTCAGACAATGAGGTTTTCGCAACAAAATAACTTAAACTATAATAAGTAGCTAATATTACACTTAAGTTAACAGTATTTAACTATTGCTATAACTGAGTAAGTAAAAAGGTGTATACCTAATGAGAAGGATCGATACTGCCAAATCAAAATCGGTTTTTTTTAGAAAAAACAGAATATTGTAAGCTTTTGTGGCGCTAATATATGGAAAAATCTCCGTGGAAAGCCTGATTTAACATTTGTACGAATTTATGATACTGGAATTAGAAGCAAAAAATTTGACAACAATATACTCTTTACTTCGTAACATAAAAAATACATCGAGTGAAAAAACCACATCAGCGGCTTAACATCATACATAATCCTTATGAAAAGCCTAAATCAAATACAGTCAAATACTAAATTTTTTTTGAAATCTGACACTGTTAACTTGTGCAAATAATTGGAGCGCCTTTGTGATTCCGTGGAATTCCAACCATAGAGGCTTTACAAAAGAAATTATTAATGGGTCGAACCCCCTAAGCAAAGTGAAAAGTATCGGTTCAAATCACACTATAGGTTCGCAAAATATAGAGGGTTATTCTTTAGGCTTATCTCAAGAAGACTTGATGCTTGAAGATACCCAGGCAGTGTCTTCTTTGATGAAAACTGATGTTAATTTTAATCAAGATTTATTGGCCTCTAAAACACTACAAGCCAAAGGTTCTAAAGTGAATGGGTTCGATCTAGATCCACCAAAGGTTTTAGTGGTTGATGACCATGCTGCAAGTCGCATGACTGCTGTTGCTCTCTTGGGGATGGAAGGATACGATGTGATTGAGGCAGACAGTGGTTCTATTGTTGTGGGATTGGTAACCCAAAAACAACCAGATTTGATTTTACTGGATGTGATGATGCCTGGAATGGATGGATTTGAAGTCTGTCAATTGCTCAAACAGGACGAACAAACCAGGCTCATACCAGTAATTTTTATTACTGCATTAAATGACAGGCGATCGCGCATTCGGGGCATTGAAGTCGGCGGAGATGACTTTCTCACCAAACCTTTCGATCGTGTGGAATTGGCGGCGCGTGTCAAGTCCTTAGTCCGGCAAAAGCGTCTTAACGAAGACTTAGACCACGCCGAACAAGTCTTGTTTTCCATTGCTATGTCCATTGAAAGTCGCGATCCAAATACAGGTGACCATTGCGAACGGCTGGTAAAACTAGGACAAGCATTTGGTGAATACCTCAATCTTTCGCGCTACCAAATTAGAGATTTAATGTGGGGCGGTTATCTCCACGATATCGGTAAAGTAGGCATTCCCGATGCGGTGCTGCTCAAAAAAGGCAAACTCACCCCCGAAGACTGGCACATTATGCAGCAGCACGTTTTAATTGGGGAAAAAATCTGCAAGCCACTACGCAGTATGCGGGGTGTAATTCCCATTATTCGCCATCATCACGAACGCTGGGATGGTTCCGGCTACCCGGATAAACTTAAAGGAGATGAAATCCCATATCTGGCGCAGATATTTCAGTTAATTGATATTTACGATGCTCTAACCAGCGAACGGCCTTACAAGGCAGCTTTGACGCCGCAAGAAGCACTTTTGGAGATGCTAAAAGAAGCTAATTCTGGTTGGCGCAATCCTAAACTTATGCAAAAGTTCGCTGACTTTATTTGCTCTTGTCAGCAAAACCAGAGTGAGTAAGCAATAAGGATTTGTACTTACGCAATCGGCGTTAATTAATATTAACGTACTTAGTATTATAATCTTAATTTTTTATCAGTTAACTTATTGTCACTCCTGAGTTCTAACTCCTTTGCTAATTTCAGTCTTCTATGATTAGCTGGTATGATTTGAGCCTATGTCTTAAAGTACCAACAGCATTAATCGCAATTTTACTGATAGCTGATAGCTAATTATGGTAGTTGTAGCAATTCTAGCAGCCGGACGCGGCACACGGATGAAATCAAGTTTACCCAAGGTGCTACATTCTTTGGGTGGGCGATCGCTATTAGAGAGAGTTCTCAAAAGTGTAGAACCTCTTTCTCCCTCACGGCAAATTGCGATCGTCGGGTATCAGGCTGAGGAAGTGAAAGCTGCCATGCAATCAATTCCCAACTTGGAGTTTGTCGAACAAACTCTGCAATTAGGGACAGGTCACGCCATCCAGCAATTACTTCCTTACTTAGAAGATTACACTGGGGATTTACTGGTACTCAACGGCGATTTACCGTTGATACGTAGTGAAACCCTTGAGCAGATGTTACAAACTCACACTCAAAATCAGAACGCTGCTACTATTCTCACTGCACGCCTAACTGACCCCACAGGCTACGGACGCGTTTTTTGTAGCGAGCGCAATATCGTCCAGCAAATGGTCGAACACAAGGATTGTAGTCCCGAGCAAAGACAAAATAACCGGATTAACGCTGGAGTTTATTGCTTTCGCTGGCCAGATTTGGCTCGCGTACTTCCGCACCTCCAGGCAAATAATGCCCAAAAAGAATACTATCTTACTGATGCGGTGACTCAGGTCGGACAAGTGATGGCAGTGGATGTAGAAGATCCTCAAGAAATTCTCGGCATCAACGATCGCTTGCAATTAGCAGTTGCCTATGAAGTTTTGCAAAAGCGCATCAAGGAAAAATGGATGCTTGCAGGCGTCACCCTCGTTGACCCCACAAGTATCACCATTGACGAAACAGTTGAGTTACAGCCGGATGTAATTATTGAACCCCAAACTCATCTGCGGGGAAATACAGCGATCGAAACAGGAAGTCACATCGGCCCTGGGAGTTTAATTGAAAATAGCCATTTAGCCGAAAATGTGAAAGTACAGTATTCAGTGGTAATAAATAGTACTGTGCAAACAGGCAGCCGAATTGGCCCTTATACCCATTTACGGGGTCAGGTACAAGTGGGTGCAGGTTGTCGTGTGGGAAATTTTGTGGAATTGAAAAATACGGAATTAGGCGATCGCACGAATGCAGCGCATTTGTCATACATAGGCGATACCGTTGTCGGCAATCACGTAAATATTGGTGCTGGTACAATTACTGCCAACTATGATGGCGTTAAGAAACATCGAACTAAAATAGGCGATCGCACTAAAACTGGTGCTAACAGCGTTCTAGTAGCCCCAGTAACCTTAGGTGATGACGTCTATATAGCTGCTGGTTCCACAATTACAGAAGATGTTCCTGATGATGCCCTAGCGATCGCTCGTAGCCGCCAGGTAGTCAAGCTAGGTTGGCGGAAGAAGGCTAGCTTGAAAGAGTAGGGAGTGGGGAGTGAGGAGTGTGGGGAGTGTGGGGAGTGTGGGGAGTGTGGGGAGTGTGGGGGGAAATAGAATTTATGCTTCTCTGTCCTCCCATACCTCCCCATGCCCCATACCCTATGCCCCTATAAGCTAATCCTACTTATCAACTGTTGGAAAATTCACAACTATGGGCGGAAGACCGTTGTCCGGGGTTGTTTGTGTTTGGGTTATTGGTTGTGGGTGCAAAGGCGTTGGTGTGAGTTCGCCTGGTTTAGCAGTTTGATTCCATAAAATCAACGATAGTAGACCATCTACTAAGCCGTTGTTATTGCCATTACTGCCAACTAAAACATCTGGAATCAAACGGACATGGCGATCGCCGATAATCTGCATTAGTTGCATTGCTGTATAACCTTGCGAACCCAAGGCTTCCACACCAGTGCGGTAGGTTTCAGCTTTGGCGTTACCTGTGGCGCGGATACCTTCCGCCTCCGCAATTGCCCGGAGTTTTATACCCTCGGCTTCACCTGTAGCTTGCTTAATTTGGGCTTTGGCTTTTAAATCCGCGATATGTACGCTCTGTTCGGATTTGACCATTTCTTGTTGAATATCAGCCAGCGCTGTTTCCCGCACAAGTTGCTGGCGTTGAGTTTGCGCCAGTTGCTGGACTTCATAAGTCTTGCGTTCCTCTTCGGCAATTTTTCGGTCTGTTTGTGTCTGCATTAACGACGCTGGTGGCTGAATATCACCAATCAAGGTATCGATCGCTTGCACGTCATAAGCCCGTAGAGCTGTTTTAATATACTCAGCAGCCTCAGCTTGTCGCTCGCTGCGAGCCGTCAAAAAGTCTAATACTGTATAGTCTTGGGCTGAGTTACGGAAATAATTACCGATAGTTGGTTCTAATACATGGTCTACAAGATTTTGCATTGCGCCAACACGAGAAATTACCTTCGGCGCATCTAAAGCACCCACATGGATGATTTGCGCTACTTCCAAATCAAAAGCAAATCCATCGCGCGATCGTACAGTTAAGGAAGCCAGTTTAGCATCATAGCTGTGACGTTCGGTACGACCCGACCAGTTTAAAACAATGTTGGTCGTTGGCACCAGTTCAATTTTCATAATCCGAGAATTAATCGGGTGCTTCCCTGGATACAGCGGTTCCACCCATACACCCTTGTGTCCTTGATTCACCAAGTTGCCATGAGTGAAGGCTGCACCGCTGACATCTTGATGTGCCTTACCCACGAAAGAAATTACCACACCCACGTAACCAATGGGAATTTCTGTCATTGGCACTTGTTCAACTTGGACAAACCAGGGATTTAAATTCCAAGAACCAGAAAGCAGAATTTGTTCTTGTAAGCCTCGTCGTCCACCGCCATCAATAAATTTCTGACCATTTTGGAAATTGTCGTGTCCGTCAATTATCGGCCCTGCCAGTTCACCAGCTGAAATTGGTACACCATCTAAAGTGGTAACGATGCCTACTTTGTCAGATGCCAAGCTGTACACCCGTAACTGTTCTGGAGTCATGCCATGAGACGTAGCATTTGATGCCACAATTACTTTAAACAGAGCAGTGTTAATACGGTAAGTTCCAGCAGTCAGAAAACCCATTTGCCGACCTTTTTCCCCACCTTGGGTAAGGAACTTCCGGGCATCTTGGTAATTGTCACAATCGACAATTTTACCCAGAATGCGCTGTGGTGGGTTGGGTTCGCCATCTGCGGCTACAATTAAAGCGATTTCACCCTGGGGAACAACAACCACTGATTCTTTGCGAACCGAGTATTGCCAAGGCCAATAGCCCCAATGCCAGCCAGGAGCCAAAGTATCTGCCTGTAAACCAGCCTCACCATTGAGAGCAATTAACCTTCCTGCGGGTAGTCCGCGTCCAGAAAGAGTAAACTTTCTGACAACAATGCCAACTTCTCGTTCGCCAATTACCACCAGTCCGCCAAAAAACAGCGGTACAAATATAACTAAACCCCCGAAAACCAGGATAGGAACCAGAACAAAAGCATCAGCCCCAGCAGTTTGATAGCGAATCTGATTAGTTTGTAGCTGGGCAATACTTGCTTTAGCTGGACTCAGCCCAACTGATGCGGGAGTGATTTCTTTTCCAGTAGTGATTTTTATGGGTGTAGCACTGGCATAATTAATACTGCTTGCGTTTGTCAATGACATTGGCGCAGCCATCGCCAGCGCTGCTACAACAGATGCTGCAAAACGACCTATTTTATTTTGTTTGCGCTTACCAAGGCAAGATGGAAAACTTTTCATAATTTTTGCCCACTTGGGCAACTAATTAGCTAAGTTAACACTTCACTAAGGTAGACCTCGATTTCTTAAACATGCCTTCAGGAGTTCAAACTGGGGAGTGGGGAATGGGGAGTGAGGGAGATGGGCAGAGTTAGAATCTCAACGTTCGACCTCGGAACTCGGAACTTCGACCTTAAATACTCAAAATCTCCAATCCCTAGTCCCCAGTCCCCATTCCCTACTCCCCACTCCCCACTCCCCATTTCCTGTTAAAAATAACTAGGATCGAATAGCGAGGTTAACTGTAAATCTAAATTATGACTTCCACATTGCCCGAACCTCATCACAGCAACTCACCCAGTTGGGAGGAAGAACTAGATAGTGCCATTTTCAGTTTTGAAGACATTCAGACGGAACTGAATTATAAACAAGCACAAACGGCGCTGCGAAATTTGGTGAGTAATCTTGACCTCAGCCCCCAGGAAAAAGCAGGACTGGAGGCGGAGATTACTGATTTAGAAACTATGCTCTTAAAGTTAGACAGCATGGTGGTGCAGATTGCGGCTTTTGGCATGGTGGGGCGTGGTAAATCTTCGCTACTTAATGCTTTGGTTGGGCAAACAGTATTTGAAACCGGGCCGCTGCATGGGGTTACCCGTGCTGCACAAAGAGTTAATTGGAGTATTAGTGAAGAGGCTGTTGGGGAAACTGAACGCGCTTTGCGAGTGACTCTTCCTGGTATAGGTCAATCGCAGGTGGAATTAATTGATACTCCTGGGTTAGATGAGGTAGATGGTGCGACTAGGGCTGCATTAGCCGAACAGATTGCCAAGCAAGCAGATTTGATTCTTTTTGTCATCTCTGGCGACATGACAAAAATAGAACACACTGCTCTTTCTCAATTGCGGGAAGCAGGTAAACCAATAATTCTGGTATTTAATAAAGTAGACCAATATCCAGAAGCCGATCGTATGGCAATTTATCATAAAATCCGCGATGAAAGGGTGCGAGAATTACTCACGCCTTTAGAAATTGTCATGGCGGCAGCATCGCCATTGGTGAAGACAGCAGTTTTTCGCCCTGATGGTACTAGGGGCATACAGTTGCGTCCGGGTAATGCCCAAGTTGAAGAACTGAAGCTGAAAATTTTAGAGATTCTCCACCGCGAAGGTAAAGCCTTGGTTGCTCTCAATACCATGCTTTATGCTGACACCGTAAACGAGCAATTGGTAGAGCGAAAACTGATGATTCGTGAGGTGAATGCCAATCAGTTGATTTGGAAAGCTGTGATGGCGAAGGCAGTGGCGATCGCTCTTAATCCCGTAACTGTGGTAGATATTCTGAGTAGTGTAGTTATTGATATCGCTCTAATTTTAGGTTTATCAAAACTCTATGGCTTCTCTATGACCGAAGCCGGAGCCGTACAATTATTACAAAAAATCGCCTTGAGTATGGGTGGCATCGGTGCTAGCGAACTCTTGGCAAACTTGGGTTTAAGTGGATTGAAAACTTTACTTGGTATCTCTGCAACCGCTACAGCTGGTATTGCCCTTGCTCCTTACATATCTGTAGCACTCACCCAAGCCGGAGTTGCTGGTGTTTCTTCTTACGGTATCGGACAAGTTACCAAAGTTTATTTAGCCAACGGTGCAACTTGGGGGCCTGATGGGCCAAAAGCAGTAATTAATCGGATTTTGACAAATCTTGATGAAGCTTCAATTCTCAGCCGCATTAAAGATGAATTACTCCACAAAGTAAAACTCAGAAACTAGAAATGTCGGGTACGTTGTCGCCAAGCGCCCAACCAGCAACAATTCAAGAGGCTATAGTAAACAGGATAGGAGTAGTTACTTGGATTTTGGTCAAATTTACAACTCGGAAGTTGAGTACAGAACTCAAAATGTCAAGTTCTACACTCAAATTCCGAGCTTTTAAGCTGTGGCTTTCAACTTATTAAGGAAATTGGTAGTAGATTTTTTCTACTCTTGATGCCTGTGGCTGTATTTTCTGAGATAACTTTTAGCTTCTACCTTTGAAAGAATTAAGCCATTCTTGAACTTGTTCGCGGGCAATATCGCGACCTCCCAAGCCAAAAGCTAGGGCTATAGCAACAGCGATCGCACCTAATAAAAGTCCAAAGGCTAAATTCACAATATCACTAGCAACTCCAATCTGTTGCAGTGCCATTGCTGAGACTAAGGTAATGATGCAAATCCGCGCTACTTGTCCTAAAATCTGTGCTTGGCGATCGCCAGAACTAGTAATAATGCTAAAAGCCAGATTTGCCAGGAATAAACCAATAGCAAAGATTACCAAACCCGCCAAAATTCGCCCGAATATCACCAAAATCCCAGATACTAAAGCTGTCAGGGCTGGTATATTCAAGATATTTACTGCCGCCACCGTTGCAAACAGCATAATACCCACTAAAGTAATAATGCCGACAATTTCTGATGGGGTACGGGTGGGAATTTGAGGTGGTGTTGGTTCTGTTGATTGTGTGGAAATGACAATTCGTCTAGTAGGTGTGGTCAGACCCAAAACGCTGAAAATGTTATTAAAGCCTAAATTAGTCAGGATACTTGTAACCAAATCTGCTACAAACCGTCCCAGGAAATAGGCAACAATCAAAATTGCTAAGGCTGTAAAGATTGCAGGTAGAGCGTTGAGAACCTGTTGTAGCATAGCGATCGCTGGCACTGATATTGCTGCAATTTGTAAAGCATCAAGGGCTGCGATCGCGACAGGAATCAAAATCAAAACATAGACAATTGTACCGATAATACTCGATAAAGATTGCACTCCCGCACTCGAAGACAATCCAAATCGATTACCTAAATTGTCAACACCAGTACTTACCAGCAAGTTCGTCACAATTCGCCGCACCACATTAGCTATAAACCAGCCAACTGCGGCAATCACCACTGCTGCTAAAATGTTTGGCAAAATTACCAAAATCTTTGTAATTAAAGCTTGTACTGGTTGTAGAGCTTCCCTAAGTCCGAGAGTATCCAGAATCGGTACGAGAAAGAGTAAAAATATAAACCAATACAGAGCATTACCGATGCTTTCACTTAGAGACAATTGATTGAGGCTCGGGGTACTATCAGTAGGTTGTGGATTCAATCGCTCATCGAGATTAAATGTATCCAACAAACGCACACTAACAATCTTGACTATAGTCGCTAATACCCAGGCAGTTGCTAAAAGGATTCCTGCACCAACTAACTTTGGCAAAAAGCCAACAAGTTGCTCCAGAAAAATATTCAGGGGTCGAGACGCTATCTCTAGATTCAGCGTTTGTAAAACAGCTACCGCTGTCAGCAGAATAATACTCCAAAAAACTAAATCAGAGATTAATTTCTCTACATTAGGAACATCCTGACGGCCAGTTATCCCTGCGGCAATGCGGTTATCTATATTTGTGCTGTTGAGGATTTTTCGCGTCACTGCTGCGGCGATCGCTGCAATTAGCCAACCTACAAACAAAATTGCCACCGCCCCAAGTACCCGGGGCATAAACAGAATCAACTGTTGAACAATTCCTTGCACATCAGCGATACCGTCATTTATTGCTGCTTGACCTGTTTGCAGACTAGGTGATTGTGCTAAAAATTGCTGTCCCTTCATCGATAAATTAATATCTATCAACTGGGTTATCCCTTGCCATGTTGCGTTCATGGTTTTCCGGTATTAAGGTTTTACGTGTTTGCTAAAAACACTTAAATACTTATTGGTTGCCTTGATTTCAACTAGGGACTAGGGATTAAATACCGAGAATATAAGTATATGTATTTATACTTAAAACAAATCTTACAGCAGTTTTTATTTGAAGTGCATCTGTAGTATGTGCATAAATACCGTGCCCTCAGTGCGTAGTATTTTTAATTAAAAATTGCTGTAAAAGAGTTTCTTTGACATTACTCAGTACCATTACCCAATTCCAGAGCGCCCATTGTTCCCCAATTTGTTGTACTGGAATTGTGGAATCTTGGACGCGGCTCGTTGAATAATTCTGCATCCCAGTAAGTTTACTAGTGTTTTGCCTATCAATTTACCAGTAAATTAGCCGTAAACTCACTATCTGTTTAATATAGTCAAGATTTTTTTCGTTTTCTCAAAAAAAACGTCAAAAAGTAGTGGAGAGATGTGGAGAGATAAGGAAGTGTGGGAAGCTTTTTTCTAATCTCCCCTCTGCTACCCCATGCCCCATGCCCAATGCCCCATTCCCCATACCCCATTTTGCGTTACTCTAATTGCAGCAACAGCTTAAAAGATTTGGAATGCCCCAAGTACTGGAACAATCGATTCAAATTAACGCTACAGCCACGGTAGTCGAACGCTGTATTACCGATTTAGGACTTATGCACCGTTGGCTGAACCCCGTCCTTCGTTGCGAACCTGTGGGCGAAGTCTGGAGTACCGATGTAGGCAGTCAAAGTCGTTTTATCATTCAAATTCCTCTACTCAAACCTACTTTGTATAGCGTAGTTGTAGAACGACAACCAGGTTTGGTAGTCTGGGGCTTTAAGGGATTTTTTCAAGGTCGCGATCGCTGGGAATGTCAACCAACAGAAAAAGGAACCCTCCTACTCAACCGTTTTGAATTCGATATTCCCAACCCCTTAGTAAGTTGGGGTTTCAAAACCTTTGCCGCATCTTGGACAAAACAAGATATGGAAGCCCAACTCCGTCGCCTCAAACGAGTCGCAGAACAACAAAATTAGCATTAGTCATTAGTTATTAGTTATTAGTCATTAGTCATTAGTTTTCCCCTGCTCCCTGCCTCCTTTGCTCCCTCTGCCTCCCCTGCCTCCTCTGCCCCCTTTGCCCCTTCTGCCCCCTCTGCCTCCCCTGCCTCTCCACTCCCTATTCATCCTTTCCTAACTCGCTAAGTAGTCTGCGAATCACTGATGCATCATTGGCATCAGGAACTTTTGCTAAATAAGTTTGTAAGTCTTGTACGGCTTGGGGATAGTGGCCGAGTTGATAATAGATCAAACCGCGATCGCGCAATTCTAAAGTTAAATCGGGAAATAGCAGTAAAATTCGTTCCACTGCTCCTAAAGTTTTTTCTAACTCTTGTTGTTTCAGATAAATAAATTTGAGATTTGTCAGCATCCGTGCCAAAAACTGCCGATTACTGACTACAGCTAAAAACTCTGGTTGTAGCGTCACAGGTTGCTGGTAAAGTTGAGATAGTCTTTCTTGACAATCTTCAGGAAATATTATTTCGCCACCATTGAAGGCATCGACGAAAATTTCCATATCTGCAACATCCGGGCGAATCAAGAAATGTCCTGGCATTCCTACACCCACCATCGGAAAATCAATCCGTCGCGCAACTTCTAAGTAAACCAGCGCTAAAGTAATGGGAATTCCTAATCGTCTGTCAATTACATCATTCAAAAAACTGTTGCGCGGATCGTAGTAGTCAATTTTATTACCAGAAAATCTCAAATCTTCGTAGAGATATTGATTAATAGTTTGAATAACCCTTAGAGGATAGCGTTCTTGGGGCAGGCGTTCTTGCAGCTCGAATGCCATTGTATCAAGGGCGTTGAGATATTCCTCTGTGTCTAGCTCCGGATATTCTTCTTGTGCAATATATAAAGCTGCCTTTCCTAAATTAATTTCTTCGTCAGACTGCTGAATCTCCTGATAAAAGTATTGTCGCGCTAACGAGAAATTCATAAACTATTGCTCTGTGGAAGTGTAAGGATGAAGCGACAGCGCCTTAGCTGAACTAAAAACAGTTTCAAAGGAAAGTTATGTTCGCTAAAAGCCGGTTGCTGGGACTTTTCGCTTTTTGTACCTGTTTTTATATTATGAATATTTACGAGATTTAGACACGTAGTTTGTACATAGATTTTGATGAAACCAATCTATCCAAAGCAATGAAAATAAATTGATATAGCTATTTACTGTTGACTAAAATGCATATTTATAGTATATAATTTTTCTTCAATTTGTTAGCGTCAGTAGAAGAAAGTATAGTATAAAATAAAAAACTATTACTTACTGGTTTAGCCAATTCCGAAACAGTATTAAGAGCATTTGTATTAACTATTGGAATGAAATGGCATGGTACTGCTCTCTCTAGGATCGCTAGAGAGGCAGATTTTTTTCCGGCTAACTAATTTTTAGCTGCTGTGTTAGCGATCGCATAACATAGCAGTTTTAATTTCAATACTGAAAAAAAATATATTTTCAAGTATTTTCTGTTACTACCGAGCTAATTTGACAGCTGAGGCGAATTTTCGATCCCCAACCTCAGTCTTAAGAATCAATTTATGGCGTAGAGGGGGGGCGTTCAGTGCTAACCTGAAAGATGACATTGCTTATTTTTATGTCTTCAACGACCTTATCTGAAATATAGCTTCAATCATTAGGCGCAGCATGGTCACAACCGCAGAAAAAACAAACATAGGCTACATTACCCAAATCATTGGTCCAGTTGTAGACGTTAAATTTCCCGGCGGGAAATTGCCTCAAATCTACAACGCTTTGACCATCAAAGGCACCAACGAAGCTGGACAGGAAATCAACCTCACCATCGAAGTACAGCAATTGCTGGGCGACAACCAAGTAAGGGCTGTTGCTATGAGTTCCACCGATGGTTTAGTGCGTGGTTTGGAAGTCGTCGATACAGGCGCTCCCATTAGCGTGCCAGTTGGTAAAGCCACCTTAGGTCGGATTTTCAACGTCCTTGGCGAACCCGTGGACAATAGAGGGCCTGTAAATGCTGAGGCCACCTTACCCATCCACCGTTCTGCTCCCAAATTCACTGACCTGGAAACCAAACCTTCGGTATTTGAGACTGGGATTAAAGTTGTTGACCTCCTGACTCCCTATCGACGCGGCGGTAAGATTGGTCTGTTCGGCGGTGCTGGTGTTGGTAAGACCGTGATCATGATGGAGTTGATTAACAACATCGCTACTCAGCACGGTGGAGTATCAGTTTTTGCTGGTGTGGGCGAACGTACCCGTGAAGGCAATGACCTCTACAACGAAATGATTGAATCTGGGGTTATCAACAAAGACAACCTCAACGAATCGAAGATTGCTCTAGTTTACGGTCAGATGAACGAGCCACCCGGAGCGAGAATGCGGGTTGGTTTGTCGGGATTGACAGTGGCAGAGTACTTCCGCGATGTCAATAAACAAGACGTGCTGCTGTTTATTGACAACATCTTCCGGTTTGTGCAAGCAGGTTCGGAAGTATCAGCGCTCCTCGGTCGGATGCCTTCAGCGGTAGGATATCAGCCCACATTGGGTACTGACGTGGGCGAACTGCAAGAACGGATTACCTCGACTACAGAGGGTTCTATTACCTCAATTCAAGCGGTATACGTACCTGCGGACGACCTCACTGACCCCGCACCTGCAACCACCTTCGCTCACTTGGACGGAACAACAGTACTGTCTCGCGGTTTGGCGGCTAAGGGAATTTATCCAGCGGTGGATCCCCTGGGTTCAACTTCCACCATGCTACAGCCGGGAATTGTAGGTGAGGAACACTACAATACTGCCCGTGCCGTACAATCAACTCTGCAACGTTATAAAGAACTGCAAGACATTATCGCCATTCTCGGTCTAGATGAATTGTCTGAAGAAGACCGTCTAGTAGTGGCACGGGCGCGGAAAGTTGAGCGCTTCTTGTCTCAGCCGTTCTTTGTGGCAGAAGTATTCACCGGTTCTCCTGGTAAATACGTGAAGTTGGAAGACACCATCAAAGGATTCAAAAAGATTCTGTCTGGTGAGTTGGATGACCTGCCAGAACAGGCTTTCTACTTGGTAGGCGATATTAACGAAGCGATCGCCAAAGCTGAAAAACTCAAAGGTTAGTCATTAGTCATTAGTCATTAGTCATTAGTGCAAATTCTAATGACTAATGGCAATTGCAAAAGACAACGGACAAAGGACAAAAGACAAATGACATTAACCGTTCGCGTAATTTCCCCAGATAAAACAGTCTGGGATGCACCAGCTGAAGAAGTAGTTTTGCCTAGTACTACCGGTCAGTTAGGTATTTTAACTGGACACGCACCACTGTTGACCGCCCTGGATACAGGTGTAATGCGAGTTCGTGCTGCTAAAAATCAAAATTGGGAAGCGATCGCTCTTTTGGGCGGTTTTGCTGAAGTGGAAGAGAATGAAGTGACTATTCTCGTTAATAGTGCCGAACGTGGTGACAAAATTAACCTTGAAGAAGCCCGTGCCGCTTACAATCAAGCAGAAGCACGCCTCAGTCAAGTACCAGCAGACGATCGCCAAGCCCAAATCCAGGCAAATCAAGCCTTCAAACGTGCCCGTGCTCGGTTTCAAGCCGCCGGCGGTTTAATCTAACAATTTTGGATTTTAGGTTTGTTCCAAAATCCAAAATCACAAAAAACAAAGACGCAAAGGCATTTTTATTGCTTCTGCGTCTTTTGTACGTCAAATCTTTTCACTAGTCAGTAGCGAGTACTGAATAAAAAAATGAGATTCTTTACTCAGCACTCCTAACTCCTAACTCAGCACTCTCGATTACACCATCTCTGATGAAGTCTGTACTGCTGGTTGCGGCTGCGGCTGGAACATGAATAAGGAGTAAACTACATCTCGGCGAATATTCACCATCATATCCAAGAAAAGTTCATAACCCTCGCTCTTATACTCAATCAGCGGGTCTTTTTGACCGTAACCGCGCAATCCTACCGATTCGCGTAAAGCATCCATTTGTTGCAGGTGTTCTCGCCACAGAGTATCGATGCGTTGCAAAATAAAGAAGCGTTCCGCTTGGCGCATGAGTCCTGGTTGAACTTGGTCAATTTGAGCTTCTTTGAGGTCGTAAGCAATTCGCACTTGTTCGTGGAGGAACTCTTTAATCTCAGTCACAGACATATCTTCCAACTGAGTAGCCTGCAAATCCGATAACAAATAGACGAATTCTTTGACTTTATCAACTAGCTTTTCTAACTCCCATTCTTCAGAAGGCAAGTCTACGTTGATGTAATAGTCAACGATGTCATCCATCGTTTTTTCAGCGTACTTGATTACTTGTTCTTTTAAGTCTTGACCTTCTAGTACCCGACGGCGTTCGGCGTAAATAGCACGACGTTGATTATTCATCACTTCGTCATACTCAAACACCTGCTTGCGGATGTCATAGTAGTAGGTTTCGACTTTTTTCTGTGCGCCTTCCAAGCTGCGAGTTAGCATCCCCGATTCAATGGGCATGTCTTCTTCCACTTGGAAAGCATTCATTAATCCAGCAACGCGATCGCCACCAAAAATCCGTAGTAAGTTATCTTCTAAACTCAGGAAGAATCTTGTGGAACCGGGGTCGCCTTGTCGTCCGGCGCGTCCCCGCAACTGGTTATCAATCCGCCGCGATTCGTGGCGTTCCGTACCAATCACGTGCAAACCGCCGATTTGTACTACTTCATTATGCTCTCGTTCGGTGAATTGTTCGTATTCTTGCTTAATGCGCTTGTAAGCTTCCCGCAACTTCTGAATTACCGGATCTGATGTCGGAGCTTTTTCAGCAGCTACGGCTACCTTGTCTTCAGCTTCTAGTTCCGGTAAACTGCGATCGCCATACTCACGTACTGCAACGTCTACTGCTTCTTTAAGTAGCTGTTCTGTTTCTTTTGTCAACTGGGTGGGGAAAATTTCCGGTGAAGCCCGCCAGGTTTTGACTTTTTTACCAGGGACGAAACCTTGACCGCCACCGTGTCCTGTAGGCAATCCCGCAGCTCTTTGAACCCCAAACGAATCTTCATCTTCTGGCATGACGATGCGAGGCATCAAGTATTCCCGTAACTTCAGACGCGCCATGTATTCAGAGTTACCACCAAGAATGATGTCTGTACCTCTTCCCGCCATGTTGGTCGCAATGGTCACAGCACCTTTACGTCCTGCTTGGGCGACGATTTCTGCTTCGCGTTCTACGTTCTCCGGTCGGGCATTGAGTAATTCATGAGGAATTTCTAGCTGCTTCAGCAGTCGGCTAAGATATTCAGACTTTTCTACACTCGTGGTTCCTACTAATACTGGCCTGCCGAGTTCGTGCATTTCGGCACATTCTCTGGCGATCGCTCCCCACTTGCCTGCTTCCGTCTTAAAGACCATATCAGACAAATCTTCGCGTCTTCTTTCTCGGTTAGTGGGAATTACCGTTACTTCTAGTTTGTAAATTTTTTCAAACTCTGGTTCTTCAGTTTTTGCCGTTCCAGTCATTCCACCCAATTTCGGATACAGCAAGAACAGGTTTTGATAAGTAATTGTCGCTAGAGTTTGAGTTTCTGGCTGAATTTCTACGTGTTCTTTGGCTTCAATTGCCTGGTGTAGTCCATCACTCCAACGCCGTCCGGGTAGTACCCGACCGGTAAATTCATCCACAATTACAACTTCACCATTGCGGACAATGTAATTTACGTCCTTAAGGAAAAGTTCTTTAGCCTTAATAGCATTGAAAACGAAGTGCGCCCAAGGATCTTCCGGGTCAAATAAATCTGTAACTCCCAAAAGATTTTCTGCTTCTGCAAAGCCTTCATCTGTCAATAAGACGTTACGAGCTTTTTCATCTACCTCATAATGCTCGTCTTTTTTGAGAGTGAGTGCTATTTCAGCAGCTTGTAAGTATTTTTCTGTAGGTCTTTCTACTTGCCCCGAAATAATTAGAGGTGTCCGCGCCTCATCAATTAAAATCGAGTCTACCTCGTCGATGACGCAGTAATTAAACGGGCGTTGTACCACATCTTTCATGTCTGTGGCCATATTGTCCCGCAGGTAATCGAAGCCTACCTCACTGTTAGTTACATAAGTAATATCGCAGTCATAATTTTTCTGGCGTTCAGTGGGAGTCATACTTGCCTGGATTAGTCCCACACTCAAGCCCAAGAAACGATGTACCTGTCCCATCCATTCGGCGTCCCGACGAGCCAGGTAATCGTTCACAGTGACGACGTGTACGCCTTTCCCAGTAAGCGCATTTAAATAACTGGGTAACGTGGCTACTAGGGTTTTACCCTCACCCGTTTTCATTTCAGCAATTTGCCCTACGTGCAAAATGATACCGCCAAGCAGTTGGACATCAAAATGCCGTAAGCCTAAAACTCGCCGTCCTGCTTCTCGCACAACGGCGTAAGCTTCTGGCAAAATGTCATCCAGAGTTTCGCCTTTAGCGAGTCTTTGTCTAAATTCTGCGGTTTTACCTTTTAACTCTTCGTCAGAAAGAGCGTTAATTTCTTCCTCTAAAAGGTTAATTTCAGTAACGTTAGGTTGGTATTTTTTCAGCTTACGAGCGTTGGGATCGCCCAACAAAAGTTTTAGCATGGCAGGTTATCGAACTGAATCAAGGGGGATGGGGATTAAAGGTTTGGCATTGATTATAAACATTTAACCCACTCAACAGTCTTAGTTGGAGATGGGTATGAAATGAGAATTAACTCAAAAACAGGAGAAAACCTAGTCAATCAGTTTCTTAAATGATTGGTTTTAACTCTTATCTTATATTTACTCTTTCTTCATAGTATCATTTTGCCTCCAGATGGGGCGTTGGGGACTGGGGATTAGTGAGTGGGTATTGGGCATGGGAAGTGTGGGAGGTGTGGGAGGTGTGGGAGGATGGGGAAGAAATCTTTCTCCCCACACTCCCCCATCTCCCCTATCCCCAGTCCCTAATCCTTCCACTCTGCGGTCAGCCGGCGGAAGTTGTAATCATTAGCACCAGGATGGCAACTGACACAGCTACCAATTTGGATGGGACGTGGTAGCTTAACTCCTGGATGCAAAGCTTTGAAATAACGTGAGTCACTCAAGCGATAAGGTATTTCTTCATCGTTGAGTTTGACGCGGGAGAAAGTCAAAAGATATCTCCACACTAAGATGCGTGGCGGATCGACTAAGGGCTTAAGTTGTGCGCCGTAGTGCTGGGAGTCTTCTAAAAGATTTTTCCAGGTTTGGGTGGGAAAAACGCCTGGTGGTAGGGCGATATGGCATGTGGAACAGTTTTCTAAATATAGTTCTTGCCCTAATTGATACTGTGCTGGCACTACGTCAACTGTGCCAATTTCGGCGCTAGGGGTAGCACTTTGGGCGTTAGTTACCAAAGCTAGAAGCCAGCCCATAGCCAGACTCCAGGTGATTATTACCAAAAGTAAACCGAAAAATTGGCGTTTGAATTCGCGTTCGGCGCTTTGTTGTAGCGCTTGCCGATTGCCAAATAGCGATCGCTTTTCTCCATTGCGAGATTTCCGCTTAACAAAAATTGACATTCCTCACATTCCCAGATTTTTTAGAAGTGGCGCTTGTGTTAATGATATGACTTACGGAGTATTGGAGGTGTTTCAGGCTATGCGTCAGTAGTTTTGGAAAGCAATTATAGCTATAGCGATCGTATTTTTTGGAGATACGAAAATTAATATAAATAATATAAATGTTTATACAGTATCTACTGCCAAGGAACCAAGGAAAAAATGTCTTGACAGTTTTAACCTTCTCGACTAGAAAAATCAGCTAAAATATCCCTGATTTCATTGGCAGCGATATCTTCTCGGTCAGATTTAGAATAAATCGTTAACAACAAAATACTTACAGGTGACTCCATTTGATAAATTAACCGATAACCAGCACTTTTACCTTTTTGGATGTTACTGTTGCGAACTCTCACTTTGTAAACAATATATTCTTCACCTATACCAGCAATTCTATCTCCTACAATATTCCCTTGCTGTAATTGTTCAATAATCGGTTGAACATCAGAGCGAATATTGCGAAATCTCTTAGACAAGTCACGTAAGTTTTGTTTATATTCAGGAGTTAAATCAATAAATATTGATGGCTGTTCATTCGGCATCAATTCCCTCCCACATTTGGGATAGTGGTAGACGTTGCCCGATTTTAGCTTGTTGCAAAGCTCTTCTTAAACTAGCTTTAATCTCCTCAACAGGCGTATCGTCAGGGTCAATTTCTTCTGTATCTGTTGATTCTGGAACCAACACAATTACCCGAACCTGATGAGGATAATTGGTTTCTTGAATCGGCCGATCTAAAACTAAGTTGCCTTGAGAATCGATTTTACCAGTAAGTTCGATCGCTTTCATCTGTTATCCACCTGATTTTTTAGAAGATCCTAACACGCCCAAAAATAAATTTAGTATTGATTAAAGCACCATACTTAGCAGAAAACAGACATATAATTACGCAATTAATTTTTTATACTTGTTAAAAGCGATCGTATTTTTTGACTGGCTTTTATCCATGAAAAAGGCGCAAAGGATAACTCTAATTGGTAACCGTTATCAAACACGATTCACCTGAGTAGAAATGCAAGCAATTATCCTTCACACCGATAAATACAATTACAAAGATATCTATTAAATTATTTTTAAGGAATAGGAACCGAGCGCAATAATCGCTCAACAACAGTTCTAGAATTGCGCCCTCCTCTAGCAATGAGGCGATGGCAAATAACGTGAGGGACGAGAGTTTTTACATCATCAGGAATGGCATAATCACGCCCTAATAGAAAAGCTAGTGCTTGGGCAGCCCGTTGTAATGCCACTGTGCCACGAGGACTGACGCCAAGGGCGATTTCCTCATCTTGGCGCGTTGCCCGCACTAATTCGAGGATGTACTGTTGCAACGAAGTTGCCACCCTAACTTGAGAGCAAAGAGAACGTAATTCCTGTAATTCTGCCAAGGTAATACAAGGCTGTAAATCGCCAAACTTTACACCATTTTGGAGATTTTGCAGCATTTGTAGTTCTTCTGACTCAGAAGGATAGCCCAAACTCAAAGACAACATAAACCTATCCATTTGCGCTTCGGGCAGCGGAAAAGTACCTTGATATTCAATGGGGTTTTGAGTCGCAATTACAAAAAACGGTTGAGGAACTGCACGAGAGACACCATCCACTGTGACCTGATGTTCTTCCATAACTTCCAGCAAAGCTGACTGAGTGCGGGGTGTAGCGCGGTTAATTTCATCAGCTAGTAGCACATTGGCAAAGACTGGCCCCGGAAGAAAAGTAAATTCGCCGCTTTTTGGGTTCCAGATATTAGTACCAGTAATATCAGTCGGCAGTAAATCAGGGGTGCATTGTAGCCGTTGAAACTTGCCGTCTACCGAACGAGCTAAAGATTTAGCAAGCAGCGTTTTGCCAACACCAGGAACATCTTCTAAGAGGGCATGACCACCAGCAAGTAAGGCGACTAGAACCAAGCGTATCGCCTCACTTTTACCAACGATAGTAAGAGTCAGATTTTGTGTTAAAGCGTCAATTTTTTCTCTCATGCAGCTTGGGGAGTGGGGAGTGGGGGCAGGGGAGGCAGGGGAGATGGGGAAGTGTGGGAAGTGTGGGAAGTGTGGGAAGTGTGGGGGGAAAGATTTCTTCCCCATCCTCCCACACCTCCCACACCTCTAATGCCCCATGCCCAATGCCCTATCTATTGTTCCCACTCAGCACTAAGAACTTCTCTAGCAACAATGCTATCGAGTTGAATTTGTGCTTTTAGGGCTTCGAGAGAAGGAAATTTTTGTTCGGGGCGTAAAAATTTGACTAGCTCTACAGCTAGTTTCTTACCATACAAATCACCAGACCAATCGAGTAGGTGTACTTCCACGGAGGCAGCAGCACCATTTACAGTTGGACGGTTACCGATATTCATGACGCCCAATATTTCAGTAGGAGAGACATCTGGGGTTTCACCTAGAAGGTAAACCCGGACAGCGTAGACTCCTTGGCGGGGCAAAAACTTTTCTTTTGGTAGCTGGAGGTTGGCGGTGGGAAAGCCAATAGTTCTGCCGAGTTGTTGTCCTTGAACGACTACACCAAGGAGAGTGTAGGGGCGTCCTAGTAGCAGATTTGCGTTTTTGATGTCGCCTTCCTCAAGGGTTTGGCGAATCAATGAAGTGCTAATGCGGGCATCCTGAGTTGGAATACTACCGCTGCAACTGCTTTCGGTCGGCGAGTCACCTGTATAAGTTTGTAAGGGAACGATGGTAACGGGAATATTGTACTTGGCGGCGAGTAATTGTAAATCTTTAGCAGTACCACTGCGCTTTTTGCCAAAACAAAAATCTTCCCCAATACTAATTCGCTGGCATTGGAGTTGTTGGACAAGAATTTTTTCGACAAATTCTTCAGGGTTCAAAGCAGATAATTCTTTGTCGAAGGGTAATAATACAAGTTGTTCTACCCCAAGCGATCGCAATTGTTGGACTTTTTCATCAAGTGGCGTTAACAAAGTCCGGGGTTGCCCCGTAAAAAACTCGTGTGGGTGAGGATCGAAGGTGACAACTGTCGAGTAAGTATATTGTTGATTTGTCAGTTGTTGATTTTCGTTAGGCTGTGGACTACTGACAACTGACAACTGACTACCAGCTTGCAATACTGGCTGAATTACCCTTTGATGACCAAGATGTACGCCATCAAATTTGCCAAGTGCAACAGCAGTCGGCGTTAGTAGCCCTTCGGTCGAAGAAGCAACCCACACAGAACACCCATTTTGAGACAAATTTAGCACGTGGATTCTGAGATTTTAGGTTTATTTTAGCTATCAGTCATTAGTCATTAGTCATTAGTCATTAGTCATTAGTCATTGGTCATTAGTGAATAACCAATGCCCTATGCCCTATGCCCTATGCCCTTTCCTGCTGAAAGCCTCCGATCGCCAATCTAATCTAAAATCTACAATTACTGCAATCGCAACCTTTAAACAGAAAACTTGCTAACAGGAAAAGATTCTGATAAGGGAACTGAGGTGGAAACTTGGAGTACGATGCCTTCCCGTGCCATAATTGCACCAGGAAACTTCGCCGCCGCTTGTTTGCCTACACGATCCAAAAAGTCATCATTGTGTGCCGGATCGTGGTGGTAAATCACCAAAGTTTTGACGTTAGCTGCTTGTGCCACTTTTACAGCTTCTTGCCAGGTAGAATGTCCCCAGCCAATTTTTGGGGATGTTGGCGAATGATATTCCTCGTCAGTGTAGGTGGAATCGTAAATTAGGATGTCGGCATTACGAGATAGCCAAAGCACATTATCGTCGAGTCGGTCGGGGAAATGTTCGGTATCGGTAATATAAACAGCAGCGCCATCGCGCCAGTTGACGCGATAGCCTATGGCTTCACCTGGATGATTTAAAGGTGCTGTTTCGATGGTAATGTCATCAATATCTATTGGTTGCCCGGCTCGAATGTCATGGAAACTTAAATTGGCTTGCATAATCTGCAAGGGTACGGGAAAATTCGGGTGGAGCATTTGGTCGTTGAGGCGCTGTTCTATGGTAGAGCCATCAGGAGCGATCGCGCCGTAGATATGAAAGTCATTCCCCTTAACAAATCCTGGAACAAAAAAGGGAAAACCCTGCATGTGATCCCAGTGAGAGTGGGTGAAAAATATATGAGCTTCTAACGGCATCTGGCGCAATAATGATTGCCCCAAGACATGCAGTCCCGTACCACCATCAAAAATTAAGCGTTTACCGCCCACTTGCATCTCAACGCAAGGGGTATTACCGCCGTAACGAACGGTGTGTGGCCCTGGACTGGGGATGCTGCCGCGAACCCCCCAAAATTGCACGGTAAATTGATTCTCTATCCTAGACATGGGTATTGTTTGCTGGACTGAGCGGGCGATAAATGAAAAAAATGTTACCTATTTGGTTTAAGTTTATGCTGTCTCACTGATTTTGTTCGGGGAAGGATTAGAGCCAAGATTTCTTGGTAAAACAGCATACCCTTTTTCTAACTGATTGTGTAAATGTCAACTATCTCTTCTAAACTAGAACTTTCCAGTTTTTAGAGCTTATGTGTATCCGTTATCTCAAGGGTGCCCCTACGTTATAGCCTACATTTTGCTCTGATGCATTTGATTAATTCCTGTTGTCTCTTAATTAATCAATAATTCAGGGAAAGTTAAATTCCCAGTCAGACAATTTATCTAATCCGGTTGCGTAGGTGAGATTATATTGTAACGGAGTAATACTGATGTAGTTTTTACGTAGAACATGCACGTCTAATGGTACGTTTTGCGGCAGATTTAATCCCATTGGGGGTTCCACATCTTCAATTACTTCTCCAGTTAACCAGTAGTAGGTTTTTCCACGAGGATCGACTCGTTTATCAAATACATCTATATATCGGCGTACTCCTTGACGGGTAAGAGTCACTCCAGCAATTTCTTCCCACTCAACAGCGGGAACATTGACATTAAGCAACATTAAATCTGGCAGTGATTTTTGAGCTAACTGGTCTAAGAGAATTTTGGCAAACTTAGCAGCAGGTTGAAAGTTTTTTGAGACATGGCTGGTGAGACTGATGGCTATACTGGGAATGCCTTCAATTAGTCCTTCCATCGCCGCAGAAACAGTGCCAGAATACAAAATTTCTGTTCCCAAATTCGCCCCTTGATTGATGCCAGAGAGAACAAAATCTGGGGGACTCTCTAGCAAAGCCCACAGCGCTAACTTGACGCAATCTGAAGGCGTGCCATCGCAAGCCCAAGCTTTGATGGCGGGATGAAAAATCGATTCTACAATTTCGGCGCGAATTGGTTGGTGCAAAGTTAATCCATGCCCAGTTGCCGATCGCTCTCGGTCTGGGCAAACTACAGTTACATCATGGCCTGCTTGGGCTAAGTGGTTAGCTAAGGTACGAATACCGACAGCAGAAATGCCATCATCGTTGCTAATTAGTAATTTCATAGGTATCAGGCAAACAGAAAATTGGGCATAGGGTATTGGGTATTATTTGGTCATTTGTCATTTGTCTTTTGTTGGTTGTTGTTTGTCAATGACAGCCGTCACAACGAGGAGGAAAAAAATGTGCTCCCTTGGCTAATGGCATCTAAACTAGTAAAACAAGGGTAATTCTGGCTACTGCCTTTGGTTTAGCAATGGCATCTCACTAGAATTATTTTGTAAACAGTCCATAGCTCTGAACTATAGACTAATGACTATAGATAATGACTAATAACTAATGACTAGCAATTTAGAAGCTCAACTTTTAGCACTGCGGCATCAAGGAGAACAAGCGATCGCCGCCGCTGATACCCTAGAACGTCTAGAAGAACTCAGAGTTAGCTATCTGGGCAAAAAAGGAGAACTCGGGGCGCTGTTGCGAAGTATGGGGCAGCTGAGTGCAGAGGAGAGACCGGTAATTGGCGCGATCGCCAATACAGTCAAAGAATCCCTGCAAACTAGTCTAGATCGGCAACGTGCCGCCCTGGAAGCCGCACAAATTCGCTCTCAGTTAGAGGCTGAGACTCTGGATGTGAGTATGCCGGGAATTTACCGCCCCCAAGGTCGCATTCATCCCCTCAATGGAATCATTGACCGGGCGCTGGATATCTTTGTCGGCATGGGTTACACCGTGGCTCAAGGGCCAGAGATGGAAACAGATTACTACAATTTCGAGGCGCTGAATACTCCGCCCGACCATCCAGCGCGTGATATGCAAGATACTTTTTACCTGCCAGACGGCAATCTTCTTAGGACTCATACATCTTCAGTGCAAATTCGCTACATGGAAAGAGAGGAACCACCAATTCGGGTTGTAGCTCCAGGGCGAGTTTATCGGCGAGATAATGTAGATGCTACTCACTCAGCAGTTTTCCATCAAATAGAACTTTTAGCCATTGATGAGGGATTAACTTTTACAGACCTCAAAGGCACAATTAAGGTATTTTTACAATCAATATTTGGCGATTTACCGATTCGTTTCCGTGCCAGTTATTTCCCATTTACCGAACCTTCTGCGGAAGTAGATTTGCAGTGGAATGGTCGCTGGCTGGAAGTTATGGGCTGCGGTATGGTCGATCCAAATGTCCTGAAAGCTGTGGGTTACGATCCAGAAATTTATACTGGGTTTGCTGCCGGTTTTGGTGTAGAACGCTTTGCAATGGTATTACATCAAATTGATGATATTCGTCGTTTGTATGCCAGCGATTTGCGATTTTTGCAGCAATTTTAAGCATACATAATAATTAGTACTGCTAGCAAGGTAACAATAAATAATGACCCAATTTTCGAGGTTAGATCGAGTTTTAGAAAGCGTCGAAGACTTATCAATAGATGAGCAAGAAACATTAATCGAGCTGATACGTCATCGGTTGGCAGAAAGGCGACGTTCTGAAATTGCTGCTAATATCGCTCAAGCACAGGTAGAATACCAAACGGGTAAAGTCTTTCGTGGTACAGTTACTCAAATAATGGATGAGCTACGCAAGTGAGAACTGTAGTTCTGGCATCATCGTTTAAACGAGCATTTAAGCGATTGGTAGGACGACAGCCACAATTAGAAGAACGAATTCAGGAGCGGTTAGCACTACTAACCGCCGATCCTTTCCATCTACTGTTGCAGACCCATAAACTCAAAGGCAAGCTGTCTGGAGCTTGGGGATGTTCAGTGGATTATGATTGTCGCATTGTCTTTAATTTTGTGCAAAATATAGAATCTGGTGAAGAGGAAATTTTGCTAATTGATATCGGCACTCATGATGAAGTTTACTAAATTTTCAGTGCTGCTATATTGTTTTTCTACTAATGAATTTTGGATTTGGCATTGAATAATTCAAAATTCGCACCATGTAACCTGATGAAGCTGGCTTGTGATGAAAAGAAACGGTAATCAAATTTGAACAAAAACGGGTTTGATTTCATGATTGATACTTAGACCATGCAAGATTGAAGTAAACTATTGAGTAAGTAACTCCTGTTTATGGTGTATGACTGCAATTAATAGTAAACATCTAACACTTGAGGAGTATTTGAAGTATGACGATGGCACAGATAGGCAGTATGAACTGGTGGCAGGTGAGTTAGTTGCAATGCCACCCGAAAGCCCCAAAAATATTCAGATATCTCTATTTGTGCTGGTAAATTTCCTCAAGTTTGTTCCGATTAATCGGTTGAGTAATAAAGTTGAAATTGTTGTGGCTGGTTCTCGTGCAACAACTCGCATTCCTGACTTAGTTGTGCTGACAGATGAACTGGCAATAATTTTAGAAGGCGCAACACGGTCTACGGTAACTTTGGATATGCCACCTCCAGCATTAGTTGTCGAAGTAGTTTCTCCTGGCAAAGCTAACGAAGACCGGGACTATCGCTACAAACGTTCCGAGTATGCTGCAAGAGGAATTGCTGAATATTGGATTGTCGATCCACAAAGGGACATAATTACTGTACTGGTATTAGTTGATGGGCTTTATGAAGAAACTAGATTTTCCGGAAATACAGCCATAGTTTCTACCATCTTAAGAGAATTACAGCTAACCGCAGAGCAAGTACTCAAAGCTGGAGATAGCAATATTTAGAAGGTAGATAGAGGAAGAGATTTGAGAGGTGCGATCGCACAATTTTATTGGGAGCTTATAGTTATCTCAATAGATTTAAGATGAGTCAGTTTAATAATATCATTTAAGCTTTTTTCTTATTTGTGTTTCAGCATTTTATTAAGTTACTTATAGTAGAGTAATTTAAGTGTAGTGGTGAAATTAAATGAAGTATGATGCAAGTCAAATAAAGGTAATAAATATACCTCAACTAGAACAGCTAAAAGATCGAAAGTGCTGCCGAACATACGTTTATCGCTTCACTGATACATTGCCTGAACAAAATATTATTGACGAAATTGCAAAAAGCTTGGAGAAAAGATTCACATTTTCAAAGGAAGTATATGAGATTCCTGAAGATGTTGAAATTTGTGCATCTATTGTTATAGAGCGTTTACAAGATGACGAAGCCAGGGTTTGTGTTTTGACAGACCAACCGGAAGAATCTTGCGTTTACATTTTTGGGATACGTACTCTGCCGTGCAAAATTGAAGAAAGGTTTGGAATTCTACAGTCGATTCAGGGGGAACAGCGAGAGAATTGGATTGATAAAAGTGCGATCGCACCCAATCCCGCAAAACAGGAATAATCAACTCTGGTGTTTCCCACAGTAAACTCCTTGGCGTCTAAGCTTACCAGATTAAAAATATTAGTAAATTATATTAACCACCTTTTGAGACTTTATTTAACTATTCCTGAATGATCTGGAATATCTGCCAAAGGTTCAAATCTGCCACCTAAGTATTTAGCAAGAAACTCTTGGGCGATCGCATCTTTTAATTAAACGATTTTCTAGTCTGAAAAATCAGCCTGCTACTAACAAAAATTATTGGTAAACTAGAGGCTACGCCAGTTCTATTGAATGATTTATTTTATGTTTGCTGAAACCTGCTCTCGCTACGTTACCCGTAACGCTGAAATTTTAAGTGGAGAGCCAATTATTATAGGTACTCGGACATCTGTTCGTGCCATTGTCGGTTTGTGGCGATTGGGGATTATGCCAGAAGAAATCCTCAGCCATTTGCCACACCTGACCCTGGCACAAGTGTTTGATGCCTTAAGTTTTTATCTCGATCATCAAACAGAGATTAATGAATACATTGAACGGAATCGAGTACCAGATGAATTAATACATCCATCTGTAAAAGCTATATTGGGCACATCATGACAGTTTGTGCTGCACTTTACAGCGATGAAGATATGTCAGCGTTAGTTGCTACCTTATTGCGCTCCCGTGGTTTAGATATTACAACTGTTGCCGAACAAGCAACCCTCGGCAAAAACGATCGCGAGCAACTTGAATTTGCAACTTCTGTTGGTAGATGTATTCTCACACATAACCGTATCGATTTTGAGCGTTTGCATCTCCAGTATATAGAGGAGAACAAAGAACATTTTGGTATTATAGTTGTGCCTCAGAAAAACGCTTATGAAGTCGCCCAACGAATTGGTATTCTGGTAAGCTCACTAACGGCTAATGAAATTAGGAATCAATTGTTGTATGCATGAATCCTTGCAAATTAAAAATATTAAGGTGGTTAGTGAATTACACTAACCACCATTTTGAGATTTTATTTAACTATTCCTGAATGACCTGGAATATCTGCCAAAGGTTCAAATCTGCCACCTAAATATTTAGCAAGAAACTCTTCAGCGATCGCAAAAAAATGCAAGCGGTTTTCTGGTCTAGCAAAACCATGTCCTTCATCGGGGTAAAGTACATATTCCACTGGTAAACCAGCTTGTTGCATTGCGTTAACAATTTGGTCGCTTTCTGCTTGTTTCACCCGCGGATCGTTTGCACCTTGACCGATGAGTAAAGGTTTTTGAATTTTGTCAATGAAAAATAAAGGCGATCGCGATTTCAAAAACTCTTCTTGTGTCTCTAAATTACCAATACGATGATATAAGCTTGCCTTGAGTGGTTCCCAATAAGGCGGTATAGTTTGAATCAAAGTAATCAAGTTACTGGGGCCGACAATATCCACGCCAGCAGCAAAAACTTCTGGTGTAAAAGTCAACCCCACCAAAGTTGCGTAACCACCATAAGAACCGCCCATAATTGCAATCTTTTGGCGGTCAGAAATGCCTTTTTCTAGTAGCCAGTTCACAGCATCAATTAAATCATCGTGCATTTTGCCTGCCCATTCTCGGTTTCCAGCATTCAAGAACGCCTTACCGTAACCAGTGGAACCTCGAAAATTTACTTGCAAAACAGCATAACCCCGGTTAGCTAGCCATTGTGCTTGCGAGTTGAAGCCCCAGCGATCGCGCGCCCAAGGGCCGCCGTGAACCAGCAGTACTGTTGGTAAATTCTGGCTAGGTATTCCCACAGGAGTGGTTAGGTAACCGTGAATAGTTAAACCATCCCGCGCCTCATAAGAAATTGGTTGTATTGAAGCTAACTGCAACCCATCAAGTTTGGGTTGGTTACTAAAGAGGAAAGTGCTAGTTTTTGATTCTCGGTTGTAGGCATAGTAATAAACTGGGCCATCGTCAGTGTTGTAAGCCACTAGCCAGTTTTTATCTTCTAAGTCGCGGCTAATTATGGAGAACTCCCCAGAACGTACTTTGGCAATCTCTTCAAAATCAGCAGCAATACTCTGGTCAATTACCTGCCATTCCTGTTTGTCTTTGTAGAAAGAAACTGCTTGGATAACTCGTGTCACTGGATGAATCTCTATGCCGACAATATCGTATTGCTCATCTTGGGCAATGACAGTTTCTTGACGAGTATCTAAGTCAATAGCTAACAAGCGTTCGGCATTAGCATCATGATTGGCTTCGATATAAAGTGTTTTACCATCAGCCGAAAAGCTAACAGGACCTCCTTCTTCTTCTGGCCCCCAGTGGCGAAGAATTTCCCATTGTTTATCCCTGGTTTCCCGGAATAATAAATCATCACCACCGTCAGGGGTAGTAGCTCTTGCTGCACGTATTTGGAAATTAGCATCAGGTGTCCAGCTAACAACGTTACCAGGGTTGTCAGTGTCAAACTCCACCGCACCATTTTTTAAGTTGATGCGGTAAACGTCGAACTTTTGGGGATTGTTCAAGTTCAAACCTACCAGTACTTGGTCTGGAAATTTAGGTTCTACTTCCACTAAGCCTACTTTTACACCTTGAAATGGTGTTAAATCGCGGACAATTTTTGACTCAATATTGACTAAGTAGAGGTGAAAATTTTCATCACCGTCTGAGTCCTGCATGTAAATCAACTCATTGGGGTTATGAGTCCAAAAGAAAACGCGGATACCACGTTTTTTGTCAGCAGTTAATATTTGGTCATCTTCTTGTCCCACAGTTCGCAACCATACCTGCAAGATATTTTGTTCGTTGGGGGCGATATATGCCAAATACTTGCCATCAGGTGAGAGTCTTGGGCTAGTTTTTTCAGGATTTCCAAACAGAATTTCGCGCGGAATCAATGGTGGTAGTGAGGTTGCTGTTGCGGATGACATATTTTTATTCTCTAATTGGGGAATAATTCGTAATTGACTATCTTTAATTTAGACAAGTTGTTTGTAGGGTAGGTATTATTTCCAGTCTAGCGTGGTCGTTTACTTGTAAATGAGTCTTTGATATTCGCCGACGAGTCTTTGATACTCGGTGACGAGTCTTTGATACTCGCGAACGAGTCTTTGATATTCGGCGACGAGTCTTTGATACTCGCGAATGAGTCTTTGATACTCGTGAATGAGTCTTTGATACTCAGAAATACGAAATTATGGCAAAGCAGAGATGTCGCATCGTAATATCTCTACACACACGAAATTCCTAGCGAGTGTTATTCATCCAAGCTTCTTGGAAAATATGGTACAAGTGGCATACAGCGTTTTTCATCTGAACGACAATTTTCGATAAGGGCGCAAAGCTGTTCATTGGTGTCATCTTAAGCTCAAACTCTTGCTCCACAATCGTTTTACCCCACCCCCAACCCCTCCCCTTGGCAAGGGGAGGGGAAGTTTTGCGTCAGCAAAGCCGGGGTGGGGTAACGCGGATCTTGATGGGAAGTGAGTAGAACTCGCTCATCACGTTTTCATCAGGGTTTCACGTTAAGTTGACACCAATGTATAGCTTTGCACCCCTACAACGCGGTCTATTTACCTGAAAATTGCTGTAAAAACAACGTTAGCGACAATTATCGCAATGTCCGCAACGCCAGTTGGCTGCTTCTTTGTCAAAACCAAAGGCGTTTAATAAAAATTGCCAACGACACCGCTTGCTTGTGAGATATTGATGCATTTGTTTGGCGGCGTGTAATTGCGTTGCTGGCTGATTTTTCGCTTTTTCTTCAATGCTGTAGTGAAAAGGGTCAAGCCATTTTAATTGGCCGTTGCTGTGGAGTAAAGCTAAGGCTGTAGCAGCTTCGGGGAATTGTCGGGTTACTAGGTTCACTTCTCCCTGCTTTGGTAATTTTTTCACAAGTTGCTGCGCTATTTGTTGTTGCGATCGCATTTTGTCCTGAAAAAACTGCTGTCTTTGCTTATCTCCTGAATCTAACCAGCCTGTAGGTTCGCTTACCAATGTTAAAGCTTCTGCCGGTTTTCCATCTCTTCCAGCGCGGCCGATTTCTTGCACGTATTCTGAAAGCAGATGTGGCGCGTGAAAGTGAATAACCCAGCGCACTGTGCTTTTATTAATCCCCATACCAAACGCACAGGTACAAACCACAAACGGCATTTCGCCACTTAACCAACCGGCTTCTACTGCACGGCGTTCTGTTGCACCTAATCCCGCATGATAACTTGCTGTGTTATAGCCCATGTCTGCTAACCATTGGGCTAAATCTTCGCTATCTTGCCTAGTACGAACGTAAACTAATCCCGATTGTTGCGGTCTATTTTGAATAAACTTTAATATTTGTTGTTTCCTACCTCGTGGCGTCCAAGCAATGCGAACGGTAGGATGCAAATTAGGACGGTAAGGATTCAACCGGAAAATCTCTGGTTGCTGTAATTGTAAAACTGTTTGAATAATTTTTTGAGCTAAGGGATCAGCAGTTGCGGTGAAAGCTGCGATGCATATTTTTGTTCCTGGCGGTTTTGATTTTAGTAGTGCAGGACGCACCGCACCTAGTCTGCGATAAGCTGGGCGAAAAGTATCACCCCACTGCACTAAACAATGGGCTTCATCTAAAATCAAACCATTTATTTGTAATTGCGGTTGAGATAATATTTCCCAAACTGGCGCACTCAACAAAGTTTCTGGCGATAAATACAATAATCTTAGTTGTTGGCGTTGCAAAGCTTGCAGAGTTGCACGGCGTTGAGATGTCGGTAATTCGCTATGTAAAAGTGCTGCTTTTTGATTGTTTTGTCGTAGTTCCTGTACTTGGTTTTCCATCAACGCTACTAAGGGGGAAACTACTAGAGTTAAGCCTGTTTGGAGGAGTGCGGGAAGTTGAAAACAAATCGATTTACCTCCACCTGTGGGCATAATAATCAGCGCATCTTTTTGTGTTAGCAAAGTACTGACTATTTCTCCCTGTGGCGGCCGGAAATCTTCGTAACCCCAAATTTTTTTAAAAGCTGTTAGGACTTCTTGCCAAGATTTCGTTGTTGGTTGATTCATAATTAATGCTGCGATGCACCCATATTCTTGAATACTGAATATAGCTTTTGCTTTTGAATTCATGGTTCAGTAATTCATCTGAATATTGACTAGAGGGATTTCTAGTTAAGTGAGGTAGACAAAGTTTTGAAACGCAAAGAAACGCAGAGTCAAGCGCAGAGTTACGCTGAGGTTTGCCCAATTTAAAAAGTGAAGTACTTTGTAACTAATTATCAATTATAATTAATTATTAATTTCACAAATATTAAATTAAATATGAACGAAGAATTAAAGCATAAGTTTTATATCAGCACCGATAAAGGTAAATTAGATATTAAAATTATTCATGATTTTTTACAAACTTCTTATTGGGCTGAAAATATACCATTAGCGATTGTGGAAAAATCAATACAAAATTCTTTGTGTTTTGGATTGTATGAAGGGGAACAACAAGTTGGTTTTGCTAGAGTCATTACTGATTATGCAACTTCTGCATTATTAAAAGATGTTTTTATTTTGGAGCCTTATCGAGGGCAGGGTTTAGGAAAATGGTTTGTAGAATATATTTTAGAATATGCGGAATTACAAGATATTCAAAGGTGGATGTTAGGTACGAAAGATGCTCATGGACTTTATCGGCGTTATGGGTTTAAAAATTTAACTGAGCCGGAAAGAATCATGATAAGAATTCAGCACTCAGGAGCTAAAAGTCAGAATTTATAAGGATTTCAGTAGAATTAAGATATTTATCAAACCTTGGTCTAATTCTTTAATTATTCTGACTCCTGAATTCTGACTCCTGAATTCTTACGAATCATGATACGTTTAAATCTTAATAGCGATCGCTCTTAACAAACTGCTAGTAGATTCATCGCCAAGCTACATTGACACCTAGATTACAATCATAGGTATAGTTTCTCTGACTGGAGTTATTCATCGGGTGATTCAATCCGATTCAATGACAAAGCACACCAGACAACTATTACTGACTGTCCTCAAAGTCGTTGTCTTATGCCTAACACTGCTCTTACTGGGAACAAGCAACAGTTGGGCGCAAATTGCTAGTGACAGTAAAATCGCTCCTTTAATTGAGAAGCTGATAGATAACGACGCCCACATTCGCAGCATTGCGGCAGATACATTAGTTAATATCGGTTCGCCAGCAGTGCCATCTCTAATTGAGGCTTTGAAAAATCAAGATCGCAATCTTCGCTGGCACGCGGCTTCTGTTTTAGGAGATTTGGGTGCAGAAGCAGCACCAGCCGTCCCGGCTTTAAGCGCGGCGTTGCAAGATGAGGATGCACAAGTCCGCCTTTACGCTACCTTAGCTTTAGGAAATATTGGTACGGCAGCAAAGCCAGCAGTTCCATCTTTGATGGCGGCATTACAAGACAAGGAACAATACGTCAGGATTTATGTACCTTCTGCACTTAGGAAAATTGGCGTCGAAGCGAAAGTTGCTATTCCAGTACTAACTGCTGCCTTAAAAGATAATAACCCCACAGTACGTTACAATGCCGCCTACGCTCTGGGTGCAATGGGTACAGAAGCAGTATCCGCTGTCCCGAATTTAATTAGCCTGTTAAATGATGACCTGTCTTACGTGCGTTTAGGTGCTATCAAAGGTTTGGGAGGAATAGCAGCAGGTTTTCAGGACAAAGCAAACGCTTTACCTACTTCCAAGTTGCAGAAAGTCATTTTAGACTTTGAGAAGGTATTAGCAACCATCCAAGAATACAAAGAAAAATTTACAGAAACCGACATTAGGCTGATACGCCGCCCTTTGAATGCGCTAAAAGCAGAAAAAGAAACTCGCCTCTTCGATAGAAGTTTGGAATGGGTATTTGGGCATAAATTACTCTTGGGAATTGCCGCCTACGTTATCTTATTGCCTAGTGTATGGTTAATTCTCTTGCGGGTAGCACCTTTATGGTTGTTGAAAATTAACAATGCCCTCAAACCCTACAAAGATTTTTCCCTACCATTTGTCAGCGTTAATGTACTTCCATCGGTGAGAGGTTAAGGTAATAGCACATTTGTCAAGAGGTGTGGAAAAGTATTAGTGACGCTATATGTGTATGCATTTTTAGAATTTTATCAAAAAATAAGGGATAAGTTTAGCTTCACGGGCTATGCTAGAAACATCCAGTCAATACTACTGGAATATGAACAACTCTAATCCTGATAAAAATCTTGATATAGAAGAAATTGCTGAGTATATCGCTAGGGCATCTCAAAAGATAGTTGATGAGATGAAAAAACAAGCTGAAAATTATTCAGGTTTTGAGGAAACTGTTCAAAAAATGAAAGATGAATCATTAATAGAGCAACAAAAGCATCAAGAGGATTTTAATGAAAGAAGAATTCAAATTAAAGGAAAATTTAATAGAAGAAGATGATTTAAACTTAAAACATTTTATTTATTTAGATAAAAGTAAGTTACATTCATATTCTTCTCAATTATTTGAAGGGTTAGTACAACTTAGAAGATTAATAGAAAATGAAGGTACTAAATCTACACAAAGTTCAGGTGAAGAATATACAGAAAAGGTTCAAGAAGATAGTAAAGAAGGAGAGATAAGTGTTGGGCCTAAAAATTATGCGGGTGGTCTTAGTGGAAAAACAATGGATAAAACAATTCATAGAGATGGATATAAAAAAGGAGTTAATACGAAAAGTGATGAATACTTATATTCTATGGCTGAAGATATTGTTGAACATGACTATGGTTATTTGAAGTTTGAAGAAATTTTAAGCAATAAAGGAATTTTAAAAAAAATAAATGATATAGAGGAATTACAAAAGTATTCATCATTAATAAAAATAACTGGGGTATGTAGATTTACAGACTGGGATTCAATTATAGAAGCATTCAATAGTGATAATGTAATAAATCTTTTTATAGAGAAATCTAATCAAAATACTGATAAGGCTTTTAAAAAAGATTCTCAACAAAAGAAAAAAGAAAAAAATGATTTCAAAGCTACACTAGAAATAATTAAAGCATTTTCAATTGGATCTGTTACTGTCAATACAAATATAGGAAACTCAAATTTAATAGGAACTCTAAACCAAGAATATCTTCGCCTAACAAGAGATCAACTTAGATCCGCATATATTCTGCCTGGGGATGTAGAAATGACAATAGTTGGATTTATTCCAAGGAGAAAAATAGAAAAAATTACCTTCCCAGGTCTTTCAGGAACAATAGACATGACAGAAGTATGGAAAGGTTGGACAGGAGAAATTGATGCAGTAATAGAACCAATAGCAATATATACCGAAATTAAATAGGGGCAGATATAGCATAGCTGGCATCAGAGGGTCAAAATCATCGTGAAATTGACCGAAATTGGGTAAAGTCGCTGGGATTACACCTCCAGTTAATACACCACCTAGTGTTGTGCGATCGTTAATACCATGAATATGTAGAGACGTTGCAATGCAACGTCTCTACAGGGATTTTCCTATCATGCACAATCGTTTTTATACCAATACGGTTCAGAGACGCGATCGATCGGCGTCTCTACAAGTCTTTTGGTGTGATGCCTAAAATACTGTACCATCACTTTCGATTTGGATGGGGGACGTACCACTTGTTCTGAGTTCAGCTGCAATTTTACGCCCAGCTGTCCAAGTTCCACTTGGAGAATTTTTACTAGTGGCATTTCTTGGGGATTCATATTCAACTTTTCGCGGACTTTAGCGGCGATATAATCTAAGAGAATTACCGTTAAAGCGCGCCATTCAACTATTATTTCTGATTCTACTGGATGGGGCGATCGCCAAACATCTAAATCTTTTACATTATGAAATTAATTCTTGTTTATCATTAGTCATTAGTCATTTGTTATTAACCTAACTTGGTAGAGTAAGTTAATGTTAGCTTAAGAAGAAATTGTAAACTCGACAGAGCTTATGACAATAAAGATTAATATTGAACTTCCAAATGATGTTTTTTCAGCACTCCGCAGTAACCCAGAAACCTTTGTTCAGGAAATGCGTTTGGCAGCAGCTGTCAAATGGTATGAAGTTGGTATGGTTTCCCAATCTAAGGGTTCTGAAATCGCAGGAGTAAGTCGTCACCAATTTCTAGAAGCACTCAATCGTTACAATGTTTCACCTTTCCAAGTGACTCCAGAAGAATTAGCAGAGGAGTTAGGACGTGAGTAGACGATGGGTTGTGAACGCTTCTCCATTGATTGTACTTACTAAAATTAATCAGGTTCATCTGCTTTTTGAACTTTGTGATGAAGTTATTATTCCTATAGGAATCCGGTTTGATTACTGAAATTATTTGTGTAGGTAGGGAGTAGGGAATGGGGAGTAGGGAGTGGGAAAGAAGCCTTGTTTGGGTGTACTGATTTTTTTCACCAAATCAAATATGATTTTTATAGTGGTATTGTTGCAGAAATCTGTGTTGCATCAGATAACGATCCTGCAAAAGTGTGGATTTTGAATGAAGGATCTAGCTATATTCGAGATGTGGAACAAATCGATCCGGTGATTGCTGCATGGGATCTTGGTTTGGGAGAGAGTCACGTTCTCACCTGAATATATAAAAACCTTGGCTATGAAGCAATTTTAGACGATGCCTGCGGCGGGCTACGCCTACGCGCCGCAAAAATCGCAGCAGTTGCTTTGGGGATGTCGGTACGGGGAACTTTAGGTGTTATTCTGCTTGCTAAACAAGAAGGTAAGCTAAAAGCTGCTAGACCAATTTTTGAGCAACTGACTCAGGTTAACTTTAAAGTCAGTACAGAAATTTTGGAGTCAGCACTTAGACTTGTTGGTGAGTAGTACATTAACAAACCACATACGGAAAATGCGATCGCAACGATAGGCCAAAGCTTCTAGGATGGGAAGTAAGAACAATATGCCGCGAAACATCGTTTTGCTTTGGCATAGTCATGAATTGTTTGTGATGGTTTTATGAATTATTAATGACTCAGGATTTGTCAACTACCTATAGTAAGTTTTGATGCTTAAAAGTGTGGCATCCTGACCGCCAAGTACTTATAAGTATGAATATTGAGTGTGTTATTGCTGATGTTGTTGAATATAACAAATAACACAGAAATTTCATAAATAGCAATTAATCTCCGTAATTTTAAAGATGACTTTAAAAATGTTTGAGAAAAGGAATTTTGTGAGAAAGTAAAAATAAAGGTATATTCACTGATTTCAAATTCATGGATTCTTTATCTATCAATTCCTTACTTGAAGAATTAAAAAATCCCGATGCTACAGTCCGCGAACAGGCAACCAGAAAAATCTGGCGCATCTGGTTTCAGCAAAAGGGAATCTATGGGCTGGAAAGAATTGACCGCAGTCAAAAGTTACTTGATGCAGGTGAAACTACTGAAGCCGAAATAGCCCTGACAGAACTACTCAGAGAACAGCCAGATTTTGCCGAAGCTTGGAATCGCAGAGCTTTTCTGTATTACAGTATTGGCGATTATCAAAAATCTCTGGCAGATTGCCAGATGGTTATACAGATAAATCCAATACATTTTGGTGCCCTTCATGGCATGGGTTTGTGTTATGCAGCACTAGGAAATTATAGTGAAGCAATCCGAGCTTTTAAACGCGCTCTCGAAATTCAACCTTATTCGCTGGTCAATCAAAAGTTGATTCTAGAATGTACGTATAGATTGAGCTACGACGGTAGATAGGAGAAAAGATCGTACTTTTTTATGAATCCGTCATCCTCATCAACAACAATTCACCGCTTAAGTCGCCGCAATTTTATTCAATATGGTTCTATATCTATTGCTAGCAGCCTGATTGCAGCTTGTACTAACAACAACCAAGCGTCAACTAACAGTTCGCAACTGGATAAAGTGACATTTGGCACGAACTGGGTAGCACAAGCAGAACACGGCGGATTTTATCAGGCGATCGCCACTGGTATTTACAAAGACCACGGTTTAGATGTCACAATCAAAATGGGTGGTCCCCAGGTCGGCAGCGGTACCCAATTGTTGATGGGGGGTGCGGTAGATTTCTTCATGGGTTACGGTATCGATGCCATTAACGCCATAGCGCAAAGTATTCCCAAAATCACAGTCGCAGCAATTTTCCAGAAAGATCCTTGGTGTCTCATCGCCCATCCCAACACAGCGATTAAAACTCTTGCAGACCTCAAAGGCAAACCGATTTATGTATCGGCTTCTGCCAATATTATGTACTGGCCTTTGCTAGAAGCAAAGTATGGTTTTACCGAAGACCAAAAGCGTCCTTACAACTTTAATCCTGCTCCTTTTTTGACTGACAAAAACTCAGCCCAGCAAGGTTATATAACATCCGAACCCTTTGCCATTCAAAAGCAGGGCGGTTTTGAACCACTGGTATTTTTATTAGCAGATTATGGTTATCAAGCTTATGCAACTACTATTGAAACCAAAAAAGAACTAGTAGAAAAAAATCCCGATTTAGTACAGCGATTTGTTGACGCTTCAATCAAAGGTTGGTACAGCTATTTAGAAAATCCCCAACCAGCTAATGAATTGATTAAAAAAGATAATCCAGAAATGACGGACGAACAGCTTGTTTATAGCCTTCAAAAGCTCAAACAATATGGAATTATTCTTTCTGGGATAGCAGAAAAACAAGGTATTGGGGCAATGAGTGATGAAAGATGGAAATCGCTCTTTGATAGCATGGTTGCAACGAAGATGTCCCAGCCCAACGTTAATTATAAGGATGCGTACACCTTGCAATTTGTGAATAAAGGGGTAGGCTATTACAAGAAGTGAGCGATCGCTGTTATTCTCTAAATTTGCATGAGTAGCCGTCCCATCATCACACTCAATCAAATTAGCAAAGTCTACGCTAATGGTACTGTTGCTCTAAAAAACCTGAATTTAGTAATTTCAGAGTCACAATTCGTCAGTTTAGTTGGCCCCTCTGGCTGCGGTAAAAGTACAGTACTGCGGCTGATTGCCGGATTAGGGCGTATGAGTTCTGGTAATCTTGATTGGGGTATAACCGAGCAAGCAAGGAAACTGGCTTTTGTTTTTCAAGATGCCGCCCTCATGCCTTGGGCAAACGTCTGGGAAAATGTCCGCCTACCGCTAAAATTGGCGGGAATCTCCAAAAAAGATAGTCAAAAATTAGTGCAGCAGACATTAACGCTGGTAGGGTTAAAAGGTTTTGCAGAAAACTATCCCCGCGAATTATCTGGTGGGATGAAAATGCGGGTATCAATTGCTAGGGCATTAGTTACTCAACCAAATGTTTTGTTAATGGATGAACCATTTGGGGCGTTAGACGAAATTACTCGGAGTAAACTCAATAGCGATTTACTCAATTTATGGTGTCAACAGCACTGGACAGTGGTTTTTGTTACTCACAATATTTACGAAGCAGTCTATTTATCAAATCGTGTATTAGTCATGGGGACAAATCCCGGACGTATCGTAGCAGATATAGAAATTGATGCTTCTTATCCTCGCGATGATGACTTTCGGACATCATTGCTGTATAACCAATATTGCCGGGAAATTTCTCTGCATTTAGCGCAAGCAATGAATTAAATGTTGTAAATAGGAGTCAGAATTTAGAATTCTGAATATTCAACAGATAAAAGGTAATCGGGAAGCTGCGGTAAATTATTAATTGTGGAGGCGGGCAGGATACTTGGTGCTAACTTAAGCTCAAATGCTTATCCCATAAGCGTTTCACCCCACCCCGGTTTTGGCTTTAGACAAAACCGGGGTGGGGTAACGCGGATCTTGATGGTAAGTGAGATAGCTGAATATCACATCTTGACAAGGGTTTCACGTTAAGTTGACACCAATGGCGAGACGCCCACCCCACAAGAAATGGTTGGGTATTTTTGTATTTAATCATCGCGAATAGATAATGTTTAAAAAATCACAAAAAATACTAGATAAATTAATTTCTACCGATGTCTTTGCACCGATCGCAGTTGGTATTTTAGCATTATTGCTGTGGGATATCTTAGTGAGAGTAATGCATTTACCACCTTATATTCTCCCCAGCCCGATATTAGTCTTTCAAACCTTAATTACTGACTGGAATGAGCTTTTCCCGTCATTATTAATTACACTGCAAATCACAATCGTTGCCTTTGTAGCTGCGGCAATTTCTGGTTTATTCATAGCGATTTTATTTGCTCAAAGTAAATGGATTGAACGCAGTTTATTTCCCTATGCAGTAATTTTACAAACAACTCCCATAGTTGCGATCGCACCTTTAATCATTCTCTGGCTGAAAAATAACACCTTCGCCGCCTTAGTAGTTTGCGCCTGGATAGTCGCCTTTTTCCCCATAGTATCTAACACTACTTTAGGACTCAAAAGTGTTGACCGAAACTTACTCAACTTATTTCAACTTTATAAAGCTTCTCGCTGGCAAACACTAATATATCTCCGCTTACCTAGTGCCATGCCTTACTTCTTAGGCGGGTTAAAAATTAGCGGTGGTTTGGCGTTAATAGGCGCAGTGGTTGCCGAATTCGTTGCTGGGACTGGCGGGGCGAAATCGGGTATTGCTTACCGTATTTTAATATCTAGCTACAACTTACAAATTCCTCGGATGTTTGCAGCATTATTGCTAACAACTGGGTTAGGCGTATTGATTTTTGTTGGCTTGAGTGCCTTGTCTGAGTTTATATTAAGCAAGTGGCATGAAAGTGCTGTTAAAGAAGAAAATTAGATTTAAATAAAATTAAAATTGATAAATAATATCTGGTTTTACTCGTGTCTGCAAAAGATATTTTTCATGAATCAGTTAAAAAAGCTTTACAAAAACAAGGATGGATCGCTTGTAACGATCCATTAAAGTTTAAATTTGGGGAAGTTAACTTCCAAATTGATTTAGGAGCAGAGAAAATAATTACTGCACAGAAAGGAAATGAAAAAATAGCAATTGAAATTAAAAGCTTTTTGAACCCCTCTCCGATTACCGATTTTTACTCAGCTTTGGGACAATTCCTGAGTTACCGTCTAGCATTAGCAGGATATGAACCAGACCGAGTATTATACTTAGCAGTTCCATTGGATACTTACAAAATATTTTTTCAACTTGAATTTACTAAAATTGCAATAAAACAGTATCAGGTGTTGTTAATTGTTTACGAGCCAGAAAATGAGGTGATTGTAGAGTGGATAAAATAACAAAATATCAAGAGTGTGTGAAAACATTGTTGACTAATTATGCCAGTGATGATGTGTCAGATAACGATGTCGAAGTCCAACTCATTTTAGATACCGAACGCAATCATTATCAATGGATGAATGTAGGCTGGCAAGGATTTAATCGTATTTATCGATGTGTGATGCATTTTGATATTAAAGATGGTAAAATCTGGCTGCAACAAAATTTAACCGATCGCAATCCGGCAGAAGAATTAGTGATGATGGGAGTACCACGAGAGGATATTGTCCTGGGTTTGCAAGCTCCTTACAAGCGGAAGTATACAGATTATGGCGTAGCGTAATTAATAATAAGCTAGGAAGGAAGCCAATTTAGATGTCCCCATAGATAAACGATCGTGACAACTAACTTAGATAGCTTAATTAATTCTCTACAAGGTATAGAAATTATTACCGATGCAAACCAAGTAGCAAAATTATCCCAGGATTATCACACCTTTAGCCCGGTACTTGTGCCGAAACTAGAGGGAAAAGTCGGGGATATTGTGGTGCGTCCCGCAAACGAACAAGACGTTTTAAAAGTTGCAGCAGCTTGTGCGAAACATCGCGTACCCGTGACTGTGCGGGGTGCTGGTACTGGAAATTATGGGCAATGCGTACCTTTGCACGGTGGCGTAATTTTAGACATGACGCGGATGCAAGATATTCTTTGGGTGAAGCCGGGGGTAACGCGGGTACAAGCCGGGATAAAGTTAGCGGCTATAGATAAAAAAACGCGAGAAATCGGCTGGGAAATTCGTATGGCACCTTCCACTTATCGCACAGCCACCCTTGGCGGATTTATTGCTGGGGGGAGTGGGGGTATTGGCTCGATACAATATGGCTTACTAGGCGATCGCGGTAATATCTTGGCGCTGCGAGTGGTAACCTTAGAAGATGAACCCCGCGCCATTGAGTTACGAGCAGACGACGTACAAAAAGTTAACCATGCTTGGGGTATTAACGGCATCATCACCGAAGTCGAAATTCCCTTAGGACCAGCTTACCCTTGGGCAGAAGTTATCGTCACATTTGACGACTTTATGAAAGCAGCCAAGTTTGGTCATACACTTGGCAAGGCAGATGGTACAATCAAAAAATTAATTTCTGTCTTCGCATCCCCCATCCCCCAATACTTTCAAGCCTTACAGCAATATATTCCTGAAGGTACTCATGCGGTATTTTTGATGGTTGCCGAACAGAGTTTAGAAGTATTACCCGGTTTAGTAAAGCGCTACGACGGCCAAATTACTTATGAAAAATCAGCACAGGAAGCAGCCAAAGGTACGCATTTAGCAGAATTTACCTGGAACCACACCACCTTACACGCACGGAGTGTAGATACCAAAATCACTTACTTGCAAAGTATGTTTCCAGTTGGTAAAGGTCTGCAACTTGTAGAGCATCTGTATAATTATTTCGGTAATGAAGTGATGATGCATTTAGAATTTTTTCGAGTCAACGGTGCTGTAGTTGCTGGTGGTTTGCAACTTGTGCGTTACACCACAGAAGAACGTCTCAACGAAATTATCCGCTATCACGAAGAACAAGGTGTGGCTATTGCCAATCCTCACACCTATATTATCGAAGAAGGTGGCAGAAAAGTTATCGATCCTCAACAGTTAAAGTTTAAGGAAATAGTAGATCCGCATTACTTAATGAATCCTGGAAAAAGCAAGGTTCTCCAATTAAAGTTACAAAATTGAATTCTAAATATAGAATTTAGAATTATGAATTTTAAATATTATCCGTGCTTTAATTTCCAAAGTCTGGGGAAATATCGAATATCAAATCCCAAAATTACCCATGATTGAAATTGATGGTTCTTACGGAGAGGGAGGCGGACAAGTTCTTCGCACTTCCTTAAGTCTAGCCGCTATTACTGGCGAACCCATACGAATTGCAGGTATTCGTGCGGGACGCAAAAAGCCAGGACTAGCACCACAGCACTTAACAGCTGTTCGTGCCGCAGCTAGAATTTGTAATGCCCAACTACGGGGTGATGCTTTGGGTTCAATGCTGCTGGAATTCATCCCAGGTAGTCCCGTGCAAGCTGGAATTTATGCCTTTGATGTTAGTGAAGCACAACCTGGTGGTTCTGCGGGTGCGATCGCTTTAATTCTCCAGACAATTCTTTTACCATTAGCACTAGCAGGCGGCGACTCGCGGGTAACACTTAAAGGTGGAACTCATGTTAACTTTAGTCCCACAGTCACATACATTGAGCAAGTTTATCTGCGGATACTGCAACGTATGGGAATAGAAGCAAAAGTCAAGTTAGGCGCTTGGGGTTGGTATCCCCAAGGCGGTGGAGAAATAGAATTACAAGTCACCGGTAACAGTCAACTCGGCGGTATAAATATATTAGAACGGGGAAATTTGCAGCAAGTGCGGGGAGTTGCGGTAGTCACAGAATTACCTTCCCATATTCCTCAACGAATGGCCAATCGTGCTGAAAATTTGTTAAGAGAAGCGCATTTAAAAGTTACTGTCCAAGCATCGCGAGAAAAAGGTGTCGCACCTGGCGCGGGTATTTTTCTTACTGCTGAGTATCAAAACAGCTTGGCTGGTTTTGGTGGCTTTGGACGTTTGCGCTTGTCAGCCGAGACAGTTGCAGAAATTGCTTGTCAGCAACTACTTGAATTTCATCACACAGGCGCACCAGTAGACGAACACTTAGCCGACCAATTATTATTACCTGCTGCTTTAGCATCACATGAAAGTCATTATCAAGTAGCTGAGGTCAGTAGCCATTTGACTACAAATGCTGGAGTAATTCAACAGTTTGGATTAGCGCAGATAAAAATAGATAAAGCTCACAATAGAGTATCGGTAATTCCTCAAAACCATTTTTAAATAGAACCGGCCGATAAATTCGGCAAAATATAAATTTGCCTCATTCCCAAAAGTAAAAATAATTTAGTTAATACCAATTAAAAAAAAGAATGCAACAAATAGACCGCTTGTAGAGACGCGATTCATGAGCCAGCGCGTTGCGGGGGTTCCCCCCATTGTAGCGACTGGCGTCGCATCTTGACCCAAAAATGTGTTGCAATCGTTAATTGAATTGGTATAAGGTAGTTTGCGATCGCACATACAAAATATAGAGCATCAAGCATTGGGTATTGCACACAGAATATTTGTTGTTGGCTCTATCCAATCGTCTGTATAACTCTTGCACACCAGAAATTATCATCTTGGATAAGTATTAGAGCTTCGTCGATGAATATCTAAGGTTCGCCAATGAATATCTGAGGTTCGTCGATGAATATCTGAGCTTTGTGAATGAGCCTTTTATACTCGTCGACGAGTATTATAAAGACGATCGCCTCTGTTCGGATTTTCTGAAATTACATCTAAACTAAGGTTTGCAGGCAATGTATGAAGCGTTTTAGTAGAATTAAAGTCTCACTTTCTTCTTCCTCAAAATAAATAAGCGTAAAAAACCAGGTCTTTAGTCAAACCTGTTACCAATATAGGACTCACATTTGATTGTTGAAAAAAATGAGTACATCCAGACAAGGCTTCTGTCCTACTCCCTACTCCCCATTCCCTACTCCCTGTCTACACAAATAAATTCACAAATCAAACCGGATTCCTATAGCTTCTTCGCATACCCGCGTTTTCTTATCTTCCCCTCATCTCTTGCCTTTCTCTGAGTTTCAGCATAATTTCTGCGTGCATCTCGCGAGTAATTGGGTAAAAATACGTTAAAACTAAGCCGCAAATCAAACAAATTGTAGGTATAGGGCCGATGGCGATGCGAATAGCTAACAATGCCGATTCAGGTTGGATGGGTAGTGTCGTTTGTCCTACTACACCTTCTTTAAAACCAGATGCTTGCAAGGCATTTCCTACTAAAAATAACCCGAAAGCTAAACCAAATTTTTGCAATAAAACCATGAAACCATAAAAAATACCTTCTCTACGTTGTCCGGTTTGCAGTTCATCTAATTCAATCACATCTGGAATCATTGACCAGGGAATCAAATAAGCCGTGGATACGCCAATACCTGCCATAACAGCCATAAAATACATCAAAACAGGGTGACCAGGTTGCAAGAAAAATAATCCTGCACCTGCTATAATCCACATACTCATTCCCAGAAAATAAACAACTTTTTTACCGACTTTCTTACTTAACTCACCCCAAACAAATAGCATTAATAAAGCAGTTCCTTGGACTGCAATCATTAATGAAGGCACATCTGATTCTTTGAGGCGCATACAATTGACTACAAAATAGGGAATAATACTGGCTGTTACTTGCACGCCTAGCCAAGAAAAGAGATATATACCAATAACAAATAAGAACGGTCGGTTACTGAAGACAATTTTTAACTGTTCCAAGAAAGGAAGAGATGCTGGTTCCTCGGTTTCGATGCGTTTAGCTTCAAAAGCAAGGATGCGATCGCGGACTCCAAAAACGCAGCAATATAATCCTAAAATTGAAATTATCGTACAAATTGCTGCTAAAACTAGATATTGTTGCTGGCGATCGCTAACTTGAGAAAAAACAACTTGCGTTAAAATCAACGACAGAATACTGCCACCAATGGAAAATGTAAAGCGAAAGCTATTGAGACTAGTGCGTTCGTCATAATCTTGAGTTAATTCCGGAGTCATCGCCGTATAAGGCAAATTCACAACAGTGTAAAACGCCTGAGACATCACCCCAATCGCCACGTAATACCAGAACAACGGCCAAACATTATTACTCTTGTCTGCACTAAATTGCGGTACAATCCATTGCAAGAAAAAGAAAATCCCAAAGGGAATTGCCCCATAAAACATCCAAGGAAGACGACGACCCCAGCGACGAGATTTTGTTTTATCAGTTAAAAACCCGACAACCGGATCGTTTACCCCATCCCAAATTTTGCCAATCATCAAAATACTGCCAGCTAACCCCGCAGGAATACCAGCAACATTAGTGAAAAAAACCAGCAGAAAAAATACAGAAATATTTGCAGTAATTGCTGGCCCTAAATCTCCCGCGCCGTAAGCCAATTTTGTTTTCAAATCTAATTTTTGGCTGACAGTATTTCCTCGCCCATCCCCATCAGCAACAGAGTCATTCATAAATAGCTTGCCTTCATACTAAAATCTTTTAGTTTGCCTTCAACAGTAGTTGTTTAACACTTAAATGAGACTTATGCCAGATATTTATGTTTCTTGGTCAGATTATCACCAAAAAATTGAACAACTGGCCATTCAGATTTATCGATCGGGTTGGGAATTTAACCAAATTATCTGTCTCGCCAGAGGAGGGCTAAGAATTGGGGATATTCTCTCCCGTATATATCAGCAACCCCTGGCAATTTTGGCAGCCTCGTCTTACAGCGGCCGGGGCAAGCAAGAAAGAAGCGATCTAATTTTTTCCAGCCATTTGACGATGACTGCCGAAAAATTAGGTTCCCGCATTCTTTTAGTCGATGACTTAGTAGACTCCGGGATCACACTCGAGCAAACTATTCCTTGGCTGAAACAAAATACAGATTTTGTCATTGAAGAAATTCGCACAGCCGTACTATGGTATAAAGCCTGTTCAGTTATATCACCCGATTATTATATTGATTACCTACCCGATAACCCCTGGATTCACCAACCCTTTGAACGCTACGAAAATATGAACATCACCGAACTAGCGGGTCAGGTCATGAGGAGATGAGGGGTAGGGGAGTGTTGGGAGTGTGGGGGGAAAGATTTCTTTCCCATCTTGCCACACCTCCTCCTTCCCCAATGCCCGATGCCCAAATCAAAACAGCCACAGCCAAATCGGTAGAGTAAACAGCAATAATATTGCCCCAGCAGCTAAGCTAGTTACAGCTAAATCGCGATCGAGATTGAATGTCTCAGCTATTACTAGTGTGGCAAAAGCTGGAGGCATAGCTGTTTGCAGCACGATCGCTTTTGCTGTGATGCCTGTTAATCCAAAGAATGGTAAGATACTGCTCAAAATTAAGGGAACTAGTAGCATTTTGATTCCCAAGCTCATGCCTGCTTGTGGTAAGTTTCCCCAAGACTTTATCAGTGCTAATCGCATTCCAATTAGCACCAAAGCTAAAGCTACGATAGTCCAAGCCAATTTCTCTAACCAGAATTCCGCAAGCGTGGGAATTGCTACCTGTCGAAATAGCAAGCCAAATCCGAAACTCCACAGGGCAGGATTAATTAACACAGCTTTCATTGTTTGCCAAAGATTCTGGGTACTACCACCAAAATGGGCTGCTAGTAACACGCCTAAAATATAAGTTGCTGGGAACGAACCTAACAAATCATAAAATAACGCCCAAGCAAAGTATTCCTTACCTACCATTGCTAAGCTGATGGGAAAGCCCAGTAAGCCTGTGTTACCAAGCATTGCCGATAGGAGTAAGCTACCCTGAGTTGGTGCTTGGGGAACAGAATTTCTCAAATGGGCTTGCGCTTTCATGCCTACCCAAGCTAAAAATGCACCGAGTAGAATGGCTAGATAAGCGATCGCAGGTGCAATCCAAATCTGTCCGGACAAGCTAGATTGACGCAAAAAAGATACTATGCTTATGGGTACTCCCACCCAATAAAGAAACTGTCCCAAACGGGTAGGAACCGTTACAGGTAGTTTGCGTCCCAAAATAAAACCTACCAGTACTAAGCCTCCCAGCTTGACGTATAGTTCTAAAAGGTTTGTCAAAATTGTGCCTAAGAATCACAAAGTTAAAATGCTAGCTGTTACCTCTACTTTTTGTCCAGTGCAAAATCTCTTATGGCTATTCCAAAAAACAGGAGTTTTTCCTTGAAGAAGGCTGGGTTTTCTAAAAAAGTACAAAATTCATCACCCGATCCTGATGATATTCCAGTGGCTATACGGGATACTCCTGTTGCAACACCAAAAATGTGGTTGCAGCCCCGAATTTTGCTGCTTGGGATAGTAGGGGGTTTTTTGCTCGTGACTGTAATTAGCAATTTTTTGTTTTTCCTCACTACACCCAGAAAAACTAGCAATTCTGAACCTTTACCAGCTAGTTCTACTCCTCCAACCACCACGCAATCCAGCGGTTCTGGCAATACTCTGTTGGGGCATCTGACATACCCACAAGCCCCCGACTCAGAACTAGTAACTCTTTTTGGAAATAGGGGTATTAGAATGCGAAAAGCTGCTGCCCAAAAATTTCAGGAGATGGTAGCAACAGCACGGAGTGCAAATGTAATTTTAGTGCCGATTTCTGGCTTTCGGTCAGTCAAAGACCAAGAGCAATTGTTTTTTGGTGTTGGCGCGCAGCGAAATCAAACACCAGCACAACGAGCTGCCCTCAGCGCTCCTCCAGGTCATAGCGAACATCACACAGGTTATGCTGTGGATATTGGAGATGGTGCAGCACCAGCAACCAATCTCCAAACAAACTTTGACAGAACCAAAGCTTATCAGTGGCTACAAGCAAATGCAGCCCGTTTTGGTTTTGAAATGTCTTTTCCTAAAGACAATGTTCAAGGTGTAAGTTATGAGCCTTGGCACTGGCGTTTCGTTGGCGATCGCGATAGTTTGGAAATGTTCTACAAAGCCCGAAATTTGAAACCCACTCAGGCGGATAAATAAAACTTTACCTACGCTCAAAGTCAAATGAGCGTTTTTTTATTTTCTACTTCCCAATTTATTTTTATTTCAGCTTTCTTAGATTTTTCTTAACCTGGGTTCCATACTCACTTCCTTTTTGTGCTTTACCTCTGCAAGCACTCAAATAAATGGAATTTTTCTATTCTCTGTTTTCTTTTAAACGCTTTCCCAGACTTCAATTACTTTACTAAAAATCTCTTGCACCGAGCAAACTTGGCTTGGGGTACTACTAAGCGTTATCTTAAAAAATAGTGCGCGGGCGTAACTATATATCCAGCCCAGTTTGCCAATTTCAGCACAACTCAGGACAAGTAATAGCTTGCAAGGTTTCATTTGATGAATAGCACGAAGTTTCTTTTTTTACATAAAAAATTTACTGGATGGCGGAGATTGCTGTCCAAATGCCTGTTGTTAGTTGTTTGTCTGTTCATTATAAGTATGCAACCTGCATCTGCTGGTCTAAATGATGATAGATATGATGGCAACATGTTCGTAGTTTATGCTGGTAATGGTTCGTTAGTTCCTTCTAGACAGACACTCGCACAGTCTTTAGCAGAACATAAACCCGTATTTTTGGCATTTTATCTCGATGACAGCAGCGATTCCAAAAGATATGCCATTTCCATTTCACGAGTACAAGAACTATATGGCAAGGTAGCAGAGATTATTCCTATCAGTGTAGATAGTATCCCGTCGAAACAAACCTACGACCCCACAGAACCCGGATATTACTATTCTGGGAGCGTTCCTCAAGTTTTGGTATTTAATCAATCAGGCGAGGTAGTTTTGAATAAAAAGGGTCAAGTCCCTTTTGAAGATATAGACGATGAATTTCGCAAAATATTTAATTTATCACCACGCACTGAAACAGCACAGCTAAAGCGACGAGCTTTCAATGAGTTCAGTAGCGAGTTAGCTAAATGACTTCTGGGGTAGACCAAATTGGTCTACCCTAATTTTTAGTACTATGTGTTACTGCATTGTTTTCCATGCCAAAGCATAATGAATAGAAGACGGTGCGCAGGAGGCATAAGTTCTCAACTCAATTCTTTAACTCTTCTGTTTTCACTCCTTTATTTGTCTGCACAGTTCATCACGGCTACTTATTTAGATATTCTGTATAACACCTGAAAAAATTTATTAATAGTCTATAGTTCATAGTTAATAACCAATGCCCAATGCCCAATGCCCACTAACAAATGAGTAACTAAAGTGTATTCTGATGTCAAAGGTTTACACCACTCAAGAACTAATCCAAATTTTGGCTGAAGAACGCCAAGCTTGCCTCACAGGAAAACGCTTAAAATTAGAAGTAACAGTTTCTGGCAATCCCGTAATTGACCAGTTTATCAGAACTGATGGGTTGCAAAAGTTCACAGCCTATCAAGATTTTAAAGCGGCAATTCACGAATATCAAAGAGAAAATCAAGTATCAGGTATTATCTGGCGGGAAGTAACAATTAAGGGTAAAAACTTAAATTATCCTGAAGTAGATACCGAATTAATCGCGCTTCACAGTGACTTGGAAGTATTAAAAGCTACTAAAAATTCTATTTTAGAATTTTGGTATGAAGTCACTATGGAGATGGATTTGTACTTGAGTTTCAACAATAGTAAGCAACATCAACAGATTGCCATACCCGATGTCGAAAGAATTGCTCAAAGAACAGAATGGGCAAGTTTGTGGAAGTGGGAAAATTCTAGCTTTTTGGAAATAATTTTACAGCTAGGATGGGGTAAACCAGAAGAAGCTTACTATAAACGAGGAAGACCGCGATCGGGTAGCGAATATATTCATGCGGTCAATCCTGGTAATCGTCCTATTGGTTGATTGAGTAGCGATCGCATTTCATTTTTGCAACTGATTGCAAAAATATTATCAAAGATTTAAACCTGTCAAAATCAGCACTGAAAAAGTTGCCGATCTAATATAGGAATTCGGTTTAATTTGGAGAATTTATTTGTATAGACAGGGAGTAGGGAATGGGTAGTAGGGAGTAGGACAGAAGCCTTGTCTGGATGTAGTGTTTTTTTTCACGCAATCAAATGTGAATCCTATACTTTGTTGCTGTTGGAATACAGTTTTAATTCTATTGCAGTCCAATACTCTATCTCTTTAGATGTATTGAGATAGTTAAAAGCCCAGTCATTCTCGAAACTGGGCTTTTTTGCTTGAATTCTCTCTCACAGAACTGGAAACGAGCGACTGTGCGATCGCACCCCGGAATTTTTCATAACTAAAACTTATCTCTTTGATAAGATTTACTGTTTTAACAAAACTTGATTAAATTACGTAAAGCAATGTAAATTACATTCACAGGCACACAACAAGTGCCTAATTCATTCGCTAAAAAGCAACCGCATTTATAAAACAATGACAGCAACCATTCAACAGCGCTCCAGCGCCAACG
>JAVRCJ020000043.1:0-55665 GCA_034530875.2 Nostoc sp. DedSLP01
TAAACCACATACTCCACCGCTTGTGCGGGCCCCCGTCAATTCCTTTGAGTTTCACACTTGCGTGCGTACTCCCCAGGCGGGATACTTAACGCGTTAGCTACGGCACGGCTCGGGTCGATACAAGCCACGCCTAGTATCCATCGTTTACAGCTAGGACTACTGGGGTATCTAATCCCATTCGCTCCCCTAGCTTTCGTCCCTCAGTGTCAGTTGCGGCCTAGCAGAGCGCCTTCGCCACCGGTGTTCTTCCTGATCTCTACGCATTTCACCGCTACACCAGGAATTCCCTCTGCCCCGAACGCACTCTAGCCGTGTAGTTTCCACCGCCTTTACGAAGTTGAGCTTCGCTCTTTGACAGCAGACTTACACAGCCACCTGCGGACGCTTTACGCCCAATCATTCCGGATAACGCTTGCATCCTCCGTATTACCGCGGCTGCTGGCACGGAGTTAGCCGATGCTGATTCCTCAGGTACCGTCATTGTGTTCTTCCCTGAGAAAAGAGGTTTACAACCCAAGAGCCTTCCTCCCTCACGCGGTATTGCTCCGTCAGGCTTTCGCCCATTGCGGAAAATTCCCCACTGCTGCCTCCCGTAGGAGTCTGGGCCGTGTCTCAGTCCCAGTGTGGCTGGTCATCCTCTCAGACCAGCTACCGATCGTCGCCTAGGTGCGCTCTTACCACACCTACTAGCTAATCGGACGCGAGCTCATCTTCAGGCAGCAAGCCTTTCACCTCTCGGCACATCCGGTATTAGCCACCGTTTCCAGTGGTTGTCCCTGACCTGAAGCTAGATTCTCACGCGTTACTCACCCGTCCGCCACTGTGTCCGAAGACACCGTTCGACTTGCATGTGTTAAGCATACCGCCAGCGTTCATCCTGAGCCAGGATCAAACTCTCCGTTTTGATGAATCGTTTGTAGCTCTTTAGCTGCTCTTTTTTAACCCCAGCTTGGTTATTTTATTTACTTGACGCTGACCACTTGTTGTATAATGGCTTTCAAACTATAATATTTTCATGGTTCGGTGTCCTGGCGACCTCGCTCTTTTCGCTCGGCTCTCTCAGGCACTTATTCAATATAGCGAACCAAATTAAAAGTGTCAACCACTTCGACAACTTTTTTTGGCCTTTTTTTTAATTGTTTTATAAGCCTTTAATAGCAAGGGTTTTGGGCTATAGTATTCCTGGGAACCGCTAAGGAAGGAATAAATTTGTGAGACATTTTGGTGTTTTGCCGCCCTGGCTAGTTTTAGAACCGCTGTTGCGTGATTGGTTGTTGGAGGATATTGGACGGGGCGATCGCACTACAAACTCCCTTCTTATAGAAGATTCCACAGCAGGAACAGCCAAGTGGATAGCAAAGGCTCCAGGAATAATTGCTGGCTTTCCAGTTGCAGCTAGAGTATTTCAGATTTTGAATGAAAATGTGAGTTTTACGGCTGTAACGACTGAAGGCGCAAAATGCGAGCAGGGACAGTTAGTAGCTGAAATTGATGGTTCGCTAGATGCGTTGCTGATGGGGGAACGGGTAGCGCTGAATTTAGCTATGCGCTTGAGTGGAATCGCCACGTTGACTAATATATATGTAGAGAAAATTGCTGATTTGCCTGCTCGGTTGGTGGATACGCGCAAAACTACACCAGGGCTAAGACTTTTGGAAAAGTATGCAACTGCTTTGGGTGGGGCAATTAATCATCGTATGGGGTTGGATGATGCGGTGATGATTAAGGATAATCACATTGCAGCGGCTGGGGGAATTGGGGAAGCTATTAGCCGGGTTCGTTCTCAGATTCCTTATCCTTTGACAATAGAAGTAGAGACGGAAAGTTTAGAACAAGTGAAAGAAGCTTTGCAGAATCAAGCTGACATTATTATGTTGGACAATATGCGTTTGGATATGATGCGTGAGGCGGTGCAATTGATTCGTCAGCAGGATAGGCGGGTGAAAATTGAGGCTTCAGGCAATGTGACTTTGGAGACTATTCGCTCTGTTGCTGAGACGGGTGTGGATTATATTTCTACGAGTGCGCCGATTACTCAATCGAAGTGGTTGGATTTGAGTATGAGGATTTTATAGTAATTACCTTTGATTTTTAAACTATTTTGTACTCACAGATAGGATTTTAATTAGACTACGATGTGAAATAACAACAGTATCGAAAAAGCGATCGCTCACCCATCTCTAACAATCACCTGATTGGGGGTGCGTTTCGAGTTAAGCGAGGAAGAACTACAAATTTATCGTCCTGATGGCGATCGCTTTCTGACTCATTTGGAACTCAACCAACAACTACAACAAGAAAAAGAACGAGCCGAACAAGCCGAGGCCCAGTTAGAAGCTTTACATGCTCTACTGAAAGAACGCGGAATTAATCCAGAGCAATTGTGACGTAATTTTAATTACAAGTTTAAATAATAACTAAGGTTACAAATCTATCCTTATATTCCTGATTTTTACCTTAAGTAAGTGGTTTTTTAGAATCAAAGTAGGAGATAATTTTCCCAAAACACAGGGTGAACTCCATTGGTTCAGCAACCAGAACTCCGAGAAACTTCGTTAATGCAATCAATCCAGCGTGTGCTGGTTAGTTTGAGTACTTACCGATGGACTTCGCTGGGAGCATTGGTAAGCTTATTGCTATTGACGATCGCTAACGCGGTTACCCCGCAACTATTTCGCTGGGGAATCGATCGCGGGATTAGCGAAAAAAACTTAGAAGTTGTACTAGCTAGCGCTGGCTGGATGGTAGTCGCCGCGATCGCTCGTGGTTTATTTAACTTTGGGCAAAGCTATTTAGCAGAGGCGGCCTCTCAAGGTGTAGCTTACGATCTGCGAAACAAAATTTTTAGCAAAATTCAAAATCTCAGTTTCAGCTATCACGACCAAGCGCAGACTTCCCAACTGTTAACTCGCGTCACCAGCGACATCGAGCAAATCCGTGCATTTGTCGGTACTAGCCTGATTCAGGTCGTTGGTGGAGTTGTGACATTGGTGAGTATTGCAGTGGTTTTGCTGGTGATGAACTGGAAATTGGCACTGATTACTCTGACAGTGGTACCATTAACCGCATGGTTAATGGCGCGATTCGTCACTCGGAATAACAAACTTTTTCGGCAAGTACAAGAGCAACTTAGCGACCTCAACGCCGTATTACAAGAGAACTTAACAGGAATACGCGTGGTGAAAGCCTTTGTGAGGGAGTCCGCTGAAAGGTCGCGTTACACGACCTTGAATGATGGGCTAGTTAAGGCAAACATGAAAACCATTATCGCCATCCGTAATACCTTTCCGTTTATCTTTTTGTTAAGCAATTTGGTAACGCTAGCGGTTTTTGGCTATGGGGGAGCAGAGGTAGTTGGAAATAGATTCTCTATTGGCGAACTGGTGGCGTTTAACTCCTACCTAGCGTTGATTCTGCAACCAATTTTGATAATTGGATTTGCTGCACCTGCGATCGCTCAATCAGCTGCTTCAGCCGAACGGGTTTACGAAGTTGTGGACGCAGAGATAGAAATTCGCGATCGCCCTGATGCCATTCCTTTTGATACCTGCGGTGGTAGAATCACCTTTGAAAATGTTTCCTTTCGCTATCCGGGAGCAAGTACAGAAACTCTCAAAGAAGTTTCCTTTGAAACCAAGCCCAAGGAACTAATCGCAGTTCTGGGGATGACTGGTTCCGGAAAAAGCACAATTATGAACTTGATTGCCCGCTTTTATGATGTCACAAAGGGAGCAATTCGCATTGATGGGCGGGATGTACGAGATTTTAACCTGAAAAGCCTTAGATCTCGGATTGGTATTGTCTTCCAGGAAACGACACTATTCTCTGGGACAATTCGTGAAAATATCAGCTATGCAAAACCGAATGCAACCTTAGAAGAAGTGATTCAGGTGGCAAAAACTGCACAAATACACGATTTTATTATTAGTCTGCCCGATGGCTACGAGACGATTGTTGGGGAACGTGGTGTAGGGTTGTCTGGCGGGCAAAAACAAAGAATTGCGATCGCCCGTACCTTACTCACTGATTACAGTATTTTGATTTTGGACGATAGTACCTCTGCTGTGGATGCCAAAACTGCTGCCCAAATTCAAGCCGAGTTAGATGGTTTCATGCGCCAAAAAGCTTGTACAACTTTTGTGGTGGCTCAACGCATTAGCACTGTCAAGAATGCCGATCGCATTTTTCTGATGGACAAAGGACGATTGGTAGCACAAGGGACTCACGAAGAATTGATGCAAAGCAGCCCGCTTTACGGCGCAATTTTGGAATCTCAGGTAAAGCAAAAGGAGAACAAATGAGAACCACAGCTGCGGTTGTTGTATCCCACGAACAAGCTAGCAAGCAAGGCTCCACCCTACAGCGCTTTTTGCAATACTTAAAACCTTATCGTAAAGAGATTCCCATTGCGATCGCATTGGTTTTCACAGGTGCCGTCACCCAAGCAATCGGGCCATTTTTGCTCGGATGGTCGATTGATAACCTCATTGCTAAGGGAAATTTACAGGGACTATTGCTGTTATTAGGGCTACTAGCTCTAAATTACGCAGTTGGTGGCTTTGCAATCCGGGGTCAAATTATTCGAGTCGGCTCGATTATGCAGCGATTGCTGGCTCAACTCAGGCAAGATATTTTCACTAAAATCCAAAGTTTACCCCTGAGCTTTTTTGACCGCAGCGAAGCTGGCGATTTAATGAGCCGCTTGCTGAATGATGTCAACACCGTAAATCAGGCATTTGGACTGACAATCGCTCAAATGCTGGGTAATACTTTCAGTTTAATCGGCATTGTGATTGCAATGCTCTCGATTAACCTGCAACTTGGCTTGTTAAGTAACCTAGTAGTGCCGCTGATGATTTTTACTACAAGCTTGTTTGCACGTTGGGCTAGAACCAGATTTCGTGTGACGCGGCAAACTATTGGAGAACTTTCTGCCAAGTTGGAAGAGGACATTGGTAGCGTGCGAGAAGCGCAGGCATTTAATCGCGTCCAGCTCAATATTGCAGAATTCGAGGTTCTTAACGCCGCCAATCGTGATGCTAATGTGCAAGCTGTGGCAATTACTTCGGCCTTTTTGCCGTCCATCGATTTTCTGAATACGCTAGCAACGGCAGGTGTGCTGGCTTACGGTGGTTATCTGGCGGTGACGGGAGGTGCAACAGTTGGTGTTGTGACATCGTTTTTACTTTACGTACAGCAATTCTTTCGCCCTATCCAAATTCTCAGCCAATTTTACACCCAAGCTCAATCTGCATTCGCTGGATTAGAGCGAATCTTTCTATTGCTGGATGAACCTTTACAACTCCAAGATGCGTCTGATGCCAAGGAAATGCCACCGATTCAAGGTGAAGTAAGATTTGAAAATGTCAAGTTTGGCTACAATCCCGGGCAACTAGTTCTCAAAGGCATTAATTTACATGCTTACCCTGGACAGATGATTGCGTTAGTAGGGGGAACGGGTTCGGGAAAAAGTACAATTATCAACTTGATTTTGCGCTTTTACGATGTCTCTGATGGCGCTGTTAAAATTGATGATATTGATGTCCGTAGTGTTACTCAAGCAAGTCTACGGCGTCAGATTGGTATTGTTCTACAAGATAATATTCTCTTCAGCGGCAGCGTTGCTGAAAACATTGCTTTTGGACATCCTTATGCTAGCCAAGCTGATATCGAAGGAGCTGCACAAGCAGCGAATGTCCATGAATTTATTACCTCACTACCACAGGGCTATACAACTCGATTGGGTGAAAAAGGCGCTCCCCTGAGTCAGGGACAACGACAACTCATCAGTATTGCTCGTGCGGTATTAATTAATCCACGAATTCTCATACTCGATGAAGCGACCAGTAGCATCGATACCCGCACAGAAGCGCTAGTTCAAAGTGCGATCGCTCGGTTGCTGCAAGGCCGTACTAGTTTCGTAATTGCTCACCGCCTCAGTACAGTTACTCAGGCAGACCAAGTGTTAGTAATTCAACAGGGACAAATTGTAGAGCAAGGCAATCATGCAGAACTCATGCGTCAACAAGGCTTCTATGCAAATCTATATGCCCTGCAATTAGGTGCAGCAGATGAGGGAGATAAGGAGCGACAAATAGACCATTTGTAGAGACGCGATTCATCGCGTCTTGACTTTCACCCATCTAAATTTTGCAAACCGATCGCAATCTTACTATGTTTTTCAATTTGGCTCATCACTTGTTTTGCTCGTTGAATCACTACCGCAGGCAAACCCGCTAATCTTCCGGCTTCAATTCCATAAGACTTATCTGCACCTCCTGGTTGGACTTGGTGCAAAAAGATAATTTGGTCGGGTAATTCTTTCACCGTCACTTGATAGTTAGCCACATTCGGCAAAATAGTAGCAAGTTCGTTTAACTCATGGTAGTGAGTAGCAAAAATCGTTCGCGCCCGAATTTCCATTGCAATATATTCTGCCACCGCCCAAGCTATAGAAAGACCATCAAAGGTTGCCGTTCCCCGGCCAATTTCATCTAATAATACTAGCGACCTCGATGTGGCATGATTGAGAATATTTGCGGTTTCATTCATTTCCACCATAAATGTAGATTGACCAGTCGCTAAGTCATCCACTGCACCGACACGGGTGAAAATGCGATCGCATATTCCTAACCTAGCAAATCTAGCTGGTACAAAACTCCCAATTTGCGCCATTAACTGAATTAATCCTACCTGACGCAAATAACAACTTTTGCCGCTGGCATTTGGCCCGGTGAGGATAATCAAATCGGGGAATGGGGAGTGGGGAGTGGGGAGTGGGGAAATTTCTTCTTCACTACTCCCTACTCCCGATTCCCTACTCCCTAATTCTGTCGAATTCGGCACAAAGAACCCCGCAGGTAAAGACTGTTCTACAACTGGATGACGACCATCAACAATGTTGATTTCCCTTCCTGACACCATTTCTGGACGACAGTAACCTTGCTGCACCGCCAATTCTGCTAAACCACACAACACATCCGCCGCCGCTACTGCACGAGAAAGATTGCGAATTACTTGGGCTTGTTCTGCGACTTCTTCCCGCAACGCCGAAAAAATCTCATATTCCAACTGATTCAAATCATCCCGCGCTGTGAGTATTCTGGCTTCGCGTTCTTTTAGGTCTGGGGTAATGTAACGTTCTTCATTGGTGAGGGTTTGCTTGCGGATGTAATTAGCGGGTACTTGGTCGGCTTTAGCGCGGGAAATGCTGATATAGTAACCAAAGGTTTTGTTAAATCCTACCTTTAATGTGGGAATTCCCGTCTTCGCTCTTTCGTCAACTTCCAAATTAGCAATCCATTGTTGGTCTGCTTCTACAGTCGCTTTCCTATCATCTAACAGGGAATTCACACCAGGACGAATTAATCCGCCTTCTTTGATATGTATTGGTGGCGATTCTACAAGATGGGCGTGTAATTTTTCTGCCAATTCTGACAAAATTGGCGGTACTTTTTGCAAAGCTTTCAAAAATGGAGAACGGGCATCTGCAACTAAGCCGGACAATTCCGGTAAACGTGAAAGGGAATCTGCCAAAGCTGCTAAATCTCTCGCATTAGCACTACCAGAACCCGCCCTTCCCGTCAGCCGTTCCAAGTCGTAGATTTGCCGCAACAACTGTCGCAAATCTTGACGCAGGGGTGTATTTTCCATCAATTCTTCGATGGTATCTTGTCGCGCCCGAATGCCTTTAATATCAATTAATGGTTGCAATAACCACCGCCGCAAAGCACGCCCACCCATTGCTGTACTTGTTCTATCTAATGCCCACAGTAGGGAACCGTGAAATGTGCCATCACGGACTGTTTGGGTAATTTCTAGGTTGCGCCGGGTTTGATTATCTACGATTAGATAGTCAGTAACGGTGTAAGTACGAAGTCTTTGCAGGGAGACTGGGTTTTCTTTTTGGGTATCTTCCAAGTATTCTAGAAGACCGCCAGCCGCACGAACGGCGAGGGGAAGATGGTCGCAACCGAGTCCTTCAAGCGATCGCAGTTTGAATTTCTGTAATAATCTTGGTCTAGCTTCGCCTTGAGAAAAAGGAAGTTGCGATCGCAAACTATAACAAAATGCTGGCGGCAGACACTCTGGAAGATGCGGCGAAGTTTCTCCCGGACGCAGCAAACTACCCAAATCAGGCGCATTTGTGGGAACTAGCACCTCCGCAGGCTGCAAGCGCATTAATTCTTGCGTCAGATGTTCTAAATCGCTGCTTTGAGTAGTGAGGAATTCTCCTGTGGAGATATCTGCATAAGCTAAACCCCAATGATTTGCGGCAATTACCACTGCTACCAGGTAATTATTGCGACTTGATTTGAGCATTCCCTCTTCCAGCAAAGTGCCAGGAGTGAGGACGCGCGTTACCTCCCGCCGTACCAATCTGCCGGTAGCTTCTGCTGCATCTTCCACTTGGTCGCAAATTACCACAGCATAGCCTTTTTCGACTAGCATCGTTGCGTAGCGTTCCCAAGCGTGATGCGGAACGCCGGACATGGCTACCCGTCCTTGTTCCCCAGCCTGCTTGCTAGTGAGGACTAATTCTAATTCTTGTGCTAGTTTGACAGCATCTTGAAAATAACATTCAAAAAAATCTCCTACTCGATACAGCAACATCGCGTGAGGATATTTATCCTTCGTCTCGACATAATGCAGGTACATTTGACTTAGCTTACTGCGGTCTACCTGTCGATGGTCAGAAATAAAAGTACTGGCATCGGCTTTGGTAGATGGAGTTTCAGAGTGAGAGGCGGTCATAGATGCTATCGAGTTACGCACGGAAATGCCACAATATCCGATGATAACGTGATGTTACAGACAAAGGGCGATCGCTCAAGGTTTTTTTACTCTTTTGTGCGATGGCTTTGACCTATATCTTGGTAGAGTGCGTTATACCAACCCATCTGTTACTTAAAGCAAAAGAGCACCTGTGACTTCCAGTCCCAGGCGTGCAAGATATGAGCAACTAAATAAAAGTCTTATACCAATTCTCCAAAATCAGGCAACAGATGCAAATCACAAAAGGCTTGCAGCATCTAAGTTTCTTGATTGCGAATTGCGAATTGGTATTATTCACTATGACTTTAAGATTAAGTATTTAGATTGAGTTTTTAACATTAAAAATATAGTTAACTAAGAAGGTGGAAGCTGTAGCGCTTCGCGTAATTCGTCATTCGTCATTCGTAATTACTGTTGCGTAAGGGTTTTAGGCATTTAAAATGGTATGTTTATTTCCACGCCCGCTGTACTAGTTAGTTTGTAGATAGATACCCACTGTATAAATAGGTTTTTCAACAACTGTACAAGCTTGCAACCTAAATCCTGCTAAAGCTGAGTAAATAAGCGATCGGCCATTGGAATAGGCTGAAACTCGCCTGGAAACAAGAAGATTTTCAAGAGATTCTATGCAACGTCGGCTCAGGTTAAGTTTGTTCGCTTCCCTTTGGGCTGACTCGCTTCACTAGCATTGCTTGTATTAGCTGGAAGAGGTCATGATGTTTCTCAGAATCTGGCGTTTCATTACAATTATTCTTGTAGCATTGTTTATGGGATTGGAATTTGCCCATACTTTAGAACTGCCTGCCAAAATGCAGTACGATGGGGCGCTTTATGTGACGATTCAGAATAGCCTGTACCGTTATTTTGGCGCGCCAGGGCCGGGAGCGTTTATTACTGTGGGTGCAGTCCTGTGTGCCCTCGCACTCACCGTTCTGGTGCGAAAACGCCGACCTGCTTTTTGGTGGACATTAGCAGGTACAGTGTGTCTAGCGATCGCTTTTCCCCTCATCTATTTTCTACGGATTGAGCATGTCAATATTGCGATTAGACAGGCCAATGCAGGTTCATTACCAACTGATTGGCAACAGCTAAGGAACCAGTGGGAATATGCTCATGCCACAAACTTTGGTTTGAGTTTAGCTGGTTTGGGTGCAATATTAATGTCTGTTCTGGATGATTCACCTGGGCATCAAAACTAAACCTGGGCTTGTGTAACAGATGCTGAGGCGATCGCCTCAGCATACTACCGATTGAAGTCAGAAGATGAAAAGAATTTTAATCAGTTACCGATCTTTATAATATTGAGATTTTCTCAGACTTTAGATAGTAAAGCAATCATCCAGCTAGAAGATAGCAAAAGACATAACTGAATATTAAGATTAGAAAAATACAAAAACAATGTGTTTTCCCCGCTAAGCATAGACTTAGCGGGTTTATTTATCGAACCAATCAGGTCTAAAACCTTGCCTTGTTACAAAAACGGCCTCCTGCCTTCGTTAAGCGATTATCAGCGGATTTAAGCATGAGGCTACAACTTGAAGCTGGATAATTGGCGAATCTAAATGCCCTTTTCCTGAGGACAGTGGAAAATAAAGATAAATAATAACGATTCTGGGCGCCATCCTCCATGAGTTATTGCCTTAATCCCCGTTGTCTGAAGCCTGAAAATTCTGGTAATGTCAAGTTTTGCTCGACTTGCGGTTCTAAATTACTTCTCAAAGAGCGATACCGTGCTATTAAACCAATAGGCCAAGGCGGTTTTGGCAGAACTTTTTTAGCTGTGGATGAAGATAAACCATCAAAACCGCGCTGTGTAATTAAGCAATTTTATCCCCAAGCCCAAGGCACTAATACCGTACAAAAAGCCGTGGAGTTATTTAACCAAGAAGCGGTTCAGTTAGATGAATTAGGCAAGCATCCTCAAATCCCAGAATTACTGGCATATTTTACCCAAGACGATCGCCAATATTTGGTACAAGAATTTATTGATGGGCAAAATTTAGCCCAAGAACTAGCACGTAAAGGTGCTTTTAGTGAAGCACAAATCTGGCAATTACTCCATGACTTATTACCAGTATTGCAATTTTGTCACGCTAGACAAGTAATTCACCGCGATATTAAACCGGAAAATATTATTTTACGTAACACCGATGGCAAATTAGTTTTAGTAGATTTTGGTGCTTCTAAATCTGCTACTGGCACTGCCTTAAATAGAACTGGTACTAGTATTGGTAGTCCTGAATATGTCGCGCCAGAACAAATGCGAGGTAGGGCTATTTTTGCCAGTGATATTTATAGTTTGGGCGCTACTTGTATTAATTTATTAACCAAGCGATCGCCTTTCGATTCTTACGATACAAATAACGATACTTGGATTTGGCAGAAATACTTAAAAATTCCTGTTAGTAATGCATTAAGTCGCATTTTAAACAAGATGTTACAAAGCATTCCCATGCACCGCTATCAAACAATAGATGCTGTTTTAAAAGACCTAAATCAAAATTTACAACAAACAGCTACACCAGCAAACGCAGCAACACCTGTTCCTCAACCTCCAGCGAATACTACAGCCCCTTTAGTTACCCAATCTCCTAGCCAAATCGACCTAGAATTAGAGGAAATGAAAACCCAATTTCTTATTGGCGGTAAACCCCAACAAAACAAAATCCAACAACCAAATTCAACGCCTCAACCTGCTAATAAAACCCAAATAGACCTAGAATTAGAAGAACTAAAAGCTAAATATCTTGGCAATAACAATCCCTAATCACAAAAACTCTGAAAAACTCTCCGCGCCTTTGATGCAAATTTATGAATTTGTGAGAATAAAAACTACTAATTCCCTATTATCGAAACAACCGATTCTAAAACCGTACTTCGTCCAAAGTTTTTGGAATGGGGTATAAATCCTCGTTACAAAAACGGCCTCCTGCCTTCTGCCTCCTGCCCCCTGCCTCCTGCCTTCGTTAAAGGCTTGCGAATTACACCTTGCCAGCGAATAGTTTGCTTAGCAGAACGTTCTCCCAAAGAACGAATTGCTATGATTTCAATTTCAACATTCACCCCAGGACGTAAAGCTTGATTATCAATTTTCAGCTTACCTAAAGCTAGAGTAAAACGGTTGTAATCACGAGTCACAAATTCATCAGGAATATCGCCTTCGTATTCAGTTTTATAGCCAGAAAAACCGCGCAAGCTATCTTGAGTGCGAAATTTAACGCGAAACTGGGTATTAATGGCATCAGATTTTGCTGCTAAATCAACTATTTTTAAATTCAGGTTTTGTCCGGTATCGGCAAATTCTGCAACAGCTAACCGAGTAACATCTTTTTTAGTAATGGCATGGTTAACAGTAAAAGTTGTCAAGTTAGCTTCGCTTTTGCTGCTACCATCAATCCATAAATCCTCAGGAAAAGTTACTTCTACTTGTTTGCTGTCAGTTAAATTTACTGTTACTACTTCATTGGCAAAATCAGTGATGGGTTGTCTTTCTTGCCAAACTAATTGAAAAGCCTCTTCTAAACGCTCCTCAAACTCTCGATAATTATCTGCGATCGCCGAACTAGGCGCAAGTAGAGAAATTGCCCCTGAACGGACATTCCACTTATTTTTTGAGAGTTTAAATGGCTTGTTTGTCAATTCGGAAATTGCTAACTTCACAGTCGGGTTATCATCAGCTAAAGGTTCCTTGCTATTGACAATACTCAAAGTTCCTAAGCTTCCTTCCCTACCATCTCTCCCATCGCTACCATCTCCCCCATCACTACCATCACTGCATCGATAAACCTTGTTAGTACACTTGTAATTAGGAGTACCAGGAGTTCCCTCACAAGTTCGTACTTCCCATTTGTGCCTGCGACATCTACAGCCAGCCGTACCGTTCCCACCTCTACCGCCGCGTCCGCTTTCGCCGCCAGTTGCCCGAACAAAAACATTTCGCAAGTCTGCTAAATTTGTGTAATAAACTGTTATCGAACCACCATTACCCCCATCTCCTCCTTTGCCACCATCACCACCGCTACCGCCATCTGGTGCATTTATATCGTGGCTAACATTATCGGGTTGGTTTCCACAGTCAGGCCGATAACCGCGTTCTCCATCTTCCCCATCTTCACCATCTTTGCCCGACAAATCAAGATTCACAGGCGAACCATTAACAAAAATATTTTGGCTTTCACCACTAGAACCATCTCTACCGGAACGCCCATCGCTGCCTGCGCGTCCATCTGTGCCATAATTTCTCGCTATTTTATAATATTTATCAGAAGCAAAAGCTGGACATAAAAGCGAACCAGAGGCAGGTAAAAAGTTAGTAAATAAGCAAAATGTCAGCAGAAGTGGCAGCTTATTTCTAATACCTTTGTCCATCTGGTTACACCTAAAATTTAATTTTAATTATCTTCAATAGGCTGCTTGCAAAAGCCCTTGTTTTGCTCTTTTCAGAATCCAATATCAGACTAGCGTAGTGGCGCTAACATAACGCATGGTAATTACTAATTATGAATTAATTTCTTTTTGTGCAGTTTTATGTACGCAATAAGTGCTTCCTCTAAAGCTCAATTTATAGGTTACTGGTGATGTAGTTACACTATCTTCTTGAGGTTTGGGATTGGCGCAAACAAAATAATTACTTCCTCTAAAGCTCAATTTATAGGCGACTTTTGGTGTAGTTAGTTTATCGAATTTACTATTAGAGTCAGTACGATAGGAAGCCCCACGATAGATCAAGTTACAATCTGCTTCAGATTTGCAAACTGGCTGTGGTAATGATTCTATTTTTTCGCTAACCGCTTTATTGATGTAGCGATCGTAACTTGTACTAAGAATTACAGGAATTAATAGTAAAACTAGCATCTGCCAAGGAGCTAAAATTAAGCCCACAATAAAGCTAATAAATGCAAATACAGCTATTAAATGTGAAATTTCACTATTAACTTTTTTTAAGACAAAATAGCTAGCTATCAAACAAGCACACGGTAAAATCAAAAAGTACGAAGCCATTTTTCTTAACTTTTACAGCGAAAGTAAACAGTTTTTAATGCAGATTCAACTTGTTGGGATTGTTGTTTATATTACCTCAAATTATTTTTTGTCGTTACCGTACCTTCTAAGAAAAACTGTTACTTTGATACTACAGAAGTAATAAGGAATAGACAAGAGAGAATAGGGCTACAAGTCTCTTTGTATATGGCTTTCTTCTAAAAATTTGTACCTTACTTACCTGCAATCTGTTCTATATGTATTAGCCTTAAATATCATATATGCAATAAAAAAAAGACGAACTAAGTACGATCGCCTTTTTAAATAAGTATCAAATTTTATTCACTTTTTACTGAAAACAATCAACTCAGTATTTAATTTTTTGAAAATTCTCAATTTTCAGATATATTTCTTCATCAGCTATTTGAATGTTGTAATCAACATTAATTTCCGTTGGATAGCCGAGTTTTGCGTTGTAGTCTATATCCAGACTAGCGGCTCGACGATTGATAGCATCCTGAATCACATTAAAAAGCTTAGGAATTGTGTTGTATCTGTCAAAGTATTCTGGATTCGGAACTTTTTGACCTGTCTCTACAGAAGTTACTGATTTTATTTGACCGTTACGTACTTCAATAACTACCGGGCCTCTAGCATCTGGTATACAAAAGCAACTGTTACTAAATGTATAACGATAGTTAGAAATATTTTTTTGATTCCATAAACGGCGATTAAAATTTAACCGTCTTTGAGCCAAATTAATATTCGTTGATGCATTTGCTATTTGTACGGGAGATTGAGACATTACCGGCAGGCTGGGGCCTGCAAATAGCAACAAGCCGACACTGATAATGATAGACAACCGCATATCAATCTATTAAATACTAAAAAACTGCTTTTTATTATACTAGTAAATTTATACTAACTACAAGAATATTTGTAACACATCGATCGCTTATAGAGGCGCACAGCTGTGTGTTTCTAATTAGTGTATTTATCGCATTTTTTGACATTAGTATCACTTGTTTAAATAAACTTTATCTTTTGATTAAAATTTTAATGCAAAAAGTTTTTGGAATCGGGTATAAATCCTCGTTACAAAAACGGCCTTCTGCCTTCGTTATTTGTTGAGACGGTAAAGAATTTCGCCAGCTTTGGGAACAAGCAAAATCCCCTCATGTTCGTGATTTGACCATTCTGTTAGTTGAATGGTAGCCGGATCGCGATAATTCAAGTTATGAGCAGCACAACGTTCTGGAGAAATACCAGTGGCTAGAGTCACACAAATTCGCGGTTTTTCTCCTTCTATAAAATCAAAAGTACCCATACCTTTCAAGTGCGTACTATGTGCTAGCACTCCCGCAGGATATCCTTGGAATTTATCCCATTGTTTCACAAAATAATCGCGCACATGATAACCAATTTCGGCTAATATCTCACCGTGGGTATAGCTAAATTCAGTAATATGAGGTGCATAAATAATTACTTCTCCGCCATCTGCTACTACTGGCTCTAGTTTGTACATTCCTTTAGCAGCCGTCCAAATGTCATCGTACATTTGGGGCATAACTGAAAGTACTTGTTTAAAAGGCTTATTTACATATTTAATATGCACTTTTGCGGATAATTTAGCAGCAGCTTCCCAGGCCGATTCTGGTCTATCTATATAAAGTCCAGCTAAGCGATTTGTTTTCGGTGCAACTACCATTGCCAAGCAAAGTTTCGGCGTAGGAATCATATTAGCAGCTCGGTTTATCAAGCGTCGAACTGGCGTGATTCCAAGGGTACCAATAATTTCATAGCAGGTAATTAAAGCTCCTAACCAATGCGATATATTAATTACTTCCTGACCGCTAATACCTGGGAAAAAATATTTATTTCCCCCAGAAAAGCCGACAACTTCATGGGGAAACACCGGGCCGCAAATAATTATCAAATCGTATTCTGTTACCAATTTATTTACACGCACATTAACTTCTTGATGTAGCATTCCATTACTAATTTCTGCTATTTCCGCAGCCGAAATTACTCCACAAGAAATAAAAGTCTCTGGTAAATTCCAAAGATGATTAAAGATGCGAACTCCTTTAAAAATTGTTTCTCTTTCTTCTGCTGTTACCCCGACTAAACGATTGATTTGTTCCTCATTCATGGGATTATGCGTACCCAGAGCGATTAAAAAATCTAATGCAGCAACCCTGTGATTTAACTCTTGGTGCAGCAGTCGAAACATTTGCGGGATAGGTGCGGTGCGCGTTCCATCGGGAATTAATACTAGGATGCGCTGTCCGTTAAACTTAGCATCAGCCAAGGCTTGACGAACAAGTTGGGCAACTTCCTCATCTGCAAGTGTGCCATTATTAGTTACGGCTAATGAATACATTTTTAAACTCCGCTGTAGATACTAAACCCGCCGTCTACCGGCACGACTACGCCGTTGACGAAACTAGAACCAGAACTGCATAACCAAATCAAAGTACTGAGTAATTCCTGCGGTTCTCCAAAACGTCCGGCTGGGGTATGGTTGATGATTTTTTGCCCGCGATCGCTTAAACTTCCATCTGGATTTAGCAGTAAATCTCGATTCTGTTCGCCAATAAAAAAACCTGGGGCGATCGCATTGACTCGCAACCCAGCACCGTATTTTTGAGCGAGTTCTACAGCAAGCCAACGAGTAAAGTTATCTATTGCTGCTTTCGCCGCCGAGTAACCAACCACTCGACTAATCGCACGGATAGCAGACATAGAAGAAATATTCACAATACAACCTTGGGGTTGATTTCTTTCCACCATCGCTTGTCCAAAAACTTGGCTTGGTAGTAAAGTCCCCATCAAGTTGAGACTCACAACTTCCTCAAATGCTGTGTGTGGCATATTAAAAAAACTCGCATCAGGAGTAATTGTGGCAGCCGGAATATTACCACCAGCAGCGTTTACCAAGATGTCTATCTGACCCCAATGCTTCAAAATGGCGTGTTTGGCTATTTCTAGTTGGGAGCGATCGCCAACATCTGCCAGCACGGCCATACTTTCCCCACCATTAGCAGTAATATCAGCTACCACTGCATCCGCCCGTACTTCATTGCGGCCGAGAACGACTACCCGCGCTCCCGCCAGCGCCAAACCCCGCGCCATCGCCCCACCAAGCACGCCATAACCGCCGGTAACTACTGCTACCTGGTCTTTGAGGCTAAAAAGTTTATCCAAAATTAAATCTGGTTTATTTAATAAATCTGGCATTGATAATTCCTCTATTTGAAAAAAGGGTGTTGCTGATTGAAAACCTCACGCAGAGTCGCAGAGAGCAAGAGTTGAGAAGAGTTGATTTTTGGGTTTCATATTCAAATTCAGCAAACACAACTTGTAGAGACGCGATGAATCGCGTCTTCTTACCTGTATTAGTTCAATTTGTAAGCGTCTTTGGCAAGGTCGTAAGCTAAAGCATGAGCCATTTGATAGCCCTCTTCTTCCTCAATTAACCCGCGTATTACTAACCCCGCTAACCAGTTACAAGCTACGCGGCGCCAAACTGTGTGGCGGGCAGGAATGGAAACAAAAGCCCGCGTATCATCGTTAAAGCCAGCAGTATTATAAAGTCCGGCTGTTTCCATTACTTGATTGAAGTATCGTTCCATTCCATTCATGCTGTCGTGAAACCACCAAGGCGGCCCCAGCAGTACTGCGGGATAATGACCGGCTAGGGGCGCTAGTTCGCGGCTATAAGTGCTTTCATCCAATCCAAACAAAATTAAGTGAAAGTCTTTATGATTGCCGTAGGCTGACAATAACGGTTGCAAATTTTCCGTCCACTCTAGTTTCAAGGGAATATCAGCACCTTTATCAGATCCAAATCGCTCAAAGACGGCCGGGTTATGGTTACGCATAATACCGCAATGCATTTGCATCACTAGACCATCTTCTACACTCATGCGAGCCATTTCCATGAACGTATGACCGATAAAACGCTCTGCATCGCCTGGATTTAGCTTGTTGGTTAATGCTCTAGCAAAGATGGCTTCTGCTTCTTGGTCGCTCAGACGGTTAGTATAAGGTGTCGCTGCGCTATGGTCGGTAGCTGTCGCACCCATTTTTTTAAAGAAAGCTCGACGTTCTTCTAGAGCCTGGACGAAAGCAGCGTAAGTGCTAATTTCTCGCCCAATAGTACTTTCCAGCTTGGCTAAATTTTCCCGCCAGCCAGGAGTATCTAGATTGACTACTGCATCTGGTCGAAAAGTAGGTCTTATCTGAGTGAAACCTTCTTGATGTAGGGATTGATGGTACTCAAGGGTGTCACTGGCCGCATCGGTAGTACAAAGAACTTCAATATTAAACTTTTTAAATAAAGCACGAGGCGAGAATTCAGGTAAAAATAACAGCTTTTGCAAGTAATCGTAGATATATCCAGCATTACGAGAATTTAAAGGCTCGTCCACACCAAAAACGTTAGTGAGTTCGTCTTTCAGCCACAACCCAGAGGGAGTACCTTGAAATAAGTAAAAATGGTCGGCGAAAAGCTGCCAAATTTTGCGGTGGTCGGTTTCTATCGGCGAACCATCGCGGCTAGGTATGCCCAAAGCTGATAAAGGTACGCCCCGACTATAGAGCATACGGAAAATGTAATGGTCGGGAATAATCAATAATTCCGTTGGCGAACCAAAACGCGCTGCGGGATTAGCTAATAAAGCTGGGTCTACGTGTCCGTGGGGACAGACTAGCGGTAGATTAGATATTTTGTCAAAAAATTGACGCGCTAGCTGTCTTTGTTCTGGTTCTGGAGCAAAACAGCGATCGCTAGATAAACTCCATTTTTTAGTTAACATACTTTACTATCCAAAGTCTAAAAATTTACGTACCTGAAAATGGGCATTGGGCATCGGGCATTGGGCATTGACCTTGGGGTACGGGACATTGGTTATTCTTCACCTGCTCCCTGCCTCCCCCACCACTCCCTTGCTCGAATGCAGCAGTACTACTGCGCTGTACTAGAAAAGGAGATAAAACGATGTTTTCTACACTTTTGTCTTGTAATAAGTCGAGTAACATTTGCATAGCCGAGCGACCAATTTCTAACATTGGTTGACAAACTGTTGTCAGCGAAGGGGTTATGTAACGGCAAAGAGCAATATCGTCAAATCCAACTAAACTTAAATCTTGGGGTACTGAAATATTTAGTTCTCGGCAGGCTAAGAGAGCGCCAACTGCTACCATATCGTTGTAACAAAAGATGCCTGTGACGCCAGCGTTAAATAGTTGAGGTAGCATTTTTTTGCCAGTATCAACATCGCTGATTCTGATAATTTCTTCATCGCTAATTGCCACCCAATCGCTGTTTTGTGGCAATCCAGCCTCCCTTAAAGCCGTGCGATATCCTTCTAAACGCAAGTAGTTCGACTGACTGCGATCGCCTACACCCAAGTAACCAATAGCCCTATGTCCCAAACTTATCAGATGCTCTACCGCCAATCGACCGCCTAACAAGTCATCTACTGTCACTGTGTGAAATGTTTCAGGTTGATTTTCTGTCTGGCTATTAATCAAAACTATCGGTACAGCAATTTCTCCTACTTCATTTGTATTATTTTTATTAATTCGCGAATCAGTGACTAATATGCCGTCCACTCTGCGACGATGAAAATTATCAATAGCTGCTATTTCCTGCTCGAAATCCCGATGTGAAGCAGTTAAGAAAACACTCAAACCTGCCGTTCTCGCTACCTGTTCGATTCCCTCTACCACCTCAGCGTAAAAGGGATCTGCAATTGAAGTCACAACTACCCCAACAGTATTAGTGCGCTGATTTTGCAAACTTTGAGCGATCGCGTTTGGTACATAGTTCATCTCCCGCGCTATTTTCTTAATTTCCTCTCTCACCTTCGGGCTAATTAAAGAGTTATCTCGCAAAGCACGTGAAACTGTAGAATGAGAAACGCCTGCCCGACGAGCAATATCTTCGATGGAAACTTTTCGTTTCTTCATAATCTTACCATATTTAATGCAAACGTGTGCATTATAATTTTAATTATTAGCAAAGTTGAGCCATCTGTCAATCTATTTCCCCAGTGACTAAAGACAAATCTGGAGTCAGGATAAAAATGTAACAAAAAGTTAACTAAAAGTTTGTTGTATCAAAAAGAAATATTTCAGTTGACTTACTTTATTGTTACTCAAGCAAGTTCGCATGATGGCGATCGCAGTAAATATATCGCGTTTGGTAAAAGGCTTATGAATTAGACAAATGCAGAAAAATTTTAATTAATAATAGAGCAGATTTCCACGAAATTGTAGTACCCCATCTAAATCTGATATTAAGCTAACACAGCATCCTAACTCTAATTCTGACTCCTGAATTCTCACTTCTTAACTTTTTTTGCAAAACTATGAACGACAAATCAATGGTTATCCTCGTTATGGGTGTTTCTGGAGCTGGTAAAACCACCATTGGAAAACTGCTAGCAGAATCTTTAGGCTGGGAATTTAGCGATGCTGATACTTTTCATTCGCCAGAGAATGTAGAGAAAATGCGGTGCGGTATTCCCCTGACTGAAGCAGACAGAATACCTTGGTTACAAGATTTGCAAACAGCTATTAAAAACTGGCTGCAAGAAAATAAAAATATGGTTTTGGCGTGTTCGGCTCTCAAAGAAAGCTATCGGCAATTTCTGGTAGTGGATAGCCAACGCATGAAACTAGTTTACCTTAAAGGCTCTTATCAATTAATTCAAAAGCGCTTGCAAGAGCGTCACAATCACTACATGAGCGAGAAACTGTTAGACAGCCAGTTTAATACTCTAGAAGAACCATTAGACACTATATATATAGATGTTATTGAGACACCCAAGGTAATTGTCCAAAACATTATAACAGCTTTAGGAATTTAGCATCTATCTTTGGGTGTGTGTCTATTTAGGTATGGAAAGAAACACTATGTTAGTGTAGAAAATAGGGAATGTAGCGACTATAAGAAGTTTTTTCAAGCAATCAAATAGGAGTTATATATCAAGCGATCGCATTATTTTGGTGAGAGGAGGAAAGTAGTGTTTCGTAGATTAGCTCAACAACATCAGGAAGTAGTCCAAGACTTAGTAATGAACCTGGAAGCTTTATCAATAGCACTTGAGAAACGCGGTTATACTACGTCTTGTTACACGTGCGGCAACCAAATCAAGAGTGCTTCATTTATGGTTAGCCTGGGAGAAAAGCACCTGATTCGATTTATAGTTTCTGATTACGGCATTACTTGGATGGAAATTTTTGATGACCGCGAATTAATGAAGCTAGAGGGTGCAGAAGCAATCAATCAGTTGCAGGAGTTGTCCGATATTATCAAGTATCCACAGCAACAAATTAATATTGTTAGCCATCCATAGCAAAAAATTCATTTAGTTAAGTCAATAGTATTTTTTGAAGGCAAAATACACACTTGCTTCAATAGATAAAAAACTTAACAATTACGTTGTGCGGCAACTACCAACTGCCAAACGCGAACATCCTACAACGGCAACAACAGCAACACATCATTGGGTGAAGAAGACGCGATTCATCGCGTCTCTACAATTTGTTTTCAAATTGGTATCACCGTAGATCTTAAACTCCTTACTCTGTCTGCGCGACGCCACTTGCCTCAAGTCGGGGAACCCGCCCAACGCAGTGGCTCTTCTGCGTGAGTAATTGATGCACAGGTTATGCAAAAAAACTTAACACACAGTTTTGCACACGTGTGCAAAACTAAATATATACAGTCTATGCACACCTGTGCATTAATGAATTCCAAAGGTTTTATCCAAATGACAACTTAGTTGCAAAAGTAGGAAAATATGTCTCCAACTCTAAATCGTTCCCTCCCAGAAGCTGAAAACAATCCATTAAATTCACTAGAAGAATGGGAAGAAGATTTACTTAATCGCTATCCCGATCCCAACAGCATAGTTAAAGAAGGTAAAACTGTTGAAGGCTACAGGAATTACGAAACGCCTACCAGAGATACAGTCAAAGAATTCTACCGATTAAATCATATTAATCAAACTTATGATTTTGTTCTACAGAAAAAAGCAGAGTATTTAAAATTTGATAAAAAAGAAATGACCGTTTGGGATGCGGTGGAATTTTTGAATCAATTAGTTGACGATTCAGATCCCGATACAGACCTAGACCAATTACAGCATTTATTGCAGACATCAGAAGCAATTCGCGCTGATGGTCATCCCGATTGGATGGTGCTGACAGGTTTCTTTCATGATATGGGGAAAGTACTTTGTTTATTTGGTGAGCCACAATGGGCTACTGTTGGCGATACTTATCCTGTAGGTTGTGCATTTTCAGACAAAATTGTTTACTCAAAATTTTTCAAAGATAATCCCGATCGCAACAACCCGAAATATAACACTAAATATGGTGTATACGAGCCGAATTGTGGATTGAGCAACGTACATATCTCATGGGGACATGATGAGTATTTCTATAGCATGATGAAACCATATTTACCCGAAGCAGCATTGTACATTCTTCGCTATCACTCTTTTTATCCCCAACATCGCGAAAATGCCTACATTCATTTAATGGATAAACACGATGAAGAAATGTTTAAATGGGTGAAATTATTCAATCCCTACGATTTGTATTCTAAAAATCCTAATCCTCCTGATTGGCAAAAACTCAAGCCTTACTACGAGGATTTAGTAGCTAAATATTTACCGCCGACATTAAAGTTCTAAATGTCTAGCGTTGCAATACCAAATATTTTGGTTCCTGATTTAAGTTATTGAGATTGCAAAGGTTTGTGCTTGTTATTATCTGCAAAAAATCTTTGCAAAACCTCAGCCAAGAGGAAGAGTTTTGTGACTCCAGTAGTATAAATTAAAAATTTTTCTGTTTCCTCTCAAGCGACCATCGCCCCTAGCTTTGGCAAGCCATCGCTGTTTTTGGCGATCGCACTTGTATTCGCATCTGACATGATATTACATGGAATCAAAATGAAAAACACTTCTTAAGTTTGTAAACTTCGATAAACAAAATTAATTTTGGGAAAAAATCCAAGATAGAATGGAAAACCAAATAAGATAAAAGTTTGAATTTTGATAACCTAAAATTATTGTAATTTTAGCAAACCAATTTTTTCAAACTAGCAATTTTCAAACTTAATTTTCCCAAAAGCCAGACTTTAGAATTATTGCAATTTTCGGTATTTTGCTGATTAACGCAAAAGCTTAATTTGTTGTCACTAATAACACAAAACTCAAATCGCATCAATTGCCAGAGGTTTGAGCGAGTTTAACTTGCCAAAGCTATCAGTAAAACTCAATGCTGAAGTTGTCAAAATTCTAAAATATTGCGGATTTATATTCTGCTAATTTTAACCAGATACAAAAGCATTGTTGGATTCTAGATAAATATGAAAAAAGTTAGTTTATTAGCTAGCATATTAAGTCTTGTTGGGACTGCGGTTGTGGGTTGTAATAGCGCTCCAAATGATACCGCTGCCAATAATAGCCCTAATACTGCTGTGAACGCGAGTTTAGAGAATAAAGGTTTGCAGACAATTGGTATTAGCTTGGGCGATTTAGGTAATCCCTTTTATCTAGCAGTGCAGAGGGGAGCCGAACAACAAGCAAAAAAACTTAGTAATGATATCAGAGTCAATACAGTTTCTAGTGCTTTCGACCTCAACCAACAAACTAACCAAATCGAAAATTTCACAGCGGCGAATACTGATTTAATTATTCTGAGTGCGGTTGACAAAAAAGGAGTGAAACCAGCAATCGACCAAGCAAGAAGCGCAGGTAGGGTGGTGATTGCGGTAGATTCAGCCGTTGATGCAGATGTGGATGCGATGATTAGCTCCAACAATACCCAGGCTGGAGAGATTGCTTGCAAGTATATTGGCGATCGCCTCAACGGTAAAGGCAATGTAGTTATTCTCAACGGTACGCCAATGGACTCCATCAATCAGCGAGTCAGCGGTTGTAAGACTTCCTTAGCCAAATATCCAGATATCAAAATCGTCTCAGACCAGAACGCCGAAGGGACAAGAGATGGCGGACTGAGAGTCATGACTGACGTGCTAACAACCTTCCCCAAAATCGACGCCGTATTTGCCACCAACGACCAAAGCGGTATCGGTGCAGACTTAGCAGCCAGACAAGCAAGACGTAAAGAATTTTTTATTGTTGGGGTTGATGGTTCCCCAGATGCAACCAAAGCAATGGAAGACAAAGACGGCTTATTTGTTGCAACTGCCGCCCAAGACCCCGCAGGCATGGCTCAAAAAGCTGTTGAAGTCGGCAACGAAGTCATCCAAGGCAAAAAACTGAGTAACCCAGAGATTCTGGTTCCAGTCAAATTGGTTACCCGCGAGAGCCTTGCTAGTTACAAAGGGTGGTAGTGGGGGCAGGGGACAGGGGGAGATGGGGAAGTGTGGAAAGAGAGGGGGGAAAGATTTCTTCACCATCCTCCCACAGTTCCCATACCTCCCACACCTCCCACACCTCCCACACTTCCTGCTTGCCCAATGCCCTGTTTGGCCAATTCAGATTTTTTTAAAGAGGAGAGATATGAATTTAAGAAAAATTGCGATCGCAGCTAGTTTAATCAGTCTGGTTGGTGGTGGCGTAATTGGTTGCTCGAATGGTGCGGAAAATGGCAATACTGCTACTAATCCCGATGCCAACGCACCTGGTAACACTGCTACTAATACTAGCGCCCAGAGTAGCGCAGGTACTGGGAATGGAAAATTGCGATCGGTAGGTTTTACCGCCGGCGATTTAAGTAACCCCTTCTTCGTACTGATGGGACAGGAAATTGAAGCCACAGCCAAAAAAATCGGCGGCAATAATGTCAAAACAACTGTAGTTTCCAGCGCTTACGACCTCAACCAACAAGCCAACCAACTGGAAAACTTTACGGCGGCGAATACTGACGTCATTATTCTTAATGCTGCCGATAAAAGTGGGATTAAGCCAGCAGTAGAAAAAGCCAAACAAGCCGGCAGAATTGTGATCGCAGTAGATACGGGTGCTGAGGGCGGTGTAGATGCAACGGTTACGACCAATAACGTGCAAGCTGGAGAAGTTGCTTGTAAATATATTGCCGATCGCCTCCAAGGTAAAGGTAATGTAGTAATCGTCAACGGGCCTCAAGTAGACTCGGTGATTCAGCGAGTTAGTGGTTGCCAAAATGTATTGGCCAAATATCCCGATATCAAAATTCTCTCCAAAGACCAGAATGCAGAAGGTAGCAGAGATGGCGGACTGAGAGTCATGACAGATTTGCTAACAACCTTCCCTAAGATAGATGCTGTTTTTGCAATTAATGACCCCAGTGGAGTGGGAGCAGAACTAGCAGCTATCCAAGCACAACGCAAAGATTTCTTTATTGTTGGCGTTGATGGTGCGCCAGAAGCGATTAAGGCGATCGCTAACAAAGATAGTATATATGCAGCAACAGCGACTCAAAATCCCCGCGGCATGGCAGCCAAAGCAGTCGAAGTTGGCAACGACATTTTGAACGGTAAAAAACCCGCTAACCCCACAATTTTGATTCCAGTCAAGCTGATTACCAAAGATAACGTCAGCACAGAAAAAGGTTGGTAAATGGTGACTGGCGATCGGGGACTGGGGATTGGGGGAGATGAAGAGTGTGGGGAGAGTGGGGAGATGAGGAGATGGGGAAGTGTGTGGAGTCTGGGGAGAGAAGGGGAAAGATTTCTTCCCGATCCTCCCACACCTCCCACACTTCTCAATGCCCCATAGCCAATCCCCAGTCCTCAGTCCCCAGTCCCCAGTCCCCAATCCCCAGTCCCCAGTCCCCAGTCCCCATTATTTTTAGGAGTTACTCGTGACCACAAGTATTGAAACCTCCTTTCCTGAAGCGCCAACTGCCGCCCCTGTACTGGAAATGCAAGGGATTGGCAAACGATTTCATGGCGTACCTGCTTTGCAAAATGTGAACCTGACCATTTATCCGGGAGAAGTTCACGCACTCATGGGGGAAAACGGAGCAGGTAAAAGCACATTGATGAAAATCCTCGCCGGGGCTTACATTGCCGATGAAGGCGAGATTCGCATCAATGGTACTCCCGTGAAAATTAGCGATCCGGCTTCAGCACGCCAAGCAGGGATTAATCTGATTTATCAAGAACTGAACGTTGCACCCAACTTAACCGTTACCGAAAATATTTTCATGGGTAGCGAGTTACAGCGGGGTCAGTTATTAGACCGCAAAGCTATGGAGGACGAGGCACAGCTAGTACTTCAAAGCTTGGGAGCAAGTTTTACACCCAATACCATAGTTGGTACTTTATCCATTGCCGAACAGCAACAGGTAGAAATTGCCAGGGCCCTGAAAGACAACAGTCGGGTTTTGGTGATGGATGAGCCGACAGCAGCCTTATCTGACCGCGAGACTGAGCGTTTGTTTCAAGTTATTCGCAGACTGCGAGATGATGGCATTGCCATTATCTACATCAGTCACCGCATGGAAGAAATATATGCATTGGCTGACCGGATTAGCGTGCTACGCGACGGTCAATATATCGGCAGTCTTACAAGGGAGGAGATTTCTGCCCAGCGATTAGTGCAGATGATGGTCGGTCGTTCGATGCAAGACTTTTACGAACATCAACGCCAAACCAATCCCGGCCCGGTGGTGTTGGAAGTTAGAAATATCAGCGACGGACGCAAGATTGAACCGGCTAGTTTTCAAATTCGGGCTGGTGAGGTACTCGGTTTAGCAGGACTGGTGGGTGCTGGACGCACAGAAGTATGTCGGCTGATTTTTGGTGCCGATCGCAAAGCCAGTGGCGAAGTATTCTTGAATGGCGTGAAACTCAATATTAATAGCCCCAGCGATGCCATTGCTGCTGGTATCGGCTATGTCCCAGAAGACCGCAAAGACCAAGGTTTATTTTTGGAAATGAGTTCCCGCAAGAATATTGCCCTGAACACGCTCAAACAGGATGCTAAGGCAGGGGTTGTCAACTGGGGTTCAGTCAATCAGTTGGCGACGGAAGCGGTGCAAAACTTCAATATCCGACTGGCTAATTTGGAAATTAGAGCCGTGGATCTTTCTGGTGGGAACCAGCAAAAACTACTATTGGCGCGTTGGCTAGCAATTAAACCCAGAGTCTTAATGCTGGATGAGCCGACACGCGGCGTAGATATCGGCGCTAAGAGCGAGATTTACCGGATTATTAGCGAATTAGCAGCCCAAGGCGTCGCTATTTTAATGGTTTCCAGCGAATTACCGGAAGTGGTCGGAATGAGCGATCGCGTTTTGGTAATGCGAGAAGGACGGCTAGTGGGCGAACTTGACGACAGTCCCGGTAAAGAAATTACCCAAGAAAAGATTATGCATTATGGAACAGGAGCATCGGGAGTAGCAGAATCATGAGTCAAACAGTCAGACCTACCAATAGAAATAAAGTTACCAACAATCCAAACGCGCGATCGCCCAGATCCCTCGCCAGCTTTCTGGAAGTTGCAGGTATTTTACCAATCCTCGTACTTATCTGTATCTTATTTACCTTCCTTTCATCCAACTTCCTCACACCTGGTAACCTCGTCAATATCTTACGGCAGGCATCTATTAACATTGTCCTAGCCACAGGCATGACCTTCGTGATTCTCACCGGAGGTATTGATTTGTCTGTAGGGTCAATATTGGCTGTTTCTGCTGTAGTTGCCTTGATAGTATCGCTGCTTCCGGCTATAGGTTGGGCGGCTTTGCCTGCCGGCTTATTAGCAGGATTGCTTTTAGGCTTAGTCAACGGCGCTTTGATTACCTTTTTGGATGTGCCGCCTTTTATTGTCACATTGGGTTCGCTGACTGCTTTGCGCGGTACTGCTTATTTGATTGCCAAGGGAACAACAGTTATTAACCGCGACATCAATTTTGCTTGGATTGGTAATAGCTATATCGGTCCTTTTCCCTGGTTGGTAATTATTGCCTTACTGGCTGTAGCGGTTAGCTGGTTTGTACTGCGGCAGACTGTTTTAGGAGTGCAAATCTACGCTGTAGGAGGTAACGAACGGGCAGCAAGATTAACTGGAATTAAAGTTAATCGCGTGCTGCTATTTGTTTATGGCGTGAGTGGATTGCTAGCAGGGTTGGCAGGAGTTATGAGTGCCAGCCGTCTTTATAGTGCTAGCGGTTTATTGGGTCAAGGTTACGAACTAGATGCGATCGCTGCTGTAATTTTAGGTGGCACTAGTTTTACAGGTGGGATTGGCACAATTGGCGGTACTCTTCTCGGTGCGTTAATCATTGCTGTTCTCAACAATGGTCTAACTCTGTTAAACATGTCCTTCTTCTGGCAACTAGTTGTGAAGGGACTAGTAATTATCTTTGCCGTAATGATTGACCGTCTCCGCAGACGTTCCAGACGCTAAAAAGATAAAAGTTAAAAGTAAGAATTCACGAGTCAGAATAGTAATTTAGATATCTAAACATTATTAATTATCAATTTTTGATTCTGAATTCTTACCTAATTAATTAAAATTTACTTAATTAATCGCTAATAAAATACTATAAACCTCTGCGTACCTCTGCGCTTGACTCTGCGCACCTTTGCGTTTAAAGATTATTTTCACTTTCAAAACTCAAAAAATTAATATGAAAATTATCAACACTGCTCTTTGCGGTTATGGATCCTCAGGAAAGATATTTCACGCACCATTTATAAATCTGCATTCTGGATTTAAATTAATAGGTGCTTGGGAAAGAAGTAAAAAGGTGATACAGGAAGATTATCCCGATACCAAAAGCTATCCTTCATTAGAAGCTTTGCTAGCAGATGAGCAAGTTGAATTAGTAGTAGTAAATACGCCAACTTATACTCATTACGAATATGCAAAACAGGCTTTACTTGCAAATAAACATCTAATAGTAGAAAAAGCATTTACTACAACAGTAGAAGAAGCCAAAGAACTTAAAGAATTAGCCGAAACCAAGCAAAAAAAATTATCTGTATATCAAAATCGTAGGTGGGACAGCGATTTTCAAACAGTAAAAAAAATTGTTCAATTAGACTTATTAGGAAATATTATTGAAGCAGAATTTCATTTTGAACGATACAAACCAACGCTCAGCCTTAAACAACATGTAGAAGTTCCCGGCCCTGGTGCAGGACTGATTAAAGATTTAGGGCCGCACTTAATAGACCAAGCTTTGCATTTATTTGGGATGCCTAATGCTGTTTTTGCAGACATGCGAATCACGAGAGCAGCGTCACAGATAGATGATTATTTTGAGTTGATACTTTACTACGAAAAATTGCGTGTCAAGTTGAAAGCTAGTTTTCTAGTGCGCGAACCTGCGCCGTCGTACATCATACATGGAACAAAAGGTTCTTTTCTCAAAAGCAGGGCTGATGGACAAGAAGACAAATTAAAAGCTGGTATGAAGCCTAACACTGATGACTGGTACACAGAACCGGAAAGTGAATATGGCTTGTTACACACAGAAAAAGACGGGAAAGTAATTCGAGAAAAAGTCAAAAGCTCGCAGGGTAGTTATTTAGGCTACTACGATGCAATCTATAAAGCAATTGCCGACCGCCAGCCAATTCCCGTAACTGCCGAAGACGGAATTAATGTAATGCAAATTATAGAGGCAGCTATTAAAAGCAGCAACGAGCAAAGAGTAATAGCAGTTTGAAGAAAAATTCACCAATTCAGAATGGGCTACGCCCCGCTACGCTAACAGGAGTCAGAATTCACAAATTTATCTGTACGTTAATTGATGGTTTTGGCTTTTAACTCCTGAATTATGGCTCCTGGCCACAGATTTTCTATACCATATTACAGCCAATGCTGAAAAATATTTTGTACAGTTTTCCACTGCTTTTATTGTTATCCCCAGCAGTTTGGGCAACTCCTTTAGATGATAATTCAAATACCCCAGATGCTAACTTCGGTACTTTACAGGGACAAGTTACCTCAGTCTCTCAGTTTTCCGATGTCCAGCCGAGTGATTGGGCTTTTCAAGCACTGCAATCGCTGGTAGAACGCTACGGTTGCATTGCAGGTTATCCCAATTCCACCTTTCGCGGTAACCGTGCTTTAACCCGTTACGAATTTGCCGCAGGTTTAAATGCTTGTTTGGATCGGGTTAATGAGTTAATTGCCACAGCTACCGGCGATTTAATTAATAAGGAAGATTTGGCAGTGCTGCAAAAGTTGCAAGAAGAATTTGCAGCAGAACTGGCAACTCTGCGGGGACGGGTGGATAGCTTAGAGGCGCGTAACGCCACATTAGAGGCGCAGCAGTTTTCCACAACTACCAGGTTGAACGCTCAAATTATTACTGCTGTTACCGACACCTTTGGCGACAGAGTGGGAGGGGAACGCGATGAATCCAACGCCATATTTGCGACTCGCGGCCGTCTGAACTTAGAGAGTAGTTTCACAGGCAAAGATATGTTGCGAGTGCGTCTGGAGTTTGGTAACTTTGCCAATCCCGATGGCTCAAGCCGAATTGCAGTAGCCAGCGGTACGGGAATGACGCGGCTCAACTTTGATTACGACAGCAACAATACACTCACCATTCCCCACATTCGTTACTACTTCCCGGTGAGTGATTCCCTTTCCTTCGTTGTCGGCCCTACAGGTATTGGCTACAACGACATCACAGACAACGTAACCCCTGCTACTATTGGCGATGATGGCAACGGCATTCCTTCGCTATTTGGTAAGAACAGTTTTCTCTTCGAGCGCGGTGGTGGTGGTGCAGCCGTCAACTGGAGTATCAGCAAAGACTTGGTTCTAACTCTGGGCTATTTAGCAAATACTCCCAACGAAACAACACAAAGCAGTGGGTTATTTAATGGCGGCTACAATGCTCTTGCCCATCTGGTGTATTACGGCAAACAAGGAGCAATTGGTGTCGCTTACTCTCATAGCTACAATCCTCCTGGAACTGTTAACGTTACAGGCTCAAGAGGTAGCGTCTTGTCGATTGCTCCCTTTGGCAACAACATTGCTACTTCCAACAGTATTATTGGCGTCCAAGGATACTATCGGTTTTCCCCAAACTTCCAAATCCACGGTTGGGGTGGATATATAACGGCAACTGCTGAGAGTTCTGGTTTGAGTGATATTTCTAATGGTAGGGGTGGAACAGATTCTCTGTTTGTGAACAATGGCGATAATGCTAATGCCTGGTTTGGGGCGGTTGGCTTGTCCTTTCCAGATGTGGGAGGTAAAGGCAATCTGCCAGGAATTCTCGTTGGTTTGCCACCGCGTATATATAACAGTGATGTCCGTGAAGAAGCGGACAACGCTTACCACATCGAAGCATTCTATCGCTTACGAATGAATGACCACATCTCTGTAACTCCTGGTTTTTGGGTGATTGTCAACCCCGAAAACAATAGCGAAAATGATACTCAATATGTAGGAGTACTTCGCACAACATTCGATTTTTAAATTTGACCAAGCGACTTTAGCTGCTGTTGTCCTGACGTGAATTCGATGAAGCTCTCCTTGCCTTGAACTAATGTTCGAGTTTGTCCCTCTCCGAATCGGAGAGGGACGGTTTTATGCAGTGATACCAGAGAGGATTTTTTGAAAGTACGATCGGGCGTAAGTCATTGCATTACCACTCTCTATATCTGTTTCAGAATCTTAATGAAAACAGCGATTCGTGATATTCTCATACTTAATATAGTAAAAATCAGTATGCATCTAATGCATTCTAGGTTTCCTAGAGGCGAATCAATTTATATGAAAAACTCTGCACTGCTAAACTTCTAAAAACAGGCAGTTATTAGCTGTGAAATAATCAAGAATGCTTCCAAACAAACCTCAGTCAATCAAATGGAATGATATCAACACTTTTGAGCGATCGCTATCGCATTATTAGCGTACTTGGAACTGGTGGATTTTGCGAAACATTCTTAGCCGAAGATACTCAAATGCCTTCGGGACGGCGCTGTGTAATCAAGCAACTCAAACCATTTACTGATAATTCTGAAGTTTATCAGTTAGTGCAAAGACGATTTCAAAGAGAAGCTGCAATTTTAGAAGAACTGGGGGGAGCTAGCGATCGTATTCCTACTTTATACGCTTACTTTCAAGTAGGTGCGCAATTCTATCTAGTACAAGAATGGATTTCTGGGCAAACCCTCCACCAGCAAGTAAAACAAAATGGTTGTTTGAGCGAACCAGAAGTAATTTCTATTTTAATTAGTTTGTTGGAACTGCTGGACTTTGTACATAGCAAAGGTATCATCCACCGGGATATTAAACCAGATAATATTATTCTGCGTTCATCTGACGGTCAACCAGTTTTGATTGACTTTGGTGCAGTGCGAGAAACGATGGCAACAGTGATGCGTTCGGAAGGTACTGTTACTAATTCCATGATTATTGGTACGCCAGGTTTTATGCCCAGCGAACAAGCAGCAGGACGCCCAGTTTTTGCTAGCGATTTATATAGTTTGGCGCTCACAGCTATTTTTTTGCTAACAGGAAAATTGCCCCAAGAGCTGATGACAGATTCCTACACTGGAGAGCATGTTTGGAATAAAAATGCCATCAGTCTGAATTTTATGGAAGTGTTAAAAAAAGCAACTCAGTTTAATGTTAGGGAACGCTATTCTACTGCTAAAGAAATGCTAAATGCTTTGCAGTCTATTGCCAATTCTACTGCACCAAAAGTCCGAAATTACAGTCAAATTTCTGCTTTTGTTAATTCTATAATTCGCGTGCCACGCGGTTATAGCACTAAACAAAACGCTATTTTTCTTGGTGGTACTTTCATCGGGAGTGGATTAGTCGGTACGTCAGTAATTATTGGGATTTTGTTGGCAAACTCTCCTCGCGTAACATATCGAGAAGCTACATCGTCACTAGTGCCAAAACCAGAACTTGAACAACGTTCTTCCTTATCTCTTCCACCCGGAACGGCAAATTATCAAATAGGCTCAAACCGGGGATTTCAAATTGCAAACAGTGCTAATCTACCTAATTCGTTTTATTTTGTAGCCAACTCTAGTTTGCCAACTCTGCAAGCTGCTATTAAGCAAGTGAAAATTTTACAATCTCAAGGAATTAGTCAATCAGGAGTATTCTGGATACCAGATTACCCAAATTTATTAGATAGAAAAAATTCATTTATAGTTTATGTAGCCACTTTTAAAGAACATCCTAGTTGTATTAACTTTCTTAAAGCTTACGGACAAATCAATCCAGAAGCCTATTGTGCCTTTGCTAGTAAAGATTTAAATGCACCAATGGCTCGAATCTCTTTTAAGGAAATAAAGTAAAACAATCTTGGGTTTGAGATTTGCGATTTTAATTAAAAGGGAACGGAGGAACTGTAAACACGTGAAGCAGTGCGCCCTTGCAGTCTCCCGGCTTGTACTCCTTCCCTACGACACACTCCGCGAACGCGAACGGAGAACCCGCAGGGAGTAGTAACTGCTGAACCCAAAGGGCAACATTTTGATACGCGCTAATTACAATTGGGAGCCAGTGCTACCCCAGTACCCGGCCTTGGAAAGCAAATCGTGTGTATTGTGGCTTCCAGCATATAATTTCAAATATTTTGATTTTTTTTATAGCAATTATTTGAGCCTTTTTACCGAGGTAGTAACGTTGGTAAAGTACGAGGTACTAGATTAGGCTTGACAATTATCGATAAATGTGTGTATTTACATAAAGGATTAATTACCTTTGCTAGCCAAGTTGGAGCCAGCACAACATTTAGGGTAGAACTGGCGCTAATTGTAACCAACGTGTTTAGTTAAGAAAACTTAATGTCTTATGAAAAAATAATTTTTGTTTTGGGAAGAATAAACTAAGAATTGAGGAGCCGAAATGTAAAAATCAGCATAATTTAGAAATGATTAATGCACCGATCGCACCTAAACTTTTTATAAAGTAAATTGCAAGCTGATAAAAAATTTACAAATATTACTAATACTATAAAATAATAAAACTTTGCAAAAACTAATTGATTTAAGCATTATTTACTTAGAGATAAATATCATATAAATAATTTATAAAATTTATTGAGTTAAGGTTTAAATAATATCATAAATGAACACTATTTTAATCATAGAAGATGAAGAACAAATCCGAGAAAATCTTGAAGAAATTTTGCAAATCTATAAGTTTAAAACTTTGATAGCTTCCAACGGTAAAATCGGATTAGAAATTGCCAAAACAAAATTACCCGATCTGATTATCTGTGACATTATGATGCCGGAATTAGACGGGTATAATGTACTTTCGGATCTCCGTCAAAATGAAGCAACGGCGAATATTCCTTTGATATTCCTCACTGCTAAATCTGAGCGTTCTGATTTTCGTATGGGTATGGAAATTGGAGCCGATGATTATTTGACAAAACCATTTACAACTCAAGAATTACTTAAGGCGATCGCTACTCGGCTTCAGAGAAAATCTGTATTTCAGCGTCAATATGAAGCTAAGCTAGACGAACTACGAATGAATATTGCTCATTCATTGCCTCACGAACTGAATACCCCTTTAAATGGTATTATTGGCATGTCACAGTTGTTAGTTGACAATTGCCATATAATGTCCAAGTCTGAAGAGATTGAAATTGCAGAATTAATTTACACCTCTGGAAATAGATTAAATAAATTAACTCAAAGATTTTTACTATATTCTAATTTAGAACTAATAATCCAAGATCCTGAAAAAAGTAGAGAAATTCAAGAAGCTTCAGAAAGGTGCTTGACTAAAGTACTTATTACCAATATTTGCCTGAAAAAAGCCAGAGAATTCTCTAGAATTAAAGATATATCTCTGGAATTAACAGAATCAATCTTGGAAATGCCAGAAGATAAATTGACTATTCTGGTTGAAGAATTAATAGATAATGCTTTTAAATTTTCATTATCCGGCAGCCAAGTTAGAGTTATTAGCAATGTCGAGGGTAATAAATTTCATTTACATATAGTTGACAACGGCAAAGGCATGAAAATTCAAGAAATAGAAAGAATAGGAGCTTTTGTTCAATTTAATCGTAAGTTCAACGAACAGCAAGGCTCTGGGCTAGGTCTGAGTATTGTTCAACGGATAGTAAAATTATATAGTGGAGAATTGATAATTCATAGTATTCCCCAGCAACAAACTATTGTCAGTATTGTTTTTCCTTGCCGAACTATGCAAAAGTAAAAATATAGAATGAATAATTGGAACCTAAATATAAAAATGGTGAAAATATATCGTCTTCTGGCTACAGCTGTTATTTGCTGGTGTTTTAGCAATGCTAATATTGCTTTTGGTAAAGATGTCAAACTGAGTTTAACAAAAATCGAAAACTTTGCTCAAGCCGCAGTCCCAGAGAATAAAAAAGCGGTTACTAACTTTGAGCAAGGAACCAACCTCTACAAACAAGGAGATTTAAAAGGAGCAGAGGCGGCTTTTCGCAAAGCAATTCAATTGGAACCGAAATTTATCCAAGCTTATATTGCTTTAGGAAATACTCTCGACGACCAAGGGAAATTACAAGAAGCGATCGCACAATATCAAAAAGCCATCAGCCTCGATCCTAAATCCGCCAAAGCTCACTTTCATTTAGGAAATTCTTTTTACGTTCAAGGCAAATTTCCAGAAGCTATTACCAAGTACGAACAAGCTATTAGCTTCGATCCCCAATATGCAGAAGCTCACTATTACTTAGGTAACGCCTTCTACGCTCAAGGAAACGCAGCAAAAGCAGTGGCAGAGTATACAACAGCCATCCGCCTCGAACCTAAAAATGCTGCAAGTTACAATGCTTTGGGAAATGTTTTCTTCGCCCAAGGGAAAGTAGAAGAAGCAATCCCCCACTATCAACAAGCCATTAGCATCAATCCCCAAAATGCAGAAGCCCACTATAACTTAGCCAGTGCTTTCTACGCCCAAGGCAAACTAACCGAAGCAGTCGCCGACTATACCCAAGCAATTCGCCTCAATCCCAAACACGCCCAAGCTTACACCGGTTTAGCAAACGCTATGGACGATCGAGGCAAGCCTCAAGAAGCGATCGCTAATTATAAAAAAGCTATTAGCCTTTTACCTGATTATGCCTACGCTTACTATAATCTGGGGATAACTTTGGGGAGAGAACAACAACGAGAAGAAGCGATCGCTAATTTCAAAAAAGCTAGAGAATTATTCCAAGCTGAAGAAAACACCGATATGGTTGAGCAAATCGATCGGCTAATTGAAAAAATAAAGGGTAATGGCGAGTAGGGAGTGGGGAATGGGGAGATAGGGAGGCAGAGGGGGCAGAGGAGGCAGGGGAGAATGATTAATGACTAATGACCAATGACCAATGACTAATAACAAAGGCAAAGTCTACCTTGTGGGTGCTGGGCCTGGAGATGTGGAGTATCTGACGGTAAAGGCTTACAATCTCTTAGCTGCTGCTGAGGTGTTAGTTTATGATGCTTTGGTAGATGCTCAATTATTGCAGTGCGTACCACCTGATTGCTTGAAATTAGATGTTGGCAAACGCGGTGGTAAACCTAGTACAACTCAAGCACAAATTAACAAGTTACTTGTAAACTACTGCCAAGAAGGGAAACAAGTTATACGTCTCAAATCAGGCGATCCGTTGATTTTTGGGCGTTGCACTTCTGAAATTGAAGCATTAATTGCATCTGGTTGTGATTTTGAACTAGTGCCAGGAATTTCTTCAGCCCTTGCAGCACCGTTGTTGGCAGGAATTCCCCTCACAGATCCGGTTTTAAGCCGTTGTTTTGCAGTATTCACAGCCCACGAACCAGAAGCTTTAGACTGGGAGGCACTATCGCGGTTAGAAACACTAGTAATTTTGATGGGGGGGCAACATGTACCGGAAATTGTACGCCAGCTGTTGCGCTACGGGCGATCGCATTTAACGCCCATAGCAATCATCCGTTGGGCAGGAACTCCAGAACAACAAATTTGGACAGCGCAACTGGGCAATATTTGCGAACAAATCACCGGATTGTCTCTTTCCCCAGCCGTAATTACGATTGGGGAAGTTGTTGGCCTACGCAAGTACTTGCAACCTGAGAATATATATAGAGAAAGGCACGCCAGTATTCCCACAGCTCAACCTATGTCAACTAACTTCTCCTACTCTCCCTCATCTCCCCTTCCCCTTGCTGGCAAAACAATTCTAGTGACACGTTCAGTCGGACAGTCGAATCAATTTAGCCATCGTCTCATGGCTTTAGGTGCAACAGTCATCGAAATGCCCACCTTAGAAATTGGCCCGCCTTCGAGTTGGGAAGATTTAGATAATGCGATCGCTAATTTATCTAATTTCAACTGGTTAATTCTCACTTCTACGAATGGCGTAGATTACTTTTTTGCAAGGCTAATTGCCCAAGGTAAAGATACCCGTGCTTTAGCTGGCGTGAAAATTGCCGTTGTTGGCGAAAAAACAGCCCAATGTCTCAAACAATATTCTCTGCAACCAGATTTTATTCCCCCCAACTTCGTCGCCGATTCTTTAGTGGAAAATTTCCCAGAACAATTGTATGGTAAAAAAATCTTATTTCCTAGAGTTGAAAGCGGCGGTAGAGAAGTTTTAGTTAAAGAATTAAGTGCCAAAGGAGCAGAGGTAATAGAAGTTGCCGCATATCAATCTTGTTGCCCCAGTAGTATCCCACCTGCCGCAGAATTAGCTCTGCAAAACCGTAAAATAAATGTAGTTACCTTTGCTAGTTCTAAAACTGTACAATTTTTCTGCCAACTTACTAACAATATATTTTCTAATAATTTTTATACTAGTCAACTTTTAGATGGTGTTTCTATTGCTTCTATTGGCCCTCAAACATCCAAAACTTGTCTCTCTTTATTCGGTCGTGTAGATGTCGAAGCCCAAGAATACACTTTAGATGGTTTAACGGAAGCATTGATAATATGGGCGAGAACTTCTTAAATGGCGCACTAGCAAATAGAAGAGCAGAGGGAGCAGAGGGAGCAGAGGGGGCAGAGGGAGAAATGACTAATGACTAAACGCATTATCGGCTTAACTGGAGGTATTGCTACAGGCAAAACCACTGTGACAAATTATTTAGCTAACACTTATAATTTGCCAATTTTCGATGCAGATATTTATGCTAGAGAGGCAGTATCTTTAGGTTCGCCGATTCTTCGTGCGATCGCCCAACGTTACAGCGAAAAAATTTTACTAGCTGATGGCAATCTCAATCGTCAAAAGCTGGGCGAAATTATCTTTAACGATGAAAATGAACGCAACTGGTTAGAGAGTTTGATTCATCCTTATGTACGCGATCGCTTTGTGGAAGCAATTACTAAATCTGCTTCAGAAATAGCGATCTTAGTTGTGCCTCTATTATTTGAAGCTGGAATGACTGATTTAGTTACAGAAATTTGGGTAGTACATTGTTCCGAAGAACAACAACTAAAAAGATTGATACAACGAAACCATTTAGATCGAGAACAAGCACAAGCTCGTATAGATAGCCAATTAGCGATCGCAGAAAAAATGGCTCGTGCAAATGTTGTTTTAGATAACTCTTCTACCCTAGAAATACTACATAAACAAGTAGATACAGCCTTAAAGAGTATAACTGTCAAGTAAAGTATATTTATCTTCAAAAAATATATACAAGATACTCCCAATACACAAAAAGTTAATGAATTAATTATCGCAAATTCAGTAAAAAATCTTGCTAACTGAGCCCATATTGTCAAATAATTCGGTGATTTTACAGTTGAGGCTGCGGTGAATAGTACTGTAAATTTAAATAGCTAGTAAACAGTTAGCTGTGATTATGTATAGTAATTTACTAATGCTTAAGATGGGAAAAAATAAAGTAATCTATATTACTATTTTCAGAGAAAATTAAGATTGTATAAGTATTTGAACAAAATTAATTACACAAAAGTCAAGTGTAACTTGAAGTAATCATTGACTACAACTAATTTTTAATCCAAATTAATCCGAATTATTAAAAATATTTAAAACTATATTTTTATCAATCACAATTATGAATTTAAGTTTTAGTTTATTCAATAAGTTCGCTTTAGTTAACTCTTCAGCAAAAGAATTAAAACAGAAGAATAAAACACACGATTATAGTCATCAAGTTTGGGGAAGCGACTACATATTTGAGCGACTAAATGAAGGAACTATAGGCTACATGACCGGAGTCGGCAACGGTGTTAAAGTCAGCGATCGCATTATTTTGCGCCAAGGCAGCGAATCTTATCAATATCAGATTGAGGAGATTGATTATTACTCCTATCCTTCTGATATGTGGATAGCTTTACTCAAGCAAGTAGTTTAATCAATATAGCCTTAGGGAATTACACCAATTCTCCAAAATGATGCAACAGATATAAGTTAGGCAAATTTTGCTGCTTCTGAGTTTATTAATTACGTTAGCGTAGCGGGGCACAGCCCATTACGAATTACGAATTACGAATTAGAAATTAAAGGTGCGTTAGCCTACGGCATAACACACCCTACAGATTTGATAGTTTGGAAATTCTTAAACGCTAAGGATGCGGTTTTTCAAGAAAGCTTGTGTGTGGCTTAAGAATAGTTATTAGGACTTACGCACTGAAGCCTGACGCCTAGATCCCCCCTAACCCCCCTTAAAAAGCTACCGTGTATATACAAGTCGACTCACCCCCCTTAATCCCCCTTGTCAAGGGGGGAAACTGGAAAATCTAGTTCCCTCCCCTTTACAAGGGGAGGGTTAGGGTGGGGTAATTCGAGGACTGGTAGTGATTCTATAACTTGTGTATACACCGTAGCCTTAAAAAGGGGGGAACTTATGAAGCCCCCTTTTTAAGGGGGTTGGGGGATCTGAGTGCGTAAGTCCTGGTTATATTTCTCCACCAACGACTACATCCCGAATTCGTAGACTCGGGCCGCCACAACCCACTGATAAGCCGTTTTGGCCTCCTTTACCACAACCGCCAGATTCGTCCCAATAAAAGTCATCGCCAATTGCTTCAATATCGGCTAAAGTCTGAAATACATTTCCTGAGAGTGTCACATCCCGCACAGGTTCGGCGATTTTGCCGTTTCTAATCATCCAGGCTTCCCCAGCGCTGAAGGTGAACATTTCGCCGTTGGTCATTCCACCCAACCAATTGCGGGCATAGACTCCTTCTTTAATATCAGTGAATAAGTCTTGGACTGGTGTTTTACCCCGTTCGATCCAGGTATTTGTCATCCGTACAATGGGGGTGAAGTGATAGTTAAGACAGCGGGCATTACCTGTAGGCGTTTCGTCTAATTTGCCTGCGGTTTCACGAGAATGCAAGCGTCCAACTAAAACTCCATCTTTAATTAATTGAGTAGTTGTGGCGGGGGTACCTTCGTCGTCGTAAAAATAGCTACCGCGATGTCCTTGGGGGGCAGCACCATCAAAAATTTGCAGTTCTTTCGGGCCGAACCGCCGCCCAATGGTCATGACTTCTAGTAAATCGGGGTTTTCATAAGCCATATCGGCTTCTGAAAGGTGACCGAAGGCTTCGTGGACAAATAAACCAGTGAGAACTGGGTCAATGACTACGGTGTAGGTATTGCCTTTAACTGGTGGCAAAGATAAAGCTGCGATCGCTCTTTTGGCTGCATTTTGTACTTGTTCGTCCAAATTAATTAAATCTTCGTAGGCTTTGCGAGAACCGGTGGTTTCTCTACCAGTTTGTACCGTTTCGCCATTTTTGGCGGTAGCGGCAAAGCGCATTTCCATATCCACCCAAGATTGATCGATGAAAGTCCCTTCAGAAGTTGCAACGATCGCTCTTTGGGCGCTGTCTCCATAACGCACCGAGGTAGTGGTAATGCGGGGGTCAACGCTTTTGAGCAATTCTGTGTAGCGATCGCATAATTCTTTTTTCTCCGACAGGGAGATTTTTCGCGGATCGGTGCCCGCCAGAGGCAATTTGCATACTACTTGCACTGGGTCAATAGGTGCAAGTATAGTTTCTTCATCGCCAACCATCCGCGCCGCCGCGATCGCTTCTTCGATACGATCCTTAATGGTGGAAAGTTGGTTAAAGCAACTCAACCCCCATCCACCTTTATAACAAGCGCGAATATGTCCGCCAATTGAGATGCCTTCACTGAGGGTTTCTACCTTGTCGCCACGCAACAAGATATCAGTCCCTTCTGCTTCTTCAAGGCGAATCATCAGATAATCAACACGTTCTGAGTAACGGGCAATGAGGTCAGAAAGTAAATTTTGTGCGTCAGCAAGTGTAGTCGGCATTTCCAGGTAATAATAATGACGAACTGCATTTATTTTGCAATTATTTGGGGACTTCTGCTACTGGGCTTCATCCTCTGCAACTTCACAATCGGCAAGCAATTCATCCATACTCTCTGGAAATGTTCCTCGTTCAATCATCTTAGTAAACACCTGATAGCAGTCATTTTTTCCACCCTCTTTACGTGGAAACCCTAACCATAAAATTACAATTGCTTTCAATTGTTCTGTATCAAACGCCCGAAAAAATAGCCGATACCGTTCTGGTAAACCCATCTTTTTTACCCGTCCATAACGTTTTAATGCCCCTGTCAAAGCAAAATGACTCGCAAACGGATCGGACGGAATCTTTGTTTCAATTGCGACAGTAATTGCTGCAAATAATTTTACTGTTGCATGGGTTTTATACACAGCCTCTGGTAACTGTTCTTGTAAACGACAAACACGCTCAAATAATTCTTGATACTGTCTGCCAAATAATTGCGGGTGAAAGTAAACTTCCCAACCATTACTGTTAAACTTCGCCATCTTCTAATGACTCATCGTTTAATTCTATACCTGCAATCAATTTGCGAGCCGCCTCAGACATTTCATTTGTATAAGGTTGGAGTGTATTATTTTTTAGGGCTTGTGTCATCGCAAAATCGAGAAATAGAGTCATTAGTACCGAATCTTCTGTATCTTCTGCATCGCCGCATTGAGGCACAATCCGCAAAATTGCAGTATCCGGTGATAATACTTCTATCCAACCATCTGCATTGGCAAACTGAGGATGTTCTCGATAAAACTCAGCTGGTAGTCTAAAGCCTGCACTGTTACCAATTTTGGTACTACGAATGTTGTAAGAGTTGCTCATCTTTCATGTATGTACGTGCCGTACTTACATATTAGCAATGCTTTTGCTAACGCATTGAATCGCCATTTTTTCAGCTTTTAATTTTTGTAGTTTCTCTACAACTTGGTTGGGGTTTCGGCGTTGTTCTTCTCTGATGCGTTCACGAAGTGACTCTGAAAGAGTATCGCCCACTCTAGCCAATCCGTCATGTAAGCATCTATCGCTTGTTTATTATGCAATCATTGTTGGTTCGAGTGACTAAAGACAAAGAATGCTCAAGGGCGGATCGCACCTGAATTCAAATAGCATAGAACAAGACAACCACAAAGCCACACTATGACTTCACAATTTGAAGCTGCGATCGCATTCTTCTTCTGTAGCGATAACTTTAGGTTGAAACTCTACCAAAAGTTGATTATTAAATGCATTAGCCATAATCCTTTCGTTCGTTCAGTGGTCTAGCGCCATTGGAGGATTTGCGGTCGTTATCATAGACAACTTGTATAATAGCTTACTTACTAATTGTCAAGTTGATTTTTTGGTCTTCATCTCATCTTCTATAATTGATAAAATCTGCTCAATTAATTTAGGCATGAGACTGTGACCGAATCAGGAAACTACAAAGATACTGTAAACCTACCCAAGACTAACTTTGAGATGCGGGCAAACGCTATCAAGCGGGAGCCGGAAATCCAAAAATTTTGGGAAGATAATAAAATTTACGATCGCCTCTCTCAAGAAAACCCAGGCGAATTATTTATACTGCACGATGGGCCGCCCTACGCTAACGGCTCGCTTCATGTTGGTCATGCCTTAAATAAAATTCTTAAAGATATTATTAATCGCTATCAACTGTTAAAAGGGCGTAAAGTTCGCTACGTCCCTGGTTGGGATTGTCACGGATTGCCCATTGAGTTAAAAGTTCTGCAAAACATGAAGTCAGCGGAACGGCAAAATTTAACGTCTTTGCAATTGAGACAAAAAGCTAAAGAATATGCTCTAAATACGGTAAACGAACAGCGCCAAGGTTTTAAAAGCTACGGTATTTGGGGTGATTGGGAACATCCTTATCTAACGCTGAAGCCGGAATATGAAGCGGCGCAAATTGGCGTGTTTGGTCAGATGTTTTTAAAAGGGTATATCTATCGCGGTTTGAAGCCCGTTCATTGGAGTCCTAGTTCTAAAACTGCTTTGGCGGAGGCTGAGTTGGAATATCCGGAAGGTCATACTTCGCGGAGTATTTATGCGGCTTTCCCTGTTATCAGTCTTGGGGAAGGGGCGAAATCGCTGCTGGGTGAATATTTGCCGGATTTGGGTGTGGCTGTATGGACGACTACGCCTTGGACGATTCCGGGGAATTTGGCGGTGGCGGTGAATGGGGAGTTGGATTATGCGGTGGTGTCACGCCCAGACGCGGAGGCGCAGAGAGGTTTTAAATACTTGATTGTGGCGGCGGAGTTGGTGGAGAGGTTGGCTGCGACGTTGGGTGTTGAGTTGACGGTGAAGGCGACGGTTAAGGGGAGGGATTTGGAACATAGTAGTTATCGTCATCCTTTGTTTGACCGGGAAAGTCCGGTGGTTGTGGGTGGGGATTATATTACTACTGAGTCGGGTACTGGGTTGGTACATACTGCTCCCGGTCACGGTCAAGAAGATTACATTGTTGGTCAGCGTTATGGTTTGCCGATTCTTGCACCTGTGGATGATAACGGGAATTTTACCCAGGAAGCGGGAGAGTTTGCTGGGTTGAATGTGCTGGGTGATGGAAATCAGGCGGTGATTGATGCTTTGGCGGCTGCTGGTTCTTTGTTGAAGGAAGAACCTTATCAACATAAGTATCCTTATGATTGGCGGACGAAAAAGCCAACGATTTTCCGCGCTACCGAACAATGGTTCGCTTCGGTGGAGGGATTTAGAGAAGAAGCATTAAAGGCGATCGCCACTGTAAAATGGATTCCAGCCCAAGGCGAAAATCGCATCACGCCGATGGTAGCGGAACGTTCTGATTGGTGTATCTCCCGTCAGCGTGCTTGGGGCGTACCGATTCCTGTTTTCTACGATGAAGCTACGGGAGAACCGTTGCTGAACGAAGAAACTATCAACCACGTGCAAGCAATTATCGCTGAGAAAGGTTCTGATGCTTGGTGGGAACTTCCAGTTGAAGAGTTATTGCCTGAATCATATCGCCAAGATAGCAAGTCTTACCGCAGAGGTACAGACACAATGGATGTCTGGTTTGATTCCGGTTCATCTTGGGCATCTGTGGCGAAACAGCGTTCAGAGTTACGCTACCCCGCAGATATCTACTTGGAAGGTTCCGACCAACATCGCGGCTGGTTCCAGTCAAGTTTGCTTACTAGCGTAGCGGTGAATGACTGTGCGCCTTACAAAACTGTGTTGACTCACGGCTTTACTTTGGACGAACAAGGCCGGAAAATGAGTAAGTCTGAAGGCAATGTGGTTGACCCCAATACAATCATTCAAGGCGGGAAAAATCAAAAAGTAGAACCGCCTTACGGTGCAGATGTTTTGAGATTGTGGGTATCGTCGGTAGACTACTCTAGCGATGTGCGCATTGGGAAAAACATCATCAAACAACTCAATGATGTTAGAGGTAAGATTCGGAATACAGCCCGGTTTTTGTTGGGTAGCCTCGATGATTTCGACCCAGAAAAAGATGCTGTACCTTTCGAGGAATTACCAGAACTCGACCGCTATATGCTGCACCGCATCTTAGAAGTGTTTGAAGAAGTGACAGCAGCTTTTGATAGCTTCCAATTCTTCCGCTTCTTCCAAACAGTGCAGAATTTCTGCGTGGTGGATTTATCCAACTTTTATTTAGACGTTGCCAAAGATAGACTGTACATCAGTGCTACTAATTCTTTCCGGCGTCGCAGTTGTCAAACAGTGCTAAAGATTGCTTTAGAGAATTTAGCACGAGCGATCGCTCCAGTACTATGTCATACTGCCGAGGATATCTGGCAATTTCTCCCTTACAAAACACCTTACAAATCAGTGTTTGAAGCCGGTTGGCTGCAAGTGGATGAAAAATGGCGCAATGCAGAATTAGCCAAAAATTGGGAAGTACTGCGAAAACTCCGCACAGATGTCAACAAGGTATTAGAACAAGCCAGAATCGAAAAACTGATTGGTTCTTCCTTAGAGGCGAAAGCTTTAATTCATATCCCTGACAAACAGTTAGCGGATGCAATCAAAGCCTTTAACCCAGCTAAAGGTAACGGTGTTGACGAACTGCGGTATTTATTGCTGACTTCCCAAGTGGAATTATTAGATTCAGCTGAACCACTGCAAGGATTAAAATACACAGCGCAAACCGAAGACTGGGTAATTGGTGTAGCCAATGCTGACGGTGAAAAATGCGATCGCTGTTGGAACTACTCCATCCACGTGGGAGAATCAAAAGAACATCCGCTAATTTGCGAACGCTGTGTTGCAGCCCTAGCTGGAGAGTTCTAACACAATAAATTCGTAATTCGTAATCGGCTTCTCTACGAGACGTTCTTACCCCCCTTAATCCCCCCTTGTAAAGGGGGGAAATAAGAATCTAGTTCCCTCCCCTTTACAAGGGGAGGGTTAGGGAGGGGTAAAAATTACGAATTAATTTGGTTGGGTTTTTGCTCTGAATTTTTCAAACGCGTTGCTTTGCTTTTGCGGATGCGATCGCTTTTACGAACAGCACCCGCCATTTCATATTCAAGGCTGTCTTTGCCGTATTTGAAAGCGACACCAATCAGCATTTTCTCAATCAGATCGTTTAAAACTTTCTCAAATTGATCCATCTTACCCGCAGAAGAGTCAATCGTGGTGAGAGCAGTATTGTAAGTATCTATCTCATCACGATACTGCTGAATTATTTCTGTAATATTTTGCAAGCTGCGATTTTCACCAAAATCCATACTGGGATCGATCGCTTTGAGTCCTGATACTCTCAATTCAGCTCTTTCCAGAACCCGGTATGTACGTTTTTGACGAGCCATAAATGTATTCCTTTCATCTGCTTTAGAGCTAGTTTGGCTTACTAAAGCTGAATCTTAGTTCAGTAAAGTTATCAAAAATTTGTATGAAATACAACTAAAACATCTGTAATTAACGCAAAAATTATGTGTTTGTCAATGAAATTCGTGAGTTTGTCAATAAAAAGATCTGTAATTAACGCAAAAATTATGTGTTTGTCAATGAAACTCGCGAGTTTGTTAATGAAACTCATGAGTTTGTCAATGAAACTCGCGGTTTTGTTAATGAAAAGTGTGGTTCAAATAGGTGAAAAACGCTGTAAGCCTGCTTTGCTTATGTTAGCGCAATGAAGCATAGCTCATTCTAACACGTGAATTCTAACTCCTGAATTCTGACTCCTGTTAGCGTAGCGGGGCGTAGCCCATTCTGAATTCTGCTCTATATCACAACCTGTTAGCTTAGATAACGTGATTTAAGAGCTTGTTAGCCTTGTTCTCATCTTACGATCGCTACCGAAGATATATAGCCTCAATCAAAAGTATAAAAATATATTTCAAAGAATAGTCTGATTAGTAGATGTTACCTTTAAACGCTAATTGTAAATTAAAGATATATTATTTAATACTTCCCAAAGGAGTTTTTTATGTTGTTGTTTGCCACTTTAATTACTACTTACGCTGTTCTATCGACATTCTTTATTGCTCATATTGAATAACCGTTTAGTCTTGGACTATGGTGTAATACAGTTCACTTAAGGTTTTTTTCGTCCCCAGCCTTCCACATCTGCGTTAACAGATAAATTCTTTAACTGAACTGTATTGAACTATGGCAAGAAAGGAGAAACTTTTACTTGGGATAAATTAGCTCTGAAACTATCTTACTTTTTTCACTAATTCTAGAATAGTTGTTATTAGTTCTTGTGGTTCCACAGGCTTGGAAATATGCCACTGGAATCCTGCTTTAATTGCCTGCTTTTGATTCATTTCGCCGGCATAAGCAGTGAGAGCGATCGCTATTATATTCCCTCCCTGTTCTGGTGGCAGATTTCTCACCTGCTCGATTAACATATAGCCATCAATTTGGGGCATTCCAATATCACTTAATAATATATCTGGATGAAAATTTTCTAAAACTTTGAGCGCTTCAGTTGCAGAATCTGCCATTACCACGTCTGCGCCTTCTTGTTCTAATACGAATGCTACAAATTCGCGGCTATCAGCATCATCATCTACTAGTAAAACCTTAATGCCATTTAAGTCTAATACTTCCTCCATTTGTCTACCATCCCGATTAATTTGCTCTTGAATTAGCATTAGTGGTAGCCTCACCGTAAAGGTGGCTCCTAGTCCTTCTCCTAAGCTCTGTGCCGAAACAGTGCCACCATGTAACTCTACTAAATGGCGTACAATTGCCAATCCCAAACCTAAACCACCAAACTTTCTAGTTGTGGTACTATCTGCTTGCCGGAAGTAATCAAATACGAATGGGAGAAACTCGGGAGAAATACCTTTACCATTATCAGTAACTGTAATTTGAGTTAACCCTTTACTGCGTTCTAATCTAATTTCTATCTTCCCTCCTGACGGTGTAAATTTGATCGCGTTCGACAGCAAATTCCAAACAACTTGTTGTAAACGACTGGGGTCGCCTGCTACTTGCCCCACATTCGCTGGCAAAATCGTCTGTATTGTAATTAACTTAGCCTGAGCTGCCAGTCGTACCGTTTCTATGGCACCGTTAATTACCGATGTCAAATCCACAGGAGTAACATTGAGATTCAGCTTACCTTGGAGAATCCGCGATACATCTAATAAATCTTCAATCAGTTGAGCTTGTAACTTGGCATTACGCTCGATGGTTTTTAAAGCTTCGGTCGTCTTTACTGCGTCTAGCTTTTGGGATTGCAGTAAGCGCGACCATCCCAAAATTGGGTTGAGGGGTGTACGCAACTCGTGGGACAACACTGCTAAAAATTCGTCTTTAATGCGGTTTGCAGTTTCGGCTTGTTCCCGTGCGGCTTGTTCTTGTTGCAGCAAGTGAATACGCTGTTGTTCGAGTTGTTTTTGGTCTTCGATATCCGTTGCCGTACCAAACCATTTGATTACCTGACCCTGTTCGTTTTTTAACGGCACGGCTTGATGTAAATGCCAGCGATACACGCCATCTGCTCGGCGCATTCTTCCTTGTGCTTGATAGTAACTACCATTGTGTTGAGCCTTTGCCCAATTTTCACCCATTTGAGGCGCATCATCAGGATGCACAATTGCCTGCCAGCCTTGAGTTTGCGCTTGTGTCAGCGTTAACCCAGTGAAATTACACCAGCGTTGATTGACATCAATTAGCACTCCCTGGGTATCGGCTGTCCAAACTAATTGGGGAATTGATTCTGCTAAATACCGATAGCGTTCTTCGCTCTCAAGGATGGCTGCTTCTGAAAGTTTGCGATCGGTAATATCTAGCAATGTGCCAAAAAAGTCAATTGTTTGCCTAGACTCACCCTCTCCTTGAAATACAGCTTGTCCTTTGGCTAAAACCCACCTTTCGCTGCCATCGTCCCAGATAATTCGGTACTCAATTTCGTACATTCCTGATGAGTGTGGAGCGATCGCTTCATTCACAGCATTTGTCACCCTCCCTCGGTCATCTGGGTGCATCCGTTCTATTACCCTTGGTAAAGGAATCATTACCCCATCATCCGGTTCCCCCCAAATTTCCCGCATTCGCTCGTCCATTTCCACAAGATTGCTATCTACGTGCAGCCGCCACGCTCCTAACTTAGCTACCTGAATCGCTAAACGCGCCCATTCCTCACTTTGGCGCAATGCTTGTTCTGCTTGCTGCTGCTGCGTGATGTCTTGAAAAATCAGCAAAATTGACTGGAAATGATTGTGTTCGTCGTAGAGTGGCGCTGCCGAAATACTGACCATAACCGTTGAACCATCGCGCTTGCAACGGTAGGTTTCTACACCAGCAAACATTTCTGCTTTGGCGATCGCTTCTCGGACTTGGCGACATTCGTCGCGTTTCTCTTCAGGAACTATGGGAATTGGTTGACCTAAAACTTCGGCTGCACTCCAGCCAAACAATTTCTCTGCTGCCGAATTCCAAAGTTGCACTGTCATGTTTGGTTCGATGACCACAATTGGCAACGGCGAAGCTTGGACAACCGTAATCAAAGCTTGTAGAGTCTGTTGTAGTTCTCGTTGGGCGCGTTTGCGTAAGCGCAGCTCGTCGTAGACATGGCTGATATCCGCCATTGCTCCTACCACGCGCACGGGATTACCTGCCGAGTCTCGAATGATATAGGCGCGATCTATAACATCAGCATAGCAATTATCGGCTCGGCAAAAGCGATATTCTTCTGTCCACACAGTTACGTCACTATTGAGGCTGGTTTGGTAACTCGTGTGGACTCGTGCAATATCTTCTGGATGCACGCGCTCAAACCAACCCGACCTATTGTAGTGTAATTGTTCTGGTTGATACCCAAACACAATTTGCAATCGCTCGCTCCACCACATCTGGTTTGTGGGGAGATGGCAATCCCAGATGACATCATTAGTGGCTTTGGCAATCAGTTGAAATCGTTCTTCGCTTTTTTGCAGATCGGCTTCAGCTCGCTTGCGATTGGTAATATCTAAGGCAATCCCTGTCATGCGTATGGGCTGATTATTGTCATCATAAAACGTTTGCCCAATAGCCGTTAGCCATCGTTCTCCTTGGGTGGGGTGGCAGATGCGGAATTCAACATTGATATCGATTTGATGCTCTAGTGCTTGACGCACTGTTCGGTCGGTGCGATCGCGGTCTTCCTCGATAATTGAAAACAGCCAATTTTGATATGAAGCTTGAGTAATTGCGGCATCGAGACCGTAAAGACGATAATATTCTTTCGACCAAATGACTCGATTGCTTGTAATATCCCAGTCCCACACACCAGCGTTAGCAGCTTGTTGAGCAATTCTCAGTCGTTCTTCACTCTGTCGTAGCATCTCCTCGGCTTGCTTGCGATGAGTGATATCATTCACTAATGCTACAAAACCTGTAACATTTCCCTGGCGATCGAATTGAGGAACGTAGTTGACAATAGCATCGCGCGTGTCACCTGCTTTATAAAGAATTCTGGCCTCGAAGGTGACTTCCTGCCCCGCGAGTACTTGCTCGACGTAAGGACGAATTTTTTGATATGCTGCTTCACCCAAAACTTCCCACAGATACTTGCCATTAATTTCGGCAGTCGGTTTTCCAAACCACTCTTCATACTTTTGGTTGGTGAAGCGGTAACGCTGTTGAGTATCGATAAAGGAAATTAAAACCGGCACAGCATTAGCGATTAAACGCAGTTCTTGTTCTCGCTGCTGTAACTCTTCTTCAGCTCGGACGCGATCGCTAATATCTAACGCCACCCCAGCCAAAAGTTGTTCTCCAGCCGCATTGCGAAAGGGAAACTTAAAGGACATATAACTGTGTTTGCCATCTTCATAATCAATGGTTTCCAGTATTTGCATTGGCTGTCCGCTACTCAATACAGCCAAGTCATTGGTACGAAACTGCTCGGCTATGGCAGGTGGCAACAACTCAAAATCTGTTTTCCCAATAAAATCAATTTGCTGATGTCGGCTGGCTCGCTCTACCCAGGCATTGACATATACATATCGCCCAGATTCATCCTTAATGAATGCTGCAAGCGGGCTATGGTTCATAAAGCTTTGGAACAGTTCCTGAGTTTCTCGCAGAGATGTTTCCGTCCGCTTGCGCTCGATAAACTGACCAATCTGGCTGCCAACAGCCGCCATCATTTGTAGTAAGTCTGTGTCTGCTTCTTGGATGCGATCGCTAAAGCACTCAATGACACCTAAGATTTCCTCACCTAGTAAAATAGGAAACCCAAATCCTGACTTTAATCCCACCCCAGAGGCGATCGCAGTTCTAGTGAGGTTATTATCTTTACTTAATTCAGATATCCAATGCGGTTGACAAGTTGCCCAAACTCTCCACGGAAGGCCGACGCCACGGGCAAAAGTAATTTGCTGGGTTGCCTCAAAAAATTCCTGCATATCCACATTTGCAGCTTGCCAGTAGTTGATGCAATGCAAGACAGCAGAATATGAGTCAATCTGCCACAGTACCCCGACTTGCCAGCCCAAATTTTCACACACAGCCTGTAAAATCGCGGGGGTAGCTTCAGCAAGCGTTTTGGCTTCAGCTAATATCCGCGCCACGGCATATTGAATATCGCGGCGTTGCTCTGCTAGTTGGCGATCGGCTGCTTGTAAAGTCCCTTGTTCGCCAGTTCTTTCTCTGATAGCCGCTATGCTGGGATTGTTCTCATGTGTTTGAGATGCAGTTTGTTCTTCCTGCTGATTCAAACTGCGGGCAAACTGTTCTATAACTTCAGATCGGGAAGTGCCTCGCCTTTTCGCCTCTTCATCCAATAGTCGCCATGCAGTAGCAGTCAGCGTCATACTAAATCGCTGTTTGCTTTCACCATCGCAATTGCTCACAAATTTACCCGTGCTATCCCGCTTCATCATAATTACTAATACGTAATTCGTAATTCGTAATTAACAAGGGTTAAAAACCTCGTCCTTTCAGGTCGTCTAGTTTAGGCGGAGTTTAAACCGCTGTCTAAAGGTCGATCGCGAATTATCAATTACGAATTATGAATTTTTAAGAGGCTTTATCCGTATATATATACGGTTTCTCTTAATTCAACCTTACTTTATCTTGATAACAATCTCTCTTAAGAAAGATGATTTTCCACTTTACACTTTTAAAGCCTGCGGCGGGGGAAAGGCTAATAGAAGAGAAAACCAAACTTCCTTTTATCCCCTTTCCCAAAAACTATTGCCTTATACCATTTCACTAAAATCCTGATACAAATTCTTTCCCCTCTACTCCCCTAAATGTATCAACCTTAAAGTGAAACGGCATTACACTCACCCCAAAGAAGTCGCTCAAGTTTGACAACTTGTCTTTTGACACAAGGCACAACTTCGCTTAAAGTGCCCCACTAGAGGAGTGCTGAGTACTGAGTACTGAGCAATAAAGAAGAGAAAACAATTTCTTCTAAATTCTTCAGAATCTTTAGTCTGACAGCCAAAAATTATGACTCAGAACTCAGGACTTTTTTTATGGTAGATTTATTGCCGATCGCAATCCTGGGGTTCCTGGGCAGTTTTGGGCATTGCTTTGGGATGTGCGGCCCCTTAACAGTGGCGTTTTCCCTGTCTCATCAGCCAAAAATTCCCCACACAAGTTTCTCTAAACGGACATCAACTTTAGAAAAGCCGCACACTTGGCAACAGCAATTAAAGTTTCATATATTGCTAAATCTGGGGCGGATGTTGAGCTATGCTCTAGTCGGTGCTGGTATTGGGGCGCTGGGTTCGGTATTGCTGCAAGCCGGACAATTGGCGGGTGTTGGCAGCGACTTCCGGCGTTGGATGGCAATTATCGCTGGTATCATGCTCATCTGGTTTGGCTTAGGACAAATCAAACCCGATTTGCTGCCGCGCATTCCCCTACTGCATCCTTTATTAAAAATCAGTTTACACGATCGCCTCAGCAGTAGCATGGTTAAACTTTCCTTAAAAACCAAATGGTGGACGCCATTGCTGTTGGGAATGACTTGGGGTTTAATGCCTTGCGGTTTTTTATATGCAGCCCAAATTAAAGCCGCTGGAACTGGCAATTTATGGATGGGTACGGCAACGATGCTGGCTTTTGGCTTGGGAACCCTACCCATCATGTTAGGTGTAGGCGTCTCCACCTCTTTGGTGAGCAAAGACAGGCGCAGTCAATTGTTTCGATTAGGCGGCTGGGTTACCCTTGCCATTGGCATCATCACCTTGCTGCGGACTGGCGACACAATGGTGGATTACACCGGACACGCCGCTTTATTCTGCTTAATGTTGGCCTTAATTGCTCGTCCCATTAGTGGCTTGTGGGCATCGCCGCTGCGTTACCGCCGTGCTTTGGGTGTGGGAGCTTTTGTACTTTCTGTGGCTCACACCGTCCACATGCTCGAACATTCATTGGCATGGAATTTTGCTGCCTTTTCTTTTTTACCACCACAATTTCAGTCGGGGATGGCTGCGGGTGCTGTAGCATTAATATTAATGTCCCCCGCCGCTTTAACGAGTTGGGAATCATTGCAAAAATCTTGGGGCAAGCTTTGGCGACAGATTCATCTATTGGGTGTGCCAGCTTTGCTCTTAAGCGCTGTTCATGCTGTGTCGATCGGTTCCCATTATTTGGGTTCCATAGAATCAACTTGGGGAAATAAATTAGCGGCAGTACTGATGGGAATTATTACCGTCGGTGTTTTGTTAGTGCGCTCGCGCTTTTTTTGGTCAAAGTTAGCCGTAGAAAAATTTTATGTTCCCCCAACCAAATTGCGGTAAATCAACTTTATTTTCTGGCTCCATGCCAACGACTGCAAAACAGAAGCATTATCCCAACAAAGGAGCGATCGAGTATTTCTTATTCCTGAGTTGCTTGGCGATATCAATAACTAATATTGACTCTGCTGCTGCTCATAAGGTGGAAGTAGCTAGAGATGTCGGTGGTACTCTCCACATTGAACCAAACGATAATCCCCGCGCAGGAGAAACCACCCAAGCCTGGTTTGCTCTCACTAAGAGAGGCGGCAAGGTGATTCCTTTATCCCAATGTAATTGTCGGTTGTCTGTTTATGCCGAACCTTATGCAACCGGAGAACCAGCACTCTTAGAACCAACTCTCAAACCTGTGGAAGTTGAACGCTATCGAGGTATCCCCGGCGCAGAACTTGTGTTTCCCAAGCCAGGAATTTATCAACTGCAACTGAATGGTAAACCAACCTCAGGCGCAAAATTCAAACCTTTTGAATTCAAATTTGAAGTTACTGTGGCAGGTGGCTCTACAAATACACGAAACGTCCAAGATTTGAATGGCAAGATAGTTGATGGTCAGACTCAAAGTTTACCAGCTTGGGCGATCGCTCTGCCAATCCTCGGATTTGTCGCCATCTTATTTGTTGTACTACGAGGATTGACAGGAGGAAGTGGACAATAGGTAAAATACCGCTTAATTAGGGACTTCCAACTAAAAAAATATTCCATCCCATTAAGGGCATATTTTTTGGAAGTCCCTTCAACAAATTGTGATATACGAAAAGAATTTTTATGCTTTAGATACCTTTGGCTTGGAGGCTAAATCGAAGCATCCTACTAGAAATATTCTCAGTTAACAATAAACTTATAGCCATTAAAAATTCAGATGTGCTACCAGCGAGTGTACCTACTAGAGAGGAGGGTATAGCGTTACCAACAAGAGCAATTAACGTTCCTACAAACAACCACCACCATTTTTGCCTAATCCAAATACCGATACCAATTAGTAAAACAAACAAATTAACTACAATCGTGATAATTGGAAGGCCACTCACATTGCCAAGATGATAGCGTAAGATACCCATAAACTGGACTGGAACTAGTTCCAATCCTATATAGTTACTGGAAACATCTATTGCAGCAAGTCCTAATGCAATTACCCAAGATAAAATCCGCACTAAATTATTTGCCCAACCAGCACCAGCGCGGTGAGCGAGTTCAACACCAATTACAATAAATAATGGTACAACTAAGTAATGTAAGAGAAAGCGTAGTAGACTGAGAGTTTTTAAAACCTCTCCTTCACCAATTAGACTTCCTATTGAAAGAATAAAATTGTCATAGCTAATGCTTACTAGCACTATAGGCCAAATAATCATTGCTAGGCTGGTTGATTGTCGCCACAGGTAAATTGCCCAGCCTATTAACATCCATTCGCTCAATGCAAGACTTAAATGTGTCAACGGATAAATTATTGGCATAAGTCATGTATGAAAATAGCAAAATATATTCCAGGCACAAATATTAGGCGCTGAAGCTGATTCAGATAATTTGTGCTTGGAATTAAACTTAGAGCAACTTATTCACTACTTTTGAAGCTGTAATTCAGCTTGAAAGTCTTGCCTAAAAATTATCTGATAAAACAACTTGTATCTCCGTGTTAAGTTCCGGCGCAAAACCACTTCCTTGAGCTACATAAGTAATCGGGCCGCCTGCTTCTAAAACCGCAGGGCCGCCACAAGCTTTAATTAAATCAACCCCGTCCTTCACCTTAATATCTTGGCAACCAAATTCGACTCCATTTGGTCCAGTAATTTTAATCTTATTAATTGTGCCTGTTTCACCAGCAGCTAAGAAAAGTTTAGCAGAGCGAACAACTGTTTTAGCTGGCAAAGGTTGAGTCGTTGTGTCGATACTGAACTTTCCATCTATAATTTGAGCTTTTTCTGTAATAATTAAGGTAGGCAAGGTGTTTGGAACCGCCATAGCCGTTGTAGTGAAACACAATATTACAAATGACAAAGCAAATGCCAAAATCTTTGCTGGGTTTACGAACATCTTCAATAAATTCATGATGATTCTCCTTGTTAAACTTTTACAAATTTAGATACCAACTCAATATTTGAATGGCAAGTTTAATGAGCGTAAACTCATTGATGAAGCTAGATAAACGGCTGTAATTGCGTAGGGGTTAAACGCTCATTAAAAATTAAAAGTAATACTGAAAAATCAGCTACTTACTCTACGCTATAACAGCCATATAACTGCTTAGGTTTTACCTTTTATTAGTGAGCTTATATTGTCTTATCTGTCGATTTTTAGCTGTTTATGCAGATTGACAAAAAATATTAGCATTTTTTGGTTGAAAGTTTTGCAAATGTCCCTCTCAAGACAATTAAAACAGGAATCCCAGAAATAATTAAGTATGGGATTAGATCTGAATGGTATTAAGAAAAGCTATAAGCTATGCGGAACAAGCTCCACAGCTTTTAAAGCTATTAAACAATGGAAGGATTTCCTGAATACTGTTT
>JAVRCJ020000044.1:0-54846 GCA_034530875.2 Nostoc sp. DedSLP01
TGGTTATCCAGTTGGCGAAGCGATCCCAGACGTTGGCGCTGGAGCGCTGTTGAATGGTTGCTGTCATTGTTTTATAAATGCGGTTGCTTTTTAGCGAATGAATTAGGTAGGTTTTGCTACCCTGTAATAAATCTTAAAATATATATTGCGTTTTGTAAAGTAATTTGAGAAAAAATTTTTTACTAGGATTTATGCAACCCTACCAGGTCGAAAAACTAGAGGTTTGGCCTCATACCGTTTCACTTTAAGATTGATACACTTAGGCGAGCAGAGGAAGCAGGGGGCGAGAAAAACCTTAACTGAACGGTATTGGTTTATGTCCTACAACTATGCTTCAACTATTGTGTTGTAATGTAAAGCTTTGTTAAGTAGCAGACGGTTCCTTAAGCATGGAAGAAATGACTGCCTCTACTTTGTTAACAGCAGACGCAGCACGTCACTCGCTAGGAATGAAAGACTTTCTTGCCCTACTCTCTGCTCGCTACTCCCTGCATTTCTCCAGATTAGAGAGGCTGAAATTTAGATTATGAATTGTTTAATTTGCCATTGGTTGCTTAGTAAGTAAGGCGTCTGCACTAGTTTCTGGTAGATGTGGACGCACACATAAATAAAACAACGGGCCAAATAGTGGTATTAAAGCTGTTAACCACAATAACTGCGGATTTTTCAATCCACGACGCGCCATATCATCCCCTACTAATGTGGGAAATAAGAGGCAAAGTAAACAAAAATCTAAACTCATTACATGGATGAAGCGGTTAGTTTGCCACTGTTGTACAAAACTTCCCCAATCTGCTCCTGTCAAGCCGTAGGCAACTAAAATAACGGTAGCCACAGTTAAGACAAAACCAGTGACGCGGGAATCTAACAGCTTTAGCAAAATATCCTTTTTACCAACAAACTTCTGATTTGATTCCCTAAAAGCCAAGTAGGGCAATAGAGCAAAAGCACCAACTCCAAAAGAAGCGATCGCAAATACCCAAGCAGGTATTTTTTGCCCTCTACCATCAGTAAACAATGCTGCACTGTAGATGAGAGGCCAAATGCCCATCAGGTTGAATAGGGCTATTACTAATGGATTAATACCTTGCCATTGACCAAGAGAAAGGTTTTTAATTAGCTCGAATGTACCGGGTTGTTGAGGAGGCGAGAGCAGAAAAGCATAGACACTCAATCCCAGCCATAGTAGCCCAAAAACAATTTTTCTCATAATAATTGCTGCAATCTAACTGAAAGCTTCTGAGAGATAATCAGCAGCAGCAGCCACAACAGGGATAGCACTTTCATAATCTAGGCGGGTTGGCCCTAAAACTCCTACGCTTCCTACTGGAATTGAGCCTCGGCGATAGGTAGAAGAAATCAAGCTACAAGTGCGTATAGGTTCGAGAGGATTTTCCGCACCAATACGAACCGTTACTTTTGGCTTACCTATATCTTCTGGCTCTGGTTCCTCAAATATTAATCGCCACAGTTGGTCTTGTTCTTCTTCCAAGAGGTGGATAATTGTTTGCACTTGCTGTAGCTGAGAAAATTCCGGCTGACGCAAAACTTCTGCTACACCGCGAACCATAATTTGTGTTGCAGTCGGTGCAATAGTGCGACGAGCTAATTCCGCAACTGAATTTTTGAGGAATTCGCCGTAACGCTGGAATTCTCTATCTAATTGAGTCCAGTCTAGATCGGCTAATTGTAAGAGACTCCGCCCCCGCAAGTGGCTATTCAAAAAGTTAGAAACTATTTGCAATTCGCGATCTATTACCTCTGGTTCGCGTTGCGTTTCCTCTGGTGCTAGCGACAAATCCATCAATTTAGAATGTGTCTCATAGCCATCAGTTACCACAATTAGCATAATCTTGCTGGCTTCAATTTGCACTAATTGCAGATGTCGGACTAGTGCTGTAGTGGTTTGAGGCATCGTAATCAAGCTAATGCAGCCACTTAGAGTTGCTAAAATTTGTGCAGCTCCTTGGAGTAAGGTTTCTAAACTCCAATCTTCCCAGTGGAGGTGTTTTTGCAGTGCTACTTCTACTTTTTTTGCTAAATTTTCCGTACCACTTCTTGGAAGCAAGCTACGGGTAGCGTCTCGCAGAGAAGGTGTAATTAGCTGGTCAACATAAATGCGATAACCTGAGTCTGAAGGTATTCGTCCGGCAGAGGTATGGGGTTGATAAAGTAAGCCAGACTTTTCTAAAACACCCATGACATTGCGAATCGTGGCTGAACTAACGCCCAAATCATACTCCTCAACCAAAGCCTTTGAACCAACAGGCTCTGCCGTAGCAATGTAATGACGTACCGTTGCCCAAAGTATATGCTGTTGTCGATTTGTTAACTGGACTTCCATAGGGTATGCTTTGCTGAGTGCAAATTTTTATCAAAACTTGGGAAAAAATTGGTGGATTTGCTCTTAAACAGAGATTATTAATAATTAATTAATTTAGTAGATTATACAATTAAATTGTGATACATACCTTTAAGGCTTGTGTATAAGATACTTGAAACTCTGTTGCAGATATCATCTCGTTTTCCGCTATCAAGAGTGACAATCTTAATCTAGGATCTTATAGTTTTATAACCGTATTTTTGCATAACTACATGCTCGGAACAGTATTCTTGAATACGTATTTTTTTGGCACTCGCTGCTATGATTGAGAACTAAAAAATCTATAAATGTCTACTCAATCTTGAAAGCCGCAAGCTTACCTAGCAAATCTCCAAATCTATGTAATCTCTATTTTTACGATAGCAAAAGCCAGATGGAAGAATAAGTCCCATCTGAGGTAATGTGTGAGATTCAGAATTTAATACTGGGGAATTGAAGGGTCTACTAATTTAGAGTAGGCATCAATACCACCTGAAATATTTTGCACATTGGTGAATCCTTGAGCAATTAACCACTGGCACATCTGAGCAGAACGCATACCGTGGTGACACAGCACAAGGGTTTCAGCTTGGGGATTGAACATAGTGGGTACTTGGTCTCCCCATTCAGGAAATTCACTTAAAGGTAAATTGACAAAGCCCTCAATACTAGCGATCGCCAATTCTTGTGGTTCTCGCACATCTACTAGCTGGATGTTTTTATCGCCAGAAGCGAGACGTTGTGCTAGTTCCTCGACACTAATCTGAGAAATGGGTTGACTAAAAGAGTTCTCTGTCATGGGCTTTTTGCGAGCAATTGTAACCTAATTTATGGTGACAGAAAATCTCTACCTTGACATGAGCATCAATTCTCAACAAGACGCACCTCATCTTTGCGTCCTGTTCATCAATGGGCTAGGGTTTCTGCTTAAATGGCTGTGAACTGTCTTTTTTAACAGGTTGAATGTGAATAGACAACGCTCATTCATCGGTTTTATTGTAGCTGGTGCGATCGCAGTGTTAGCGATTGCGATCGCAGGCTTTTACTGGTTTTTTCCTAAAAGCCCCGCTAACCTCATTGCCCCTACTTCCCAACCTGGTGCAACAATATTCATATCAAAACTGGCTCCTGTGATGGCGTCATTGCTGACGAATCCTGACCGTTTGCAAGCACTGGAACGGGACGGAGAAATATCGAAACTCCAAACTAGTTTCTTAGCTAAGAGTGGCATAGATTACCAACAAGATGTTCAATCTTGGTTAGGGAACGAAATTTCATTGGCTGTCACTACGCTAGACATCGATCGCGATCCAGAAAATGGGCAACAGCCGGGGTATCTTTTAGCACTTGCAACCAAGCAACCAGAAAAAAGTCGCGAGTTTGTCGAGTTGTTATTTTCCAAACGAGCCTTAGCTGGGGCAAACTTAAATGTTGAAGAATACAAAGGCATAAAGGTAATTCATGACAACCAAGAACCGATTGTAGAAAATAAAACCCAAATTCCCAAATCTCAAATCGAAGATAATTTAGCTGGTGCTGTTGTTGGCGAAAATTTTGTTTTATTTGCTAACGATCCTAAAGTACTAAAAGATGCCATCAATAACATCCAAGCACCAGATTTAAATTTGACTAGCTCTCCCCAATACCAAAAAGCTATTAAACAATTGCCCAAGGGAAGTTTAGCAGTGGCTTTCTTGAATCTTCCCATAGTAGCAAAATGGCAAGGATTAGAACTGCCAGAGCAACTTAGTTATGACAGCGAAATCATTTCTTTAGTCTTAAACTCAAAAGGATTGTTGGCAGAAACCGCCTTTTTGTCTTCATCAGAAATTGCCTCTCCATCTCCAACACTAACTAAACCTGTAGGAGCATTGCAATATCTGCCAGCATCAGCAGGTTTAGCAATTTCTGGCTCAAATTTGAGTAACTTGGGCAACAGCAATCTAGCAAAACTCTGGAAACAAGTAACAGCAACTATATATGGTTCTAAGGAAGATGTAGTTTCTCAGTTTGCTAAACCTTTAGGCGATACTCAAAAAAGCTGGGGAATAAATTTACCAGAGGATATTTTCAGTTGGGTGCAGGGAGAATATGCCATAGCATTGTTACCCGAAGAAGAAACAAACCCTCATTGGATTTTTGTGGTGGAAAAATCCGAGAGTGTAGAACAAGGCGTAGCACGCTTAGATGCGATCGCTTCCTCTAATGGACTCACTATTAGTCCCCTAACAATAGACAACCAAAAAATTTCTGCTTGGACAGAGTTAACCACAGCTAGTAAAAAAAATAATGACAAAGACGGAGTATCATTCAACATTGAAACAAAAGTGCGGGGAGCGCATACAACCTTAGGAAATTACGAAGTTTTTACCTCTGACCTTGAGACAATGGATAAAGTTATTACAGCGAAGGATAATTCCTTAATTAATAATCCCAAGTTTCAAGATAGTATTGCTGCGATTCCTCGACCAAACCAAGGTTACATCTATTTTGATTGGACAAAAAGCCAGAATTTGTTAGAGCGTCAAATCCCAATTCTCAAGTTAGTGGAAGTTTTAGGGAAACCGTTTTTTAATAATCTGCGATCGCTCACAGTCAGTAGTTACGGAACTGATACAGAAGCGCTCAAAGGTGGCGTTTTCTTACAACTTAATAAGTCCTGAGATTTTCACGCAAACTCAAAGTGCAGAAGGTTAACATTTTTTTTACTTCTGCACTTTTTTCTCAGACAATATTTATGTAAATTAATCTATTACGAGTCTATTAATATTTGTAAAATTTGACGATATACTGCGATTATAAAATATATTATATATTATATTTATTCTATTAAACATTTTCTTTAAAAAAGTTATAGTTATTGTTTAAATCAAGATACAAACTAGCAATTACCTGGCTGCCTTCAAAGAGACTAATTGTGGCACATTTTAATGTGTCACAACTAACAAAAATGATACTGTAATTTTTTAACTACAATATGTATATATCATCACTATTTTAAAGCCTGTTGGAGGGCTACTATGAAATACTGTCGCCCCCGACTTCAGTATCGTGGCGGTTGGTTGTTGGCTGTAATTACTGCTTTGATAGCTACCCCTGTAATAGCAGAGACAGCAAATTTTGGTACATTTGCGCTGTCAACCAACTTTGAGCCAACAAAAGGAACAGTCCAAGGGTTTACGGGTGGTTCTTACTCATTGTCAGCCATCAGTAACCGCGATCGCGACCAGAAAGCCTGTATCGGTTTTGCCGATCCAAATCCAGATCACATTATGAATTTGGAAAATGACTTTTCACAGTTGACAGTGAAGGTTGATAGCAATAACAACGATACCACTTTACTCATCCAAGGGCCAGATAAAACGACGATTCGCTGCGGCGATGACACTGGCAAAAGTAAAGATGCTAGCATTAGCGATCGCAATTGGAAAAAAGGCATCTATCGGATTTGGGTAGGCACATTTAATCCGGGAATGAAGCGCGATTATACTCTGACTGTCGAGCAGGAGTGATAGGGACTGGTGATTAGCGACTGGGGACTGGGGAGATGAGGAGTGTGGGAAGTGTGGGAAGTATGGGGGGAAATGAGAATTTATGCTTCCGCTTCTTCCCACACCTCCCACACCTCCCTCTCCTTCCACATCTCCCCATACCCTATGCCCCATTTTTATCTGCAACACCCTGAGACGATAATATGGGATAGTAGCTTTTTGTGCTTTCCGAGGGTACTATCTCGTGCTATCTACTCTGCGTGCTGACTTTCGTATCATATTTGAACGTGACCCAGCTGCCCGTAACTGGTTGGAAGTTCTATTTTGTTACCCTGGTTTACAAGCTCTGTTATTGCATAGGCTGGCTCACTGGCTCCATACTATTGGCCTCCCGTTTATCCCGCGCCTGATTTCTCATTTAGCGCGGTTTTTGACTGGAATTGAAATTCACCCAGGTGCAACAATTGGACATGCTGTGTTCATTGACCACGGGATGGGTGTAGTAATTGGTGAAACTGCGATCGTCGGAGACTATGCCCTAATTTATCAAGGTGTTACCCTTGGGGGGACTGGGAAACAATGCGGTAAGCGCCATCCAACATTGGGCGAAAATGTTGTAGTGGGTGCAGGAGCGAAAGTCCTGGGAAATATCCAAATTGGCAATAATGTCCGTATTGGTGCTGGTTCAGTTGTCCTTAGGGATGTACCTTCTGACTGTACTGTGGTGGGGGTGCCTGGTCGTATTGTTTATCGTTCTGGAGTCAGAGTTGCGCCATTAGAACACAATAACCTACCAGATTCAGAAGCCGAAGTAATTCGTGCTTTAGTCAATCGGATTGAATCGTTAGAAGATCAAATACAAAATCTTCAGCGTACAAATTCTTCAAATGAAGAAACTCCTGTATTGGCAGGTTCTTTAGCTGCTAAGGAAGCTGATTTATCACAAAATGCTCCTGTATGTAGCCTCAGAGATAAAGCAATACAACAGTTTCTAGATGGTGCGGGTATTTAAATTTTTCAGGCAATCAAATCATGGGGTAGGGTAGCATAACTGTGCTACCTTCCTTTTTTAAGGATTAATTTCTTCACAAAACCATTCTTGATTTTCATCGCGGTGATAAAACTTTCTATTCTGTGGTTCGCCGCGCAATTCTAAATGGTCTACTTGCACCGGGTCGAGTAGCAGCAAACAAAAATTAGGCACTGGTTGCACAGGGTCAGGTGCTGGTGGCTCAAAGGCTTGTGCTTCTTTGACTCTAGGTTTACCGGGATGAGGCCAAGCAAACTGTAAACGCGCTGCATCACTCAGTTCTTCCCACATAGAAATGCGTGCTGGCTGTAAATCTTCGTGGGAATTATCGTTACCTACCAGAGTCAAACAGCCAGCGAGACGAAATTGTTCTCGTGTGTTGGGAAAATACCAGCAAGCTTCTGCCCAAGGTTGTTGCTGTATTTGGTCGGCTTTGGCGCTACGGCTGTCGGTGACAAATTTTAGCTGGTTCGTTTCTTCTAGAAAGCCGCGAAATACTAGAGTCCGATTAGCGGGATGACCGTTTACTCGTATTGTTGCTAATTGTAGGTAACGCGCATAAACAAGGCTGCGGTTGCGATGGAGGGCATGGGCGATCGCACTTCGCCAAGGAGCAAGTTTCATTATACAGTTCTGTTGCTAAAAATAATTAAATGAGACTCGTAAATCTTAAAGATACTATATATATGTAATAGAAATTTGGATTATAACTAATACCTGATGAGTTCCTTACCTGCTAATCGTGCTAATACTCTCAAAACTGCTTTTCGTGCTTGTGATGTTGCTCCTCTAGTAACTACTAAAGATATTGAACGCTATTATGTTAATTTATCAAAAGTTCGTAAAACAGAAGCAATTGAAAGTATTAATGCTCGCTTACGCTGGTTGGAAGACGCAGAATTTTGCAGCCTTTTGTTTACTGGACATCGGGGATGCGGTAAAAGCACCGAATTAAGAAAGATTCAGCGAGAATGGGAATCTGAATATAAGGTTATTTATATTGAAGCTGATGCGGAAATAGATATTTTAGATGCAGAATACACAGATTTGTATTTGGTAATTATTAAAAAAGTTGCTGATGAATTATACAGATCGGAATTAAATTTTAACGAGAAACTTTTAAGCAATTTTGAATCTTGGTTTAAAGAAATTACCGAAGAAACTGAACAATCAGTTGAAAGGTCAGTCAGTGCTAGTGCTGAAGCACAAGCAGGAATCAAGATTCCCTTTATTTCTAAGCTTCTCGGCAAAATTCAGGCTCAAATCAAAGGTGCTGACAAACAAAGAAAGACTGTGCGTCAGAACTTACAAAAAGATATTGGTCGCTTACAAGCAGATATAAATTTATTATTGGGTGATGCTTTTGTTAAGTTGAAATCCAAATATAAAAAAGGATTTTTAGTTATTTTTGATAACTTAGACCGAGTACCGCCAAATGTCGCTAAACATCTATTTTGTGATTATGCGGCTCAATTACAAAGTCTACATTGCACGATTATATATACAGCGCCGATTTCTATTGTCTATTCCGAAAATAATTTGAGCAATTCTTTTAATGCACCTAACATCGTGCCGATGGTGAATATATATGAATTTGAAAAAGACAAAACTGATTTAGCACATAATAAAGATGGCATCACAGCAATTGTCAGTGTAATTGAACAAAGAGTTGAAGTAGAGGCGGTCTTTGAATCGCGTCAATTATTGTTAGATTTAGCCAAAATAAGCGGTGGTCACATCCGCCAATTGATGCAAATTGCATCACAAGCATTTATTACAGCAGCAACTCGCGGTCACGATAAAGTTACTGCTGAAGATATCACTTATGCAATTAAACAAGAGCAATTTAATTTTGAACGCAGTATATCAACAGAACATTATTCAGCTTTAGCTGCGGTATGTATAAATAAGGATGTTTCTAAAGATGAAATAGGCAGGTTGATGCTGTTCAGTCTTTGGGTTTTTGAATACAACGGCAGAAATCGCTGGAATTACGTTAATCCAGTTGTGAGGGAAATCAATGCTTTCCAAGAAGCACTCAAATCAGCCACAGGTAATCCCTGAGTTACAAGAAAAAGAAACGTTTCTGCAAATAAATCAGCAGTCGTTAGCAGAACTATTAACCTTTGTTGACTTTGCTGATACTCAGTTAACAATAGGATTTGTTGCTGTCAACTTTGCTAAAGATAGAAATACTTTAATTGAAATTCTCCAACATCATCCCCAATGTCAAGATATTCAGTTTGAGATTCTCAATTTTGCCGATCCTAATTTGCGTTTTTTAAGGGATGAAATCATTAGCGATTTAAAAGAAATTAATTTAGAGGCAGATAAAAAATTAGTCTTAATTGTTATCGGTTTAGAAAAATCTATTGGTTTATCTGGAGAATATCCGCCTGTCCTGCAAGACTTGAATTTTGTCCGGGACGCTTTTACTAATAGCGTTCCTCACCCAGTACTGATATTTTTGCCAGACCATGCCCTAATACGCTTGGCAAAATACGCCCCAGATTTTTGGGCATGGAGAAAAGGAGTATTTTATTTCCAAACAGTTAAATCTACTCAAGAATTGGCTTTGGAAAAAACAATTCAGTCTGAAAGAATATTAGGAAGTTTAGATTTACCAGAAAGGCAAGAGCGTATTGATTTACTTGAGCGCTTGCTAATGGAAGAATCAACAGATGTAAGCACGCGCATTACTCTTTTAAAAGAGTTAGGGGTTGCTTATAGGAGTATTGGTGAGGCTAAAAGAGCAGAATATTTTTTGCTCAAAGCTTTGAAGTTGACTGAAGATAATGAAAATTTAGCAGGAAAGAAAGCAATCATTCTCCACGAACTAGGTTACACGTATTATGATTTGGGAGAATGGGAGAAAGCGATCGCACTGTACAATCAGTCTTTGGAAATAGAAGAACGCATTGGTAATGTCCAAGGCAAAGCGGCGACGTTGCACTGTCTAGGAGTTCTCTACGCCAACAAAGGGGAAGTGGATAAAGCGATCGCACTCTACAATCAGTCTTTGGAAATAAAAGAACGCATTGGTAATGTCCAAGGCAAAGCGGCGACGTTGCACTGTCTGGGAATGATCTACGCCAACAAAGGGGAAGTGGACGAAGCGATCGCACTCTACAATCAAGTTCTTGAAATTGATGAACGCACTGGTAATGTCCAAGGCAAAGCGGCGACGTTGCACCAACTGGGAAATCTCTACGCCGACAAAGGGAAAGTCGATCAAGCGATCGCACTGTATAATCAGTCTTTGGAAATAACTGAACGCATTGGAGATGTCCAAACCAAAGCGGCGACGTTGCACCAACTGGCAATTCTCTACGCCAACAAAGGGGAAGTGGATGAAGCGATCGCACTTTTCAATCAGTCTTTGGAAATAAAAGAACGCATTGGTAATGTCCAAGGCAAAGCAATGACTCTGTGGTGGTTAGGGCATTTGGCAGAACAGCAGGGTGAATACACTAAGGCGATATTCTATTTGCAACCAGCTTTAGAGATTTTGCAGCGATTAAAGGCACCGGATGCTGAACAGGTAAGGGCGATACTGGAGAGAATACAGAATCATTCGTAAAGACGATGCTGTATCAGTTATTTCGTCAAATGGTATCAGGTGAGAGAATCAGGATCTACGCCGAGCGATCGCAACCGTTCTCGTAATAATTGGGTTTCTTGCTGTGCTTGTTGAGCTTCTTGTTTTGCTTGTTGAGCTTCTTGTTGAGCAAGTTTTTTGTCTTCCTCGGGTGTTAAAAACCTTTGTCCTTCTTGGTTATACCAATACAACCACTCGCGCTCAATGCCTAGATAAGTTCCCTGTTCCATACCAATTCCCAAACCAATCTCTGGTAGCCAAACAGGATTACCATCATGTAATTCATAAACATTGTTAACTAATTTGTAAACTTCTAAACGTGGCTTACGGCGACGAAATGGATTGTAAACCACATAATACAAAATTCCCAATCTTGCATACTCTGCTTTCTTGGTTGAGTACTCGCCGCGATATGTCTGAGATACTACCTCCAGTGCTAATATCGGTACTTTCTTCTCTTCCCAAAGCACATAACTAGGGCGGAGGTTTCGATCGTAAAATCGCTCTACGCCCAAACTCAAAAATCCATCTGGGACTATCGCTGGTAAATCTGGGTCATGATAAATCCCCATATCTATACCAAAAAACCAATCCATACGTTCTGCCCAAACCATCGCTAAGATAACTTTGAGCAAACCTGGAATTATATTTTGTAATTCGTTATCCACTGGGGTATCGTCAGAGTCTGGCAGTTCCTCTGATGAGGGCAAACAAGCTAATGGATTGTAATTTAGCATGATTGATTTCCCGTTCCTCAGTTATGAGTACATCTTTATTTTATTAATGAATCTCGATCGCAATTTAAATGAGAGAATCAGGATCTACACCGAGCGATCGCAAGCTTTTATAAGTGACAATCAGCTTCAAGATAGAGAAAAATTTACTTATAAATTTTTTGTAATAATTAAAACTTAGTAAAATAATTATACTTAGGAGTAGTGAATATTATATATCATGAAGTTCTGTTGCAATTACTACGGCGGAACACTAGCGTAAAGTGGTCAATTTGACAATCTTTAATCCTAAATCTACTTGGCGTATAGTCATAATCTGTTCGCACGCAACAAGACTTGATTTATGGTTCAAAAGCTTGAAAGAAAACGCCAGAGTGCAGGGTTTCCAGAGACTGCCCCTGCTGCTAATCCTGTATTTTTTAGAACCTATAGCCGCCGTACTAAGGCAGGGTTGAGGGAAACATGGGATGAGGTATGCGATCGCACTTTACAAGGTTTAATCGAGTTGGGAAAACTCGCAAGAGAAGAAGTTGCCATATTAGATCGGATGCAGCGCAATCTGAAAGCCATGCCTAGTGGACGCTGGTTATGGGTTGGCGGTACTGACTGGATTAGGAAGCCAAAGAATTTTTCCGGGGCTTATAATTGCACCTCCACCAACTTAGAAAACTGGAGTGCTTTCGGATTAATGATGGATTTGGCAATGATGGGCTGTGGTACTGGAGCCGTCTTAGAACCACAATACATTAACCAATTGCCCCCCATCCGTAACCACTTGAACATCACCGTACAAGGTGAAATTGGTAGTACTGTTAAAAATGAGCGTCGTGAATATACACAAACACATATAGAAGGTAACAAGGTTACTATCCACGTTGGAGATAGCCGTGAAGGTTGGGTTGAATCATATCAAACCCTGTTGGAACTTTCCACTAACGAAAGTTTTTCAGGAGATGTTGAAGTATTAGTTGATATCAGCGATGTTCGTAAAGCAGGAGAAACCCTCAACGGCTTTGGAGGAGTTGCAAATCCTGTGAAATTGCCAGGACTTTATCAGCGTTGTGCATCTATTCTGAATAAAGCCAAAGGACGACAATTAACTTCAGTTGAATGTTGTCTATTAATTGACCAGGCCGCTGTAACAATTGTTGCAGGAAATATCCGGAGGAGTGCGGGTATGCGTCAGTTTACTGCTAACGACAGTCTGGGAGCAACAGCCAAAGATAATTTATGGCAACAAGATGCAGAGGGTAACTGGCGAATCGATCCAGAACGCGATGCTTTGAGAATGGCAAATCATACCAGAGTTTTTCACCGCAAGCCGACATTAGAAGAATGTATTGGTGCTGTTCGCAAACAATATTATAGTGGCGAGGGTGCTATTCAATGGGCTGGTGAAGCTGTAGCCAGAGCAAATATAGATTTGTTGCCAACACAAGCATTAAAAGTAGATTTTTTGAATGCTTATAACCAAGGCACAGCAAAAGAATGGTTGCAAGAACGCTATCCTCAACTTGATGCTAAAGAGCTAGAACATCGTTTGGCTCGCTATGGGCTAAATCCGTGTGGTAATTGATTTTGCCTCACGTTAAAAACCTCGCAAAAACGGGGAAAGCTGAGATGCTAATCCCGTGGTAATCAAAGGAAATAAAAAGCCTTTGACACCGTACAGCGTAGAGAGTGAAACTAGATAATACCAATTCGTAATTCGTAATTTGCAATGGGCTTCACACCGTTGCTGGTATTAAACCTAAAATAGGGCTCTAGACTATAATCTCTCCAAGAGTGCGGGGGCAAATGTGAAAAATACTTTTATTCTTAAAGTCACATTTGCAAAATGTACGCGGAGCTACTGCAAATCATCAAGCAGTAGAACTAAAGGATAAAAAGCCTTTAGGATAACAAAATTGGAAATCATCGGCTCTAATTTTCACTGTAATTTGTCTGAGGTTCACCTCAATCAAATTGACCCATTTAACTACAAAGAACAAGAGGAGGCTTTCACCGCTGGGGCGTTATCTGTAGCAGCACTTTTAAACCACAAATTCCAAGAACCACGCTATCAATACAGCCGGGAATTAGACCCAATTGTGGGAGTTTCTTTTACAGGTTTATTTGATTTCTTCGTTCATGCTTTTGGTGTTGATTGGCTGCGCTGGTGGGAAGCGGGAAGACCTGCAACTCCACAAGGATTAGCGTTTAAGCGGGAGGAGGAGAAATATTTAAGTTTTTGGAAAGATACCGTGCATCGAGTTGTTTGGGATTATTGCGATCGCCACAATCTCAAACGCCCAAATCGCTGCACCACAGTCCAACCTAGCGGCACTAAAGCTTTATTAACTAATGCTAGTTCCGGATGGCATCCCCCCAAAGCACAGCGATTTATTCGCCGGATTACTTTCGGGAAAAATGACCCCGTAGCTTTAGCTTGTATTGACTACGGTTACAATGTTATTCCCTCACAATCAGACAAAGACGAACACGGCAATTTACTCAACGATCCTTTCGATCCACGCGTCAGCGAATGGTTAGTAGAAATCCCCGTTGCTGTATCTTGGGCTGATTTACCTGGGGCTGATGAAATTGATGTTTCTAAGTTTTCAGTTTTAGCCCAATTTGATTTTGTCCAGCAAGTTCAGCGCCACTATGTGAGCCACAACACATCAGCAACTTTAGAACTGCGCTCTGATGAAATCGAAAGCTTGGGACAGCGAATTTACGATAGCATTCAAAATGATGAAGGATATATTTCCGCAGCTCTTTTAGCCAGGTTTGACGATTTGCAATCCTTCCCACGTTTGCCGTTTGAACCGATAGATAAAGCAACGTGCGATCGCTTAACTCAAGAAGTTAAAGCACGACGTAAAACAGATGATTTCTGTGGAGCTTTAAGCCGCTATGATTTAGGTGAAATGTCAGAAGCCGGCCCTAGCGGCTGTGACTCTGATAAGTGTATGTTTCCTGCTCAGGAACCAAGCTCATAGGGTAAGTGGGGAGTAGGGAGTAGGGAGTAGGGAATGGGGACTCGGGAGGGAAGCAGGGGGAGTGTGGGAGGTGTGGGAGGATTGGGAGGATGGGAAGAAATCTTTCCCCCTAGTCCCCACACTCCCCATACTTCTCCATCTCCCCCAATGCCCAATGCCCAATCCCCTAACACGTTACGATTATTGAATAAGTAATAATTTTTGATGGCAGAGCCAGGAGAGTCGTTATGTTCATTGAAGAATTGTCACCTATATTCAAAGAATTTACTCATCACCCAGGGTCCTTTCTCGGTGGGTTATTCTCTGGCGTGCTTCGACTCAATCTTTCAGACGATCCCGTTAAAAGCTGGCTAAATCAACAAACCCACTCAAATAGTTCCACCTCCAATACAACTGAGGCACAAAACGGTAAAGCCTCTGGGCCTCAGCGGATTGCAATTGACTAAATCTTATTAGAGTAATTGCAAATCTTGATGGATCGTTAATTTTAGATTAGGAGGTTTGTGAAATCTCGTATTTTGGAAAATGTCAGAATCAGCTATTATCGACTTACCCCGTAGGTACAAAACACTGTCTTAAAGAAGCACAGATGTAGTGCCAACGACAAATTTATTTGCCGTCAAGCGTGGTAAAATCTTATCAGTGGAAGGCTAATCAACCACTCGAAAAACCCTATTGCTGCTTAATTAGCAGAAGCTGACCCTTGACAATTGAAGATTAGTGGGTTCTATTCCATAGTTTTAGTTCTTACCCAGGAATAGGTAAAATCTTCATGGGAACTAAACAACCAGCATTGAAATCAAACAGATTTTGGAGCAATCCGACTAAGGTAGGGTATACCGACAGTTAAAGCTTGTGAGCCAGTGCGTTGCGGGGGTTCCCCCCGTTGTAGCAACTGGCGTGGAGAGAACCACTTCTGAGTTAGGTGACGCAAGAAGCCTAGTTTAAGTGGACTCGTTGAACCAAGAATCTCCTGAATTCAATTTTGGAGAGTGTCAAATATAAACTTATTTGGCTGCTTCCCTCAAACATTCACCACACCATTGCTGAATCCAAGAGGAATATGCAATATTTGCAATGTTGTTAAATCTGTTTTTCAGCTGAACTAATTGCTCGTTGTTGAAAATTACCCGATCTCACATGACTATTTACGTTGGAAATCTCTCCTACCGCGCTACTGAAGCAGACCTAAGAGCAGTGTTTGCAGACTACGGCGAGGTCAAAAGAGTGGTCTTACCTACTGACCGCGAAACAGGACGACTACGCGGCTTTGCCTTTGTTGATATGAATGAAGACGCTCAAGAGGATGCAGCCATCACAGAATTAGATGGTGCAGAATGGATGGGTCGTCAACTCAGAGTTAACAAGGCTAAACCTCGAGAAGACAACCCACGAGGTAACTACTCGAAAAAACAAGATTTTTAACAATTAAAGAATAATGGCTTCGGTCGTCAGAATTCAGTTAAGTATTCTGCATAACTGATGCATCTACCTTGCTTCTGTACAGAAGTGTAACCGGGTTCAAGTGACCCACCAAACTTTGAGTTTGGTGGTCTACCCTTCGTTTTGCCAAAGTATAAAGCAGTCGCGATTATATAGCAGGAGGCAGGAGGCAGAAGGCAGAAGGCAGGAGGTAAAAGTATTACTATTCCTGGTATTCAAGCTTTTAAAATGTCCTAACATATCTGGCTACGGCTATCAATCCGCTACTGAATAGTGTATAGGCAGCAAATCTGCAAACTTCTCAATCTTAATTGCTGAATCCTAAATTCTTCTTTTTAAGAATCGCGAGTTTTCAGTATAGCAGATTTTTTTCTAGTTCTGCAAGACCAAACAAACAATTTAATAGAATTAGCTTGAATCGGTTGCGATGGTATAAGCGATCGCAATTATTGATTTCTTCTTCAGTAAAAGTATTTTCAAGTCACCTGAATCGATATGGAAACATGGAATCCCTAGCCTTTCGTATGCAGGCGGTACAGTCGCCGATTATTCCGGTGGTTGGGGAACTGATTAAAAATTCTCCTGGAACAATCTCTTTAGGACAAGGTGTTGTTTATTACAGTCCTCCACCCGAAGCAATAGATTTTTTACCGAAATTCCTCGCCGAACCTGCCAATAATTTATACAAATCAGTTGAAGGAATTGAGCCTTTATTGAGAGCACTTGCAGAAAAATTGCAAGCCTTCAATGGTATTGAAATCAGTGAAGAAAACTGTATAGTTGTCACAGCAGGAAGCAATATGGCATTTATAAATGCCATTCTTGCTATTACCAATCCAGGCGATGAAATTATTTTGAACACACCCTATTATTTCAATCATGAAATGGCGATCGCAATAGCTGGTTGCCGTGCGGTGTTAGTAGAAACTGACGAAAATTATCAACTACGAACGGAAGCGATCGCTCAAGCAATTACTTCCAAAACACGCGCTATAGTCACCATTTCACCAAATAATCCCACTGGAGTTGTATATAGTGAAGAGACATTGCGCCAGGTAAATGACATTTGTAGAAATCACAATATTTATCATATCAGCGATGAAGCTTATGAATACTTTACCTACAATGGAGTAAAACACATCTCACCTGCTGCATTTGCTAATAGTAGCCAGTACACCATTTCTCTTTATAGCCTTTCCAAAGCCTACGGTTTTGCAAGTTGGCGTATTGGCTATATGGTAATTCCTAAATACTTACTTGCAGCCATCAAGAAAATCCAGGATACAATTTTAATTTGTCCGCCAGTAATTTCTCAATATGCGGCTTTGGGCGCATTGCAGGCAAAAGAAGATTATTTGAAAGAAAATATTGGCAGAATTGTTGAAGTACGACAACTATTACTAGAATCTCTTAACTCTCTCCAACACTTATGTACTATTACACCCGCTAATGGAGCTTTTTATTTTTTCCTGAAAGTTCATACCCAAATTGATGATTTTGAATTAGTTAAAAGGCTCATTCAAGAATATAAAGTCGCAGTTATTCCGGGTGCAACCTTTGGTGTAGAAAATGGATGCTATCTCCGGGTCGCTTATGGTGCGCTGCAAAAAGAGACAGCAAAAGAAGGTATAGAGAGATTAGTTGAAGGGTTACAAAATATAGTTAGGAGTTAGGAGTACAGACGCGATGAATCGCGTCTGTACAAGATTTAGGAGTTTGAAGTTGCAAGTTGAGATGATTTTTTTAAACATTGCTCTTTTTTAGTACACTTTTTATAAAATCAATAATTTAAAATTGAAGACATGCCGATTATTAAGAAATTAATTGAAATCGAAACAGAGCCGAAAATTAATATTCATAATATAACGCCACAAATCAAAGATTTGATTGCATCAACATCAATTAAGAACGGACAAATTTTAGTGTTCTCTCGCCATACTACGACAGCATTAGCTATTAACGAAAATGAAGTTAGGCTCTTAGAAGATATCAAAGTTTTCTTGCAGAAATTAGCGCCAGAATCAGACAGCTATTTGCATAATGACTTGCATTTGAGAGACGTCCCAGAAGATGAACCGATTAACGCTCACTCTCATTTAATGGCAATGATGCTCGCTACTAGTGAGATAATTCCTATTGTGGATGGTCAATTAGCTTTAGGAACTTGGCAATCTGTGTTGTTTTTTGAATTGGATGGGCCGCGGAAAAGAACTGTATTTTTACAAATTTCTGGTGAATAATTTCAAGAGGCAGGAGGCAGGAGGAAACCACATTTTAAAACCTGAGATTGAAGCAAGGACGCCACTTGCTTTATGTCGAGAAATCCGCCCACCGCAGTGGCTGGGCTTTGTATCTCGCGCTATGCGTCTCGATACAATTCCTCTTTTAAACTGGGCTTTATACTCAGGAACTTTAGTTTTAATTAATACTTCTAACCTCCTGCCTCCTGCCCTCTACCTCTTGCCTTTTTTGGTAACTAAATCTTTAAAGTCCTTACGGGCATTGCTAATTTGAGAGAATAACGAACATGAATAAAAAGTCCATCATACAAATTTTGAATTTTAGATTTGGAATTTTGGAACATGTTCTAGTAATCTCCAACATACTATTTATCTGATTTTGGTATTAGTTATGAAAAATAACGATAACTTTTTCGTGCGTAATATTTGGTACTATGCTCTGCCTAGCAATCGAATTAAGCCAGGTATGATGGTCAGCCGTGTTTTCTTAGGAGAACCGGTGCTGTTGATTCGCGATCGCAATGGGAAAGTCTCTGCAATGACGGACATTTGCCCGCATCGTGGCATACCTTTGAGTTGCGGCCGATTCGATGGCGAAGAAGTGGAATGCTGTTACCACGGTTGGCGCTTTAACTCTGGTGGAGGCTGTACCGCTATACCTTCTCTTGTAGAAGAACAAAAGATGGATTTGAGTCGCTTCGACGTCCAATCGTATACAGTCCGGGAAGCCCAAGGGAATATTTGGATATATATGCCCGATCGCGATAACCCCCAACCTCCGGAAATGGATATTCCGGTGATTCCAGGATTTGATGAGGGCACGCCCCAGTTTATAGAAATCATGCGCTTCCCCTGTTTTATCGATCATGCAGTGGTTGGCCTGATGGATCCGGCTCATTCGCCTTACGTTCATCGCGCTTGGTGGTGGCGAAACGAGCAATTACACGAGGAAGTGAAGCAATTCGATGCTTCGCCTTACGGTTTTACGATGCGGCGACACAAATTGCCAGCCAACGGGGGTAAATTATATTGGTTGATTGGCGGTGGTGTGCCGGAAACGGAGATTTCTTTTCGTTTACCTGGAGTCAGAATCGAAGAAACCACAATTGGCAAGCATCGAGTCGTTAATTTAACCACAGTTACACCAATTTCAGACACAGAAACCGAAGTTACTTTTTCTCTTTATTGGACGCTGCGCTGGGTGGGATTTTTCATGCCACTGCTGCATATTTTGGCGCGGACTTTCTTAGGACAAGACCGAACAGTGGTAGAAAAGCAGCAAATTGGACTCAAATATAATCCGGTGCTGCGACTAATTAAGGACTCAGATGTGCAGGCGCAGTGGTATTACCAATTGAAGCGGGAATATGCCCGGTCTGTTTCAGAAAAACGGGAATTTGTCAACCCTGTTAAAAGTCAGATACTTCGTTGGCGTGCGTGATATTGAAGGCAGGGGAGATGGGGAGATAGAGAAGTGTGGGGGGTGTGGGGAGATGGGGAGGAACAATTGGGTTTAATCCAAAAATTTGGATAATTTGTTTTTTGGAGTTTCTTTAGCGATTAATCTAGGCTAAATTCTGCAAATTCTGTTTGCTTGAATAGCATATTTCGGTCTACTGCTGACAAGATTTTATTATTAGGGCGTTGGCGCAGCCCGCCGTAGGCATCGCTATTTAAACAGCGACAAACTAACTGCGCCACATCTTGGCGATTGATACTACCAATAATGGTTGGATCTTCAGTTAAAACGCCATTACCTGTTGCTGGTTCTGACTTGAGTCCACCAGGACGGATGATGGTGTAGGTGAGTCCGCTGGCAATTAAATGTTGTTCGGCTTTTTCTTTCTCGGCTAAAACTGCCCCTAGTGCGGCTAAGACTTGGGGAGTCAAAGCTCTTACACTATCACCAGCACCAATGGAAGACACGAGAATAAAATTTTTGATTCCAGCTTTCACTGCTGCGTCAATGAGATTTCGATTACCGGGGTAATCAGGTCTTTCTACATCTGATGGTACACCGCCAATAGTGCTGATAACAGTGTCAATCGGTTCATCTGTTACTATTGCGCGTTCTACATCGCCAATATTCAAGGCATCTCCCTGGACTACTTGAATACCAATATTTTCTAGTTCGCTAGCGACTGTTAGCGTTCTCAGGAGTGCTGTTACTTTTAGCTGTTGCGCCCTCAACGATTTGGCAATTTCTCGGCCAACACCGCGACTTGCGCCAGCCAGAAAAATGTGAGATGCACTTGTCATAGTAAGCTTAACTTTTATGTCCCAAGGATTTTATCAGAAGATTGCAATTAGTTATAGAGTGGTTTAACCATTAGTCCCATCTCAGCAATAAAGTGCTTAGTACGAACTTTTTTAACCTGCGATCGCTAAATCATACAAACTCTTAGAACTGTTGCCACAGAGACAGTATCTTGTTTCCTTTGTCCTTTAGAATTAATTGATATCATTTAAATTCTGTATAGCTCAGCTACATCTGTTTATGAAATACCTCAGTGTTATCTAGATGCTCCTACCTGTGTTTTATTAGACTACTAAAATTACTGAATTTTTAATTAACTTAAGATTATAAACTTGAGTAATTCCGTTGGTATAGCTTACCTTAGGTATGCAATAGCGCGACCCTCTAATGCAGATGGATTGGATTAGCTTACTCAAAGCCCAACAAACTGACTTCCTTCAACGTGTGAAAAAACCTAAAACTTACGATTTGTCTTTGCTCGAAAGTCAAGTCAAAGGTTGTCACACAGAAATCATGGCATTTTGTGGTGAGCCATTGGCAAAACTCCAGGAACTTTCTCGCCAACAAGCAGAAGTTCTCGCCAAAAATCCGCCACCCATGCCGCCAGAATATCCCGAACCTCCCGATTGGACGATACCTTTTCCCAAATTTTTTCAGCAACAAGCTGAAGATTATCTTTTACGGGAAAAAATTGTCGATCGCGTCATTGGCGAACGTCTGGGCAAGTTGCTGAAGAAAATCCCACACGACACATTGCAAAACATCACTTTAGATGATGAGGGAAATTTATCCGGTCAGAGCAAATTCACTTATGTTCTCAAAGACAATCCTCAGCTGAGCGTTTTAGTTTACGTTGCTGATGGCGAAAGTTTTAATGGTATTAAAAAAGACAAAATTAAATGGTCGGTGACTCAAGAAGATTTGAGACATCAAGTATTAATTTTTTTGTGTTTGTTTTACCCATATACAGGTAAATTAGGTTACGAAAAACAAAGCATAATAACAGGATTTTTACCTACAAACCAACTTGAATTTAGCGAACCAAGGATACATGTTACCCCCAGTAATTTGTTATATGCGGGGGGATTAAGTTGGTATTTAGAATCACTTATTGGCAAAAAAGATACATCATCAGTAATCGATCGGATGATGGTAGAGACAATACAAACTCTACCATCAGAGCATTCTTTGAAAAACATTGTTGGTGACTGGGAATGCTGGCAGACTTTGCAAGGGCATACCAGAGGAATTAATTGCTTGGCTTTTACTTGCAGGCACAATAATGGCAACGCCTTACCCATCTTGGCAAGCGGTAGCCGTGGTGAAACGAAGCTATGGGATTTAAGCAAAGGTGAATTAATCGATACATTGTCAGAGTATCCTTGGGTGATATCTGGGCTAGTGGATGAAGTGAATTCTCTAGCTTTTAGTTCCGATGGACAGACTTTAGTCAGTTGTGGTGCAGATTCCACAATTAAACTTTGGCATGTCGGCGCTTTAGATTTAATAGATATCCTGCACAAACATCATGGCGTAGTGCGCTGTGCTGCTTTTACCCCAGATGGGAGAATGTTAGCAACTGGCGGAGATGACAGGAAAATTTTATTTTGGGATTTGATTCACCGTCAGGTAGCGATCGCCCTTTCTTTAGATGATACAGCGGCTCATTCCTTAGTTTTGAGTCAAGACGGGCAAACTGTGGTCACAGGTAGCTATCGCAAAATTAAAGTTTGGCGCGTTTCACTCAACACGGGGATTAAAACTTTCAAAGATACAGAACCGCAGCATACCCTCATGGGTCATTCTCACATCGTGCGTTCCTTAGCCATCAGTCGAGATGGGAAATTGCTCGTTAGTGGTAGCTGGGATCGAACGATTAAAATTTGGCAATTAGAGACAGGGAAACTACTTCATACCCTCAAAGGACATACAGATCGAGTGTATGCGATCGCTTTAAGTCCTGACGAACAAATTATCGCCAGCGGTAGTGCCGATAAAACCATCAAATTATGGCATGTTGAAACTGGGGAATTGCTGGCTACGTTTACAGGTCATGGGAATATAGTTACAGCATTAGCTTTTACAGCTTCCGGTGAGATGTTGGTTAGCGGGAGTTTGGACAAGACAATTAAAATTTGGCAACGGAGTTAGAAGTTAGGAAACTTCGTCAACGAGTCTTTGATACTCGTGAATAAAGCTCAGAAGTTTGTTATTGAGTATTGGAACTCCATTAATGAGTATTTGAGCTTCATTAATGAGTATTGGAACTCCATTAATGAGTATTTGAGCTTCATTAATGAGTATTAGAACTCCTTTAATGAGCCTTTGAGCTTCATTAATGAGTATTGGAACTCCTTTAACGAGTCTTTGAGCTTCATTAATGAGTATTGGAACTTCTTTAACGAGTCTTTGATAGTCGCGGACAACAAACTCTCAAAACTCTCCGCGCCTCTGGGCCTCTGCGTGAAATTTACAACCTTCTTTTTTCCTCACGCAAAGGCGCAAAGGCGCAAAGAAGAAAGCAAAAAATGCTGTGATATAGTGCTGACTGGGTTTTCCAGATAAATAGTTAAATTATATACAATAGATTATTTGTTACTTATACTCAAAGACACTGAGTTATAACTGGCAGCTGAACAGGTTTTGACTGGTTGACTGTGAGTTAAGTAATACCAAGTGTCTTTTTACCGAATTCATGGTATTGGAGAATAGTCTATGGCGATGACGAAACTCTGGAAGTTTTTGCGAAACATTCAAGAGTTGAACTGGGGACAAGGCGTAGAGGTCATAAAGACTGGAGCCGAAGCTGCTAAAGCCGTGTTTGACTTGGCAAAAGCCATTAAGGAGCAAAAACCCAATGTTCAAAACCTCAAACCTTACGTAGAACAGATTTCCTCGCTATTAGATGTATTTAATTCTCCTCTCGGTCAAATGACCAAGGAAGTGATTCCCTTTGCACCCCTCGCTATTACCATACTCAAGTTCATTGTTGATGCAACCAACAAAGAGCCAAGTTTAGAAAACTGTGTCCTACTAGTTAGTCAGGCTGCTTACATAGAGAGTTTTCAGGATATTCTCAAACAAGATTCTGAATTAATCCAAAAAATCGATCCCAACCTTCCTGCTTCTCATGCTTTAGCTTTGCAGATTCAGAAATTAGGCGAGCAAGAGTTTGATACGCGGGAAGTGAAAAGAGCAATTCTCTATTTTCATGAATCTCAACTAGCAGAATCATTTAATCAGATTTTACAGCAACGCTTACAAGAAGCCGGATTAACCGAAACAGAAGCAAAAACCTTCGCTGAACGGGTAGCGCGTCGTACCGATGAAAATATGCAAGACGCATTGGTAGAAGTTGGAGAGAAAGCAGACAAACTTTGGAAATGGTACAGCGCCGGAGGAAAAGAAAAGCTAGAAAAAAATCTGGATATTGAAGATTATTTAGAAAAGATAATTCAACCAAAGCCAGAAGAAAATATTTTTGATGAAAGCGATATTACCTTTCGGGATTTGTATGTACCTTTGCAAGTCAAAGAAATCGATGCCAAAGACGATGCAAATGTTGAATTGGAAGCATTAGTTAAGGCAATACTGAATGATACAGACTCAAAACAAAAACAAGTTTTATTTATTCAAGGCGAAGCCGGACGGGGAAAAAGCGTCTTTTGTCGGATGTTTGCCGATTGGGTGCGGCGAGAATTGCATCCGACTTTTACCCCAATTCTCATTCGGTTGCGGGATTTGCGCGTACTAAAAGATAACTTAACTGATACTCTAGAAAACTATTTACAACACCTTGATTTTGTCACCAGTGATTCAGGCTGGTTGACTGATAAAAATACTCGCTTTTTATTTTTCCTGGATGGCTTTGACGAGTTATTGCTAGAAGGACGAGCAAGTGGCGGTTTGAAGGAATTTTTAGAACAGGTGGAACAGTTTCAAAAAGACCGCCTTTGTCATCATCAGTTTTTAGTTACCGGTCGTCCTCTAGCCTTGCAAGGAATTGAGCGTTTTCTTTCACAAACCAAAAGCTTGAAGCGCGTTGAACTTCAGCCGATGGATGACTCGCTACGGCAAATATGGCTGGAAAAATGGGCAGCTGTGGCTCAAGTTAACAACAGTGAGTTTGAGGAATTTTTGCAGGCTTGCCCTGATGAAGTCAAAAATAAACTAGCACGAGAACCCTTACTACTCTATTTACTGGCGCGGATGCACCGAGACAACCGTCTCAACGTCCAAATGTTTGCAGGTGCAGACGCTATTAAGGCAAAAATCCGTATCTATGATGAATCAATAAAGTGGGTACTAGAAAAACAGCGTGAGAGTGAAAATCAGAATGATAACTCCCGCTTGACTGGATTGGAGAGCGAAGATTTGCGGCAATTTCTCACCGAAGCCGCGTTGTGTGTGGTGCAGTCTGGGAATGAATGTGCCAGAGTCACGATGTTAGAAGCACGGCTCAAAGATAGTAACAACCCAGCTGCAAAGTTAATTCAGCAAGCCAGACAGGAGAATGCTTCGGAAAAAAATCAACAAGATAAGCTACTGAATAATCTGTTAACGGCATTTTATATTAAACCAGCTTCAGGGGATAAAGGCGGCTCGGTGGAGTTTGTCCACAAGAGTTTTAGCGAGTTTTTATTTGCAGAAAGGTTATTAGAAGGCTTTGTAGATTGGACGGTGAAGGTAAGCAAGCGTCAGCGTGAAGAAGACTTGGTTAGCACACCTGCAATGGATAAGCAGATTTACGATTTATTAGGTTATGGGAATTTAACGCCTGAGATTGTCGAATATTTAATGGGGTTGTTGGCTGAGAGTTTAGAATTTCAAGATGCGGAACGCTTATGTAGATTGTTTCAAAGATTAGAGCAATTCTATTTTCGTTGGTGTGATGGCGAATTTATTGATGCAGACGATGTAAACCTGCCTCAGATGAAGAAAAAACAATTGCGGGAGCAATTACCAGAGCGAGAAAATCACTTGGGATTGCGTCAAGTGGATGTGCATACAGGGTTGAATGTGATGATTTTACTCCTAGACTTGCATCGCTATGCCCAAAAAAAAGACGACCTCAAAGGCAAAATCAGCTTTCACCCTTGTGGTAAACCTGATACCGATCAATTTGACTCACAACGCTTGCTCCATATTATTAGCTATAGTCACTGTCTGGATATCTCTGCTTTTAATAAGAACAACTTAGTATTCTTTCTTGGGATTGCCAAAGTCTACCTTGGATTATTTCTTAGGGATGCCAACCTCAGTCGTGCTAACCTCAACCGTGCCAATCTTATTAGTGCCAATCTTATTAGTGCCAACCTCGAATATGCCAACCTCAGTAGTGCCAACCTCAGTAGTGCTAACCTTAGTAGTGCCAACCTCAGCCGTGCTAACTTTAATAGTGCCAACCTCAGCCGTACCGATCTTAGCGAGGTCAAACTAAGTCGTGCGAACCTTAATAGTGCCGACCTCAGCCATGCTGACCTTAGAGGTGCAAACCTAAGCCGTACTAACCTTAGCGATGCCAACCTTAAGGATGCCAAACTTGATGTTGCCTACCTCAGCCGTGCCAACCTCAGCCGTGCCAACCTTAGTAGAGCCAATCTCAGTAGTGCTATCCTCCGCAGTGCCGACCTTAGCAGTGCCGACCTTAGCAATGCAGACTTTTACCGTGCCAACCTTAGTAGAGCCAATCTCAGTAGTGCTATCCTCCGCAGTGCCAATCTCAACCTTGCCTACCTCGAATATGCCAACCTCAGCAGTGCCGACCTCGGTAATGCCAATCTTAGCCGTGCCAACCTCGAAGCAGTTATATGGAACAGTGACACAAAATGGCTCAATGCAGAAGGGCTGCATGAAGCAGTAGGCATATCCTCAGAGTTAAGGCAAGACTCAGCTTTTGCGGCTGCCGCTTCCTTAAGTCAGGGCATCAGTTGGGTGAGAGAAGGCAAAATTAAAGAAGCACAGGAAGCTTTCAAGCAAGCCCAAATATTTGACCCCAGTTTGATAAATTCTGCTGAATTTTGGAATAGCATTTGCTGGGTTGGCTGTTTACACGGTTATGCTAAAGCTGCTCTCCGCTTCGGTGAAAAAGCAGTTACTCTAGACCCTGACAATAAAAACTATCAAGACAGTCGTGGGCTTGCTAGAGTTCTGACAGGCGATTTGGTAGGAGGATTAGAAGATTTCCAAGCTGCTGTAGACAGTGGCACACTTGATTACCACGTGAAGCAGCGACGGCTAAGCTGGATAGAAGCACTGAAGTCAGGAAATAATCCCCTCACGCCAGAAGAATTGGAGGAGTTGCGGCAGGTTGAGGGTTGATGTATCCGTTCAAGAGACGTTGCATTGCAACGTCTCTACATCTGGCGCAATTTGGGTGACCTTGTAGGCGATCGCTAACGCACATAATTTGGAATTAACAGCCGAACAGGTTTTTAGTTGGCTGAGTTTGACGTAATCTGACAATTCAAAATGTCTCAACGGTAGAAAAAAGCGATCGCCCTCTCGCTTGGCTATCTGCAAATCAAAGCATCTCATCAAAATGATTGACAGGAAAGTTAGCTAGAAACTAAGCTTTGATTAAGAAAAGATTATAAAGCTAAGAATTTCAATTTTATAAGTTGATTTTCTCAAGCTAGCAGTTGAGAGAGCGTTATTGCGTAGCCCAGACCCGGTTCAAGTTGGAGACAGAGTTTTGATTTTACGCCCCTTCTATGTCGCAGGAAAAGTTGGGGTAGTTTGTGGTAGAGAGTCACCCTCGGATGGTCAACCAACTAGCCGCTGGCTGATTGAAGTGGATGTTGAAAATATTGTGGTGTCACTCAAGAGGCAGGAGTTTGAGGTAATTAACCCACCCTCGGAGTAATACCAATTCTCCAAAAGGAGACAACAGATGATGATGCGGTGACCCGGAGACTGGGAGACGCAAAGATTTATGTATAGCTAGATTTTAGAGAATTGGTATTATACCCTTTCTCTAAAATTCGGCAACAGATGGAAATCAGGAAAGTCTTACTGGCTCTAGATTTCTGAATTGCGAATTGCGAATTGCGAATTGCGAATTGGTATAACTTCTATTTGCAGAGTTTGTTGGGGAACGCATCACCTCAAAGGAAGATTGTATTTTAAAAAGCTATAAAGTTTGGCAGGAATAGTAATTGCAGATAATACCATTAATTGGCGAACGCACCGCAGATATAAGCAGGATTAATAGGGTTAACAAAATAATAAGAATTGTAGCGATAGTCATTAATCAATTGCAATTAATTAATTGCGATCGCATCGATAGAAAGAAACTATGCTACAATACGTCTGCTAACTTGTTACACGTATCATCAAATTGGTTTCAAATTATATCGGTTCCTAATCTGTTAAGGTACGTTTTCAAAGCCACTAAGCTTGGTAAAAAAATTTTGAATGCACCTCATTTGCTTAGGAAGCAGTGTATATAAAGGCATTAAGTATTGTCAACTTTATAAAATATATCGGCTAACAAGATTTAATTTTTTGTAAAAATAAGATAATTTTGGCAAAAATTTTGAGAACAATAAATGCTGTTCTCTAATTTTAATTTAGCCATACATAAGTTTTATTTTTACAATTTTAAGTCACTTAGATAGACACAAAAAACTTAAGAGCCTTTAGGTGTTTTCAGATTCAAAATTTTCCACTGAGGCGTAGCAGAAGTTAGCCAAAATAAGCTTTTTCATCCTTTATTAATGAGCCGAGTTCGTTAAACAGAACAGAAAAATTTTAGTTTTTTAACGAGGGAAGTCAACAAAATGCCTTGGCAATTATCTTCTCAAATTCCAATTAATCCTATCCATGCTGCCGTGGGAAAAACGGGTAAGGTTTTGTTTTTTGGTGGTTCCGGAAATGTGGCAACTCAAGCAGCTTATGACAATTCTCCCAACGGAGTCAGGCTTTGGGATCCTAAGACGGGAACTTTCACTACTCCCACGATTCCACGGGATACTAACGGAGACCCGATTGATGTTTTTTGTGCCGGTCATTCTTTCCGACCTGACGGACGACTGTTTGTCGCAGGCGGGACTTTACAATATGACCCATTCTATGGCATTACCGATTGCTTTCTATTTGATTTTACTGCCAATAACGGCAACGGCAGTTGGACAAAAGTGGCATCAATGAATAGAGGCCGTTGGTATCCTACGGTGTTAACTTTGGGTAACGGGAGAATTTTCGCTGTCTCCGGTTTAGATGTAAATGGCAGCCTCACTCGCAACCCAGAAATTTATAGCGCTTTTACTGGTTGGAGTATTTTTGCACAACAAACTAGTCGTTTTCCCCTCTATGCCCACTTAATTTTGTTGAGTAGTGGCAAAATCTTTTATACAGGCGGTCAGATGGGCGGTAACAATACTGTATCGCCACGCATTCTCACTTTACCCTCAACATTTGATAAAGCGATCGCCGAACAAGCAGTGTCTGGATTGCAAGTTCCAGCTAACGGTAACCAAGCTGCTAGCGTATTGCTACCACCAGCTCAAGACCAAAAAGTGATGATTATCGGTGGTGGTAGTGCAGGTACAGCAACGAACCGAGTTAATATTATCAATTTCAAAGCTACTACTCCGGCTTATACAGCAGCACCGTATCTCACCAATCCAAGGATGCACCATAATGCTGTGATACTGCCCGATCGCACAATATTTGTGTGTAATGGCAGCAAAGCCGATGAAAATGTAGCGCAATCGACACTAGCAGCAGAAATATACAATCCAGCAACGAATACTTGGAAGGCAGTAGAAACACCAATTGTCAACGGCCGGGTCTATCATTCAGTTGCGCTGTTGCTGCCAGATGGCAGAGTCGTTGTTGCAGGAGGAAATCCGAAACGCGGTACTTATGAAAATCGGATGGAGATTTATAGTCCGGCATACATATCGCAGACAAGACCTGCAATTACCTCAGCGCCTGGGGTAGGAAACTATAACACTAAAATCACTATTAACATCAACCAACCTGCAACGAACATTAAATGGGTTCATGTAATCAAGCCAATGGCACCTACTCACGGTCTAGATACAGAACAACGACTAGTAGATCTGCCAATTACCTCTAGAAGCGGCAATTCTCTCACCGTCCAAATCACAGATAATCGCAATATTGCAGTCCCTGGCTACTATATGCTGTTTGTCGTTAACAACAATAACGTTCCCTCGGTGGCAAGTTGGATTCAAGTGATATAGTACCCAGCCTCCGCCTAATAGCTAATGCTTCATAGAGTTGATTGCAATTAGCAATCAATTCAAAAATCAAAGCAGTATCAGCCAATGTTACGAACCTACAGCAAGGGTAGAACAATGGCAACAAGTAATTTTGGAGTCATATATGAAACTAAAGTTAACGCGCAGACAATTTGCTCAGTTAGCGCTGGCAAGCACCACAGTTGCAGCTATGGGGGTTGTTTTCGGCAAAACCCTTGCACAAGAGTCCGACGCAGACACGTTGATCCTGGGCATCAATGTTGGCGTTAAAAATAACAATGCTTCGACTGGGATGGACTCAGATATTATCGAGTTGGGCGAGCCAACCCAAAACACAGACCCATCGACTCTACAGCCAATCGTCGTACAGTCTTTTAATGTCAGCACTAAGGAAATTAAGAACGTGCTGACCACAGCACCGATTTTGGAGACTTGCGAACGGTTAAGCGGTTTTGCTTCCATAAATGGCAAACTCATCGCAGCCGCAAGCTATACCTGTACCCGAAAGAAAAAGGACAGAAAAGTTCGTTTAATTGATTTAAATACTTTAGAAAGCGTAAATATTTCGGGTCTGAAAAGGAGAGAAGATGTTTACCAATTAGTGCGCTTGAAAGACAGCTCACTTGCTGCTTTAGTCGGCAAAGATAAAGGAAAGGGTTCTTCTAAGTTGGCAACTATTGACTTAAATACAGGTCAGATTACAGACCGAAGCAAAATACCCCAACAAATGCAGGTGATTGCTGTAGCTGAATCTCCAGATGGAAGTCTCTACGGGATTGATACTGATAGCGTGGGAGAAATAAGTTTTTCCGAGATCGGTGAGAAGCGATCGACAAAATTGAAAACCCAAGGGAAAATTTTGAATAATGGTTGTGACGGATTAGTTTACACTTCATCCAATGAATTATTTGCTTTGGTTTCATTTAGATATGAATCTCCTAAACATGTAGACAAAATCAATCAGGAAACTGGAGAAATAGAGCCAATAAAAGGATTTGATGTTGCTAAAATTACGCTTGCATAAGCATGTTGGCTTGTAGGGTAAATGCAGTTTGGAGACGTTGCAATGCAACGTCTCTACATGTTGATTTATACCTTAATTGGGCAATGGCGAAAAATTTCTTGGATGGCGGGTTATCCTAAAGCGATAAAATACACTACTGGCTAAAGCTTTTTTCATGTAGTAACTAAAGTAGCGTAGACGCAAAGCGTCTTGTCGTAAGACATCACTCTTTGTAAGTATAACTAAAGATAAATTGAGTTTATCAAACAATATGAGGCTTCCAAATCGATTATTTAAATTTATTGCTCTTATACTCTTAACGATAGTAATTATTGGATTAAATCTTATCTTGTTTAGTTCGAGTTTAGATTTATATCTGTATTTAAAACCTTACCCAAACCCGTTATATCCTGATTCTTATCTCTTTCAAATAGTTAAACATCTTCTGAAAGTTCTTGGAGTAACTATAGTTGAAGTTGCTTTCGTATGGTTATTAGTAATTTTAAATACTATGTTAAGACAAGCTGGTTTAATCGTTACTTTACTCGTGCTGATATTGAGTGGAATTATAATCTTAGTTCCCATTAATATTTAATTTAGATTCTGCCTCCAGCGGACGTTTGGGTAATTCACCCATAATTAAATCATTAGACCTCTTGCAAAAATAGTTTTACACTTTTGGGGGAAAGGGAAAAGGTTAAAGGGAAAGGGTGTTTTTAGCTTTTCCCTTTACCCTTTTCCCCACTTTTGCAAGAAGTCTATTGCCTCTATGCTATTTACTTGTTACTCAAACTGCCGGAAACTGATAACTTTCTATCAAAAAAGCGTAGCTATTACCAGCCTACGCTTCTCAATTAACAAACCTAAACCAAACTTTCAACTTTCTGCGCCTCGTGCGGGAGATTTTAAACCAACAGTGTTTGTAGCAGCGGCTTATCTTGCGATATCTTACCTGTCCGCAACCATTCTTCTACTTCCGCCGGCACTTTCGCTTGATTAATATACTCCCGGAGTTCCAAACCTTCCAAAATCTCTTTTTGTAACAGTTGTTCTGCGGTTTGCTCTAATAAATTGCGGTTATATCGCAAAATACTCAGGGCGGCGTAGTGAGCATTATCTAATGTCTGCTTCACTTCGCGATCGATTTCCTCAGCCACTTTCGGACTAATTGCACGGCGCGGGTTGCCATAACCTTCGAGAAACTGCTGTTGAATTTTATCAAAGGCTACTGGCCCCAAGCGATCGCTCATACCGTAAAGAGTAATTGCACGTTCCGCTAATTCAGTAGCCTTTTGAATATCGTCAGCAGCACCAGTAGATACTTTGCCAAAAATAATTTCTTCAGCCGAACGTCCGCCTAAAAGGGTAGCAATACGACCGCGAATTTCATCTTCCAGCATCAAAAAGCGGTCTTCTTCTGGCATCTGAATTGTGTAACCCAAAGCACCAACGCCACGGGGAACAACGGAAATTTTTTCAACTTTCCCCGCACCAGGCATCAAGGCACCGATAATAGCGTGACCAACTTCGTGATAAGCTACGGTCTTTTTCTCAATCTCATTCAGCACGCGGGAGCGTTTTTCTAAGCCAGCCAGCAGACGTTCGATCGCTTCGTTGAAATCTGCCATCGTCACGGCTTGGCGATTTTGTCGTGCGGCTAAGAGTGCGGCTTCATTCACCAGATTGGCTAAATCTGCGCCAGCAAAACCGGGAGTTCTAATGGCAATGGTACTCAAATCGACATCATCAGCCAATTTGACGTTTCTAGCATGGACTTTGAGAATCGCTTCTCGGCCAATTTTATCAGGGCGATCGACCACAACTTGTCTGTCAAATCGACCGGGACGCCGCAAAGCCGGATCGAGAATTTCTGGACGGTTGGTAGCGGCGATGATAATTACCCCTGTGTTGGCATCAAAGCCATCCATTTCGCTGAGTAACTGGTTGAGGGTTTGTTCGCGTTCGTCGTTACCCCCCATAATCGGCCCGACACCACCGCGAGATTTACCCAGTGCGTCTAATTCGTCAATAAAGACAATACAGGGAGCTTGTTCTTTGGCTTGTTCAAACAAATCGCGGACGCGTGCAGCACCGACACCTACAAACAGTTCGATAAATTCCGAACCAGAAATACTGAAAAAAGGAACGGCAGCTTCACCAGCGATCGCTTTTGCTAGTAATGTTTTACCAGTACCCGGAGGCCCTACCAGCATTACACCTTTGGGAATCTTGGCTCCTAATGCGGTGTATTTATCAGCATTTTTCAGAAAATCAACAATTTCTTCTAATTCAGCCTTAGCTTCATCTACCCCAGCAACATCGCTAAATTTGACACCAGTACTACCTTCCGAATAAATGCGGGCTTTACTTTTACCTACCGTAAGTGCAGCGGGGCCTCCTTGGCGACTCATTAACAAGGCCCAGATGCCAAAGAAAATTAACGGTGGTAGAATCCAACTGAATAAAGTGCCAATCCAGGCATTTTGGTTTGGTGGTAATGCCGCAAACTCGACATGATGCTGGCGGAGAATTTTCGGCAAATCTAAATCGATGCCTATTGGTATGGTAACGAAGACTTCTTCGTTGAGTTTGCCATCTGGAGTTTGAGTTTTGATGGTATATTCAATGCGATCGCTACCGATAATCGCTTTATCTACCTTTCCCGCTTCTACCTGAGCCAGAAAAGTACTATAGGGAACTCGTGGCGTTCGTACAAAAAAACTTGGAACAATAAAGTTCAATATTAACAACAGGGTCAGTAAAATTAAGAAACTGCCATTAACCTGCCGGACTTTGGGCGGTTTGATAGGTATTTTCTTATCAGTTTCAACAGGCATTTTGATGTACCCTCCAAATTAGTCATTAGTCATTAGTAAATAGACCTATGGCCAATGCCCCATGCCCAATAATTTTTTTAGCTCTCAATTTTTATGAAAAATCAACTAGATTTTGTTCTCAAATTACTTCTACTTTCAGCTTTGATATCAGCATTAATTAAGTACGTTGCTCCAAGTCTATCAATTCCAGCAACAGCTACTAATGCGTTAATTATAGTTTTATTACCAAATGCGATCGTCGCCATCGCCCTACTGTGGCGATTCCAAGCATACAAACAAAGTTAACTTTAATTATCTAGGCACAACTGATTAAAATCAGCTAACCTAGCTGAATTACAACAAAATTGCATCTCGCCAACCGTTGGGAGTCAGCCTGTGAACCTCGGTCAATGGATCGGTTTAATTGCGATCGTTCTTTCTTTATACATTTTGTGGCAAATTCGGGAAGTACTATTACTGATGTTTGCCGCAGTTGTCTTAGCCACTACCTTAAATCGGCTAGCGAAACGCTTTCAACGTTCAGGTATGAGGCGGGGATTCGCCGTCCTGTTGTCAGTTGGTATCTTTTTTGCAGCGATCGTCGGTTTTTTCTGGCTAATTGTGCCGCCTTTTGCACAGCAGTTTCAAGAATTAACCTATCGGGTTCCCCAAGGATTTGGGCGCTTTAATAGCTGGCTAGACGCACTCAGAACCCGCATTCCTGCGGAGTTAGTTCCCTATATTCCCGATCTTAACAGTTTGATCCAACAAGCACAGCCCTTTCTCAACCGACTATTAGGAAACTCCTTTGCCTTTGTATCTGGTTCTTTGGAAGTTGTCCTTAAGGTTTTATTAGTGCTGGTTTTAACAGGAATGTTATTAGCCAATCCTGTAGCTTACCGCAAAGTGTTTGTGCGGCTTTTTCCCTCATTTTATCGACGGCGAGTGGAAGGGATTTTAACTAAATGCGAAATTTCTCTGGGGGGATGGGTAACAGGCGCTGTTATTGCTATGGGTGTAGTGGGATTAATGAGTGTAGTTGGCCTATCTTTTTTAGGCGTCAAAGCAGCACTTGCTTTAGGGGTTTTGGCAGGATTTTTAAACTTGATTCCCAACCTCGGCCCGACGTTGAGTGTAGTACCTGCAATGGCGATCGCTTTATTAGACGAACCTTGGAAAGCGATCGCAGTTTTGATTCTCTACTTTTTTATTCAACAGGCTGAGAGTAATTTCATCACGCCGGTTGTCATGGCACATCAAGTCTCATTACTACCAGCAGTAACTTTAATTTCCCAGTTATTTTTCGTTACCTTTTTTGGCTTTTTAGGATTATTTCTCGCCCTACCTTTAACAGTTGTCGCTAAAATTTGGGTACAGGAAGTTTTGATTAAAGATGTTTTAGATCGATGGGGAAATTATCATTCACAAGAAACTGAATTTGTCATCGTTTCTAAATTTCCTCCAGTAGACGATCCTTGGGCAACAGAAACCCCAGCTATCAATCGAGAGCAACCAATTGATGATATACCCCAAGACGAATAGTTATCATTTTTATGGGGGAATTTCTTTTGCTAAACTAATAGCAACAATGAGATAGTAGTAAATGGTTTCTAGCGTTGGAATTACTGACAATATTAAAAGCTTGAGCGATTTACAGACTCGGTGTAATTTGCGTCAAACAGATAGCGATAGCTTCTTCGTTGAATGGGTTGAAAACTTACCAGAACTTACTCAGCAAGAACAAGCAGGTATTGCTAGAATCAAACACCGTTATGATTACCATCGTGTTAGCGGTCTGCTATTAGAAGGTACAATTAACCTCTTAGTAGTTTCGCCATTGTTGGAACTTGTAGGTTTTCTCGATCCACCTTTTAGAATTCGCTCACCTTATGGGGTTGCTTTAGAACTCGAAGATCCACAGGAAACAATTCGCGGTTTTATTGACACCCTAGTTGTACAAGAACAACTTTGGATTTTGGTTGTTGAATCCAAGCGAACAAGTATTCCAATTCCAGCCGCATTACCGCAATTATTAGCTTATATGCTTGGTAACGAGCAAAGCAATCGCCCAGTGTTCGGTATGGCAACAAATGGTGATGAGTTTGTGTTTCTCAAGCTAACTTTCACAGATACTCCGCAATACGATATCTCACGAACATTTTCGCTATTTCCTCGGCGGCATGAATTGGGTGAAGTGTTAAAAATTTTGAAGCGATTAGGACAAGCAATACTGGATTAACTCATCCCCCGACTTCAAGCCGCGGGATTTTAATTTCCAATAATTTATTATCAAGATAGAATACATGCGTCAGTCGTCAGAATTCAGTATGAATTCTGTAGGACTGGCGGATAGCAAAGCGTTAGCGAGTCCGCGAGCGTCTGAATAACTGGGTTTAAGACCCCCACCAAATCTACGATTTGGTGTCTTCAATCAGTCGCAGGTCTGAATCCCCGACTGATTGATTCTGACTCCTGAATTCTGAATTCTGAATTCTTCTTCAATGTGCTTATTTTTGAGTAGCTACTTCTTTACCTGACTCATTAGATGGAGTTGGTTCTGTCTTCTCTGATTGCGTCTCAGAAGCTTGTTGCACTTGTTTGAGATGAATGTTATTCACTTGGACGATAAAGTATTCTAATGCCTGACTTGCTTTTTGTTGCCGTTGGATTTCGTCAGACACATCGTAACAACGATAAGGTGGAGTAACTCCCAAAATAAATTTCTCTTGTTCGGCTTCTAACAATTCAACGGCTGTGTTAGCAGCAATGGAATTCTTTTGAAAAGGAAAAGAGGTAACTATACTGGCGATTATAGAAGCAAGAGCAGGACACAGTACAGGTAGCCACTTCAGCCAAGGTTGTCCCGATTCTAATTTGTCTACCAGAACTAAAATTGGTGTGATTCCCGATAAAACAACCGTTGCTATTTGCAAAATATAGTAAAGGTTCCTTGAAACAGTCTTAACTTTTTTATAATCGTTAATCAAATCTTGAGAGTATTGTAAAGCCTTCCCCCTAGCTAAAGTCAGAGTATTTTGGTTCCAAGAATTATTATTAGCTAATAGGTAAGTATAAAGTTCGGCTTTTTTGGTCAGATCTGACTTATCAGCGACTTTTTGAGAATCTTGAAAAACTTGCCTATTGATTAATAACAGAAAAAACAAAATATTCAGAGCGATCGCTCCATAAATTACAATTGTTTTCTCATTTGAAAAAAACCAGATAAATAAAACAGAAGAAACAAAAATTGCCAGTAATAAATATTCAATTACCTTTAAGGTAAATAATTTTTTTTCTTCTGGTGAAGATAATACATTGTCATAAGTATCATGAATTTTTCTTGCGCTGTTGTGCTCAAGATTAGCTAATTCAGAAGTAACCATTGCCTCTTACTCAGTTGATGAACCGTCCAAATCTAACAATACAAAAAACATCAGTCAATAGAATTGCTTTTAAAAACTAAGCAAGCGGACATAATTAAATGTAAAATCCAAACCAGCAAAACCTTTTACTCTTGAGGGTTATACTTTATAAATCTAACTCCCCGAAAGTTTGAAAAACGTCTATGGAACGATCGTTATGGTTTTGTGAGTGTAATGCTTGCGATCGCCCATAATGGAATTTTTGACTCCAAGAAAAGCCTATCGGCTTGTTGTATGGTTTAGCACTAATAAGATGCGAACAATTGCGGAAATTAACGAAAAAATTAGCCGTCAACGTGCGGTAGTGTTGACAACTGAAGAATTAAAAGCACGAGTTTTAGAAATTGGTGTTACTAAAGTTGCAAAAGAAGTTGATGTAATTACCACTGGCACTTTTGAGCCGATGGAATCGAGTGGTGCAATTATCAACCTTGGACACACTGACCCCCCAATCAAAATTCGCCGTTGCTGGTTAGATGGTGTGCCTGCGTACTCTGGTTTTGGGGCAGTAGATTTATACTTGGGTGCCAGTTGTGCCGTAGAAGTAATGGACGGGGAAGAAGTCCGAGAACGCGGCGGCGGTCATGCGATCGAAGATTTGATCGCTGGAAAAACTATACACGTTAGAGCGCAAGGACAAGTAACAGATTGTTACCCCAGAGCAACCTTTGAAACCACAATTACCAAGGATACAATCAATCAGTTTTATTTATTTAATCCGCGCAATCTTTATCAAAATTTTATAGTTGGAGTGAATGGTGGCGATCGCCCGCTTTTCACTTATTTAGGGCCTTTACAACCGCGTTTGGGGAATGCCGTTTACTCTAATCCTGGTGCGATTTCGCCTTTACTTAACGACCCCGATTTGCAACTTATTGGCATAGGTACAAGAATTTTTTTAGGCGGTGGTGTTGGCTATGTCGCCTGGGAAGGCACTCAGCACTTTCCTTTACAAAAACGTTTAGCGAATCGCACACCCATCGGCCCTGCCGCGACTTTAGCTTTAATTGGCGATGCCAAGCAAATGGATGCTTATTGGGTGCGGGGTTGTTACTTCAAAAGTTACGGCCCTTCATTGATGCTCGGTGTTGGCATACCACTGCCAGTATTAAACGAACAAGTAGTCGAACACTGTGCAGTGCAAGATAAAGACCTAGTAGCCCCAATAGTAGACTTTTCCATTCCCCGGCGCGTCCGTCCCACCTTTGGTTTAGTCAGTTACGCTCAACTCAAATCCGGGCGGATAACCATAGAGGGCAAAGCGGTACGCTCTGCCCCCTTAGCAAGTATGTTTTATTCCAGGCAAGTTGCTCTAGAGTTAAAGCAATGGATTGAAGCAGGTAAGTTTACCCTTACCGAACCAGTTTCTCCAATTCCGATGGAGCGTTCTTTTCTACCCCAAGATCGTTGGACTGATTTCTAAATCTTGGGGCATAAAGCATAGGGAAGCAGAAGGTGTGGGAGGTGTGGGAAGCTTTTTTCCGATCTCCCCACACTTCCCCATCTTCTCTGCTCCTCTGCCTCCCCTGCTCCCCCTGCCTACTCCTGCGGTGGCTTCGGCCGCTTAATCGGCTTCGGAGTGGGTGTTTTGGGTATAGGTTTGGAAATTATAGGAGTATCACTGCCTGTACTTGTTTTCTTGATGGGACGGGGAGTTTCGCTGCCACGTCTGGGCGGGAATGGTTTTCTACCACCACCGCCACCACCACCACGGGGGCCACCTTTGAATGGTGGTTTGCGTTTTTTGGGCAAATCAGCGATCGCTTCAGCTTTTTCTACCACTAAAACATCAGCTTCTCGCTTGGCTTGGAAGTCCCAGAATTTTCCTACTGCTTTAGTAGTCAGCACCCCCCGCAATTTCAACTTAAAATATTTGGGTTTGTCAGTTGGTTTGCGTGGAGCTTGCTTAATTTTAACTACCAAGCTCTTAGCATCAAAAGATTGGTATACTACTTCACCACGAACAGAAAAACCGCCATCTGCGATATCTGATGAAGGTATCTGCGAAATTGTATTGAGTTCAGAGTCTTCGGATAAGCCATCATCAGGCGTTTCTACCTCTTGTGACTCCGATGGCTCGTCCTCATCGATTGAGTTTTTAGCCAGATTTTCTGGCTCCCAAACTCCCACGATTTGGATGTGTAAAGTATCATTTTCTTGTCTTGTACGTGGATAGACTACCCACAAATGTTCTTTCTCTAAGTCTAGGTGATTCTTGACTAAGCTCATAATCCGCCCTAGAAGGACAGCATTGAGTTCTACACCATCTGTGGTTAGCAGCGTACCTTGGGTAAATTGTTCGCTGCTAGCATGATAACGACCCCGGACTAAGCCGATCGCTCGATATTGCATCGGCTCGCTAGGAGGGGGAATCGGCTGCTGTCGATTGGCTAAATTGCCATTTGAGTCAGTCTCGCTGGGATTAACAGGCGAAATTTCAACTTTAGAGGACTGGGTTGCTGCTGTATTAATAACATTAGCGGCTGCCTCTATGGTATTTTTTCCCTGGTTAGAGGCAGAAGAATTAGAAGGTTCGGGCAACGGCATCAGGTCGGAATTCATAAAAACTCCTTGCGGCACAGACACATCCCATTGTGGGATTTTACAAAGGCAGCGGGAAAGAACGTTTGTGCGGCTAATGAAAGTATATTTACTTTTCACAAAGTCACACTAGAGTACTTTACACAATCCTAAAGGCGTTAAATTTAGTGTGTAAACACTAAAAGTCTAATCTAGCGTCCAGACACTAGTTTCGGAAGCATATCACAGCTAGAAACCTGACGGCTCTTCCTAAAGTCATCACTTACTTTAGCAGTGTGGATAGTTAATTGTTATAAAATTCACAGACTATGAACGGTATTCCGCAAAGTTTTGGAAATTTTTAACTTTACGATTCGTGTAAATCATAATGTCATTAGAATTCAGGAGAAAGACAAAACTGTGTCTCAACCGCGCAATCGCTGGATACTTCAAACGATCTTAGTGCTGGCAATTCTTGCTTTTGTTGGCGTTTCGGTGATTCCTTTATTGGGAGCATTTAATAATACGTCATTTTCTAGCCAGAATACCCCTAACACTACAGGCACTTTGACCTCCGCTGACCAAAAATCAAAACTGGAAGACCAAGTACGGGGCTACGAACTGGTTTTGCAAAGGGAACCAGAAAATCAGACTGCGTTGAAAGGCTTATTAGAGGCGCGGCTACAACTACTTAGTCAAAAACAAAAAAGTGAGGTGAAAGCGTCTGATATTCAAGTTGTCATCGAACCTCTAGAAAAGCTCGCTAAACTCAATCCCGAACAGTCACAATACGCAGTGCTACTGGCTCAAGCCAAACAGCAAATAGGCGATCGCGAAGGAGCCGCCCAAGCTTTTCGCTCAGTTTTAGATACTAAACCTGGTGATTTGTATGCTTTGCGAGGAATGGTGGCTCTGTTGCTCAGTCAGCAACGCCCCGAAGCAGCCATTGGTTTATTACAAGAAACTCTCACCAATGCTGCCCAAGCAAATATAAATCAACCTGGAAGTATCGACACAGTGGCGGTGCAAGTGCTGTTAGGCAATGTTCACTTTTCCCAAAAACGCTATGCCCAAGCTGCATCTGTATACGATCAAGCAATTAAAAAAGATCCGAAGGATTTTCGCCCCGTTGCAGCAAAAGCGATGCTCCTAAAACAACAGGGCAAAGATGCACAAGCAAAACCTTTATTTGATAGTGCCGCAGCTTTAGCACCAGCTCAATACAAAGACGAAATTAAGAAAGCTGCAAATGCTCCTATCCCTACCACTCCAGCAACTTCTAGCGCACCGACGCCGGAAAGTAAACCTAAGTGATGGGTATGTGGGGCATGGGGCAAAGAAAGGAGCAGGGGAAAAGGGAAAAGGAATAAATATAATCTTTCCCCATACCCAATGCCCAATGCCCCATGCCCTATTTACCCAATCCTCACACTCCTTCAATGGCAGCAACGATACCAAAGATGAAAAATAGGCATCCGCCAATCAGGGTGAGTTGACGCTCGGATATGCGACCGGCAATCATTTTGCCACCGATAACAGCGATCGCTGCACAAATCGCATGTCCCAAAATTGCACCTGTGGTTACTCCAATGGCATTATTTCCGGCTGCTAAGGCAATGGTGGCAATTTGAGTGCGATCGCCCCACTCTGCCATAAATGTTAATGCAAAGGCTTCTATTAAAATTGCTAAGGAAGTTTTTTTCTTTGGTAGCTGCAAATCTGCTTGTTTCACCGCAGCTTCGGCTTCTTCTACAATTTCAGTGTCACAAGCAGAGGTAGGCATTTTACTAGCGTCGTACAACAGTTTGATGCCAAAAGCGATAAACAAAGTTATTTCAGCATAATGAATATAAACTTTTGGCAATAACGACGCTGCTTGTCCAAATAATACTGAAAGAATTGTCATCGCCGCTAAAGCAGCTATCACACCCGTAAATACCAGCCGCCGCGAGTGATGCATTGCCAAAATCACAGCAATAAAAAATGTTTTATCGCCTAGTTCTGAAACTGTAATTAATAACAAACCTGCGGTAAAAGCTGTTAACACTCTTTCAAGCTCCTCAATTATCCTTGACCGATGTGAAGCTTGATGAGAGCCAAAAGACCTCACCAAGCTCACACTTTTCGGTGTGAACTTAGTGAAGGTCTCGCTTTCAAATATTTTGGTTACTTGCCACCTGAACCAGGCTCATCGCCAGTATGTTGATTCAGATGTACTGGCTTTTAAATGTTTTGCCAGCAGCTACTCCCCTTCTATTGCTATGAGATTATACATCTATCCCAAGTACGAGTCAAGGCAGCAGATAAGCGAAAACATGCATTTAGATTCAGTGCTATATCAATAAAGTTAGAGGTGACTGAATAATCACCTTAATTATTAGTCACCTACTTGATGATGCCGATTCAAAAAAGTCGGTTTTTCAATTGATTAATCGTACACAAGGTTAACGCAAAACCTTATTTGGCGATGCCAGCCCAACTAAGTTTGCGCTTAGTTCCCACATCCTCTCACCTTTTTCATCATCGCGGGCTTGGGGAGAAACTTTTTGCACAAAGGACTTACCATCTTTCTTTTGGCGATTTCCCCAACTCCAATAAACACCAGATTGATTATATTCAGGATCGGCAACAACGTCAGCAACCCTCTCCCCTGCCAATTCCTGAGACACATATCCCCCAGTGATGTATTTTTGGAATAATGGGAAAAGCTTCTGAAATAGCGGATAGTGATTGCGGAATAGTGGGGTTTCTGCAACGCATCCAGGATAAAGGGAACTGAAGACAATATTGGTTGACTCATGATAGCGCCGATGCAATTCTCTCATAGTCAACACGTTACAAACTTTGCTGTCTTTGTAGGCTTTGACGGGTTCAAATTTCTTGCCATCAATCATCGAAATTGGCTCTTTAAATCCTGCTGCGAAGCCCTCGAAATCGCCCAAGTCTGGACGCGGCGGAATCTTCCCACCGAGTTCGTCTGGGTTGTGGGTGACAGTTCCCAAAATTACCAGCCTTGGCTGTGAAGATGACTTCTGCAAATCTTCTAACAAAAGGTTGCACAAAAGGAAATGCCCAAGATGATTGGTAGTGACAGTTAACTCGTAACCTTCTGGGCTGCGTAATGGTTCTTTTAATAAAGGCATATAAATTGCGGCATTGCAAACCAAAGCATCCAAGGAGTTGCCGCTTGCCCGGAAGTTTTTTACAAACTGGCGAACGCTGTCCAATGAACCAAGGTCAATATGTATGCTGGTATAACTGTTGTAAGGAATTCCCACAGCTTGAGCAGCTTGTTGTGCCTTTGCTAAATCCCGACAAGCCAATACTACATACCATCCCCTTTGGGCAAGAGCTTTTGCAGCGTACAAACCGACCCCCGAAGAGGCACCTGTAATTACAACCGTTTTCTTATCCTGTGCCATTCTCTTGAGACTCTATTAATCACCTTTTCCTATCTCCAGGATTTTACATCACTGAGTTACCACCTTGATTGTTCACAGGTGTTATGGCTGGCGATAGCCTCTCACTAAATAACAGATTTTTTTAACCCTCACTCTCAGCAACTAGAGACTCTTGAAGCTTTACTCTCGTTTTGAGTTATGGAAGCAATTGGAACTCGTGGCTTCAAGGAATTCTTAGACCGCACCTAACACTAAACTAATTTCCATTGCCTAACTAATTAACTTTAAGCTTTGCCAATATCTCTAAGCGTTTAAGATAATTCTTCATATATTCAGCACTCTCTGTTGGAACACAACCATCGTTATACAAGTAAATTCTGTCTGTATTTGAATCACCATTGTAAGATAGCTTTGCTACTGTCGCTGAACCTATACCTTTCAATTCAACGCAAATAGGATAGTCTTGATACTCGATGTGTTCCGTAGTCTTAAAGCCAACTGGCTTGTATTCCCTATTGAGGACTACATATCGTCCATCAGATTGTTTTTCAAGGCAGTAAGGAAGAAAGACCGATCTGAAATCGTTAAGCGCCATATCGTTTTCCTTGGCTAGAATATTACACTTTCTGCCCTAGTGATATCACTAATACCAGCTTTTTTCCAAGATAATAGCTGCGACTTAAGGACGGTTATGTTTTTGTCACTAGTCCAAGGATCTATACTTATGTTTTTAATCGAGGTGGACGAGGTAGTTACAATCCCCTCGATTCATTATGCAAGCAAGATAAAAAGATTTTTATCTTAGGTTAATACTTCCGTTCTTTTGGCTCAAACATAGTAATCGCTACAGGTCGATACTGTATATCAATTCCGGCTGGCGAATAGTAAGCCATTGTGTGTTTGAGAAAGTTAGCATCATCTCGCTCAGAATAATCTTCGCGGAAATGTGCGCCACGACTTTCTTGGCGATTGAGTGCTGATGCCAAAATGGTCTGTCCTACTACCATCAAACTTCTCAATTCTAAGGCTTCCACAAGTTCCGTATTCCAGCAACTTCCTTTGTCATCTAAATAAATTTCTGGATATCGCTGTTGGATTTGTGCTAGTTTTTCTAGTCCTTCACGCATTAATGCTTCTGTACGGAAAACACCGCAGTAATCAGTCATACAATCTTGGAAGGCTTGACGAACTTGATTAATACGGTACTTTCCTGGCTGTTCTAGCAAAGCTTGAATTTGTTGCTTGGCTTCCTTTACGTAACGTTGCTCGTCTACAGAAGGCAATTTCCGTTTTTGCACAAATTGAGCGATCGCCGCCCCTGTGCGTTTGCCATAAACTACACATTCTAATAGCGAATTACTACCTAAGCGATTTGCTCCGTGGACGGAAACACAAGCTGTTTCCCCAGCGGCAAAGAATCCTTCAACAAAACCATCGCCACTACTGCGAACTTGACCGTCGATGTTAACTGGGATACCACCCATACAATAGTGAATTGTCGGGCGCACTGGCATCGGTTGAGTTACAGCATCAACACCCACTAGTCGATGGGCTTCTTCCCAGCAGAAGGGAACGCGACTCATAATTTTTTCTTTACCCAGATGTCGCAAATCCAGATAGATAAACGGGCCGCCAGCACTACCGTCGGGATGAATACCCCGACCGGCGCGAATTTCATAAGCGATCGCCCGTGAGGTAATATCGCGAGGAGCTAGTTCCATACGGCTAGGCGCGTAGTTTTTCATAAAGCGATCGCCTTCGCTATTAATTAGATACGCACCTTCACCGCGAACTGCTTCGGAAATCAGCACGCCGACGGGATACAAGCCTGTAGGATGAAATTGGACGAATTCCATATCTTCTAAAGGCAAACCGGCGATCGCAGTCATAGCCAAACCATCGCCGGAAGAAGCGTAATCGTTGGATGTGGTGTTATAAACGCGACCATAGCCGCCGGTCGCAAACATCACTGCCTTTGCCCGCACAACCTCAACATGTCCGTCCAACAAATGGAACATCACCACACCCTTGGCTTGTCCATCTTCCAAAATCAGACGCATTACGTACCACTCTTGATAAACTTGCACGCCATAGCGTCGCAGGTTGTTAACCAATTCATGCAAAATTGCGTGACCAGTCTTGTCTGCGGCGTAGCAAGTGCGGTTGTGGGAATGTCCGCCAAAAGCGCGTTGGGCAATACGGCCATCGGGTAAGCGAGAGAACAAAACGCCTAAATGTTCCAAGTCAATTACTACATCTGGCGCTTCCTGGGCGAGAATTGCCACTGCATCTTGATCTGCTAAATAGTCAGAACCCTTAACAGTATCAAAAGCGTGTGCCTCCCAGCTATCTTCAGAATCAACATTTTTCAGCGACGCCGCCATACCACCTTGGGCTGCCACTGAGTGGGAACGAATAGGGTGGGTTTTGGCAACTACAGCAATATTTAAACTAGGGTCGGTGCGGGCAATTTCCACAGCAGCGCGACATCCCGCCAATCCACCCCCGACAATAATTACATCGTGTTCCAGCATCATTACCCCCGACTGCAAAGCACTGCTGTTCTATTGTAGAAACCAGATCTAAGGGTTTTACAATTGTTTGAAGTATATTACTACCCGTCTTAACCATACATTTCTACAAAAAAATTCCCTGCTCGTTGACAGGGATGCGATACCTTCTCTACGAGACGCTACGCGAACGGTGGGCTTTGCCAACGCAAATTTCAAAGCCAGAAATAAAAGTTAATAATTAAGAGTTAATAAACAGATACAGTGACCAAAAATAGGGTGTAAAGGAAGAAAAAATTGTATTTTTATACACCACCAGCGAAAATCGATCGGGCTATAAGCCCCACCAATTACCCGACACTTTTCGGTTTGACTCCTAACTCTTAATTGTTAACTCTTAATTCATTAGCTGGTCGCTTGTACAGGTTGTTGCTGAGATACATTACCTGGGATAGGTTCGGTTTTGGTTCCAGGTTGTACAGGAACTAATTCAATATGATTTAACAATGTAGTCACAAACGCAAATAGTAAGAAAGGCAGCGATAGCAAAACGACCAGACCCACTGTTGCTAAAGCGTATACAGGTTTCTTAGCACCCATTAGTGCCAAAGCCGATGCCAAACTTAGGGTAATTGTAATTAACCAAACAATTATTTGACCGTAGATATCACCAAAGGTCAGGGTACAGACATAGCGATAGTTTTGAATATTATTTAAGCTCATCACATTTGCCTCAAGTCTCTCCTATAGGTTCTACCTTAAAACCATGTTTGGCTTGCAGACAATTTCTAAATATTTTTGCAAGCTTTGTAATATAACTTCATATTAGATTTGTGTATTTTCTCAGGAAAATTTTAAGATTCGATCGAACAACTATCTAAAGTCTAAGTTATGGCTTTAAAACTTAATTCAAATGACGTAGAGGAATTGTTGTAGAGTGGGATTCTCTACAATCAACGATTGGCGATCGCTAATAGGTAATTGTTGAGCGTTTACAATTTTTTTGTTGAGTCTTAATACTACAAGAAATCGTATTACAGGGGTAGTGATAGTTAGAATAACCAAGTTTCCACTACAGCAAAATCCCAACTTGCTCAATCCTGGAATGAAATACTGAGAGCGCTGAATGTCGAGGGAAAATAAGCTTTGAGGTAAATTGGCGATCGCTTCCTCTCTCAATAGACGCTTTGCTCTTCGGCATCAACAATATACAGCCAATTTCAAGGAAAGTGAAGTACACAACGATTCGTCCCCAAGCCACCTATCAAACCTGCTTTACTTGTGAATTCTGCATTTGGAATTCTCAATTCAGGGGTAATAGTCGGCAAGTCAAGATAATTCTTGCCATCTGTTAAATTTCGCATCTTTAGGATATAGTAATTAACTTTTTGCTACTCGTTGTTAAGTAAATAAATCTATCAAAACCAGGATGTAAAAATTGATTTTTTGATGTTAAATTTTGAATATTGTCCGAATTTGTTGATTAAAATCAACAAATTCCTTAATCTTTCGTGACAATATTGTTTTAGGAGTGAACGTGAATACTACTTTTCTTCGTAAAGGTGTTTTTTGGTTACCAAGTATAGCTGCTCTTACCATCTTGAGTAGCGGCTTATCTGTTGTAGCTCAAACAGTTGATGCGGTAAGTACTCAGCCATTAACTGAGCCTCAGGCAACTGTAGCATCTCCTAGCGAATTAAATACCCAAGAGACTACAGAGACAACTGAAGCACCTACAGTAGCAAATGTAACTAAAATCCAGGGAGCTGACAGTGATGCGGTAGAGGAAACTCTCACACCGATTCCAGGGACAGTGGCAACCTCATCTGCAACGCTGAATTCGGAGACTTCTGAGCCTGTACAAGCAAATTCTCAGCCATCTAACCCCAGAGTAGCCCAATCAGATATCGATTTAGGTACAACTACCCGTGGCGGTAGCAGCTATGTTGGAGTTGCTGCCAACATTGGTTTGAGTGGTGACAGCTCATCTTTAGGCGATGGCAACTTTGCAGTAATCAGCAAAGTCGGCTTAACAAATGCTATATCAGTCCGGCCAGCCGCTATCTTTGGTAACAACACCACAGTTTTACTTCCGATCACATACGATTTTACCTTCCAGTCAGCAGATCCTTTTCGCGAACCGTTAGCCTTTGCACCTTACGTAGGAGTAGGCGCAGCTTGGAAAACTAGTGGCGGTTCGGAATTTGCCTTTTTAGTATCCGGTGGCATTGATGTGCCTCTTAGTTCTCAATTTACGGCAACAGCATCTGTGAACGCAGGATTTTTCGATCAAACTGATATCGGTTTGTTATTAGGTGTTGGTTATAACTTCAATGGCTTTTAAAAGTTAGGAGTTAAAAGTTAGAAGTTAGGAGTTATTGATAGTAAACTCATAACTCCTCACTTCTAACTCATACCTCCTCACTTCCTACTTCGGGGTAACTTTATCAATTACCTTGATTTTGCCGTCATCTCCTACTGCCCAGACATCATAAACGCCAACGACATCACCGTTAGGATCGACATCTACATTGCCACTGGCTCCTTGATAGTTAATATCTTCCCCTTTTTTGAGTAACTTCAGTCCCTCGCAGACATCAGTAACTTCTGTACCAGGGCCGCTAGAAACTTCGCGGATATGCTTAGCTATACCTGAACCTGTATTTTCTTTAGCAGCTTGTGCCGCTAATACTAATAAAGCAGCAGCATCCCAAGATTGAGGAGCGAATTCTCCAGGAGAACCACCTTTTTTCTCTTGCCAGAGCTTTTTGAAAGCTTCTAATGCTTTACCATCAGAACCAGGTACTGTGCCGATAGTTCCAGATACAATGTATTTTCCGTCGCTACCTTTGCCAACTTGGCCGGGAAATTCGTCTGATTTCATACCATCAGTGAGCATCACTTGTACCCCTTTGCTCAAACCTTGCTGATATGCTGACTTGAGCAGTAGGCTACCTGTTTCTACATAAAAAACTCCAAGGACTGCATCCGGCTTCCCAGCAAAAGCAGCAGTGGCTTCAGTTTCAAAGGTAGTCGCTTTGGGGTCGTAGCGGACAGGATTGTTTTTATTGACTATGGTTCCGCCCAATTTTTCAAAAGCTTGCACAAATGCTTTTTCAAAACCTACACCATAGTCGTTATTAATCACGACGGTAGATACTCGCTTGAAACCTTTTTGAGTTGCGAGTTGGGCTAAAGCTGGCCCTTGGTAGCTATCAGGCGGAACTGTACGCGCCCAAAAGCCTTTGAAATCACCTTTTTGCGCCTTTTCTGTAAATACTGGGCTAGTGCTACCTGGTGAAATCATCATTACTTGATTTTGAGCAGCAATTGAAACAGCGGCTGTGGATACACTGCTAGCAAATGAGCCAACAACACCTGCAACTTTATCGACAGAAGCTAGTTTAGTCATACCAAGAGCACCAGCTTTTGGGTCTGTTTGGTCGTCTACAGCAACAAGGGTAACAGGTTGGCCGTTTACACCGCCGCAAGCATTGACAGTTTGCACCAGCAAGGGAACACTAGCAGCCATCTGCTGTCCTATAGACGCTAAATCTCCTGTGGTAGGCATTAGAGAACCAATTTTAAGTCCGCCACCGCTACTAGCAGGTGTAGCTTTAGTTTCACCGCCTGTAGTGTTAGGCCCACCACCGCCTTCACAAGCACCCAAGAGAAACCCACTTACTAGCGTAGCTAGACTCAAGGTTAAGGCTGCACTAATTCTTCTCATAACTTACTTTCACTCCTCAGAATTTTTAGGAGCCTAAAAGTAATATCCAAACTAGGTTTGCAACCTAGTTTGACTCGATCAGGACTCCAAATGATAGATCATATCATCCATCTAAAGAAGTAAAAGCATTTACCCTTACTATTAGTATTTTTTTCACACAATGTCATTATTGTGTGGGGTTCAAAATCTAAAAAACGGAGAGGGAGGGATTCGAACCCTCGGTACGGAGTTGCCTGCCGTACAACAGATTAGCAATCTGCCGCTTTCGACCACTCAGCCACCTCTCCTCGGTCACGAATAACAATGTTAGCAGACTTATTCGGGCAAGTCAATTGTCATTTGTCTTTTGTGTTTCTGCTTTGACTAATGAACGCCACTTGCTTTAACGGGGGGGGAACCACCAAGGGCGCAGTGGCTCCTAATGACTAATGACTAACGACCAATGACTAATTGCTCAAAGGACTTGCGATCGCATCCAAGCCACGGGCAAAGAACGTAACTTTCGCCACTGGGGTACGTAGGCGCGTTTGGTGAAGGCATTATAATCGTTACGTTCAATGACGCTTAAAATCCCGCTGTAATGCATCAGAGCTGCCCACACAGGCAAACGACCATCAGCAGCAAGGTAAGAGATTCCTTTTTCGGCTTTGCGATAAAACTGTCGTGCCCGAGTAATTTGAAAGCGCATCAAAGAACGCCAGCGATCGTCAACTATACCCTCGAATAAGTCTTGTTCGGTATAGTTGAATCTTGCCAAATCTTCTAGAGGAATATAAATTCGTCCGCGCCGCGCATCCTCACCAACATCGCGCAAGATGTTGGTGAGTTGCTTGGCAATTCCCAAGGCGATTTCTTCTTCAGTCGGATTATGCGGCTGTTGTTCGCGGTTCCACGGAGCTGTATTTTTGCTAGTATCCAATCCCATGATTGCTGTGGACATCAAGCCTACAGTACCCGCTACACGGTAACAGTAGAGATATAATTCCTCGAAGGTTTCGTAGCGACTGCGGTATAAGTCCATACGCTGACCAGCAATCATATCCCGAAAGGGTTGAATGTCCATCGGGAAGCGTTGAACGGTATCTACCAAAGCTACGTCGAAATTATCCTGTGGGCGTCCAGCAAATATCGATTCTAGCTGCTGTTCCCAGAGGTCTAGGGTTTCTGGCGTGGTAATGGCAGATGCAGGGCCATCGACCAGTTCATCTAAACGGCGACACCAAGCATAGATTGCCCAAATAGCGGGACGCTTTTCCTTACTCAGAAGCAAAGTACTGAGGTAAAAAGTCGTGGAATATTTGGCTATGAGATGACGACAAAGTTCGTAGGACTCGTCCACAGAGACCAGCGTTTTCATGCGGGCTTTGGATTCAGGCAGTTGCAGCATTCGTTGCAGGCGGTCGGGTGAGCGTTTGCAGGTTTGAGGATTTTGCTAGCGGCAGGGCCTCAGAAATCGCCTGTGCTGTCAGCTTACCAGAAAGTACGGCACCTTCCATACTACCTAAGTAGCGTTGCATGGTGTAACTTCCAGCGAGATAGAAGTTGGCAATCGGCGTGACTTGTGCAGGACGGTACTGTTGGCGACCAGGGGTCGCTTTGTAAACTGAACGCGGCGTTTTCACCACATGAGATTTCAGCAGTTTTGCTGGGTTGTCTCCCCCAAAGTGTTCGGGGAAGAGTTTTTCTAACTCGGCAATTGTGGCTGCCACAATCTCCTCATCGGATTTGGCTATCCAATCTTTTGCCGGGGCTAGAACTAATTCCAGCATTGAACGGTCGGGGTTGGCGTATTCCCGACAGGTATTGCTCATATCAGCATAAACGCTCAAAAGTGGCGATCGCGAAAAGAGCAAATGATCGATTTGTGTCAGTTTCCGGTCAAACCACAGATGGAGGTTGATTACTGGTACTCCTTCTAAGCCTTCTAGCTTTTGGAAAAATTTTATTTGCTTCCAAGTCTCAGGCAAGATGACTTTCACGACATCTACTGACATGGCAGATACATACGCATCCGCCGTAATAATTTCATCTTCTGCCCCATTTAACCCCCGAATCAAATATCCTTTGACGGTGTTATCTGGGTTGAGCAAAATTTCTTTCAACGGGGCATTTAACCGCACTTCTCCACCACGCTCTGTGATGTAATCGACGATAGGGCTGCATAGCCGTTCTGTGGGAGAACCATCCAAAAATGCAATCTTGGAGCCATATCGTTCTTGGAGAAAGCGATTTAGTGCAGTTAAGAGAATTGTTGCCGAAACTTCATCGGGATTAATAAAAGTCAGGGCTTTACATGCAGCGATAAAAACGTCGCTAGTTACTCGCTCGTCAACACCTTGCCTTTCCAACCACTCTAAGAAGCTGTACTTGTCCATGTCTTCAACGTATTTTTGACCCCGAACCACTGCCGGCAAGAGGCCAATTGCAAATCGAATCTTCTGCTCCCAAGTCAACATGTCTTTGTTGCGCAGAATCGATGCAATGACGTTGAATGGAGATGGAATGTCTGGAACATCAAAACGTGAAAGCGTTCCAGGCTGATCTGGTTGATTGAAAATCAGTGTATGCTCTTTCCACTGGAGTCTGTCTTCAATGCCCAACTCCTTGAGCAATTGGAGCATATTAGGGTATGCCCCAAAGAAGGCGTGTAAACCGGCTTCGTACCAGTCGCCATCAGAGTCTTTCCACGCCGCAACAAGACCACCCAGTACGTCTCGGCTTTCCAAGAGGATGGGTGTGTGACCTGCATCGGTGAGATATTTCGCGCAGGAAAGCCCTGCTAGACCAGCACCCGCGATCGCTACTCGCATTTAACCTTACTGCCCTTCAATATTTCTTAATGGTTTTGCCGTTCTCATTATACGTTGCAATCCGTTACATTTAGTAGTCATTGTGCGATCGCTTTCGCAAAGACGTTGTGTAAAAGGGAATTTTGCCTCAGACACAGCCACAAAGACAACCATTACTGACAATGGCTTTGCACCCTTGATTTCATCTAGATTTAGACTACCAGATGTCGAGAAACAAAAGTCATTACCTCTGACTCAAAAAAGTGGTTATTAACTGTTGTCTCAAAGTAGTTGATTTCTTTAGGAATTCGTGTATTTGCTCTCTTTGAGAAAATTGGGGCAGTGAAAACAGACTGCTCAATGATTGAGGTATTACTTTGCTTTAATAAATTGTAATTTATGTAAAAATAAAGACTAAAGTAATTTGAAATTAAGTATTTTAACTGTTGTAACCAAGCTAAACCAGCAAGGTGTGAAATTCAATCAAAAACTATCAATAGCTTCAGTTTAGGGGTTAGTTGCGATCGCCCAAATTAACAAAATACATTTGATTACAGAAGCTCCTTGCAAATGTTGTTGTATTCCATAGTCAGCTCTGACAAATTCGATTTGTTACTTGATGAATAGGAATAATTCTTTTTTGGAAACAAAACGGACTAGCACAAATCCAAAACCACCTTTGCTGCAATTTTCACTAAAAATTCGCAACAAAAAATAATCCACATATCTTCATTTATTTTCTTTGGCATAGCCAAAGATGCGATAATTTCTACTTATTTTTTCTCGTCATCTCCTAGCATACGGAAAACTAAAGTTACATCTTTTCCATCGTCGCTGACCATTTCTGATAAAGGTATTAGGATTAGGGTTGATGTTTTCTCAGTTGAGCATCCCAGGTTATTGCTACACAACTATCAGGTAAAAAATTATGGCACGTTCGCAACAGCTAGAGCGCTTTGGGAATCACCTGATTATGGGTATTTCCGGTACTACGTTAAGTGATGAGGATAAACGCGCACTCAATCAATTAAAACCGATTGGAGTGATATTTTTTGCCAAGAATTTTCTGGATGGTACTCCATACCAAGTTTGGTTAGAAAGCTTCAAGGATTTAAACAACCAGATACGAGAATATACTGAACGTAGCTCAATGTTTGTGACTTTAGATCATGAAGGAGGCCGCGTTATTCGTACACCGCTACCGATTACGCGATTTCCTTATGCGTTGTTGCTGCGATCGCACGCCTACGAAGTAGCAAAAGCAACAGCTGCTGAATTAAAATCGCTGGGAATAAATTTATCTTGGGCACCCATAGCAGATATTTTTTCCAATCCTAATAATCCTGTAATTGCCTCTCGTGCCTTTGGTAGCACCCCGGAAACTGCTGCTCAAGATGCGCGTGAATACTATTTTGGACTTCGAGATTCCGGAATTATCGGATGTGCCAAGCATTTCCCCGGACATGGAGACACTAGCCAAGATTCTCACATCGAGCTACCAATACTCAATTTAACCTTAGAAGACCTGCGACTTCGAGAACTGATACCTTTCAAAACCCTCGTCGAAGTACAGATTCCTTTAATTATGACTGCTCATATCTTATTTCCGAAGATAGACTCTGATGTGCCAGCAACCCTTTCCCGTCCTATTCTCAAAAACATACTGAGGGAGGAACTTGGCTTTGAGGGAGTGGTTGTCTCTGACGACTTAGATATGAAAGCAATCTCAGATATGCTGACTCAAACTGGTACTGTGGCGCGGTCATTTCATGCAGGCTGCGACCTATTTATTGTCTCCCGTAATATTAATTCCTCATCTATTGAAAGAACTTATCGCATTGCTGAAGATTTCGCCGATTCTCTGGGTAACGGTAGCTTAGATGAATCAGTTGTGGAAGCAGCAAGAGAAAGAATAGAGAAACTACTGGCAGTAACACCGCAATATACCATCCAGCCTTTGGATAAAGATGTATTATTGCAACATGCTCAACTGGCGATCGCCAGTTCCTATTCATAATCCAACGTGCATTCAAGTAGTATATTACCAATCGCCAAAAGGCTAGCTAGGATTGCATTTCTTAATTTTGAATTTTGAATTTTGAATTGTTTAGTGGGTGGTATAGGAGTCGAACCTATTTCTGCGGATTAAAAGCCCGCTGCACAGCCGGTATGCCAACCACCCTAGTGAATTTGAAAAAGAAATGAGCAAGTGCGATCGTATTACATCGCAAATTTGTAACACAAACACTACATATTAATCCACCAGGGAGGTACTGCCCCTCCTATTTCTGTGTTATCAGCACAGTGCCTCGCTTTTCGGCTTCAGGTGGAAAAGTGGAAGATGGAGGAATCGAACCCCTACAGTTGCCCATACCCTGGTTTTCAAGACCAGTTGCCGTCCATTCAGCGGCATCTTCCATTCAGGGGCGTCTGACGGGACTCGAACCCGTTATGACTGGTTCCACAAACCAGCGCCTCGACCACTTTGGCTTCAGACACCATCAGTGGAATCAATGGGACTTGAACCCATGACCTCCTGCTTGCAAGGCAGGCGCTCTAGCCAACTGAGCTATGACCCCATCAAAAAAGTAAAAAGAGCAAAGTAAAAAGTAAAAACAAAGAGAAATAATTAAATTCATTCTTTTGATTTTTGACTTTTAACTTTTGACTTGTTTTGGTGGGAGTGGTAGGACTCGAACCCACAACTATCAAGGTAGAAACTCGAAGCTCTATTCCATTGAGCTACACTCCCAAGATTTGGTAGTCCTGGCAGGAATTGAACCCGCAACACCCTTCTTGTAAGGAAGACACTCTACCAATTGAGCTACAGGACTACGCAAGCGAGTGGAGGGACTTGAACCCACGCACTGAGTATGGCGTACTCAGATGCTACCAATTACATCACACCCGCAAGTTTTAGAGCGGACGGCGAGATTTGAACTCGCACGAAGACGGTGGAAACGTCTCATGCTGCCGTTACATCACACCCGCATCAAGCTGGTAACAGGAATTGAACCTGCAACCTACTGATTACAAGTCAGTTGCTCTGCCTATTGAGCTACACCAGCACTAAGAATTTTGGATTTTGGATTTTAGATTGACACCATAGCTTTAAAAATATGAGTTTGAGTAAAGAATTGTAGATTTGGGATGAAAGGATCTATTCCACAAATAAAGCAAACTTGCTCTCACACCTTTTTAAATTTTCAGGCTGACGGGGTGACAAGGAGTCTGGAAGGACTGGTATATCAAGATGTGACGATTGTACGGTAGAAAAAGATAGGTC
>JAVRCJ020000045.1:0-54483 GCA_034530875.2 Nostoc sp. DedSLP01
TGCACTTCTTCTTAGCTGCTTGGCCTGTTGTGGGAATCTGGTTCACCGCTTTGGGTGTAAGCACAATGGCTTTCAACTTGAACGGTTTCAACTTCAACCAGTCGATAATTGACTCTCAAGGTCGCGTCATCAACACTTGGGCTGACATCATCAACCGCGCTAACTTGGGTATGGAAGTAATGCACGAGCGTAACGCTCACAACTTCCCCTTAGATTTGGCTGCTGCTGATGTTGCTCCTGTTGCTCTAACTGCTCCTGCTATCAATGGCTAATTAGCGATAGCGTCAAGTAAAATCGAAAGCGCTCTCCGCAAGGGGGGCGCTTTTTGATGTCGATGATTGGCAGTGGTGGGGTGATAGGAGGAAGGCGATCGCCTTTTTGTTTGAGTCAAGCGATCGCACTTTCAAACACAAAGAAAATGCGATCGCCTTTTGTTGCGTATTCTGGAATTGTTGGTGTTGCGGTTAGAGATGACACTCCATGAAGTAATTAGTCATCTCAACCGTATGAGAAACGTTTGCGATCGCTATGATGAAAATTCCGAACTGAGACGTAACGTTATGTCTCAACCCCAAACCAAGATAGCTGATGCAAGATGGCAACCTAATAGGTTAATGTTCTGGTTCGATTTGCTGTTGAAAATAAGTTCGCAAACCCTCTGCCAAAGCGGGAACCCGAACAGCGCGACGCACTAAATTTTCATCGGCTTCACGCACGTAGATTTGCACAATATCGGCAACTGTGACATTGTTTTCATCCCGACTCACCAGTTCGATTTCATCTCCTACACCAATTTCACCTTCAAGGACTACTGAAAAGTAAATACCACTCAACCGACTGTTGAGAAACCGTTTGACCATATCATCTCGTCCAAACTTGAGATTGAGCTTGAAGCAGGGAAACCGGGGCTGTGTCACCATCACAACGGCCGAGCCAATACGAAAGCGATCGCCAATATTCACCAACTTTTCCGACAATCCCTCAACCGTTAGGTTTTCGCCAAACGCACCCCAAGGCAAGTCCTCATCTGGAAATTGCTGTCGCCAGTAAGCGTAATGCTCCATTGGATAAGCGTAAACCGCTTTCTCAACACCCCCGTGAACGGTCAAATCTGCCTGTCTATCTCCGTCTAAATTGAGCGTTCGCAACATCACTCGTCCATTTACGGGCTGCTTAAAAATGCTAGTTGTGACACACTTTCCCTTCCATCTCATTTCACGCGGCAGTCCAACGCAAACAGAAATCAATTTCATAGCGCAGCCTCAATAGTAATTGGGAGCAGATGAAGCCCATTTAGATTTTGGATTAGGAAATCTTTTGTTTTGTTCAATCGGCAATCTAAAATTTTGGCATTGTTTAACTCTATCTGCACGAAACGACCTACTCAACGATCTGTACGCAATTTCTCGCGCTTCAGTTTTGCGATCGCGCTCAGTACGCTAGAGCGATTTTTAGCAACAAGCATCCACTTACACTAAAATTTCGGACATCATTTCATAGATGGTCGCGCTTTTTTCTTGATGCTGTGGTTTGTGTCTGGCTCATTAGCAGTTAAACCCACTGAGTATCAAATGCGTCTTGCCCAGTTCCATAAATCAAGTTCCCGTATTCTTGCCAATTGGCTACTTCTTGGGCTTCAATCTGGGGCGCGTGCAAAACAGCAAGATTTTCTTCTAATTGCTGCCTAGTTTTCGGGGCGGTGAGCGCCAGACGCACCCCTGGATGATTTAGGGCATAGCGATAACAGTCTGCTGCTGTAGGTAACTTTCCGTGCCAGTTGTGATGACCTTTGAGTAACATTCCCCAGCGCGTGCAAGTGAATGCCACCACGGGAATACCAACTTTTTGAGCGGCAGGCAAAACATCTTCTTGTGCCTTGCGATGTGCCATATTGTAGCGATGCATCAACACATCACATTGATGATGCTCTATCATTTCTAAAGCAATAGCTCGGTTATGTGTGGTGACTCCCACATAGCGCACAACTTCAGAGTCCTTCCACGACCGAAGTTCATCAAGCAACATCTGAACCTGGGTCATGTCATCAGCAGGGGAGACATATTCAATAAAAAATAGATCTACCACTTCGACATTTAAATAATGGCGCACAGAGTCAAAGTAATTGCGTAAAGATTGTATATCTCGGTTTTCACTCCCCGTTGCCACCAAGACCTGTTCGCGGTTTGTTAGCAAGAGAGATTTTAAGCTACTCAAAAAGTTTTCAGATTCTAAATTGTAAAAGAAAAAGTAATTGATTCTTGCCTCAAATGCCAATAAAACAGTTGTAGCGTCTATCGATTGCCCTGCTAAACCCAGAATGCTTGCTGGTTGCCCTTGTAGTGTTGATAATTCCACAGTCAACTATCTCAGTTGTTAGTTTCAGTGTATTACGCCAGTACATACTAGTGAGGACATCATCAATAAATGTTAATTTTGGGGCGGTCGCCTACGACAGGCAGGTACGCCGGGAGCACTTAAATATGTTCTTGTTGGGTTCTCCTGATGCTAATCGTAGCGGTCAAAACTAGGACAATTGCCAAAACCAACGCCGCATTTCTGAGTATTGAATTATCAAAGTGCTTGAGTGCGATCGCCACCAATGCCCAGAGTATTACTCCTGTATAAGCGATGTCTCGACGCTGAATGAGCATAACTGCTGCAAGTGCTGTTGCTATCAATAACATCATTTGAGTCCATGTGAGAGCAGAAATCCCCCAACCGTTCCACCCATGAAAAGACAAGGCACAGGCTACGTTGACAATGGTCGCCACGCTAATCCAGCCTAGATAAATGCTAATAGGAAAGTGAATACACCATTTTTTGAACCCAGGTACACGCTTATTGCCAATTTCTAACTGCACATAAACACCAATCAGAGGCAACAGAACCAACAACATTGCAATTACAGAGAGAGCAAAAAGCCTAGACAAAAACAGATACACCCAGATACTTTGAGCAATACAGGCGATCGCCAACAGATAATCTGTCTTACGTAAATCAGGCTCATGTCGTTGGTTTGGTAGAGCTTGGTATACCCCAAAAGCAAACAACCCAAGGTAAATCAGCCCCCAGATAGCAAAGGCGTAATTAGCGGGGATAATCAGCACATTTTTAAACAAAGTATTGGATATTTCCCCTATGCTCAGTCCATTGAGGGGAAAAACGTTCGATACTATGTTGACAACGAAAGCACCAAAGATTGCAGCCAAAGTAACAAGCTGCCGCCAAAGATCTCGGTAATTGCCTCTTGTCGATTGCTGCATACGATGTTAAATCATATCTTTTGTGCTTTTAGTTTACATCCCAAAAAGAGCGATCGCTCTTACCTACCTTAAACCTTTGTAAGGGTTGCATAGGATGACCCCAGCTACCACATGAAATTTACTCGCTCGAAAAAAGGCAAAGGCGTCTGACCTTAGCTTTGATAAAAGCTGCCTGTAATCCAGATGGAGTGGCGTTGAGTCCCAAGGAAATTTTTTGCTGATATGCCTGATAGCCAAAATTCGATCGGGTTCTGACCCATATTCAAATTTCAGTAGGCCGAAAACTTTTGAAAGTTAACGAAATAATAAAGGTTTCAGGCGATACTTTTGGACTTTCCATTACAACCACAAGCGATCGCTCTATTTATGCATTTGGAACAGAGGTGCTTGGAAGGTAGATTAGAAGCTGATTTCGGTATATGGCATTCATTGTAGTACCCAAAGTGCACCAAATAATTGCATAGAGAAAATAATCCAAGGGTTAGCAAACAATCATGCATAATACATTGCTGGATTAGTGCTAGTTCAATTGATGCCGGATGGCGATCGCATTAACCAATTAGAAAAGCTTTTGAAACAAAATCATAATTGCTAGCGGTGGCTGGAATGGAACGATAAATCTGTGGCGAGGTAGTTGGAAAGCACGGCTTGAAGTATGTTGCGATCGCCTCCGCTACCATCCCGTTTTCACAAATCCTGAATCTATTAGACTTATCCTTAATATAAACAAAGTGGGATAATAAAAAACGGAGCAAAAATTATATGTAGATAATATGACAAATCCTTTGGCAAGAATTGAATCACATCCTCACGAAGCAAAACGATTAATTGGAAGGGAGCAACGCGATTTTGTGAGGTGCTGAAACCTGGGACGTATATAGCTTGTTTCAGGATGCGATCGCAACTAAAAAACTAGGCTTTGTTGAGAATATAGGCGTGTAATTGAGAACCAAACCCCGATCTCACTTTTTCGCGTTGCTCCCACCCGAAGTGTAAATTACATAAGCCAAGTTACTAGCTTGCACACCAGCGATTGGATTTTGCTGATTCGATTGGGAAATCATTCCCCAGTCGGTATCTAAGCAAACAACACGCCCTTGATGTTGGGGTAATTTCTCAACTAGATGCTCTTGGGTAAGTAGCACTCTTACTTGAGCGTCTTCTAACATAAAGCTCAAGCGTTCGCTGGGATACTCACTGTCAAGTGGTACGTAAGCCCCACCTGCCTTGAGAATTCCCAGTAGTCCCACCACCATTTCTAAAGAACGCTCTATACAAATACCCAATAGTGTGTCTGGTTTTACACCCAAGGACTGCAAGTAATGCGCCAACTGATTGGCACGACAATTCAATTGGTGATAGGTGAGTTGTTGATTTTCAAATACAACTGCTACTGCATCGGGAGTACTCAAACATTGCTCCTCAAACAATTGATGAATATATTTATCTTGGGGATACTCTACCTGAGTATTGTTCCATTCGACTAATAACTGATGTTGTTCTGACTGTGTTAGCAAAGATAATTCGCCCACTCTCAATTCGGGATTAGCAACTATCATTTCTAACAAAGTCTGAAAATGACCAGTCATCCTCGCAATTGTATCCGCCTCAAACAGATCGCTGTTATATTCCCAAGACCCAATTAATCCCTTTTGTGTCTGCCACATCGACAGGCTCAAATCGAACCCAGAAGTACCCCGCTCTACCATCTCTGGAGTCAGGCTAATACCAGGTAACTCTAAAGTATCGAGCGAAAAATTTTCCAAAACAAACATCACTTGAAACAAAGGGTTATAGCCAAGAGAACGTTCTGGCTGTAGTGCTTCTACCACTTGCTCAAATGGTACGTCTTGGTGTGTCTGAGCATCCCAAACAATAGAGCGCACTTGTTGGAGGAAGTCAGAGAAACTTGGATTATCTTCAATCTGAGTACGCAACACCAAAGTGTTGACAAAACAGCCAATTAGTGGGTCTACTTCTTGACGATCGCGGTTAGCAAAAGGCGAACCGATACAAATATCATTCTGACTGCTATAGCGATGGAGTAAAACTGCAAAAGCTGCCAGCAGGGTCATAAATAAGGTGACACCAGACTGTTGGCCCAGGCTTACTAGTTGAGAGGTTAAATCCTTTTCGAGTTGAAATTTTTTGGTGCTACCAGAGAAACTCTGCACTGGTGGACGCGGATAATCAGTTGGCAACTCCAATAAAGGCGGTACGCCAGCTAACTGTTGTTTCCAGTAATCAAGTTGCTTTTGTTGAACTTGTTGAGTTAACCACTGGCGTTGCCAAAGGACAAAATCTGCGTATTGTATTGTTAACTCTGGTAAGGAATTTGGCTGCTCTTTACTAAAAGCATGATAAAGAACTTCTAACTCTTTAAAGAATATTCCCATTGACCAGCCATCTGTAATGATGTGGTGCATCGTCAAAATCAACAAGTGAGATTCTGCTTGCTGGCGCACTAGAGTGACTCGCAACAAAGGAGCGATACTCAAGTCAAAGGGTTGGCGAACCTCTTGAGTCACTATTTGTTGCACTGAAGCTTCTGGTAGACCTTGCAACTCTACTATGGGTATGGCGATCGCTAAGGTGGGCAATATCGCCTGAAAAGGTATGCCCTCTCTCACAACAAAGGTAGTTCGTAAAGCTTCATGGCGGCGGATAATTTCGTTAATACTCTGTTCTAAAGCTCTCAGTGAGAGCTTGCCCACAATCCGCACTTGTAGACTTTCATTATAAAATGGGCTTTCTTTATCTAGTTGATAAAGAAACCACATCCTTTGTTGGGCAAAAGATAGAGGTACTTCCCTATCCCTCGTAACTGGTACCAGAGGGAAAGAGTTATATTGTGTAGCTGTTTGAGCTTCTTTGAGAAAAGCAAGGATTTCTGTTTTCCGCTCTTTAAGTTCTTGCTGGATGGCTGCTGTCATTACTCCTTTGGGAGCGCGACAGCTAAGTTGATCTCCATCAATCGAGATTTTGACACCCTTGGTTTGCAGGTTAGTTAAAAACTTTTCTATATTCATATCCTTATTTCCTCATATTCTTCTGCGATCGCCTCAATCAATTCACTCCGATCCTGAGTGACTCCTCGAATCGCCTCAATACTCTGGGCTAAAAGGGCGATCGTCGGTGCTTTAAATAAACGTTGTAGAGACAACTCTAAAGAAAAATCTGCTTGTAACCGAGAAATCACTTGGCCTGCTAGTAGTGAATTTCCACCCAACTCAAAAAAGTTGTCGTGAATGCTTAAAGGTGCTACTTTCAGAACTTGCTGCCAACATTGAGCAATTTTGAACTCTATCTCGTTGCGTGGTTCTATCCGCTCCTTAATTTCCTGAAAGTTAATTTTACTAATTAGGCTGGCGCGGTCAATTTCACCGTTTTCCAGACAAGGCATTTCAGCCAGTTGTACTAAGTTGCAAATACAAGAAGTTCCAAAGCGGTCTTGCACTCGCAAATCTGAATTCCTGCTAAGTTATCCTTTTGCTCATCAAGTACAAGTTGCTCATGGAATGTTCCAACTAAATGAAGTACTCCATCCAGATTTTTACCCCATTGGGATTGGGCTTTTTGAACTATTATTTGCAACTGTTTAAAGTCACAAATATCAACAGCTTCGTAAATAACCTCTCCCTCAAGCTGTTCTAATTCCTGATATGCCTTCAAGCGTTCTCCAAGAATGTCTGTTTGCTCACTCCAAGTACTTTTATCTGGTAAAGAAGTTCTGCCAACCAACAATAGCCTAGCTTGATAATTGTTCAGCAAATACCGTGCAATTTCAATACCTATACCACCCAGCCCTCCTGTGATTAAATAAATTCCTCTTTGTTTGAACGTAATTGAGGATTTAGGTTCGCTCTTGAAATCAACTTTTTTCAAGCAAGGAACGAAACGCTGTCCATTTCTATAAGCTACCTCTCGTTCTTTAGAGGAAACTTGCATCTCTTGTAAGATAAAAGTTCCATTTCTTTCAACTTTAGCGAAAGGCAAATCAATGTGGCGACAGTTCAGATTTGGTAATTCTTGAGGAATAGTTTTCAACAGTCCTAATACTGCTGATTTCTCGTAAGCTATTGGGTCATCTGGGGAAATAGGTTGGATATGAGAAGAAATAAATAGTAATTGAACAGAATTATCAGCTCCCTGAACTTTTGCTAAAGCTTGAACCAGGAATAATAAACTGTATATTCCACGTTCTTGGGCTTGTTCCAAGGCGTCTTCGTTTTTAACTTCGCCAATATATTGGTCATAATTCCATAGATGAAGTATCTGCCCAATGATAATGTTATCTGTTGCTAGGAATTCGATTAAAAGTTGATAGTGTTCAGCTTTTCCTGGAGTAATTGTGTAGTGTGAGCGATTGATTTTCAGAAAATCTTCTCCAGGTGAAACAGTGTTGTATGACAGGTTATTTTCTGACAATCTTTGACATAAATATGTCCCCAAATCGAATGAATCTAGAAATATTAGAGTGGAATTAATAACAATTAAAGAAGAATTAACAGCAATTGGAGATTTGGGCTGCCATACTTGATGGTAGAACCAGTCGGGAATGGTATAGCCATGATACTCAGGGAAACTAGCGCACCGACACGATCCAAAGGCATCCAGTTTAAAACGCTTTCTTGGTTGGAGAAATGACCCATTGAAACTAAGCCGCTTGTCATACCCAAGTGTGTGATGATTGAGCATCACACACTTGGGTATACCAGTGCTGCCAGAGGTCAAAAACAAAATTGCTAAATCTTCTGGTTGGCTTTGATGCAATTTCAAATCTGGTTGGCACTCACGCAATTTATCAACAGTTGCAAATTGAAAGTTTTCTAATTTTAAAAGCCTCGAAAAACTATCAATTTTGCCAGCTAAAGAAGTACTCGTTAGTACAAGGGGTTTCTCCAGCATCTGCCAAGTATTTTGTAATTTGCTTGCGCTACTGTTGAGTGGTTCGTAGCTAGGGGCGATGGATACTGGCACTGGTACAAAGCCTCCTAGCACACAACCCCAAAAAGCAGATATGAAATCTTGATTATCTTCTAGTTGAAAAATTACTTTGTCTTGGGGTTTTAGTCCTAAGTTTCTCAAGCCAGCTAAGATTCTTTGGGCATCTTGCCATAGCTGGCTATAGGACTGAGCTTTCTCAGCGCCATCAGGTTGAATATAAATGATACCTTTAGTTGAATTTTGGGCGGCTCGTTGCAATACTTCCACTAAATTTTTAGGAGCATCTTCGCTGTATTGCAGTGGTTCTCCGTGACTAATCGCTAACTTTTTTGATGAAGAGAAACTCTTGTTTTCTATCTTTTGAATAGCTGTGGTTGTTTGTGAATTTTGCTGGCTATATAAAGAGGCAAACGCTTGAGTTTCCCCTAGCAAATCCTCTAAATGTACAGGAGGAATAGTTGTAACTACGGGTTCAACAACTACCGCTACACGTTCAATTTCTGGCAATGACTCTAATTTTTCCTCTATGCAATGTATTAAGTCAGAGTCAATAACTTCTAAACTCGATAGAGCAACTTCATCTACCTGACCTGTATTTGTTAGGGGTATGGCGGAGACTGGTACAAGTGCTGCGGGTATGAATTCGCTAGGCAAAATTGTTTTTAAATCAGACAATAATTGCTCTGGTGTAAATAACCCTGATGGAACTATATAGGCAACTATTTCTTGTTTGAGGTTTTGGGTTTGTCTTTCTCTGACTACACAATCATCTACAGTCAAATTTGACTGGACCACTGCGGCATAGTCGCAGGCATCTGTGATGAGATGAATCTAGTAGAACAAATTAACCGACTCCTGGGAACTCACTCTCAAGAAATGATCGGTGCAGGTCAAGTTGTAAAAGCAATGATTTTAAAGCGGATGCCGCACTTTACACGGAAGAAAACTTGTAACAAATGGAACATTTTCGTTGGGTGTCGAGAGTACCAGACACCCTAACTGCTGCAAAAATGCTGTTAGAGAATATGTCCGAAGAGGTATTTAAAGACAGTGCAATCTCTGGATATTGGATTGCCGCTTGTTGTAGCGAGTACGGTAATGTACGACAGTGCTGGTTAGTAGTTGAAAGTCAAGCCATAAGCCAAATCGACTTTGAAGCGTTAAAAAATAAATTTGCTAGTACTGACTACCAGAGAACAGAGACTGAAAAACTCAAAACTGCGATCGCCCAAAAACTCCAACAGATGGTGAGGTTAAATAAAAATCGCATCAACTACCTGGACAAATTCCAGCAGATGATAGCAGAATACAATGCTGACTCACGCAACGTGCAGATATTCTTCAATGATTTGATTAACTTTACTCAGGAGTTGCGTACTGAAGATAAAAGAGCGATCGCCAAAAATCTCGTTCAGTATTAAGCACGTAATCTTACACCGATTTGGAAAAAAGAACACTGGGAAGATGGTTCTAGCAGTTGGGTGAGTATTGGTGCTTGCGAACAGTTAGGAGAAAATTGTTCTTAAAACATTGGGTATGGCAAGAAGACAAGGAGAAAGAATTGTTGCAAGTTGTCTCCTTGTCCTCTTTCTCACTCCTAATGTCAATCTCTACAGTACTCCTGTACACTTTTAGCGGAATAGACACTCACTTGCGACCATTCTCTAATCACGAATTCGCTTAAACCGACGTGAGGCGATCGCTTGGGGTCGAGTTTTTTCCAATCGTTTTGATTTCCCCAATCGTAAGTATATCCTAGCTGTGTCCACGGATAACGATTCTCTGAAGCGTAGCGACTTTTAAATTGCTGGTTAAACCAATCTTGATAGGTAGTTGAAACTGACTCAAAGCTATTAGCTAGAGGAAATTCCAGTTCCGCTTCACGGTCAGTAATGCTAGGATCTTTCGCGGGACGAAATAGCGATCGCGGTTCTACCCACAATTCAACAATATACCTTTTTTTATCTGGGTTGAGATCTGGAGGTAGACCCAAAACTTGGTTGAGTCGATACTCTAGAGATGTTTCAGTTGTGGGACTATATGTTTTACAGAATTTTTGCAAGTCTGGAACAGCCGTAACCCATAAATCCCGGTCTAAAAGCATTAATTTACCGACATTATCTCTATATCCGTTAAAGGTTGTCCAGGCTACTACTAAAACACGACTTTTGTCCCATTTGAGGTCGGGATTATACCAGACAATCGGAGTTAGATTTCGATAGATTTCACTAGGTTCTGCCTTCTTTGCATCTTCTATTGCATCGAGATACTCTTGTGGTAAGGATGATTTTTCAGAAGTATTTCCTGTTGTTGATTGCGCTACAGATACAGAATCAACAAAAGCTACAGCAAGGCTGATAATAATAGCAGCGTAAGGGAAAACTCGCTTTTTGGGGCGATCGCCAGCCTGAATAACATTCATCAATAGTGTTATCCTATTTAGTTTTGTGATTTAGTTGAGATTAATGCGATAGCAGACACCCTCTCTTTTGTGTAAGAAACAACATCAAGAAGATAGTTCTAGCAACTGGCTGAGATTGTTACTTCTGAAATTGTGATTGTCAATAGGCATTTGTCACTTGTAATGACTGGGAACAAATGACAAATGATTATTTATATTTTGTTGCATTTGTTTACAGCAATTGTCTGGTTCTATTGAGGTTTGTAAATATTTTGGATTACCTGAAGGAATATTCCTTTAGACTGAATTTCAATATAAAAAAAGCTGGGGATAAATACAAATGCCTTTGTTAAACCTGTTCTGTCACGAATCTGTAGTTGCTGTTTCCTTTGTAGCTTGTATCGTTGGACTAGTATTACTGTGGGACAGTAAGCAGCAAAAAAGTGATATCGAAGAAACAGAGAAGATTTTGTTTAGAATGAGCTTTTCTTATTGGTTGGTCTATTGTATAGCTTTTGGCATAGAAAAAATAGTTTTACCCGAATGGGAATCCGTATTAATGACCTTGAGAATAACTACTGCTCTGTCATATCTCTTAACTTTTTCTTGCATCGTGAGTCTGCCGCTACACAAATTTGCAGTACATCGTGTTGAGGAATAGGGCATAGGGCATGGAGCATGGGGCATTGGGCAGAGGAAAGAATAATTAATGAGTAATGACCAATGACCAATCACTAATGACTAATTATCATTTCATAGCGATCGCCAATGCGGTTTCGAGTTCTTCTTGAGTCATAGTAGTTAAAATAAATACTTCTTGTACAGTCTTACCCTGCCGTGCTATGACTTTATACCCTCCACGGATTGGTACTGAGACGCGCAGCTGCATTTTTGGGCAATGACCTTTTACCCGACCAATTACTCCTGGCGTCACAGTTTGGATGCCATCCTGCTGACACAGACGTTCTAAAATTGGGATTAGACCAGAAATGTGGGTGGAGTGATTCCAAACCAGTCTGGCAGATTTTTGGGAAGCTGTGCGATCGGGATTTGCGGTGGGTTTACCCATGATGATTAAGCTGCTTCTAGAGGTGCCATTGTCAAACCTGCACGGCGCAGCTGCTGATGATAAAGTTCCGCAGGTTCTTGGGGGCCAACCCAGACGATCGCTTGACCTTCATAGTGTACCTGATTAGTCAAATCCCAAGCGCGATCGCCACTCATTCCCGGAATATATGTCATCAAACATTCGGCCACATGTTGGAATGTATTAAAATCGTCGTTTAATACAATCACTTTGTAATTTGGGTAAGTCTTACGGATAACTTGATTAGACCGTTCAGGAGCTACAGTTGGTGCTGCGGCCATCCCGTAAACATCTGCTGAAAGTGTCGTAACCATAGAACAATAAATAAACAGGATTTTACAAAACTACATTCAAGTAACTAGTTTAGTGCATTGTTTGGGGAGTGGGGAATGGGGAGTGGGGAATGGGGAGATGGGGAGCAGGGGAGGCAGAGGAAAAGGTTAAAGGGAAAAGGGAAAAGGAATAAATTTAATCTTTCCCCTTTTCCCCTTACCCTTTTCCCTTTCCCCATTCCAATGCGCAATTCCCTATCGCCAATCTTCCCAGTTTTGGTTAAAAATAGATGTATCGGGGAAAGCGGTGGGGTTGCCATTTTGTTGCAGCAACCGTTTCAGCGCTTCTAGTTGTGGTTCTGGTTTGGGTAAATCATCGACTAGTTGGTAAGGTGCGATCGCATTTTTTATCGCAAAACTAGCAACGGTTCCCGCAGCTGCGCCAGCCGACCATTCAAAGGAATGTACTCGATAAGCAGCGGCGGCAATGTGGCTGGTAGCAATACTTTTACCTCCCACTAATAAATTATCAATTTTTTGGGGAATCATCGCCCTGAGAGCAATTTGGAAGGGATAAGCTTGACCGGCGCCGCGTCTTTCACCAGCACGTTCTGTATTGCCAGGGGCTTCCGGAGGACTATTAGTCATGCAAGGATGGAAATCGATGGCGTAGTGACCGATACCCACAGCATCGGGGAAGATGGTAGAACGAGTCCGACGCATTGCTTTATCTGGTGAAACTTCACCCGCAATCACAGATGTAGCTTCTAATCCTGCCAGTGCCGCCCTTAACTGACGATACATCTCTGGTGGCAGAGTCTTGCGGTAATACTCGTCATTGTAATTTCGGCGAGAAATATCAATTTCCCAGATAGTAAAGCCTCCTGGTTGTCCCCAACTAGGGCGGCCAATGATGCGGCGTGCTTCTCGCATATAGGGATACTTCGATAAACCATGCGCTGTCCCCATTGGAGACTTTAGCCCTGCAACATAGCGGTTATTAGTTCGCTGCTGTTTGACGCCTTCCCCTAGTTGAGAATCTGTAGTTCCAGCCACGAACCAGTAATAGAAAGATAAGGCATGTTCCTCAGCTTTGCGGAGGGTTTCTGTTCGCAGCCCTCCCATCCAACCCCCTGACTGTAATTGTCCAGTACTTTGTAACTGTTGGCGTGTATAAATTAAATTATCCCGGGCAGTGCCAGGGCGGTAGTCATTACCCCAAGTCCAGTTTTGCATGGAGATATCCCCTGGAGAAGCGGCATTAAAACTTACACCACCAAATTTTGTTGGTTGTCCTTTCTTGGGACTCCAAATGCGACGATAAGTGAAGACTAAATCAAAATTAGCCAGTCGTGCTAGTTCATAGCTGAAATATGGTGAGTATTGTAAATAAAATGGCGGCATTTCCTGGGGTTGCGGATCCTTAGTTGCCTCCATTGCAAAGGTGTAGGTAAAGCCTTGGGGACAATAAGGATCGTTAGTGGTACTGGAAGCAGAAGGTTCTAGGTAAGAAAGGGCATCAATGCCTAAACGGTAGGGTACATCAGCCAAGGCGATAATTTCCCCGGTTTCAGTGGTGTCTATAACGTACCACTTAGGGGCATCTGTTTTACTTGGCTTGGGAATGAAGCGCACAATAGTTTTGGTAAATCGAGACGAGTTATCGTAGCGATAGGCGTCTTCAAAAACTTGGGATAACGTAAAAGTGTTGAGGGGTGGTGCGCCCTTTACTGGTTGATGTTGGATAGCGATCGCACTATTAATTAACTTACCATCAGCAGCGATTTCCAAATCCTTAATTACCGTGTTCGGAAACCATTGCAACTTTCCTTTACCGCGTTTCTCAGCATCTTTGAGTATCTGAGCTAAAATGCTGTGAGCATCGCGGGGGAGAAAACAAGAATCACTTACCCAGCAATCACCAGGATTAAGTTTACCGTATTTACGCTCAATGTGATTTCGCAATTCCAAGTATCCGCGAGAATAGAATTGCTTCGCCCGTTGAGTTGGACGTTCATCTAACGCAGACGTCCCTTGAGCAGAAATTTGTCCCCCCAACCAGTCGGTAATTTCCGTCAAACAAACCGTTCGTCCCGCCAGTAACCCCTCGTAAGCTGTAGCAACACCAGATAGTCCGCCACCCACAATTAAAATCTCGCAATTGACGCTTTTATCTGGGGTTCTCGGTGGTGCTGCCTTTGCCATATCAAATGCAACTAAGCCAGATATTAAATTGAAACCAAACAGCGATGCCAAGCTATAAGCTACTTTATGTCTACATTTCATCGTTAAGTAAACCCCTGAAAATCCTCTGTCACCTTGTAGACGGTATCATCCAAGAAATGTCGATCGCAAATATATTGAATTGGAGAATGGGGAGATGGGGAGATGGGGAGGTGTGGGAGGAGAGGGAGGTGTGGGAGGTGTGGGAAGATGGGGAAGAAATCTTTCCCCCCACTCCCCCCACTCCCCTCTCTCCCCACACTCCCCACACTTCCCCATCTCCCTATTCCACACTCACTCAAATATTGGCCCGCGTACCCCGCTAACACCAGAAACTTTGCCAGACTTGGTATTGGCTGCACAGCCTACATAGTAGCCACCAGCAAAAGTTAAGCCTGTGTCAGTTCGCAGAAAGAAAGCACGATAGAGAACATCTAACTGTTGTTGTTGAACGGCGTCGGAATCATCAATGAAGGGTAACGTTACTTTTTGGTGTTCGACAAGACGCTGGACTACGGCAAGGGTATGATTCGCGCGCAGTTCGCGTACTAAATCGATCCATTTTTGCGCTCTTTGATAAGAGCCGACTTTCACACCTCTAGAGCCATAAGATTGGTCTGGTGTTAAAATTTTGATTACAGATTTTTGACGTTCGGGAATTTCCTCAGTAATTGCAGATAATAATTTAATTTCTGGAATAATTCTTTGAGCAATTTCCAGATTTAACCCTGCTTTTTCCCATATACTAGTTTCGCTAAAAATTGAAGCTAATCCTAACTTAGACATTAATATATCTGGATGAGGCTCTATCTCTATCTTACCTTCCACCCAAGACTGCAAAAGCAACTCTAGATTAGTTTTTAAAGGTGACTCAGTTTCAGCTTCTATTTTCCAAGGGTCAAAGTAGCGGTGAATATAGAGTTTATCCTGCTGAAAAAATTCTGGCTTTAATTCACCTAATAGATGCACTTGTTCGGGGTTTCCAGACATTTCCCGAACAAAGAACCGAGCATCATAATAATCTAAATCTTTTTGAGTCAGTAGAACATGAATATTATCGCAGATGCGATCGCGATACTGTTGAGCTAGGGTAGGTTCGTAACCCCATACTTTCTGAAAAAGTGTAATAATTCCCAACCCACTGGGGTTATGCTCGATTTCAAAGATTTGGGGTATCCCTGCTAGGGATGTAAAATCAACACGCATCAGCCGTGGAATTTTTGCCGCACCTACTTGGTTTACCTGACTTTGAAGAGGTGTTTGATTAAAGGGCGGCCATGTTTGCAGTCCTAAATCCCAAGCTTTTGCCAAAGTATCAATAAAGTTTTGTAGAAAAGCTGTGAGGGTCGCAATTTCATTATGAAGATACAAAGGTTGGATGCCAATGTTGAAAGAACAGTTGCAATCATCTTTGTATTTTTGAATAGCTGGAAATTTTTTGATAGCTTCCTGTTGGGCTGTTAACACAGATGCTATCTGCGATTCGAGCAAGTCCAAGGAACTAGCCGAAGTATCTTTTGTATTTGCTGCCATTTATACTTTGTTCTCAAATACACTGTTAACCTGAGTCTAAATGGATTTCAGTATTTTTGTCTATCAATTTTAAACCCAGGTATCAACTGTCAAAATATAGATTTCCCGTTTTAGTGAAGTACAAGGTAGGGGCGCAAAGCTTTACGCCCCTAGAAATTTCCGTACAGATAAATTCCTTAAGCCAAGTGTATTGAAATAAAATCCCCTCTCCCTATTTCCGGGTAAACGGAGAATCGGGTTAGAGAGGATAACTTAGTACAACATTTCATTAATTCGTAGCGAATTCTCTGCGTGCCTTGGCGCTTACCTCTGCGCTAGTTTGCGTTTAAATTTCAACCTCAATTCACCACGATTTTACGCAAACCTGTACTTAGGGTATTTACTAGCTTTCGTAAGTTTCTTGGGAGAATTTCTTATGAATGGTTTTTGGAGATTCCCCAGCAGCAGCTACTGTTATGAGATAGTCCATTAAACCATCTGAAAAGGGCAGACGGAGGTGGAAAGTCCCATCTGGTTTAACTTTGATGGGATGACCGCCAATGGCTACGCTTGTATTGGGTTCGGTTGCTCCGTGAATAATCAATTCTGCATCTGCAATAAACCAAAAATCTTTTTGAGGACGATTGAAAACACGAATATTAGGCGATCGCGCTATGTGTAACCAACGTTGTTTACCGCCGTAGGCATCGCCATCTGCAATATAACCAATTTCAGCCATGTAATCGCGATCGCTTGCGGGAATCGCTACAAAGCGATCGTTTGCTACTTCTTCGCATTCGTACTGCTGTACGAGTTGCGGAGTTTGATAGCTCAGGTCAATGCCAGTGACATCATACAGCCGCACTGCCAATTGAGAACCACCTTGTTGTCGCAGCGCTTGCTTTTGAGCCGGGGAAATGTACCACGACACATAAGCCCACTTGGGGGTACGCGATGTCAAGACAATACTACTTTCTGGTTCGGCATCTACCAAGCCATTAGCTGTTTCGGTCGCTACAGGCAATTCTTCGACGATGGGATCTGGCTCAACAGGGTTGAAAACATGCACAATTGCTGAATGGGTTATGGGGAACCAGCGATCGCCTTCATCAAAATAGCCGATTTCAGCTATGTAATCGCGATCGGTTGCGGGTATCTGCACGCTGCTGCTGAGTAATTCTTCACTTTCGTACTCCCCTATCAGCTGGGGAATTTGATAACTCAAGTCAATGCCAGTCACATCATACAGCCGCACCACCAGTTGAGAGATACCTTTTTGCCGCAGTGCCGATTTGAGGCTTTCGGGAATTTCCCAAGAGATATCAGCTAATGCATGAGTCTGGGGTGTCAAGACAATACTGCTTTTTGGTTCATCTATAAAGCCATTAGCTGTTTCGGTTGACGCAGGCAATTCTTCCACGATGGGATCGGGTTCAACAGGACTGAAAACACGCACGATTGCTGAACGGGCTATGGCAAACCAGCCATCGCCTTCAGCAAGATAGCCAATTTCAGCTATGTAGTCGCGATCGCTTGCAGGAATTTCCACATCATTGCTGAGTAATTCTTCGCTTTCGTACTCTCGTACAAGCTGGGGAGTTTGATAACTCAAGTCAATGCCAGTCACATCATACAGCCGCACTAATAAATGAGAGACACCGTGTTGTCGCAGTATCGATTTGAGGGTTTCGGAAATCTCCCAAGAGATATGAGCCGAGGTAGGAGTCCGGGGTATCAGGACGATACTGCCGTGTTCTTGTGCATCTAAGAAGCCATGAGCTGTTGCGGCTGGGGTGGCTGCATTGTCAGGCGTACTAGCCCAAGCTGCAACTCCTGCCCCGGCTGCTAAAGCAGCAGCACTAGCAAAGTCTGGGGATTGCGATGGCTCCACAAGTGGTTCGGCTGCATCTGCTACCACATTGAAGGCATCATCTTCTGGCACTTCTGGCAATCCGACTAGTGGTGAGGTTTCTGCCGCAGGTTGTTCGTTTGCTACTACCTCATCGAACTCTGACAAGGGTGGATCTTCAATTGCTGTAATACTTTCTAGCCATTCCAATTCTGCCTTGAGTTCTTGTTGCACCAGTTCGTCAGTAACTTCTGTATCCCAATATTCAAAATCAGAAGTTGCTTTGGGCACATCTGCGAATTGAGGCTGTGGAGTTGTTTCTTCGGATGTTTCTTCTGGAAGATTACCCAACTGAGGATATGAAGTATTTACTACAGCTGCGGGAGCTTCTATATCCCACGCAGCTTCGCTAGACTCCGGAGGACTGACTCCAGCATGATTACTTATTTCAAGTGCTTCATTTTCCAGGTCTGTTTGTTTATCAGCAAAGTTAGACCAAGTAGCTGCACCGATTCCTGTGGACAGAGCAGCACCATCCATTAAAGCTGCGGCTCCATAGTTGTTATTCTCCGATCCATCAGCTACGCCTGAGCTTGAGCCATTAGCCGCATATTGTGGAGTGCCATTCTGTGGGACGTCAGATGATGTTTGATTATAAATCTGAAAAGGAGTGCGCTCGGGAGTTTCCTGTTGTGGCAACTCAACGCTAGTACTAGGACTAGGATTGATTGCGGGTTCTACATCATCTGTGCTGGTTGGATTTGGATTAGCTGGTGGTAAATCCTCTGTTTTTTCAGGGAGCGATCGCTGCGTCCTAAAAAACCACCAGAGTACTCCTCCGCCTAAAGTAACCAGCAATAAAGGTAAGAGCAACCAAAATGGTGTTTCCTTATTGACAATTGGAGTTTTTTCTGCATTTGGAGCTACAAAGGGCTGGTCGCCAAATACAGAAGTACTTGCATTGGGAGAAGCTGTAGCAGCGGGTGTAGTTTCTGCGCTGGGGGAAGTTGTAGCACCAGGTGTCGTTTCTGTAGTGGGGGAAACAGCAGTCGGTTGCGATACCCTAGCTGCGATCGCCTCAGCTTCAGCGACTCTGGCTTGTTCTATAGCCTGCTGTCCGGCTGGTGCGAGGGTAAAGCCGAGAAAACTTGCTGCACCTAAACTAGGATTTTTTTTGTAAACGTAAACTAATGGCTGCGAGAAGGGATATTTAGGATCGTCTGGCAAGGTTTGATGTAATTGCAGAACTCGCACGTTTTCTAATTTCGATATCTGATTCGCTAATACGTAGCTGATACCGTCTTTGCCTAGCTGTTTGACGATTTCAGCGGTGTTGTCCTCACTTACTGGCGTAGCAGTGGAGCCTGTAGCAAATTTAGCCGTTTTGAAAGCTGGGTAATCCCGAAAAGTATCGCGAGTATCGCTGGTTTCGGGGCGATCGATTACCCGAATCTTGGCGTCAGGGCCGCCCAATTGCGACCAATTTTTAATTTGTCCTCGAAAAATGCGGGCGAATTGCCTGCTAGTCAAACTTCCCTTGAAAGGGTTATCCGCACCAACCACGATCGCAATTTTTTCACGCCGCAACCGGACTTGCTCCAGCCCTAATGCTTTTTCTGCCGGCGTTAAACCACGGCCGATTGCCACTATGTCGATTTTGCCATCCAGCAAATCTCTTAGTGCTTGTTCGGTGCCATTAGCGGTAAATTCCACCTTTGTACCCGAAAATTGTTTTTCAAAACTATCTTTGAGGCTTTGGTTAATTGCAGTTAAGCTACTGGAACCATCAATGCGGATTGTCGTTCCATTTTCCACTGTTTGCGGCAGTGGGAAAGACGGAGTTTCCGGTGCAGATTCCGCTAGTGTGGGCGCTGAAACTACCATTGCTGCCATTGGGGTCGTAGCTAAAGCAACCCATAACACCAACTTAACTATTGAAGTATCTTTTTTTTCTTGTTGCCACATATTGCCGTTATTAAAGTAAAAAATAGAAAGACTGCCAGCCTTAAAGTGCTATCTTTTTCAGGATGATGGAGGAGACGCGCTAATTATACATCTGAGTTATGTTTACTTCTAATTTCTTCAACATACTTACATCGATTTATACTTTGACATAGGTTATGTAGCATGATAATTTATACTTGAACAGCGAGGTCTGTTTACTATAAATTGTTCTAAATTAGATTGCAACTTATACCAACTTGGTAGCTTGCGGTGACAATTATGAATTATTGAATTACTAAAACTGGTAAAGTGTAGCAAATTCAATATTATTTAACAATATGGTTTTATTTTTGAACTTAGTTGTGGAAGCAGGGAATTAGGCTTTTGGAGTTGAGGGCAAGTTTTTTGATGCAATCAAATCGGATTTTTATATATCTTTGAGATAACAATGACAATCTGGTTTATCAATTAGCGATTCCACCAAAGCATTCAGGGCAGTTGCAGCTAAAGCGCCACCTCCCAAAGTTCCTTCAACTGTAATAAAAGGTATTCGTTGTTGCATTAATTGTCGCTTGGCAGCGGGAGCGTGGCTAAAGCCGATGGGCATTGCAATTACAAGTGCAGGCTGAATTTTTTGATTGGCAATTCCCACACAAATTTCTAGAAGCACCGAGGGAGCATAACCAACAACCAACACGCAACCTGGAGTTACTTGTTGCAATTTTTTTCGCCATTCTTGCTGCTGCCAAAAGGCAAGTTCGGCCTCTGTCGCAGTAGTAATATGAGGATTATCAATTAAAGTTTCAATGTGACATCCCAAGTGAAATAATCGAGTTAGATCCAAAGCCGCAGCAACAGTTTGGGTATCGACAACAATTTGACAGCTTGCAGATAAAGCTTGTCGGCTGGCGGCGATCGCATCTCGACTCAACTTGACAAAAGACACCAAACTCACATCCCCACAAGCCAAAACCAGCTGCGAAATTAAGTGTTGTTCGATTTCCGAACGCCCAGATAAATCGGGTAATAAACGTTGCAGCGATTCCGAAAAAGCTTCCGAGTGCGTATGAATTTGAGCATCCAAACCACTCCACAATTTTTCTAGTCCCCCCAATCCCGCTTGGGTTTCCACATCGAGTAACTTCAGTTGGGCCAGTACTTCCGCTTGCATAATCTGACAATGGCGATCGCGTCCCAATAATCCTTCTAATGCTGATGCAGTTTGCCGCAGTTGGGAAATTTGTTGCATTACGGCTCGATATTGCTGTTGCAGTTGCACCATCAAATTTTGATTCGTATCCGTTTCTGGTTCCACCTCCAAAATGTGACGGATATGATTTAGCTGAAATCCTTGCTGCTTAAGTGCCACAATTCGCTGCAACCGCAGCACATCTTTTTCGTTGTAGAGACGGTAATTGCTTGGCGATCGTACTGGTTGCGGCAACAGTCCCAATTGATGATAATGCCGCACCATGCGGGGAGTCAAACCGCCACCAACTGCTTCGGTAAGTTCTTTAATAGTCAAACAACCAGCATTCATAATTTACTCCAACAACAGCAAAATTCTTTGTAATTCTCCACAAATTCCACCAACACTATCAACTTATCTTTAGTGTTAATGTGTATTTTCAGTACGGCAAATTGTTAGACAACAATCCTATGCTTGAATTTCAAGGGATTTCATTCATTGTCACCCAAGAGCCACTGTACCCTGTTTCCACCCAAGAACTTTTAGTAGTTGAGGAAAAATTACAAGTTTTATTTCCAGAAGACTATCGTACATTTATTACAACTTTTGGATCTGGCACATTTCTAGATCTACCTCTACGGGTGTTTTCTCCACACGACATTGTGGAGAATTTGCTAAGTGAAGTACGTGAAAGACTAGCTATGTACTGGTTTTGGCGAGATAATCCTGAGTCTTTAACGCAAACACTTGCTGTTGAATGTATTCCCTGTTTTGATAGCTACGATGGAGACGATATTCTATTTCATCCCTCTAATCGAAATCGCCTATTTGTCTTGCCTCATGGAGACGAAGAAATTTATACTTTTGAGTCTTTTAAAGACCTTTGCAACTGGTACATTAATCGTTATGCTTCCTTACAACCTCCTTTTCATTTCTCCCCTCACCAAACTTTGATTAATTTGGAAGAAATCTAGGTTAAGAGCCACTAATTGTAATATATGAGAACTTAGCGATCGGGTAAGTCGTATTAAACAATGGAGATATAAGCTTATTTTTGAAGAATTAGCAGAGTATAGGCAACAGCTTGGCCTGACTCCAGCAGGTAGTGAAGATGACCGTTCTACAATCGCAAAGCTAGAAATAGATGGTAGCGTATTTTTTGGTATCAGTGCAGGCAGTAATCCCAATCGCAGAAAGATTACACTTAAAGTAAATCCAATTAGTCGCACACACGCTGAAGCTGATGCCTTTCAACAAGCCTTTGATGCAGGATTAAGAGGAGGGAAAGCGCGTTTAACAGTAGATCGGGATCTTTGTAGGGCGTGTGGTCAAAACGGAGGTGTGAAAGGAATGGCGAGACAGCTTGGTATAGAAGAAATAGAAGTTATCAGCCCTAGCGGTCGTCAGACAATTACACTGATGTGAGGTTAATTATGTTTATCACAAAATTTTCAGTTGAAGATTGGATTGGTAATCAGAACAAGGGAAGTGTTAAGCAAGCGCATAGTTGGCAAGAAATAGAATCAGCTATTAGAGAACTAGACGCACATCACAAAACACTTGTAACTTTAGAAACAGATAGCGAAACTCACATGGCTGTGGGTGGTGGTTTAGGAAAATATATAGTGTATTTGACATTTGATAATGACAGTTTTCATTATCTTGTTGACCCATCTAAATCAGATATGGATGAATTCGTAATAGTTGGGGGTCAAGAAGGTGTTTATCCTGCTAAATCCTGTGTTGACTTGAATACAACCCTTAAAGCTGCTAAAGCTTTCGCAGAACTTGGAAGAATGGAAGAATCAGTTGATTGGGAAAAAGATGAAGTTTTAGAGCGAGTATAACAAATAGTAAACGTGACGTAAAATCCTTGTTGCATTGCGTACCTTTGCGCTTCTCTCAGCATCCTACCCTGCGGGAAGGCGTACTCCTACGGAGAAGCAAGCTACGCGTAGCGTCTCGTAGAGAAGCGCCTATGCGTTTCAAAATCATTATAGAGCTTGACATTAACATTAATGTCAAGGTTTAGCGTGAGAGAGTCCCCTTTAATTCACCTCTCATGCTTTACCCACAACGTTTTACCCAATTCACCAGAGAACACGCAGATATCTTAGCAGCCTTCCTTTGTGGCTTGTTGTTATTTCTGGGCTGGTTCGCCTTGCATCTCGGCGCTTTGGGATTAGCGCTGCTGTTGCTACCGGCTGCTTACGTCATTGGTGGTTACGAAAGTGCGCGGGAGGGACTGACTACCCTTTTCAAAGAAAAAGAACTCGATGTAGATTTGCTAATGATTGTCGCCGCCATTGGTGCCGCAAGTTTGGGCTTATGGCGAAGAGAATATCATTTAATTATTGACGGGGCAATTTTGATTCTCATCTTTGCCATCAGTGGCGCACTAGAAGGCTATGCTATGCAGCGAACTGAGCGCAGTATTCGGGCTTTGATGAATTTGACGCCAGATACAGCAAGGGTTTTACTTCAGGGAAGAGAAGAGGAAATTCCCATCAGTCAGCTAAAAGTTGGCGATGAAATTGTCGTCAAACCCGGAGAGTTAATTCCTACAGATGGAATTATCGCGTCTGGTTACAGCACTGTCAATCAAGCTGCAATTACAGGCGAGTCTTTACCTGTAGAGAAAACAGTCGGTGCAGAAGTATTTGCTGGCACACTCAACGGTTATGGGGCATTGCAGATTCAAGTCCACAAACCAGCCCAAAGCAGTTTAATTCAGCGCGTGATTCGTTTGGTAGAACAAGCACAGACACAAGCACCTCCTTCTCAAGAATTTATCGATCGCTTTGAAAAAGGATATGCCAAAGTCATTGTAGTAGCTGGAATATTACTGGCAACTTTACCGCCATTCCTCTGGGGTTGGGATTGGGAAACTACTATTTATCGCGCCCTTACCTTCTTAGTAGTAGCTTCTCCCTGTGCGTTAATGGCTGCAATCATGCCCACCTTACTTTCAGGTATTGCCAACGGTGCAAGACAAGGGATTTTGTTTAAGAATGGCGCACAGTTAGAAAAGATTGGCAAAGTTAGAGCGATCGCATTTGATAAAACTGGTACCCTCACAACAGGACAGGTGCAGGTATTCCAAGTAATTCCAACTAGTGAATATACAAAGTACGATGTATTAAAAGCTGCTGCAAGTGTCGAATCTTCTTCCGAACATCCTATCGGCAAAGCAGTTGTGCAAGCTGCTGCTGATTTGAATTGGGTTAGTGCAGCTGAAGTGCAAGCCATACCCGGACAGGGAATTGTGGGGATTGTCCAAGAACAACAGATAATTGTTGGCAATGCCGCTTTCGTGCAGCAGTATGTCACTAATTTACCTCAAGAATTGCAACAAATAGCTCAATGTTTCGAGCAAGAAGGTAAAACTGTCGTTTGGGTAGCAGAAGGAGCAGAGGAGCAGGGGAGCAGAGGGGCAGAGGTGATGGGTATTATTGCTATTGCAGATGAGGTGAGAGTACAAGCAGCGGCGACTATTAGCCGATTGAAGAAGTTGGGAGTTGAACAAATTGTTATGCTAACTGGGGATAATGAAGAAACTGCTCGTAGTGTCGCCAAAGCAGTGGGAATTGAGCAGGTGTATGCTCAACTCTTGCCAGAAGATAAGCTGCATGTTATTCGTGGTTTACAACAAAAGTATGAAACTGTCGCAATGGTGGGCGATGGTATTAATGATGCACCAGCTTTAGCGCAAGCATCTGTAGGTATAGCGATGGGAGGCGCGGGTAGCGATGTAGCATTAGAAACCGCAGATATAGTTTTGATGGCAGACAAGTTAGAAAAAATTGCTGTGGCGATACATTTGGGCAGGCGATCGCAACTCATAGTCAAACAGAATATAGTCGTAGCGTTGGGCTTTATTGTCTTGCTTTTAGCGGGCAACTTTCTGGGAAATATTAACTTACCCATTGGTGTCATTGGCCATGAAGGTTCCACAGTGTTAGTTACCCTCAGCGGCCTCAGGTTACTGAAGTAGGGAAGCAAAAACACACAGGGCGTTGCACTTCTCCTACAAAGTAAAAAACCCACCAAATCTTGTGAAAGACTGGTGGGTTAAAAATTTCATTAATCGGAGCGGCGGGATTTGAACCCACGACCTCCACTACCCCAAAGTGGCGCGCTACCAAGCTGCGCTACGCCCCGGACAATCAATTTTGGATCTAAGATTTTGATTTTGGATTTTTCCAACTATAAATCTTGAAACCCGTTTATTGACTTTTGTTATCCTAGCATGAAGAGCAACAAAAATCTAGATTTGTTTTAAAAAACTTTGAGCATCCCAGTGGCTTGTAATAAATCTGGAACCGCAAAAGCATCCCATTTCCCTTCTACACATCGCCCTGTATTGAGGATGAAACGCAGACTGTAGGCATGGGGATAGCCTTCTACTTCCATCCATAATAAATCGCTTTCAGCTTCACAGGCTATTTTCTCCTCTTCCATTAATTCTGCTGTGAGTTGCTTCATTGTGTCTGCTAACTGTGCCAGTAGGCGGCAAAAATCATTCAACTCGGCTTCGGTTAACTCAATTGCCCAATCATCAGTACCTATTAAACCTTTAAATTCAGGTGCATCGGGGTTCCAGCCGATACGCCAACCATCTCCACTTTTGACAACGCGTTCCATAAATTAGTTATGAGTAGAGACGCGATTAATCGCGTCTTTTAGAAGTAATTAATTTACTTGAGTAATTCAGCACCTCCGCGTTGGGGTGGCTGTGGGGTTGTTGATGTAGTAGGCTTTGGTGTGGTGCTGGGATCGGAGGCTGGTGTATTTGGGGAAGTAGGATTAAATATATCGACTAAAACTTGCACTAAAGCATTTCGCTGACTGCGAGTGAGGCGAGCGATCGCAGCTTTGTCGCCTTCTATAGGATTTTGCCGCAGTGTATCATTTCCTGGATAGCTAGTATCATACATAATTTCATTAACACCCAGGTAATCAGCTAAAGTTAGTTTCCAATCCAAGCGATAAATTGGGGCGCGTCCTTTGGTATAAACGTGATATCTAATCAAGCGATTTGCTAGGGTATTATTTTCAGCAACTTTACCATTCTCTTTGCTGATATACTTATTTTCTCGAGGAAAATCTGGCAATTTTTGGTAAACTATTTGCCAAACTTCACCGGGAGCAATTGTTTGTGTCATTCCAGGTTGGATAGTATATAACCCAGAAACCAAAACAATTAAACCCACCATGAAAGCAAACAGTATTGCTGAGTACTGAGTTTTGAGTTTGGAAAAAACTGATTTCAAAAGAAATTTTCTCTTTTTCATAGAACAATATTTTAGGCATTGCTGAGTGAAAAGATGAATTTGCCTAATTCAGAATTATTGGAAAGACTTGGGTTAATCGCGTCTTTCCCAACTCAGCACTCAGCACTACTTTTTATAGTTCGCCAATAATTTCTGGCTGAGTCAATTCATCAGACATTTCGATGATTGCCCTGAGGACTGGTTTCATCATTGCATCTTCGTTACTTTCAAAGTCTTCATAACGCCGACGCTTAGCACGATTCGCCACCTGAACCGTAATGCGGTAACGATTTGAGGCTGCATTAATCAAATCCTCAGCACGGTGCATAATCTGAGATTGAGTTGTCTCGAACTTAGAACGCTTGAGCATAATTAGTGGTTCTTGGGGTCATTCTCCAGTTTAACAGCACCAAATCAGTCTGCTAGCGTTTGTTTCACCGCCAGCAACCTTTCTGTTGATAGAGGCTAAGAGTATTTTAGTCACTTTATAAGTAACTTGTAGTATATTACGTGACTGACTCTCATGGCTGACCTTGTGGAAACTGCGATCGCAGCAGGAAATTTCAATACGCTGGTAAAGGCTGTTGAAGCTGTAGATCTGATAGAAAGTCTCAAAAGTCCTGGTTCCTTGACAATCTTTGCACCCACTGACGAAGCTTTTGCCAAATTGCCAGAGGGAACTTTAGATTCGTTATTACAAGACATTCCCAAACTCAAAAAAATTGTGGCGTATCATGTCGCTAGTGGGGATGTCAGATCTGATGACTTGGCACAGATTGATGAAGCAGAGACCCTTGAAGGGTCAATTGTAGCCATTGAATCTAATAACGGCAAAATTAAGGTGAATGATGCCAATGTCGTTAAAATGGACATTTTGGCAGACAATGGCGTTATCCATATTATTGATGAAGTCTTGATACCTGCAATGGTGGCAGGTAAATAAGGGCGTTAGGAATGGGGAAAGGGGTAAAGGGGAAAGGTTAAATTTATTCCTTTTCCCTTTTCCCTTTAAGCTTTACCCCTGCTTCGCCAGTCCCTAGCCCAAAATACAGCCACTACGTTCGGGAATAGCTAAAGACAACTGCGGAGTTTCTCCTTGGCTATTCCACTCAACTTCAGCATTACCAAATAAGAGTTTCTTGGGTTGAGTGTGTAAACTGGCGACATCTACATGGGCTTTTGTGGAACTTGTCCCAGCGTTGACGGCAATTATCAATTCCTCTTTTCCTAAGGTTCGCGCAAAGATGTAAAGTTCTCCTTGAGCATAGAGGACTTGGTAATTACCTGTACGCAATGCTGGGTAAGTGTGGCGCAGGGCAATTAATTGGCGGTGAGTATTGTAAATTTCTCGATTCCAGTTAGTCTCTAAGGGAAAACCGCGACGTGAGTCTGGGTCTATGGCGCCAGGTAAGCCGACTTCATCGCCATAGTAGACACTGGAGGCGCCAGGAAAGGTGAGTAACAGTAAAGTTGATAATTCGATACTGGGTATATCGCCGCCAGCAATGGTCATCAATCGAGCTGTATCGTGACTTGCTAGCAAATTCAGTTGAGTCAGCTGAATTTCCCAAGGATAGAGTTCTAGTAATTCTTGGATTTTGCTGGCGTACTCGGCAGCAAATAAGGGTGGATAAGGTTTATAGTCGCGGCTTTGCACTTGTTCTAAGACTACACGATCGCCAGCCGTAAAAGCAATTGTCGGGCCGGCAAACAAATAATTCATCACCCCATCAAATTGCGTGCCATCTAGCCACTCACGGGAATCTCCCCAGACTTCCCCAACAATGTAAGCTTCAGGATTGATGGCTTTGACGCGATCGCGAAATTCCTGCCAAAAACCAGGAGTCTTTATTTCAAATGGTACATCCAATCGCCAGCCATCAATGCCGAATTTAATCCAATATTCGGCAATTTCCATAATGTATTCCCGCACTTCTGGATTGTCGTGGTTAAATTCTGGCAAGGCGCGATTTCCAGCCCAACCCACGTAGTTAGCAGGAAACTCGCCATTGTACGGTGAAACGGGCCAACCTTCGATTTTGAACCAATTTACCCACGGGGAATGAGGCCCGTTCTCTAAAACATCGTGGAAAAAGAAAAATCCGCGGCTGGAATGGTTGAAGACTCCATCGAGAACAACTTTGATATCCCGTTCGTGGGCGGCGTCTAGTAATTCTTTAAAAGCTTCGTTGCCCCCTAGCATGGGGTCAACTTGATAATAATCATGGGTATGATAGCGGTGATTGCTGGCGGATTGAAAAATCGGTGTAAAGTAAATCGCGTTAACTCCCAGATCCTTGATGTAGTCTAAACCTTCAAGGATGCCCCATAAATCCCCGCCTTTATAACCTTGGAGTGTTGGCATTGCCTCCCAATCTTCCCAACGGGCTTCGTGCAACAGCCGTTTGCGTGGCTTTTTACTTCTAGCAAAGCGGTCTGGAAAAATTTGGTAGAAAACAGCGTGTTTCACCCAGTCTGGTGTTTGAATTTGCATGATTACTCTCAGTGGCTTTAGAAGCAATCCTTGCAAATATTAGCTGATTTGTGACTCTTACTTATGATAGAAAATTGTCATGGCGCATTGGGGATGGGGCATGGAAAGATTCTTTGCCATTTTTTATTTTTTATTCACAATTTCCCTGTGTTTTTTAAGCAAATATTATCAATAACAAGTATTTTTTTCGCAAAAAATTATTAATTAAACAAAATTTATATAATTTAATAACTTGAAATTCACATTTATCCGTAATGGCTTAGACAACTACTGAAGCAATTTTATAAATTATGAGTTATATCAAGTTGCATTCAATCAAATTACTAACAAAGGAAATTATAATTCAGAAGATCTGAATTCCTAGCTCCTAACTCTTAATTTCTAATTCATGACTCCTGACTCCTAACAAATTCAATTTGAGGCAAAAATGAGACACGAAAAACTTTCTCCTGGATTACTTTTGGCATTTCAGGATTATCAAAATGAAGGAGAACAAGCTTTAGTTACCCATAGGCGATCGCTTGGTATTATTGCCCATAAAAGCACGGTCAAGCCAACTAAGAGCGTCGTTTTTCTCTACTGTGACTCCGATGCAGACTTGAGTTATTTATCGCAATATAATATTGAAGTCAATCAAAATTCAGGCAGCGTCCGCACAGCTTTCTTACCACTAAATGCTTTGGATGTCTTATCTGAAGAAGATACGATTCAACGTATCAAACCATCACGCAAACTTCACCTACGGATGGACGTTGCACAAGGAAAAGTCAAACTGCCGGAATTTAAAAACAAAACCGGACTAACTGGCAAGGGTGTAATTGTCGGCATTATAGATAGTGGCATTGACCCAAAACATCCTGCCTTTGCCGGACGAATTTTACAGATTTGGGATCAAACACTTCCAGGCCCCGGAGTAGCAGAAGGCGGCTATGGGGCTGAATTTACGGGAACGCAACTGACAATTTCTCAAGATACCGACGGACATGGGACTCACGTTGCCGGCATTGCTGCTGGTGCAGACACTACCTACAGCGGTGTAGCACCAGAGGCGGAATTAGTCATTGTCAGGTCAGATTTACAGGATGCCCACATTGCTGATGCCGTTCGTTACATTTTCCGAGTTGCCAGGCAGTTGGGACGTCCAGCAGTAGTTAATCTCAGCGTAGGAGGACACGCTGATGCCCATGATGGTAGCGATTCCCTATCAAAAGTGATTGACTCCGAAACCGGCCCTGGCAGAATTGTTTGCTGTGCTGCGGGTAACGAAGGAAGTATGAACATTCACGGTCAAGCAACCATACCCGCTGGGCGTATCCGGGGAATGCGCTTTAATGTTCCTCTGAATCAAGTAGGTATAGTTTGGTTAAACGGTTGGTATTCCAAAGACGGTGAATTAGAAGTGTCGGTGCGCAGTCCCAACGGTTTTGTCAGCCCCTTCCAAAAAATCATTGCTGGCGATAATCCTACCCAAGAATATCAGTTACCCGATGCACGGGTAGAAATAGTGACACCAGGCCCAGATAGAATCAACGGCGACCATAATTTCTTTGTACAAATCCGCGGTAACGGCCCTTCGCAAGTCATGGGAGGTGTTTGGCAATTGCGCCTACGTAATAATTCTACAACTGATGCACGCGTGGATGTGTGGGCATTAGACGATCGCTCTTCCGTCTTTTTTACAGGCAAAAGTGTCAAAGATACCTTGAAAATTGGTTCGCCGGGAACCGCTAGCAGTGCAATTACAGTCGCCGCTTATACTACCAAAGCTGAGTACACAGATATTGATAATCAAGTACGAGAAATGGGCTTAGATTTGGATACTATTTCGGAATTTAGCAGTGAAGGCCCATTGCGAAATGATGCCCAAAAGCCCGATATAGCAGCACCGGGAGCAATGATTGTTTCCACACTTTCTGCCGATGCTACTTGCGATCGTTCTTCAATGATTAATTCTAAATTTATGGTAATGGCTGGTACGAGTATGGCAACACCTTTCGTCACTGGATTAGTGGCCTTACTGTTACAGCGCGACCCCCAACTCGAACCTGCTGCTTTGAAAGATCTGCTACGTAAAAATAGTGCAATTCCCGGAAAACCTCCAGGCACATTTGATGAAAAATGGGGTTATGGAATGATTAATACAGCAAATCTATAATTAGAGCGACAGACGCGATATATTTAATACAATAAATACATCGCGTCTTTTGAGAGTTATAGAAGGCGATCGCTTAATTTCCGTTATTAGTTAATATCTGGATTGATTGCTAAAGCTCTAACTACTAGCATATTGGGACTTTAGACATAGTAATAAATCTGTAATCAGATTCAAAAGCGAATATATTACATCTGTAGAAAGATAGTCAATAAAAATCTGTAAATTTGATAGCTTGGTTATAGAGTGGGCAATTTTTTGACCGCTTCTTTTTACCAAGGAATTGTTATGAATTATCAAAAGCTAGACGCTGCCCTTGCTACAGCGCTCAATGATGTTCAAAACCCCCAGCAAGCGAGTTTAACTGTCTTCATTCACACCGAACCAACTTTAGACTCAGCAGCGATCGCTATTTTAGAAAGTTTGGGCGTTAGTGGTGTTACTAGCGGTCAAGATATTTTTACAGCAACACTGTCACCAAACGCCATTTCTCAGTTATCAGAGCAATCTTGGGTGAAGCATTTGAAGCGATCGCAACAATTGCATTTGGTCAATGCTAGGAGGACTTTAGGTAGCTTCAGAGTTTGAAATAATGCCACCAAAATAATTGTTAACCGTTCGCCCTCCAGTTTGAAGATTTAATAATACATTTGTTCTGCTTAGGCGCTCGTTGATTAGACGGTATCATTGATTATCATCAGGATTTTTAAAATTCATTCCTGAGATTATTCGATCCCCCCTTATCAGCGGCTACATACAGTCCTAAACTGAAGATGAGAGTTGAAAGGCAGCTGGGAGAAATTTTGTGAAAAAAGTTTTATCAATCATCCTTGGTGGTGGCGCGGGTACTCGGCTTTATCCGCTAACCAAACTCCGCGCCAAACCAGCAGTACCAGTGGCGGGGAAATACCGCTTAATCGATATCCCTGTCAGCAACTGCATAAATTCCCAAATATTCAAAATTTACGTTCTGACACAATTTAACTCAGCTTCCCTGAATCGTCACATTGCCCGTACCTATAACTTTACTGGTTTCAACGAAGGGTTTGTGGAAGTGCTAGCCGCACAACAAACGCCAGAAAACCCCAACTGGTTCCAAGGTACAGCGGATGCGGTGCGTCAGTATCTATGGCTGTTGGAAGAATGGGATGTAGATGAATATCTAATTCTTTCGGGAGACCACCTCTACCGCATGGATTACCGACAATTTATCCAACGGCATAGAGAAACGAATGCTGATATCACTCTCTCAGTTATTCCCATTGACGATCGCCGCGCCTCAGATTTTGGTTTAATGAAAATTGACGGTGCAGGCAGGGTAATTGACTTTAGTGAAAAACCCAAAGGCGAAGCTTTAACCAAAATGCGTGTCGATACCAGCATTTTGGGATTGACAAAAGAACAAGCCCAATTACAGCCTTACATCGCCTCGATGGGGATTTACGTCTTTAAAAAAGAAGTTTTGTTCAAATTGTTGAGAGAATCTTTAGAACGCACTGATTTTGGCAAAGAAATTATTCCTGATGCCTCTAAAGATTACAACGTTCAAGCTTATTTATTTGATGACTACTGGGAAGATATTGGAACGATCGAAGCATTTTATCATGCAAACTTAACGCTGACTCGACAGCCCCAACCTCCCTTTAGTTTCTACGATGAAGAAGCGCCAATTTATACCCGCGCTCGTTATTTACCTCCGAGTAAACTATTAGATTGCCAAATTACAGAATCAATCATTGGCGAAGGTTGCATTCTGAAAAATTGTCGCATTCAGCATTCAGTTTTGGGAGTGCGATCGCGCATTGAATCTGGTTGCGTCATCGAAGAATCCTTGATTATGGGTGCAGACTTTTATCAAGCTTCTGTGGAACGTCAATCTAGTTTAGGCAACGGCGATATTCCCGTAGGCATTGGTTCTGACACAATTATTCGCGGTGCCATCATAGATAAAAACGCCCGCATTGGTCACGATGTCAAAATTATTAATAAAGATAACGTCCAAGAAGCTGAGCGCGAAAATCAAGGTTTCTACATCCGCAGTGGCATTGTAGTTGTACTAAAAAATGCTGTAATTCCTGATGGTACGATCATTTAATAGTGCTGACTGATGAATAGCTGATTCACTCAAAGACGATGAGGAAGCCCATCCCTTCTGGGGGTGGGAGGAATCGTAGCCTCGTCGTCTTAGTCATTAGTATTACTAAACACGATAAATTAAGTATAACTACTAATGACTCGAAATCCTCCGGCTTCGAGCCGGAGGATGAGTTAATGAAGTTTTGAAGTCTGCGGCGACATCTTCTTTTCTCTACCAGACGCTGCACATTAGACTTCTTGCAGAAGTCGGGAAAAAGTTAAGGGGAAAGGGCGAAAGGTTTGTTATTTTCCCTATTCCCCACTCCCGATTCCCTACTCCTTATTTTCAAGCTAGGTCTATTGTTAAAGTTTGGCTTGCGGCAGTTTTTTAATTTGCTCGGTAAAATATGCTTCTTGATGTTTGAGTTGTTTGGCCAGTTCTAACCCTTTTTGAAAAGCTGTTAGTGCTTGGGGATATTGTTGGCGTTGTAAATACAATTGTCCGATTTGGTCGTAAGCTTGCATCACACCATACAAATTAGCGGCTTGCGTTTGCGTATCTACAAGAATTTGGCTAGCCTCTAAAGCCTCATCTATTTGTCCTTGAGAACGGTACAAGCCAATTATCTTCTGCAAAGCCTCACCAGCACGAACGAACTCCTGCAATTGCCAAGCTGTTGTATAAGCTTCTTGATAATTTTTAAAAGCCTCTAGCAATAAACTAGGATCTGTCTTTCCTAAAGATTCGTAATCTGAAGCGATCGCTAACTTTAATTCTGGTATTTTAATTAGATTATTTTGATTAATATAAATTTCTACAAGTTTGTTAAGTACATTTAATGATTGCTGTCGTTGTTCTGTCTGTGCGTAAATTTCAGCTAATTGTTGCAGATATGCCAACTCGTTGGCAGACTCTCCTTGGGAAGTAGCTAAACTCAACAATTCCTCATAGATTGGCGCAGCTTGGCGATAATCAAACCAACTCAAATCCAGTTGTCCGATTGTGTTGAGAATTTCTACTAATGCTGCTGTATCTTTTTGTTGTCGAATTACTAGCAAAACTTCGTTATAAGCTTGTACAGCCGGTTTAGGCGAGCGCACATTTTGGTAAGCTTCACCTAGCGATCGCCATAATTCTAAATCAATTTCCTGAGATTTTTTCCGGGATTGGATTTGCTTGTCAATTGTTTGCAATCTTTCAGTAATATATACTACCTCTTGGCTATCGTTTTGATTCCAAGCGATCCCACCGACTCGCGATAACGCTTGCACCTCTGCTAAAGGGCCCAAAAAGCGCCGCAAACGGAGTTCTCGGTTCCAAATTTCAAACGCCGCCACCGCATCTCCTGCTTGCAGTTTTGCCGCCGCTTCTTGGTTTAACTCATCTAATGCAGGCTCTAACTGTTGCCGTTCTTCGGGAGTTAGCGGCTTTTTATCCTTTGGCGATCGTGGCAACAGTGGATCGCGTGTAGTCAATTCTAGCGGATTAGGAGGAAATTTATCTGGCGGTTTGGGCTTTTGGCTCTCTGCCAGCGTCAAAGAACTGCTAAATAATATAGTGGCAGTAACAATAAGAATTAACCGTTTTAGCATAGTGACTTTACCTTTTGTATAGGGAATCGGGCAAAGAGAATATAGGGTATGGGGCATTCATATTTATCGAAAAATAGGGTCTAAAACCTGCCGTTTCTAGGGGGCTTTATATTTGTCTTGTTTTGTTTTACCATAGTTAGCATAGTTTGGTAAAAGTAATGTTAAAAGCCTACAAGTACAGAATCTATCCGACAAGCGAGCAAGTAGTATTGCTTGCCAAGTCGTTTGGTTGTGTACGCTGGTTTTACAATTTTGCACTTAACCTCACCAGTGAAAGTTACAAGGCTACAGGTAAGGGATTAAGTCGTAACGACATCATTAATTTGTTACCTTCCCTGAAAAAAGAATATGAATGGCTGACAGAACCACCTTCTCAATGCTTGCAGCAGGTAGCGTTAGATTTGTCTAGCGCATTTTTGAACTTTTTTGAGAAACGGGCTAAATACCCAAGCTTCAAAAACAAAGGTCAAAAGCAATCTATCCGCTTTCCTCAACAGGTAAAACTAGACGGTGAGTATCTCACACTACCTAAATTGGGTAAGGTTTACTGCAAGATGTCTCGGCTACCACAAGGAAAGCTTAAATCTATTACTGTATCGCTGACTCCATCGGGTGAATACTACGCTGCGTGTCTGTATGATGATGGCAAAGATAAACCTATTTCATCGTCACAGGGTAAGGCTATTGGTGTAGATATAGGGATTAACCATTATGCTATTACCTCCGATGGGACTAAGCATGGCAACCCCAAATACTACCGTAAATATGAAATCAAGCTAGCCAAAAAACACAAGCAACTTAGTCGCAAGCACAAAGGTTCTCAAAATCGAAATAAAGCACGAATTCAAGTTGCTAAGGTTCACAATAAAATTACTAGATGTCGTGAGGATTTTCTACACAAACTAAGTCGTAAATTAGTTGACAAAAACCAAGTCATAGTTGTAGAAAATTTAGCAATCAAAAACATGGTTAGAAACTCCAAGTTGGCTAAATCAATTAGTGACGCTGGATGGGGTCAATTCTGCACTATGTTGAAATACAAGGCACAATGGGAAGGAAAAATCTACATCGAAGTCGATAGATTTTTCCCCAGTTCAAAAACTTGTAGTAATTGTTGGCATCAGGTAGATAATCTCAGTTTAGATGTTCGTAGTTGGCAATGTCCCAAGTGTGGCACAATCCACGACAGAGACATTAATGCCGCTATCAATATTCGAGATCAGGGTTTACGACTTTTGGCGGGAGGGCATCTCGCTACCGCTTCTGGACAACGTGTAAGACCATCTAAAGGCACTGCTTTTAGGGGCTATGTTGGATGAAGGAAGAATCCCTGCCCTTCTAGGGCGGGGAGTTGTCAACAAGGTCTACAATACTCGCAGATAATTTTTTAATAACAGGTTAATCGTCTGTAATGACTCATTCTACCGATATCGTCACCTTAGCTCGCTGGATGGCAGCTGACTTTAGCAATCAAGAACAAGCTTTTGAAAACCCACCTTTTTATGCCCACATTCGTGTTTGTATCCGTCCCTTACCTTGGGAATTGTTTTCAGGAGTAAGTTTGTTTCTCGAACAAGCTTATGATTTTATGCTCAATCAACCCTATAGAATGCGGGTAATGAACTTGATTGAAGCAGAAAACCATATTGTCATCGAACATTACACAGTTAAAGAAGAACAAAAATTTTACGGCGCCTCCCGCGACCCCGAACGCTTAAAAGATTTATCTCTTGACCAGCTAGAAAAAATGCCAGGTTGCAATATGGTTGTAGAGTGGACAGGGCACAGTTTTAAAGGCAAAGTCGAACCTGGTAAAGGCTGTATTGTGGTTCGTGATGGTAAAAAGACTTATCTTGATAACGAATTTGAGCTTGACGATAAAGAATTTTTCAGTCTCGACCGCGGCAGAGACTTTGATACCGATGAACGTCTCTGGGGTTCTATAGCCGGGCCTTTTCACTTTGTGCGTTGGAATAATTTTGCTGATGAAGTGAAGGTGTAACAAGCGAGAAATGAGGAGTGAGTAATTAAAACTCATAACTCATAACTCGCTTAGTATCCTATCCTATACAGTTGCGATGGTATCTGCTTGCGGTAGGCGATCGCATAGCCATAATTCCCTAACACCCACTAGCTACGTCTTCTAAACACTGTGTTTGCGCAATTAATGACCTATTTGTGACGCTCAGCTAGCATAGAATTTCTGGCTTAACTTAGCCCTGGAAAATTTCTTCAGTCAAAGGATGGAAATTTTGATAAAAGATTGGTATTATAAGAAATTGTAGGTCTGGCGACATAGCCAAGTGGTAAGGCAGAGGTCTGCAAAACCTCCACTCCCCGGTTCAAATCCGGGTGTCGCCTTCTAAAAAATCAAGTATTTCAGGGCTTTCAAGCCCTTTTTTATTGGACGTTCAAAGGCTTATAAAATAAGCCATCAGAGATTTTTGGGGTTATTTTGGGTAGTTTGGGTAAAGAACTGGGGTAAAACTGGGGTAAAAATGTAAGGTAGAGGTCTTTACTCCAATAGGCGTTTCTGGGGTAAAACTGGGGTAAAGAGTAAAGGTAAAGGTCTTTACCCCAGTTAATTACCTTATGGAATCTCATATATCTCAAAATCTTGCCCGTCGGGGTTCAGTGCAAATCAAGAACTCTAACGGCAGTCTGCAACTAGTTTTTTCTCATCCGATTATTACACCGACGGGAGAGCTAAAAACCAAGCGTTTCTACCTTTCGACAAGGCACAATGATACGCCTTTAGGAAGGCATCTAGCATCGACTTTAGCGGCAAAAATCCAGAGGGATATTGACTATGGAGAGTTTGATGCCAGTTTAGCTAAATACAAACCAGCAGCTTCATTAAGCACTGTTAGCCCAATTACCCCAAGTACTCCTTCAGCTAACCCCCAATATGACTTGGGAGAATTATGGGAAAAATACGCTGAGTTTAAAAAGGCACAGGTTAGTCCTTCTACTTATGCAGTTGACTACCGCAAGTATCGCAATCATATTGCTAAGTTACCAACAAAAACCTTGGATGATGCGATCGCAATTCGAGATTATTTACTCGCAAATCTCAGTGCTAATGCAGCTAAACGTACTTTGACAAATATAAATGCTTGCTGTGATTGGGCACTTAAAAGTCAGCTAATTGAATCAAATCCCTTCCAAAGTATGGCAAAAGATATTCAGATACCAAAGTCAGAATCGGTAGAATATGAAATCAATCCTTTTACTAAAGAAGAACGGGATAGCATAATTCAAGCATTTGAGGAGAGCAAACTCTACAGCTACTATGCTCCTTTAGTCAAATTATTATTTTTTACTGGATGCAGACCATCAGAAGCTATCGCCTTACAATGGAAGCATATCAGTGATAGATACATTACCTTTGAGCAAGCAATTACTATTAGTAGTAAAGGACTAGCCCTTAAAGAAGGATTGAAAACCCAAAGTCAAAGACGTTTTCCGATTGGTCTTCAGCAACGTGAAATTTTAGACTCTATCAAACCAGAGAACTGTAATCGAGAAGATTTTATCTTTAGAAGCAAGAAAGGCGGCATAGTAGACTTTGGAGATTTTCTCAATCATGCTTGGAAAGGTTACAAAAATCAGCGTGGAACACATATAGATGGAATCGTAACTCAACTTGTAAAACAAGGTGTAGTTAGCGAATATCGCAAACCTTACCAATGCAGACACACTTTTATTACTCTTTGTCTGGAAGCTGATATTGATGCCAAGGATGTAGGAAGGTGGGTTGGTAACTCTCCAGAAATTATTTACAAGCATTACGCAGGTAATAAACGTAATCTACAGATGCCAGAGTTATAAATTTGTTGAATTAAAATATAGGCGATCGCCTACAAAGCAATTGTGTCAATAAAAAAATACGGCGATCTAATAAAAGTAGCTTTTGCACCGAATGCTACCACTTCCGATCGCCTTGTTCATTAACTCTTACTGCTTGTGTAAATAACATAATGACGCGATCGCGGTCATTGTTTAAGCCATGACTGAAGATTAGCTGTATCTCTGACTGCATTAGAACCTTGGCGCGTACATGCTGATTGATTTTCATTACCAGAATGTAGACTTAGACCAGCAAGTGGGTGACAATATCTTGAGCGATTTTTTCTAATCGGTCATCTCTGGTAATTAATTGATATTCTCTGGCACATTGTCTTTCTAATTTCTTCTCTTCTTCCTCATCCAGTGTTGCTGACTCAATGATTTCTGCCATATCTTCATTGAGTGCATCATTGGTGAGTTGCAATTCAGGAATTCTGTTTTCGTAGTAGAGGGAAACTGTGGCGCTATCTTCTATTGATTGGCGGAAGTTATAAATGCTGATGTAATCACCAAAGGTTTTTTTGGTTTCTTGTTCTCCTAGCATTAAAGGTGTACCAGTGAAACCAATGAATGCTGCATGAGGTAAGGCATTCCTCATGTTGAGAGCAAACGTGTCATACTGACTGCGGTGGACGCATAGGTATGGAGTATCGATTTACTCCATTTTTAACTCAAAAGTTCGGCATTTAGGAGTTCCGCTGAATTGGTAAAATTCTTACCTTCGCTTTTGGTTCATCCACTGTTAGCAAAGCACCCATTGCTAGTTCTTGCTGAAATTGACGCAAGGCATTGATAACTAAATTACCTAAATTAGCTGGTAGGATGTCTTGCGATCGCACTTGAATGACATTGGGTGCATCAGCTTGAGTCATTGCCAGCAGCAGGGCGAACGCATCTAAAATCAAGTATTTCGGAGTCGGTCGCTCTAAACCTTAATAACTTCGTTGGCTAAATTTTTAATCAACCATGAAATAACTTGATGAAATTCTTTGGCTAACAGGCTTAACCAGATGTATTTGAGTAGGCTGGAGGAATCGTTTTTTCCACCTGACAAAGAGATTGACGATCGCCCAAATCTGGATGCGATCGCAAATAATCTCGTATCCAAATACAACCAGAGTGCAATATCTGGTTACTATCTAAAACGCGATCGAGTTGCCAGAGAATCACAACATCATCTAACCCGGCTGATGCTAGGATTGCTCCTTGGTTCTGGGTAGTGGGGTAAAAGGCAACATTCAATGCTCGTTGTTCGTGTCCTTCCAGAGTAGCGCGGAGGATGCCATCTAGCGACCAAAGTTTTACTTTATTATCCCAACCAGCTGAAGCTAAGACAGTACCCCAGTTGTCGGGGAGTCCAGAATGAGGGGGAATGAAGGTGATACCATTTACCCGATCTGTGTGGGCGGGAATGGTGCGAATTAATTTACCCTCTAACGACCACAGCTTAATTGTCGTGTCCTCACTGGCTGTAGCAACAAACTTTCCATCAGGGCTAAAGGCGACATCCCAAATAGTCTCGTTATGACTTTTCAAGGTGAATTGCGGCTGAGATGGAAACTTCCCGTTTGCATTCCTGTGCCAGAGGCGAAGAAACGTATCTCGACCGCCGATCGCTAACCATTGGTTATCAGGGCTAAATGCTCCAGCATTGAGGCGATCGCGGTTTTTAGGTAGGGACTCACTCAGGGTTTGGATGAAAGTGCCATCCCGCTTCCAGAGTTTGGCTGTGCCGTCCCAACTGATGGAAGCTATTTCTAGCCCATCGGGACTAAACACCACATCCCGCACTGTTGCGTTATGGGCTGAAATCGTTTTTAAGGGTTTTCCCTGCATCGTCCATAAAGTCAAGGAACCATCATCGCTACCTGCGGCGATGTCCTTCCCGTCTGGGCTGATATCCACTGACCAAACCTGTCCCGGTGGCGGGGTTAAGGTGTTGAGCAGTTGTCCGGCTCGATTCCACAGCTTAATGGTGCCGTCAGCACTAGAGGAAACGATTGTTTGCCCATCAGGGCTAATCGGCGTGTGCCAAACAGAGGCACGATGACCCCGCAATACCGTGAGAATATCGCTTTGCCGCTGCCACAGCCGCACCAAGTTGTCTTCACCACCGGAAATCAAACGACGACCATCGGCACTGAAAGCTACTTCCCATGTACCGTTAATATGGGCATACAGGGTTTGATTGACAGTTCGATCGCTGTTCCAAAACTTAATTGTGTTATCCCAACCAGCTGAAGCGAGGGTTTGTCCATCGGGGCTAAAGGCGAGAGTCACCACGCTGCTGTCGTGTTCTGTGGCAGTTTCCAATAAAGTGCCAGTGACAGTCCACCAGATAACATTACCAATCCAGTCTCCAGCTACCAGAGTTTGTCCGTCAGGGCTGAAGGTGACGCTCATCAGACGGTTTTTGCCTTTTTTGGATGCGATGGGATTATTCAGTGTCCGAATTTTCTTACCCTCCAGATTCCAGAGGATGAGAGTATTATCATCACTAACCGAGGCTAGGGTGTTAGCATCAACAGGACTAAACGCCACCTTTGAAACTGCACCGCTGTGTCCCTTAAAAGTGCGAATCAAGCTGCCGTCGATGCGCCAAAGTTTTACTGTCTTGTCGTTACTAGCCGAGGCAATCCATTGTCCGTTAGGGCTGATGGCGAGCGATCGCACCCAATCTTGATGTCCATTGAGTGTTTTAACCAGTGTACCGTCCAGCTTCCACAGTCGCACCGTGCCATCTTGCCCAGCCGAAATTAGTTTATCGCCTTTGGGAGTAAAGGTGACATCAAAGACTTCTCCTTTGTGACCGCTAAGTACTTTTACCAATGTGCCCTCGCTTTTCCACAGAGTAATCTTACCGTGTTGGTGAGCAGCAACGATTGTCTGTCCGTCGGCAGTGATGGCAATACCCCGCACTTTTCCCTGTTTACCGTTTAGGCGGTTGCGTTCAATGACTTGAAAGGTGGCACGGCGCAATTCTCGATCTACCTTGGTAAGTAACTCAGCAGGCACATCCGCTAATTTGCTCAATCGAGTCTGGGCTTTGATGGCACTGACTAAAGCATCTAATCGATTCCCAGAGGCAAACTGAGCTTCCGAGACGTTAGCGATCGCTTCAATTTCTCGGAGAGTGGCTTGATGTCTTTGGGCAAAGGCATACATTCCCAAGAAACTGGCGACGAGGAAAGCAATACTAACAGTCCCCAGTAACCACTTTTGCAAGCGACTAGCACGTTTTTCTTGTTGCAGCCGCTTTTCAACTTCTTGCAGTCGCCGGAATTCTTCTTGTCGTTTCAAATCATCTAAGTCGGTGCTGGTGCCAAACCATTTCACCACCTGTCCGCTTCCATCCTTGATGGGAATCGCCCGATTGAGAAACCAGCGATAGTTTCCCGCGACATCTTGTATTCTCAGTTGCACTTCATAGGGTGAGTTGGTTTCTAGGGAATGTTTCCAGGCGACAAGGCTATTGGGGCGATCTTCAGGATGAACCACATCCAGTCTTTTCCAGTCCGTTACCTCCGAATGCGATCGCCCCAAAAAGGTACTTAAGTGCTGGTTGGTATAAGATAGTCTACCATCTGGCTCTACAATCCATACCATCTGGGGCATTGCTTCTGCTAGTTGCCGAAAGAACCTTTCGCTTTCTTGCTGCGCCGCAAATTGCCGCTGGATTTCTTGCTGTTCTGCATCCTGACTGGCGGCCAGAAATTGGTAATCTAAATCGCTGAGGCTTTTGTTTTGCGCCCACTTTTGGGCATCAATTAGAGCTTGTCCCCGTAAAAGCCGGGATGTATCCTGTTTTTGAGAAGCAATCCAAGCTGATACTGTTTCATAGTAGGGACATAGTTGATTTAATTGTGCTTCTACCCATTCCCGATTAAAAACGTTTTGATATATGCGATTGCGGATTTGCAGATATCCTTGATATTTAACTACCAAACCAGAAAGCAGCAGTTCTACCTGTTCTCGACTGTCGTCGGCTGCTACGGGAATAGCTTGTAAAAGTTGCTGATAGATTCCGAGTAATCTACTAATGCGCCGACTATTGTAAAGTAAGCGATTGCGAATTGTGCGTAAATGCTCTGGTTCGTCTTGAGATTCCCAATTGTTAATGATTTGCGATCGCACTAAACACTCTATCCAATCTGCTTCTTTACCTGGTGCAATTTCCAAAGGGCTAGCTTTCACCACCAACTGACATAATTTTTGCGTTAGAAATGGCTGTCCATTAGTCCAAGCAATAATTTCTTTAAATACCGCTTGGGGATTGCTCGCAACTTGCTCTAATCCCACTACCAGAGGTTGAGCTTCTGCTAATGTAAATCCTTCTAAATTAATAGCAACACCGATATTAAAAGGTGTTTTGAGTTTATTTTGAATTAAATCAGAGGGAGTTGCAACGCCAAATAAAGCAAAACCCAGTCGTTCGTATTCAGGATTATGGACTCTTTGTTGATAACAAGCCCGAATCCAGGCATAGAAATCATCTATGCCAAAGCTTAATTGCAGCAAACTATCAATTTCATCAATTAAAATAAAAATGCGATTGTTACTCAGGTTTACTAGCAAAATATCTTCGATAAAGTTGCCCAAGCGTTGTATGAGTGAGAACTCACTTTGCTCTTGCCACCAAGCTGCAAAATCGATTTTCTTAGCTAATCCAAAACTATGCAGCAAGCGGACAATTATGCCTTTATAAAATTGTGTTTCGGTGAGTTCTTGGCTGCGTATTTGTGTAATATCAATGTAAGCACAACTAAAGCCTTCATTTTGTAATCGTTGCTTGGTATGTACCAGTAGTGAAGATTTACCTATTTGACGACAGTTGAATACATAGCAAAATTCCCCTGCTTTCAAGGCTGTATAAAGTTCAATGTCTGCTTGCCTAGTAACATAGTTGGCAGCATTAGCATTTAGACAACCACCAACTTTGTAAATACTTTTGTTCATGATAGCAAATCATAATTTGCTGAACTTTGTCTAATTAGAACTCCAGATATTTTTTTAAGAAGTCTCGATATAATTGACAACTAATCACCCATTTTTGTTGCTGCAATTTAATTAACCCCATATCTTCTAATTTGTAGGCACTTAATATATCTAGATCGATATTCTCATTTTTTGTGAAAAATATTTTCATACTATCTAATAATTGGGCATTTTTTTGTAATTTATTTAATAAGTTTTGTAAGTATTGACGATAAATTCCTAATTCTGTACTTGCTGTTAGCAAAATATCTTCTAAGGTTAATTTATGATAGCGCAGATGATAAAGAGTAATATTGATCAATGCTGGATGTCCCCCGATTAATTCCATTAGCTGCTGCACTTGCTCATTTTGTTTCCAATCTATTCCATATCGATTTGCTAACTCAATTACATGCTCAGAAGTAAATTCCAATAATTTCAATGGTAGCCCAATATTAAAGGGAGATTGATTAATATCAAGAGAAAAATTAACTTCTGTTGAATAAACAATTACCAACCGTAACTTTGGCCATACTTCATCCTGTTGCGCTTCTTCTTGCCACGAACGTAACAGAGGTAGAAATTCATTGGCTAGTTCGGGATATTCAAAAATATGCTGAACTTCGTCTAATACTAATAATAAAGGTTTTTCTAAAGGTGCAAGCAAACATTCTTTTAGATAAAGAGTGCAGCTGAGTTTACTACCAATTTCTTCGTCCCAATGTTTATCGATATTAAATTCTATGCCTAGTTGACGAGCTATACTTGCAGCTAACCATTGCATGAATAATTGAGGTTTTTGCAAAACATCAATATCAACTTGATCGATATTTAGTTTTGCTGTTTTATAGTCTAATGTTTTGGCATGAGCTAAAATCCGCAACATCAAAGATGTTTTACCCATGCCTCGACAACCTTGAATGCGAATGACACATCCCGGTTGCGTGATTTCTTGATATGCTAGTTCTTCTAATGGAGGACGAGGAATATAGAATTTAGAATCTAAAGATAAAGGAGCGCAGGGATATTTTATATATTCACTAATCTTTGCTTGAATGTTGCGATCGCTCTGTTTTTTGAGTGTAATTTCACTCTTAATTTTCTCTTCACTGAGAAATATGGAAACAATTTGAGATGGTGCAGTATTTGGTATGATTGTTTGTTGTTGCACAGAATTATCTGAATTTTGAGATAAATCTCTAACTATCAACTGTCGCTGTTCTTGGAAATATTCCTGGTAAAAATCAATGTCATTTGCATCATAAATAGTGTAGTCATCTTCATGCAACGTTAAATCAAAAGCACTAAAGCAGATTCGCATGGTGCGCGGATCTATCCTCGAATTCAAAGACCACAAACGGCTTAAACTAGAGGTGGAAATTCCAATGCGATCGCTTAATTCTACTTGTGTAAAACGTTTACCTCCTCTTTTTTGTCTTTCTTCTTCCAAAATTGCAGTTTGCAATCTCTTCATCCCGACAGCAGTTAGAACTACTCCTCTTTTTCGCAGTGATTTATTTTTGTCTTCTTTCATTTCTAAATGAAAATTTTAACTTGTTTTCATATTAATTTTGCTCAAAAGCGGTTTCCAGCCTTAAGTGACGTATATGATGTTTGAATCGATGTAATCTAAATATTACCAGATATCTGCAACAGTTTAACTGATGTAAGTGAAGTTTTTGAACTGGGAAAAAATCAATTGATTTTTTAGTAGTGACAAAATAAAACATGATTAAAAAATAATAAGAAAAGTTTTAAATGTCTATGTAAGCAAAAAACAAAAATTGTATATAAAAATACAAAATTTTTAGGCAAATGAAGTATTTTATTGCCCAATCCTGAGATTACCAAAGCTACAGCCTATATAAGAGTGTTTTCAGGTAATTTGCCTGCAAGTAGGTTAACTGATTTATCTGCACTTGAGGTAAATAAGAAAACATGGGAAATTTGAAGCTGTCTAAAATATTGGCGTTGCTCAATCAGAACTATGAAATTCTAAAATTACTTTTTTTCCTTCGTAACTTTGTGCCTCAGAAAGCGGTAACGCCTAAAGGCGAATGCTTGAGACAATCGCAACCTAGAGTTATGTCAAACTTTAACTATCACCCTGACATCTGTGTTCTTGTCCTATCATTATTATTTCCATTTTTTAAATAACAGGATTGAGCGCCATGAAAAGCGTGGAGAAAAAAATCGTTGCTCTTTGTTTTATCGCTGCTGGGAGTCTTTTCTGGAGCATGGTAGGGCTGGTTAGCTCTGCCCAAGCTCAAAGCTTTGAACCTGTTTCAATAATCATTTCCGAATCTTCTAAACCTGTCACCTACATGACAGTACTCGACAAAAATACAATCGTCATCCAAATTACGGAGGGCGAATTTAACTTCCACGGCTATCTGGAGAGGACATCTGGCAATACATTCATTGGCGAAAACGAGCAGGTGCGCGTCATCTATGACCGAGGTACTAAGCAGGTTGTGGTGATTAACAAAAAGACGGGGACTGAGTTTTACAACTACTACTTCTCTGATACCAATGAAGGGGCGCTTTAGGTTCAAGCAATCCAATTTGTAATGATTCCTAAAATATTTGCACTCTTGAGAAAACAACATGAAAATAAACCGTTTAATTCCGATTGTTGCGAGTTCCCTAATCATCACAATTGCCCTCAATGCCCAGGCTCAAAATGCTGGAGATCCTGTTCGCGGACTTCAAGATTTAGTGAATGTTCGCGGACGAGATGGAGAAGCCATACTCCAAAAGCGGGGCTATAGGTTTCGCTGGGCTGAAAAATCTGATGATTCTACTTATAGCTTTTGGACTCAAACTAAAACCGGTCGGTGCATTAGCGTGAGGACAGAACAAGGTCGCTATGTCTCTCTGGCTGATACCGGAACCACGGCCGATTGCGATCGCGGCGATAGGAAACGTCCTCAAAATACAGGCAATTCCTCTTCCCGACCCTTGCCAGACCTAATAGGAGCGAGGGCTGGTCAAGCAGAACGTGAAGTGCGGCAGCGGGGATATACCTATCGCCGTAACGAAAAAGTATCAAATACTTCTGTTGCTTCGTTCTGGGTTGAAGGCAACTCAGGTCGGTGTGTAGAAATCGTTACCTCAAACGGTCGCTATCAAAACATCTTTTACGTTGATTGGCATCACTGCCATAGATAATCTAATCCCGTTCTTGTGTCTAAACCGATTGACACTGGCGAAATTCTCAATGATAGAGTTTCCAAACAAATTCATCTAGGCTCAATGCAACTAATGAAAAGCTTGCGAATATTAGCCCCTACTTTTCTGGGTTTATTAACTCTGACAGTTACTCATCCTGTTAACGCTCAAGCAGCGATTGACACTTTAGACAACGGTAATCTAAGTGTGACGGGGATGACACGAGGAAGCGGCTGCACTGTCCTTTTTAATCCTCAAGGGGAGCTACTTCAAAATGGTCGTTCCTGTAGTTCAAGAGAAATTAGTAAAGCTCAAACTGCGATCGATAGCTATTTGCGGGAACAGCGCACATCTGACAATTACAATAGCAGTTCGTCGCGCCAAAATCTGACGTTGATCTGCTATGGTGAAGGTCGCAAACCGACTGTCACAAATAGCTATGGATATGAATGGAACGACCGCCGCCATCGCTACGAATCAAGTAATCGCATAGAGTCAACGACTACCAACTTCGATTCCGAAGTTCAGGTTGAAATCCGCGGTACAGAGGGAAAAATCCATCTCGGTGGAAGGCTCATCCCGCCGATCCATTCGGGCGGTGACAATGGATGGTGGACGCTCGAAAACCTTCAGGTCTACCCCGATAAAATTACGGGAAAATACAGGCTAAACGGGCTAAATAAACCGCGTGTCAATATCGACCGGCGCAGCGGCAGGATCGCCATAGATGGGATTGAAAAGTTTCGGGGCGATTGCAACTCAGGCGACTGGAGCAATAGCAGAACCCGATTCTAGTTTGCTGTATTGTTGGGTTTCGTCAAGACAAAAACAAAACCCATGTCTTCGCAGTTGAAAACTGGTTTGCTGATTAATTAGAACAATAAACAATGAATTGCTTGCCACGGAGAAATGATCGCATGAAAAACTCTGCCTTGACTCTTATTCGTAGTGTTTTAGCCGCCTCGGTTATCACCACATCGCTCACATTTAGCTTCACTCCACCGTCGTTAGCTCAGGCTCATACGACCGTAAGGTTTTCCGCTGGCAAAGACAACACTTTTATCCGGTCTTCGATTACCGGCAACCAATACCATGACTATATTCTAAATGCGCGGGCAGGGCAGAGCCTCTCGGTTTCGTTGATTACCAAAGGAGCAGCATACTTCAACATTCTCTCACCAGGCAGCACAGATCGGGCAATTTATAACAGCTCAATATCGGGCAACGACGGAAACGTTCGTTTGTCACAGACTGGTAACTATACAGTTCGTGTGTATCTAAAGGGTGGCAGTAAGGACAGAAATCGAACGGTTCCTTTTGAACTTTCAGTCGGTATCTTGTGATGGTTGCTTTTCAATACTAGAGAAAAGCTTGAAAACTGTTAGAAGCGATACGTTTATCGCATCGCTTTTAACAGTTTTCTCGATCGCTGGAAGTGCAACAGTCTAAACACCTCCAACAGCGTATTATGTGCGGGATCTTAGGCAGAAATTTTCTGCCCAATATAAGGGAACTCCAAAAAATAAATTATCCAATTTTCGGAATCACAACGACTTTTCCTCCCCCTGCTCCCCTGCCCTAAAAGCGTTCGCGTAGCGTCCCGCAGGGATGGGATATTTTTTTATTTGGAAGTCCCTAATATAGTCCGGCGGCTACCAACGACCATCTTTTGAGACATGGCAAGACACAAATCACCCTCATCAGCTTCACACCTGTTTAGCACCGCAAAAAGGAAAATTGTATGTCCCCCCTAAGACACGAAGCCGCTGTACCAGTTGAATATCGACTGCTTGGACTCGATCGCCGGCTCATTTGGCCGACGGTGAGCGTTTATCTTGTGGTGTTTTTATGGTCGGGAGTCATGCCAGCCATTAACGAGGCTGTTCATAACAAAGAGGTTTTAGCAGGGACAGCTTATAATGTCGGCCCTGTAAGTTTTACGCCAACCCAAGGCTGGGTGATAACTCAGACCCCATCCCCTGTCGGGAGTTCATCAAACGCAGTGGTCTTCAAAGATGGTGTGACGTTTAGCGTCAAAAGCGGTGTCTGGAAGGGAACTGCCGAGGAACTCCTCAACCAGATCGTGAAAGACCAGAATGAATTTATTGTCGAGGGTAAATTAGTTCCTGTTACAACACTGCAAAAGGTTACCGGAGTAGCTAAGAGAATTAATGGCCCCGACTATATTGGTCTACTGCTTGCATACGTCGATGGCAAGGGTCGGGCAGTCGAAGTGATTGTGAAGGGCCCGGCCGCTACCTCCACACAATTGGAGCAACCGATCGCTGACATGATTCAGAGCATCACATTTAAACCAAAGGAGGGCAATTCGTGATTAGCACTTCAAAAAGTGAGGGCACAATCCGCAAGGCTGCCATCGATCGTTCAGGCTGGAGCTATCCCGTCCGATTTTTTCAGCCGCACAACCCGGCGTGCTACCTGTATTGGTTGCTCGTACTCAAAGGCACCTACATCTTCTGCCAACTTTTGTTCGCCAGCGCCATCTATCCCACTGCTCTATTCATTGCCCTCTCCTCTGAGGCACTGTATTGCCTGCCTTGGATCTGGTTTCTCACCCACAAAGATCGCTATGAACGTGAGCCAGCCAAGCTCGCGCTGCTCGGCTTTCTCTGGGGCGGACTAGTAGCGCCCTGGGTTATGGCGCTCCCTGGCAATAATGCAATCCTATCGCTATTTGCGAAGCTGACCAGCCTCGACTTTTATAGCCATTGGAGTCCGGCTCTCACGGCACCCATCGTGGAAGAAAGCTCCAAATTCGTCGGGCTGGTCATGCTCGCTTTACTAGCACGCAACCATGTCCGCAACGCCTACGACGGATTTCTGCTTGGTGCGTTTGTGGGTCTTGGCTTTCAGGTCTTTGAAGACGTGTCTTACCTTCTGGTCGCACCCGACGAAAGCTTTGGATCGCAGCAGGTTGCTGATACGTTGTCGGTGTTGGTAGGGCGTACATCTGTCGGTTTCTGGAGTCACTCGCTCTTCACGGCGGTTGCGGGTACGGGGTTTGGCTACTTCCTCGAAGCGAAAAATCGCTCGTTCGGCCATCGGCTCGCGGTTTTGGTAGGTTTTTTTCTGTTGGCTTGTCTGGCTCATAGCTGTTGGGATGCCATTATTGGGTGGCGCGGCTTCGGGCTCATCGGCATCGTCATTGGAACGGTTGCGATTTTGCTTGCGTGGCGCTTCTCCGAGCAGCGTCAACGCAAGTTTGTCCGCGTCCTGCTGGCTGACGATGTTGCAAACGGAATCGTGACAGAAGCCGAACTGGCTGCGATTTCCAACCGACCGAAAGATCGGCGAGCTTACCTAAGACAGATCAAGTCCTCATCCGGGCCTGACGCGGCAAAACGCGCTGGGTTCATACTCGATGCGGCGATCGATCTTGCAGCGGCAATTGCATCTACGGACAGTCTCAATAGTCCGAAAGCCGAAGCCGCGCGTGCGGAGATTGCGAGGGTGCGCGGTGCCGCACAGTTAGGTTGATTACAGTAGATTCCAGCCGAAATGCCGAGGCGATCGAGAGTGCCTGATACAGTAGAGCATGACTCCAAGAGCAAAGCTTCAAGATCGAGTTGCTCAATCACTTTACCAGAGATTATGTTCCTGTTTAATCGCTTCCTCCATTCAATAATTCGGTTTGTGCTAGTCAGCGTGATGACGATCGCAATAGTACTTGGTTGGAGTGCGATCGCCCACAGTCAACTGTCCTCATCACCTACCGCCGCTTCTAACAATCCGTACAAACCCCCTAAAGGCGTCACCCGTCTCGGTGAATATGAAATTGCCAACGTGAATTCACCACTAGACAAAAACCTTTTATTTAAGGTTGTCTCTCCCACTGTTTTTAATCGCAACGAACCGCCAGAGGGAAGTCTTCCTGTGGAAGTACGTGCTGAAGAAATTACGCAACGGCTGATGCGAGCACTCGATAGAGCCAACAAAGCCAAAGAAACTCCCATAATTTCTGTTGCCACCCTGAATAACCGCCTAATCCTCCAGCTCAATGACAATCAAACGTCCCGTTCTTTAAGGTTGGTGACAGTGACAGAGCCAGATGCTGACTACTATGGGAAAACACTGGAGGAATTGGTCCAGGAGTGGCAAAAAATATTACAAGCAGAAGTGGAACGCATCGAGCGACTCTTCTCACCTAAGGTATTGTCTCAACGGGTTGGGCAGGCACTACAAATCAGCATCGGCTTGGTGTTGGGCAGTGTTGTGTTATGGTTCCTGCGGCGAACTCTAATTCGCAAACAGACGGTATTGCAAACTCGTTATCAAGAGCATATAGCTGAGGCAAAAGAGGCTGCGGTCAAACGCTCTCAGGCAGAAACATCGGCCAATATTCAGGCAATCGACACCAGCGAATCAGAGGCACACACCATCGCCCATCAGCGATCGCAATTTCTAGAAATCATCCAGCGACAGTTCACTCTCAAGCGCCAACTGGGGATCTATTCTTTTCTGACCTTACTACTGTTTTGGGCGTTTATTCTCGGATGGTACATCGGGATTGTGGTCATCATATCTCGTGTCCCCTACCTGATGAAATGGTGGAATGACGCTTTAGCCCGTCCCCTGGCGCTGCTGATTATTTGGTTTTTTATCAGTGTTGTCATTCGTATCGGCAAAAGCTTAATTGACTACATCACCGATGTCTGGACAACCCATCCCTCTCTCCCTTTGAGTGAAACTCAACGGATTACTCTGCGATCTGCAACAGTTTCTGGGGCACTAAAAGGATTAATCACCTTTGTTTTGATTACCTTCGGTATCTTGCGGACTCTAGACATTTTTAATGTACCCACTAGTTCAATTTTGGCAGGGGGGGCTGTCATCGGTATTGCAATTTCCCTTGGTTCCCAAAGTTTGATGAAAGATTTGGTCAATGGCTGCTTAATTTTGATGGAGGATCAATTTGCTGTGGGAGATGTAATTGAGATTGGGAATAAAAGCGGACTGGTGGAAAATCTCAACCTACGCGTGACTCAACTACGCAATGGCGAAGGTAAGTTAATTACCATTCCTAATAGCAATATCACTGATGTCAACAACTTAACCCGCCTTTGGTCGCGGGTAGACTTTTCTATTGTGGTGGCCTATGAAAACGACCTGAAGCAGGTTTTAGAAATTCTCAGGCAAGTATCCCAGCAATTGTATAGCGAAGTGGAATGGCGCGATCGCCTGCCAGAATCGCCCGAAGTCCTGGGCATTGATGACCTCTCCCACACGGGTATGCTAGTGCGCGTTTGGATTAAAACGGCACCGATGGAACAATGGAATGTTGGGCGAGAGTTCCGTCTACGAGTGCGCCTAGCCTTTGAAGCAAACAATATCCAGATTGGCAGACCACAATGGATTACTTACAACACAGATTTGGCAAAGTCTCCTTTTCAAAATTAGCCTTTGGTAAGAAACTTGCAGTGAAAAAAATATCCCAAACTGATGTATATGATGTTTGGAATAAAGTAATTTATCTCTTAACTGATTTAAGTGATATTTCTGTAACTGTAACTAAATTCATGGATATTCTTTGATAGAAAAAATAAAATATACAACATATATTAAAGCTATATCAAGAAAAGTTTTAGGTCGATCTCCAAATTAAATATCAAAAAATTAATAGATGGTGCTTTGGGCTAATTTGCCTGTAAATAGATTAACTGATTTATCTGCACTTGAAGTCAAGAAGAAAACATGGGAAATTTAAATCTGTCTAAAAATTTTAGGGCTTCTGTTCTCTATATTTGTTCCAGGATGGGTAAGTTTAACGAGCAAATACGAAAACAAGCAACAAAGGCTAGGTGAAGTTTAATTTGTCAATATTTAGGTGAACAAAAATCATGAACCTTAAAACATTACTTGTTACCACTGTTGTATCTTTAGCATCATTTGTTGCGACTTTTCCAGTGAAAGCAAATATTTCTCAGGAAGGAGTGCAAGGAATTAATGATATTTCTGTAACCTCAAATTCTTCTGTTGTAAATCAGTTAAACCAGCCTTATCTCATCGCTAGATCTAATTGGGTGACGCTAGCTGGAGGACGGTCAAAAAGAATTAACCTACGTACAAGACCAACTATCAACTCGGATACTAAGGGCTACGGTTTAGGTGGCGATCGCGCCCAAAATTTACAATGCGTTCAAGACAAAGATAGACGTGGTAGTCAGCTTAACTGGTGTCGAGTGAAATTCCCAAGATCGGGAGCGATTGGTTGGATTCGTAGCGACAACATTATTTTCAGCGATGGTGGCGAATAAAATTGCAGTCTACACCATAGACACTGGACGATGGCTTTGAGTGAGTCTATTGCCGTTCAAGAATCGCTTAATTTGTGGTGTAAAAAGTTTGTGAGTTTTTAGTTTTTGAAAGATTAAGGTGTTAATCAATGGAATATATTGCTTATTCATCTATGTTCGTGGCCTACGAAGAGGCAAACGGTCAGGCAAAATCTATCGACTATGAATTTCCCAAGTTTGACTTAGATTGGAAGAAATCTCTGAAATCTTCTGTTTGGTTATCGTTAGCTGGTTTTATAGTATTTTTTACAGCTATTACCCAAGTATCAGCAGCATTAGGCGCTTATGTCAGAACTAACGGCAGTTGTCTTAACGTGCGTGTAAACCCCTACACTAGTTCTTCAGTTGTAGACTGTATTCCCAACGGTACTAGAATTACCAGCACTGGTAGAGCCAATGGTTTTGTTCGCCTATCCAGAAATAGATATGTAGCTGCAAGATGGGTAGGTGATACGTATAACTCTCGTTCAAACAACCCAACGTCTGCTGGAGTAGGTGGACGCATCACACTCAGTTATGGTTTTAGAGGTTCTGCTGTATCACAAGTACAAAGGCGTTTAGGGATTAATCCTACAGGTTATTACGGAAATACGACTATTGGGCTAGTCCGGCAGTTTCAAGCCAACAATGGTTTGCGTGTCGATGGTATAGTCGGCCCCCAAACTCGCAGTGCTTTATTTGGATCGTATAGCACTGTAAATGAAGGATACTTATAAACCGAGACGGGTGACATCCCTAGGTGGCTGGTGCGGATCTTCAGAGGCTGCGGTGGATAAAGAAGGTATTTGACTGTGGGCGATCGCATTCCAGCCAAGCACCATTGCGATCGCCATTAAACTAATTATTACAAACCTGACGGGGCGACAAGGAGGCTAGAGGGCTGATTGAATAAGGGTCATAGCACGTAGACACTGTTGGAAATAGGGTAGTTTACCAGGCTTGAGATGCACAAGTGCGATCGCCAAATCTGACCAAAACTCCATAGCAGCTACCCATAAATACCCATATAATCTAATCCAAAAAGTACTATGTCGGCGTGTATAACGCTTTAATTCTTGAAGGCGACCAATATATTGTTGTAGCCCCATTTTTCGGGATTTGCGACCAGCTAAAACTGCAATTGTGTAGGCGATTGCAATCAATAAAATTAGTGCAATTAATCGTTGTCCAGTTGCGTGGCTTGATTCTAAATTATAACCACACGGCACTTGCTTCAAGTCGGCAAAGCCGCCCAACGCAGTGCCTCCACTTTTACAATCTTTAAACATAGCTTCGATGCCACTCCGCAACTTAAATGCTTTAACGGCATCTGGAAGGCTATCAAGGTTCGTTAACAAAAACCACCCAGCAGACTCAAGCTTACCACGGTATTTGCGCTTGTAATATCCAACCAAATTAAATTTGGCAAAACCTTTCTGTTTGGTAGCTTGAATTTCTGGCAGAAACAATGAGATACCAGGATTTAATCCTAAAGATTGTAAGCGTTGGTATGGCTGTTTTTCGTGTCGAATATAAGTGCCTTGTTTTTGACGCAATACAAAGCCAATTTCCTTGCTCTGTAACCAATTTGCCAGTTTTATACTATGAAACTCCCTATCTCCTAGCACAAGAATTTGATATCCCTTGAATAACCGCAGCAATGGTCGTATTAATTTTTTCTGCTCTCCTAAATTACTACATCCTCTTTTGGGTAACAATAGCCAATTAACAGGTATTGCTCTTTTTTGTTCAATTAAACTAATTACAAATACATTTTGTGAACGCCACTGTGTTCTATCAATGGCGAATATCAGTCTTTTTTCTCCTATTTTGAGACTATTTTTTACCCATCTAGGACTTACGCATTGACAGATGTTTGACTATGTGTATTCAAGCCCATCTGTCTTTGCAAGTGTTCCAA